>CAVXOE010000005.1:0-226974 GCA_963763365.1 uncultured Alphaproteobacteria bacterium | reverse complement strand
CGCGGCGGCTTTCCTTTTTTCGTCCTTTTTGTGTTTTGCGAATTCGGCCGAGGGGGCTGGGATGGCCCTCGGAGGTTTTGATCGATCGGTGCTGAGGCGGCGTCGGCGGGTCGGGAGCTACGCGGTAGCTTCGAGCAGACCCCGATTGAATCTGGAGGCACTTGGGTCTTCACGGCTTTGCGCGCGATCCACTTGGCACGACATGCGTTTTGGGCGGCGTTGACCTTTATGGCGTCATCCACACGCGCGCGAAGGGAGGCGGCGCCGGCGGCGAGCTGCGCGGCGGAAGGCAATAGCAGGAAAACAAGGCGGCTGCTGACCAATCGCCAGTGCAAGAACCCGTTCTACGAAGAGTCCTATTCCAAAGAACGTCTACGCGTCAGCAGTTGGATTGTGCAAGGACTCTAAAACTATGCAGTCAAGGAAGCCGTCGAACGCTGACTTCTGGTGTCCTTTCAACATGTCGCGAATCCAACCCGCGTTTGCACAGTCGCGGACAAGAATTCGGCTGTAGCCCCATTCAACTTTCTTCCAACAGTGGTGGATGGCGCTTTCAAGGGCGACGGCATCCAAGTGTAAGGGCAACTCAATTGCACAATGGATATGCCACCGACCCGACTTGCCACGCTCCCATGAACGTAACGTGTGAGTGCGGACCTCGCCTTTTTCGAGTACGGGTAATACACGAAGACGTCTGCAGTGCCGACGAAATGCAGCTCCGTATATTGTCCTGTTGAGTAGGTTCATGAAGTGCCGGAAGGCTTGTCTGCATCGGTAGTCGTTGATCTTTACGCATGAAGCTCCATCGGACCGGCAGCTTTGCTTCAAGGTTAGGGTGACGTCGCAAAATGGACCCCACTCGCTCGTATCGAAAAAGTGTGATTTGGCAGATTCAAATGGATCAAGAGGAGCGGAGTTTTGTGCAAGAGCTTTCGAAGGTGTGGACAAAGCGATAATCGAGCTCCCCGGCCGAGTGGACATTTAACCGGGTCTTCCGCATTCGCACAACCGTCGAGATCCTGCGGCCGTGTTATCAAAAGCAGGCGATCCTGCGCTCGATGTCGCAGCGAAGCGTGAGCGACGGAGTTACAGTAACTCCGCTTTTCAGATGGCGGTCAGTCGTCTAACTGTACTAGCTCGGGGAACATAAGCGCGAGGGCCTCGACGAATAGCAGCCACTCGGCTTGTGTCGTGTCATCCGGTGGGTCCGGGTCTTCGATCCAGGGTGCGAAAAACCGGTGGTCATCCATCACACAAGCTCAATCGGCTCGCCGGGGCTGACGGCTTGCAGGGTGTCCTGGCTGCGCCTTATCTAGCATCTCCCGCGGATCTTCGCCCGCTCGACCGAAAGACTGAGAGGTGGTTAAGGCGGTCAAAATCCAATCTTGTCGATTACCTTCCGCAGAAGTGGTACCGGCGACCCGACGCCATATCCTGCGGCAATGGTCTTCTTGTCGCGACCGAAAATTTCCTCTTGCACATCGGGATGCGCGCCCGCCTTGCGTAGTTGATCCTTGGCGCGGTGACGATAGCTGTGCGCCGCGACCTTGGCTGTGTCAGTGATCCCGCATTCGTCGCGGAGCCACTTGCCGAGCCGCGTGCTTGCAGCGTTGGGCAAGCCTGCGAATAGCTTCCCTTTGATCGTCTTCGGAAGATGCTTCAAGAGTGCAGCCGGGAGCGGGACACGGCGCAGGGATTGATCGGTTTTCGTGCCGACAATTACAAAGCGGCAACCGCCTTCCGTTTGCTCGCGGTCAATCTCGAAGGCTTCCGACAAGCGCATTCCGGTTGTGGCGAGCGTGCGGACCAGCAATTGATCTTGCACGCTGAGTGTCGGAAGGTTCGCGCGTATCAGCGTCATGTCGCTTTCATCAAATGGCAACCGACGTTCGGAATCGTCACGTTCCGCGACTACGGATACGAACGGATTGAACGTCAGCTTGCCTTCGCCGATAGCGAAATTCACCATCGCCACAAGCGGCACCATCTTGCGCTTTAGCGTGGCGGACTTCGCGTCGCCCAATGCAGCGACAACGGCGCGGCCATCATCGCGTGTACACTTCGCGATTGGCTTGCCAACCGTCGTCTTGAAGATATGGAACATATCGCGCGCCTCTTTCGCGCGGCCCGCGTTCAAGGCTTTGTGCGTGATGTAGAGTTCAAGCAAAGCGTCGTCGTCATCCTTGACGGCAAGAGATGGCCGCACGGTCGCCAACTCGTCGATCTGAATCGGCGCGTAGGGAATGCCAAGGCGACGTTCAAGATTGACGACGCGGTGCTCGTATCCGCCATTCGGCGCGGTGCGGATGATCGCCCCGGCGGCGTCGAGATGTAGCAACTCCCGGTCCGTGGCAATGATGCGCGCACCGACAGCGCCGACGTGCTCGCGGCCGGGCTCGTATTCGTGACGCCAAGCCAACTCGACACGCGGGCGCGCGGCGAGTAGCGCAGCCTTGTGCTCCGCGATCATCGGAGCGGCCAGCATCTCCGCTTGCGTCTTGTCCGCCGTCTTGAGACTGTGAACTTTGACCTTGTCGGGCGACCGCAGACGAAGCCACCACATGCGGCTTTCGGGCCGTTGAAACAGATAGCTTCCATGTCGTGCTCGCGTTGCCATTGCCGGAACTCCGTTGCTGCCCGGAATGTAACTGGCAACAGGAGATGGCAACAGCCAATCGGTAACAGTAATTGGCAACAGGGTTAAAAGTGCATGGACCCAAGAAAAACGGGCCTTTCGGCCCGTTTTGAGTTTACCAGCGCGGGGCCGGTATCACCTTCCAGAGGGGAACAGCTGCCAGCTTGACGATTGCGATCTGGGAGGATGGGCAACCGGACGCCGACAGTCTCGTGCAGTATGCAGCCGCACTTTCTCTAGACAATACAAAGGGTCGCATGTCAGCCATGCGGGGGTCGCAAGCAGATGTGGGTCTGGTTGCGGGGCGTTGCGGCACAGGCTTACCGTGACGCGCAACGCCGCCGTCAGAAATGCCAGCGCTGGGCCTTGGCCACCAGAAAATCGCGGAACACCTGCACGCGGGCGACCGACTTCAATTCTTCCGGATAGACGAAATAGGCGTCGAGCGCGATCGAATTGGACTCGCCGAAGAGCTGCACCAGACCACCGTTTTCCTCGACCAGGTAATCCGGCAGCAGCGCGACGCCGATGCCGCGCTGACACGCCCGCATGACGCCGAGCACGGTGTTGATGGTCAGCACCGGAGTTCGCGGGCCCTTGCCGTTGCGGCTGACCTCGATCAGCCAGCGGCGGTTCTCGAAATGGCTGGGAATCATCGAGCCGCCCAGCGTCAGCACGCGGTGGTCGTCGAGGTCCTCGAGCGTCTTGGGCGTGCCGAAGCGCTTGAGGTAGTCGGGCGACGCATAGGCGTGGAAGCGCACCGAGAACAGCTTGCGCTGGATCAGGTCGGGCTGCGTCGGCTGGCGCAGCCGGATCGCCACGTCCGCTTCGCGCATGGCGAGGTCGAGTTCCTCGTCGGTGGTGATGAGCGTGATGTGGATGTCGGGATAGAGGTCGATGAATTCGCCGAGCCGGGGCGTGAGCCAGTGCACGCCGATGCCGGGCGTGGTCTGTACCTTGAGTTCGCCGTTCGGGCGCTCCTTGCTGTCGGTGAGCTTGGCGCGCGCGGCTTCGAGCTTCATGAACACGTCATGCGCGGTGTGGTGCAGCAGCTCGCCCTGCTCGGTCAGGATCAGGCCGCGCGCATGGCGATGAAACAGCGAGACGCCGAGCTCCTGTTCGAGCGCCGAGACCTGCCGCGACACGGCGGATTGCGACAGCCCGAGCTGCTCGCCGGCATGGGTGAAGCTGCCGGCTTCGGCCGCGGCGTGAAAGACTTTGAGTTTATCCCAATCCATATCGGTCCCAGCGAAAGAGGACGCAGCGCGAGAAGCTGATGGCGTACCCATCAGGGTATTCGGCGCTGCGCGTCCGTAGTCTGCTATCCGCAATCACTCCGCAGCCGCGCGGCTTTCCGCGTGCGCTGCGAGGAAATGGCCGGCCTCGAGTGCCGCCATGCAGCCTTGGCCGGCGGCCGTTACTGCCTGGCGGTAGATGTCGTCGGTCACGTCACCGGCGGCGAACACGCCCGCCACCGAGGTCGCGGTCGAATGGGACGCGGTCTTGATATAGCCGCCGCCCTTCATCTCGACCTGGCCCGCGACCAGTTCGGACGCCGGCGTATGACCGATAGCGATGAACACGCCGTCAACGGCATGCTCGCTGGTGGCGTTGGTCTTGACGTTTCGCAGCCGGACGGAGCGCACCTTGAGCGGATTGTCGCTGCCGAGCACGTCGTCGAGCACGCTGTCCCAGATCACCGAGACCTTCGGGTTCTTGAACAGGCGGTCCTGCAGGATCTTCTCCGCGCGGAAATGATCGCGCCGGTGCACGACCGTGACCTTGGAGGCGAAGTTGGTGAGGAAGAGCGCCTCCTCGACCGCGGTATTGCCGCCGCCGATCACGAACACTTCCTTGCCGCGATAGAAGAAGCCGTCGCAGGTGGCGCAGGCCGAGACACCGTAGCCCTTGAACTTCTGTTCGGACGGCAGATCCAGCCAGCGCGCCTGCGCGCCGGTCGCGATGATCAAGGTCTCGGCGATGTAGCGGTCGCCCGAATCGCATTCGAGCACGAACGGCCGGTGCGAAAGATCGGCCTTGGTGACGTGGTCGGTGACCATCCGGGTGCCGACGTGCTCGGCCTGCTTCTGCATCTGCTCCATCAGCCAGGGCCCCTGGATGACATCCGCGAAGCCCGGATAGTTCTCGACATCGGTGGTGATGGTGAGCTGGCCGCCCGGCTGGATGCCCTGGATCAGCACCGGCTCCAGCATGGCGCGCGCAGCATAGATGGCGGCCGTATAACCGGCCGGTCCGGAGCCAATGATCACGACCTTGGCGTGGGTGGTCTTACCCATAATTCGCAGCGCCCGTTTTTTAGTGTTGAAGGGGGTGCGCGCCGGGTCGGACTGCGCATCGACGCCCCAGGTAATTTAGGGCATTCCCGGGTAGCCATGCAAGATACGCAGATCAGGATGCCACAGACTTGTGAATGGCATCAATACTTCGGTATTAAATTACCTCAAATGCGCAATAATGTTTCGTGCACACGCCTTTCAGGGTAAGCCTCCGTTCGACTTGGGTTCGTTCCCGGAGGTTGCCCTGCCAGCCCGTCTCGATGCGATCGATCGCCAGATCCTGCGTGAGCTGCAGGCCGACGGCCGCATCACCAACGTGGAGCTCGCCCACCGGGTCGGCATCTCGGCGCCGCCCTGCCTGCGGCGCGTGCGGGCGCTGGAGGAAGCGGGCTACATCAAGGGCTACCGGGCGCTGCTCGACGAGAAGCTCCTGGGCTACGAGGTCACGGTGTTCGCCATGGTGCACCTGTCCAGCCAGGCGGAGGCGGACCTCAAGGCCTTCGAGGATTTCGTGCGCGCGCAGCCGCTGGTGCGGGAATGCTGGATGCTCTCGGGCGAGATCGACTTCATCCTCAAATGCGTGGCGCCGGACCTCAAGACGTTCCAGGCCTTCGTCGCCGAACTCACCGCGGCGCCGCATGTGCGCAACGTGAAGACCTCGCTCACGCTGCGCAACTCCAAGGACGCCGCCATGGTGCCGATGGAAGGCAAGGCGGCAACGTAGCGCGCGGAGCAGCGGATGACTTCGCAGGTCTGTATCGGCGCGGGCGCGGGATTTGCGGGTGACCGGACGGACGCCGCCGGTCCCGTCGTCGATGCGCTGGGGAAGCTTGCGGGGCCGCGCTTCCTGATGTTCGAAACGCTGGCCGAGCGCACGCTCGCGCAGTCGCAATTGGAGCGCCGGCGCGATCCGACGCGGTTTCAATCCGGCGCTCGATCGCTTCGTCGGCCCGGTGCTCGGACGCTGCCTGCGCGACAAGATCAGGATCGTCGGGAATTTCGGCGCGGCCAATCCGCCGGCCGCGGCCGCGCGCATCCTCGCGCTGGCGCGCGAGCAGGGCCTCGCTGTCGCCGCGGATTGCCATCGTCGAGGGTGACGATCTGAGCGGTCTGCTGTCGCCGCAGGAATTGGCAGCGCGCGAGACCGGCGGCACGATCCTGCGTGGCGCGATCGAAATCATCGCCGCCAATCTCTATCTCGGCGCCGCGCCGATCGCGCAGGCGCTCGACCAGGGCGCCGACATTGTCGTCACCGGGCGGGTCGCCGATTCCGCGCTGGCGCTCGGTCCGCTGATCCACGCCTTTCGGTGGACGCTCGACGACTGGGATCGGCTCGCGGCCGGCACGCTCGTCGGGCATCTGCTCGAATGCGGCAGCCAGGTCACCGGCGGCTATTTTGCCGATCCGCCGTACAAGGAAGTGCCCGGCATGGCCGATCTCGGTTACCCGATCGCCGAGGTCGCCGCCGACGGAGACATGGTCATCACTAAGCCGGAAGGCACCGGCGGCCGCGTCGACCGCCTCACGGTCATCGAGCAGATCCTCTACGAGATTCACGATCCGTTGGCCTACCTCGCGCCCGATGTGGTTCTCGATCTCGGCTCGGTCACGGTCGAAGAGCTGGCACCGGACCGCGTCCGCGTGACCGGCGCGCGCGGCAAGCCTGCGCCGGACACGCTCAAGGCCACCGTCTGCATCGACGGCGGCGTGCTGGGCGAGGTGGAGATTTCCTACGCGGGGACCGAACGCGGCGGCGCGGGCGCGCCTTGCCGCCGAAACGATCGTGGAGCGCATGCGCAGGCGCGCGCCTTCGCTCGCGTTTCGGATCGATGCCATCGGCGTGGTCAGCGTGCTTGGCGACAATGGCGGTGCGCTGGAGCATCCGTGGGCGGCGGAGGCGCGCGATGTCCGGCTGCGTTTCGCCGCGCAATCGACGAACGCCGCCGACGTGCAGCTTCTGCTCGACGAGGTCGAAGCGCTCTATTGCGCGGGGCCCGCGGGCGGTTGCGGCGTCCGCAAGCATCTCACTCCGCGGCTCGCCAGCGCCTCATGCCTGATCGAACGACAATTCGCCCGGCCGCGCATCACCATGGTGGGGGCCGGTGCATGAGCGGGCGCACCGTCGAGCTTTTTGACATCGCCAATGCCCGATCCGGCGACAAGGGAAACCGGTTGAACATTGCGCTGGTCTGCCGCGACCCTGCGCACTACGAGCGATTTCGCGGCAGATCACCGCCGAGCGCGTCGCCGTGGCTTTTGCAGCCCGCAAGCCGTCGAACGTCGCGCGCTACGACCTCCCCAAGCTTGCCGCTTTCAACTTCGTGCTGGACGACGTGCTCGAGGGCGGTGTCAATTCGAGCCTCGGGCTCGATGGGCACGGCAAATCGCTGTCGTTCGTATTGCTCGATATGCCGGTGCAGATCGAGACGCCGGATTGATCCGCGCGCCGGTAAGAGCAAGACAAGGCGCGGGCGAGGGAGGAACCGATGATGAAGAGATCACTGACCGCAGCAGCGTTCTTCGCTTTGGTGCTGGCGTCGGAATGGCATTTGCCGCCGCGCAGGATCGCTATCCCAGCCGCAGCATTAAATTCGTCGTGCCGTTCGCGGCCGGAAGCGCGACCGATACGCTGGCGCGCCTCCTCGGCAACCGGATGTCGGCCTCTCTCGGTCAGACCGTGACGATCGAGAACATCGCCGGCGGCAGCGGCGTCATCGCGGCGCAAAACGTGGTGCGGTCTGCGCCGGATGGCTACACGATCTTCATCACGTCGAATACGACGCATGCGTCGAACCAGAGCATGCTCAAGAAGGTGCCGTACGACGCCGTGGCGGATTTCGAGCCGATCTCGCGGCTTGGAACGATCACCTTGGCGCTGGTCGGCCATCCGTCGGTGCCGGCCAACACCGTTCAGGAACTGCTCGCCTACGCCAAGGCCAATCCCGGCAAGCTGACATTCGGTTCGGGCTCGACCTCCTCGCGTGCGGCCGGCGAACTGATGAAGACCATGGCGGGCATCGACATGCTGCATGTCCCCTACAAGAGCAATCCGCAGGTCGTGACGGATCTGCTCGGGGGACAGATTTCCCTGTTCTTCGGAGATGTCTCGACCTCGCTGCCGCCGGTGCGTGCCGGCAGGCTGAAAGGTTTCGCGGTCTCGAGCCTTGGGCGCTCGCAACTGGCGCCCGATCTTCCGGCGCTCGATGAATCTGGATTGAAAGGCTACGACCTCACCGCCTGGTTTGCGGCGTTCGCGCCCGCCAAGACGCCGAAGCCGGTCGTCGACCGGCTCAATGCTGCGATCCGTGAGGCGCTCGCCGACAAGGAGGTTGCGTCGAAACTGCTCGCTGCCGGAATCGAGCCGGTCGCAAGCTCGCCAGACGAGCTCAAATCGTTTGTGATCTCCGAGACGCAAAAATGGGCGAAGATCGTCGCCGACGCGAAGATCGAGCCGGAATAGCGCAGGCGCAGCCGCTCGCTGCGCCGATGCCGAACTAGCCGGCCGGCTGCAGGACGTCGATCGCGTTGCCGTATTCGCCGGCGCTCGAATAGGTCACGCCCATGTTGCGATAGCTCTTCGCCGAATTGGCGACGCTGCCGGCCCAACTGCGGCCCGATCCGAAGGCGACGAACCAGACCGGCAGGTCCGGCTTGCCGGAACGCTTGCGCAGCGCTTCCATGTCGTTCGCGCCGCCCGCGCCCTTCTCGACGATGATGCCATAGACATTGCGGTGCGACACGTAGGCGGTCGCGGCACTGCCACCCAGTCAGGCCGGGATTCTTGGCAATCACCTTGAGCCCGTAGGTTTCCGCCAGCTCGATCGCGCCGATCACGTCCTTGATCGCGTAGGCGTCCGGATTATCGAGCTCGATGTACTGGAATCCCGCGTTCTTGCGGCGCGCGAACTGTTCGCGCAAGTTCTTTTCCCAGCCAGGGCCCTTCGGATCGATCTGCCCTTCGTTGTACTGTTTGGCGGTGTCGGACGAATTCAGGTAGGGGCCGTACTTGCCGGTCTTGTTTTCCTCGAACAGATTGCAATAGGCGATGCTGATGCCGTGCTTGACCGGCGAGTTGGTGCTGTAGCTCACCATGGTCACCTCGCCGTCGTGACCCTGGCCGGCGCTTCCTCCAATCAGGTAACGCAACGGCTTGCCGGTAAGCGTGGTGTAGTCCGTCCCATTGCCGAGCGGCAGATTGCCGGTCCGTGGCACGATAACCGGCACGTTGCCGAGACTCGCGGTGGCGACGCGGACCGAGGCCGGCGTCTCCGCGACGTTCTGCGACGGCAGCGTGATGCGCACGGTCTGCACCTTGCGTGGATAGTTGGTCGGGATCGGCCGCTCGAATGCGGCTCTCAGCAGCGCGGTCTCCCGCTCGCGGTCGCGCACGTAGTCCTGCGGTTCCTGCGCGACGCGCCGGGAGATTTGGCTCTCCTGGACGGTCGGGAGGTACGACTGCGCCGGCACGGCCGCTCGATTGTTCGGCCAAATTGCCAGGGTGATTGTGGCGCCTGCCAACAGGCTGGCCATGAGCTTGAGGGCGAAGATGCCGGTGGCGAGCCAAGCCATCTGCGGCTGCGCCGCAGGTTGCGGCTGCCGGCCCGTGGCCGGAACGTAGAGTGGCATCGCCGGTCGATGGAGTGGTCTGGCACGCCGCTGCAAGTGAATTGCAACCGGACGGCCAATGCTGACCGCCATCGCGCGAACTGCGACCATGTGGATGTTCCCCCGATTAAGTCCGCCGAGAATTGGCGGTCTTCCCCGTATTCCGACCCCCGAACGCAGCCCTCCCCAGGGCCGCGTGGTACGCTCTACTTCAAGCTCGGACGACCGAGCATGATCCCGCACAGATTAAACTTTAGTGAATTGATAATTAAGGAAAAATCTTGGTTCTGCGCGGCTGAAAAGAGGCAATTTGGAGGCTCGCGGGAGGTAGCTTTGTGCTGCCGGTCGCGGGCCCCCGCCGGTGTGCGTGACCGCTCTCAGACAGCCTTGCGCTCGCGCTGCGGCGGCGCAAAGGCGGGCGCCACCTCGGTCATGAAGCGCGCCATCTCGTCCTTCACCTGGCGTGCGGCTTCAAGCCCACGTTGAAGTAGAGAATGACCTCGGAGAACCCGGCGGCCTCGACCTTCTTCAGCGTGTCGGTGATCTGCGCCGAGGAGCCGATCAGCACCGAATTCTCGGTCAGGTCTTCCGGCCGGACCTTGTGCAACCGCTCGACCATGTCGACGAAATAGCGATAGCTCGGCGGCGCGGTCTTCGGATCGCCGGGCAGGGCGCCGATCACGCATTCCTTGTAGTAGCGGATCTGCCGCGCGCGCTGCGCATCCTGCTGCTGCTGATTGTCGGCGAAATGCGTGAAGTAGCTGCACATCAGCCGGCCAGGTGTGCGGCCATGCTTGGCGCAGGTCTCGTGATAGAGGTCGGCGACCTGCCGCAGGCCGCCATAGCTGATGGCGGCGGCGAACGGCGCCACGATCAAGTTGCAGCCGGTGCGCGCGGCGAGCTCGATCGAGGGCTTGGAGAACGAGCCGATATAGATCGGGATCGGACTCTGCATCGGCTTCGGCGTGATGCGCACGTCGTCGAACGAATAATGCTTGCCGTGGTGCGAGATGCGGCCCTCCGCCGCCCACAGCTTCTGCACCACCTCGAGCCCCTCTTCGAAGATGCCCTGGTTGTCGTCGAAGGAGACGTGGAAGGGCGCGTATTCCCGCCGGTCGTAGCCGCGGCCGATGGCGAAATCGACGCGGCCGTTGCTGAGCAGATCGAGCGTCGCCCATTGCTCGGCGACGCGGATCGGATGATGCAGCGGCAGCACCGTGACGGCGGGCGCGAGCCTGATGCGGCTTGGTGCGCGCCGCGATATAGGCGAGCACGAGATCCGGACAGGAGAGCACGCCGAGCGAATTGAAATGGTGCTCGCCGATCCAGGCCGAGTGCATGCCGAGTTCTTCGGCGTAGAGCGCCTCCGCCGTGATGTCGGCGACGAACTGGTTGGCCGTGCGCGAGTTGTTGTCGTAGTGGTTGTCGCTCAGCGTGAAATAGCCGAAGTCCATGCGCTTTCTCCCGGCGTGGCGCGTGAAACTAGAGCGGAAACTACACGCGGGTCAAAGGGCAACCCTGATGCCGTCATTCGGCGGCGTCGCTCGCCGTGGCGAAGGCCGGCATCACCTCGCGCGCAAACAACCCGAAGGATGCAAGCTGTTCGGCCAAGGTCATGTCGCCGAAAGCAAACCATGAGAGCATGTAGTTGCTGCCGCTCGCAGCGATTTCGGCGGCGATGAACTCGCGCACGGTCTTCGGCGAACCGGCGATGCCATTATCGATCGCCATGAGTTCGTCGAAGGTCGGCGGATAGAGGCCCGCGATCCGCGGCTCGGCGCCGTGGCGCTGGAACAGCCAGCGGAAGCTGTCGCGCCAGCGCGGATAGGCGCGGCGCGCGATGGCGAGCGCCGCTTCGTCGGTTTCCGCCACCACCACGTGGCGGGCGACGCCCAGGAGCGGCGACGGTTCCGCCTGCTTGCCGAGCTTCGCGCGCACCGCGCGGTAGCGGTCGGTGATGAGGCGCACGGTCGGCCGCAGCGCGATGGTCACGATGTTGACGTCGTGCTCGGCCGGCCAATCGGCGTTCTCCGGGATACCAGTGCCGTACCAGAGCGGCGGATGCGGGCGCTGCAACGGCTTGAGCAGCATCGGCACCTTGTCGAAATTGTAGTACTTGCCGTGAAACGTCAGTTCGTCGGACGCCAGTCCCTTCAGCAGCAATTGAAACGCCTCGTGATACATCGCCCCGGTCTCGCCGAAGTCGAGGCCGTAGAGCTTGGTCTCGAACGGCGACACGCCGCGCCCGACCCCCAGGAGCAGCCGGCCATTGCTCAACTGATCGAGCATGCACACTTCCTCGATCAGCCGCAGCGGATGATAGAACGGAAGGAGATAGACCAGCGGGCCGAAGCGCAGACGGCTCGTGCGCTGTGCCGCCGCGGCGAGGAAGAGTCCCGGCGAGGCCGCCTGACCGAGCGGCGTCGAATGATGCTCGGCGAGGTGATAGCCATAGAGCCCGGCACGGTCGTAGGCTTCGATCAGCTGCAGCCGGTCGGCGAACAACTGGCCGAGCGGCACGCCGGCATCGTCCATGTGGTCGAACACACCGAATTTCATGATGCCCCTTGGAGATCCGACGCCGGGGTGGCGTCGCCGCGAAGCGGCCGTCGCGCGTCAATTGAACAGCCGCTCGCCCATCTGGTCGATCATCTGCCGCGCCTTCGCAATCGTGAAGGTCACCGCATCGTCATAGCCGGGATGGCTGTCGGCGCGGATGAAGCGATGCTCCTTGCGCACGCCGTCGATCTCCTTCTCGATCGTGCCGGCAGTCTGATAGTTCGCGCCTTCCTTGAACGGCGCGGCGCGGATGGTAAAGCCATTGTATTCGACCGGATCGCTGGCCTTCGGCGCGCTCGCGGCCGAACCGCCGCCGAACAGGGACTTCCAGAACGACATGAGGCTCACCCAGCTTGAGATCGACGCCTCAGTCTAGATGAATTTCCGGTGGAAAAGAATCGCCGAACTCGTCGCAAGAAATGTCGCGGCGCAGCAATTTCCTTCATCGCAGCGGCAACCGTCATCGCCTCCGCAGCGAGGGATATGGCTCCGGCCTTGCAGGATGCAGGTTTGCCTATTCTTCGAAGTAAAGCGGTGCGGGGTCCGGTACCGGTATCGGTATCGGAGCCGTTGCCGGTGAGGATGCCGGTGCGGGCACCGGCAAGGGTACGGGCTCGCTCTTCTTGGCGGCCGCCGTCGGCTTGGCGCGAACGCTGCCGGTCCAGACCACCTCCAACGTCAAGGCAGCTCCCGTCGTCGGAGCGCGGCGCGGCTTTGCGGCGCGCGCTGGTTCCTTGCGCACTGTTTCAAGATAGGCGGCCATGGCGTCTGCCTGGCGCGGTCCGGTAGTGTAGTGCTCGAGCAGGAAGTCGCTGCTCGCGCCCGCTACCTCCTGCGGCGTCCGGTGGCATGCGCTGCAGCCATTCGCGAACATCTGCGCCGCCGACTTGCCGCCATCGAGGTTCGATTGCGCGGAAGCGGAAGTGGCCACGCCGGTGGCGAGCGCGACACCCGCCATGACCGTGGTCATGGCGCCAGCGAATATTTGGCGCATTGAATTCACCGCCCCCGAAGCCCGAGCTTTTCGCTCTGTCTGTGGCGTCATGAATACACCGCAGGTGTGAAATGATCGTTTCGGCAGCGCCGCCGACGCCGTGTGCCGGCGGTCAACGACGGCGAATGGATAATTTTTGCTTGGCGAGCGCGCTTCGCGGGCTGCCACCGTCCCCCGCCCCGCGTTAAGCTCCCGTTATGTCATCGGGATCGCGAATTCTGCGGCGGCGTACGGCCGGCCTTCTGCTGGTCGCGCTCGGCGTGGTCGCCCTGTCAACGCCGCTGGCGGCGGGGCGCTGGTCGCTCGCGCTCCTTGCCATTCCACTGATGGCGCTCAGCCTCGTGGAGGCCTACGCGGCGTTCACGTCGCCACGCTGGGCCGAACTGAGCGCCTACCTGCCCAGCGTGCTGGCGATGCTCGCCGGCAACGTGTTGCTTCTGAGCTCGGCGCTTGTGCTCAGCGGCCTGTTGATCCTGCTGATCGCCATCCTGCTGCTCGACGGCTGCAACAAGTTGCTGACCGCCTGGCGCAACCCTCAGGCCGAGCGGGTGCCGTCCATTGTCAACGGGTTGATCGATTTCGGCTGCGCGGCGCTGCTCTGGTATCTGAGCCGCGTCATCGGCATCGAGCAGGCGATCGGCATCATCGTCGGCGCCTATATCGCGGCTGCGGGCTGGCGCATGTTGATGGCGCCTGCCGAGGAAGCCGCGACCGCCGCCGCAACGCCGCTCACCGCGCATCCCGATCACGCACTCGGCGTGCCGCCGAACGAGACCTTCGCGCGGCTGCGCGCGCAAGCCGACAGCACGGCCTCGACGGTGCGCGGCACCGACCTCATGTGGATGCTGACGCTCGGCGCCGTGTTCCTCGCCATCCATCTGGGGCGGATGCCGACGGCGGACAGCCTGCTCGGCATCGTTTCGCCCTTCGTGGCGACCGCCGGCGATCTCTTGATGACGCTGGTGTTCGCCATCCTTGTCGTGCTGCCGGCGCGGCTCCTGTGGCGGCGCCTCACGCGTCCGGCCGAGCGGCTCGGCTGGTCGTTGCACCTAGGTGCAAAGAGCGAAGGTGCGCGGGTGAACCCGGCGGCCGACTGGCTGATCGGTCGTTGGCTCGAAGGCCGTTTCGGTTTCGATCTGCGGCTGCGCGAAGCGCGCATCTCGCTATCGGCCGCACTCATTCTGCTGTTGCGGCTCGGCCTGCCGGTGACGGCGTTTTTCGTGGCGTTCAACCCGATCTGGGGTTTCAGCTGGTACTTCAACACGGAGAGTTGGGCGACCGGTGTCTACCAGAAGATGACGGAGCTGCGGGTCGATCCCTGGCGCGTGCGCATGATCGACGCGGTGACGCGTGCATACGGCGGCGGGGACGAACTCTTCCGCATCCGTCCCGACGGCGTCGATGGGGCAGGGGACTTCAGCTTCATCGTCATCGGCGACACCGGCGAGGGCGACGCGTCGCAGTATTCCCTGGTCTCGCGTTATCTGAAGCTCGGGCTCGGCAACGACGTGAAATTTCTCGTCGTGTCTTCCGACGTCGTCTATCCGGCCGGTGCGATGCAGGACTACGAGCCCAATTTCTATCTGCCGTTCCAGGGATTCGCGAAGCCGGTCTACGCGATCCCAGGCAACCACGACTGGTTCGATGCACTCGAAGGCTTCAACGCCAACCTGCTCGACGCCGAAGGCCGCGCGCGCCGCGATCGAAGCGCGCGTCGATGCCGATCTCGGCCTGACCAGCACCAATGCGCGACGCGTCGACCACCTGCTGACGGAAGCCGCGCGGCTGCGCGGCCTCTATGGCGTGGACGCCGGCCGCCAGCGTGCGGTGTTCTTCGAGCTGCAGACCGCGGATTTCGCGCTCCTGGCCATAGATACCGGCATCCTGCGTACGGTCGACGAGCGGCAGTGGGCATGGCTCGAGCGCGCGCTCGAGCGTAGCCGCGGCAAGTTCATCATGGCGATCGTCGGCCATCCGAAGATTGCTGGCGGCCATGACATTCCCCAGGTCGCCGAAGGCGGTGATGTTGGCGATTCGTCGGCGAATTTCGCCGCGCTCTATCAACTCCTGGCGAAGCACAACGTCAGGATCGCGATGGCCGGCGATACCCATGACTTCGAGTACTACCAGGAACGGATCAGCGCCGGCGCCGGCGTCATGCATCACTTCGTGAATGGCGGCGGCGGGGCCTATCTCAGCATCGGCACCGCGCTCGACTTCCCGAAGGAGCCGCCGGTCGCGGACTGGGCGTTCTATCCGCGCACCGATCGCCTGCGCGCCAAGCTGGATGCCGAAACGCCGCTGTGGAAGCAGCCGTTCTGGTACTGGATCAAGTGGTTCAATGCCTGGCCGTTCAGCGTCGAGGCGCTATCCGGTGTGTTCGACTTCAACCGCGCGCCGTTCTTCCAGAGCTTCATGGAGGTGCGGGTCGAGCGGTCGAAGAAGCGCGTGGTCCTCGTCCTCAACGGCGTCGATGGTCCGCTGCGCTGGCGCGATCTGCAACTGGGCGGCGCGGTGCTCCCGCCGGGCGCGGCGGCGGACGATCCGGCCGAATTCGTCGTGCCGATGGAATAGCCCAAGAGCCTGAGCATCACGAGCTTGGGGATCAAGAGCTTGGGGATGGTGGCCATGGCACGCCAATTGCGGCTGGGCAGCACGGCTGGTGTTTGCAACATTCGTGCTCATCGCCGGGCCGGGCATGAGGGGCACGATCATGAAGCGCATCCGTATCGTTCACAGGACGGAATACTACTACAACCAACCGGTCACCTTCGGCCCGCATCGCCTCATGATACGGCCACGCGAGGGGCACGACATCCATCTCCTGCAAGGGCGCTACGTGATCGAGCCGAAGTCGACCATGCGCTGGCTGCGCGATATCTACGGCAACTCCATCGCCGTCCTGACCTTTGAGGAGCCCGCGCGAAAGCTTAGCATCATGGGCGAGGCCGAGGTCGGCTACCTGCGCGACAATCCGGTCGAGTGCCTGATCGATCCGAATGCTCGCATGTTTCCATTCCAATATGCGCCCGAGGAACAGATCGAGCTGATCCAATATCGTCTCCCCAGTTATCCGTACGAAGGGCCGATGCTGCAGACTTGGCTGCGCGAGCTCTACCACCCAGGTCAACTTGTCGAGACCTTTGAACTCCTTGGCCGGCTGAACAGCCATATCCACCGCACATTCAAGTATGCGGAGCGCAACGAGCCGGGTGTCCAGCTTCCCTGCGAGACGCTCGCGCGCGGCAGCGGCTCGTGCCGCGATTTTGCGGTGCTGATGATGGAGGCCGTGCGTCATTGGGGCTTTGGCGCCCGCTTCGTCAGCGGATACATTCAAATGAGCGAGGGCCAGCACGGCGCCACGCATGCCTGGACGGAAGTGTATATTCCGGGCGCCGGGTGGCAGGGCTTCGATCCCACCAACGACAAGATGGCCGGCCACGAGCACATCTCGGTCGCGGTCGCGCGCGAGCAGGAGAAGGCCTGCCCGCTGACCGGCTCGTGGGAGGGACCGCAGGACGCCTTCGACCGCATGGAGGTGATGGTCGAGGTTGTGCCGCTCTGAGCGATGCGATGCTTATGTATCGCTCGCGCCTGCGCTAATCTTGCGTCTCTCAACATCACTGCGCGGAGTTGTCATGCCGAAGGCCTACTGGGTCACGACCTACCGTTCGATTTCCGATGCCGCGAAGCTCGCGGCCTATGCGGCGCTCGCGCCGGGGGCGATCGCGCCGTTCGGCGGGCGTTATCTCGCGCGCGGCACGGCGGCCGCCGCCTACGAGGCGGGGCAGAAAGAGCGCATCGTGATCTCGGAATTCCCCAGCGTCGACAAGGCCAACGCCGCCTATGCGAGCCCGGCCTATCAGGACGCGCTGAAGGCGCTGGGCGACGGCGCGGTGCGCGACATCCGCATCGTCGAGGGATTGGAGTAGCGCCGGCTTCACGCACACGTGTGACGACGTGTTTGGCGCCGCGGCGGCACCGGCATTAGATTGCGGCAGTATTTGCAAACGGCAAACCGCCGTCGGAGGGAAAGACACATGCGTCTGGCTGGACCACTTGCGCTCGCTCTCGTGCTCGTCCCCGTGCTGGCGGCGGTGCCGCTGATGACAGCGCATTCGGAGAGCGCGGTGAAGCTCGATCCGCCCGCCGCCGACCTGCCGGCGCCGGCCGGCGATGGCTTGCAGACCGCGGTGATCGCGGGCGGCTGCTTCTGGGGTATCCAGGCGGTCTACCAGCACACCAAGGGCGTCACCAACGCGGTGTCGGGCTATGCCGGCGGCACCAAGGCGACGGCGGATTACAACTCGGTGAGCTACGGGCGCAGCACGCACGCCGAGGCCGTGCAGGTGACCTACGATCCGCGCGTGATCTCCTACGGCAAGATTTTGCAGATCTTCTTCTCGGTCGCGCACGACCCGACGCAGCTCGACCGCCAGGGACCGGACACGGGGCCGCAATACCGTTCGGAGATTTTCCCGCAGGACGACGCGCAGCGCCAGGTCGCGAGAGCCTATGTCGCGCAGCTCGACAAGGCGAAGGCGTTCGCGGCGCCGATCGTGACCAAGATCGGCGACGGCAAGGCGGCGTTCTACCCGGCCGAGGACTATCACCAGGACTACGCGATCCTGCATCCCTATCAGCCCTACATCGTCTACAACGACGCGCCCAAGGTCGAGAACCTGAAGAAGACGTTCCCGGAGGCGTTCCGCGATCAGCCGGTGACGGTCGCGCAGGCGAAGAAGGCCGGCGGGTGAGGACGCGCAACAGCATCCGTTGACTCGAGGCCGCGCGTTTCTTCCGCTCCTCCCCGCGACAGCTCCCCGCTCATGCCCGCGCAAGCGGCATCCGGAGTCGCGAATTTGTCATTGCGAGGAGCGAAGCGACGAAGCAATCCAGCCAGTCCCCGATCTGGATTGCTTCGCTTCGCTCGCAATGACGGCGTGTCGCGCGGGTCCCTGATTTCGCGGGGACGACCGGAAACAACTGCAACATGCAATGCTCCGCCGCCCGGCCGTTTGAATGACCCTTTCTTCGTGCTCCCGCGCCAAGCGAGGGGAGCGGAGCGCCGACAGGCGCATCCAGATGCCGCTCAGACCGCAGATCGCTGCGCTCATGCGGCCCGAGCTGACACCAAGACGTGGATGCCCGGCACAAGGCCGGGCATGACGTGGAGAGGATTGCGGGCTTGGCGGTCCCGGGTCGGCGGCGCAACGTTGCACGTTGCGCTGCGCCCGGGACACGAGAGCGTCAGTTGTCGAGGAAGCTCCGCAGCTTCCGCGACCGGCTCGGATGCTTGAGCTTGCGCAGTGCCTTGGCCTCGATCTGGCGGATGCGTTCGCGCGTCACCGAGAACTGCTGGCCGACTTCCTCCAGCGTGTGGTCGGTGTTCATGCCGATGCCGAAGCGCATGCGCAGCACGCGCTCTTCACGCGGCGTCAGCGAAGCGAGCACGCGCGTCGTGGTCTCGCGCAGGTTCGACTGGATCGCCGCATCGATCGGCAGGATCGCGTTCTTGTCCTCGATGAAGTCGCCGAGGTGTGAGTCCTCCTCGTCGCCGATCGGAGTTTCGAGCGAGAGCGGCTCCTTGGCGATCTTGAGCACCTTGCGCACCTTCTCCAAGGGCATGCCGAGCTTCTCGGCAAGCTCCTCAGGGGTGGGCTCGCGGCCGATCTCGTTGAGCATCTGCCGCGAGGTGCGCACGATCTTGTTGATCGTCTCGATCATGTGCACCGGGATGCGGATGGTTCTTGCTTGATCCGCGATGCTGCGGGTGATCGCCTGGCGAATCCACCAAGTCGCGTAGGTCGAGAACTTGTAGCCGCGGCGGTACTCGAACTTGTCGACCGCCTTCATCAGGCCGATGTTGCCTTCCTGGATCAGGTCGAGGAACTGCAGGCCGCGGTTGGTGTACTTCTTGGCGATCGAGATGACGAGGCGCAGGTTCGCCTCCACCATCTCCTTCTTGGCCTGGCGGGCTTCGCGCTCGCCCTTCTGCACCATGTGGACGATCTTGCGGAACTCGCCGATCTCGAGACCGGTCTCGCCCGCCAGCACGTGGATCTGGTGGCGGTGCTCCTTGACCTTGTCCTTGTCCTTGGCGACGAGGTTCTTCCAGCCCTTGGCGGAGAGCTTCGACACCCGGTTGAGCCAGCGCGGGTCGAGCTCGGAGCCCTGGTAGTTGCGCAGGAAGTCGTCGCGCGCGACGCCGTGGCTTTCGGCCAGCCGCATCAGGCGGCCCTCGTAGCCGACGAGGCGCTTGTTGATGTCGTAGAGCTGCTCGACCAGCGAGTCGATGCGCGCCTGGTTGAGGCGCAGCGACTTCACCTCGGCGATGAGGTCGTCCTTGAGCTTCTTGTAGCGGCGCTCCTGCGCGGGCGAGAGCGTGGTGTTCTTGAGCTTGAACTCGATGTCCTGGTCCTGCAGGCGGCGCAGCCGCTTGTAGGCGTCGGCGACGTTGTCGAAGGTCTCGACCACCTTGGGCTTGAGTTCGGCCTCGATGGCGGCGAGCGAGAGCGAATTCTCCATGTCGTCGTCGTCGAAATCGGCTTCCGCCGCGCCCTCGGGCTTGGCCTCGCCGTCGAGGCCGTCGCCTTCCGTCGCCTTGAACGGGGTGGCGGCCGCGGGAGCGGCCGGCGGGGCAGGGGTCTGCGCCAGGCCCTGCGGGCCGGCGTTCGGCATGCCGGCGACCGGGGCGCCGGGCACGCCCGGGATCGGCTGGCCGTCGGGCCCGATCACCTGGGCGGGCATCCCCTTGGCGTCGGGGCCCGCGTAGGTCGCCTCGAGGTCGATGATGTCGCGCAGGAAGACCTTTCCTTCGTTCAGCTCATCGCGCCAGATGATGATGGCCTGGAAGGTGAGGGGGCTTTCGCACAGGCCCGCGATCATCGCCTCGCGGCCGGCCTCGATGCGCTTGGCGATGGCGATTTCGCCCTCGCGCGAGAGCAGTTCCACCGAGCCCATCTCTCGGAGGTACATCCTCACCGGGTCGTCGGTGCGTTCGGTCGGCTCCTTGGTCTCGGCCTTGGCGGGAACCTTCTGCTGGACTTCGACCAGCTCGCCGCCCTCGCTCTCGGGCTCCTCGTCGGCTTCCTCGCGCTCCTTCTCCTCGTCGTCGCTGGCTTCCTCGGTCTCCACCACGTTGACGCCCATCTCGCTGAACATCGCGAGCACGTCCTCGATCTGCTCGGAATTGACCTCCTCGGAGGGCAGGACCGAATTGATCTGGTCATGGGTGACGTAGCCGCGCTTCTTGGCGGCCCGAATCAGCTTCTTGACCGCCGCATCCGACAGGTCGAGCAGCGGCAGCGGCGCATCAGGGGCTTCGGCGGCCTCTTTCTCGGGCGCCTCTTCCTTTTCTTTCTCTTTTGCCGCCACCTTGGTCTTGCTCGCCATACACGTCTCCTCAACCACCCGACACTTCAGACTTGGTGAGACCCCGAGGGGCCGGTTCCCGTGTTTACAGTCCCCCTACCCTATGCGGGGAGAATCGAACGGACAAAAGGGCAGCGCCCTGGCCCGGCACCACCCTGATTCGCACCCGCCGGAGTGTCGCCGGGGCGCCTTAAACCCCGATTAACCCTCCAAACTGCGGCGCCGCAAGCCTAATTCGTGGCTTTGCGAGCCGCCGTCCCAATCGTCCCGGCATTCACACAGTTCGGACCGCCCGGCCCGAGGAGGCGCCAAACCCCTCGATCATCGCCTCGGTCCCGTCGATCAGCGAAAGGCGAGCCTTCACGTCCTGCAACCAGGAATAGTTGGCCTCGGTTGTCTCCTGACCCAAGGCCTGCTCGGCTTCCTTGAGCTCCTTAATTAGGGAATGCGTCTGCCGATGCAAGGCGACAAGCTGTTTCCAGGTCATCAGAACGTCGTCGGGAGCGGCTTCCGGGCCGGTGCCCCAGACGTTCTGCGTGGTGATGCCCTTCTGCACGCGCGCGAACAGCTCGGCGTGCCCGCTCGCGGCCAGCGCCGTGCGCAGCACCTCGGCGTCGGCCTCGCCGTCGTGCGCGAGCAGGTCGAGCAGGGCGGCTTTCAGCCGCTGCGTATCGGCATGGCGGAACTCGATGCCGGCGAGTTCCTCCAGGTGATCGTGCGCCAGCCAGGGGTGATTGACGAGCGCCTGCAGGATGAGCGCCTCGCCACGCGGAATGGCGGCGCGGTGGCCGCGATGGACCGGGCTCGCAGCCAGCTGCTGGCTTGCGACCACGTAGGGCGATCCGTCGCCAAACGCGCCCGTGCGCGGACGGGCGGCATGGGAAGCGGCGGCCCGTGATGCCTGGGCGCGGCGGCCACCCGGTACGAGTCCGAAAAGCGTCACCGCGCGGATTGCGTTGAAACGGTCGCCCCGTGTCGGCCTCGAACAATTGCCGCAGGCGGTCGCCGAATTCGCGCCGATAATATTTGCGGACGGTCTCGTCGCCGATGCCGTTGAGCACCTCTCCGAGCCGCGCCTCGAACGCGGCGCGGCGCTCCGGCGTATCGAGGCCGCCGCCTTCGGTTTCGCGCATCCACAGCATCTGCGACAGCGGGCGCGCCGCGGACAGCACCTCGGCCATCGCCTGCCGGCCGCCCGACCGAACGAGATCGTCTGGATCCTGGCCGTCGGGGAGCATTGCGAACTTGAGGCTCTTGCCGGGCATGAGCTGCGGCAACGCAAGATCGACAGCGCGATAAGCGGCGCGCCGCCCCGCTCCGTCGCCGTCGAAGCACAGGATCGGCTCGTCTGCCATCTTCCACAGGAGCACCAACTGGTCGGCGGTGAGCGCGGTACCGAGCGGCGCCACCGCGGCCTCGAAGCCCACGCTCACCAGCGCGATGACATCCACATAGCCTTCGACCGCGATGACCTCGCCGGAATGGTTAGGCGCGGACTTGCCGGCGTTGTGCGCGGCGGTACGCGCATTGGCGATGTTGTAGAGTGTGCCGCCTTTGTGAAAGAGCGGCGTCTCGGGCGAGTTGAGGTATTTGGCCTGCGCGTCCTTTTCGAGCGCGCGGCCCCCGAAGGCGATCGTGCGCCCGCGCAGATCGGTGATCGGGAACATGACGCGGTCGCGGAAGCGGTCGTATGGCACCGGGATGTCGTCGCCCGAGACCAGGAGCCCCGCCTCGATCATGTCCTCGACCGAGACGCCCTCCTTGCCGAGGTGCTCCTTGAGCGCGAAGCGCTCGGCCGGCGCGTAGCCGAGCCGAAACTTGAGTTGCGTCGCCGGATCGAGCCCGCGGTCGGCGAGATAGCCGCGCGCCTTGGCGCCGCCGCGCGAGGCGAGCGTGGCCTGAAAGAACTGCGCCGCAAGCTCGATCACCTCATGGAGCGTGCGCCGGTGCTGCTCGCGCGCCTCGTCCTCCTGCGAGACCTTGGGCAGCGGCATGCCGGCCTCGGCGGCAAGCCGTTCGACCGCTTCCGGAAACGAGACGCCCTCGGTCATCATCACGAAGTCGAAGATCGAGCCGTTCTTGCCCGACGAGAAATCAAACCACGCCATCTTCTGGTCATTGACGAAGAATGACGGCGTCTTTTCCTGGTTGAACGGCGACAGCCCTTTCCACTCGCGCCCCGCCTTGCGCAGTTTCACGCGCTTACCCACGACCTCCGAAACCGGAAGTCGCGCGCGCAACTCGTCGAGGAACTGGGGCGAAAACCGCATGGTCCGAAATATGTGGTGGCAGAGGGCGTCGGTGCGCGTTCGAATCGCTGGCGATGATAACGGTCAAAACGGCCCACTGTCGTGACCGGACGATGCTGGCGGATTTTTCGTCGGCAACGGCTGACTTTTCCCGCTTATCCACAAGGCGCCTTGGGCTTGGGCGCCCACCTTTTCCCGGTGGGCGCCGGCCCTGCAAGTTTTCAGCGCCCGTCGCTAGTCGCTAGCCGCTAGCCGCTACGCGCGACAAGCGCAAAGCTGCCGACTAGGATAGGCGCAAACGCAAAAATCAAAACGGGAGGAAACGATCCATGCCATCTCAACAGCATCACGCGCCGCGGCGCCATCGGCACGGTCGCGGCCGGCGCTGGGCTCGCGGCGGCCGCCGCTTCGGGCGGCCTCGCGGGCTCCGCGCACGCGCAGACCAGCGCAGAAGACGTTCGTGCTGGTGCACGGTGCGTGGCACGGCGGCTGGTGCTGGCGGCGCGTGTCCGACCTCCTGGAGAAGAAGGGACACAAGGTGTTCACGCCGACCATGACGGGCCTTTGCGAGCGCTCGCACCTGCTCAGCAAGGACATCAACCTCGCCACCCACGTCACCGACATCTTCAATGTCCTCAAGTGGGAGGACCTCAAGAACATCGTGCTGGTCGGTCACTCCTATGGCGGCTTCGTCGTATCGGGCGTCGCCGATCAGGCGCACGACAGGATCGCCTCGATCGTGTTCCTCGACGCCTTCGTGCCGGAGAACGGCGACAGCATTTATGAAAAGGCCCCCGAGGCGGCGCGTGGCAGCATGACGGAGGCCATCAAGAAGGGCGAGATCGCCGTAAAGCCGATCCCGGCCGCGGTGCTCCGGGTGAACGAGAAGGACCGTGCCTGGGTCGATGCTAAATGTACGCCTCAACCGATCGGCGCCTTCACCGACAAAGCAACCGTCACCGGGGGGCGGGAAAAGATCGCCAAGCGCGCCTACATTCGCGCCAAGGGCTACCCGAGCGTACCGTTCGACGGCGCACTTGATAAGTTCAAGGCGAGCGCCGGCTGGAAGACCTACGAAGTGCCCTCCGGTCATGACGTCATGGTCGATATGCCCGACCGGCTCACGGAGATCCTGGTCGAGGTGGCGTAGGGCTATCCGAATCGCCGCAAGCAAACTGTTCGGCCGAAGTGTGAACTAGTTCACACTTCGCCGAAATACCTCCGGCTACCGTACGCCCGTCCGCCAACATTGAGGGGCATCCGATGGCCAAAAAGCAGGAAGTCGCGGCGTATGTGTCCGCGTTGATCGAAGAGCTCGTCCAGATGTGCCGCGAAGCAGGGCTGTCCGACCTTGAATTTCTCCTGTCGGTGACCGCTGCGGAAGCGGCGAAGCTGCGTGAACCCGCGGCGGCGGTGGTCGAAGCCGCCGTACAGCACCACTGACGCGGCCGGGCGGCCAAGACGGGTCACGTTCCGATGGAGCGATGATCGTTGTCACTGCCGGGCTTGACCCGGCAATCCATCTACTTCGCAAAAGTGCTTCTCTTTTTTCGATGGATGCGCGGGTCAAGCCCGGGCATGACGAACAGAAATTGCTCCGTTCGCTTTATTGCGGCTCCAGTCCGGATTCCTTGACGATGCGCGCGGCGATCGGCCGCGTTTCATCGAGGTAGCGCGCGAACGCCTCCGGCGTGTCGAGGATCGGCTGGAGGCCGAGATCGATCATGTTGCGCTGACGAAATGCCGGAATGGTTCCGATCCGCACGAATTCATCGTGCAGCTTGGCGATGATCGGCTTCGGCGTCGCGACGGGCGCAACCAGTCCGAAATAGACCTGCGTGATGTCGCCCTTGTAGCCGATCTCGCGCAACGTCGGCACGTCGGGAATGAGCGGCGAGCGTGTCTCGCTGTCGATCGCGAGCGCGGTCATCGTGCCGGCACGGATGTGCGAGACCACATTGGCGAGGCCGAGGAACGCGACCGGCGTCGAGCCTGAGAGGATGCCGTTGACCGCGTCGCCGCCACCGCGATAAGGCACCTTCACCATGTCGGCGTGGTGCTCCTGCTTGAACTTCTCCACGAACAGCGCAAGCGGCACCGACGGCGCCACGTAGCTCATCGTGCCGGGTTTCGATTTCGACAGCGCCGCGAGTTCGCCCAGTGTCTTCACCTTCATCGACGCGTTCACCACCAGCACCTGCGTGACGAAGAACAGATTGGTGATCGGCGCGAAGTCCTTCTCGGGATCGAAGCCCGGGCGCTTGAACAGGAACTTGTTGTAGCTCAGCGTCTCGACCGGCAGGATGCAGATGCTGTAGCCGTCGGGCGGCGCCTCGGCGCAGGCGCGTCCGCCGATGTTCATTCCGCCGCCCGGCCGGTTCTCGACCACGATCGGCTGGCCGAGGCGCTTCTGGAATTCGTCGCCGGCGACGCGCATGAACACGTCGCTGAGCCCGCCCGCCACTAGCGCGGTGATCGCGCGCACTGGCTTGTTGGGATAATCCTGCGCCAAGGTTGGCGTTGCGCCAGTGAGGGCCGTGCACACGGCCGCAAGAGCAAGCATCGATTTCATCGTTTTCCGCCCCCGGCGTTCATTGCGGCACTAGTCCGGCGTCGTTGACCACGCGACCGGACATCGCGCGGTCCTCGATCAGGAAGCGGGCGAATTCGTCGGGCGTGTTGAACACCGGCTCGATCGCGCGATCAATCATCTGCTTCTGACGGAACGCCGGGTCGCTGCCGATGCGGGTGACGTCGTCGTGGATCTTGTCGACGATCGCCTTTGGCGTGCCGGCCGGCGCTATCAGTGCGAAATAGACCCGCGTGAGGTTGCCGCGATAGCCGAGCTCCGCCAGCGTCGGAATGTCGGGGAACAGCGGCGAACGCTTTGCTCCATCCACCGCCAGGCCCGTCATGGTGCCGGCGCGCAGATGCGAGATGAAGTTCTGCAGGCCGAGGAAGGCAATCGGCGTCGATCCCGACAGGATGGCGTTGGTGGTCTCGCCGCCGCCCTTGAACGGGATGCCGACCCAGTCGGCGCCGCGCTCGCGCTTGAGCTTCTCGAGATAGAGCGTCAGCGGGAGCGATGGCGCGGTGTAGCTCAGCGTGCCGGCTTTCGCCTTCGACAAGGCGACCAGTTCGTCGACGGTCTTTACATTGAGGTTGGCGTTGACCACCAGTGCCTGGAAATTGAAGAACAGGTTGGTGATCGGCTGGAAGTCCTTGGCAGGGTCGAACGGCAGCTTCTTGAACAGGTGCTGGTTATAGGCCAGCGGCTCGCCGGGCATGATACACAGCGTGTAGCCGTCGGGCGGCGCCTCGGCACAGGCGCGTGCGCCGATGTTCGATTGCGCGCCGACGCGGTTCTCGATCACCAGCGGCTGGCCCCAGCGCTTGGCGAGCTCGTCGCCGAGCACACGCGCGAACACGTCACCGGTGCCGCCCGCGCCCACCGCCACGATCGCCTTCACCGGGCGTTTTGGGTAGTCCTGCGCGACTACGGACGTTGCTGCGGCCAGTGCAATGGAAACCGTGAGCAACGCGGTCGCACGATTGAGCGCTTTCATCAGTTCCTCGGAAGCTCTTTCGTAGGATCAACGATTCTCTTTCGTCATGCCCGGCACCCGGGTCCCCGCCTTCGGCGGGGCCTGAGTGTAAACTCTTGTGCCGGGCATCCACGTTTTCTCGCCGCGAGGCAAAGGAAGACGTGGACGGCCGGGACGAGCCCGGCCATGACGGAGCTGTAACTCACTGCGGCTCGAAGCCCGCCGCCTTGACGACTTCTTTCGCCACCGCGCGGTCCTTCTTGATCTCCGCGGCGAACTCTTCCGGCGTGTTGATCGCCGGCACCAGGCTGCGGGCGGTGAGATGGCGCTCGCGGAAGGCCGGGTCGCCGACGATGCTGCCAATCTCCTTGGAGAGCTTGTCGACGATCGGCTTGGGCGTCCCGGCGGGCGCGAAAATTCCGTACCAGCTGCGCGACGGCGGGCCGTTGTAGCCGACCTCGGTGAGGAGCGGCACGTCCGGGAAGTTCGGCGAGCGGATATTATTCATCATCACGAGCGGCGTCATCTTGCCGGCGCGGATGTGGCCGATGACGTTGCCCTCGCCGAACAGCGCGATCGGCGTCGAGCCGCTGAGGATCGAGTTGACCGCCTCGCCGCCGCCGCGGAACGGCACACGCACCCAGTCGGCGCCCTGTTCCTTCTTCAGCGTCTCCATGTAGAGGACGAGTGGCGGGCCGGGCGCGAGATAGCTCAGCGTGCCGGCCTTCGCCTTCGACAGCGCGACCAGATCGTTGACGGTCTTCACCTTGAGGTCGGAATTGACCACCAGCATGTGGATCAGGTGGAACGCGTTGGTGATCGGCTGGAGTTGGGTCTCCGGATCGAACGGCAGCTTCTTGAACAGGAACTGGTTGTAGGCCATCGCATCCGCATTGGTGATGCAGATGGTGTAGCCGTCCGGCGGCGCTTCGGTGCAGGCACGGGTGCCGACGTTCATGGCGCCGCCCGGCCGGTTGTCGACGATCAACGGCTGGCCCCAGCGCTTGTGCAACTCCTCGCCGAGCGCGCGCATGAAGAGATCGCTCAATCCGCCGGCGCTCGTGGTGGTGATGGCCTTGATCGGGCGGGTGGGATAGTCCTGCGCGATGGCGAGCGACGGCAACACGATCGCGGCAAGCGCGACAATGACAGGCGACAGACGCACGGGCGGCTCCTCGTTTTATTGCGGCTTGTTGTTGTACGAACCTAGAACATCGCGGCCCGCGGCTAAAGCACCCTATTGCCGCGGTTCCACCCTCCAGGAGCTCTGCACAACTGTCACCCCGGCCGAGCGCAAAGCGCGAGTGCCGGGGGTCCAGTTTCACGACCAAAAAGGCTGGGTCCCGGCTCTCGCTTCGCTCGGCCGGGATGACGGTGGAGGAATTTGTGCAAAGCACCCTCCAGGGGAGGGTAACCCGGCGCCAGCGCAGAAAAAGACGGTAGGTCAGGCGAGCCGGTAGCCGTCGGCCGTGAAATTGAACAGCCGCTGGACGCGGTAATAGCGCGCCGAACGCGGCTGGGTGATGCCCCAGTGATCGGAGCGGCCGGGCGGGAATTTCCAGTAGTCCGAGCCGCGCGGCACATAGCCGTCGTCGATCTGCAGCACCTCCGCCGTGTACTCGATCGGCAGCTCATCGGGTCCGCAGAAATAGGCGAACACGTTGTTGCCCGGCCCGTGCCGTCCCGGACCCCATTCGATCGGATAGCCGTTGTCCTTCATCCGGCCCATGCCGCGCATGACCGAGTCGAAATCCGGCATTTCGAATGCGACGTGATTGAGCGTGGGCATGTTGGTCTTGGCCAGCACGATCGAGGAATGCTCGGTGCTGTTGCAATGCAGGAACCACAGCGGTGCGTTGTCGTCGATGACGCGGAATCCCAGGGTCTGCGTGAAGAAGCGCAGGCTGGCGTCGAAATCGCGCGCGTTGAGGTTGACGTGCGCGATCCGCCGCGGCCGGTCCGGTTCGCTCGCGCTGCCGGGGTGGTCGTCGCAATCGCACACGAAGGCGAGGTTGCGGCCGTCGGGATCCTTGCAGCCGAAGCCATAGCCGCCGCCGGCGGTTGCGAGCGCCGCGGGTGCACTGACCGGCTGGCCGGTGGCCGCGACGGCGCCGTGGAGCGCGTCCACGGCGTCCCGGCCTGGCACGTCGAACACGATGCGCACCAGCGCCGGCTGCGGCCCGTGGTGCAGCCCCACGATGTGATGGTAGGCGTCAGTCCCGCGAAAGAAGCGCGCACCATCGTGCGACGCGACCGGCGCGAGATTCCAGACGGTCTCGTAGAACCGCCCGGCCTCCTCGAAATTCGTCGCCGCGATCTCGATGCTGCGCACGCCATGGATCAGACATTGCGACATGGCTCACCCCACCAGCAGGGACTTCACCAGGCCCGATGCCTTGCCGAAATCCATCTTGCCGGCGTAGCCCTGCTTGAGCGCAGCCATCACCTTGCCCATGTCCTTGATGCCCTGGGCGCCGACCTCCTTGATGACTTCGGCGATCGCGGCTTTCGCCTCCGCCTCCGACATCTGCTGCGGCATGAAGCCCCGGATCACGTCGATCTCGCCGCGCTCGCCGTCGGCGAGTTCCTTGCGGCCGGCCTTGTCGTAGATTTCGATCAATTCCTGACGCTGCTTGATCATCTTCTGCAGGATGCCGAGCAGGTCATCGTCGGCGAGCGATTTCCCCGCCCGCTCCAACTCGATCTCGGCGTTCTGGATCGCCGCGTTGACCAGCCGCAGCGTGGACAGCCGCGGCTTATCCTGCGATTTCATCGCGACTTTTACGGCCTCGTTGATCTTCTCGCGCAACACGTCTATGGCCTCTCGCAAGTCGTCCGGAACTGCGGACGGGCACGAGATTTAGGCTTTCGATGGACGCCACACAACCCACTTGGTCGGAACCCGCGCCGACCGCGCTTCTCGTGCTCGCCGACGGCACCGTCCTGGAGGGGGCCGGCCTCGGGGCAATTGGTCAGGCGGTCGGCGAGGTCTGCTTCAACACCGCGATGACCGGCTACCAGGAGATCCTCACCGATCCCTCCTACGCCGGTCAGATCATCACCTTCACGTTCCCGCACATCGGCAATGTCGGCGTGAACGACGAGGACATCGAGACCGTCAACCTCGCGGCGACGCCGGGCGCGCGCGGCGTCATCCTGCACACCGACATCACCGCGCCGTCGAACTACCGCGCCACCCGCCACCTCGACCAGTGGCTAAAGGGTCGCGGCGTGATCGGGCTTGCCGGCATCGACACGCGCGCGCTCACGAGCCTCATCCGCGTCAAGGGCATGCCGAACGCCGTGATCGCGCATGCGCCCGACGGCAAGTTCGATCTCGATGCGCTCAGGAAAGAGGCGCGCGAATGGCCGGGCCTCGTCGGCATGGACCTCGTGCCGATGGTCACCTCGGCGCAGCGCTTCACCTGGGATGAATTGCCCTGGCAGTGGGACAAGGGCTACGGCCGGCGCGAGAACGGCGAATTCCACGTGGTCGCGATCGATTACGGCATCAAGCGCAACATCCTGCGGCTGCTCGCCTCGTCCGGCTGCAAGGTGACGGTGGTGCCGGCCAAGACCTCGGCCGACGACATCGTCGCGCTCAAGCCCGACGGCGTATTCCTCTCCAACGGCCCGGGCGACCCGGCGGCGACCGGCGAATATGCCGTGCCGGTGATCCGCGACATCATCGCGAAGAATATCCCGACCTTCGGCATCTGCCTCGGCCACCAGATGCTCGGCATCGCGGTCGGCGGCAAGACCATGAAGATGCATCAGGGCCACCACGGGGCGAACCATCCGGTGAAGGACCTCGTCACCGGCAAGGTCGAGATCACGTCGATGAACCACGGCTTCGCGGTCGATCGTGCAAGCCTGCCGGCGAACGCGACCGAGACGCATGTGTCGCTGTTTGACGGAAGCAACTGCGGCATCGCGCTCAAGGACAAGCCGGTGTTTTCGGTGCAATACCACCCCGAAGCGTCACCCGGCCCGCGCGACAGCCATTATCTCTTCGCGCGGTTCGTCGAACTGATGCGGGAGCGCAAGCGCTAGTGGAGTGGATTTGACATTCGCTACCACCTCGCCGGGAGTCCGCGAAGCGAATGTCAAATCCAAAACTCCACTAGCAACCTATATTTGCCAGTGGTCCTTTGATTCTAACATTCGCAAAATGATGCGGGCGGTTTCGCGGCGGGCGCGGAGGCCCATGTACCGCAGCGATCCGCCCCGTCGCGTGGGCGTCCGTTGCGTCTTGCTTCTCGAGCTTCGCGGCGAACACGACCGGCGTGAGATAGCCGAGGCTCGAATGCGGTCGCACCGTATTGAAGTGTTGCCGCCACGCTTCGATCAACACCTTCGCCTCGGCGCGCGAGCGGAACCATTCGAGGCTCAGGCACTCGTCGCGGAACTTACCGTTGAAGCTCTCCGTCGCGCCATTCTGCCAGAGCTTGCCCGGATCGATCAATGCGGTGGCAATGCCCTGGTCGACGATCCACGTGAGCAATGCGCGAGAGACGAACTCCGGTCCGTTTTCCGATCGCTGATAGAGTGGCGCGCCGCGTTCCGACACCAGCCGCGACAGCACCTCGATCACGCGGTGCGAGCGGATACGGCCATCGACCTCGATCGCAAGCCCCTCCTTGGTCCATTCGTCGGTGACCGTCAGGCACTTCAACTGCTGCCCGTTGGCGCACCAGTCGAACACAAAGTCGTACGACCACACCTGTTGGCACCCGTCGGCGCGTTGGGGCGTGGGCGGCCGGTCGCGACGCGCTTTCTCGGGCGCTTGCGCGGCATCGCAAGACGCGCCCGCCGCCATAAACGGGATGCGCGTCCGAAGCTCATCTCGTGACCGTCGCGGCCAAGGAAGATCGGATACGCCTATGGCCGTACGCGATATCACGCCCCAAGCACCGTCTCACGGCCTGACCGACGCGGTGTTCGGCGTCGCGATGACGCTGCTGGTCCTGGACCTCAAGCTGCCGGAGGCAGCGCACTTCAAGAACGGCAGCGAGTTGCTGCACGCACTATCCGAGTTGCACACGCAGTTTCTGACCTATGTCATCAGCTTCTTCGTGCTGGGCCTGCATTGGCTCGGCCACACGCAGATTTCGGCCCGCACCAAGGAGCCGGGGCCCGCATTCGCACGAACGCTGCTGATCTATCTCCTCTTCATCACCTGCATCCCGTTCTCGACCATGCTGGTGGGACGCTACGGCGACGTCGCGCTCTCGTCGTGGGTCTATGCGGCGAACATGATCGGCGGCTCTTTGGCATCGCTGCACCTCGTTTCGCTCGCGGCAACGCCGGACAACACGGCTGACACCCGGCAGGATCGCATCGGCTTGTTCCTGCTCATCGCCTCGGCGTTGCTCTCGGTCGGCATCAGCTTCGTGAGCCCAGGCTCGGCGATGTGGGGTTATCTTCTCAACGCCGCGCAGCCGCTCGTGACGAAATGGTTTCTGCGAACGTCTCCGTGACGCCGTTTCGATCACTCGGATGACCCGAAAAGCTCCAGACTTGAGATCATGCCATCAACCAGATGCTCTCAGTTCACTGCCACCTGTGACGCCGGCGCGCTGGCACGCTCCGGCATTTGCCCTATAGTCCCCGCGCAGAGCGGGTGAGGGCGGGGACGTATCGATGGGCGACTGGATCGCCTTCTGGGATTCCAAGCATTCGATCTACGTGAGTGCGCGCCATCGCGACGTGCATTACCGCACCATCGCGCAGGACATCCGGGCGCTCCTGCCGGCCAACGCGGTCGTGCTCGACTATGGCTGCGGCGAAGCGCTGTCCGCCGAGATCGTCGCCGCCGGAATGCGCCGGCTGATCCTGTGCGAGGCGGCGCCGAAGGTGCGCGCCGTGCTGGCCGCGCGCTTCGCGGGCCACGCGACAATCGAGGTGCGCTCGCCTGACGAGGTCGCGGCGCTGCCGGCGGCTCGCTCGATGTCGGCGATCCTGCATTCGGTCGCGCAGTATCTTTCGCCCGACGAGCTCGATGCGCTGCTCGCGCTCTTTCGGCGCCTGCTGCGTCCCGACGGCCTGTTTGTCCTCGGCGACATCATCCCGCCCGACGTCTCGGCGGCGACCGACGCGATTGCGCTGCTGCGCTTCGCGGGCGCAAACGGCTTCTTCGTCGCCGCGCTCCTCGGCCTCGCGCGCACGGTGGCGCTGACCGACTACTGGCGCCTGCGCTCGAACCTCGGGCTCACGCGCTACGGCGAACCCGACATCCTCGCCAAGCTCGCCGCCGCCGGTTTCACGGCACAGCGCGCGACGAAGAACATCGGCCACAACCCCGCGCGCATGACCTTCCTGGCGCGGCCGAAGTGAGTTTGCATATCAATTCGGCCGAATCCCCGCCGCGCGGATGACCTCGCCGTAGCGCTTGTGGTCGGCCGCGATCATGTCGCGGAAAGCGTTGCTGTCGGCATAGCCGGGATCGAAGCCGACCTTCGCCAACCGCTCCTGCACCTCCGGCATTGCGATGACGGCTTTGATCTCCTGGTCGAGCCGCTCGACGATTGCGGCCGGCGTCTTCGCCGGCGCTGCGACACCGAAGAAGATTTGCAGGCGAAAGCCCGGCAGCCCGCTCTCTTCCATGGTTGGCACCTGCGGCAGCGTGGCTTCGCGCTGCGGCGAGGCGGTGCCGAGCACCTTCACCTTGCCGCTCGCGACGTGTGGCATGACCGCGATCGGCGTCGCCCAGATCATCGGGATCTGGCCGCCGAGGAGGTCGTTGAGCGCGGGACCGGTGCCGCGATAGGGCACGTGCGCGATGTCGATCTTGGCGGCCGCGTTCATCATCAGCATGGCGAGATGGTGAGGCGTGCCGATGCCCGGCGTGCCGACCGAAAGCTTGCCCGGGTTGGCTCTGGCCTGAGCAATCACCTCTGCGACATTGTTGGGAGCGAACGACGCGTTGCCGAACAGCAGCAGCGACGTAGACGCCACCCGCGCGACCGGCGCGAAATCGGCGACCACGTCGAACGGCACGTTCTTGTGCAACCACTTGTGCAGGGTGGACGAGGTTTCGATCAGCAGCAGCGTGCGGCCGTCGGGCGCTGCCTTGGCGACGCTGTCGGCGCCGACGGCGCCGCCTGCGCCGACGCGGTTCTCGACCACGACGGTCTGCTTGAGACGCTCCTGGAGTTTCTCGGCCATAAGCCGTCCGATGGCATCGACGCCGCCGCCGGCCGCGATCGGCACCACGAGGGTGATCGCGCGCGTGTCGCCGCCCGGCGTCTGCGCCCGGGCGGTTCCGGTCAGGCCAATGATGGCGACGGCGGCGGCAATGGCGAATCGAGCGCCTGCGCGCATTTTTCTCCTCCCATTTCGTCGGCAATCGCTTCTTGCGGCGAAATGCCATTCGCTGCGGCGACGGTAACCCGCGGGCCCTGCGGCGGCAAACAAGCATGTATTCGTGCGTTGCCGGCGTTGCCCTCGGCCCCGATTCTGGTCTAAAGACCGCCCGCGCGCGGGGTTATGCCCTGGCGCCCGTTCAAGGACGCGCGCTGGCGCGCCCTTTTTTTGTGCCCCGTGCACCCCAGATCAGCGAGCGATATGCCCAAGCGGACCGACATCTCATCGATCCTGATCATCGGCGCAGGCCCGATCGTCATCGGCCAGGCCTGCGAGTTCGATTATTCGGGTACGCAGGCCTGCAAGGCCCTCAAGGAGGAGGGCTACCGCATCGTGCTGGTCAACTCCAATCCGGCTACCATCATGACGGACCCGGATCTGGCGGATGCCACCTATATCGAGCCGATCACGCCGGAGATCGTCGCCAAGATCATCGAGAAGGAGCGCCAAGTCCTTCCGGGTGGCTTCGCTCTCCTCCCCACCATGGGCGGGCAGACCGCGCTCAACTGCGCGCTGTCGCTCAAGAAGATGGGCACGCTCGATAAATTCAACGTCAAGATGATCGGCGCGACTGCGGAGGCCATCGACAAGGCCGAGGACCGCAAGCTGTTCCGCGACGCAATGAGAAAAATCGGGCTCGAGACGCCGCGCTCGCACCAGATCAAGACGCTGGTGCAGGCGCTCGAAGCGCTCGACGACATCGGCCTGCCGGCGATCATCCGGCCTTCGTTCACGCTCGGGGGCACCGGCGGCGGCATCGCCTACAACAAGGCCGAGTTCATCGAAATCGTCGAGCGCGGCATCGACGCCTCGCCGACCAGCGAGGTGCTGATCGAAGAGAGCGTGCTCGGCTGGAAAGAGTTCGAGATGGAGGTGGTGCGCGACAAGGTCGACAACTGCATCATCATCTGCTCGATCGAGAACGTCGATCCGATGGGCGTGCACACCGGCGACTCGATCACCATCGCGCCGGCGCTGACGCTGACCGACAAGGAATACCAGATCATGCGCGACGCCTCGATCGCGGTGCTGCGCGAGATCGGGGTGGAGACCGGCGGCTCGAATGTGCAGTTCGCCGTCAACCCGGCCGACGGGCGCCTCGTCATCATCGAAATGAACCCGCGCGTGTCGCGCTCGTCTGCCTTGGCCTCGAAGGCGACCGGATTCCCGATCGCCAAGGTCGCGGCCAAGCTCGCGGTCGGCTACACATTGGACGAAATTGCCAACGACATCACCGGCGGCGCGACGCCCGCGAGCTTCGAGCCCACGATCGATTACGTGGTGACGAAAATCCCGCGCTTCGCGTTCGAGAAATTTCCCGGCGCCGAGCACACGTTGACCACCTCGATGAAGTCGGTCGGCGAGGCGATGGCGATCGGCCGCACCTTCCAGGAGAGCTTGCAGAAGGCGCTGCGGTCGCTGGAAACCGGCCTCACCGGCCTCGACGAGGTGCTGATCGACGGGCTCGGCCAGGGCGACGACCGCAACGCGATCCGCGCGGCGCTCGGCACGCCGTCACCCGACCGGCTGTTGCACGTCGCGCAGGCGATGCGGCTTGGCCTCACCGACGAGCAGATCCACGCCGCCTGCAAGATCGATCCGTGGTTCCTCGCGGAAATCCGCGGCATCGTCGAGACCGAAGCAGAGATCAAAGCCAAGGGCCTGCCGCAAAGCGCCGCAACGTTCCGCCGCCTCAAGGCGATGGGATTCTCCGACGCGCGGCTGGCGGTGCTCGCCGGCAAGAGCGAGGCACAGGTGACGGAGGCGCGCCGTGCGCTCAAGGTGCGGCCGGTGTTCAAGCGCATCGATACCTGCGCGGCCGAGTTCGCCTCGCCGACCGCCTATATGTATTCGACCTACGCGGCGCCGTTCGCCGGCAAGCCCGCCAACGAGGCACAGCCGTCGGACCGGCAGAAGGTCGTCATCCTGGGCGGCGGGCCGAACCGGATCGGGCAGGGCATCGAGTTCGACTATTGCTGCTGCCATGCCTGCTTCGCGCTCAAGGAGGCGGGCTACGAGACCATCATGGTCAACTGCAACCCGGAAACCGTCTCGACCGACTACGACACCTCCGACCGCCTCTATTTCGAGCCGCTCACCGCCGAGGACGTGATCGAGATCATCGACACCGAGCGGAGCAACGGCACGCTGCATGGCGTGATCGTGCAGTTCGGCGGCCAGACCCCGCTCAAGCTCGCCGACTCGCTCGAGAAGGCGCACATCCCGATCCTCGGCACCTCACCCGATGCCATCGACCTTGCCGAGGACAGGAATCGCTTCAAGCATCTGCTCGACAAGCTCGGCCTCAAGCAGCCGATGAACGGCATCGCCTATTCGGTCGAGCAGGCGCGGCTGGTGGCGGCCGATCTCGGCTTCCCGATCGTGGTGCGGCCGTCCTACGTGCTGGGCGGCCGTGCCATGCAGATCATCCGCGAGGAGGACCAGCTTTCCGATTATCTCCTCGGCACCTTGCCTGAACTCGTGCCGCACGACGTCAAGGCGCGCTACCCGAACGACAAGACCGGCCAGATCAACACGGTGCTGGGCAAGAATCCGCTGCTGTTCGACCGCTACCTGAGCGACGCCGTCGAGGTCGATGTCGATTGCCTCGCCGACGGTCGCGACACCTTCATCGCCGGCGTGATGGAGCACATCGAGGAAGCCGGCATCCACTCAGGGGACTCGGCCTGCTCGCTACCGCCGCACAACCTCACGCCCGAGGTGATCGCCGCGCTTGGCCAGCAGACCCGTGAATTGGCGCTGGCACTCCAGGTCGGCGGGCTGATGAACGTGCAGTACGCCATCAAGAACGGCGAAATCTACGTGCTCGAGGTCAATCCGCGCGCCTCGCGCACGGTGCCGTTCGTCGCCAAGGTCATCGGCCTGCCGGTTGCCAAGATCGCGGCCCGCATCATGGCCGGCGAGGCGCTCGCGAGCTTCGACCTGCAGGAGGCGCGGTTCGATCACGTCGGGGTCAAGGAGGCGGTGTTCCCGTTCGCGCGTTTTGGGCCGCAGGTGGACACAGTGTTGGGCCCGGAAATGAAGTCGACCGGCGAGGTGATGGGGATCGACCATTCGTTCGAAATTGCCTTCGTCAAAAGCCAGTTGGGCGGCGGCGCGCGGCTGCCGCGCCAGGGCACCGTGTTCGTATCGGTGCGGGACGACGACAAGCCGCGGGTCCTCGAGGCGGCGCGGACGCTCGCCGCGCTCGGCTTCGGCATCATCGCCACCTCGGGGACCCAGCGCTTCCTGGGCGAGCACGGGGTGGCCGCCGACCGGGTCTTGAAAGCCTCTGAAGGCCGCCCAAATATCGTCGACGCCATTAAAAACGGCCGGGTTCAGCTTGTTTTCAATACTACCGAAGGGGCCCAGGCCCTGGCGGACAGCAAGTCCCTACGCCGTGCTGCCCTCTTGCATAAAGTGCCGTACTACACCACTCTTTCAGGGGCCGTCGCCGCGGCGCAGGGTATTAAAGCCTATCTGGGGGGTGACCTCGAGGTACGCGCGCTGCAGAGCTATTTCGGCGGCAATGGCTGACCCGGGAGACCGGGGGGCGCCGCCTGACGGTACGAGTTTGGGACAGAGTTGAGGTCGCATGGCCCGACGCAGGTTTGGCCGGCGATCAGACTTTTTGTCTCAAGAGTGTTGTTTGCGTTGAAACGCTTTCCGCACGGCCGGGGTTGCGCCGGCGGGAAGCGCCATGAAGTCGGAGGCTGAAGGGACCGATGGACAAGATTCCGATGACCGAAGCGGGCTACGTCACGCTCACCAACGAGCTGAAGCACCGCCAACAGGTCGAACGGCCGAGGATCATCCAGCAGATCACGGAGGCGCGCACGCACGGCGATCTGTCGGAGAATGCCGAATATCACGCCGCCAAGGAGCAGCAGTCGCTCAACGAGGGCCAGATTGCCGAGCTCGAGGACAAGCTCGCGCGCGCCGAGATCATCGACGTGTCCAAGCTGTCGGGTGAGACCATCAAGTTCGGCGCCACCGTGACGTTGGTCGACGAGGATACCGAAGAGAAGAAGGTGTGGCAGATCGTCGGCGAACCCGAGGCCGACGCCAAGAAGGGCAGGATCTCGATTGCGTCGCCACTCGCGCGCGCGCTCATCGGCAAGACCAAGGGCGCCAACGTCGAGGTGGTGACGCCCGGCGGTGCCAAGGCCTACGAGGTGAAGAAGGTCGAGTGGCGGTAGCGGGTTGCGCGCGCGTTGCCCGCAACGGGCCCGATCGTAACACTCACCCCTCCGGGCGCATGCCGAACGCTTCCTCGAAGCGCTTGGCATAGACCGGCCAGACCTGCGGATTGACGATGCGCGGCGGGCGCTTGCCGTCGAGCGCCATGATCAGTTGCTCGGCCGCGATCTTGCCCATGTTGGCGCGCGCTTCACGCGTGACACCCGCAGTGTGCGGGCTTGCGATCACATTGTCGAAGGCGAGCAGCGGATGCTCGGAAGGCGGCGGCTCCTTGTCCCACACGTCGACGCCGGCGCCCGCGATCTTCTTGTTCTGCAGCGCGTCGGCGAGCGCGCGCTCGTCGTGGATGAAGCCCCGCGCCGTGGTGATGAAGTACGCGTGCGGCGGCATCAGCGCGAATTGGCGTTCGCCGATCATCCCGCGTGACGTGTCGTCGAGCGGGCAGTTGATCGAAACGAAGTCGGCGCGGCGCAAAAGCTCGTCCAGCGTTACCTTGACGGCGCCGCGTTCTCTCATGGTGGCCTCGTCGAGATAGGGGTCGCAGGCAATCACCTGCATGTTGAGCAAGCCCCCGCAGAGCGCGGAAATCCGCCGCCCGACATTGCCGAGCCCGACGATGCCGATGGTGCGCCCGGCGACATCGCTGCCGATATAGGCGGCACGGTCCTGCATGCGGCCGCCGCGTAGCGCGTGGTTGGTCTGCACGATCTGCTTCGAGAGCGCGAGCACCATGGCGACCACGTGGGTCGCCACCGCCTCGGCGTTGCCGCCGGTCTGGTTGACGACGAGCACGCCGGCGTCGGTGCAGTCCTTGACGTTGACGGTGTCGAAGCCCGCCCCGTTGGTCGAGACGATGAGCAGGTTCGGCATGCGGGCGAGCAGGCCGCGCTGGGCGTGGAATTTGCCGTTGAGCTCGTCGCGCGCCGAGCCGATCTGGTAGGCGTGCGCCGCCTTGACGATCGGCTCCGCCGCCTCGTCGCTGCTGTCGTTCTCGAGCTTGTCGAGCCTTATCTCCGGGCGGGTCGCGATGATGTCGAGATAGCAGGGGTGCGCGACCTGGCGCACATAGAACACGCGCTTGACGTTGTCTTTCATGGTGGCTGGCGTCCCGGGAGGCGGCGAAGGGGAGGTCGTCCTCATCCGGATGCCAGCCGCGGGCACGGGGGTCAACAGGTATGCCGGTAAGGCGCGGGTCCTGGCATCGCCGAAGGGGCCGTTAACCATTCGTTAACTGCGAGCGCGCCTAATGAAGGTTAACCGCCCGGTAAGAATCGACGCTGCTTTTGAGGGGCTGCCTTGGCCAGCGCGAACGCCGTCCAATCGCGACAAACGATCCGCTTTCGTGGCCGCTCCTTCGTGGCCTTCGTGCTCGCCCCGTCGCCTCCGGTCGACGGCTGGCTGCATGAGCTCGACCGCTGGCTCAAGACCTCGCCCGACTTCTTTGCCGGCCGGCCGACGGTGCTCGACCTCGCGGCGCTGCCGCTTCCGGCCGCCGAGATCGTTGAACTGATCGCGACACTCGGCGAGCGCGGCATCCGCATTCTCGGGCTTGAAGGCGTCGAGGAGGCCAGCCTCGGGCCGTCGCTGCCGCCGCTCCTGAAGGGCGGCCGTCCGGCCGCGGCCGGGGCGAGCGAGCCGGCCTCCGGCCAGCCATCCGCCGACATCGATGCGGCCAAGCGGAGCGAGCCGTCCTCGCTGCTGGTCGAAACACCGATCCGGTCGGGGCAGTCGGTCGTCTTTCCCTACGGCGACATCACCGTGCTCGGCGCAGTTTCCTCCGGCGCCGAGGTGGTGGCCGCCGGCTCGATTCACGTCTACGGCACGCTGCGCGGACGCGCGATGGCCGGCGCTATGGGCAACAACGGCAAGGCGCGGGTGTTCTGCAGCCGCAACGAAGCCGAACTGATCGCGATCGACGGCTACTACGTGACCGCGGAGGACATGGCGCCCGAATTGCGGGGCCGGGGAGCCCAGTGCTGGCTCAGCGACCGGGCCTTGCAGATTGCGGCATTGGATTGATGGGGCAGGAGATCAACATGGCGAAGGTTCTCGTCGTCACGTCCGGCAAAGGCGGAGTCGGCAAGACGACCACGACCGCGGCGCTCGGCGCCGCGCTGGCGCAGGCGGGGCAGAAGGTCGTCGTCGTGGATTTCGACGTCGGCCTGCGCAATCTCGATCTGGTCATGGGGGCGGAGCGCCGGGTGGTGTTCGACCTGATCAACGTCGTGCAGGGCACCGCCAAGCTCTCGCAGGCGCTGATCAAGGACAAGCGCATCGAGACGCTCTATCTGCTGCCGGCTTCGCAGACGCGCGACAAGGACGCGTTGACCGAGCACGGCGTCGGCAGCGTGATCAAAGAATTGCGCGGCAAGTTCGATTGGGTCATCTGCGACAGTCCGGCCGGCATCGAGCGCGGCGCCACGCTCGCCATGCGGTTCGCCGACGCGGCGGTGATCGTCACCAATCCGGAAGTCTCGTCGGTGCGCGATTCCGACCGCATCATCGGGCTGCTCGATTCCAAGACCGAGAAAGCCGAGAAGGGCGGCCGCATCGACAAGCACATCCTGATCACGCGTTACGATGCGGCACGCGCGGCGCGCGGCGAGATGCTCAGCATCGAGGACGTGCTCGACATCCTCTCGACGCCGCTCCTCGGCATCATTCCGGAAAGCCAGGAGGTGCTGCGCGCCTCCAATATCGGCCAGCCCGTCACCGTGAGCAGCGCCACGAGCGCGCCGGGCCGTGCCTACCTCGACGCCGCGCGGCGGCTCTTGGGCGAGACCTTGCCGATGACGATCCCGACCGAGCGGGTGCGTTTCTTCGACAAGCTGTTCGGACGGAGAGCGGCATGAGCCTGTTCAATCTGTTCCGGCGGCAGAGCTCGGCGCCGGTCGCGCGCGAGCGGCTGCAGATTTTGCTGGCGCACGAGCGGGCGACGCGCGGACAGCCCGACCTGCTGGCCGTGCTGCGCGAGGAAATCCTCGCCGCCATCGCCAAGCACGTCTCGGTCGATCACGACAACGTCGTGGTGCGCATGGACCGCGGCTCCAACGTATCGACGCTCGAGATCGACGTCGAACTGCCGAATGCGGCCGAAGCGCGGATCGCGGTGGGATATTAGGCCGCCGTGCGGCGGGCGGGGCGCTATTTCGCGCCCGAGCGGCGCAGGCTCTTGATCGGGATCGGCGCGAGGCCCGATCGTTCGGCGATTTCCTGGTCCTGCTGTTCGATCACCGCGCGCGCGGGCGCGTCGGCGTCGAGGCCGCCCAGCACGGTGCTCGGAACCCTGCGGTTGGAGCGCTGCGAGCCGTCCTCGTAGATCACGTCGAACAGCACGAATTCGGTACGCGTTCCCGGTTTCTTGGCCATTTTCGTTAACCCTGTCCTAGCTGCGGAGGGCGCCCCTGCGTCCGCAGGATTGGAAACAAAAGCCCGGCGCACGCGCGCCGGGCTCAATCTTCAACCCGATCGTCACCGCTCATATAACGGCACAGGGCCGGAAGGCAATGGCCGCGACCCGCCGCTATGGTATCGACGTAAAGACGCGTCGCGCCTGCTCTAAGGCGCGCTACTCCAGCCCCTCGACGATGCGCAGGTCGCGCTCGGCGGCGCCGTCGAAGACCTTGAGCGCTGCTTGGTATCCTGAGCCGTCGTGGGTGGCGACCGCCTGCGCTACGCTGTCGAACTCGATGATGACGACGCGCTGGGCGAGGCCCTTCTCGTAGGCCTTGGCGGCGTTGCCGCGGGCGAGAAACTTGCCCCCGTTCGCCGCGATCGCCGGACCGGCAAGCTTGGCGTAGGCCGCGAGCTTGTCCGGATCCGAAACCGAGCGATAGGTCGCCACCCAATACGCCTTTGCCATTTTTGAACTCCCTTTTTGATTGTTGAGCCCGCCCCGTGCGTGGGACATGACCGAACCTTAGCGGATCACCGGCGAAACCACAGCCCCACCTGCGGATGAGACTCTCAGGCGCGCGTCGATGGTGGCCGCGAATTCATCCCGGCGGATGTTGACGAAAATATTCCGCGTCGCGCGGCTTCTGCTTCCAATCCGGATTGCTCGGCCAGCCGATATGCCGGCTCGACATGTCGGCGCCGTAACGCACACGAAAGAGCAGCGTGCGCGCGGGGCCGTTGATGTATTCGTGCAGTTCGCCCGGCGGGTGCACCACGAATGCGCCCGGCACGATGTCGACCGTCTCCTTCGGCGTGCGCATCTTACCGCCGCCCGAGAAGCAGAAATAGATCTCGGTCGCGTCCGGATGACAGTGGTTCGGGCTGATCTGACCCGGCTCCCAGCATGCGACCGTGACATCGCCCTCGTTGACGGTGCCGAGCACCTTCTCCACGTGCTTCTTCGGGTTCCATTCCTGTTCTTCGACCAGATGGAAGACATGCATGGGGCTCACCTCCGTGCAGGAGATTAGCGCCGGCCCATGGCGTGCAACAAGGCTGCCGCTGTTGCCGGATGCCGCCCGACGGAGCGATTTTCCGCACTCCGTCATTCCGAGCGAAAGCGGGCGATCCAGTGCCACTAAGCACCTGATTGCTTCGCCCTGGATTCCCGCTTGCGCGGGCACGAACGCGGATGGGTCGGCGCCAACTCGACTGGGATGCGCGCTAATCGGCCGCGACCGCCACGACCAACGCGAAGAAGACGGTCACCCCGGCGAGCGCCAAGACAATCTCAAGAGGGATGATCATGATTGTCGCCAGGTTAAGGAAGCTGCCGCGTGCGGCGAATTGGAGCGAGTCGCGCGGACGCTGATACCGCGAAGGTTGCGCCACACTCACGACAATCGTCGGAGTTTTGCACAGCCGCGTGCTTTGAGTGAATCGTCGCGCGTCAGCGCGTCTTTTGTGACCCGAACGGTGTCACCCGAAAACGACACGCGTGGTTTCTTTGCGCGCCCGGCTTGCGTTTCATAATTGCTCCGAAATCCGCCGCTATCAGACAAAGCGCGGGCATCGGGGGATGCGCGGGTATGTGAGTGTTTGAGTTGGGGCGCGATTTAGGGGTGGTATCATGCGTGAAATCGAAAGAGATCTCGACACCGAGCCGTATCACGAGTGGCTCGCCGTCATGGGGTCGATCATCGTTGTGGTCGTTGGACTGACGGTCCTGCTCTCGCAGGGCATTCTGTCGTAAGACGCAACGCAGTCTCGACGGGCGCCGGCGATTGCGCCGGCGCGCGAGTCACCGAGAGGCAAGGGCGCGGGGGCGCTTGCCTCCGGTGACGTTTACTTCGCGGGACTGAAATATCGCTTGTCCAGCATCACGTGCACGCCCTTGTTGCCGTTGACCACCTGGGTGATGCGCAGGTCGGCCGCGAGGCTGCACAACGTATAGGCCTGATAGCGATCGAGCCCGGCGCGCGCGCCGAGCAGATCGATCATCGTCCGCAACGCGATCACCACGCAGTCATCGAGGTCCGGGTCGAACGCCATGGTGATCATGTGCGTCGGCGTCTCGGCCATCGGCCATTCGAGCTTCATGTCGTCGCGCACGGTCAGGCGGAAGGTTCCGGTCAGGCCGGTTTCGACCGCGTTGATCGAGACCTCGCCGTCGCCCTGCGCGCCGTGTCCGTCGCCGGCCGAGAACAGCGCGCCCTCGACGAAGATCGGCAGATAGAGCGTCGTCCCGGCGACCAGTTCCTTGTTGTCGAGATTGCCGCCGTTCTTGCGCGGCGGCGCGGTCGAGATCGCGCCCCAGGCTGGGGCGGCGCGGTACCCATCACGCCGAAGAAGGCGGCCCACGGCACCTCCTGGCCCCAGGGCAGCTTCCACATCTTGCGCGCGCGATCGAGCACGATGTGGTACACGCGCTGCTCGGCGAAATCGTAAGGCAGCGCGCCGGCGAGCGGGCGCACCGCGTGATAGCCCCAGTCGTAGAACGGCTCGATCGTCTCGATGTCGACCTGCAGCACCTGACCGGGCTTGGCGCCGCGCACGGCGACGGGGCCCGTCAGCATGTGCGGGCCGTGCTTGGGCGTGATCTTGGCGTGAATGGCGGGGAGTGCCGGCGGGATTTTGTGCGGGGCCGGCGGCATCAGCTCGCGTGTGCCCGAGACCGACGAGATCGTCACGCGCTCGCCGCTGTCGATGGTCAGTTGCGGTTTCAGGCTGGCGTCGAAATAGCCCCAATGCACGGTGTCGGGCGAAGGCTCGAGTCGGTGGGCGTTCATGGGTCTACTCGGATGCAGTTCGATGTTCGTTCACAGCGCGGCGACGGTTGCGACCTCGATCAGGAACGGCTCGCCCACCAGCCGATCGACCATGAGCAGCGTGTTCGGCGGATAGGCTCCACTCGGAAAGAAGCGCGGAAACGCGCCGAGACGGAATTTCATGAATTTCGCGATGTCCTGCGAGTGCACCAGGTAGGTGGTGAACTCCACAACGTTGGCGAAGCTTGCGCCCTGCGACTTGAGCGCGGCTTCGATATTGGCGAAGACCTGCTCGCACTGTGCGGCGAAATCGTCGGCGCCGACAATGGCTCCCCGCTTGTCGGTCGCCAATTGCCCGGCGATGAACAGGAACTCGGATGCCTTGACGCGGGTGATCTGCGAATACTGGCCGAGCGGTTTGCCGAGCGCGTCGGGATTGAGCATCTTGATATCCGGCATGGACGGACCCTCCCGCTGCGCAACGCCGCACGGTCTCTCGGCGGCTTTGTTCTAGCGCGCTTTCGGGTCGTCTGGATACCGGCTTATGCCCGGCTCGCCTACGCGGCGTCGGGGTCTGCGATGTCGGCCTTGAGCCGCTTGAGCATCTTGCGCAGCGCGGCGATTTCGCCTTCGAGTTTCTGCACGCGCTCGGTCAGGCTGGCGAGGTCCGGCGCTGCCGGCTTTTCAGGCGCGCGCGTATCGTTGGCGAACGTGACGCCCACTTCGGCGCCGTGCCGCCGCTGCACGGTCGCGCGCAGCGTCTGTTCCTTCTGCGGGATGTAGAGATCGACGACATCGGGGATCGAAATCGCGTCGGAGAACAGGAGCCGCGCGCCGTCATCCGAAATGTCGCGGATCAGGCAATCGACCGCGCTGCGACGGTTGTTGAAATAGATGCAACCGCGCAGGAAGCTCTTTTGTCGCGTCGCTCGTCGGCGTTCGGCCATGGTGCCGCCACTCGTCCGGTTCGGATGAGGCCCACTGGCAATGTATCGAGAGGAAATTAAGGATTCATTTACTTGGCCCGTGCAGGCCGTCAATCGCGTCCGGGGTTCAGGTGCCTCCCGGCCGGCGACGGCGAGCCTGGTCGCGGACGCGCGTTCAAGGCCCCGGTTTGTAATCTTCGGGCGGCTTGTCCGAGATCTTGATCAGGAACTCGGCGTCCTTGCGGTCTTTCTTGAGGAATTCGGCGAATTCCGCCGGCGTTCCGGACGCCGGCAGCACAGCCTGCTGTTCGAGATAGTCGACGAACTTCGGCTCGCGATAGAGCTTCACGAACTCGGCGTTGAGCTTGTCGACGATCGGCTGCGGCAATCCTTTCGGTCCGGCGAGGCCCCACCAGCCGAACGGCGGGAAGTCGATGCCGGCTTCGGCGAGCGTCGGCACGTCGGGCGCGAGCTTGGAGCGCCGCGCGGCGGCGACCGCGATCGGCTTGATCTTGCCGGTACCGATGAGGCCGAGGAAGTTGCCGAGCCCCATCTTGGCGATCTGCAATTCACCCGCCACGAGCGCCTGCGCAATCGGTCCGCCGCCGCGGTAAGGGATGCCGACGATGTTGGCGTTCCAGCGCTGGTTCATCCACTTGAGAAACAGCTCGGGATTGGAGCCCGGCCCGAGCGTGCCGTAGTTGAGCGTCGAGGGATGCGTCTGCACGTAGCTCTTGAGCTCGGCCGCGGTGTTCACGTTGAGCGCACTCGACACGAACAGCGCCTCGACCAGGAGATAGAGATTGGTGATGAGCGTGAAGTCCTTCTCCGCGTCATAGGGCAGCTTGTTGAACATCAGCGGATTGATCGAGAGCGTGTTGTGATAGACGAGGCAGAGCGTGTAGCCGTCCGGCGCCGCCTGCGCGCAGGATTGCGCGGCCGGAATGCCGCTCGCCCCGCCCTTGTTCTCGATCACGAAGGGTTGCCCGATGCGCGGCGCAAGCTCGGCGGCGGTCGCGCGCATGATGACGTCGGTGACGCTGCCGGCCGCGATCGGCACGATCACCCGGATCGGCCGGTCGGGGTAGGTCTGGGCGTTCGCGTCGAACGCCCAGATGGAGAGCGCGGCGGAGGCCGCAAGCCCGAACAGAATACGAGAGGCACGCGTCATGATCGTTTCCGATGACGTTGTGGGACTTTGTTGGCCGTTCGGACTTTTGGCGCGGCTGCTCGACAAGCTACTTGAGCTGGTCGGCCACCTTCTTGAGCGCGGCCTCGACGCAGGCCTCGTCCTTTTCGCCGCCCGGTGCGCCCGAGGCGCCAACTCCGCCGATCACGTCTTCGCCGGCCTTGATCGGCAGCGCGCCGCGCCCGCTGGTGAAGCCGGCGAGATACTGCAGGCTCAACGTCGGGTCCTTCTTGATCCGCTCTTCCATGGCGCCGGACGGGATACGGAAGGTGCGCGAGGTGTAAGCCTTGCGGAAGCTGTTCTCCATGGTGTGCGGACCGGTGTTGTCGCCCCGGACCTGCAGGAGCACTTCGCCGTTGCGGCCGACCACCGTCACGGACACCGCATAGCCGTTGGTCTTGCAGGTCGCGATCGTGGTGTCCGCGATCGCAATCGCCAAGGCAGCGGTCAGGTCCTTACGGGCGAGCAGTTCCGCATTCGCCGATGAAGCCAGTACGCAAGCGAGGCCTGCTCCGGCCAGGCGACACAACATTGCAGACATGATGGAAACCTCCCTGATTGTTGCAAGGCCGCTGCGTTGGGCGCGGCCAGAGCCCGGAACCTAGCGCATTTGCAAGGGGCCCGCGACAGGCCGCCGAAATTTTCTGCCTCCGGCTCGCGATGTGGTATCTGCGGCGGCGGAGGATGGATCGGCATGCCGTTGAGACCGAAATGGCTGCAGCCAAGAGGCTGCCCGCGGGCGCGGGAGTTCTTGGCGGTGATCCGCGTGGGCATTGTCGGCACCAATTACGGTAGGATCGTCCTTCTCCCGGCGTTCCGCACAGATCCGCGTTGCGAGGTGGTGGCGCTCGCCGGCAGCAACGCTGAGCGCACGGCCGAGCTTGCGCGCGCCGCGAACATTCCGCGTGGCGTCGGCGACTGGAAAGCACTGGTCGACGATCCGTCGGTCGATGCGGTGGCGATCGCGGTTCCGCCCGACCGGCAGTCCGACATTGCGCTGCACGCGCTCGACCGCGGCAAGCCGGTGTTCGTCGAGAAGCCACTCGCTGCCGATCTCGCGGGTGCGCGGTCGATGCTCGACCGCGCGATCAAGACCGGGCGGCCCGGGATGATCGACTTCAACTTTCCCGAGCTTGCGTCGTGGCGGCGCGCCAAGGCGATGCTCGCGGCCGGAGAGATCGGGCGATTGCGCCACGTCGTGCTCAACTGGAATGTCGAGAACCAGGCCACGCGCCTGCGCCTCAAGAGCTGGAAGACGCGTGGCGGCAACGGCGGCGGTATCCTCGGCAATTTCGTCAGCCATTGCTTCTACGATCTCGAATGGTTTTGCGGGCCGATCGCGGGTCTCACCGGCCGGATCTTCCCGCTGCCCGGGACCGACGACCAGGAGAGCAGCATCACGCTTGCGCTCGCCTTCGCGTCGGGTGCGGGCGGCAGCCTGCAGATGAGCTGCGCGTCGTTTCTCGGCTCCGGCCATCGGCTCGAATTCTACGGTGACGGCGGCTCGCTCGTGCTCGCCAACCCGACCGCCGACTACTTCCGTGGCTTCGAGCTGTCTTATGCGCGCCGTTCCGACAATGCGTTGCAGCCGGTCGCTGTCGAGGACGGAAACGCCGACCCGTCGGCGGACTCGCGCGTTATACCGGTATCGCGGCTCGTGCATCGCTTCCTCGATGCCTGCGAGGGCGGGGCGGTAACCCCGCCGGGCTTCGCGGAAGGCTATCGCGTGCAGGTGCTGATCGACGCGGCGCAACGCTCGCACGGCACCGGCCGCTGGATCGAGACGGCACCCGGCGGGGAGGGGGCATGAGCGCGCGGCGCATCCTGGTGACCGGCGGCTCGGGCTTCATCGGCTCCGCGCTCGTGCAGGCGCTGGTGCGCGCGGGCGAAAGCGTACGCGTGCTCGACGACAATTCACGCGGCGCGCCGCGCCGCCTCGCCGCGGTCGAACGCGACATCGAGTTCGTGCAGGGCGACATCCGCGACGCCGCCGCGGTCGATGCCGCGATGCGCGGCGTCGACGAGGTGCATCATCTCGCCTACGTCAACGGCACCGCGACCTTCTACAGCGCGCCGGAATTCGTGCTCGATGTCGGCGTCAAGGGCATGGTCAACGTCATCGACGCCTGCCGACATCATGGGGTCGGCTCCCTGGTGCTGGCGTCGAGCTCGGAGGTGTACCAATCGCCGCCGCATGTCCCGACCGCCGAAGACGCGCCGCTCGTCGTGCCCGATCCGCACAATCCGCGGCTCTCCTACGGCGCCGGCAAGATCATCAGCGAGGTGATGGCGATCAATTTCGGCCGCAAGCATTTCGAGCGCGTGCTGATCTTCCGTCCGCACAACGTCTATGGGCCCGACATGGGCTTCGAGCACGTCATCCCGCAGTTCGCGGTGCGGCTCAAGCGCGCCTGCACCGCGCATCCGGAGGGGCTCGTGCCGTTTCCGATCCAGGGCAGCGGCGCGGAGACCCGCAGCTTCTGTCATGTCGATGACCTGGTCGCGGGCGTGATGGTCATGCGCGACAAGGGCGAGCACCTCGGCATCTACCACGTCGGTACCACCGAAGAGATCAGCATTGCCGATCTCGCCCGCCGCATGGCGAAGATCGCCGGCCGGGACATCAGGCTTGAGTCATCGGCAGTGCTTGCCGGCAGCACGCCGCGCCGCTGTCCGGATATTTCGAAACTGACGGCGCTCGGCTATACGCCGCGCGTGCGGCTCGAGGAGGGCCTACCGCCGGCGCTGCAGTGGTACTTCGACCACGAGCGCGAGGCGCCGCCGTCCTGACGGTGCTTCAACCGAGCAAGGAGTTTGCTTTGTTTCCTACAAAGGTCGCGCGTGCCGCCGGCACCGGAGCAAGCGTTCCGGTCGAATGCTGCCAGGTCTGCGGGCACGCGCCGCTCGAGACCGTGCTGTCGCTCGGCTACATGCCGCCGGTCAACCAGATGGTGCCGATCGGCCAGGTGCCGCGGCAGCAGCCGTGGTTCCCGACCGATCTGCTCTATTGCGGCAAGTGCGAGCTGGTGCAGCTTGGTCTCGCGGTCGATCCGGTCATCATCTTCCCGCCGGAATATCCCTACACCAGCGGCACCACCAGGCTCCTGCGCGACAACTTCGCGGATCTCTGCGCCGAATCCGGCGCAATGCTGAAGCTCACGGCGCAGGACCTCGTCATCGACATCGGCTCGAACGACGGCACGCTGATCTCGAATTTCCAGAAGGCCGGCTACCGCGTGCTCGGCATCGAGCCGACCGAAGTCGGCAAGATCGCCGCCGGGCGAGGCATTCCCACGCTCACGCGCTACTTCACGCCTGCCGTTGCGGCGGAGGTGAAGCGCGAACACGGGCCGGCACGTGTGGTCACGGCGGCGAATTGTTTTGCGCATATCGAGGACGTGCATTCGATCGTCGAGGGCATCATCGATTTGCTCGCGCCCAACGGCGTCTTCGTTTCGGAATCGCATTACCTGATCGGGCTGCTCGATACCTTCCAGTACGACACCGTCTATCACGAGCACCTGCGCTATTATTCGCTCGCCAGCCTCGCGCATCTCCTCGGCATGCACGGGCTCGAAGTGTTTCACGCCCGGCCGATCCCGTCGCACGGCGGCTCAATTCGCGTCTATGCGGCGCGGCGCGGCGTCATGCCGATACAAGCCAGTGTCGCCCGGATGCTGGCGGCCGAGCCGCGCGGCGATGCGATGCGCGCGCGGCTCAAGGCATTCCGCAACGATGTCTTGCTGTCGAAGCTGCGCCTGATGTCGCTCATTCGCGACTACAAGGAGAAGGGCATGCGCATCTGCGGCATCAGTGCGCCCTCGCGCGCCTCGACGCTGTTCAACTATGTCGGGCTTGACGACGGCATCATCGACTACGTCTGCGAGATCGCCGGCTCGCTCAAGATCGGCAAATACATGCCGGGCACGTCGATCCCGGTGGTCGAGGAGAGCAGGCTGTTCAGCGACCAGCCCGAGGTCGCGATCATCTTCTCCTGGCACATCGCCGACGAGCTTGCACCCAAGCTACGGGCGAAGGGCTATCGGGGCAAACTGGTGACGCCATTGCCGGTGCCACGCGAGCTTTGAGGGTGGCGATCGCCGCATGAGCCTCTGCTGGATCACCCCCTCGGGCGTTGCGGCGCGACGCAGGTAGAGGCGCCACGCAATATAATCCTGCGTGCCGGTCGTGCTCAGGTCATAACCCAGCGCCAGCAAAGCCTTGAACTGCGGCCAGCCGTCGACGGTGTCGAACCCTTCGCCGGTCGGCCAGTGGTCGTTGGTGAGCAGCATACCCGCCGGCGGGTCCGCGGCGAGCGACGTCAGGAACCTCTCGCGCTCGTCCCGATCGGCGGTGATGAGCGAGAACCACTGGATGTGCGGCGTTGCCTGCCGCATGTCGGCCCGCGCCATCGCCAGGAACGCGCCGCGATCGGAATCGAGCGTCTGCACGCGAGACCCGCGCGGCAAATGCGACTCCAGCGCCGCCTGCATGTCGGCGGCTGCGCGCAGTTCGGTGAAGGGCGGATCGACGGCTTCCTTGCGGGCACTCGAAACGGAAATCAGCAGCGTGGCCGCGAGGAATATCAACGCCCATCCCGCCGGCAGTCTGGCAAGCTGCCAACTTCCCCAGCAGGCGAGGCCCGCGGCGAGCGGATAGATGTGATAGAAAAATCCCTTCCGCTGGGCGATCAGATGGATCATCCCGAACACGGTGATCGCCATCATCGCCCTCAGCCGTGGCGTCGGTAGACGGCTCAACGACATGGCCGCTGCGAACGCAAGCGCCGCCAACGGGAGCAGCAGCGGGAGCGGTGCGAACGCAGCCAGCAGCGGAGGGTCGGAGATGGCCGCGTAGCGGGGTAGCAGATCGAACAGCATCGCGACGAACGCTGGGAACCCGCCCATGAGTGCGAGCGTCCCGAACACGGCCAAGGCGACGCTTAAGGCGCCCCCCGCAGTCCACATCAGGTCGCGCAGTTTGATGTGGCCGATGGTCACGACGGGGACCGCCAGCAGGAGAATTCCGGTGGGCTTGATCGAGGCCGCCGCCATCGCGCAGGCGCCGACCGCGAACAGCACAGCGCGACGCGGTCCAGGGTTCTCGGCTACCGAGGCCGCGCCCCATGCCGTTGCCACCGCGGCAATCGCCATCAGGAAGTCGCGCTGACCGGCCGAATAGGCACCAAGTAGGAGGTGGACCGTCAGGATCATCGCCGCTGCCAGAATTGCCGCCGGCCATCCGGCCGGGCGCAGCAGCCCGCAGACGCAGAGCACCATCAGCGCCAGGGCGGACAGGTCGAATATGCGCCAAGCCAGATCGCCCGTGCCTCCCGCCAGCACCAGCGCGGCATGGAGGCCGTAGACCAGCGGCATGTTGATATCGAAGATGTCGCGGTAGGGAATTTCGCCCAGCAGAACCTGATTGCCGATGAAATGAAAGATGGTCGCATCGCCGACCAGGGGCCAACCGAGCGACCGCCACAGCAGCCAACCGGCGATCGCCGCAAGCGGCAGATCGAACAAAGCCACCAGTCGGGCATTGAGTGTCACAGGCGGCCCCCCGTACTGTGGACTTGCCTTGTCTCCGTGACACGCATGTGACGAGGACAAGCGGGCGGCGGCCTGGGCTGGATGGTAAAGCGGGGCTGGCCGGATGGTTCCGGCGCTCGTGTCTTTCTGCTACATGCCGGGCACTAGGATTTCGTGCGGGCGCGTCCGCTGATGTCCCGGTCCCGCGCTCGCATCAGGAGTTGTCCGTTGAACTATGCCGGTCCCAACCCCGCCGCGGTGACGCGTGGGCAGCTCGATACCGCCGACCTGACCGTGGTCGGCGGCGGCGGCCATGTCGGCATTCCGCTGGTGCTGGCGTTCGCCGAGGCGGGTTTTCGGGTCAACGTCCACGACATCAATCGCCAGGTGTTGGAGACGCTCAAGTCCGGCCGTCTGCCGTTCATCGAGCAGGGCGGCGAAGCGCTGCTCGTGCAGGTGCTGCGGCAAGATCGGCTGGTGTTCACCAGCGCGCCCGCAGATATCTCCCGGACCGGGCCGGTCATCGTCACCATCGGCACGCCGATCGACGAATTCCTCAACCCGACGCGTGAAGTGGTGCAGGAATGCATCGACGATCTCCTGCCGCACCTCGCCGACGGCCAGCTTCTGGTGCTGCGCTCCACGGTCTTCCCCGGCACGACCGATTGGCTCGACGGCTATCTCAAGCGCAAGGGCCGCAATCTCAAGATCGCGTTCTGTCCGGAGCGCGTGGTGCAGGGGAACGGCATCCGCGAGCTCAAGGAGATGCCGCAGATCGTGAGCGGCACATCGCCCGCCGCCGAGCAGGAGGCGTCAAAGCTCTTCTCCGCGATTGCGCCCGAGCTTGTGGTGGTCACACCGCGCGAAGCCGAGTTCGCCAAGCTGTTCAACAATGCCTACCGCTACATCGAGTTCGCCGCCGCGAACCAGTTCTACCTGATCGCCAAATCGGCGGGCGTGGACTATCGCCGGGTCTACGAGGCGATGAAGCGCAACTACCCGCGTGCGCGCAGCATCCCGTCGCCGGGGCTCGCGGCCGGCCCGTGCCTGTTCAAGGACACCATGCAGCTTGCGGCCTTCGCGCAGAACCAGTTCAGCCTCGGCAATGCGGCGATGCTGGTGAACGAGGGCCTGGTGCTGCACATCGTCGACGATCTCAGCCGCCGGTTCGACCTCGCAAAGATGACGGTCGGGCTGCTGGGCATGGCATTCAAGGCGGAGGTCGACGATACCCGCGCCTCGCTGAGCTACAAGTTCAAGAAGGCGCTGTCGAACCACACCCAGGCGGTGCTGACGACGGACCCGTTTGTCACCAGCGATCCCGATCTGCTGCCGCTCGACGAGGTGATCGCCCGGAGCGACCTGTTGATTCTATGCGCGCCCCATTCCGGCTATCGCGACCTCGACCTGGCCGGTAAGCCGGTGGTCGACGTCTGGGGATTTCTCCACAAGGCGAACGTGATTGCGTGAGCTCTGACGCCGTTTTTGGCGCGGCTGTTGCCCCTTTGCACATCGCGCGTTGCTTTCCCGCAACATCGGCCGGCTATTCGCCGCGGCATGACTGCGAAACCATTGTGCTGGCGCCCGTAATCGCGGAACGTGGACGTTAACCAAGCGCTCAGATTCCGCGTCGCTGGGATCGACGACATGTCTGCGCGCGGTGGGTTCGAGTTCAATGGGGAATCCCGGTGCTGGGGGGCATCGCGTGACGCGCTTCGCAAAACTCATGCTCAGGCTGCCGGCGGCGTTGTTCGCCGCGCACGCGATTCTGGCCGTCGGCCCGGCCGTTGCGCGCGAAGGCGTGGACGGCGACGTTCTGGCGCTGCTCGACACGACCGCGCATGCCGCGGTCGCAGCGGCGCTGCTCGATACGACGGCGCATGCCGGCGCGACAGCGACCGTCGAAGTGCCTGCACCAGCCGCCCCGGTTGCCACAGCGGTTGAGGCGCCGGCCGCGGTTCCGGCGCCCGTTGTTGCTGCCGAGACGCCGGCGGCACCGCGAGGCCCCTCCTGCAGCGGTCAAGACCGCCGCGGTCACCACCGAAGCACCTGCCGCCACGGCCGAGGCACCCGCGTCTCACGCGCCGATCGATCTGTCGAAATATTCGGCCGGTACGATCGTGGTCGAGACCTCGGAGCGCAGGCTCCATCTGGTGACCGGGCACGGCGAGGCGATCAGTTATCCGGTCGGCGTCGGCAAGGCCGGCAAGTCCTGGTCCGGCACCGCCTACATCCGCGGCAAGTTCGTGGCGCCACCCTGGTCGCCGCCGAAGGCCGTGAAACGCGAAAAGCCGTACCTGCCCGACTACATCCCCGGCGGCAGCCCGAAGAATCCGATGGGCGCTGCCGCGATGACCCTCAGCGTCGATCAATACGCCATCCACGGCACCAACGTTCCGTCCTCGATCGGCGGGTTCGTGTCGTTCGGATGTATCCGCATGCACAACAAGGACATCCTCGATCTCTTCAAGCGGGTGCACATCGGCACCAAGGTTGTCGTGTTGAATTGACGGCCGTCACGGCGCGGGTGCGCCGGCAGCCGAACGCGATCCGCGACACTCGTTCCTCAGGAATGGTGAAGCGGAAATACTGCAAGTCGTTTACGAGCCGACTTGCATACTTGTTGCTCCTCCTGGGCTAAACCTAGGACTGGCAAGTGACGGCCCCGAATGGCGACAATCGGGGCCGTCATTTTTTTGTGGCGCTGCAACGTTCGCGCTTCAGTGCGGCCGAGCAAGCGGGCTCTCATCTCCCCTCCCCCCATTCGCGCAGCGAATGGTGGGGAGGGGTCGGGGGTGGGGGGCCGTGTGCTGTACCGATTACGCCAAGCTCTTCCACCCCCCACCCCAGCCCTCCCCACCGCTCACTTCGTTCGCGGGGGGAGGGGGCGCACCGCCGTTGCGGAACGAACTCGACGTAAGAGGCTCAATACGCCACCTTGTCGATCTGGCCGTTCGAGCGCACGAACCAGTGCTCGCTCGCAAATGGCTTGCCGGCCAGTCGATCGGCGAGCCAGTCCGCCACCAGGATCTGCGGGAACGGCCCGAGATTCGCCGCCGGCACGTTGCCGACCGAATGGCGTGATTCCTGATAGACCACCATCTGCTTCGGTCCCGGGAGCGTCTTCACCAGCCGCTCGGAATGCTCGATCGGGCTCAGCTCCTCGCACTCGCCGGCGACGCACAGATAGGGCGCGCGGATTTTCTCGACGTGCCCTTCCCAGGTGATCGACTTGCGGAAGGTATCGAACTCGGCTTCGTCGGTGATGCCCGACATGTACATGAAGCGCTTCTTGAAGGTGGGCGAAGCCTCCTGGAAGATCGTGTGGCAGCCGGGCTCGTGACAGACCGACATGGCGGCGAACGCCTTGATGCGCGGTTCATGCGCGGTGAGGATGGTGCCGAAAAACGTGCCGAAGCTGGTCCCCGAGGCGCCGATGCGGTTGGCATCGATCTCGGGCCGCGCGACGAGCCAGTCGACCAGCGCCTTCCCGGTCGCCATCCAGTTCTCGACCGAGAAATAGACGCCGATCATCGGCGCCTCGTACTGCCCGGGTCCGTCGATCGCCAGCACCGCCATGCCGCGGTTGAGGAAACGGTCGCCATAGAGCGCCACCTGGATTTCCTTGAAGCTGTCCATGCCGGGGATTGAGATCACCACCGGAATCCGGCCGCCGGTGTAGCCCGGCGGCAGGTGCAGCCACGCCGGGATCGCCTTGTCCTGGAACGGCACCCACACCGCCTCGACGTGATGATCGGCGAGCGCCGCGTACTTGGTGAAGCACTCGCGCTTCTTGTTGTTGTAGGCGATGTTGGTTTCGTCGTTCTGGTCGTAGGGCCACTGCGCCGCGCCCCAGTGCACCGCCGCCATGAAGAAATTGTCGCGCGCGCTGACCTGATGGCCGGCCTCGAGCGCGGCGTTCGCCTTGGCCTCGCGCCGGCGCGCCACCGCCTCGAAGGCCGGGCCGATGTCGGCCATCTTCTTCACCCGCTCGCGGATGACGGCGAAGTCGGCGTTGGCCTCGTTGCCGCAAGGCCCGCTGAGATAGAGCGAGCGCGGCTGGTCCCAGTCGATGCCGTTGGCGCGGATGATGTTGTCGAGCAGCCAGCGCTGCTCCTCGAAGCGCCGCACATGCGGCTCGCCACGCTTGTCCAGGATGGGCTGCTGTACGGGGCGGTTCATGGCTGTCTCCAAGTAAGATTCGCACTCGCTGGAGCGAAAGACGAAATCATCCCGGCGTCGCGCCGACCGACTTGAGGATCGGCGTCCAGCGGATCCGCTCGTCCGCGAAGACCGCGGCCGCACGGTCCGGGCCGATGCCGGGCGCCGGCTCGAAGCCGAGCTTGAGCATCTCGTTCTGGAACGGCTCGTCTACCAGCGCCTGCTGAGTGACGGCATCGAGCCGCTCGAGGATCGGAAGCGGCGTGCCGGCGGGTGCGAAGGTCGCGAACGTCGTCTGCGCCAGCATGCCCGGCAGACCGGCCTCGATCGAGGTCGGAATTTCCGGTGCGTTCTTGAGCCGCGCCTGCGAATGCACCGACAGGATGCGCGCCTTGCCGGAGCGATGCAGGTCGACGACATGCGCGGTCGCGCCCGCCGACATGATCGGGATCTGTCCGCCGATCAGGTCGCCGGTGACTTGTCCGATGCCCTTGTAGGGGATGTGCACAATGTCGAGGCCGCCGGCGAGCTGCTTGAACAGTTCGCCCGCCAGGTTGGTCATCGTGCCGTTGCCGGCGGAGCCGTAGGAGAGCTTGCCGGGATTGGCCTTGGCGTAGGCGATCAGCTCCAACAGGCTGCGCGCCGGCACCGACGGATGCATGACGATCGAGGTCGAACTGGTGCCGATCACCGAGATGGCCGCGAAGTCCTTGGCCGGATCGTAGGGCGGGTTCGCCATGGTCGGCGGGACCAGCACGTGGGTGGTGGTGCTGCCAAGGAGCAGGCTGTAGCCGTCGGGCTGCGCATGGGCCACTTCGGCGGCGGCGATCGTGCCGCCACCGCCGCCGCGATTGTCGATCACGATGGTGCCGAATGCGGGCTTGATCTTCTCCGCCCAGACGCGGCCGATGACGTCGTGCACGCCGCCCGGCGTCGCCGGAACGAACAGGCGCACCGGACGCGAGGGATAGCGCTCCTGCGCGCGTGCCGGGCTTGACAATATCGCGGCGGCCGCAAGCGCGCCGAACTTGAGCACATCGCGTCGATGCATGGCGCTTCCTCGAACGTGTTCTTCGTCTGCGGAATGTTATTGAATGTGGCCCGCCTTAGCGTCCTGGATCGTCTTCCAGATATTGTACGGTGTCGCCGGCATCTTGATGTCGCGGATACCGTAATCGCGCAGCGCATCGACGATGGCGCTGACGATGGTGGCGGGCGACGCGGTGGTGCCGCCTTCGCCGCCCGCCTTGATGCCGAGCGGATTGGTCGGCGAGAGCACCTCGGCGATCTCGGTGCGGAACGACGGCAGCGCGTCGGCGCGCGGCAGGCCGTAGTCCATCAGCGAGCCGATTAGCGGCTGCCCGGAATCCGGCTCGATGTAGCACTGCTCCCACATCGCCTGGCCGATCCCCTGCACGATGGCGCCGTGGGTCTGGCCGTCGACGATCAGCGGGTTGATGCAGCGCCCCACGTCATCGACCGAGGCGTAGCGCGTGATCTTCACCGCGCCGGTGTCGGGATCGACCTCGACCTCGCAGATCGCGCAGCCGTTGGGGAATACCGGCTCGTGCATCTCGTTGTCGGTGACCACCGCGACGCCATCCTTGAGGTCGTCGGGCAGGGTGTGGCGGGCGGCTTCCTTGGCAAGCTCGAGGAAATCGAAGGTGAGGTTGGTGTCGCGCGCCGAGAAGCGTCCATCGTCGAACTCGATCTGGTCCGGCGTCTTGTTGAGGACGATCGCGGCGATGCGTTTGCCCTTGGCGATGATCTCGATGGCGGCCTTGGAAAATACGGTCGCGGCATGGCGCATCGAGCGTCCGGAATGCGAGCCGCCGCCGACCTTCACCACGTCGGTGTCGCCGAGGATGATCTTCACGGTTTCGACCGGCACGTGCAGGAGGTCGGCGACGACCTGCGCGAAGCTCGTCTCGTGGCCCTGGCCGCTCGGTTGCGTGCCGATGACGACATCGACGCGGCCCTCCGGCTGCACCGTGATGCGGGCCTGCTCGTTCGGCGCGCCGATCGAGGATTCGACGTAGTTGGTGAGCCCGCGGCCGAGCAGCTTGCCGCGCTTTGCCGCCTCGCGCTTGCGTTGCGCGAAGCCCTGCCAGTCGGCGATATCCATCGCCCAGTCCATGTTCTCCTCGTAGCGGCCGCTGTCGTAGAGCATGCCGACCGCGTTGCGGTAGGGCATGGCTTCGGGCGCGATGAGATTCTTGCGGCGCAGTTCCACGCGGTCGAAGCCGAGCTTTGCGGCGGCAGTGTCGATCAGCCGTTCGATCGCGTACGTCACTTCGGGGCGCCCGGAACTGCGGTAGGCCTGCGTCGGCATGGTGTTGGTGAACACCGCCATGGCGTGCAGCGTCACCGCCGGAATGTCATAGGAGCCGGGGATCAGGCCCGAGCCCTTCGAGAGCGGCGAGAGCGACACACAGCGCGCGCCGACATTGCTGATGTTGGTCGCCCGCATGGCCAGGAAGCGGCCGTCCTTGCGCAGCGCCAGCTCCACCTTGGTGACAAGGTCGCGCCCCTGGTAGTCGCTGAGAAAGGTTTCGGAGCGCGTGGCGGTGAACTTCACCGGCCGGCCGAGCTTCTTCGACGCCCACAGGGCCAGCCCGAACTCGACGAACACGCGATTGCGCGTGCCGAAGTTGCCGCCGACATCGTAGGACAGGACGCGAATCTCGTCCGGCGTGATGCCGAGGATCGTCACCAGTTCGCGCTTCTGGCGCACCGCACCGCCGCTGCCGGCGTGGAGCGTATAGCGGCCGGTGTCGCGGTCGAAATGCGCGAGTGCGGCGCGCGGCTCCATCGTAACGCCGGTGACGCGGTCGATGTGGAAGTCCATCGCCACCACATGGTCGGCGGCCGCGAAGCCTTTGTCGGTCGCCTCCCGGTCGCCGAAGACGGAGTCGACCGCGATGTTGTCGGGCGCCCCGTCCCAGAGCATTGGCGCGCCGGGCTTCAGCGCGTCTTCGGAGTGGTAGACACCGGGCAGCACGTCGTAGCTCACCTCGACCGCCTCGGCGGCATCGAGCGCCTGCGCCAGGGTCTCGGCCACCACCATCGCGACGGCCTCGCCGACGTGGCGGGCCTTGTCGGCCGGCAGCAGCATGTGCGGGCCGATGAAGACCTCGCCGCCGCCAGGGCCGGTCAGCTTCATGTCGAACTTGGTCTTGGGGACCGGGTCGTGCGGAATGGGGTTGAGGCGGTCCGCGAGGCAGTCGGCGCCGGTGAACACGCCGAGCACGCCCGGCATCGCCTTTGCCCGCGCCGCATCGATGCCCAGGATGCGGGCATGCGGATGAGGGGAGCGCACCATCGCGACGAACGCTTGCCCCGGCAGGCTGAAATCGTCGCTGAATTGTCCCCGGCCGGTGATGAGGCGCGCGTCCTCGTTGCGGGGCATCGGCTTTCCGACCGTGCGGAATTCCATCTGGCCCGCAGGCAAGGTCCTCTGCGCAACGTCGGTCATCGGCGGCCGAACTCCGTGTGCGTGGCTTCTACCATTGCGAGTTCTTTCGTCGGATAGCGCGTTTGCATGGGAGCCATTGATGTCGGGGCGCGGAAAGCTCCTTCTTTTCCGCCGCGAATGCAAATATACCTCGAACAGGTTCGCTTAGCGGACTGCGGAGCCTGCAATGCCTTACCAGGATTTTCGCCAGTTCCTCGACGTGTTGCGCCAGCACGGCGAATTGATCGATATCAATCGGCCGGTGGCGTTGAATGATATCGGCAAGGCGATGAAGCACAGCTACGCGCGGCAGGGTCCGGCGCTGATGTTCAACCGGAATGGAACCGACTACCCGCTGGTCGCCGGGCTTTACTCCACCCGCGCCAAGGCGCTCCTCGCGTTCGAGGCGGACGAGGATACGATCTTCGACAAGGTTTTGGACGGCCTCGATCGCCCGATCCCGCCGAAGCGATATTCCGGCAAGGCACCCTGCCAGGACGAGATCATCAGCGGCGGCGATATCGACCTGCGGCGCTGGCCGGTTCCGAAATACAGCCCCAAGGACGGCGGGCCTTACATCACGCCCGGCATCGTCGTGTCGGAAGACCCGGAGACCGGCATCCCGGACATCGGGCATTACCGCTTTCTCATTCTCGGCAAGGATACGGTCTCGTTCTCGGCGCAGCCGTTCCACCGTTTCGGCAAGCATCTCGCCAAGCACAAGAAGCTCGGCACCGTGCCGAAGGCCGCGCTGGTCATCGGCGTCGATCCGATCCTCGCCTATACCTGCCAGGTGCAGGTGCCCGACGACACCAACGACTGGAACGTGGCCGGCGGGCTGCGCGGCGCGCCGGTCGAGCTCGCACGCTGCACGCAGAGCGATCTGGAGATTCCGGCAACCGCGGAGGTCGTGTTCGAATTCGAGGTCGATCTCAACAATACGGTGATGGAAGGGCCGCTCGGCGAATACACCGGCTACTACACGCGGCCGTCGATGAAGCCGGTCGCGCGCGTCACCGCGATCACGCACCGCAAGCAGCCGATCTTCCAGGGCCTCCTGACCGGCAAGCCGGTGACCGAGAACCATATCCTCAAGCAGGTGCCGTTCGAGGCCTCGTTCTTCCGCACGCTGAAGAAGCAGTTCCCGACCATCACCGGCGTGTCGGTCCGCGCATCCGCCGGCGTCTCGTTTTACGTCGTGATCGCGATGAACCCGCGCTACGCCGGGGAGGCGCGGCAGGTGATCCTCGCCGCGATGGCGAGCAATATCCGGCCGAAATGGGTGGTGATCGTCGATCCCGACATCGACGTGCACAGTTCCGGCGAAGTCGAATGGGCGATGGCGTTCCGCGTGCAGCCGCAGCGCGACGTGATCGTGATCGAGAATACGCCCGCGGGACCGTCCGATCCTTCGGTCGATCTCAGCCGCGACCGGGCGCTGCGCATCTCGTCCTGCATCGGGGTCGATGCGACGAAGCCGTTCGGCGAGCCGTTCTACGAGGTGGCCGATGTGCCGGACTGGCAGGATTTCGCAATGCCCGAACTCGACGGCAGGCGGTAAAGGTTGAGGAGACGTTCGATCGTCGTCCCCGCGAAGGCGGGGAACCAGGTTCGAGAAAACTGGATTCCCGCTTGCGCGGGAATGACGGGCGGTGGGTTAAGGCTTGAGACGAGGGAGTTGGAAAAGAACATGGCCGAGATGTTGGTTTGTAAGCACGGGGATATCGCGGAAGGTGGCGTGCGGATCGTGCGCGATGGCACGCTCGAAATCGGCGTGATCCGGCACGGCGGCCAATACTACGCCTATCGCAACCATTGCCCGCACCAGGGCGGCCCGGCCTGCGAGGGCCTGCGCATACCGCAGATCAAGGAACTCATCGACGAGAAAGGCGTGTATCACGGCAAGACCTATGACGAGAACGACATGCACATCGTCTGCCCGTGGCACGGCTACGAGTTTCACCTTTCGGACGGCGTACACGTCGCCGACAAGCGCGTCCGGCTGCAGAAGTTCAAGGTCATCGAGCGCGATGGAGACGTCTATGTCGCAATCTGAGGCCGCGACATCGTTCGAGACGCTCGCGAGCGAGATTTCCGCGCTCTGCGCCGACGCGATCGATCAGGACCGGCTCGCCGACATCCCGGACGATTCGCTGGGTCAGGTCTTCGCCAGTGTGGTAAGGCTGTTCGCCGCCAAGGCGCAGGCAGGTCCTGCGCCGCGGCCGTTCGGGCGCAACAGCGGCGTGAGCCCGACCGACGTGGTGATCGGCTGCAGCGCCATGCTCGATGCCGCAAACCTCGCGGTGTTCGAGCTTGGAGCCTGGCAGGCGATGTCGCAGGTCGGCCGCCAGCCGAATCCGCGAAGCTGATACGAAAAGGAACCGTTCATGAACGTCCACAGCGCCAATTTCCGCGATCTTTCGGTGGCGGAGTTCGACACCACCACGCTGCTCGCGCACGCCGCCGAGCAGGCGGTCGAACGTCAGTACGAGGATTTCTGCATCGTCGATGTCGACTGCCACCATTACGAAACCGAGGCCTATAACGAGATCCTCACGTACATGGACGATCCGGTGCTGCGCCATGAGGCCAAGTACCAGGGCACTCAGCGCCCCGGCTTCACCTCGTCGGATGGCGGTTATCAGGAACTGGGCGGCCGCATCACCCGCTATCCGGGCCGTCGCATCGAGAAGGTGCCGCCCGCGCCGCACCGCGATATCACGCTGATGCGGCGCTGGATGGACGCGATGGGCGTCGACATCGCCTGCATGTTTCCGACCCCGATGCTCAATCTCGCAAGCTGTCCGCGCGTCGAGACCGAGGTCGGCCTCGCCAACGCGTATAACCGCTGGCTCTGCGAAAAAATCCTCGGCGAGGAGTCACGCTTCAAGTCGATGCTCTATCTGCCGTTCAACGACCCGGAGGCCTGCTACAAGACGGTGTTGGAGTTCGGCGAAAAGAAGGGCGTCATCGGCTTCATGATCACCGCGACGCACTATCGCGGCGTCTACGACAACGCCTATGCCAAGACCTATGCGGCGATCCAGGAACGCGGCATGCCGCTCGCGTTCCACTCGGCGTTCAACTGGTCCGATTCAAGTCTGTCGATGACCAACCGCTTCATCGCGGTGCATGCGCTGGGTTTCGCCTGGCACAACATGCTGCATCTGACCAACTGGGTCGTGAATGCGATGCCCGAGCGCTTCCCCAATCTCAAGACGATCTGGATCGAATCCGGGCTGGCCTGGGTGCCGTTCCTGATGCAGCGGCTCGACAACGAATACATGATGCGCACCTCAGACTGCCCGGCGCTCAAGAAGAAGCCGTCGGACTACATGCGCGACATGTATTTCACCTCGCAGCCGATGGAGATGGTGGACAACCGCAAGGCGCTCGAACTCACCTTCGAGATGATCAAGGCCGACACGCAGTTGCTCTATTCGTCCGACTATCCGCACTGGGACATGGACCTGCCGTCGACGATCAACGACCTGTCGTTCCTGAACACCGAGGCCAAGCGGAACATCCTCGGCGGCAATGCGCTGCGGCTATTCAATCTCGAGCCGGTGCTGTCGCAGGTAAAGCTCGCCCGCAAGGCGGCGCGCCAGGCTGCCGCCGGCGTCGCGGCGGAGTAGGCCGGATACCGCCAAACAAGCTCCGACCTCATCCTGAGCGAGCGACCGATATGGCACGCGTACTCGAAGGATTGGCGGCCGAGCATCGCGAATGTCGCGGCACATGCTTCGAGACGCGGGATCGCTTTCGCGATGCTCCCAGCATGAGACCGAAAAGCGCCTCGAGCCAATTAACGGACAAACTCGTCCGTGTAGAGCCCGTCGTAGCTCGTCAGCGCATCCTTCGGCTCAAGAAGCCTGGCGTCGAGGCTGACCTTCTGGGAGTGTTCGAGTCCCGGCAGGGTAACGCGGATGTCCCTGGGGTGCGCCGCCGCCACCACCTTCCAGGCAGCCGCGAGAAGATCGGGGTCCAAGCGCGCGAAACGCTTGCGCAGCAATGCGAATGCCTCGTCGGGCTTCTCGTTGATGAAGCGCGTCGCCGCGATATAGGCGCGCGCCACCCGCATGCATAGGTCGCGCTTCTCCTTGCAGGTGTCGGGCTTGGTGTAGAGCAGGCCGTAGGCGAACGGCAGCAATTCCGGTGCGTCGGCGGCGCCGCTCGCCAGCATGATCGCGCTGCCCTTCATGACCGCCTGCGTGGTGAACGGCATCGAGGTGGCGTAGCCGTCGATCGCCTTGGTATCGAGTGCCGGCAGCATGGCGGGCGGGTCCATGGGCGCGATGCGGACATCCTTGTCGACATCGAGCCCGCCGCGGTTCACCACATAGCGCTCCCAGGCATGCACGATGCTGCCGACCCCCTGGATGCCGATGGTCTTGCCCTTGAGCGCCTTGGCGCGATCGGCCGCGGATGTCTGCGCGGTGATGCCGGCGGCATCCGCCACATCCTTGCGCAGCACCAGTTCGACCAGCGGCCGTTCGATCAGGTTGGCGATCGCCAGGAATCTCTGCCCCTGCGCCGCCGCCCGCAGGAACACCGGACCGGTGCCGATGGTGAAGTGCGCGCTGCCGGCGAGCACGGCGTTGGGCGAGCCCACGCCGACGATGTTGCGCGTGGTCACCTTCAGCCCTTCCGCCTTGTAGAAGCCGGCATCCTCCGCGATGAAGGCCGAGCTGAACGTCAGCGTCAGCGACGGCAAGCGCCATGACGATCTCGGTCTCCTGGCCCTTGCCGATCGTGGGGCTGAGCCCAACGAGCAGGGCAAAGACGGCCGAGACGCCGCGCGCGCGCCATTTGAACATCTCGTCCTCCCGCTTTATCGTTCTGATAATTCTGTAACAAAAAGGCTTGGCCGTCACTACGCACCCGCCGCGCAAAAGGGTCGCGCTCGACGAGCCGCCGATCCGGGAGAGGGCATGTCCGTCGCTGAACCTGAGCGGCCGCCGATCGGTGCCAGCGCTCGACGCATCAATGTTTGGCGCGGATGGACTCCCGCGGCGTTGCGGGCGCGTGCCGATCGGGTGCTGGTGCTGGTCGTTCTCGTCGCGATCTGGCAGGCGCTGAGCCTCGTCCTCGGCACCTACTGGATCGGCTCGCCGTGGGGCGTGCTGACGCGCTTCGTACAGGGCGTCACCGGCGGCGACCTGCTGCATCACGCGTCCTATACGGCGACCGAGGCCGGCGTCGGGTTCCTTCTCGGCGTCATTCCGGCGGTGCTGCTGCCGTTCGCGCTGCGCCGGATGCCGATCGTGACCGCGATCCTCGATCCGTTCATGGTCGGCGGCTATGGGGCGCCGAAGCTCGCGCTCGCGCCGCTGTTCATCCTGTGGTTCGGCATCGGCATCGAGTCCAAGGTCGTGCTGGTCGCCGTCACGGTGTTCTTCATCGTTTATTTCAGCGCGCTCGCCGGCGTGCGCGCGCTCGACGCCAAGCTCGTGCAGATGGCCGAGGTCGCGGGCGCGAACGAACGGCAGATCGCGCGCCACATCGTGTTCCCCGGCGCCGTGCCCTATGTCTTCACCGGCCTGCGCATCGCGATGCCCTATGCGATCGGCGGCGCGGTGATCGCGGAACTGATCTCCGCCAACCGGGGTCTCGGCTACCTGGTGCAGCTCAGCGCGATGAATTTCGACACCACCGGCGTCTTCGTGGCGCTCGTCATGGTCACCTGCATCGTGTTCCTGGGCAACTGGATGGTGAATGTCGCCGAACGGCGTTTGTTGCGCTGGCGTCCCCCGGCGGACGCGACCTTGCAGGCGGGGACCTGAGCATGGCCGGCCCGCCGCTTCTCGAAATCAACGACCTGAGCAAGCGCTTCGCCGGGCGCGCGGGCCGCGAGGCGTCGCCGTGGGTGATCCAGGACCTGAGCTTTACGGTGAGCGAGGGCGAGTTCCTCACCATCATCGGACCGTCGGGCTCAGGCAAGACGACGCTGCTCAACATGCTGGCGCAGATCGATGCCGCGAGCGGCGGCGAGGTGCGCTTTCAGTCGCAGCCGGCGCCGATCGGCGATCCGAAGGCGCTCAAGCCGGGGCTCGCCTGCCAGATCGGCTATGTGACGCAGGAGGACAATCTGCTGCCGTGGCGCACCACGCTGCAGAACGTCGAGTTTCCACTGCGTGTGCAGGGCCGCCTCAACGACGAGACGCGCGCACGCGCCGCGATGCTGATCCGCGCCGTCGGGCTTGCCGGGTTCGAGCAGCATTATCCGCACGAACTCTCCGGCGGCATGCGCAAGCGCGCGTCGCTGATCCGCACGCTGGTCTACGATCCGCCGGTGATCCTGATGGACGAGCCGTTCGGCGCGCTCGATGCGCAGACCCGTGCGCAGTTGCAGGAGGATTTGCTGCGGCTGTGGAACCTCGGCCGCAAGACCATCGTGTTCGTCACCCATGACATCGCGGAAGCGATCGCGCTCGGCGACCGCACGCTGGTGCTGACCCGCGCGCCTGCGCGCATCGCCGGCGAGCACGCGATCACCATCCCGCGCCCGCGCGACATTCGCGGCATCATGACTCATCCGGATTTCGGCCCGCTCTATCAGGCGATCAGGGCGCAGGTGCAGTGATCGGACGCGTCATGACCGACCGCGCGCTCGAACTCGCCACGCCGGGGCCCGTCAGGTGGCGCCAGCATGCCGTCACCGCCGGACGCATTGCGCTTGCGGTGCTGTTGCTGTTGGCCTGGAAAGTGGGTGCCGACATCGCCGGCCCGCTCTATTTCGCGGACCCGCTCAAGGTGTTCGAGCGCATCGCCACCGACACCTGGTCGGGCGCGCTCGTCCACGATGTCTATGTGACCTTGCGGATTTCGGCGATCGGCTTTGCCATCGGCTGCGCGGCGGGCGTCGCGCTGCCGTTCCTGCTGCGCCGGCCTGCCGCGTCTCACCGCGGCGGTTGAGCCCTACATCATGGCGTCGGTCGGGATTCCGAAATACGCGTTGGTGCCGCTGTTCATTCTCTGGTTCGGCATCGACGACGCGCCCAAGCTCTGGCTGATCGGCCTCCTGGTGTTCTATCCGGTGTTCATCGCGGTGTTCGCCGGCATCCGCAACGTCGACCGCCGCCTGATCGACATGGCGCGGATCGTCGGCGCGAGCGAGGGTGCGATCTCGCGCGAGGTGATCTGGAATTCGCTGCTGCCGTTCTTCTTCGCGTCGCTGAAGATCGCGTTGCCGCGCGCGGTGAGCGCCGCGATCATCGGCGAATTTCTGGTCGGCAACGAGGGGCTCGGCTACCTGATCGAGAGTTCGCGCCAGAACTTCGACACCACCGGCGTGTTCGTCGGCATCGTGGTGGCGACCGCGCTGGTGCTCGCGATCAACGCGGTGCTCGTGCTGGTGGACCGGCGCTACAACGCCTGGCGGCCCTCCGACCGCAATATGGAGCTGTAGGCACTCTCGATCCGCATCGTCATGCCTGGCACCCGGGTCCCCGCCTTCGGCGGGGCCCGAGTGTAGACACTTGTGCCGGGCATCCACGTCTTCTCTGCGCATCACAAGGCGTGGATGGCCGGGACAAGCCCGGCCATGACGATTTCAAAGGTCGTGCAAGTGGCGAGCGATCTAATCCGTCCGTTCGACATTGTCCCACACGCGCTTCCTGAGCGCCGCAAGGTCGATCTGCTGCACGCTGCCGCTGCCGGCGAGATCGAGCGCGTGCGCGGCGGCCGCCCCCATCGCGATGCACGGCCCCATGACCCGCACGCTGGAGAGCGCCGCGGCATCGCCGTCGATGCAGCGTCCGGCCGCGACGATGTTGTCGGCCTCCGCCGGCACGAGGCTGCCGAACGGCACATAGTGCATGTGGTCGTCGCCGAACGCCTCCCAGACGTAGCCTTGCGGGCTGTCGTGCAGCTCGATCGGCCAGGCGGTGCGCGCAACCGCGTCGGGAAACTTCGTGCCCGCGCGCACGTCCGCGACCAAGAGCTGCTCGCGCCCGGCGATCCAGCGCGTCTGGCGGATGCCGGGGAGGCCGTAGCTGCGCACGCGCGCGTTACCGAAGGCCTTGGGATATTCGGCCTGCATGAAGACGAGCACCTGATCGGCCAGCGCCTTGCCGATCAGTGCATTCTTCGCCGCCTCGATCGGATCGAGCGGGGTCTCGATATGCGTCATGTTGACCAGCGCGGTGCCGCGGCCCGGGAACGCGAACGCGAAGCCGTCGGTGCGGATGAGGCCGTACTGCTTGGCCTTCGCGCGCGCCCGCTCGACGAACTCCGCGCGGCTCGGCTGCGCGCTCTCGTCGATCCCTTCGAGCACCATCATCTGCGTGCCGTAAAGCGGCCCGTCGGCGGGTTCGCGGCAAGGGAATCCCGCCTCGTAAGCGAGCACCGCGTCGCCGGTCGCATCGACAAAGCCGGTGGCGGCGAGCGTCACGTCGCCGTGGCGCGTCGCGAGGTCGATCTCGCGCACCCGGTTGCCGTCGCGTTTAGCCGCGCGCAGGATCGCGCCGGTGAGCACGACGATGCTGGACTTGCGCACCGCCTCCTCGATCCAGCGCGACAGCGCAATCTCGTCGTACATGATCACGGTGGTGTTCGAGGGCCCGCCGCGGCGGTAATGCAGCGCGTCCTGCTGGCCGAGGTCGTGCAGGATGCCGTCCGCGATGCCGTGGGTGAGCTGGTAGCCGTGCGTGCCGTTGGCGAAGAGGCCGCAGAACGTACCGATGATCGAGTTGACCGCCTGGCCGCCGAGCGCCGGCAGCCCGTCGACCAGCGCCACCTTGCGGCCGAGGCGGGCGGCTTCGAGCGCGGCCGAGACGCCGGCGATCCCGGCCCCAAGCACGCAGATGTCGACGGACACATGTTGCGATGTCGCGCCCGCGGGGCGCTGTACGATCCGCGTCGCCGTCGAAATGGGTCGGTTCTCCGCAGTCATTGCCCGATGCTACAGCGCCATGCCGCCGTCGACGAGATGCGCCTGCCCGGTGATGTAGCTCGCCTCGTCGGAGGCGAGAAACACCGCGAGCGCCGCCACCTCCTGCGCGGTGCCGAGCCGCCCCATCGGCTGGCGGTCGATGAACGCCTGGCGCACCTTGCCCAGCGACGCGCCCGATTGCTTCGACACGTCAGAGATGCGGCCATCAAGGGAGGGCGTCTCGATCGTGCCCGGGCAGATCGCATTCGCCCGGATGCCCTGCTTGATGAAATCGGCGGCGACAGCCTTGGTGAGCCCGATCACCGCCGCCTTGGTGGCGCCGTAGGCGTAGCGGCTGTGCACGCCGCGGATCGAGGAGACCGCCGACGACATGTTGATGATCGCGCCGCTCTTCTTCTTGAGCATGGCCGGCAGGAACGCCCGGATCGTGCGATGCATCGACTTCACGTTGAGGTCGAAGGAGAAATCCCAGTCCGCCTCCGAGCAATCGAGCGCGCTGCCCTGGTGCACGAAGCCCGCGCAGTTGACCAGGATGTCGAGCGCGCCGAATTCCTTCGCGATATCCTTGGCGAGGCTGTCGACCGCCTCGTTCGAGCGCACATCGAGCGCAAGCCGTTTCGCGCTCTTGAGGCCCTTGAGCTTCTTCGCATCGACATCGGTCGCGATCACCTTGGCGCCCTCGCGGGTAAACGCCTCGGCGATCGCACGGCCGATCCCTTGTCCGGCCGCGGTGACGAGCGCGACCTTGCCTTTCAGCCGTCCGGCCATTTTGGTGGTCCTCCGCGCTTGTCGGAATCGATATCGCTGAACGCCAATTGCGATCAGTGATTGTCCCGCGGCTCGCCACCTCGCTGCGCGACGCGCTGGAACTTGACGGCGGGCTTGAGCACCATGCCGTCGGCGAGCTGATCGACCATGCCGCGCTGGATTTCCTGCCACGGCGTCTGGCTCGGCGGATAATGGAAGCCGCCGCGCTTTTCGAGCGCGGCGCGGCGGGCGGCGAGCTCGGTCTTCGGGATCAGGATATCGGCGGTGCCTTTGTTGAGGTCGATGCGCACGCGGTCGCCGGTCTTGAGCAGCGCCAGGCCGCCGCCGGCCGCCGCTTCCGGCGTCGCGTTGAGGATCGAGGGCGAGCCCGACGTTCCCGACTGCCGGCCGTCGCCGATGGTCGGCAACGACTTGATGCCTTTCTTGATCAGCGCCGCCGGCGGCTGCATGTTCACCACCTCGGCCGAGCCCGGATAGCCGATCGGCCCGACGCCGCGCACGAACAGCATGGTGTTCGCGTCGATCTTGAGCGCGGGATCGTCGATGCGCTTGTGATAGTCCTCCGGTCCGTCGAACACGACGGCGCGGCCCTCGAACGCGTTCGGATCCTTCGGGTTCGACAGATAGCGCTCGCGGAAATCTTCCGAGATCACGCTCGTCTTCATGATGGCGGAGTCGAAAAGATTGCCGTGCAGCACCTTGAAGCCGGCCTGCGTCTTCATCGGCTTCTTGTAGGGCCGGATCACGTCGGCATCCTGCGCCTTGGCGCGCTTGACGTTCTGCGCAACGGTCTTGCCGTTGATGGTGAGCGCGTCGCCATGGATGCGCTTGGCGGCGAGCAGTTCGTGCATCACGGCCGGCAGGCCGCCCGCGCGGAAGTAATCCTCGCCGAGATATTTGCCGGCGGGCTGCATGTCGACCAGGAGCGGCACGTCGTAGCCGTACGTCTCCCAGTCCGCGATGCTGAGTGCGACGCCGACGTGGCGCGCGATCGCATTGATGTGGATCGGCGCGTTGGTCGAGCCGCCGATCGCGGAGTTCGCCACGATGGCGTTCTCGAACGCCTTGCGGGTGAGGATGTCGGAGGGCTTCAGGTCTTCGTGCACGATCTCGACCGCGCGCAGGCCGGTCTCGTAGGCGATCTGCCCGCGCTCGCGGTAGGGCGCCGGGATGGCGGCGCAGCCGGGCAGGCTCATGCCGAGCGCCTCGGCCAAGCGCATTCATGGTCGAGGCCGTGCCCATGGTGTTGCAGTGGCCGGCGGAGGGCGCCGACGAGGCGACCATCTCGATGAAGCCCTGGTAGTCGATCTTGCCGGCCGCGTAGGCCTGCCGCGCGTTCCACATCGCCGTGCCGGAGCCCGAGCGCTCGCCCTTCCACCAGCCGTTGAGCATCGGGCCGCCCGAGAGCACGATCGCCGGGATGTTGACGGTCGCCGCCGCCATGATGGCGGCCGGCGTGGTCTTGTCGCAGCCGGTGGTGAGCACGACGCCGTCGAGCGGATAGCCGAACAGCACCTCGACCAGCCCGAGATAGGCGAGGTTGCGGTCGAGCGCCGCGGTCGGCCGCTTGCCGGTCTCCTGGATCGGATGCATCGGGAACTCGAACGCGATGCCGCCCGCGGTGCGGATGCCTTCGCGCACGCGCTGGGCCAGTTCGAGATGGTGCCGGTTGCAGGGCGAGAGATCGGAGCCGGTCTGCGCGATGCCAATGATCGGGTGGCCGGAGGTGAGTTCCGCAAGCGTGATGCCGTAATTGAGATAGCGCTCGAGATAGAGCGCCGTCATGCCCGGGTTGTCGGGGTTGTCGAACCACAATTGCGAGCGCAGGCGGCGCCCGCGCATCTTGTTCTTGTTTGCCGGCATCGGAGAGCCTCCGGGGTTTCCTCTGGTGCAATTATGTAGCACGGACGCTGATGTCGAACGCGCCCGTTGTCGAATGCGACCGCGCGGAACCTTTACCGCTCTCCTGGCGGCTTCAGTCGCCGTCCTTGTTGGATCGCAGGATCTCGCTCCACTTGTCGATCTCGGACTTGAGATAGGTCGCCAGGAAATCCGGGCCGGTGACGCGCGGCGGCAGCACGCCGACCTGGTCGAGCCGCGCTTGAACAGCGGGATCGGCGAGCGCCGCGTTGAGCGCGGCAGTCAGCTTCTCGGTCGCCTCCTGCGGCGCGCCTTTGGTCAGGTACATGCTGACCCAGGTGGTCGCTTCGTAGCCCTTGAGGCCAAGCTCGTCGAAGGTCGGAACATCGGGGAAGATCTTCCAGCGCTCCAGCGTGGTGACGGCGATCGGGCGCAATATTCCGGTCCTGATGGCGTCGGTCAGCGTCGACAGCCACATCATCGACAACCGCCCGCCGATCAGGTCGGCTTGCGCCTGCGGCGTGGTTCGATAGGGCACGTAGAGGATGTCGACGCCGGCCATCTTCTTGAACAGCGCGCCGGCCAGGTGACCGGCGGAGCCGCGGCCGTTGCTGGCCGTCGTCAGCTCGTTCGGATGCGCCTTGAGGTAGGCGACAAGCGAGGCGTAGTCCTTCACCGGCACATCCTTGTGCACCAGGAGGACCAGTGGCGTCACGCCGACCACCGAGACCGGCTGCACGTCGCGCAGGACATCGACGCTGGTCTTGGGATAAAGCTCGCCGATCACGCCGACGGTGGGGCCGATCGTGAGCGCGGTGTAACCGTCGGGTGGAGCCTTGGCGACGGCGTTGACCGCGAGCGTACCGCCGGCGCCGGGCTCGTTCTGCACCACGATCGAACGGCCGAGCGTCTTCGCCATGTGGTCGACGATGATGCGGGTCGTGACGTCGACGATGCCGCCGGCCCCGGACGCGCAGACAATGGTGATCGGCCGCTCCGGATAGACGGCCGCGGCGGGCACGCTGGCGGCGATGAGCGCTGCGAGAGTCAAGATCAGTCGATACATGATGGTTCCCTTGAACGCGGCACCTGTGGTTCTCCGCGACGCTCCGAGACCGGCGTGAAGCTGCGCGTGCACGTAAGCGTGCAACCGCAGGGAGCACGTGTCGCAGGCCGAGCGCAACCCCGGCCAGGTGAGACATCACGCTGCATCGAGCTTCTGGTAGGCGCCGGCCCGTTGCAACGCTTCGACGATGCGGTGCGGCGTGAGCGGCATGTCGGAGAAACGCACGCCGAACGGCGACAGCGCATCCTCGATCGCCGAGATGATCGCGGCCGGCGCCGGAATGGTGCCGCCTTCGCCCGCGCCCTTGACTCCCAGCGGGTTGAGCGGATTCGGCGTCTCGACGTGCTCGATGATGCAGCCCGGCACTTCGGGCGCCGACGGCAGGAGATAATCCTGGAACGTGGTCGTCAGCGGCTGGCCCGACGCGTCGTACTTCATCCATTCGAACAGCGCGTTGCCGATGCCGTGGGCGACGCCGCCCTGCACCTGTCCGTCGACGATCATCGGGTTGATGACGTTGCCGCTGTCGTGCGCCACCGTGTAGTTGACGAGCGTAACGCCGCCGGTCAGCGGATCGACCTCGACCTCGGCGACGTGGGTGCCGTTGCAATAGGACGCCTGTTGCGGCGTGAAGTAGGCGGTGTGCTCGAGCCCTGGCGTCTGGCCCGGTACGAACGAGAAGCCCGGCATGCCCTGCGCGATGCGGGCAAGCTCGCCGAGCGACATGGTCGGCTTGTTGCCGCCGCGCGCGGTGGCCTGGCCGTCCTCGACGTCGATCTCGGCTTCCGGCACGCCGAACACGCGGGCCGCGAGCGTGACGACCTGCTGCCTGCACCTCCTGGCCGGCGATCAGAGCCGAATTGCCGGCGTTGATCGCCTGCCGGCTGGCGAAGGCGCCGATGCCCTGGGAGATCGCGCCCGTATCGCCGGCCGTCATCACGATGTCCTCGATCCGGCAGCCGACATTGTCGGCCACGATCTGCGACAGCGTGGTGCGCGTGCCTTGGCCTTGCGCGGTGGCGCCGGTCGCCACCGCCACCTTGCCGTTCGGCATGACGCGGATGGTGACGCCTTCGAACGGGCCGAGGCCGGTGCCTTCGACGTAGTTGCCGATGCCGATGCCGAGGTAGCGCCCCGCGGCGCGCGCCTTCGCTTGGCGCGCCCGAAAGTCGGCATAGCCTGACAGCGCCAGCGCGCGCGTCTGGCTCTTGGGGAAATCTCCGCTGGCATAGACCAGCGGTTTGCCGTCGCGGAACACGAGACCGACCGAGTAGGGCATCTGCTCGGGCTGGATCATGTTGCGCGCGCGCACCTCGGCGCGGTCGAGCTTGAGCTCGCGCGCGACGCGGTCCATCAGCCGCTCCATGGCGAACACCGCCTGCGGCCGGCCGGCGCCGCGCACCACGGTGGTCGGCACGCGATTGGTGAGAACGACGGTGAGGTCGATCTTGTAGGCCGGCACCACGTAGGGGCCGGGAAACGTCGTCGCCGCGATGTAGGGCGCGATGATGCCCCAGGGCACATAGGCGCCGGTGTCGTGCCACATCTTGCCGCGCAGCCCGAGGATCTTGCCGTCGCGGTCGACCGCGATGGCGACCTGCCAGACCTGGTCGCGCTCCTGCGTCGAACTCAGGAAGTGCTCGCGGCGGTCTTCCTGCCACTTCACCGGCCGGCCGAGCTTCATGGCCGCGGCGGGGATCACCGCCTCCTCGGCGTAGAACGGCGCCTTGGTGCCGAACCCGCCGCCGACCGCGGGCGCGATCACGCGGATCGAGTCGAGATCGCGCTCGAACATGTCTGCCAGCGTGCCGCGTGCAAGATGCGGCGTCTGCGTCGCCGACCAGACCGTGAGCAGGTCGGCGTTCGCGTCGTGGCTCGCCAGCACGGCGCGGCCTTCGAGCGTCATGGCGGCGCCGCGATGCAGCAGCAACTCGTCCTCGAAGACGTGCGGCGCGTTGGCGAACGCCGTTTCGACGTCGCCGTAGCTCATGGGGACGAACGCCGCGATGTTGCTGGCGAGATCGCTGTGCGCATTCGGTGCGTCGGGTTTCACCGCGTCCCGGCAGTCGCTCACCGACGGAAGTACGTCGTAGTCGACCGCGACGGCCGCCGCGGCATCCTCGGCGAGATAGCGGTCGTCCGCGATCACCACCGCGACCGTCTGCCCGACATAGCAGACCTCGTGGCGCGCGAGCGCGAGCTGGGTGCGCGGCGTCTTGATCGCCGGATTGGGCACCAGCATCGGAATCTGCACGGTCGCCATGCGCGGCGGCAGATCGTCCGCGGTAAAGACCGCGTGCACGCCCGGCATCGTCCGCGCCGCGCTGGTGTCGATCGCGCGGATGCGGGCATGCGGATGCGGGCTGCGCACGAAGCAGGCTTCGAGCGTACCGGCAAGCTTGATGTCGTCGACGAAACGCGCGCGCCCGGTGAGCAGCGCAGGGTCCTCGAGGCGCGCGACGCGGGCGCCGAAATGTTTCGCGCCCATGGTGTGTCCCGGAACAGCGCAACGTGGCGCGGGGACGATACACACCGAACGCGCGGCATGGCAATGCATCGGTCTGGCCGCGGGTTGGCTCCGTCGTCATTCCGGGGCGCGCGAAGCGGCGAACCCGGAATCCATAGTCAAACCATCGAGAGCATTCCGGTATATTGTGCGATGGATTCCGGGTTCCGGCCTGCGGCCGGCCCCGGAATGACGGTGGAGAGAGTCTGCATGCTCGACCTGAATGCACAGGCGCGCCAATCGGCGGGACCAAGCAAGAGCGGCCCGCCGCTCGACTTCCAGCAGCATCTCGCCGCGCTCGAAGCGCTGGGGCTGCTCGTCCGCGTCGATCGCCCGATCGACAAGGACAGCGAGCTGCATCCCCTGGTGCGCTGGCAGTTCCAGGGCGGGCTCGCCGAGGCGCAGCGCCGCGCATTCCTGTTCAGCAACGTGGTCGATGCCGCCGGCCGCCGCTACGACATTCCGGTCGTGGTCGGCGCGCTCGCGGCGTCGCCGCAAATCTACGCGGCCGGCATGGGGCGGCCGGTCGAAGAAATCGAGGCCGCCTGGCTCCACGGCATCAGCCATCCCGTTCCGCCGGTCGTCGTGTCGTCGCCCGCCTGCCAGCAGGTGGTGATCACCGGCGACGATCTGCGCGGGCCGGGCAGGGGGCTCGCGGCACTGCCGGTGCCGGTCTCGACACCGGGCTTCGACGCCGCGCCCTATCTCACGGCGACGCTCTGCGTCACGCGCGATCCCGACACCGGCATCCAGAACATGGGCACCTATCGGGGCCAGCTCAAAGCCACCGACCGGCTCGGCGTGCGCATGGCGTCGCGCATCGGCGGGGCGGGCGGCTACGTGCATTGGCGCAAGCACAAGCAGCGCGGCACGCCGATGCCCTGCGCGATCGTCATCGGCTGCGCGCCGGTCGTGATGTTCACCGGCGGCATGAAGCTCGCGATCGATCTCGACGAGATGGCGGTGGCCGGCGGGCTCGCAGGTGTGCCGATGCGCGTCGCCAAGGCGGCGACGGTCGACCTCATGGTGCCGGCCGACGCCGAGATCGTGATCGAGGGCCTGATCGATCCCGATCTGCTCGAGCCGGAGGGCCCGTTCGGCGAGAGCCACGGCCACATCGCGCTCGAAGATTTCAACATGTCGATGCAGGTGACGGCGATCACCCGCAAGCGCGCGCCGGTGTTCGTGTCGATCATCAGCCAAGTGACGCCGAGTGAGTCCAGCGTGCTCAAGAAAGTCGCGATGGAGCCGCTGTTCCATACCCACCTGCGCGACCATCTCGGCATCAAGGGCGTCAAGCGCGTGGTGCTGCACGAGCCGCTCTCCAACCTGCGCAAGGTGATCTTCGTGCAGTACGCGCAAGGCACGCCGCGCACCGAGGTCTGGCGCGGGCTCAATGGCGCGGCGACGCTTTTGGCCGACTGCGGCAAGATCTGCATCGCGGTGAGCGAGGACATCGATCCCGGCAACACCGACGCGGTGTTCTGGTCGCTCGCCTACCGCGCCAATCCGGTCGAGGACGCGCATATCTCGCCGCATCGCTCGGCCGGCCACGGGCCGAAATCCGGCCCGCGGCACGAGGAATCGACGCTGCTCATCGACGCGACGCTCAAGCACAGGCGCCGCCGCTGGCCTTGCCGGCTCAGCCCTACATGGAGCGGGCGCGGGCGATCTGGCAGGAGCTGCAATTGCCCGCGATCACGCCGCAGCCGCCCTGGCACGGCTACTCATTGGGCGATTGGTCCGACCGCTGGGACGTCTATGCCGCGCGCGCGGTCGCCGGGCAGTGGGAGCAGAGCGGCGCCGAAACCTACGCCCGCCGCCGCGGCGGGCTCACGCCCGAGACGCCGGTAAGAGAGGTGGAGGGGAAGAAGTAGGCGAGCTTGAGGACGGCCCAGCCGCTTGTTCAGTCTGCTCCCTCCCCCGCTTGCGGGGGAGGGGACGCACCGAGCTTGCGGGCTGCGCCGCCCCCTTACACCACCACCGTCAGGCGCTTGGCGGCGCGGGTGACGCCGGTATAGAGCCAGCGATCGCGGCTGTCGGGAAACGCGAACAACTCGTCGAACAGCACGACGTCGTCCCACTGCGAGCCCTGCGCCTTGTGCACCGTCATCACGTAGCCGTAGTCGAACTCGTCGTAGGGCTTGCGCTGCGGCCACTCGAACTGCTCGATGCCGCCGGTGAAGCATTCGGAGCGCACCGACACCTTGACGCCGCGGCTGCCGAGGCCTTCGTCCGGCTTGAGCGCAAGCTTGAGGATCGAGCGGCGCGCGCCCGGCCGCTCCTTCACGATCCACAGCCCGCCGTTGAACAGGCCCTTGCGCTTGTTGTTGCGCAGACAAACCAGCTTGTCGCCCGCCATCGGCAACGGTTCGGCAAAGCCGCGGTGCTCGCGCATGCGCATGTTGTAGGCGCGCCGCGTGGCGTTGCGGCCGACCAGCACCTGATCGGCCTTGATGACGCGTTCGGGGTCGAGCGCGCTGCGCCGCACCACCTGCGTCGCGCCGTATTCGCCTTCCGCCAGGCGGTTGCCGGCGCGGATGTCCATCGACAGCCGCACGATCGGATCGTCCTGCGCCTGCCGGTGCACTTCGGTGAGCATCACGTCGGGCTCGGCCTCGGTGAAGAAGCCGCCGCCCTGGACCGGCGGCAGTTGCGCCGGGTCGCCGAGCACCAGCACCGGCACGCCGAACGACATCAGGTCGCGGCCGAGGTCCGCATCGACCATCGAGCACTCGTCGATCACGATCAGCTTCGCCTTGGAGGCCGGCGCGTCGTCCCACAGGTCGAAGCTCGGCACCTCTTCGCCGCTCTCGCGCGCCCGGTAGATCAGGCTGTGGATGGTGGAGGCGGCCGGGCAGCCCTTGCTGCGCATGACCAGCGCGGCCTTGCCGGTGAAGGCCGCGAACAGCACCTTGCCGTCGACCCCGTCGGCGATGTGCTTGGCGAGCGTGGTCTTGCCGGTGCCCGCGTAGCCGAACAGGCGGAAGATGGAGGCGGAGTTGCGAGTGCCGGGCTTGGTCTTAAGCCAGTCTGCGACCGCGGTCAGCGCATTGTCCTGATGGGGCGTGAAGACCGGCATGGCCCGCGTGGCTGGAGGTTAAGGATATTTATGGAACAAAGAGCGAACAATTGTCAAGTTCGGGTCGCCAGCCAAGGATTTGCCGGTTTCTCGGAGCTTGTGCCGCGCACGGGCGGTCAGTCTGGTAGGGGAAGCTTCCATGAAAGCTTTCGTGGTGGCGACTGGTGGTCGCGTCATTGGCGGGATCGGCTTACGCGCAAGATGCGTCGGGCGGCAAGCGCGGCAAGGGACATCGCGCCCAGAACACCGAACAGCAGCCGAAGAAAAAGACCGACGACAGCGCCTACAAGGCCGCGCTGAAGAGCATTCCGGACCAGAAGCCGCCGTCCGACCCGTGGTCGACGGTCCGCTCGTCCGGGCATTGAGCGCCAACGATCACGCCGCAAGCGCCGGCGTGAAGTTCATCAGCCCGACGCCGGTGGCCCAGGGCTTCACCGCCTCGTAGGCCACCACCTCGCCCTTGCGGCTGCCGAGCGCGCCGACGAGCGCGACCCAGCTCAACAGCTCGAAGGTGCCGGCGCCCGCCTTGGCGAACTCGGCGCGCGTGTAGCGGCCCAGCCGCTCGGCGTCGCCCGCCACCATGGCGGCGAGGAAATGCCGGTCGAACTCGGTATCGATGATGCCGTGGTTGCGCTCGCCCGGATCGTGCGACAGGCCGCCGGTCGCGATCAGGCCGATGCGCTTCTTCGATTTCGCCGCGACCTCGCCGATCACCCGCCCGAGTTCGAGGCAGCGTTTCGCGGTCGGCTGCGGCGCCGCCAGCGTGTTGAAGATCACCGGCACCACCGGACGGTCCATGCGCGGCGCGATGAAGTGCAGCGGCACCATGGTGCCATGATCGAATTGCAGTTCGTGCGCGAAGCTCGGCTCGAAGCCGTGGTCGTAGGCCGCGTCGATCAACTCGGCGGCGAGCTGCGGATCGCCCTTGATCGTCTGCTTCTCGATCTTGAGCCACGGCTCGATCGGCCCGGTATAGCTGTCGGCCTTGCCGACGCAGAACGCGCCGATGTGGTCGAGGAAGAAATTGGCCCAGTGCTCCGAGGTCAGCACGATCAGCGTGTCGGTCCCGCTGGCGTCGAGTTCCTGCCGCAGCTTGTCGAAGCCGGCGTAGACGCGGTCCTTCTGCTCGACCGGCGCGGCCTCCGCCCAGGCGGTCATGCCCGGCACGTGACTTGCGGCGCACGCGAAGGTGATCGGCATCGCTATTCTCCCCGCAGCGCCTTGATGTAATCGGGATCGCTCATCTTGTGCATGATGGTGAAGGGCCGCAGCAGCAGCCCGTGCACGCCCATCTCATAGAGCGCGCGCACGTCGAAGCGCAAGAGCGCGTCGCGCTCCGTCGCCGTGAGGTCGTAGCCTTCGGCGAATGTCGCCGGCGACTGGAAATAGGCCTCGCGGCTGTCCGGCTTGCGGTTCACGTCGCGGATCAGCTTTTGCAGGACATACACGCTCATGGGATTTCCGGATTTCCAGTCCGATGTCCAGCGTCTGTTATGTCTCTGACTATTCTGGCGGCGAGCGGCCGCTCCTGCAAGCGCGCCCGGGGCGCCTCATGCCGAGGAGCGTTGCACAATGGCCATGCAGGCCGACGAAGGACGCAGCCGTCGCACTTGCCGACAAGCTCGCACGGATGGTCCCAGTTACTTTAGTCTGACCTCGACCTGTTCAATCTTGCCGTCGAACTTGAACGGGCGGCGGTCGAAATAATCGAGCGAGACTGGCGAGCCGAGATCGATCCCGACGTTGAAGCTCTCGCTCGCGGTAAATGCGGCGGGCACCGTGCGCGCGACGGTCGTGCGGCCAACCTCTTTGCCGTCCACTGTGAGAATCACGGTCGCCGGCGCGCCAGGTTTTTCGATTGTGGTGTCCACCTCGATCCTGCGCCGGCCCGGCATCAGTTTGTTCGCCGAGCGCGCGGAATAGCGCGCGATGATCATCATGTTGTATTCGTAGACGAGTTCACCCTTGTCCATGTACAGCGTGAGTTCGCCGGACGCGCCGCCGAGCGAATAGAGGACGCCCGACGCGTTCTCACCAAGCTCCGCCTCGACTATGACGTGATTGCTCTCGCGGCCGAGGCCGGGCGCGGTGAACTCCGGCATTCGGGTGGTCGCGGCATCGAAAATCCAGCTTGTGTACGGCGTCTTGACGCGGTCTTCGGGATGGATGCGCAGCCAGATTCCGGCGCCGACGGGAAAGACCTTGTTTTCCTGCGCCTCCTTCAGGAACAACGCTTTCAGTTCATCAAGGCGGCTCGGTTCCTTCGCCGCGAGGTCCTCGGCCTGCGAGAAATCGCCGTTGAGATTGTAGAGCTCCCAGACATCCTTGGTCGAATCCCAGGTGGCGAGCCCCGGGCTCACGGTAAGCCACGGCGTCAGCGGTCCGAACGTGCAGGCATACCAGCCGTCGTGATAGATGCCGCGGCTGCCGTTGTTGTCGAAGTATTGGGTCTGCTTGTGCGTGGGCGTCTTCGCATCGGCGAACGTGTAGACCAGGCTCGTGCCATCGATCGGGTCTTGCTCGAAGCCGTCCACAACCTTCGGCGGCGTGATGCCGAGAATTTCGTAGATCGTCGGCGCGATGTCATTGACGTGATGGAACTGCGGGCGCGCGGTCTTGTCTGCCTTGATGCGCGCCGGCCATGCGACCGCCATTGGATTGCGCGTTCCGCCGAAGTGCGATGCGATCAACTTCGTATGTTGGAACGGTGTGTTGCCGGCCCATGCCCAGCCGGCATGATACATGTTGTCGACCTTCGGCCCGCCGAGGGCATCCAGCCCGCCAAGTGTCGCGAGCGTCTCCATCTGCTGCTGGATGGTGTTGGGAATTTGGTTCTGCGCCAGCAACTCGCTGATGCTCCCGTTCTGCCCCTCGGCGCTGGAGCCGTTGTCTCCAAAGAGATAGAACACGATCGAATTCCAAGTCGCGCATTTTGGCGGTACCGAGCCGCCCCTGCAAGCGTGCTGGCGGGCCTCATGCTGATCAGGATGAGGCCGGCAATTGGCGGGCAGGGCACATGAGTTGTCGCTATACTTAACGTTGAACTGCACATAGGAGCCGATCATGAACGAAGACGTCTTCAATTCCAGCATCCGGAAATTTCTCAAGACGCTCGGCGTCAGCGCCCAGCGCGAAATCGAAAAGGCCGTGCGCGAGGCCCTGGCCGCCGGCAAGCTCAAGGGCCACGAAAAGTTTCCCGCCAAGGCGACAGTGACGCTCGGCGGGATCGACTTCACCCACGAGGTGAAGGGCGAGATCGAGCTCGGGTGAAGTGCGCTCGCCGGTGCTTGATCCAAAGTCCGGCTCGCATGACTGCCTCCCCCGCAAGGCGCTGCGCGCCTTGATCGGGCCGGCCTCTACGCTTCCGCTGATTGAGGACGGTTTAGCGTTGGTCCGAGCGCGCGCTGGCGCAATGAGCGACTTTCAAATAAACCTTCCCAACTCGATCACGCCGCAGGAGCCAATGAGGATGAGTCAAATGACGCGAATCGCCCGCTCCACCTTGCTTTTTGCAGGGATGCTCACGCTTCTCTTCTCCGTGGTGGATACGGCCTCCGCCGCCGACGAAATCCCGAATATCAAAGGCAAATGGGCCGGAAAGACGCACTCAATCGTCGCCGGCGTCGCGCCACATTGGCCGTCGAACCGCGGAACATTCGAAAAGCCCGGACTGTTCGAGAAAGACCTGTTAATCGACGTCACCGCTCAAGAAGGCCGACGCTTCTGGGGCATGCAGACGTTTACCGGCAACGGCGAACGAACCCAGGAGCCAATGATCGGCGAGTTGACCGGAAAAGATAACAAGACCGTCATCCTGGTCGATCGCGATGGTTTTCTCGACGGTCAGCTCATCGACAATAACACAATGTCGTTTTGCTATAAGCAAGTTGGCGGTCAGACCGGAGCGAGCGTGGTGAGCTGTAGCGAAATCAAGCGTGCGCCCTGAACTCGTCCAATCCAAGGTCGCGCTTGCGCCGTAGCGGCCGTCCCTCTCCCGCAAGCGGAGAGGGCGCAATCACCAAGTCCGGCTAAACTTCAATCCACGCTGACGCCGCTCGCCTTGATCGGCCCTGCCCATTTCGCGATTTCGTCCTTCACGAACTGGCCGAGATACGCCGGCGTCGCGCGGTCGTTCGACGCGACCACGGCGCCCAGCTGCGAGAGCCGGTCGCGCACCGCCGGCGTGTTCATCGCCTGCACGGCGGCATCGTTGAGCTTCTTCACCACGTCGGCGGGCGCGCCCTTCGGCAGGAAGATCGCGTTCCAGGTATAGGCCTCGAGATTGGGCGTGCCCTGCTCGATGCCGGTCGGCACGTTCGGCAGCGCGGGCGAGCGATCCTTGGTCATGATCGCGATCGCCTTGACGGTGCCGCCGTCGATCTGCGGTTTTGCGGTGCTGACGACCTCGCACAGATAGTCGATCCGGCCGCCCTGCAGGTCCTGCATCGCCGGGCCGGTGCCGCGATAGGGCACGTGCGTGATGTCGACGCCGATCAGGTAGTTGAGCAGCACGCAGCCGAGATGCGTGGCCGATCCCGCACCGGCCGAGCCGTATTGCATCTTGGATTGGTTGGCCTTGGCGTAGGCGATGAACTCCTTGAGGTCGTGCACCGGCAGGTCCTTGCGCGTGATGAGGACGATGGGAACTTCCGCCACCAGCGCCACCGGCGTGAAATCGGTCGCCGCGTCGTAGAGCGGCTTTTTGTACATGGTCTGGCTCTGCGCCTGCGTGCCGACCGTGCCGACGCCGAAGGTGTAGCCGTCGGGCGCGGCATCCGCCACGCGCTTCATGCCGGTCATGCCGCCCGCGCCGCCGACGTTCTCGATCACGATCTGCTGGCCCAGAATCTCGCTCATGCGCTGGGCGACGACGCGGCCGAGCACGTCCGTCGGGCCGCCGGCCGCGAACGGAATGATCATCGTCATCGGCTTGCTCGGAAATGTCTGCGCCGCCGCGGCGCCGGTCATCGCCAGGACAACGCCGATGGCGGCGGTGACCGCCCAACCGGCGGCCGATATTCGCTTCGACATTCGATCCTCCCTGATTTTGCGCAGCCTTGCCGTTAGTTGGGATGCCGGTCAAGACGCGCAATGACGCGGGCCGGTGCGGTGGATTTGACGCGCTGCCGGATTTGCCGCGGGTTCCTTCGTCGGAACATCAAATCCAAAGCCGCACTGGAATCACGGGGAGCCGCGATGCGTACTCATACAACCCGGCGCTGTAAGGTAACTCAATGTCCGCTTTGGTCCGACAGCGACCGTATTGCTGTGCGGTAGCGAAAGACGCGATGGGCCAAAAGCGGCTGTGAGCAACCGCAGCACACAGCGTACCTATTCGATCACCTCATCTGCGAGCGCGAGTAACTTGGCCGGAATATCGAGGCCGAGCGCCTTCGCGGTCTTGAGGTTGAGCACAAGATCGAATTTGGTTGGCTGTATGACCGGTAGGTCGGCCGGTTTTTCGCCTTTCAGGGTGCGACCGGCGTAGGCACCCACCAGTCGATAGGCGTCCACGATGTTAGGTCCATAACTCATCAATCCACCAGCATCCGCGAAATCGCGTGAAAAATACATCGCCGGCAAGACATGACGCGCGGCCAGTTGTGCGAGCAGGTCGCGATGGCTTTGCAGGAATGGATCGTCCGCGACCAGCAGGGCCTTCGATTTCTGCGCTACAGCGCTCTCAAACGCCGGCTCGATCTCGTTGGCCGCGACCGCATTGACAACATTAATCTTGAGCCCGAGTGAACGGGCGGCATCCTCCACGTCCCTTACCTCGGTCGCAGCACTTGGATAGTTCAGGTTTACAAGCATCGCGACCGCGCCGGCTTGGGGCATGATCTCTCGCAGCAGTTCAAGCCGCTTGGCGCCAAGTGCACCGAAGACCAAATTGACACCGGTCACATTGCCACCCGGCCGGTTGAGGCTAGCCACGAGTCCCAACTTGACTGCGTCGCCTCCGCTCGCGAACACGATGGGGATGGTCGAGGTCGCCGCCTTCGCAGCGAGACCCGACACGCTGCCACCGACGGCGGCAATCACGCTGACGCGACGGCTGACAAGATCGTTCGCGAGCGCGGGCAGCCGGTCGTAGCGACCGTCCGCCCAGCGAAACTCAATATTCAAACTCCCGAGATGACCGGTTTCGTGCAAACCCTTCCGGAATGCTGCCACCAGTCCCGCCGACTCGTCCGCAGAGCGTCCACTGAGAAAGCCAACTAGCGACGTGACCGGCTGCTGCGCATGCGCCGTTACCGGCCACGCCGCTGCGCCGAGCAGGGTGATGAACTCGCGCCGTCTTAGTCGATTGAATTGCATCCGAGGTTCCATGAGCCAGCATACCCAGTTGGCCGGAATTGGTTACTTCTGCTGCGGGAAATCGCTACAGGTCGGGCCGTCGCGGCCTGTTCTCCTTTGCCTGCTTCGACCTGAAACCGGACTGAAATTCAGGTCAGTCAAATCCGCCGCTTTTTTGCCAACAGGCGACATCGTACTATTCATTCGACTACTTCGTCGGCGCGCAACATGATGGACGGCGGCACTGTGAGGCCGAGCGCCCTGGCGGTCTTGAGATTGACCGCGAGCTCGAACGTGGTCGGCTGCATCACCGGCAAATCGGCCGGCTTGGCGCCCTTAAGGATCTTGCCTGCGTAAATGCCCGCCTGCCGATAGGCACCTGCAATACTGGCCGCATAGCTGATGAGGCCACCAGCCTGGACATATTCCTGCAGTTCGTAGATCGCAGGAATTTTGTGATGCGCTGCCAGCGCAACGATCTGACGCACGTTACTGAACAGGGCCGGGCCACCGCCAAGCAGGATGGCGTCGGCACCCGCCTGCATGATCGTAGCAAAGGCCGTATTCAATTCGAGGTCGGCTTTAATCAGCACGATTTTGACCCCGAGCGCCTGGCCCGCAGCCTGCACGCTCGGCAACTCTGTTTCGAATCCCCGATTATCGGGATCAAGCAGCACCGCCACGACGGACGTTTTCGGGACCAGTTCGCGCAGCAACTCGAGCCGTTTGGCGCCAAGCTGGCCGCCGCCAAAGAACGTCACACCCGTGAGATTGCCTTCGGGCCGATTGAGGCTGCCGACTAACCCCATTTTCACTGGATCGTCACCGAGCACGAAAACGATTGGAACCGTCTGGGTGACGGCCCTGGCATCATTCACCGCAGGGCCGTTAGCGATGATCACAGCCGACTGGCGGCGAACCAGGTCGGCCGCCAATCCAGAAATCCGATCGCGATGGTTGTCTGCCCAGCGCTGTTCGATCACAACATTGCGGCCCTCAACAAATCCTTCATCGCCCAAGCCCTGGCGTAACGCTGCAACGATATGTGCAAACGGCGCCGCCGGTGTGCTGCGCAGAAGTCCTACCACTGGCATCGCTGGCTGCTGTGCGTGCGCTGCCAGAGGCCCTGCCGCTACCGCTCCGCCGAGCACACCGAGAAATTCGCGCCGCTTCATGACACGACCCAGGTTCATCCAGAAGGCATCGTAGGGGGAAGGCTAAGGCGCCGGAAGGGGGCGGAATCGGCTTAAGCCGCGCGGTTTTTCAGCGAGCGGCGCGCAATGTCCGGTTTGGGTCTTGGTTGTGTAAAAACGCTGTTGCATGACGCGGACCGGCGCGGTCGAACTCAAGCTACCGCAATCCGATCAATTTGGGCAAATTTTACGGCCACTCGACCAGAACTCATCCTGACGCAATGTCGGGACTCTTTCACGCGCCCTATGAACCGCAACGGCGCGCGCCAGCGCCCGTATTACGTCCTCACCGCCGCCAGCAGCGGTTTCATCCCGACGATGTTCAGCACGCGTGTCAGATTGTAGCCGAGCACGCACAGCGCCATCTCGGTCGCAACTTTCGGCAGCGTCACGCACAAGAAGTGCGTCGCGCCCATGCGCATCTTCAGTGTGCCGAACGGATGCTCGACGGTCTCGCGGCGAGTGCGCATGGCGTTTGGATTCTTGTCGAGCCGCGCCTGCGCGCGTTCGAGAACGTCCTCGTGCACCCATCGCTTGATACGGCGTTGCGGGCTCGGCGTGCACTTCGATTTGAGTGGACAGGTTTTGCAGGCGTTCGTCCAATAGTTGCGCAGCTTATGGCCGTCTTCCTCGTTGGTATAATAATATTTGAGTTTCTCACCGGCCGGGCAGCGATAAACATCCTCGTCTGGCAGATAAGCAAAGTCCTGTTTGCCGAAGCGCCCCGAAGCCTTCGCACCCGACGTCATCGGCTTGGGCAACGTCACCGTGATGCCAGATTGCTCGCACGCCAGAATTTCTTCGCCCTTGAAGTAGCCGCGATCGGCGACAACATCGAGCGTGTCAGCCTCAAGAACGGCCTTGGCTTGCCGGGCTATGTTTGCAAGTTGTGACCGGTCTGAGCCGCTTGTCGTCACCTCGTGCGCGACGATCAGATGGTTTTCTGTATCGACCGCCGTCTGCACGTTGTAGCCGACGACGCCGGAACCACGGCCGCTCGTGGCCATCGAACGGCTGTCGGGATCGGTGAACGATATCTGCTGATCGGGCGACGCCAGAACCTGTTTTTCAATGGCTGCGAGTTTCGCCATTTCAACGGTCAGATTTTCGAGCCGTTCCTTGATCCGCGTCTTTTTTAATTCCAGCGTTTCCGACGGCTCCTGCCGGTCGGCGGTATCGAGCTGAGCGAGATAGCGCGCAACACTCTCCTCCAATTGCGTACGCCGCCGCTCGACTTTGCCGCGCGTGAAGTTCTTATCGCGATTATTGACGGCTTTGAATTTGCTGCCGTCGATCGCGACGCTGGCTGTCGCGAGCAAACCCATCTTGCGGCACACCTCGACGAAGCGCGCGCAGACGTTTTTGATGCCGGGACCATTGTCCTTGCGGAAATCGGCAATCGTTTTGTGATCGGGCGCAAGCCGGGCGAGCAGCCACATCACTTCGACGTTGCGGCCAGCTTCACGCTCGATCCGGCGGCTCGAATGCACACGGTTGAGATATCCGTATATGTAGAGCCTTAAGAGCGCGGCCGGATGATACGACGGCCGACCTGTACCGGCAGGCTCAACGCCACCGAACCCAAGTTCAGCCAGATCGAGGGCCGCAACGAAGGCGTCGATCACGCGAACCGGATTGTCATCTGCAACCCAGTCATCCAGGCATTCCGGCAACAAAGTCGATTGCCCGCGATCAGCCCCTTGAACGAAGCGCGTCATGCCCAGCCCCCGCCGATTCAGTGCGGGAATCATAGCAGGCACGGCGTTTTCACACAGCCAGGGTCATTCTCGACCGGTTAATTCGGTTTTGCCGGCTGGTTCATGTCCGCTTCGCCCCGAGGGCGGACCGGGGCTGAGGGACGACAAGCGGAAGACGCGTCGGGTTGGCCCTAGGACAGTTATTCAAACTCCCAAGCTGGATCTTCGTATCAAGCGACATGAATCTCACCGACTAATCGGTTGAGTGTCGCTCGGTCCCGCGCTCGTTAAACGCGCGCTGCAAAAGGATACAAGCGTCGGAACGCGCTAGCTTGTGGCGGCGGTCGCGGACGCGTATGAAAAAATTTAAGCATCTGGGACGTTCCGACAATGTCACTGCCGAATATCAATGGGCATGCCCCAATCCGCGTCGCGATTGCCGGCCTCGGCTGCGATCGGCCGTGTGCTGGCGCGCAATCTCGCCGACGGGATGCCGGGCCTCGCGCTCGCCTGTGCGGCGGTGCGCGATCGCGCCAAGGCGCAGGCTTGGCTCGACACCGAACAGATTGCCTGCCCGCTGGTCGAATTCGAGGAGTTCCCCGACCGTGCCGATCTGGCGGTGGAGTGTGCGCCGAGCGCGGTGCTCGACCGCATCTGCCGCCCCATGCTGGAAGCCGGCAAGCGCGTGATGGTGCTGAGTGCCGGCGCGTTGCTTCCCCGGCCCGACCTGATCGAGCTTGCGAGTGCGCGTGGCGGGCAGATCATCGTGCCGACTGGCGCGCTGCTCGGCCTCGACGCCGTGACGGCGGCGGCCGAAGGGGTCATTCATTCGGTCCGCATGGTGACGCGCAAGCCGCCCGGTGGCCTCGCCGGCGCGCCCTATCTCGAGAGTCACGGCATCTCGGTCGTAGGGCTCAACGCCCCCAAGCGGGTGTTCGCCGGCACCGCGCGCGAGGGCGCGGCGGGCTTTCCCGCCAACGTCAACGTCGCGGCGGCGCTCTCGCTTGCCGGCATCGGGCCGGACCGGACCACGATGGAAATATGGGCCGACCCCACCGTCGAGCGCAATTGCCACACCATCGAGGTCGACAGCGATTCCGCCCGCTTCACGCTGAGCATCGAGAATATCCCCTCGGAGAACCCGAAGACCGGGCGGATCACCGCGCTCTCGGTGCTGGCGGCCTTGCGGAAGCTGACGGCGCCGCTTCGAGTTGGAACTTGAGTTAACCAATTGCCAACGCGCGCACGGCCCAAATCCGCGCTTCCGCCCCGGCGGAGCGCGCCAAAACCCCTGCCTAAAGCCTGCCCAGTCCCTGCAGATTTTACTCAAATGCCTGAGAATAAAGCAGTATTCTGCTCATTTGCCGTGCCCGCGCCGCTCATTATGGGCCATAACTTGCCCTCCGGCAGCCCTCCTCATGGCGCAAATCCCCGACAGATGAGAGAGTTGGCAGATGTCATCTCTGTGGCGGAACCGTGAACCGGACCGCTTCCCCCCGCGACTAACCCACGAGCCGACCGTCAAAACCCGATGCAAGCCACATCAGATGAGGTGTTGATCGGACGGATCGCGAACGGCGACCGGCTTGCCATGCAGGTGCTGTTCGCACGGCACCACGTCCGCGTGTTCCGGTTCGTGGTTCGGTTGGTGAGGAATGAGAGTACGGCCGAAGATCTGATCAGCGACGTGTTTTTGGACGTATGGCGTCAGGCTGGTCGGTTCGAAGGGCGCTCCGCGGTATCGACCTGGTTGCTGTCGATTGCGCGGTTCAAGGCCCTCTCGGCGCTGCGGCGCCGGCCGGACGAGGAACTGGATGAGGAAGCTGCGGGTGCGATCGAGGATCCGTCAGACGATCCGGAGATCGTGCTGGAGAAGAAGGACAAGAGCGGATTGATCCGGAAGTGCCTGATGGGCCTTTCGGCGGAACATCGGGAGATCGTCGATCTCGTCTACTACCACGAGAAGTCCGTGGAAGAAGTCGCAGAGATCGTCGGCATCCCGGAGAACACGGTGAAAACGCGCATGTTCTATGCGCGCAAGAAACTCGGAGAGCTGCTCAAGGCGGCGGGAATTGAAAGAGGTTGGCCATGAACATGATCAATAAAGAGCCAGAACGCCATGAGATCGAAGCTCTGCTGCCTTGGCATGCCGCCGGCACGCTGAGCCGCCGCGACGCCGATCGCGTCGAGCAGGCGCTCGCCGGCGACCGTGAGCTCAAGCGCCGTTACGACATCGTTCGCGAGGAATTGTCCGAGACGATCCATCTCAACGAGACGCTGGGCGCGCCGTCCGCGCGGGCGATGGAGAAGCTGTTCACCGCGATCGATGCCGAGGGCGTACGCGCGCCGGCCCGCCGCGCGTCGTTCGATTTCGCCGGCCGGGTGTCCGATTTCCTCTCGGGCTTTACGCCCCGCACGCTGGCCTGGTCTGCTGCTGCTGCTGCTCTTGCTATTGTTGTGCAGGCCGGCGTGATTACCGCCGTTGCCGTCAAGGAGCGCGCCGAGCCGGCCAACTACGAAACCGCGTCCGCCCATCCGACGGCTGACGGCACGTTTGCGGTGGTGCGTTTTGCGCCGCAGGCGAGCTCGGCCGACATCACCAATTTCCTCGGCGCCCACATGGCGACGCTGGTCGACGGGCCGAAGGCTGGCGGCCTCTATCGCATCCGGTTCGCCGGGGCGAACGTGCCCAAGGACGAGCTCGGCCGGCTTATCCGGCGGATGCAAGAGCAGACCAAGGTCGTGAGCTTCATCGCGGTTGCCGAGTAGCCGCGGCATCGATTGACGCCACGGTGTTCCCGTTCAGGCAGATTTCCACAGCCAGCGAAAACGGGCGTAGTACATCCCGTGTTAAAATAATTACGCAATATCAATTACTTGAAGTAGTTCTACTTTGATCTGGTGTTATATTTTGAAATCGCATACCATAATTCTTATATTGATTTGAACCTTGCCGAGCCGGGAAACGACCAATATTCGCCCCGGCCTAGCGAGGCCCACGAGATACACAGCCCCGATCGGCGCTCACGCCCCCCCGATCCCCTGCGCCGATCTGCGACCCGCCCGGATTTCCCCATCCGGGCGGGTCAGTTTCTTTGTTGAACCTTTTTGTTCCCCAAACGACTAATGGTCGACTACGGCCCGCGAGGGCCGGCGAGATTACAGCCCCGATCGGCGCTTACGCCCCCCGATCCCCTGCGCCGATCCGACCCGCCCGGATTTCCCCATCCGGGCGGGTCACTTTTTTCAGCCGCTGAAAACACCGCACGCGTCTCGTGATTTCGAGATTGCTTCGTGTCGCGCATCTGCCACGTGCTAGTGGCAAATTATCGCTTGTGTGATTCGCGGGAAATCGGTTCACAACCTCCGGCCGTCCCCCAATCATTCGTTGAGTGTGCATGTGGGTCGCGTGACGATGGCGTCGTCCGATTCTCAAGCTCAGCTACGGATTCTCCATGTCGGAACGGCTCGTGGGGGCGCTCGACAAGGTGGCACACAAATGGCGGCGACTGGCCGAGCGCCGGCGCGCGCACTTCATCGAACTTTTCCATAGCGGACGGTGGAAGCACTACTACACCGAGGCGCAATTTCTTCAGTACATGCGCGACGCGATCCGCGCCACCGAGCGTTGGGCACTGATCGCTCCACCGTCCGCCGAGGCCGAAAAAATTCCGCCGGTCGAGGACGCTTTGCCCGCCGCTGCTTCTTCGCCGGACGGCGGCCCGCGGCGCGACGCCGCCTGACCGGCGCTCCGCGACAGTCGCCGCTGCAATCCGTCGTAGATTCGGGCATCAAGCGTGCCTGACGCGGCCTCCTTGCCGGGCAGCCGCGCCTTTCTCTATGCTGGCGGTTACCCCGCCGTCTGCCCTCCAGCCCCCTTATGTGACATGCCAAGCGCCTTGTTTTCTCCGATCCGGCTCGCCGGTCTCGAACTCGCGAACCGCATCGTGGTTTCGCCGATGTGCCAATACAGCGCGGATGACGGTGTCGCCTCCGATTGGCACCTCAATCATCTCGGCATGCTGGCCAACTCCGGGGCCGCGCTGGTGGTGGTCGAGGCGACCGGTGTCGAGCGGCGAGGGCGCATCACGCATGGTTGCCTCGGCATCTACTCCGACGACTGCGAGGCAGCCCTCGCGCGCGTGGTGGCGCATTGCCGCCGCTACGGCACCGCGAAGCTCGGCATCCAGATCGGGCATGCCGGACGCAAGGCGTCGGCCTCGCGGCCTTGGGAAGGGAGCCGCTCGCTAGCTGCCGGCGAGGATCCTTGGGAGACGATCGCGCCGTCCGCCATTCCCTTCGGCCCCAATTGGCATCTTCCACGGGAAATGACCGCCGCCGACATGGAGCGCGTTCGGGAGTCGTTCGTGACCTCGGCGCGACGAGCCGTGCGCGTCGGGTTCGATGCCATCGAGCTGCATGCTGCGCACGGTTATCTCATCCACAGTTTCGTCTCGCCGATTTCGAATAAGCGCGGCGACGGCTACGGCGGGTCGCTCGAAGCGCGCATGCGCTTTCCGCTCGAGATCGCCAAGGCCGTGCGTGCCGCGGTGCCGGCCGCCATTCCGCTCGGTGCCCGCATGACCGGCGACGACTGGATCGCCGGCGGGCTCACGCCCGATGACGCGGTCGCCTTCGCCAAGGCGCTCAAGGCGGCAGGCCTCGATTTCGTCTGCATCTCGTCGGGCGGTGTCAGCGCAGAGTCGCGGCCGCCGCAGACCGCCGCCCTCAACGCACCGTTCGCCGAACGGATTAAGCGCGAGGCCGACATCGCAGCCCGTGTGGTCGGGCTGATCTCGACGCCGAAGCAGGCCGAAGCGCTTATTGCTGAGAGCAAGGCCGACCAGGTGGCGTTGGCGCGCGGCTTTCTCGACAATCCGCATTGGGCCTGGCACGCGGCGCAGGCGCTCGGCGCCGAAGTTCCGCGCCCGCCGCAATACCAGCGCGCGGCGCCCAAAGTCTGGCCCGCCGCCGCCTACCGCGATTGAGTTCGTTCGCGGCTCATCTGCCGTTCTGAAATACTGCGCCGATGGACGCGTTTGTCTTCCTCGCCGTGCTGTTTGCGGCCGCCTGCCACGCCGGGTGGAATGCCGCTATCAAGCTTGGGCTCGATCCCCTCATAACGACTGCGCTGATTTCGGTCGGCGCGGCGCTCGTCGGGCTCGTGGCGCTGCCGTTTACGGGGTTGCCGGCGCATGCCGCGTGGCCCTGGGTGATCGCCTCGGTGCTGATCCATCTCGTCTATTTCGCGGCGCTGATCGAGAGCTACCGGACGGGCGACATGGGCCAAGTCTACCCGATCGCGCGCGGCTCGGCGCCGCTGATGACCGCGGTGGTGACCACCGCACTCGTGGGCGAACGGCTGGGTGCCTTCGGTTGGAGCGGGATCATTCTGCTTGCTGCCGGCGTACTCCTCATCTCGCTGCGCGGCGGCCGCGACCTTGCGCGGCTCGACCGGCGCGCCGTCGGGTTCGCCTTGTTCACGGCGGTGACGATCTGCGCCTATTCGGTGGTCGATGGTCTCGGCGCGCGCAGCGCCGGAAGCGCCAATGCCTATTCGGTCGCGCTGTTCGTCGGCATCGGCCCGGTGATCGTGATCTACGCGCTGGTACGCCGCGGCACTGCGCTCTTCGGCGCGATACGCAGCCATTGGGGCACCGGGCTGGCGGGCGGAGCCCTGCAATTCGGCTCCTACGCCATCGCGATCTGGGCGATGACACTTGCCCCGATCGCGATCGTCGCAGCGTTGCGGGAGACGAGCGTGCTATTCGGCGCCGCGATTGCTGTGCTGGTTCTCAAGGAGCCATTACAGACGAGCCGTCTCGCCGCCGCCGCGCTGATCGTGGCGGGCCTCGTGCTCATCCGGCTCTATTGATCGGCGGAGGAAATGATGCTGCCGAACTCGATCTCGCGCAACCGGGCGAGGTCGGCCGGTACGTCGACATCCCACAGTGTCACCGGCTCCTGCCAGGTGAGTCCAAGCTGCCGTAGCCGTTGGCGCGTCTCAATCATCACGCCGGGCGTGCTCCACGGCATCTCTGCAAACAGCCTGGCGTCTGGGCTGCGCAGACCGATCAACACGTAGCCGCCATCCTCGGCCGGGCACACCACCGCATCGGCACCGCCGCGCAGAATGCCGGCAGCTTCGCGCAAATGGTCGGCGGTCAATGCCGGACAATCGGTGCCGATCATCAGCGCCGGGCCGTTCGCGGTCGCGAGCGCCGCGAGAATGCGTGCGCCAAGATCGCCGTCCGGCTGAGACCGGAGTTCGGCCCCGTTGGCGCGTGCCGCCGCGAATGCCGGATGTGTGTCGTCCGGCGCGCCCCACAAGGCTACCGGGCCGGTGTTTGCGGTGCGGGCGGTCTCGATAGCGCGCGCAATCAGCGCGGCCTGCAGTGCGGCGGCCCGTTCGGCCCCGAGTGCGGGGATGAGCCGCGTCTTGGCAAAACCCGGGATTGGCGCCTTGGCGAGGATCGCGACTGCGACGGGCTCAGTCGCCATAGCCGTAATGCTGCGCAAGCTCATTTGGATCCGCGCCGAAGTAGTAGGCGAGCCGCAGCCGCCATATCAACAGGATGGTCCGCAGCACGCCGTGCTTTTCCCAGCGCCGGCCCGATGTGATGACCTGCTCGCGCAGGCAAAGTGGCTGGCCGATCTTCTTGAGACGCTTCGAGAGCGCGATATCCTCCATCAGCGCGATCGGCGGGTAACCGCCGATCTCCTTGAACACATCGCGCTTCACGAAAATCGCCTGGTCGCCGGTGGCGATGCCGGTCAGCCGCGAGCGCAGGTTCATCAGCCAGCCGACCACGCGCAATGCGAGACGCGGACTGTCGATCTTGACGTCGAAACGGCCCCAGGCGCGGCCCGAATGTTCGAGATCGTTGAGCAGCACGTGATCGGCGTCGGAGGGCAGTCGCGTATCGCCATGCAGGAACAGCAGCACGTTGCCCTGCGCCTTCTCGGCGCCGGCATTCATCTGCGAGGCGCGACCGCGCGGCGCCGAGATGACGCGGGTCGCCCGCAGCCGCGCGCGTTGGACGGTGGCATCGCGGCTGCCGCCGTCGACCACCACGATCTCGACGCCAAGCGCGCGCAATGGCGCGAGCGCGTCGAGCGTGCCGGCGATGCGCTCGCCTTCATTGAGCACCGGGATGATGATGGAGAGATTCGACATGAACGGGCCCCGGCCGGCGTGGCTGGGCAGTCTACCAGCGAACACGTCGGGCGCGGCAAGCTTTGGGGCCCGGCAAGCTTTGGGGGGCGGCAAGCTTTGCGGTCGCGCCGCCGGTGCGGGACTACTTCGTCGCCAGAGGCGCCGCCACCGCGGTGCCGTCGTCAATGCCGATGCGGCCGAAGCCCGGTAGCTTGAGCGCCGGATGACGCAAGTCGAAGCCGGTCACGAGCCCCATGAAGTTCAATTCGACCCCCTCGACCCATCCGAGCTTCATGCCGAGCAGGCCCCAGAGCGAAAGCTCGATGCCGGTGCCGCTATCTGTAAGGCCCGCATAGGGCAGGGCGCGAAAATCCTTGCCGACCGCATTCGACGGCAGCGTGGCCTTCAGTTCCGGCACCGCGCGCAAGACCGCCGCGGTAAACGTATTGCTGTTCGGCCCTGGCCAGACCCGATAGTCGCCGAACTCGCTGTAGTCGTAGCCGGCGATCGCCGCCTTGACCTTCGGGATGAGAGTCGCGGCCTGCGGTCCATGCACGTCGAGCAGAATGCGCGGCGCGTCGCCGAACCAGCGCGCGTCCGGCGCCCAGCCGTTGGTGCGTACCGGCTGGCCCCAGCCCACCACGTCATAGCGCGTCCAGGTCGCCGCATTTTCCGGCTTGAGCACGACCCAGCTGTGGACGGCGAAGATGCCCTTCCAGCGCCCGGTGCGCCCCGTGAAGACCAGCATGCGCGCCTCGTGATCGGCCGATGCCGGCGGCAGCATGCCGACGCTCGACCAGTCGGCATCGCGGAAGCTCGCCGGCCGGTCCTTGCTGGCATAGATCGCCGCGTGCACGGCGAGCGGAAACAGGAAGAGTGCGAGAATGCCGGTGAGCATCTTTCTGACGGGGAAGCGCATGGTTTGCAGTGTGGGGTCGTTCCAGACCGAAATATGGCGCCTCGGGCACGTGCACCGCAACGGCTTGTGCGTCACAGCCGCGCATTAAATGCGGGCAATGTTGCCTATAGCCTCATCCAAAGGGGCGCATTCAGGTCAGCGCACGCGGTTGCCGCTGATGGAGAGGTGGGCGTAGCGCTCGGCGCCGCCCTTCATCAGGTCGCCGGTGACGATCTTTCGACGGTCGGTTCCGACCACGGCGCCACGCAGCACATCGGCGATGACGTTGCTGGCGATGAGCGCGCTGCCGGCGCCGGGCGCGACCGAGACCGCGATACCGACGTCGGCCTTGCGCACGATATTGCCGGTGACGGCGACGTCGCGCAGATACTGGCCGAAACCCAGCATGATGCCGACGGCCGGCGCGCCTTCGACCACGTTCCCGGTCACCGCGGTGTCGGCCTCGACCGAGATGCCGATGCCGCCGACCTCGCCCGGATCGTTGCCCGCCGGCAGCTTCGGCAGGAGGTTGCGGATCAGGTTGCCTTGCACGACGGCGAGCCGGCCGCCCTCGTTGAAATTGGTGACCGAGACGCCGATCGCCGCACCATCGACCGTATTGTTGGCGATCACCGCGCCCTCGAAGCCGAACTCGGCGTAGAGCGCAGTCTCGCGCACGCCGACGATGCTGTTGCCTTCGATCTGGATGTTGGACGCGGCATTGCCGCGCACCGCCGTGTAAGCGCAGTCCTTGATGCGGTTGCCGCGCACGATCACGTTATTGGCGCGGAAGACGTTGATGGCGTTGCCGTACTGGCCCGAGCCGCCGGCGCGGTTGTCGATCGCTTCGATGCGGTTGTCGGTCACCATCGTGCCGTCGTCGCCGGCAGCGGAGCGCCACACCTGAATGCCGTTGTTGCCGGCGTTGAAGACAGTGTTGCGAGCGATGATCAGCCCGCGCCCATCGAGCGAATGGATCGCCGCCTCCGCGATGTCGGCGAGCCGTGTGTCGGTGATCTCGCCGTCGACCGCGATGCACATGATGCCGTTGCGACCTGCACCGATGATCTCGCAGCCGGAAATCTTGACGTGCTGGCAGTTCTCAAGCTGCACGAGGCCGGTGCGCTCGGGGAGGGGGACTTTGCCGCCGTCGAGCACAAGACCCGATAGTCCGATGTGATCGGCGCGCTCGGCCAGGACCAACGGACGCGCGTCGGCCAGGACGAATCGGGTGGCGCCGCGCACGCCGATGAGCTGCGCGCCGGCCGGAAGCTTCACACCGCCGATGCGATAAACTCCAGGCGCGATGGCGAGCGGGCTGCGCGTGCGCGCGGTCTCGTCGATCGCGCGCTGAAGCGCGCGGGTCTGATCCTCATTGGCGCCCGGGCGCAACCCGAATTGCGCGGCATCGACGCCGAGCGCGCTGATCGGTGACGCGGCGGGCGCCGCGCTGGCCGTTTGCGTGGCGGTGACGCCGGCGGCGGCGGTTGCGGTCAGAGCGAAGAGGCGGCGACGGTCGGTGTCCATGGGCGGTTCTTTCGTCAGGCATCCGGCGCGCGGGCGGCCGAATGCAGGAAAGCACAGCAAATCTAGGCCCGGATGCTGTGGGCCGCCGTAGGATGAACCGCTTTAATGGGCTTAGCGTTAACGATGGGCTTAGCGTTAACGTTTGGCGCGCGTGGCCGCGACCGTTTCCCTCAGGATCGCCCCGCCGGCCAGGAGGAGGTCGTCGAACGTGATCGCCGTGCGCGGCGCTCGCAGCAAACCCGGGCGGCGCACCGCCGGAACGTGGACGAAGGTCGCGAGCCGCGGGGTTCCGGACCTCGCCGCCTCCGCGGCGCGCCAGCACAAATAGTTGCAGAGATAGCCGCCGGCGTTGCGCGAGCGCTCGGCCGGCACACCCGTCGCCCGGGCGGCCAACAGCAACCGATGGGCCGGAGCGGGCAGCGGCAATTCGGCCGGTGCATCGAATGTGATGGTGGCCGACGCCGGCACGCAGCCGCCGGCATCGGGCAGGCCGCAGTTGAGCGTATTGCGCGCGAGCGTTTCGATGCGCAAATGGCGACTGCGCGTCGCCAGTCCGAACATGATGAGCGCATCCGGCTGTTCGCGCGCGATCAGCGCCGGCAATTCGCGGTCGACGGCTTCGTAGCTGACATGAAAGACGTGCGCGCGGCGGCGCACGTGGCCGAACCCCGGGTAGCGGCGGCGCACGAGTTCCGCAACCAACGGTTCGGTCGGGTTGTCGGGCGCGCCGGGAAACGGTCCGAAGCCGGTGAGGAGGATGGTGGTCGTCATTCGCCCTTATTCGTAAACGGCCGGAAAGCTTCTGCTCGCGATTGCGGCAAGGAACTGCAAACACTCGGGCAACTATACCCGTTTGCAGGCTGCAAGGAGAATGCGTCGCCAATTCGAGAGGTGCATGTCGCGCCGATCCGGGTTGCTCGAACCGGAACACATCCCCCGGCGACATACTTCCACAGCCTGCACGTCCTTCCTTTGCGAGCCGGGGGCCATCGCAATGCTACCGATCGATCCGGAGCGTGAGGCGATTGGGCGGACCATGGCGACCGTGCTGATGGCGAACGAAATCCGGCGGCGCGGACAGATCCATCTCGAAACGATTCTGACGGAGATCGGCGCGCTTGCCGGCTTCGCGGCGCAAATATCGATCCGGAAATCAATCATCGAGCCGCAGAAGATCAATCCCGGCGAAATCCTGTCGGAGGTCGTCACCAGGAGCGGCGAGAAATTCTATTTCAGCGACATGCTGAACTGGATTGTCTTCGAGAACCTCGGCACGCCGCCCTATAGCATCTGGGCCTATGTTATGGATGTGGTTCCATCGGCCAGCCGGAACCTGCTGCCGGATGTCGCGGACATCGTGAGCTATGCGGCGCGCACGGTCGGTACCGCGCGCTTCGGCGTGCCTCGCCTGCCGGCCGCCCACATGCCGCAGACCATGCCGCGTACGGCGCTGGAGGAGCACTGGCGTACGATCCGCGAGGAGTTCGAGACGTCGAAGCGCCAGCCCGAGGAGTGGCCCTACGATCTGGCCTATGCGGCGCAGTGGCAGATGCAGACCAACCGCGACCGGCTCGCGCTGCCGCTCGCCGCCACGATCGTCATGGAATCCGCGATCCCGATGTCCAAGGTCGATCCGCGTACCGTGCCGGGCGGGCGCTAAAGGCCCAACAGGGTCGCGATCTCGTCCACCGCCACGGACGGTGACAGCTTGCCCTGCGCCACCGCGGCTTCGAGGCGTGGCAGTTTCGCGCGCACGCTCGGGTCCGATCTCAGCCGTGAGTGAAGTCGGTCATCGAGCATCGCCCACATCCACTTCACCTGCTGCTCGCGCCGGCGCGCGGCGAATTCGCCGGTTGCGCCGGACCGCTCGCGGTGTTGCAGGATCGTGGCCCACATCTCGGGAATGCCGCTGCCGGTCAGCGCCGAATAGGTCACGACCGGCGGCGACCAATGTGCCGAGCGCGGACTGAGGATATGGAGCGCGGCGCGATATTCGGCGGCTGCCGCCGTCGCGCGCGCAATGTTGTCGCCGTCGGCCTTGTTGATCGCGATCATGTCGGCGAGCTCGACGACGCCCTTCTTGAGGCCCTGCATCTCGTCGCCGGCGCCGGGCAGCATCAGCAGCAGGAAGAAATCCGTCATGTCGGCGACCGCGGTCTCCGACTGGCCGGTGCCGATGGTTTCCACCAGCACGACATCGTAACCCGCGGCCTCGCAGATCAGCATGGTCTCGCGCGTCTTGGCGGCGACGCCGCCGAGCGTGCCGCCACCCGGTGAGGGACGCACGAATGCGTGGGGATCGCTGGCGAGCCGCGCCATACGGGTCTTGTCGGCGAGGATCGATCCGCCGGTGCGCGCCGAGGATGGATCGACCGCCAGTACCGCGACCTTGTGGCCCTTGCCGGTGAGGAAGGTGCCGAGTGCGTCGATGGTGGTCGACTTGCCGACGCCCGGCACGCCGGTGATGCCGACGCGCATCGCCTTGCCGGTGTGCGGCAGAAGATCTTGCACCAGATTTCGCGCCGCCGCCTGATGGTCGGTGCGCCGGCTCTCGATCAGCGTGATGGCGCGGGCCACCGTCGCACGGTCGGATGCCAGGATTCCCTGCGCCAAAGCGGTCGGGTCGGGCGTTCGCTGGGGAGGGCGCGAAGACATAGATTCGCCCTAGATGGAAACGGCCGGGCGTTCGTCCGCGCGCTTCCGGGCTTCGGAGGAGCTGAGATTATAAAGTAATTTCAATTGGTTATGTCCATCATGCATCGGCGAGCCGAAACCTCGGGCATTGGTAAATTTTCTCCTAGCGAAGCGTAACGGACGGCTATTATAGCCGTGGATGGGGTCGGGAGGGACGAATGCGTCGACAAGCGATTTCGACCGCTTGGGCGATATCTTTGTTCGCCAGTCTATCCGCCGGTCCGTGTCAGGCCGCTGACCTGATCTGGGAAGTCGAAAATCCGTTCCGGTTCTTCAAGCCGACCAAATCGTTCGCGCTGCATGAAGCCGCGTACAACGCCGCGCGCGGCGATCCCAATGCGCCGATACCGGCCGACGTGATCTGGCGGACGGAACGCCGTCTCAACGATCCCGACTGCAAGGACGCCTCCCACCCGGACAAATGCGCCGCCACCGCCGGCAAGCGTTACGAGCAGAGCCGGCTCGGCTGGGCTGCGCAGACCGTCGGCGAGACCTGCTACGACAGCAATGGCCAGCCGCGCCGCTATTCGGCGGTGTGCGAGCGCAAATACTCGTGGGGCAGCGCGAAGGAAGACTACGTTCTGCCCGACGCGCATACGGTCGCGATCCGCGTCGCGCCTGAGCAGCTTGCCGGCGTGACCGGCGACTGCGTCTGGACATGGCAGCCGCGCAAGGCGGGCGGCAAGGTCGAGAGCAAGAAGCTTCCCTGCAAAGACAAGCTCACGATCGCGCGCGTGCCGCACGCGCTCGATCGGGCGAATTCGGGCGTGACGGTCGCCGTCAAACTTCCGAACGGCCGCGAACTTGCCGACCCCGATGTCGTCGTCGAGGATATTTTCATCGTCGCGCTCGGCGATTCCTTCGCGTCGGGCGAGAGCAATCCCGACCGGCCGGTGCAGTTCAGCGCATCGCGCGAGATGGTCTACGACCCCAATTTCGCACGGCAGGATGTGGCCCGCGCGCCGGTCGCGGCGCCGAGCTACGGCCTCGCGGCCGCCGAGGATCAGTACAATCCGAAGGTCCTGCCGCGCCGCTTCATGGAGGATGAGGCCGCCGGACGCTTCATCCCGCTGAGTTCGCCGGACTTCGCGGTCGCGTTCGAGAAGGCCTCGGCCCGCTGGCTCAGCCGCGATTGCCACCGCTCGCAGTACGGCTATCCGTTCCGCGTGTCGATCCAGCTGGCGCTGGAAAATCGTCATCGCTCGGTGACGCTCGCGAGCTTCACCTGTTCGGGCGCGGAAGTGGTCGAGGGCCTGTTCGGCGAGCTCGATCCGCGCGAGGGCAGCGAGAAGGTGCGCGCGCAGTTCGACCAGTTGAGCGATCTGATCTGCCGTGGTCCGCGTTCGCTGAACGCGAGCTACACCCTGCCGGTGTTCTCGCATGGCAGCACGCAGATTGCGCCGCAGCGTTTCACCAAGTCCTGGTGTCCGCCGCAGCAGCGCAAGCGGCCGATCGACGTGGTGCTGATGTCGATCGGCGGCAACGATGTGGGCTTCGGGCCGCTCGCCGCCTATGCGCTGACCGAGGCCGCCGGCGACCTCGCGCCGATCGCGGGCCTCGTCGGCCGGTCGTTACGCTTCGGTCCCGATGTCTCGCGGGTTTATCTCGACGTGCTCGACGAGCGCATGAAGGCCGTCAAAGAGGCGCTGCACGACGGCTTCGGCGTTCCGGCTTCGCGCGTTGTGCAATCCTCCTACGAGCCGATCCAGTATGACGAAACCGGCGCGCTCTGCGGGTCGCAGCCGTCGCTCGGCGTCGACGTGCATGCCGGATTGAGCCTGAGCCGGCAGCGGATGGCGGAGACCGCGGACTTCCTGCGCGACTTTCTTGGCCGGCTCGAATGCATCGCCAACGGCAAGAGCCGCTCGGGCTGTCCGGCGCATCTGGCGACCGGGGCCGGCACGGGCTTCACGCTGGTGACGGACCATATCCCGGAGTTCACCAAGCGCGGCGTCTGCGCGCGCGATCCCAAGCGTCTGCTCGCGGACGGCATCAACATGCGCATGCCGCGCCGGCCCGTGAACGGCGATGCGTTCCAGCCGTATTCGCCGGCCGCCACGCTGATCTACGGGCACAAGTGGCGGCTCTTCCGCACACCCAACGATGCGTTCCTTGCTGCCCACACGCACAAGGCCGGCACCTCGCTGTTCGACATCCTGCAACCGGCCTGGGCCGGGCTTTACAGCGGCGCGATCCATCCGACCGCCGAGGCGCACGCGATCGTGGCCGATCACGTCGTCCGGCACGTGCGCGCTGTGGTCGACAAGTCCGAGAGCAAGGCCGGCGTGGTCGAGGGCCGCGCGCAGTAACGAACTGCTGTCGAGCGCTATTCCCGCACCAGTTTCGACACCGGCTGGCCGAGATCGATCTTGCCGAACAGGCCGGGGAGATCGGCGACGCGGTCGACAACGCATTCGAACTGGCTATTCACCTCGACCCCGAGCGGCTCGATCTTGGCCTTGTCCTGGTCGCTGCACTGCGGTGCGTACATCACGGCCTCGTTGCCGGTGAAGCGGAACACCGCATAGCCGTAGCCCGGCTGGTCCTGCTCGGCCTTCGCCTGGCTGAGAAATTGACCGGTGCCGAACGGGTGGAATGAAATCTGCAGCACTTCGCCCTTCTCGTTGGTGAAGTCGTAGGCGCCGTCGGCGCGCCGCTTGATGACGAACGTCTCCTGACGCTTGTACCGGTCGCCGTCACCGCGCTCGAATACGCCATAGCGTCCTCCGTCGCCGAATGGCGCCGCGGCCGTGGTCAGCGGCAGCTTCGGCTGTTCCGAGATGAAACATCCGGACAGGAGGAGGGCCGCCGCACCAACGATGGCAGCGCGGCTCGACAGTCTCACCATGGTATTCGACCCCCCGACAGACGTTTCAATGGGCTTCTTCGCACCACATTCAGGCGGAAAATCGGACCGAGCTTTAGAATAACCGCCAGTCTAGCAAGCCCCTACCTGCCGTCCCGGAGAATCCGGCAAGCGCGCGTTCGATGCCTCGATCGCCTCCAAGATGTGGCGCACGCGATCGGCGAGCGTGGGAGGCATCAAAAGACCTCGATCACATCGTCGGCAATGCGTTCGGCCATGTGCGGGTCAAGGGAACGGCGCATCGAGACCTGTGCCGGCAATCCGGTGGCATCCTCGACGATCAGACGCTGACAGATTGAGCAGGGAAAATTTGGAGTTCGGATCGACGTCAATCAGTACGTCGAGATCGCTGTCCTCGCGGGCATCGCCGCGTGTGCGCGAGCCGAAGATGGCAAGCTTCGTCACGCCCTCGGCCTTGATGGCCACCGCGTTGGCGCGAAGTTTGGCGATGATCTCATCGCGGGTCATGGTAGCCATGATCCATCGGCAATGCGGCAAATTTTACTCCGCCGCCTCTCGCCCGTGACCAAGCCGCGCGTTGAGCGTCTTGACCAGCGCCTCGGCGGCTTCCGCGATCACCGTGCCGGGCGGGAAGATCGCCTCGGCGCCGGCGCGCTTGAGTTCCTCGTAATCCTGCGGCGGCACCACGCCGCCGACCACGATCATGATGTCGTCGCGGCCTTCCTTGGCGAGCGCCGCCTTGAGTTCGGGCACCAGCGTCAGGTGTGCGGCGGCGAGCGAGGAGACGCCGAGGATGTGGACGTCGTTCTCGACCGCCTGGCGCGCGGCCTCCGTAGGCGTCGCAAACAGCGGCCCGATGTCGACGTCGAAGCCGAGGTCGGCGAAGGCCGATGCGATCACCTTCTGGCCGCGGTCGTGGCCGTCCTGGCCGATCTTGGCGACCAGGATGCGCGGCCTGCGGCCCTCGTTCGCCTCGAACTCGGTGACCAGCGCCAGCACCCGCATGACGGCTTCGTTCATGGTGCCGACCTCCCGCTTGTAGACGCCGGTGATCGCCTTGATCTCCGCGCGATGGCGGCCGTAGGCCACCTCCAATGCGGAGGAGATTTCGCCGACCGTCGCCTTGGCGCGCGCGGCATCGATCGCGAGCGCCAAGAGGTTGCCGTTGCCGCCCGCGGCGTTGCGAGTGAGCGCCGCCAGCGCCTCGGCGACCGCTTTCGGATTGCGCTCGCGCTTGAGGCGCGAGAGCTTGTCGATCTGCAATTCCCGCACCGCGGCGTTGTTGACTTTGAGAAGCTTCACATCGGCTTCGGCTTCGGGGCGGAATTTGTTGACGCCGATCACCGACTGCTGGCCGGCGTCGATGCGCGCCTGCGTGCGGGCGGCCGCCTCCTCGATGCGCAGCTTGGGCAGGCTCGCCTCGATCGCCTTGGCCATGCCGCCCATCGCCTCGACTTCCTGAATGTGGCCCCAGGCTTTGCGGGCGAGGTCGGCGGTCAGCCGTTCGACATAGAACGAGCCGCCCCAGGGATCGACCATGCGGGTGGTGCCTGAACTCCTGCTGCAGCACGATCTGCGTGTTGCGGGCAATACGGGCGGAGAAGTCGGTCGGCAGCGCCAGCGCTTCGTCGAGCGCGTTGGTGTGCAGCGACTGGGTGTGGCCCTGCGTCGCCGCCATCGCCTCGATCGCGGTGCGCACCACATTGTTGAACACGTCCTGCGCGGTGAGCGACCAGCCGGACGTTTGGCAATGCGTGCGCAGCGACAGCGAGCGCGCATCCTTCGGCTCGAACGGCTTCATCAGCTTGGCCCACAGCAGCCGCGCGGCGCGCATCTTGGCGACTTCCATGAAGAAGTTCATGCCGATCGCCCAGAAGAACGAGAGGCGAGGGGCGAACTGGTCGATCGGGATACCGGCCTTGATCCCGGCACGGACATACTCGATGCCGTCGGCGAGCGTGTAGGCGAGCTCGAGGTCCTGCGTCGCGCCTGCCTCCTGCATATGGTAGCCGGAGATCGAGATCGAATTGAACTTCGGCATGTGCGCCGACGTGTAGGCGAAGATGTCCGAGATGATGCGCAGCGATGGCGTCGGCGGATAGATGTAGGTGTTGCGCACCATGAATTCTTTGAGGATGTCGTTCTGGATGGTGCCCGAGAGTTTCGTCGGCGGCACGCCCTGCTCTTCGGCCGCGACGATGTAGAGCGCGAGCACCGGCAGCACCGCGCCGTTCATCGTCATCGACACCGACATCTGGTCGAGCGGGATGCCGGAGAACAGCGTGCGCATGTCGTAGATCGAGTTGATCGCCACGCCCGCCATGCCGACATCGCCGGAGACGCGGGGATGGTCGGAGTCATAGCCGCGGTGAGTGGCGAGATCGAACGCGACCGAAAGGCCCTTCTGCCCGGCCGCGAGGTTGCGGCGGTAGAACGCGTTGGAATCCTCCGCCGTCGAGAAGCCGGCATATTGCCGGATGGTCCACGGCTGCGTGACGTACATCGCCGGGTAGGGGCCGCGCAGATAGGGCACAATCCCCGGATAGGTATCGAGGAAGTCGAGCCCGGCGACATCGTCCGGGCCATAGACCGGCTTCACCGCGATGCCCTCGGGCGTGAGCCAGGGCGCCGCGGCGCCCGTTGCCGCGGGCTGCGTGGCATCCTCGAACGCAACAGTCGCAAAGTCCGGTATGCGGCTCATAGGCGGCCATCCGCGCTGGTCTTGATCCCCAGAATATCATGCGCTTCCTTCAGCGTCGCCAGCACATCGCAGCCGGCGAAGATGAACGATTGGGCTCCCGCCGCCTTGAATTCGGCCTCCCGTTCCCCCGGCCGCCCGGCAAGATAGATGTGGCGCGCGCCCGCTGCCGTCAGCGCCTTGGCGGCCGGCACGGCTTCGCCCGCATAGACGTCATCGGACGAGCAAAGACAGACGAGCGCAGCGCCCGACGATTTGAAGGCGGCGATCATCTCGTCCTGGTTGGCGAAACCGTCGCTCGTGACCGCTTCGATGCCGCCTGCTTCGAAGAAATTCTTGGCGAAGGTCGCGCGCGCGGTGAAGTCGGCGATCCGTCCCAGATTGGCGAGAAAGACTTTCGGCCGGGCGCTGGTTTGTGCCAGCACGTGGTCGGAAGCATCCCGCAGCGTCTCGAATGGTTGTGCCAGGCGCAGCGCCGGCAGCGGCTCGCACTTCAACAGCGCAGGGATAGGGGGGCAGCACGACGGGCGGCACATCGACCACCGCGACCTGCGTTTCCGCGAGATCGGCGAAGTCGCTCGTGCCGGTGAGCGTATCCTTACGCCGCGCTACCGCCGCTTGGCGCTGGGCGCGCACCGCCGCTACTTTGCTCTGGATCAGGCCGGCCTCAAGCGCAGCCCAGGCGCCACCCGCCTGCTCGATCTCCTGGAACAGAGCCCAGGCCGTGCGGCAAAGCTGCGCTGTCACATCCTCGATCCCACCGGAGCCAGCGGCCGGGTCGGCCACCTTGGCGAGGTTCGATTCCTCGAGCAGCAGAAGCTGCGTGTTGCGTGCTAATCGGCGTGCGAACCGGTCCGGAAGCCCAATTGCCTGCGTGAACGGCAGCACCGTAATGGCGTCCGCGCCCGCCGAGGCCGGCGGAAACAACCGCGATCGTCTCGCGCAGCATGTTCACGTAAGGATCGCGCTGCGTCAGCATCCGCCATGCGGTTTCGGCGGCAATGAAGACAGGCTTCGGCGCAAGTCCGCAGGCTTGCTCGATCCGCGCCCACAGTTTTCGCAGCGCTCGGAACTTGGCGATGGTGAGGAATTCATCTGCGTCCGCCGCCAGCCGGAAATAGACCATGCCGCGGGCGGCATCGAGCGCTGCACCTCCCGCTTCCAGCGCACGCAGATACGCGGTGGCGACGGCGAGGACGTAAGCCAGTTCTTGCGCCTCCGAGCCGCCGGCATTGTGGATTACGCGCCCGTCGGCGGGCGCGAAGGGTCCACGAAAGCCCTGCGCTGCGAGGCCGGAAATCACCGCATTGAAAATGGGGGTCAGCGCATCCCAGGAGAGCGGGCTACCGCCGCCCATCGCCGCGGCGCTGATCGGATCGAAGCCGAAACGGATGTTGGTCGCCGCCGGGTCGGTGCCGCGTTGCTTGACCAGGTCGGCGATCAATCGCCCGGCGTCCTTGGTCTGCGGAGAGAGATCGAGATCGATCCCGATGCCGGCGTCGAGATGCACGTCGGCGAGCACGCGGGCAATTGTCGCCTCCGAGGCGTCGAGACCGTAGCCATAGGCGCCGATGGAGCCCGCGAACACCAGCGCAAGGCCGGTGGCGCCGTTCCCGAGATCGTGCAGGGCCTCCGCATTGGCAACCACCGGATCGGGATGATCGACCCGCTGCATGATGGTCCATGGCGCGCCTAGGTCGCGTCCGGCGACCGGAATCGCCGCCGCCGCGCGGCCATGCAGCGGGTTGATCGCAAGGCCGTCGTAGGTCCTGGAGACCAGCCGTTTCTCGAACGCCGCGCCCTTGAGCACGCCATCGACCAGCTTGCGCCATTGCTGCTCCGTGGCCGCAGGAAACTCGGCTGCCAGCAGGAGGTCGGGTTGGGCGTCGGCCATGGTTACAGCATGCATCCCAGCCTTCGCGCGTGCAAACGGCGGGCCAACCGCGAGGTCAGCGCGGCGGCAGTTTCTCGATTCCTGCCGCGTCGACGTGCGCCAGCCCGTGGCGGATACGCCGGCCGGTGATCACCCGATCGGGCACGATCTCGGCGAGCGGGACCAGCACAAAGGCGCGCTCGAACATGCGCGGGTGGGGCAGCGTCAGGTCAGGCGTGTCGAGGGCAAGATCGTCGTAGCTGAGGATGTCGATATCGAGCGAACGCGGCCCCCAGCGGCGTTCGTGCGCACGATCGCGTCCGAACGCCCGCTCGACCTCCTGCGTGCGCGCGAGTAGCGCGACTGGCGCCAGCGTTGTCTCGACCGCGATGCAGAGGTTGATGAACGGCGGCTGATTTTCGACGCCCCACGGCGGAGTCTTGTAGTCGGACGAACGGGCGGTGAGCCGTATATCGCCGCGCTCGCAGAGTGCGGCGATGGCCCGGTCGAGCGTCGTGCGTGCATCGCCCAGATTGCCGCCGAGCGCCAGCAGCGCTTCAGCCATGATTGCGGTCTTGCCGGGTGCGCAGGATCGAGACCCCGACGTCGTCGAACGTGGCGGCGATCGGCGCGTGCGGTTTGTGTACCGTCACCCGCACCGACGAGACCTGGGAAAACTGGTCGAGCACTCCCTGCGCCACCGCGCCGGCCGCGGCTTCGACCAGGCGATAACGGCGTGCGCAGAACGCCGTGCTCGCCACCTCGACGACCTGGTCGTAGCCAACGGTATGTGCGAGCTTGTCCGAGCGCGAAGCTTCCGCAAGGCTGAGCTCCAGCACCAGGTCGAGCGTGAAGGTCTGCCCCACCTTGGCCTCGTGCTGCATCACGCCATGATAGGCGTGCAGCGCCAATCCGCTCACAAATACAGTGTCGGTCATCAGGCGCTCCGGATGGCGGCGGCGACCTTGAGCGCCTGCAACGTCTCAGCGACATCGTGCGTGCGGACGATCATAGCCCCGTTTGCGACCGCGGCGAGGTGCGCGGCGAGCGAACCGCCGAGCCGCTGGTCAGGCGGCGCGGGAGATACTTTGTCGATGAAACGCTTGCGCGAGGCGCCGATCATCAGGGGCAAGCTAAACGACTTGAGGTCGGCGAAGCGCGCGATCACGAGGAGGCTCTGGTCCGCCGTCTTGCCGAAACCGATCCCGGGGTCGAGCACGATGCGATCGCGCGCGATGCCGGCCTTCTCGGCGATCTCAAGCGACCGCTCAAAGAAGGCGTGAATGTCCGCCATGATGTCGATCGCCGGGTCGGCCTTGTCACGGTTATGCATGACCAGGACCGGCGCGCCGCGTCCCGCGACGACGCGGGCCATGTCGGGGTCGTGTTGCAGCCCCCACACGTCGTTGACGATCACTGCGCCGGCGCCGAGCGCATAAGTCGCAACAGCCGCCTTCATGGTATCGATGGAGACCGGGATGCCGAGGCTGAGAACCGCCGGCAAGACCGGCTTGAGGCGTCGCATTTCTTCTTCGAGGGACACCGCCTCCGCACCGCCATAGGGACGGGTCGATTCCGCGCCGATGTCGATAATGTCGGCACCCTCGGCGACCATGCGGCGGGCGTGATTGATTGCGGCCTCCGGATCGGAAAACCGGTCGCCGTCGGAGAATGAATCCGGCGTCACATTGAGCACGCCCATCACGAGCGGGCGGCCTTGCGCCAATAGCCGCGCCAACGGATTTACCGTTGCGCGGCGGTGCAAGCTCGCAACCGGGCGGTCGGGATGCGTCATGGCCGTGGCTTGCGCCGGTCACCGCACGGGTGTCAAGCGGCGTTACCTGATCTCAAGGGAGTATGACGGGACGCGCCCGTCGACACGAAAGCGAACCGGAGTTCAGCGATAGCTGATCTTGATCGGCAGCTTCTGGGCGTGCTCGATCCAGCGCGTCACCAAGCCCACGGTGGGCAGAAAGCGCACAAGCTTTCGCTTCTTGTTCAGTTCGCCGATGGCTTTGGCGAGCCTTTCGGGATTGCGATACTTCAGTTCCTTGACAGTATCGACGCCGACGGCGGGCAGGATCGCGGCGTATTCCTTGCCCATCCCCCTGACCCGCATGCGGTCGGCGGTGTTGGCGAGGCCGAGAAGGCGCTTCTCGCCGATGCCGGTCTTTTCGGCAAGCTCCTTGCGGCCCTTGGGATTCTTGGCAGCCTCAAGCAGGCGCTCGGCGGTCCTGATCCGCAGCACCCGGAATTTTTTCGTCTCTTCCGCATCGGCCCCGATGGCGGAGATCGGATAGGACATCGAGTGCTCCTCGCGCCTGGCAGCGGTTCGCCGCCAGGCCTCAGACGTGCAAGCGGTGGAAGATCGCGCCGACGGTTTCGTCGGCTGCGCAGGTTCCCGTCCGCCTGCCACTGGAATTGGAAAGAGTTAGCTCTGAACCCAAGCCTGATGCCGGCTGCCGGCTCACAAGCGCGCGCGCGACTTCGGCGCGCCGCTCCGCACGCAGACAACGCACAACGACACCGGCGGCCATAACCGCGGCCGTCCGGTCGTCGCCGATATTGGCGACGAGACGCCCGATGCGATCGTCCATCTGCCCCTCACCAGCCCGCATTCGCGGTTGTTAACCATATCATGAATGGCGGCGTCAGAGAAAACAAGCGCTGGGCGCCTGTGAAATGCCAATCACGCCAAAAGTCGTAGTGGTGCGTTGCATTCGTGCATCAGCAAACTGGTTTGCCGCGTAATGTCTAGTGCACGCGCGCAACAAATTTCATTTTAGGCGCGCTGTGAAGGCTCGATACAAAACGACAAGGTTCGTGATCTCGGTCGTTTCGCGTACGATATGTTGCGGTGCGTGCAGATTGCGCTGTCCCACGATGCGGGCGCTTTGCGCAAAGTTGCGTACAAGTTATGAGATTGCGCAACGCGCCGGGCTCGGCGCGCATCGCTCTGTTGACCGCGGACGCGGGAAAGCGACAATGCGTCCTTCTTTCGTTCCGCTTGAGGAAACAATCGATGGCAGACGTCGATCCGGACGGCAAAGTCTTCGTCGGTAAGAGCGAGAAGCCGGAATATCTGGCGCTGGCGCTCGCGAACCGGCATGGCCTGGTGACCGGCGCGACCGGAACTGGCAAGACCGTCACCTTGCAGGTGCTGGCGGAAGGTCTGTCGCGTGCGGGGGTGTCGGTGTTCGCCGCCGACATCAAGGGCGATCTGTCGGGTGTGGCCGAGCCGGGCGAGGCCAAGGAAGCCTTCGTCACGCGTGCCAAGAGCCTTGGCTTCACCTACGAGCCCGACCAGTTTCCGGTCGTGTTCTGGGACCTGTTCGGCGAGCAGGGCCACCCGGTGCGCGCCACCATCTCGGAGGTGGGCCCGCTGCTGCTGTCGCGGCTCATGGACCTCAACGAGGTGCAGGAGGGCGTGCTCAACGTCTGTTTCCGCGTCGCCGACGAGCAGGGGCTGCTACTGCTCGATCTCAAGGACCTGCGCGCCATGCTCGGCTATCTGGCCGAGCACGCCGCCGAGCTGACGGTTCAATACGGCAACGTTTCGAAGGCGACCATCGGCACCATTCAGCGTCAGCTCCTGGTGCTGGAGAACCAAGGCGGCAACCATTTCTTCAGCGAGCCCGCGCTCGCGCTCAAGGACTTCATCCGTACCGATCGCGACGGGCGCGGCTACATCAACATCCTCGCCGCCGACAAGCTGATGGAGAATCCGCGGCTCTACGCAACGTTTCTGCTGTGGCTCCTCTCGGAACTGTTCGAGGAACTGCCCGAGGTCGGCGATCCGCCGAAGCCCAAGCTGTGCTTCTTCTTCGACGAGGCGCATCTCCTGTTCAACGAGGCGCCCAAGGCCCTGCTGACCAAGATCGAGCAAGTCGTGCGGCTCATCCGCTCGAAGGGCGTCGGTGTCTATTTCGTCACCCAGAACCCGCTCGACGTGCCCGACACCGTGCTCGCCCAGCTCGGCAACCGCGTGCAGCACGCGCTGCGCGCCTTCACGCCGCGCGACCAGAAGGCGGTGCGCGCCGCCGCCGAGACTTTCCGCGCCAATCCCAAGCTCGACACCGCCAAAGTCATCATGGAGCTCGGCAAGGGCGAGGCGCTGGTCTCGTTTCTGGAGGGCAACGGCACGCCCTCGATGGTCGATCGCTGCATGGTCCGACCGCCGTCGGCGCGGCTTGGCCCGATCACGCCGGAGGAACGCAAGGCCATTATGGCCAAGAGCCCGATCAAGGGAAAATACGACCAGGCGATCGATTCCGAATCCGCCTACGAAATCTTACAGAAGCGCCTGCACGAAACCGGCTCGACCTCGCCCCCGCCGGCCGGGCAGCAGCAGGGCGAGGTCGCCGAGGCGTCCACGACCGGCGGTATCGGCGGCATCCTCGGCGAGATCATGGCGATGCTTGGCGCGCTACTCGGCACCTCGCGGCCGCGCGGAAAGCGGCTCTCGACCACCCAGGTGATCGCGCGCGAGGTGACGCGCTCGGTCAGCAACAAGGTGGCGGGATCAGTCGCGGCCGACATCGGCAAGGCGATCGGCGGCAAGACCGGCAGCTCGATCGGCCGCGCCATCGTGCGCGGCACCATGGGCGGCATCCTGCGGAGATAACCGTATTCGCAGCGCCGACGGCGGCGCGCCGAGTGGGCTTTGCAGTGAACGGCCGTCGCCGCGGATGTACCTGATCTCAAGACAAACGAAGGGGCCCGTGCGGGCCCCTTCTCACATTCTTATCTTGGTAAGACGGATCAATCCTCGTCGTCCTCCTCGGGGGCCGAAGCCTGCGGACCCGTCGGTGCGTTGGCCTGCTGGTTGGGCGGGGGATTCATCGCCCACTCCTTGGTGCAGACGTCGGTGAACTTCACCTTGTCGCCCTCGACGTACTCCTTGCGGATGCAGCCTGGGTTCACGAACCGGGTCTGCGCCGCCTCACCCATTGCCCATTCCTTGGTGCAGGTGTCCTTGAACACCACCGGGCCGTTCGCGAGGTACTCCTTGGTCAGGCACGAGGCCGCTGGAGCCGGAGCCGCTGCCGGAGGCGTGTAGGTGGCAGGCTGCGGCCGCTCGTAGCTATAGTCCCGGTAGCCGGACGGCTTGTATCCGTAGGCGTAGCGATACTCGGGGTAGTGGCGGTGGTGACGGTGGTGCCAGAACGGCGGTTTGTGGTGGTGGCTGCTCGTGCAGGGACCCGGGTCGCAGTGCGCGACGACGACCTTGTGCGAGCCGGACGGGTGCGAGTGGCTGGTCGAGCCCGACGAGTGCTGCGTGTGATGCTGAGCCGAGCTACCCTTGTGCGAACCCTGCTGGCCTTGATGCGAGCCGGCCTGGGCAACCGACCCGGCGGCGATGAATGCGATGGCGGTCAAGGCGGCGATTTTCAGGGCGTTGGACATCGGGGTCTCCCGCGGGGTTGATCAAGCTTCGATGGAGGCGAGTAGACCCGGACCGCGCGAACCCCGAGGTGCCGGCCGTCACACAAAATTCGATTTGTCCGACAAGATCATGAGACAAATGACGTCCCAGGCCCGGTCTCGAGCCGGAACGGTCCTTAGCTGGGGCCGATTTGCTGCTATCATTGTTTGAAGCCGTGCCGCAGGGGCCGACTCGCCTCAAGGCGGCCCGCCCAGCCTTTCCGTGGAGCCAAAATGACATCAGCCTCGCAAGCCCTGCCCGCCGTGCTCGACAAAATCGACGCCAACCTCGACCAGAGCGTCGAGCGGCTGTTCGATTTTCTGCGCATCCAGTCGATCTCGACCGACATGGCCTATAAAGACCAGTGCAAGGCCGCGGCCGAGTTCGTTGCCAAGGATCTGAGCGGCATCGGCTTCGAGACCAGCGTCCGGCCGACCGAGGGCCATCCGATCGTGGTCGGCAAGAGCAACGGTACAACGCAACGGCCATAACAAGGCGCCGCATGTGCTGTTCTACGGCCATTACGACGTGCAGCCGGTCGATCCGCTCGACCAGTGGGAGACGCCGCCGTTTTCGCCGCGCATCGCGACGCTGCCGGACGGCCGCAAGGCGATCGTGGCGCGCGGCGCCTGCGATGACAAAGGCCAGGTGATGACCTTCGTGGAGGCCTGCCGGGCCTTCAAGGCCGTGACAGGCGGGCTGCCGCTGCCGATCACCATGATGATCGAGGGTGAGGAGGAGTGCGGCTCGAACCATCTGTTCGGCTTCGTCAAGGACAATGCCGACGAGTTCAAGCTCGACCTCGCGCTCGTCTGCGACACCAGCATGTGGGATCCCAAGACCCCGATGGTGACGACGTCGCTACGCGGCCTGGTCTACGAGCAGGTCAACCTCACCTGCGCGGACCGCGACCTGCATTCCGGCCTGTTCGGCGGTGCGGCGCAGAACCCGATCCGCGTGCTGGCGAGAATCCTGGCCGACATGCACGACAAGAACGGCCGCGTCACCATTCCGGGCTTCTACGACGGCGTGAAGGACCTGCCGAAGGACATCAAGGCCGACCTCGCCAAGCTCAAGCTCGCGCCGAAGGATTTCCTCGGGCCGGTCGGCCTCAAGGTGCCGGCGGGCGAGAAGAACCGCATGCTGATCGAGCAGATCGCCACCCGTCCGACCGCCGAGATCAACGGCATCATCGGCGGCTACACCGGCGAGGGTGCGAAGACCGTCATCCCCGGCAAGGCGATGGCGAAGGTGTCGTTCCGCCTGGTCGGCAAGCAGAACCCCGAGAAAATCCGCAAGGCGTTCCGCGCTTTCGTCAAGGCGCGGCTGCCCGCCGACTGCAAGGTCGAGTTCGGCAACTTCGCCGGCGCGCCGGCGATCGAACTGCCGTTCGACAGCGCGGCGCTCGCCAAGACCCGCACGGCGCTCTCCGCCGAGTGGGGCAAGAAGGCGATCACCATCGGGGAGGGCGGTTCGATCCCGATCGTAGGCGACTTCAAACGCGTGCTCGGCATGGACACCATCATGGTCGGCTTCGCGCTCGACGACGATCGCGTGCATTCGCCGAACGAGAAGTACGATCTCACCAGCTTCCACAAGGGCACGCGAAGCTGGGCTAGGATTTTGGCGGCGCTGGCGGGGTAGGCTCAAGCAGATAGTAAAAATAATGGGCACGGATTTCCAATAATCTCTCCCGACCTGATCTGTACCGATTGGACTGATCTCACGCCGCCCGCGGCTTGATCGCCTTGAGCTTGTCGCCGATCTCCCGCCGCCGCTGCATCAATTCGTAGTCGGTCTGCAGGCCGAGGAAGAAGCCGTCCGACATCTTGAAATAGCGCGCAAGCCGCAAGTCCGTGTCTGCCGTGACTGCGCGCTTGCCCAGCACGATCTCGTTGATGCGCCGCGGCGGCACGCCGATGGCATGGGCGAGCGCCGTCTGTGACAGGCCCATGGGCTTCAAGAAATCCTCCAGCAGGATTTCGCCGGGGTGAGGATTGGGAAGAAGTTCAGTGGTAGTCGACGATCTCGACTTGGTGCGCATGTCCCTCTCTCCACACAAAACAAATCCGCCATTGGTCGTTGATGCGGATCGAATACTGTCCGCGCCGGTCCCCGCCGAGTGTTTCCAGCCGATTGCCCGGTGGCACCCGAAGGTCGTCGAGCCTCCGCGCGTTGTTGATCAGGCGCAGCTTCCGTAGCGCGACTGCTTGAATGACGAACGGCAGCCGGCGGCTGCGCCGGCCTTCCCAGATCGTCGCGGCTTCCGGATCGCGAAAGCTGGCAATCATGTGCTATGGATAACATATAACGTTATGCGTTACAACACGCCGCGATTCAATGTCGTGCGGCGATCTTTTCATAAGCTTTTAGCTGTGCGATCTATCCGCCACGGACGAGGTGTCGAAGCTGGTGCCGCAGCAGTGCAGCGAGTTCTCGTATCCGCGGCTCGTCCTCGACCTCGATGAATGGACCGCAAAGGGCTGCAGGCGCGAGCGATGACTTTGAAATTCGCGGTTCCTCTATTCTTGGCGGTGCTGCTGACCGCTGTCGGCGCCGCCCAAGCGCAGCAGCGGCCTGATCCGCGCGTCTCCGATCTTGTTCGGGCCGGCAAGGTCCGGGTCGGCTTGTTTGCGTCTCAATACATCAAGGATGCGGCGAGCGGAGAGCTCAGAGGCGTGCGAGTGGAGTTGGCCAGAGCGTTTGCCGCACGCATTGGTGTTCAAGCTGTCCTGGTCGAACACCGGTCGCCGTCCGAAGTGGTGGAATGCATCGGGGCCGGCGGGTGCGATGTGGTGTTTCTGCCGTTCGACGAACGTGCCGCCAGTGTCGGCGAGTTTTCATTCCCGTTCATCCAGTCCGAGTACACCATGATGGTAGCGGCGGGCTCCTCGATCCGGAGCATCGCTGACGCGGACAAGCCCGGCATTCGCGTCGCGGCAGTCCGCGGCCACGCCTCGACCATGACATTGGCCCGCAAGATGAAGCAGGCGGATGTGATGCTCGGGGCGGACGAATCGGCTGCATTCGAATTGCTGCGCTCAGGACGAGCCGATGCGTTTGCTTCAACCCGCCAATCCCTTCTTAGGGCCTCCGCCGATTTGCCCGGCTCGCGCGTATTGGAAGGCCGGTACGGTGCGAACCTCAACCGAGTGGTTGTCCCGAAGGGGCGGACCGGATGGATCGGCTCTATCAATGAATTTGTCGAAGAGGCCAAGGCGTCCGGCTTCCTTCAGAGAGCCATCGACCGTGACCCCACGTTCGCGTTCCAGGTGGCGCCGCCCGGCGACTCGAAGTAGGCGCCAGTCAGGTGCCGCGCGAGCCAGGGGCGGTCTCGGTGTCGAACCGACCGGAAAGCGTGCGGCAGACCACGCGCGGTGCCTCCGCAGCCCTGCAGTTCAGCTCAGCCGAGTGCGGATGGCTTTATATATATGTTTGGTTGAAGTCTGCGTCGGCGCAGCCCGCTCATTGAGCGGCGAGACTAGGACTTGGACATCCCGGCCGGTCGTGATCGGAGACGCCAGATCGCGGTCGGATCGGTGCTGATGAGACCGCGCGTCTGCTTCCGGCGCAGATTTCCGATGATAGCGGCGGAAAGGAGAGCATAACCTACGATAACGAGGGCTATGAATGGCAGCGCAAACGCAACCATGATGAGGTCTGCGAACATGGTGTATCCTTTGTGGCTATGCTGCTGGCGCCGATTTGCCAGCGCCGCTGGCAGGGCCAAAGCTGCCACGGGTCCCATCGTCCGTTTGTGAAGCAGCTCACTCGGTGAATGTTTGCGAGCCCGCTGCGTTACTTGCTTCTTGGGGCACTGCTCGGAGGCGGCGATTTGCCATGATGCTTGAGTGGGGGAAATCAGCTAAGTATCGATCTTAGTGCTGGCATTCGGGGTGACTGCGCCATGCCTCATCGAGACAACAGCAAGGGCGTCACGCGCTTTCCCGACAGATTGAGTCTATTACGAAATCATTTGTTGTTTCGCGATCTCCCCGCACCGATCATCGACCGCATCGGTTCGTACATGAAGATCCAAAAGGTCGCGCGCGGAACCACGATTTTCAGCAAGGGTGATCCGGGGACAGGCCTCATCGGCGTCGTCAAGGGGAACGTCAAGATCAGCGTCGCGTCCGCCGATGGTCGCGATATCGTTCTCAACATGATGCAGGAAGGCGAGATCTTCGGCGAGATCGCATTGCTGGATGGCCATCCGCGCACGGCCGATGCGACCGCCATGGCCGATTGCGAACTCATGGTCATCGAGCGGCGCGACTTCGTTCAGTTCCTGCGCAGCGATCCCGAGATGACGCTTGAAGTTTATCGAAATTCTCTGCGCGCGGCTGCGGCGAACCAGCGAACAGGTCCAGGACGTCACCTTCTTGAATTTGCCGACTCGATTGGCCAAGGCGTTGCTGCGCCTGACCGAGCAGATCGAGACGACTGCGTCGCGCCGCAGAGTGGCGATCACACAGCGCGAGCTCAGCCAGATCATCGGCCGCTCGCGCGAGAGCACCAACAAGCAGTTGCGGACGTGGTCGAAGCACGGCTGGATCACGCTCGACCGCGGCGGCGTGACGGTTCTCGCGGCCGACCGGCTTGTCGAGATCGCCGAGGCCGGATCGGAACTGGACGTCACTTGAATGGAGGCACCGGCGATTTCCCGGCCGCCGCCATCAATGCGGGTTCTCCTATAGCGACATGCCTGTCGGGCTCGCCTGGCAAGCCTTAAACTTTGTCTCATCCTGTGTGAGTTCATTCACACAGGGATGGCCTCCCCACGCCTAAGCTTGTTCGCGCAAGTCCTTCCGATTGCCGCCGGTTTCAGGGGATCAGCGGTAGTCTCAGAGCCGCCACGGGCATCCGTACCAGTGGAGATTCGCCATGCCATCATCAGCCCCGCTCGCATCATCGCGCTCCGATGAGGTCCCGATCTTTCATGGGCCGCGCTATGGCGTCGGCGTGGCCGTAGGCGTCCTGCTTGCCGTTGTCTTGTGGCCTCTGTTCAAGAATCCGTCCGGTGCAGGCCTGGATGCAGCGATATCTGGTGCGGCCGTTGCTCCGTCGTGCGTTCGTTGGGACGATCTCGCAAGTGAGGCTATTGCGGGTTTCGTGCACCACGGCAAACGCGATGCCGACCTGCAGCGGGCAAGCGACGCCATCTTCCGACTGCGCCGTGCCCGCCGCAATTGCAACGCGGGCTGGGTTACGCTGGCCTGCCAGGACTATCAGGTGATCATCCAGAGGGTGCCGGGCTTCACGGCATCACGGCCCGCGCTGTCGTCGGCATGCGGAACGACAGCCGGCAAGGTAAGCCCAGCAGGCACTCCCTGAAGGGCAAACCTCGCGGCACCGGCTCGCGGCGCGACTTCGGCGCCGGAGTGTTACTTCCACTCCTCCTCTAGTCTCGAAGCCACGCACAGCGCGAAGACCAGGGCCATGCCGGCGGCGGTGAAGGGGATCATCGTGGCGACGCGCCACAGTGTGGGGTCGACCTTCCAGAGAGCCGCGCCGAACAGGAATTCGCTCATCAGCAGGATGGCTGGCATCTCGAGATAGGTCAGAGTTTTCTCTGGACCGTTGTTCATCGGAAGCATCCTTGCGACAATATCCATTGACGGACTTGAGTGCGCGGATGATGCCCCCTTCGGTAGCGCGATCGTGTGAGGTCACTCACATACTTTGCAAATATACGACCAGCGCGATTCCGTAAAATTGTAGTCATTGTGGCGCCAAAGATTCCGTTGGCGGGATGTCGCTTCGGCAAACAGACGTCTCAACTTGGCCGAAACGCGGAGGATGTCCGGCGGAAATCTGCCGGACCAACGTGAGCGCCGACGCTCTGTACCGGTAAATTCCGCCGCGAAACTCTTTTTTCGCTCTGTGAGCTTGCTCACCCCTCATTCTTGCCGGCTGGTTCATCTTCCGGACCGAGGGCGAGCGGGTCCGGACCGATCACACACATCCGGAATGGGAGGCGGGGACTTGAGGGCGGAGGTAGCCATGGAAGTCTCGACGATGAATAGCCTGCAGATGTTCGCGCAGCCTCGCAAGATCGCAATCGTTGCGGCTCTGCTGGTGGCGGCGGTCGGAATGGGCGGATGGGCGAGATCGATCACGCCCAACACCAGCGCGGCCGAATTGGTCCAGGCAAGCTTCAGTCTTGCGTCTGGCGATTCCAAGCCAAGCCTGATCGGCTCGTACGAGGTGAACGGCACAGAACCGGACGGGACGCCTTATGTTGCACCTCGCATCCTCGACATCGCGCTCACTCCGTCGGGCGCGCTCGAGCTGGAATGGGACAACGGCAAGAATGTCGGTGTCGGGCAGATCATCGGAAACACGCTGGCAGTGGCGAGCTTTTCGCGCGGCCGGATGGTGCTCCTGATCATGATCGTCAATCCGGACGGTTCGCTGACCGGCAAATTGCTGCGCCGGACGGATCGCGGCCAGCGCGGCACCGAGGTGTGGACGCGGAAATAATGCGCTCGCGCTGAAGATGCCGCACGGCCGCCGGTGCCTCCTCCCGTAACGGGAGGGGGCACCGGACGTTATGGCGATCGGCATCAACGCATTGGACTTCGGCGCCTCGTGTTGCTCTGCCCGAACGGCGACGCCAGAGCGTAAGACCATGAAGGTCAGGATTGCACCACTCGCATTGACAAACGGAAGTTCGCACGGCCCCTATGGCGAGCCGATCAAAGGGAGCCATCATGCCGTCAGACATCGACCCGCAATCCGGTTTCCGCCTGCCGCTGCCCAGGCGCGAGGACCTGGACGAGGCCGGCAAACGGGCGCTCGACCACGCATCGAGACCGGGCACGTCGCTCGCCGGGCTGCAAGGGCCTTCCGGCATCCATCTCTACAGCAAAGGCAACGAGCACCTGACCGCGCTGAACCGGTACCTGCGTTTCGAGGCAGGCCTTACGCCGCAGGTGCGAGAGGTCGCCATCCTGACGACGGCGCGTGAAATGGACAGCCAGTTCGAATGGTGTGCGCACGAGGCCGAGGCGCTGAAGGTGGGCGTCGCGCCCGGCGTGGTCGACGCCATCAAGCATCGCAAGACCACCGCGGGTCTCGGCGAGACCGACGCCGTCATCATCGAGCTTGGCCGGCAGATGTTCCACGATCACAAGGTCGCGCCGGAAACCTTCGCCCGCGCCAAGGAGGTATTTGGGCCGCACAAGCTCGTCGATCTGGTACTGCTGATGGGAAACTACGCCGGCACCGCCGCGCTGCTCTGTGCGTTCGATATGCAACTGCACAAGGGGCAGCAGCCGCTGCTGCCAATTCCGTAATAAGTGCCGATTGCGTTAGACGCCTGGCCGCGCGGCCCATCTTGATCTACCGCGCGGCTGTATCGGGCGCCAGAGCCAACTACCACAAGCTTTTCAGCCGTCCGCCGTCCATGTTGAGCGAAACACCGGTGATGTAGCTTGCGCGCTCCGAGCACAGGAACACCGTGGCGTTGGCCAACTCCTCGGGCTTGCCGAATCGATTGACCGAATTTTTCCTCGCAGCCAGCCGGCGCGCTTCATCTTCCGACTTGGCGCCGAGCTCCTGGCTTAGTCCACCGGCGTTCTTGCGCCACAGGTTGGTGTCGACCCAGCCCGGGCAGATGGCGTTGACCAGCACGTTGTCCTCGCCGAATTCGGTCGACAGCGACTTGGTGAGATTGAGCAGCGCTGCGTTGGTCATGCCGCTGCCGAACATGTAGGGGTCGGGTTCCTTGCCGGCGCCGCCGATCGTATTGACGATGCGTCCCCACTTCTGCGCCTTCATCATCGGATAGACGAGACGTATGGCACGGAGAAAACCGAACAGCTTGGTGTCGAGCTGGTTCTTCATCTCGTTGTCGTCGAGCACCGCGAACCGGCCCGAATACATGGTGCCCGCATTGTTGACGAGAATGTCCACGCCGCCGAGTTTCTCCTTGGCGGTGTCGACCATCCGCTTGATGTCGGCCTCGTTCGTCATGTCGGCTTGCACGGCGTAGATCTCGCCGCCGGTCTTCTTTGCGAGTTCGTCGCGTGCCTTGTTGAGCTTCTCGGCGTTGCGTCCGCAGATCAGCACCCGCGCGCCTTCTTCCAGAAAGAGCCGCGCGGTCTCGTAGCCGATTCCGCTGCCGCCGCCGGTGACGATCGCGCGCTTCCCCTTGATCCCTAGGTCCATGTTCTCTCCTTTTTGTCGTTGGCTTGACGCCCAATGGGTGTCCATAGAATATCCTTCGCGCTTCAAAGCAATAAAAAAGGCGATAGGGATGGAGCTCGGTCTGCGCGGCAAGGCGGCGATCGTCACCGGTGCGTCGCGCGGGATCGGCAAGGCCGTCGCACAAACGCTGCTGCAGGAAGGTTGCGCTGTTGCGATCTGCGCGCGCGACGGCGAGCGCCTGGCAGCGACGGTCCGCGCCCTCGCGGAGACCGGCGCGCCGGTGATCGGTGTCCCGGCCGACGTGACCGACGAGGCGGCGGTGTGCAAATTCGTCGACGCCGCGCTTGAGGCATTCGGTCGCATCGACGTTCTGGTCAACAACGCCGGTACTCACCTGCGCGGAACGGTCGAGAGCACGACGTTGGCAATCCTGGAGCGGCAACTGCGCGACAAGGTGTTCGGCTTCTTCGCCATGATCCAGGCGGTGCTGCCGATCATGAAGCGCCAGCGCGACGGCCGCATCGTCAACATTGTCGGGCAGGCGGCGCGCCACCCGCATCCCGACCGCTTTCCGTCCGGCGTCACCAACGCCGCCGTCATGGCAATGACGAAGTCGGTCGCCGACGCGGTGGCGCGCGACAACATCCGCGTCAACGCGGTTTGTCCGCAATATATCGAGTTCGAGTTGCTCGCCTCGCTCATCGCCGGAGAGATGCGCCTGCGCGGTGTCGATCGGGCTACGGCAGCGGCCGGCTTCACACGCTCGAATCCGCTCGGCCGCACCGGCACGCCGGAGGAGGTCGCCGACCTCGTCGCGTTCCTGGCCTCCGACTGCGCAAGCTTCACCACCGGCAGCGCGGTCAGCATCGACGGTGGCTATCATCGCTACGTCTTCGGGTGAGCGCATGGACCTCGGGCTTTCCGGCAAGACGGCGTTGATCACCGGCGGCACGAGCGGCATCGGGCTCGCGATCGCGCGGCGGCTGCGCGAGGAGGGCTGCCATGTTGCGATCTGCGGGCGGAGCCGGGACAGGCTCGACGCCGCGCTCGCCGGCCCCGGCTCGGCGGACATCCGGGGATTCACCGCGGACGTTGGCGAGCCCGCCGCTGTCACCACGCTGGTCCGCGCAGTAACCGAAGCGTTCGGCCGCATCGATATCGTGGTGAGCAACGCCGGGACGAATCTGCGTGGGCGGTTCGACGAGGTCGCGACCGGCGACCTGGTGCGGCAGCTTCACACCAAGATCGTCGGGCCGTGGGAACTCGCGCGCCGCGTTGCGCCGGGCATGCGCGCGCAAGGCGGCGGCCGCTTTATCGTGATCATCGGTCAGGCCGGCAAGGTGCCGCAGGCGAACGCCATCGCGTCCGCGATCAGCAACGCGGCACAGCATGCCTTCGTGAAATCGCTGTCGGACGAATTGGCGCCAAGCAACATCCTGGTCAATGCCGTCTGCCCGAGCCGGATCAGGAGCCCGTTGATGGAGGGGGTGGCGCCTCACAACGAAATCTATTTCGGCCGCAGCCTCGAACAACAGGAGACAAAGTGGGGAGCCGACGTGCCGCTCGGACATTGGGGCACGCCGGAGGATGTCGCGAACGCGGTGGCGTTCCTCGCGTCGGACCGCGCCGGCTTCATCTGTGGCGCCAACATCGACGTCGATGGCGGCCACCAGCGTTCCATCTTCTAGGTCGCGGCGCACATGATCGATCTCCGGCATGTGTCGAAAAGCTTCTACAAGCGCGATGCTGCGGTCGATGCCGTGGCCGATATCAATCTCACCATCGCGCGGCACGAGATCGTGGCGGTGATCGGACCGAGCGGCTGCGGCAAGTCCACGCTGCTCAACATGATCGCGGGCCTCTACGCGCCGACGCGCGGCAGCATCGTCTACAAGGGCTTGAGGGTCTCCGACGTGAATACCGACGTCGGCTACATGACGCAGAAGGACAACCTGCTGCCGTGGCGCAGCGTGCGCGATAACGTCGCCTTTCCGCTCGAGCTCGCGGGCGTTGCGAAGTCCGCGCGTGCGGAACGTGCGAACGAGGTGATCCGGCACGTCGGCCTTGATGGGTTCGAGGATCGCTTTCCGAGCGAGCTGTCGGGCGGCATGCGCAAGCGCGCCTGCCTCGCGCGCATGCTGCTCTATGGGGCGGAAACCGCTTTGCTGGACGAACCGTTCGCCGCGCTCGATGCGCAGCTCAAGCTCGCGATGCACGACCTCGTGCTGCGGCTTGCGAGCGAGAACAAGCAGACCGTCGTGCTGGTCACCCACGACCTGATGGAGGCGGTGACGCTCGCCGACCGGGTGCTGGTCTGTACGCGCCGGCCGGCGACCGTGGCGCTCGAACAGCGCATCGACCTCAAGCGCCCGCGCGACGTTCTCAACGTGCGCTTCAGCAACGAGTTCAAGGAGCTTTACGACGCGCTGTGGGAGCGCCTGCGCCTCGAGTATCACGAGGACCGGGTATGAGCCTGCCCGACGCCAAGGTCGAGAAGATCGAGCCGCCGGCCGCGCTCGCCGACGAGCCGCGGCCGGTGCGGCCGCCCGGCGAGATGAGCGGCATGACCATGCTGCTCTGTCAGGTGGCGCTCGGGATCGGCGTGCTGCTGGTCTGGCAGGGCGCGTCGGGCCGGCTGGTCGACAACTTCTTTATCTCCAATCCGATCGACGTCGGCCGGCGGCTGCTCGGCTGGACGCTCGACGGCTCGATCTTCCGCCACCTCTGGGCGACCGTCTACGCCACCGCCATGGGCTTCTTCATCGGCGCGGTGCTGGGCGCGATCCTCGGCGTCTGGCTTGGCGTGTCGCCGCTCGCGAGCCGCCTGCTCAATCCGTATCTCAACGCGCTCAACGCGCTGCCCAAGGTGGCGCTCGCGCCGCTGTTCGTATTGTGGTTCGGCCTCGGCCTCGAGTCGAAGATCGCGCTCGCCGCGGTGCTGGTGCTGTTCCTGGTCTTTCTCAACACCTTCGCGGGCGTGCGCGAGGTCGATCAGGACCTGATCGACGGCGCGCGGCTGATGCGTGCCACGCGCGCGCAGGTCATCCGCAAGGTCATCATCCCGTCGGCGATGTCGTGGGTCTTCGCGGGGCTGAAGATCTCCGTGCCCTACGCGCTGATCGGCGCGGTGCTGGGCGAGATGATCGCGGCCAACCGCGGGCTCGGCTATCTCGTGCAGTTCTCCGGCGCGCAGTTCGATTCGGCGGGCGTGTTCGCGGTGCTGATCGTCATCGCACTCCTTGCCGTAGCGCTCAATTTCCTGGTCGAGATCGTGCAGCACCGCATGGAGCGGTGGCGGATGATCAGCCGCTGACAACAAGAAACACCGGAGGAATACGCCATGAGAGCCAGAAGCCTTTGCACCGTTGCGGTCGGCGCGGCGGCATCGTTCGGACTTTTTGCGCCCGCGTCGGCCGAACCGGTGAAGATCACCAATATCGGCCACGGCTATTATTCCGGCGCGCTCTATGTCGCCAAGCAGGAGAAGCTCTTCGAGAAATACGGCCTCGAACCGGACATCTCCTTCGTGCAAGGCGGTGCGCTGGCATTGCAGGCGGCGCTGACCAAGCAGTCCGATGTCAGCATTCTCAGCTACGAGCACATTCTTACCGCCGGCGTGCAGGGCAAGAGCATCGTCGCCTTCTTCAACGTCTGCAATCGGCCGGTGAACAACGTCATCGCCAGCGACAAGCTGATGGCCGGTGCCGAGAAGCTCGGCATCGAGGACAAGATCAAGCGCCTCAAGGGCCAGCGCGTGGCGATGCCGTCGGCGGCCGGATCGGGCGAGAAGATGCTGGGCGTGCTGGCCAAGAAGTACGGTCTCACCCTGCCGGGCGATATCAGCAGCGTCTATCTCGGCGCCGAAGCCGCTGCCTATGTGGCGGCGTTTCAGCGCGATCTGATCGATGCGGCGCTGCCGTTCGAGCCGGCCGGCGTGCTGGTGCAGCAGGCCGGCAAGGGCAAGATCTATCTCAACATGATGAACGGAGAGATTCCGGAGTTCCGCGATATCCTCTTCATCGTGCTCGCGACGCATCCCGACATCGTCAAGCAGAAGCCCGAAGTGCTGCGAAAGGTCTCGCTCGCGTTCGGTGACGCCGTCAACATTCTCAAGACCGATCCCAAACGCGGCAAGGCGCTGATGGCCAAGGAGTACCCGACCATGGCGCCGGAGACGAACGATCAGGCCTACGAGACCGTCAGCCAGATCTGGGCGCCCAGCCCGCGCATCAGCGAGGAGCAGGCGCGCGCGACCTTCGCCTACCTGCAGCCCGCGGGCGCCGTGCCGATCGATTTCCCAACAACCTTCACGAACGAGTTTCTGCCGAAATGATCTTCATTGCGAGGAGCGCAAGCGACGAAGCAATCCAGATTGATGGCACTCGCTCGCCTGGATTGCTTCGCCTTCGGCTCGCAATGACGGTGCCGTTGCGCGGCGAATGCCGGCCACCGGGAGACGCGCATGACTGAATTCACCGTCGGCCAGGCGAAGATTGCCCGCGTCGAGGAGACCTACGGGGCGACCTTCCGTCCGGCCGATCTTTTCCCGGAATGGAACGACAAGACGCTTGCCGAACATGGGCACTGGCTGGCGCCGCATCACTATGATGCGGCGAGCGGCCTGCTCAAGCTCAGCGTGCACAGTTGGCTGCTGCAGATCGGAGGGCAGAAGATCCTGATCGACGCGTGCTGCGGCAATCACAAGTCGAAACCGGCGCGGCAGTTCTGGCACATGCTGAACCTGCCGTTCCTCGACCGGCTTGCCGCCGCCGGCGCGCGCCCGGAGGAGATCGACCTCGTGATGTGCACGCACCTGCATCACGATCACGTCGGCTGGAACACGCAGCTTCGCGACGGGCGCTGGGTACCGACCTTTCCGAATGCCCGCTACGTGTTTTCCCAGCCGGACTTCGACTATTACCGCAAGCTCGACGCCGATCCCGCGCAGGGGCCCGCCGAACTCGGCACGTTTCGCGAATGCGTCCTGCCGGTAGTCGATGCTGGGCGCGCCGATCTGGTGACGGGACCGCACCGCCTCAACGATCATCTTGAAATTCTGCCCGCGCCCGGGCATTCCGCCGGGCATGTTGTATTCAAGCTGGACAGCGGCAGACAACAGGCGATCTTCATCGGCGATGTGTTCCATCATCTTCTGCAGGTCTACTATCCGCATTGGAATTTTCCGAAAAACTCGGATGTGGATCAGGCGCGCGCCAGCCGCCGCTCCGTGCTCGACCTGTGCGCCTCGACCGGCGCGCTGGTGCTGCCGTGCCATGTCGGCGCGCCGTTTGCCGGCCACATCGAAGCGACCGGCAACGGGTTCTGCCCGCGCTTTGGCTGACACGACATGACCGATTTGCCGGACATCGGCCTGCGCCTCCACGGCGGCATGGAGCCCGCCAAGTGCATCGAGTTCCCCAGTTCGCGAGGGCTACTTTGCCGATCTCGCGATCTTCGATCCGGAGACGGTGCGCGACGAGGCGACGTTCGAGGATCCGCATCGTTATCCAGGCGGCATCCCGTTCGTCGTCTTGAACGGACAGGTTGCGGTCGACGGCGGGCGCTTCAACCCCGCTGCGGCCGGGCGCATCCTGCGACACGCCTCCGCGCACTGAGGGCGCATCGAGGGCACAAGCGCCCGATTGTCGCGCAAGCAATACGGGTATTCCCCGCGCCGAGAGCGCACGCTACAGTCATGCCGGCAGGGGGAATTTCATGAGGACAACAATGAACAAGACCCATGTGGTGAAAAGCCTTGGGCTCGCTGCGCTTCTTTTGTTTGCCGCTGCCGGCGGCGCGAGCGCACAGACCACGGTGATGAAGCTCTCCACGGCGACGCTCAATGACGCGCAGCACGAGTGGATGAAGCGGTTCGCGGCCAAGATCGAGACGGCTTCCGGCGGCCGGATCAAGGCCGAGCTCTACCCGGCAAGCCAGCTCGGCGCTATTCCGCGCCAGATCGAGGGGACGCAGCTTGGATCGATTCAGGCTTGGGTCGGCCCGCCCGAATTCCTGGTCGGGCTCGATCAGCGTTTCGAAATTCTCAGCGCGCCGGGGATCATTCAGACCGATCAGCAGGCGCTCAAGATACTTGCTGACCCCGAATTTTCGAAGGCCTTCCTGTCGCTCGGCGCCAACAAGGGGCTCGTCGGCGCGAGCCTGTTCATGACCGGTCCGATGGGGTTCGCGTCGCGGACGCCGATCCGCACGCTTGCCGACATTCGTGGCAAGAAGGTCAGAGTGCTCGCCTCGCCGTTCCAGACCGAGCAGTTGGCGAAGCTCGGCGGGACCGGCGTTCCGCTCTCGCTCGGCGACGTACTGCCGGCGCTTCAGCAGGGGACGCTGGACGGCGCCATGGGCGCGCTGCCGGTGTTCAGCGCGCTGCAATATTTCGACAGCGCCAAGTACATGACGGAGACCGGACACGCCTACATCTACAGCACCGCATGGTTCAGCAAGCGGTGGTTCGACGCCTTGCCGGCCGACCTGAAGACGATCGTGATGGACACCGCCAAGAAGGCCGGCGAAGAGGCGGTCCCCTGGTCGATGGACTTCCTGGAGCAGCAGCGGAAGGTGTGGGTCGACAAGGGCGGCGAGGTCATCCGCCTGTCGGCAGCCGATCACGCCGAACTCATGCAGAAGATGGCGCCGATCGGTCCGGACATCGTCAAGGCCAAGCCCGATCTCAAGCCGCTGTGGGATTCGCTGCTCGCCGCGATCAAGCGCAGCCAGTAGCCTCGACAACCGGTTCGGCGGGAGAAGGATTTCAATCGTCTCCCGCCGTTTTATGTCCGCGCCTGTTATCGAAATTGGGGCTCCGCAGGCCATGCGATTCACGAGTCTGGTCAAAGGTCTCGTGGCCGGCATTCAAATTCTGACTGCGACCCTGCTGCTCATCGCGATCGCACTCAACTTCGCCAATATCGTTGGCCGCTACATCTTCAACGCGCCGATCGCATCGGCGGAAGAAGTCATGCTGTTTCTGCTCGTGGCCGTCGTGTTCCTCGGCAACAGTGTCGTCGCCTGGGAGAACCGGCAGATCCGGATGGACGTCGTCATCCATGCCATGCCGACGGTGCTGCGCCGTTCTTTTGAAGTCCTCGCGGACCTCGCCATGATCGCGGTCAGCGTCACGCTGATCGTGTTCGCGTGGCCGGTGATCGACATGCTCGCTGAGTTCGACCAGCGCAGCCAGGCGGCGAATGTCCCGCTCTATATTCCGCAGTCGCTCGTCCCGATCGGTCTCGGCCTGACCGCGCTGCTGACTGGCGCACGCCTCGTCATTGCATGGAAGACGCGACGGAGCGAAGTCGCGGGAACCCAAATCGTCGCGCCTGAGTAGGATTGCCGGGACCGCATCATGCTGGCGAGTTTTGTGTTCTTTATCCTGCCAGTCATCCTGCTGATCATCGGCTTTCCGATCTACCTCATCCTCCTGACGACCTCGCTGGTGGCGGTCCTGTTCGTCGCGGATGTGCCGTTGACGACACTGCAGACCGGCATGTTCGGCAGCCTCGACAGCGTTCCGCTGCTGGCCATTCCGTTCTTCATCCTGGCCGGCGAGATCATGGGGCAGGGCGGGATCGCTCGGCGTGTGATCCTGTGGGTCACCTCTCTGACCGGCAGCACGCGCGGGTCGCTGCCGGTGACTACGATCGTGTCGTCGGAACTGTTTGGCGCGATGTCGCACACGGCGGTCGGCACCGTCGCGGCGGTCGGCCGGCTCGTCTACCCGGCGCTGAAGGGCGGCGGCTACAGCGACCAGTTCACCGTCAGCCTGATCGCGTCGTCCGGCGCCATCGCGGTGGTCATTCCGCCCTCGATCGCGATGATCCTCTATTCCATGTCGGCGCAGCAGTCCGCCATCGCGCTGTTCACCGCCGGCATTTTGCCGAGCCTGCTGCTTGGCTTCGTCGATGCGCTCTACGTCATCCTCTATTCGCGCTCGCGCGATGTGAAGGTCGGCGAGAAGACGACCTGGCCGAAAATCTGGGCCGCGACCAAGGAGGCAAGCTGGGCGCTTGGCGCCCCCTTTGCGATCCTGGGCGGCATCTACGGCGGCATCTTCACGCCCACCGAAGCTGCCGGCGTCGCCGCCATCTACTCCATCATCGTGACGATGTTCATCTACCGCGACATCGACTGGCACGAACTCTGGCGGATCACGCTGGCGGCGGCCTTCCTGATCGCGCAGATTTTGATCATCGTGACGGCCGCGGGCATCTATTCGTGGCTCCTCACCACGAGCGGTATCCCGCAAAGCATCGTCGCCTACATGACGTCGCTGCATCTCGCGCCTTGGCAGACGCTCCTGATCATCAATATCGGGCTGCTGCTGATCGGCAGTTTCCTCGAGCCGCCGGCCGCGATCATCATCCTGACGCCGTTACTCTTGCCCCTTGTCGAAGCCGCCGGCGTCCATCCCATTCACTTCGGCATCATCATGGCGGTCAATCTCAGCATCGGCATGTACACGCCGCCCTTCGGCCTCAACCTGTTCGCCTCGCAGGCGATCTTCAACCAGCCGCTGGGGATGATCTATCGCGGCATTATTCCGTTCGTGCTGATCAATTTCGCGACGCTTCTCTTGATCAGCTACGTGCCGTGGATTTCGCTTGGGCTCCTGAACGTCGGCCGCTGATCGGCTGCCGACAGAGACACGGTCGAAACGAGACGCTGACGCATGTCGCCCCCGCGGCCGCTCGACGGAATTCTCGTCATCGCGCTCGAGCAGGCGGTGGCCGCGCCGTTCTGTACCGCGCGCCTGGCGGACGCCGGCGCACGGGTCATCAAGATCGAGCGGCCGGAGGGCGATTTCGCGCGCGGCTACGATGACGTGGCGAAAGGGCAGTCGAGCTATTTCGTCTGGCTCAACCGCGGCAAGGAATCGCTGGTGCTCGATCTGCACGAGGCGGGCGATCGCGAGAAGCTTGCAGAGTTGCTGGCGCGCGCCGATGTATTCGTCCAAAACCTCAAGCCCGGTTCGCTGACCCGGCTTGGCTTCGACATCGGCGAACTGCGGCGCAAGCATCCAACGCTGATCTGCTGCTCCATCACGGGCTATGGCGACGAGGGGCCGCTGGCGGGTCGCAAGGCCTATGACCTCCTCATCCAGGCGGAGTTGGGCCTCGCCTCGATCACCGGCGGCCCGGAGGCCCCCGCCCGCGTCGGCATGTCGATCGTCGATGTTTCGACCGGCGCGACCGCCCACGCGGCTATCCTGGAGGGCTTGATCGGCCGAGGCCGGACCGGGCAGGGCACCGACATCCGCATCTCCATGTTCGACGTGATGGCGGATTGGCTGACGGTGCCGCTGCTGCACGCCGAGAACGGCCGGCCGCCGCAACGGATTGGCCTCGCGCATCCCTCGATCTCGCCCTATGGCGTGTTTCCCGCGAAGGACGGGGCGCAAATTCTCATCTCGATCCAGAACGAACGGGAATGGCGGGTGTTCTGCCGGCACGTGCTGCAGGACGAGGCCATTGCCGACGATCCGCGCTTCTGCACGAACGTTGCGCGTGTCACGCACCGCGCCGAGACAGACGGCATGGTGGCGCGGCTTGTTTCAAAGCCTGCCGCGTGCCGAGGTGCTGCGGCGGCTGGCACTCTCCGATACCGCTTTCGCCGAGGTCAACGACATGGCGGCGCTGTCGGCGCATCCGCATCTGCGGCGCACGACCGTTGCGACGCCGAACGGCCCACTTGCCTATCCGGCGCCGGCACCATTGTTTGACGGTACGCCGCGGCCATGCGGCCCCGTGCCGGCGATCGGGGAAAATCGTCTCGGCGGGGAAGAGCCGTAGCCCAATTTTCCGTTGGGCGAAGAAGGCCACGTGCGCGACGGCTGCCCAGCCATGTAAGGTGCGTGAATTGAAAACGGCCGTGTTGGCGACCCCGCCCGATTGGGTTAGCCTGTCTGCTGTCGTGAGGCTGCTTGAAGCGGGTTAACCGCTCGATCGCGGCCGATGGGAGAGCGCGCTGATGGGCGAGGCCGGGCGGGCAAACTGCACTTCGTGCCAATGTCTCGCTGGCATGCCCGGCGTCGAACGATCGACGCGGCGCGATGTGCTCGCTGGCATCGCGGTGCTCGGCGCCGACCTTGCGATCGGAACCGCAGATAGCCCCGCATTTGCCGAGCCCGCCGATGAGCGGCCCAAAGAGGGAGACCTTCTCGTCGCGATCGACGGCGACAAGAAGGTCGCGCTCGAGGTCAAGGACATTCCGGCCGGTGGCCCTCCGGTGTTGGCTTGGCCGATGGATCCCAGCGGCGAGGTCGTGCGCAACGGTTCGCGGCTCAACAAGGTGCTGCTGGTTCGGCCCGAACCCTCCGAGCTCGTGGGCGTGACACGCGAGCGCGCGGCCGAAGGTGTCGTCGCTTATTCGGCCATCTGTCCGCATGCCGGTTGCGAGGTCAACGTGTGGGTCGGCGAGCAGCAGACGCTCGAATGCTCCTGCCATTACTCGCACTACAATCCGCGCGACGGTGCCGCAGTGATCGACGGCCCGACCACGCGGGCGCTCGCAGCCCTTCCGCTCAAGATCGCGGACGGCAAGTTGGTTGTTGCCAAGCCCTTTACGGGCGGGTCGGCATCGTTCCAACCTGACGCGCGATCGAGGCGACGGCGCGTAGCGATTTCAAGCAGGGAGACCAGACGACCAAGCCAAAACATCCGGGGCGAAAGACCTCGGTCATTAAGAGAACGAAGGAGGAAACGTCATGAGTGCGATCAGGATATTTATGCAAAGCGTTTGCGCCGCGGCAATCGTCACCGCCGCCGGGCTATCCGGTGCATCGGCGCAGATGCCGCAAACCACGGCACCGGTGTCGAACACGCCCGTCCCTGGGCCGATGCCGGACGTGCTGCAGAAGTACGCGCCGGTCACTGCCGAGCGGCTTAAGAAGCCGGAGGACGGCAACTGGTTCCACTTCCGCCGCACCTATGACGGTTGGGGCTACAGTCCGCTCAAGGAGATCACGCCCGAAAACGTTTCCCGGCTGCAGCCGGTCTGGAGCATGGCAACGGGCCAGATCGAGGGCCATCAGGCGCCGCCGATCGTCAACAACGGCGTGATGTTCGTCGCTACGCCTGGCAACCAGGTGCTCGCCATCGAGGCGAAGAGCGGCAACATCCTGTGGCGCTACAAGCGGCCGCTGCCGGAAGACGTGCTGCATCTGCATCCGACCAGCCGCGGCGTCGCGCTGTTCGGCGACAAGGTCTACTTCGCGTCGGCCGATTGCGTGCTGGTGGCGCTTGATGCCAAGACCGGCAAGGAGGTCTGGACCGCCAAGGTCGACGATTACAAGAAGGCCTATTACATGTCGCTCGCACCACTCCTGGTCGACGGCAAGGTGATCCTCGGCGCGTCCGGCGGCGAACTCGGCGTGCGCGGCTTCGTTGCGGCGCTCGATGCCCAGACCGGCAAGGAGCTGTGGAAGACCTACACGGTGCCGGCGCCGGGCGAGCCGGGCAGCGAGACCTGGCCGGCGGGCGGCGACCATTACAAGCGCGGCGGCGGCTCGATCTGGGTGACAGGCACCTACGATCCCGAGACCAATCTCACGTTCTGGGGCACCGGCAATGCCGCGCCCTGGTTCGGCGACCAGCGGCCGGGCGACAACCTCTACACCACGTCGGTGATCGCGCTCGACGCCAACACCGGTCAGATCAAAGGCCACCACCAGTACCATCCCAACGACTCATGGGACTGGGACGAGGTCTCGCCGCCGATCGTGGTCGACTATCAGCGTGACGGCCGCGCTGTGAAAGGTCTGATCAACGTCTCGCGCAGCGGCTACATCTGGGATCTCGAGCGCACCAACGGGAAGATCAACTTCGTGGCGGGCCGGCCTTACGTGCGCCAGAACGTGTTCAAGAGCCTCGATCCGAAGACCGGCCGCCCCGACGTCGATGAGGCGCGCAAACCCGGCACCGGCAAGACCGCCGAGTTCTGCCCGAGCCTGTGGGGCGGCAAGGACTGGCCGCCGGTCGCGTTCAGCCCGCAGACGCGGCTGATGTACATCCCGGCCAATGAGAACCTCTGCCAGGAGCTCGCCGGTGAGCCGGTCAAATACGTGCAGGGCGAGCGCTTCATGGGCGTCGCCAGGAGCGTGTTGAAGATGGTGGCGGGCGCCGACCACATCGGCGAACTGCAGGCCTGGAACGTCGACACCGGCAAGAAGGTGTGGACAACCAATCTGCCATCCTTCAACTGGGGCCCGGTGCTGGCGACCGGTGGCGATGTTCTGTTCGCTGGCGGCACCAACGACCGCATGTTCAGGGCCTTCGACGCCAAGACCGGCAAGATTCTCTGGGAATTCCCCACGATCTCCGGCGTGGCCGCGGTTCCTGTCTCGTTCCAGGTCGACGGCAAGCAATACATCGCGGTGCAGTCCGGCTGGGGCGTCGATCCGGCCAAGATGCAGTCGCGTATGAACCTGCTGTTTCCCGGCCAGTATCCGGACGTGCCGCAGGGCGGCGCGATCTATGTCTTCGCCGTGAAGTGATGTGAATGCTCGGCGCGGGAGCCGTCGATTTGCGGCTCCCGCTTCCTGCGTGCAACCGGCAAAATCGCGCTAGGATCGGACCGCGCAGAACGCTAGAATAAGTTGTGAAATGCCCGTGTTGGGGTTTCGAGGCCGGCGATCATCGTCAGGTTTACTAACCAGGAGAGCGGAAATGGCTGTTGGCAAGGTGAAGTGGTTCAACCCGACAAAGGGCTATGGATTTATCCAGCCCCAAGGCGGTGGGGGCCGCGACGTGTTCGTCCATATTTCGGCGGTCGAGAAGGCCGGACTGAGCACCCTCAACGAAGGGCAGACGATCGAATACGAAGAGGTCTCCAACCGAGGCAAGACGTCGGCGGAAAATCTCAAAGTGAAGTGAGATCGGATCCGGGTGTGAAGCAGCCGGATGCAAGTTGTGACCTCTCGGGCTTTGCGAAATTCTTGAGAGGTCGCGGCGTCTACGCGATGCGGCATTTGCCGCTTCTTTTTTTGATTGACAGCCGTCAGGCCCCGTATTGCGCGGCGGTAACGATGGTGCCGCGGCACTCCCCAAAACCGATCGATGCAAATCCATCGCGGAGGCAGCGCGCCTGCATGACGACGGTGTCGCCGTCCTCCAGAAAGCGGCGGTTTTCGCCCGAGGGGAGTTCGACTTGCTGACGGCCTCCGCTGGAGATTTCCAGCAGGCTACCCAGGCTGCCGGCGCCGGTGCCGGAGATCGTGCCGGTGCCGAAGATGTCTCCCGGCCGCAGGTTGCATCCGTTGCTCGTGTGATGTGCCACGAGCTGAGCGACCGTCCAGTAGAGGTCGCGCGAACTTCCGGCGGATAGCCGATGCGGCGGCAGGCCTTTCTCCTTCAGTCCCGGCGTGAGCAGGTAGACTTCGAGCGTGATGTCGAGCGCGCCACTCGATTGGTCGGCGCTGTCGAGCAGATAGGGCAGGGGCGACGGATCGCCGTCGGGGCGCGGCGCTTGCGTCAGGCGGAACGGCGCCATGGCCTCCGGCGTGACAACCCAGGGTGACACCGTGGTGCAGAAGCTCTTGCCGAGGAAGGGGCCAAGCGGCTGATACTCCCAGCCCTGGATGTCGCGCGCCGACCAGTCGTTGAGCAGGCAGAAGCCGGCGATATGGTCTGAGGCCTGCGCGATGCCGACCGGACGCGCGAGGTCGTTGCCCGGACCGATCCAGACGCCGAGCTCAAGCTCGAAATCCAGATTGCGGCAGGGGCCGAAGGTTGGGACAGTTTCGTTTGCCGGTTTGCGCTGGCCGCAGGGTCGGCGCACGTCGGTGCCCGATGCCATGATCGACGATGCGCGGCCGTGGTAACCGATCGGCACGTATTTGTAGTTCGGCATCAGCGGATTGTCGGGCCGGAACAGCTTCCCGGCATTGGTGGCGTGATTGATGCCGGCGAAGAAGTCGGTGTAGTCACCGATCGCGCACGGAACATGCAGGTGGCAATCCGCGGCGCGATGCAGGAGCCGCGCACGGGCGGCTTCCGCTTTCGCGCGGTCCTCGCCGTCGGCGGCGAGGAGATCGCCAAGGCGTCGCCTGAGCGCGCCGCGCGCCGCGCCTCCGAGCGCGAACAGCGCGTTGAGCGTGGCACCGGACGCGGCCTTCGCCGCCTCGGCGGCGGGCGCGTCGAACAGGCCAAGTTCAATTGCCGCGGCGAGATCGAAAATCTCGTCACCGATCGCCACGCCGCCGCGCGCAGTTCCGCCCGGCGGGCTGAACACACCGAGCGGCAGGTTCTGGATCGGGAAGTCGGCGTGCTGGTTCGCCGAGGCGACCCAGCTGCGCCGCTCCGGCGCATGGGTTTCGTCGATCATGGTTGTGACTTTCTCAGGTGCGAGTACGGGTCACGCTCGTGCCGCTTGCTCGGTTCGCTCCCTCTCTCCCGCTTGCGGGAGAGGGGTGGGGAGAGGGCGGGCTATCGTCGCAGCCTGCTGTTCACGGCTCTCGTCTATTGGGATCGAAGTGCCGGCGCAGGCCCTTCCAGCAATCGCTGTAGTCGTCCTGCCGCTCCTTCAGGCCCGCGGCATACTTCGTCAGGCGCTGCGGGTATCGCGTCTCGAACATGAACGCCATCGTGTTGGTGAGCTTCGTCGGCTTGAGCTCGGTACGGCTCGCATGCTCGAACGCCTGGTCGTCCGGGCCGTGCGGCAGCATGCAGTTGTGCAACGACATGCCGCCCGGTACGAAGCCTTCCGGCTTGGCGTCGTAGACCCCATAGATGAGCCCCATGAACTCCGACATCAGGTTGCGGTGGTACCAGGGCGGGCGGAAGGTGTTCTCCGCTACCGCCCAGCGTTCGGGGAATATCACGATATCGATGTTGGCGGTGCCGGGCGTTTCCGACGGCGCGGTCATCACCGTGTAGATCGACGGATCGGGGTGATCGAACAGGAGCGCGCCGACCGGCGAGAAGCGCCGCAGGTCGTACTTGTAGGGCGCGTAATTGCCGTGCCAGGCCACTACGTCGAGGGGCGACTGGCCAATCTCAGCCGCGTAAAGTTCGCCGCCCCATTTCACATAGAGCGTCGAAGGCTCCTCCCTGTCCTCGAAGGCCGCAACCGGCGTGAGGAAATCGCGCGCATTGGCAAGGCAGTTGGCGCCGATCGGCCCGCGGTCGGGCAACTGAAACGCGCCGCCGTAGTTTTCGCACACATAGGCGCGCGCCGGCCCGTCCATCAGTTCGGTCGCGGAAGATCACGCCGCGCTGGATCACGCAGACCTCGCCGGGTTCGACCTCGATCACGCCGAACTCGGTGAAGAAACGAAGGCGGCCCTCCTGCGGGACGATCAGCATTTCGCCGTCGGCGTTGAAGAAGTACTCGTGCTCCATCGATTGCGTTACGAACAGCAAGTGAGCGGCCATACCGGCGCGCGTCTCGGCATCGCCGGCGGTGGTGATCGTGCGAAGCCCGGTGACGAATGTCAGCTTGTCATTGGGAATCGCGACCGGGCTCCAGCGCAATTGTCCGATCGGGAGGTTGGCTTCCTCGCGTGCCGCCGGCGCGGTGCGGATCAGACCCTTGTCGATCTGGCGGAAGCGGCCGGAATGCTTCACGGCCGGTCGGATGCGGTAGAGCCAGGAGCGCTGGTTGGTCGATTGCGGCGCGGTGAACGGCGACCCGGACAACTGCTCGGCGTAGAGGCCATAGTTGACCCGCTGCGGCGAATTCCGTCCGACCGGCAGCGCGCCGGGGAGCGCCTCGGTCTCGAAGGAGTTGCCGAAACCGGACATGTAGCCGGGCGTGATACCGCTGCGATAGGGTTCCGCCTTCGCGTCGGCGAGCGAGGTGTGCTGGACGTTCATGGTGGTCCTCCTATCCCTCGCGCAGCGCCGCTAGCGCATGGTCGCCGGCAGCCAGAGCGCGATCTGCGGGAAAATCATCAATAGCACGGTCGTGACGACGATCGACAGCATCAGGATGCTGGTGCCCTTATAGACCTTCATCAGGTCGACCCCGCCGGTGGCGCTGACGATGAAGGCGATCAGGCCGACCGGCGGGAACACCAGCCCCATCGCCACCATCATCATCGAGATGACGCCGAACCAGATCGGATCGAAGCCGAGCGAGGTGATCAGCGGGAAGGTGAGCTGCAATGTCAGAAGGAGCAGCGGGATCTCGTCCATGAACATGCTGATCACGAAATAGGCGACCACGATCCCGATCATGACGATCCAGCGATTGAGGTCCATGGCGGTGACGGCGCTGACCACCTCCTGCGGAATGCGGCTGAGCGCCATGTAGTAGCCGAAGATGGTCGCGCCGATCAGGATCAGGAAGATCATCGCCGAGGTGCGGATGGTGTCCTTCACCGCCTCGACCGCATCCGCGAAGGTGAGCCGCCCGAACGCGGCGCCGATCACCGCGGCGAGCAGTGCGCCGAGCGCGCCGACCTCGGTCGGCGTGGCGATGCCGGTGTAGAGCAGGATCAGCACCAGCACGATCAGCAGCAGGCTCGGCCAGACCCGCACAAGGCTTACCCAGCGCTCTTCGGACGAAACGCGATACGTCGTGGGGGCGTGCTTCGGGCTGATGAGGACCCAAAGATAGACCATGACTGCGAGCAGGATGCCGACGATGATGCCGGGGATGATGCCGGCGATCAGCAGCTTGCCGATCGAGGTCTGCGTCGCGATGCCGTAGATCACCATCGCGATGCTGGGCGGAATCAGGATGTCGAGCGTCGCGCCGATGCCAATGGCGCCGGCCGCCAGTTCGTCCGAATAGCCGTGGCGGCGCATTTCCGGCATGGCGATCTTCGACATCACCGAGGCCGCCGCCGTGCTGGCGCCGGACATTGCGCCGAAGATGCCGCAGGCGAACACCGTGGCAATCGCCAGCCCGCCGCGGATGTGTGAAAGCCAGTTGGCGGCGGCGGTGTAGAGATCGCGCGCCAGTCCGCTCGAGGCGGAAAAGAACGCCATCAGGATGAACATCGGGATGGTGGTCAGCGCGTAGTCGGCGACCGTGCTGAACGGCGTCAAGCTGAGGATGCCCATCACCTTGCTGAAGTCGCCGGTTACCAGATAGATGCCGAACATGCCGGAGACCGCGAGCGCAACCGCGATCGGAACGCCGAACAGCAATGCGAGAAGCAGCACGACGAGCGGAAGCGCGACCATGGATGTGCCTTCAAGGACGCTTTGCGAGGGTCGCGGTCATATGGTCGACGATTCTTCTTTGAAGAGATAGGACTTGCCGCTGCGCACCCGCGGCAGGTCGGCGAGTATGACCAGCGTCAGCGCGAGAAACCCGAGGGGGACGAGGCTATAGGCCGGTCCGACCGGGATCGGCAGCGCGCTCAGCGTCGTGTCGTCCTGCCAGCCGCGGATCGCCTGCCCGGTGGTGGCGACGAGGACGATCACACAGAAGGCGAGCGTGATGAGATGGACCGCCTGATTGATCCATCCTTTCAACGCCGGCGGAAACCGGTCGACCAGGAACGTCACGCGGATGAAGATGCCGCCGCGATAGGCATACGACAGTCCGAGAAAGATCGACGCCACCATCAGGTACTTCTCGGTGAACTCGTAGGCGCCGATGATCGGCCGGTTGAACGCATACCGGCTGAGCGCGTCGGCGGAGGTCAGGCACATCATGCCGAACGTCGCGAGCACGCCGAGATAGATGAGCACAAGCTCAGCGCGCTGCAGCCATCTTTGTACGGTCTGAAGGATCGTCACTGGAATCTGTCACCAACAGGGCTGCCGCTCATGCCCGCGCAAGCGGGCATCCAGTTCCTTGCGACGAGAGTTGCCCGACGGAGAGCTGGGTCCCCGCTTTCGCGGGGACAAGTGGAGGATGGAGACGAAGCCAACGCCACCGGCTTGCGCGCTAGTTCTTCAGCATTTCGACCGCGGAATTGAGGACATCGCGGGCTTCCTTGTGCCCCTTGCCCTCCATCTTCTTCACCCATTCGTTCCAGATCGGTTCGCCGGCGACCTTGCTCCAGCGTGCCAGTTCCTCCGGGGGCACCTGGTAACGGTTGAGCTCGTAGTTACCGGCCTTGGCCCGTTCGATGACGCCCTGTTCGGCGGTGTCGAAGAAGTTCTTGCCCCAGAACTTCGCGCCGACAAGACCGCTGACGCTCATGATCTGCTCCTGCACGTCCTTCGGCAGGCTCTGGATCTTCTGCCGGTTGGCGCAGATCGAGAAATACGCCGCATAGAACGGCGCGACGGTGTAGCTCTTCACCACCTCATAGAGCCGGAACCCATGCACCGCCTCCCACGGGGCGGCAGCCGCGTCGACCACGCCCTTGTCGAGCGACTGGTAGACATCCGGCATCGGGATGAGCGTCGGCACTGCGCCCAGCGCCTTGGCCATCTCGGTCGGTGGGCCGCCCAGGACGCGGAACTTCAGGCCCTTGAAGTCGTCGAGCGTCTTGACCTCCCGCTTGTTGGAAAGGAGCAGGTTGGGCGAACTGGTGTAGAGCACCAGCGGCTGGATCTCGCCGTACTCCTTTTGGATCGATGGATACTTCTCGTACAGCTTCCAGAGCACCTCGCTGCCCTTCTCGCCCGAGGTGATCGGCAGGAACGGCAGCGACGCGACGTCGGAGAGCGGCGTCTGCTCGGGCCAGTAGCCCTGCACGCACCAGCCGATGTCGGCGATGCCGCTGCGAATGCCCTTCCACATGTCTACGCCCTTGATCAGCGTCTGGGAGGGATAGACCTGGATTTTGACGCGCCCTTTCGTGGCCTCCTCGACCTGCTTCACCCAGGGCTGCAGCGCATGGGAGGGGCCCCACCCGGTCGGCGAATTCTGGTCGGCGAAGGTGAGCTTGATCTCCTGCGCGTTCGCCGCGCCGGCGACGGCAAGCGCCGCCGTGACCAATCCCAGGGTCAGCATTCGTCCCTCGAACATCGTCTACTCCCTCAATCCGCTTATGATTTTCGGTATTCGCGCCCGCGATCCGAATTGCCGCGGACGCCGTCCCATCATTCGCCCGGCGGCTCGATGGGCGGCGTCCCGTGCCGGAGAGTAGCACCTGGGTATTGTCCGGCAAGCCGGGCGAATGTGGCAGCGCGCCGCAACGGTGGCCGCGCCGCCGGACGCTTCCCGTCAGGGCAGGTTCAAGACCCGCTTGGCAATGATGTTGCGTTGGATTTCGGAACTGCCGGCGAAGATGGTTTCGCGGCGGCTCTGCAGGAAGGCCACGGACGGGTGCACCGTGCCGTTGCCGACGACGACCGGCTCCAGCATGGCGCCATTGCTGCCGGAGGCTTCGACCGCGAGGGCTGCAAGCGATTGGTGGAGTTCGCTGGCGGCAAGCTTCAGGAACGACGACTCCGGGCCAAGCTGACGGCCAGCGCGTGTCAGCGCCACGGCATGTTCATAGGCCGCCGACAGCGCCAGTACTTCGATCTCGGCGGTCGCGAGCTTGTCGCGGAAAACCGGATCATGGGCGGCACCCGGTGCCGTAGCGGCTTTCTTCACGCGCGCCAGCGCAGCGACGCACTTCTGCGGGTTCGAGCTTTGCAGGCGCTCGTGCGCCAACAGCGCATTGGCGATCCGCCATCCATCATTGAGTTCGCCGATCAGATTCTCGCGCGGCACCCGGACGTTGTCGAAGAACACCTCGGCCACTTCGTCGTCGCCCGCGATGGTGCGGATGGGGCGTGCCGTGATGCCGGGCGACTTCATGTCGATCAGGATGAACGAGATGCCCGCCTGCTTCACGGCCGCCGGGTCGGTGCGCACCAGGGCAAACATCCAGTCGGCATGATGCGCCCAGGTCGTCCAGATTTTCTGGCCGTTGATGACGAAGCTGTCGCCATCGAGCACTGCGGCGGTGCGCAGGCTGGCGAGGTCTGAGCCGGCGCCGGGCTCGGAATAGCCCTGGCACCAGATATTTTCGCCCGACAGAATGCCGGGAAGGTGGCGCGCCTTCTGCTCTTCGCTGCCGAACGCGATGAGGATCGGCCCGATATGGCTGATGCCTTGCGCGGAGAGTTCCGGCGCGCCGGCGCGGCCCAGTTCCTCCATCAGGATGATCTGCTCCTGCAGCGGCGCCGCCATGCCGCCGTACGCCTTCGGCCAGCGCGGTGCGATCCATCCGCGCGCGAAGAGCTGGCGGTGCCACCACGTTGCGCGGTCGACCGGCGGGCGGGTCGGCAGATCGCGTAAATCGCCGGGCAACGTCTGCTCGATCCACTCACGCACCTCGCGGCGAAACGCCTCGCCGCTGTCGTCGGGGCTGCGAATATCGGGAAGCGCAATCCCAGTGCGGCCGCCGAGCAGGGTCGAATAACGTCGCCGTTGCGCGCTCGGAGGGCCGTAGGTGACCGCCAATGTCATCGCCCGCTTGAGCATGAGGCCGATATCGTGTTCGTCCGTGAAGCCGATCGCACCATGCATCTGGATGCACGACGCGATCAGAGCGGGGGCTGCCTCGGCCGCTTTGATCTTGGCGGCGCACGACAGCGCCTCCAGATCGTCGTCGAATTGCGTCAGCTTGGCAGCCTCGTAGAGCAGCGAACGGGTCGCTTCGACCTGCGCATGGTCGTTCACGGCGCAATGCTGAAGCGCCTGAAACGAGCCAATTGGACGGCCGAACTGGACGCGGATGCGCATGTAATCGAGCGTACGGTTAGCCGCCGCCTGCATGAGGCCGAGCAGTTCGGCGGCGAGCGCGAAATTGAGCACGATGCCGATCTTGCGTTTCAGCGCCTGCGCGGCGGGGCCTCGCGCCAGCAACATGGTGCCGGCGAGTGGTATGCCGTCCAGAACCACCTCTCCCAGCACGGTGCCGTCGATGGCGATCTTCTCGACGATATGCATGCCGGCGCAGTCACGCGGGATATAGATCAGCGCGGCGTCGTCCCCGATCGTCGCATTGACGATGAATCCCGTCGCCGCCGAGGCCGCCGGTACTGCGACCCGCATGCCTGACAGGCGTGAGCCTTCCTTGGAGGCGATCGGCTGTTCGTCGCCGGCGGAGGAGCTCGCGAACGCCGGAACGACCAATGCCTTGCCGGCGAGGGCGTCCGCCAGCAGGTTCGTTGGAAGCGGCACGGCGCTTTCCCCGAGCGCGACGATGCCGCCGATCGCGGGCGTGAGCGCAAGCGCCGACAAGGCGGCACCCAACTCCTCGGCGACGAGGCAGAGTTCGGTCAGCCCGAGCCCACTGCCGCCGTTGTCGGGAGCGAGCAGCAGTCCAGGCCAGCCGGCCGCCGCGGCTTCTTCGAACTCGCGCGCCAGAAAGCCGCCAGGCAGCGTCCGCAGACGCCGCATGCTTGTCCCGCCGCCGAGACGGCGGCCGAACGCCTGCACGCTTTGCCGAAGCAGAGACTGCTCTTCATTCAACAACAGGTCCATGGAATTGTCACAGCTTGATGCGCAGCCGGTGCGCGAGTTCGCCGACGATGCCGCGGCGGAACAAGAGCACGCAGGCGACGAAGATCACGCCCTGGATCACCGTCACCCACTGGTCGAGCGCGTTGAGATAGTTCTGCATCGCCACGATGACGAAGGCCCCGACCACCGGTCCGAAAATGGTTCCGAGCCCGCCGACCAGCGTCATCAGCACGACCTCGCCCGACATCGTCCAGTGCACGTCGGTTAGAGAGGCGATCTGGAACGCGATGGCCTTGGTGGCGCCGGCGACGCCGGCGAGCGTGGTCGACAGCACGAAGGCGATCAGCTTGTAGCGGTCGGTCTTGTAGCCGAGCGAGACCGCGCGCGGCTCGTTCTCGCGGATCGCTTTGAGCACCTCGCCGAACGGCGAATTGATGATGCGGTGGATGAACAGGAAGCAGGCGAGGAAGACGACCACCACGAACACGTACATGGTCATCTGATTGGACAGATCGATGAAGCCGAACAGCTTGCCGCGCGGCACCGCCTGGATGCCGTCCTCGCCGCCGGTGAACTTCGCCTGGAGCGCGAAGAAGTACATCATCTGCGCCAGCGCGAGCGTAATCATCGCGAAGTAGATGCCCTGCCGGCGGATGGCGAGCAGACCGGCAATGAGACCGAGGCCGGCCGCGGTGGCAGCCCCGGTCAGGATCGCGAGTTCGGGCGGCAAGCCCCAGACCTTGGCGGCATGCGCCGACAGATAGCTGGCCCAGCCGAAATACAGAGCGTGGCCGAAGGACAGAAGTCCGACATAGCCGATCAGCAGGTTGAACGCGCAGGCGAAGAGCGCGAAGCACAACGCCTGCATCAGGAACAGCGGGTAGATCACGAACGGCGCCACCGCGAGCACCGCGACCATGATCGCCAACGCGATCATCTCGCTGCGGTTGGCTGCGGCGCTCGGCTTGGTGGCGGCAAGGCCGGCGGTGGTGGCGGCCGTGGTTTCGGTCGCGGTCGCCATGTCAGGCGGTCCTTCCGAACAGGCCAGCCGGCCGGATCAGCAGCACGATCGCCATGATGACGAAGATCACGGTGTTCGACGCTTCGGGAAAGAATACCTTGGTGAGGCCTTCGACGACGCCGAGCCCGAAGCCAGTCACGATGGCGCCCATGATCGAGCCCATGCCGCCGATCACCACCACGGCAAACACCACGATGATGAGGTCGGAGCCCATCTGCGGGCTCACGTTATAGATCGGCGCCGCCATCACGCCGGCCAGCGCCGCCAGCGCGACGCCGAAGCCGTAGGTCAACGTGATCATGCGCGGCACGTTGATGCCGAAGGCGCGCACCAGCGTCGGGTTCTCGGTCGCGGCGCGCAGGTAGGAGCCGAGCTTGGTGCGCTCAATCACGAACCAGGTTCCAAAGCACACGACCAACGACAGGGCGATCACCCAGGCGCGATAATTCGGCAGGAACATGAAGCCGAGATTCTGGCCGCCGGTCAGCGATTCCGGCATCTGGTAGGGCAGCCCGGCGGAGCCGTAGAAGTTGCGCGCGACGCCCTCGATGATGAGCGCGAGGCCGAATGTCAGCAGCAGCCCGTAGAGGTGGTCGAGCTTGTAGAGCCATTGCAGCATGGTGCGCTCGATCACTATGCCAACCAAGCCGACCAGGATCGGCGCGACGATCAGCGCCGGCCAGTAGCCGAGCCCCGAATACTGCAGCAGCAGATAGGCCGCGAATGCCCCCATCATGTATTGGGCGCCGTGCGCGAAATTGATGATGTTGAGCATGCCGAAGATGACGGCAAGCCCGAGGCTGAGCAGCGCGTAGAACGAGCCGTTGATCAGCCCGAGCAGCAATTGCCCGAACAGCGCCTGCGATGGGATGCCGAAAATCTCGAACATGCACGCATCACCCTGGAGCATCCCCGTCCTGAGGAGGCGGCGAAGCCGCCGTCGCGAAGGACGGGAGCGGATCGCCCCACCCTTCGGGTGCTCCTCAGGGTGGGGCGATTCAGCGAGTGTCCCGCTTAGCCGCTGACCAGCGGGCAGCCGCCGTCCTTGAGCGGACGGAACGCTTCCGCCGCCGGGATCGTGGCGCGCAGCGTGTAGAAGTCGCCGGGGTATTTGGACTCGGCCGGCTTCTTCACCTCGAACAGGAAAGCGTCGTGGGTCTTGCGGCCGTCGGCACGCACGACGCCCTTGCCGAACAGCGGATCGTCGGTAGGCATCTCCTTCATCTTCGCCACCACGGCCTTGCCGTCGGCGCCGCTCTTGAGCGCCGCGACGGCTTTGAGATAGTGCGTGACGCCGGAATAGACGCCGGCCTGCACCATGGTCGGGAACTTGCCGGGCCGCTCCTGCTGCCAGCGCTTGGTCCAGTTGCGGTTGGCGTCGTTGGCGTCCCAGTACCAGGTTTCCGTCAGCGTCAGGCCTTGCGCGGTCGGCAGGCCGAGTGCGAGTACGTCGGTCGCGAACACCAGCAAGCCGGCGAACTTCTGGCCGCCCTTGACGATGCCGAATTCGGCGCCGGCCTTGATCGCGTTGACGGTGTCGCCGCCGGCATTGGCGAGGCCGATGACCTTCGCCTTCGAGCTTTGCGCCTGCAGGAGGAACGAGGAGAAGTCGTTGGTGTTGAGCGGATGGCGGACCTTGCCGAGCACTTTGCCTCCGGAGGCCTCGACCGCGGCGCCGGTGTCGCGCTCGAGCGCATGGCCGAAGGCGTAGTCGGCGGTGAGGAAGAACCAGGTGTTTCCGCCGGTCTTCACCAGCGCCTTGCCGGTGCCGTTGGCGAGCATCCAGGTGTCGTAGGTCCAATGCACCGTGCTGGCGTTGCACTTGGGACCGGTCAGGTCGGACGCGGCGGCGCCGGAAACGATGAACACCTTGTTCTTGCTGGCGGCAATCTGACTGACCGCGAGCGCCACGCCGGAATTCGGCACGTCGATGACCATGTCGACGCCCTCGGTATCGAACCACTTGTTGGCGACGTTGGATCCGATGTCGGGCTTGTTCTGATGGTCGGCGCTGACCAGTTCGACCTTGACGTTCGGATTGTCCTTGATGAAGTCGGCGATCGCCATTTTGGCGGCGGCGGTCGAGCCGGGCCCGGCGAGGTCGGAGTAGAGGCTCGACATGTCGCTCAGCACGCCGATCTTGACGGTGGTTTGCTGTGCGTGTGCGGCGCTGGCCGCCAGGGCAACCGTAAGCGCGGTCAGACTGACTAAACCCTTCATGGTACTGCTCCTCTTCCTCTTTGGGGGCCGGCTGAACCGGCGCTTTTCGTATTCAGACCCCGAGATAGTCGTGCAGCTTTTCGAGGTTCGCGTCCAGTTCGGAATTGGCAAAGCTTTCGACGATCTTGCCATGTTCCATGACGTAGTAGCGGTCCGCCACCGTCGAGGCGAAGTGAAAATTCTGCTCCACCAGGAGGATGGTGAAGCCCTGCTGCTTGAGCATGCCGATGGTCTTGCCGATCTGCTGAATGATGACCGGCGCCAAGCCCTCGGTGGGTTCATCGAGCAGCAGGAGACGCGCGCCGGTGCGCAGGATGCGCCCAATGGCGAGCATCTGCTGCTCGCCACCGGACAGCTTGGTCCCCTGGCTCGATAGCCGCTCCTCGAGGTTGGGAAACAGTTCGAAGATCTGCTTGAGGTCGAGGCCACCGGGCTTCACCCGTGGCGGCAACATGAGATTTTCCTGCACATCCAGGCTGGCGAAAATGCCGCGCTCCTCCGGACAGAACGCGAGCCCCAGCCGCGCAATGCGATCGCTGCTCAGGCGGATCAGTTCGGTGCCCTCGTAACGCACCGATCCGGTCCGCTGGCCGACGATGCCCATGATCGATTTGAGCGTCGTGGTCTTGCCCGCGCCATTTCGCCCGAGCAGCGTCACGACTTCGCCGGTGCGCACGTCGAACGTAGCGCCGTGCAGTACGTGCAACTCGCCGTACCACGCCTGCAGGCCATCGACTGCGAGCAACGGCACGACGTCAGGGCTAAGCATGGCCGACCCCGAGATAGGCTTCCCGCACTTTCGGATTGGCCGAGACCGTCTTGTAGTCGCCTTCGGCCAGCACATGCCCGCGCGTGAGCACCGTGATGCGGTCAGACAGGTTGGCAACGACACTGAGATTGTGCTCGACCATCAGCACCGTGCGATCGGCCGAGACCGTTTTGATCAGCGCGCTGATGCGCTCGATGTCCTCGTGTCCCATCCCGGCCATGGGCTCGTCGAGCAGCAGCATTTCGGGATCGAGCGCCAATGTGGTCGCGATCTCGAGTGCGCGCTTGCGGCCATAGGGCAATTCCGCCGCCGTCCACTCGGCGAACGAGGTCAGGCCGACGTCGGCAAGTAGCGACATTGCGCGCTCGTCGAAGGCATTGAGCACGCGCTTGGAGCGCCAGAAATCGAACGACGATCCGCGCTTTCGCTGCAACGCCACGCGCACGTTTTCCAGGACGGTGAGATGCGGAAAGACCGCGGAAATCTGGAACGAACGCACCAGCCCCAGCCGTGCGACGTCGGCCGGTGCCATCGCGGTGATGTCGTTTCCTTTGTAGGTGATGCGCCCGCGGGTCGGCCGCAGAAACTTGGTCAGCAGATTGAAGCAGGTGGTCTTGCCAGCACCGTTCGGGCCGATCAGCGCATGAATGGAGCCACGCGCGACCCGCAGGTTGACGCCGTTCACCGCCACGAACCCGGCAAATTCCTTCGTGAGTTGCTCGGTTTCGAGGATGAAATCGTCACTCAAGGCCACTCTCCGTTGTGGCCATATTGCGGGAACTGCCCCGACGGCGTCTAGCGAAAACCCACTCATACTTTGGGGTTAAGCGGGACACGTCGCCGCGCGCACGCCTGCCATCGAGGCTTTGCGACAGGTCAAAGACAAAGGCTTTACGTTTTGCTGGCAGGATTCGCGCCTCGCATGGGGCTGGGCGCGATGAAAGGGTCGGAGTGGCGCGCGGATCGAAACCGGCAATCGCTGGCGCGCCTGACCAGGGCCATGCCCCAGCTGTTTCCGGCGCCGGTGCTGACGCACGCGCTCGGCCGCGCTTTCATTCCACCGACGCCGCGGCTGGCGGTCGACGGCTACTGGCGGGTTCATCCGCTGCGCGCCGACCGCCTGGCACGCGCGCTCGCGACCCGCAGCGGCACGCCTGCCGGATGGGCATGGTCGCTGGAGCCGGACGGCGCAAGCGGCGCCGCATCGTTCCGGATGCCGCCGGCGCCATTCCGCGATGTGCGGTTCAGCCGCGGGCCGGGACACTGCTGCGTTTGCGGGCAGCCGGTCTACCGCCTCGGATGGCACTGCGATCTCTGGGGCAGGGGGCCGAACGGTAACGCCGAATGGCACGCCTGCTGTGTCATCGCGTGGCGGCTGTGGAACGCGCCCAGCGATTTTGTGCAGGTGCTCAAGCGGCGGCAATCACGCCGTTGCGCGCAGAGCGGGGCCCGGCTCTGGAAAACCGCCGAGGTCGACCACCAGGTGCCGTTGTTTCAGGTCTGGCAGGAGCATCGGGATACCGCCTGGCCGGCGCTCCTGGCGTTTTGGGGCGCGCCAAACCTGCAGGTCATCAATCGCGACGCGCATGTCGCGAAATGCGCCCGGGAGGCGCAATACCGCGGGCAGCGGCAAGCGACGGCCGGGGCATCTGGATCAGAATCCAGAGTAATGTCAGCGCGACCGACCGGCATTCGTGGGTAAAGGTGGGCTGCTACCGAATTTACATCCGGCGGATGTAAACAACATCCTTCGTTGTCGTAATTTATTAATTATAAGACCCGGTAATTAAGGTTAATACTTGTGTAATTGGGGTGGATTATTAATTAAAATTGACCCGAAGCCAGAGGCTAACTAACACTAATACTCGGGGATTAGGGGGCTATCGTCAAAATGTCTGACTACCGAGTGTTGCCCGCTGGCGATACGGCGCTTGTCGTTGAATTCGGGGATCGTATCGATCGGAAGTTGAGTGCCGCGGTTTTGACGCTTGCCCGCCGCCTGTCCGAGGCGCGGATCGAGGGCGTCGTCGAGACCGTGCCTACGTTTCGATCCCTGATGGTGCACTACGATCCGCTGGTGCTGCCGACGCCGTTGCTGATCGAGCGGATCAGCGAACTCTCGCAAGGTCTGCAAACGACCGCGCGGACCGGTCGCTTTTGGCGCCTGCCCGCCTGCTACGATCCATGCATCGCTCCCGATCTTGATGACGTGGCGGCGCGCACCGAGCTTTCACCGTCCCAAGTGGTCGAGTGCCACAGCGCGACGACCTACCACGTCTACATGATCGGGTTCATGCCGGGGATGGCCTACCTCGGCGATGTCCCTGAGCAACTTCGGTTGCCGCGCCGCTCGACGCCGCGGCTGAAGGTGCCGGCGGGCTCGCTCGCCATCGCCACCATGATGTCCTGCGTCTATCCGCTCGACACTCCCGCCGGCTGGCATCTGATCGGACGATCGCCGGTGCCGTTTCTGCAACGCCGCCCGCGCCCGGCGGCGCTGCTCACGGCCGGCGATACCGTATGCTTCACGCCGGTATCTTTGCGCGAATACGAGGACTTGTTGGCCAAGGCCGCGGTCGGAGCTTTGACCATCAAGCCCACCAGCACCAACCTGGTAGCCGCCGCATGAACGCCGGATTGCGCGTCCTTGCGCCCGGTCTGCTGACGACGGTGCAGGATCTCGGACGGCCCGGCCATCAGCGGCTGGGTATCCCCGTCAGCGGGGCGCTCGATCCGGTGAGCCTACGTGCCGCCAACGCGCTCGTGGGCAATGCGCCCGAAGCCGGTGCGCTGGAAGTCGCCTACGTCGGCCCGACATTCATGGTGGACGCCGACAACGTCCGGCTCTCGTTCGTCGGCGCGCATGCGACGATCGAGATTCTGCCGGAGATCGGCGCGCCCAACGGGCGATACGTTCAATCCATGCGCAGCGTCCGCGTGCAACGCGGGGAGGTCGTACGGATTGGTTCGCTGATCGGCGGCGCGGTGCTCTACGTCGGGGTCGAGGGCGGCTTCGACATCCAGCCGGTGCTTGGCAGCCTCTCCACTTATATTCGTGGTGGTTTCGGCGGCTGGCAGGGCCGCGCCCTGGTCGCGGGCGATTGGCTGCCGCTATGCCAGGCGCGCGCGAGCGAGCGCGAGGAGTGCGAGCTTGCCGGCCTCGATCTCAGCCCGCCGCCCCGTTTTCGCACCATCCTCGGCCCGCAGAACGATCACTTCGCAGACCGGGAGATCGCCGCGTTCTTCGACAACGAATATCTGGTCTCGCCCGGCGCCGACCGCATGGGCATGCGGCTCGACGGCTACCGGCTCGATCATGCCAAGCATACGACGTTTGTTTCCGACGGCATCGCTCCGGGTTCGATCCAGGTGCCGGGCAACGGTCAGCCGATCGTCCTCCTGGTCGACCGGCAGACCGCCGGGGGCTATCCGAAGATCGCCACCGTCATCTCGGCCGACATGCCGGCGCTCGGCCGCGTGCCGATCGGCGCAAAAATCGCCTTCGAGCCCGTCACGCTCGACGTCGCCCAATCCTTGCGCCGCGAGTTCGTCGCCAAGATCGATGCCATCGGCGAACGGATTGTGCCCCTCAGGCAATCCAGTCCCGACACCGTGCCGTCATTGCTGGACTGCAATCTGATCAGCGGGGTGGTCGACGGGCGCGGCTGGATGTAGACGGGCTCGGATCCCCTCCGGCCGCTACCGGCACCGGCAATAACAACAAGCGAGCCCACCGATGGGCGTTACCTCCAGCAAATCCCCGGAGCGTGTCGCGCCAGCGACCGCGGTAAAGCCGCGGGACAACGTGCCGCGCGGCATTCTCTGCATGATTGCCGCGACCGTGCTGTTCGCGATCACGGCTGCGCTCGCGAAGTGGCTGGTCGCAATCTATCCGGTCGGCGAAGTCGTCTTCTTTCGCTCGTTCTTCTCGCTCGTGATCGTCGGCGCGTTCATCCTGCCGTCGACCGGGCTCGCGGTCTTCGCCACGCAGCGTCCCAAGGCGCACATCGCGCGCGGCCTGTCGCAGTCGATTTCGCAGACGTTCAGCGTGATTGCGTTCATGCTGATGCCGCTCGCCGGAGCGATCGCGATCAATTTCTCCGCCCCCCTGTGGTCGGCGGCGTTGTCGATCGTTTGGCTCAAGGAACGCGCGGGTTTCGCGCGCTGGGCCGCGCTATTGGCGGGGTTTCTCGGCGTGCTGATCGTCGCCAATCCCGGGGCGGACTCGCTCACCCTCGGCGCGCTGTTCGCGCTCGGCAACGCGGTGATGTACGGCAGCGTCACCGTGGCGGTGCGCGGCATGACCTCAACCGAATCGGCCAACACGCTGCTGATGTGGCAGATGGCCACGATCGCGGCGTTTCATTCGCTGCTGCTGTTGTTCGGCTTTCACTGGCCGGCGCCGATCGACGCGGCATTGCTCGTTCTCAGCGGTGTGGTGAACGCGGCTGGCCAATATTTCTGGACCCGCGCGCTGCAATGGGCGCCGGCGACGGCGGTATCGCCGTTCTATTATCTCATGCTGGTCTGGGCGCTGATCATCGGCTTCCTGGTGTGGGGCGACGTGCCGACGGCCGGGTTGCTGGCCGGCTCCGGTATCGTCGTCGCATCGGGGCTGTTTCTGCTCTGGCACGAAGGCCAGCGCCACCGGTCGGGGGCGCGCTCCGGAGGCAGTGAGAGCAAGGCCGGTGCGAAAGGGTAGGGGCGTTACGCTGCGAGGGTCTTTTCGCGCGACCAGGTGGCGATGATCTCGGGCACTTTTTCGATCGGGACCGGCGCGCTGAACAGATAGCCCTGCGCCTCGTTGCAGCCGAGCGCCGCGAGGAATTCCTTCTGCCCCACGGTCTCGACGCCTTCCGCCGTCGTGGTCATGCCGAGCGCGCGGGCGATGCTCACCACCGCCTGCACGATGACGACATGCTCGGTGCCTTCCGCCAAGTCGGAGACGAAGGCGCGGTCCACCTTGATCTTGTCGTAGGGGAAGCTGCGCAGATAGCTGAGCGACGAATAGCCGGTTCCGAAATCATCCATCGAGATGCAGACGCCAAGCTGCTTCAGCCGGTGCAGGGCCGACAGCGTCTTTTCGCTATTGTCCATGAAGATGCGTTCGGTGATTTCGAGCTCGAGCCGGCGCGGCGGCAGGCCGGTCTCGGCGAGGATCGAGTCGATCGTCTCGAACAGATTGGGCGCGGAAAACTGCACGGGCGACAGATTGACCGCGATCTTGAGGTGGCTGGGCCAGCGCGCCGCATTGCTGCACGCCTCCCGCAGCGCCCATGCGCCGAGCGAAAGAATGAGCCCGCTATCCTCGGCCACCGGGATGAACACCGTCGGCGGGACCATGCCTTTTTCCGGATGGCGCCACCGGGCGAGCGCCTCGAAGCCCGTAATGACGTTGCGCTGCAGGTCGATAATCGGCTGGTAGTGCAGTTCGAGTTCGTGCCGCTCCAACGCTTCTCGCAGATCCATTTCGACCTGCCGCCGGTCGTTGATCTCTTCGTTCATCGACTTCTGATAGAAGCGATAGGTGCCACGCGCCGTCGCCTTGACGGCGTAGAGCGCAAGATCGGCTGCTTTGAGCAGGTCATCGGAGTTGTCGCCGTCGCGCGGGCCGACGGCGATGCCGATGCTCACGCTGGACAGAATCCGGTGACCGTCGATCTCGTAAGGCTGGCCCACCACTTCGGTGAGACGGGTGGCCAGCGTTTCGAGCGCGGAGCGGGATTCGATCGTCGGAACGACGATGGCGAACTCGTCGCCACCGAGACGCGCGAGGACGTCGGTGGCGGCCAGCACGCCCTTCAGCCTGACGGCCACCGCCTGCAGGAATAGATCGCCGATGCGATGTCCAAGCGTATCGTTGATCACCTTGAAGCGGTCGAGATCCAGGAACAACACCGAGAATTCGGCCGGTTGCCGCACGCCGTCGGGTGAAACGCGCTGCCGCCGGCTCACGTTGTCGAGCGCGCCGCGGAATACGCGCCGGTTTGGCAGGCCGGTGAGGGGGTCCTCGGAGGCGAGCCGCGCCACGTGACTTTCCGCCTCGAAGCGCTTCGTGATGTCCGTGAACGTCTGCACGAAGCTGCCGTCCGGCAGGTGTCCGCTGCGGACCTCGATCACCGTTCCATTCGGCAGCTTGCGTTCGCTGATGGTGAACTGCGTCGCATCCGCGCCGGGATGATTGGCAAGGGCCTTCGTGGCGGATGGATGAGCGTTCTTAAATTCGCTCATCCGGGTCTGAAACTCCACGAGTTCGTCAAACCGCGGTGGATGCTCGATGAACTCGGCCGGCAAGTCCAGAAGCTCGCCGCAGCGGCTGTTGATGATCGGGATCTGCAGGTCCTTGGTCACCAGCATGATGCCCTGGCTCATGTTTTCCAGGGTAAGCTGGAGCTGGTCGGCCTTCTGCCTGACCTTCGCTTCCGTCCGCAGGATCTGTTCCATCGCCGCGAGGATCAGCAGGGTCAGCACGATCCCCACGATCGCGTGCAGTCGCAGATTGGCCCATGAGCGCTGGAATATGTCGCTTTCGTCGACGCTGACGCTCACCCAGAGCGGGTGGCCGCGGACCTTGCGGATGGTGACCAGGCGGGAATCGTGGGAAGAGGCACTCTTGTCTTCGAAGGTCGCACCGCCCTCGGCCAGCATGTGCCGCGCCAGCGCGGTGCCGTTGATATCCTGGCCGAGCGCGTAACGATCCGCAGCGTTGCCGCCGGCCGCGCGGACCACGCCGTCGCTGCCGATCAGTGAGATCGCGCCGGACGTCCCGAGATCAATCTTGTCGTAGAACGACGTGAAGTGCGCAGGATTGAGCGAAGCCACCACGACGCCGCCGATTGTGCCGTCCTTGTTCAGGAAGCGGCGCGTAAACTGAACGGACCATTGCCCGCTGGCTCGCCCGATCACGGGCTGACTGACGTAGAGAAGGTCTTCCGTGCTCTTGAGCTGGACCTTGATGTGATCGCGGTCGGCAACGCTGATGGCAGGCGTCGTTTCGGTCGTGGCGTTGGACCAGCGGATGATGCCCTGGGCGTCGACGATCGCGGCCTGGACGATGATTTCGCTCAGGACGTCCGATGACTGAAGGATAGAGTGGAAGGAGCGCTCGTCGCCGTTCGCGCGGCGCGCTTCGACGGTTCGCCGCAGGTAGAGGAGGGCCTTGTCGATCTCACCGATCGACCGCAGCACGTTCTCCTCGAACAGCATTGCGAAGTTTTGATTTTCCCGCTCGGCTTCCCGCTTGTCGTTGGCGACGCTTTCGAAATATTTGACCACGATGCCGGCCCAGAGCATCGCAATGATTGTCATCCCAAGGATCGCTGTGCTGCGTCGCTGGGCGATCAGTTTCGGCAACTGCAAGATGTGGAATTTCATCGCCACATTTCAACGTTGAATCAACTCGTTGGAACGTAGTGGTCCAAAGTTTGAGTTACCTTTAAATCGCGCGGTAGCCTTGCACCCTGGTTAATGAAACCCCTTGTTTCACATGTAACTGGAGAGTTCCGGTATTTTGCCACCGGAGGCTCCTCGGACCTCCTCGGACCGCCACCTCGGGCGGACCCCGACACGATGAAGTGGGCGCTTCGGGGCGCGTCGTGGCGCGCAGCGACCGAGCCGATCAGAGCCCCAGCACACGCTCGGCATTGCCGGATGCAACCTTGACGAGATCGCTCGGTCCCAGTGGCTGGCGCCTGAGGAAATCCACTGCGGCCACATTCGATTCATACGGCCAGTCGACCGAGAACATCACGTTGTCGATGCCGAGCGCCGCGACCGTGCAGAGGAAGGCGGGCGTCGAGAAATTGCCGCTGCAGGTGACCGCGAGGTTCTCCGTCAGGTACTGCATCGGCGTTCGCTGCAACCCGCGCCGCTTGGCCGCCAGCTGCGTCTGGTCCTGGATCCGGTGCAGCATGAACGGCAACCCCTCGCCAAGATGGCCAAGAATGAACGTCAGCTTGGGAAAGGCGTCGAACACGCCGGCAAAGACCAACCGCAGGAAGTGCGCGCCGGTGTCGATGCCGAAGCCCCATGCGGCGAGCGCCAGTTCTTCATAGCCTTCGAAATAGGCCTTCATCACTGCCGGGTGCGGCTTGCTGGGATGCAGGTAGATCGGCACGGCGAGCGCCTGCGCGCACGCGAAGATGTCCCAATACTTCTTATCGTCGAGGAAACTGCCTTGAGTGTGACCGTTGATCATCGCACCCTTGAAGCCGAGCTTTGAGACGGCGCGATCGAGTTCGCGCGCGGCGGCAGCCGGGTCGGCGGTTGGCAGCGCAGCGAGGGCGGCAAATCGGGCCGGTTGCGCCTTGACGGTCTCGAACATCAGGTCGTTGACCTCACGCGCGACCGGAACAGCCGACGCCGCGTCGAGCGCCTGGCAGCCGGGCTGGTTGTGCGACAGCACCTGCACGTCGATGCCGGCTGCGTCCATGGCGGCAAGCCGTGTCTCGCCGAGGTCGAGCAACTCCGCAATCACGTCGAAGCCCAGAAGCTTCTCGCGGTCGTTGCCGCGATGCGCGCCGGGTGGAAGGTTCTGTTCCTCCCTTGGAAGAATGAAGTGCTCTTCGAGCGCAATGATTCTCATGACGGCTCCCGACGACTGCACGCCCTCTGATCCGTCATCCTGAGGCGCTCGCGCGTCGCGCGAGCCTCGAAGGACGACGGTCGTGATGGTGCGACGTCAATCATTATCGGCACGTGCAGTGGCTGTCATCCTGCCAGGTCGGCCATCGCAGGCCTCAGCTGCGTAAACTCGGCTGCAATGCCGGCCGCTTAGGATGGCGGGAGAGAGCGAGCTTGCCGCGTCAATGCCGCCACGATACGACTTGCCGCATGTCTGACGCCCCCATCGCGGCCATCGAGCTTCATCACGTCGCGCTGCCGACGCGCCGCGAGCACAAATGGACGGGGCTCACCGAGCCGATCGGCGGCTACGTGCTGGTGAAGATGATCGACGCCGCCGGCAATGCCGGCTGGGGCGAGGCGCCGGCGCTGAAGGATTGGGGCGGCGAGTTCGGCCGCTATTTCGGGGAAAGCCCGGGGACCACCATCGAGGTCATCACACGCCATCTCGCGCCGGCGGTGAAGGGCTGCATGCCGGGCGAAATCGGCGAACTGCATGCGCGTATGGACCGCATCATCAAGGGCTATCCTTACGCCAAGGCGGCGGTCGAGTTCGCGGCCTATGATCTTGCGGGCCGGCAATGGGGCTTGCCGGTGCATCGTCTTCTGGGCGGCGCGGTGCGACGGAAAATTCCCGTCACCCACTCCATCGGACTTCTCGGCTTCGAGGAAGCGGAGCGCGAGGTCGCGCAGGTCGCGCGCGAGGGTATCCGCACGATCAAGATCAAGGTCGGCGTCGATCCCGACCGCGATGTCGAGATGGTACGCCGGATCCGCGAAACGGTCGGGCCAAGCGTCGCGCTGTGCTGCGACGCCAACCAGGGCTACCGCACCGCCGCCGAGGCGATCCGCACCTACCGGCGCATGGAGAAATACAATCTGATCTATTTCGAACAGCCGGTCGAAGGCATCGAGCATCTCGCCGAAGTCGCGCGCGCCATCGACGCGCCGGTGATGGCGGACGAGAGCGCCTGGAACGCGCATGACGTGATCCAGATCATCGAGAAGCGCGCGGCGCAGATCGTCTCGATTTACACCACCAAGCCAGGTGGGCTGTATCGCGCCATGGAGGTCGCGGCGGTGGCGCGCGCGGCCGGCCTGATCTGCAACGTCAATGGTTCGGTCGAGACCGGTATCGGCAATCTTGCCAATCTGGCGCTCGCCGCGGCGGCGCCGTCGGTCGGTGCTGTCCTGCGTGGTGCCGGTGTCGACGCCGGCCGAGGCACAGTCCGGGCAGATCGCCGGCATCTACTACAAGGACGACCTGATCGCTGCGCCGATGCGGCTCGTCGACGGTGCGATCGAATTGCCGGAGGGCGCCGGCATGGGCATCGCGGCCGACGAGGCCAAGATCAAGCGCTACAGCGTCGCGGGAAAAGGGTAGGGGGTTATGCGTCAGGATGTGATTGCGCGGCAGGCGCGCGCCATGCGGGACGCCGGCCTCGACGCCATCGTCTCGATCTCGCCCGAGAATTTCGCCTACGTCACCGGCTTCCTGTCGCCGACGCAGCCGTTGATGCGCTGGCGGCACGCGATGGCCGTGGTCACCGCCGAGCGCGAGGTTGCACTCTGCGTCGTCGACATGGAGGCGAGCACCGTCCGCGCCAAGTCGCCGCCCGATACCGAGATCGCGGTCTGGCAGGAGTTCAAGTTCGACGCCATGGCGGTGCTGGCGGACCTCCTGCGCAAGCAGGGTCTCGACACAGGCAAAATCGGCATCGAGATGGATTACCTTCCGGCCGGCGATTTCGCCGCGCTGCGCAAGCTTTTGCCGGAGGCGGAATTCACGCCGGCGCAAGCCCTGCTGTCGCGGCTGCGCGAGGTCAAAACGCCGGAAGAGATCGAAATTCTCCGCCGGCTGTCGCGCATCGCCGACAAGGCGATCACCGACGCCTATCACGCGGTGCATGCGGGGTCGACCGAGATGGATCTCGCAGCGGCACTGACGCGCGGCGTCTACGAGCAGGGCGCGGAGTATTTCAAGCTGATGATCGTCGCGACCGGGGAACGCAGCGTGTTTCCCAATGTCGGACCCACCGACCGCGTGCTCAAGCCGGGCGATGTCTGCCGGGTCGAGATTTTCCCGATGATCGCCGGCTATCACGCCGGCGTCTGCCGCACCGCGGCGGTGGGCACCGCGCCGCCTGAAGCGGTCCGCATCTGGGCCAACCTCACCGAGTGCAAGCATCTCCTGCTCGACGCGATCAAGCCGGGTGCGTCGAGCCGGGCCATCTACGATCTCTACATCAAGAAGGTCGGCGAGCTTGGCCTGCCGCCGATCTCTTTCATCGGCCATGGCATCGGGCTGCATCTGCACGAGGACCCTTATCTCGGGCCCACGGAAGATCGCGCGCTCGAAGCCGGCATGGTGCTGGGCATCGAGCCGCTGATCTACGAGACCGGCTTCGGCTTCGGCATGCAGAACAAGGACATGGTTCTGGTCACCACATCAGGCTGCGAGCTGTTGTCGGACCATACGAATACCGACAAGCTGATCATGGTGGGGTAGGGCCGGCTGCCTAAAGTCGCGCCCCGAATTGCCTGATGAATGACCTCGCCTTCGCGCCACTGGCTTCTTAAGTATTCTGGGCCGGTGAAAACAACGCGAGTTCCTCATGCGCAGACGTGATGTCCTGGCGCTCGGCCTGTCGTCTCTCTCCGCCGCCGCGTTCGGGGCGGCGCCCGCGTCCGCGCAAGGCAAATATCCGGAGCAGGCAATCAAGCTGATCGTCCCGCGCTCTGCCGGTGGCGTTGTCGATGTGGTTGCGCGCTACTGGGGCGAGCAGGTCAAGGCGCCGCTCGGCCAGGTCGTGATCGAGAACATCGGTGGCGGCGGCGGCACGATCGCGGCGGCCGCGGTCGTGCGCGCCAAGCCCGACGGCTACACCCTGCTGGCCGGGACGCCGACCGAGTTGGTCAACAGCCCGATCATCATGCCGCATCCGCCATACGATCCGGTGAAGGACCTCGCGCCCGTTACCATCATCGCGGTGTCGGTCTCGGCGCTGATGATCCACGAGTCGGTGCCGGCGAAGACGCTGTCGGAGTTCGTCGCTTATGCCAAGGCCAATCCGGGCAAGCTGTCCTACGGGTCGGCCGGCACCGGCACCTCGGCGCATCTGTGCGGCGAACTGTTCAAGCGTCTCGCCGGGCTGCCCGACATCGTGCATGTGCCCTACAAGGGCGCCAATCCGGGGCTCGCGGATTTTTACGCCGGTCACCTTCCGATGTTCGCCGCCAGCATCTCGCCGCAGGTGCTCGCGATGCACCGCCAGGGCAAGATCCGCATTCTGGTCGCCGGCAGCCCGAAGAAACTCGCCGGCGCTCCCGATGTTCCGATCAGCGCCGAGGCCGGATTCCCCGATCTCATCACGCTGATGTTCATGGGGTTGTTTGCGCCGGCCAACACGCCGCGGCCGATCATCGATCAGATCGCGGCGGTGACCCATCAGGTGTTGGCCGATACGGCATTTCAGCAGAAGCTGATCCAGGCGGGCTTCGAGCCGGTGACCGATTCCGGACCCGACCAGACCGCGAAGTTCGTGGCAGAGGAGCACGCGCGCTGGACGCCGGTGCTCAAGGCGGCCGGGCTGAAGCCGGAGTGATCTGAGCGGGCTTCTCCGCCGTCATGCCCGCGCTTGTCGCGGGCATCCACGTTTTACTTCTTATTTCGTGCGGTGGGTGAATAGAAGACGTGGATGGCCGGGACAAGCCCGGCCATGACGGGGAGGGAACTCCGTAACGTCGAGCGCGCCTTGCGCCGCAAACGCATCTCTCTTATCGTCCGGCTCCCACGTTTCAATCTCCAAAAACAAACGGTCCACTCATGGACGTCAACGACCAGATTCACGCCCAACTCGTGAAGGCCGGCGTGCGCCTTGCGGCGAGCCTGCCGGACGATTGGGTGAACACGCTGATCCGTCGCGTATCGAAGGACAACCAGATCCGCCACGTGCCGGTCGGCCGCGAGGCCGAGACCATCGCGATCTGCGCCGGCGCATTCTTCGGCGGCGTCCGTTCGGTAGCGATCATGGGCAACACGGGCCTCCTCACCTGCACGGGCGAGATGGCGACGCTCTGCCTGCGCCACATGATCCCGGTGTTCTGCATCGTCTCGGGACGCGGCTCGATCGATGACCTCAAGGTCTATCAGGAGGTGCAGGGCCGCCGCACGATTCCGCTGCTGCAGGCCTACGACTACCCCTACAAGGTGATCGACAAGCCCGAAGAGATCGAGGACATCCCGAACGCCTACGAATGGCACCGCCTGCAGAAACGGCCGTTCGTTCTCTTCCTCACCAAGAAGCTGCTCGGAGTGAAGAACGCATGAAGGCGAACGAGGCCATGCAGGTGCTGGCCAAGCACCGTGGCGATGCCGTGGTGGTGTGCGCGCTCGGCATGGCGGCGAACGAATGGTGGTCGGTCACCAAAAGCGAGGACAGCTTCTACATGCACGGCGGCATGGGGCTTGCCTCGACCTTCGCGCTTGGGCTGGCGCTGTCGATCCCGGAAACGCCGGTCTGGGTGATCAATTCGGACGGCGGGCTCTGCATGAACACCGGCACCCTGATCACCGAGGCCGGGCAGCAGCCGCGCAACATGAAGCACTTCGTCGTCGACAATCAGTGCTATCAGACCGTCGAGACCATGCCGATCGTCAACCAGGACGGCGCCGACTACACCATGATGGCGCGCGGTGCGGGCTTCCAGCGCGCCGTCACCATCGACAATCTCGCCGAGCTCGAGCGGAAGATGCCGGAGATCGTCGCCTCGCCCGGGCCTTATTTCATCCGACTGCGCATCGAGGCGGAGCCGGATTACCAGCGCGCCCCGCCCGCGACCTACGAGGGCCCGGAGATGAAATACCGCTTCGGCCGCGCGATGGAGAAGAAGCTCGGCGTCAAGGTGTTCGGCCCAAGGGGGTATTGATTCTTTACCGGATGTCGTCCCCGCGAAAGCGGGGACCCATCAATTTCTGTTTGAAAGGTCTGGATGCCCGCTTTCGCGGGCATGACACCGCGAGGTTTTCGTCACCCCATCTTCGCCGTCTCGTCGAACAACTCGATCATGTTGCCGTCTGGATCGTAGACGTAGATCGTCAGCCCGTAGAGCCCGTCGTGCAGGTCGCGATCGAACTTCACGTTCGCCTTCTTCAGCCGCGCCGCGATCGCCGGCACGTCCTTCGCCTTGAACGCGATGTGATCGATCTGCGGGGACTTCTCCACGCCGCCGCTGGTCAGCGCCAGCCCTTGCATGAAGGGAACAAACGGCCGCCCGTCGGCGAGCGGCTTGGCCTTGCGCGGGGTGAAGCCGAGCAGGTCGACATAGAAGCGCTCCGAGCGCGCGATGTCGGCGACCTTCAGCAGCATGTGCGCGTACTCGCTCACGCCCGCCATCGTTTCGGTGGTCATCTCGTCAATCCTTTCGCTCATCGCCCATCACGCCGGCATGCGCCCAATCCTCCTTGGGCACCTCCTGAATAATCACGTGAAGATTGGTCGGCTTGCAGCCGGCATGCTCCACCATGGCGTTGGTGATCGCCTTGCACAGCGCGCGCTTCTGCGCGGGCGTGCGCCCGGTCCACATCTGTACGGTCACAACCGGCATGGTCCTTCCTCCATCGTCTTATGGCTCTTCGGCAAGGATTTTCTCGATGCGCTCGCGAATGCCGCCCCATTGGCTCGCGCCGACGGTGACAGGTGCGCGGCTGCCGAGCCCGCGGCCCCAGATCGCAGTCAGCCCCAGCCGCTTGGCAGTATCGAAATCGACGCCGCCCGGCGGCGCCGCCAGATCGACGATCAGCGCATGCTTCGGCAATTTGGCAAGCACGTCTTCGCCGACCACGCGGTTCGGCACGGTCGAGAACACGAAATCGAGCGTGGGCGCCAGCGCCGGAAGTTCTTCGAGCGTGTGCGGCGTCGCGCCCGCGACGTAAGCAGCCGAGCGCTGCTCCGGGTTGCGTGCCGCCACGTGGGTGTGTGCGCCGAGCGCCACCAGATAGCGCGCCAGCACGGCGCCGATCGTGCCTTGGCCGACCACCACCGCGTTCGAATTGTGGATGGTGATGGCGCTGTTTTCGATCACGATCTTGAGCAGGCCCTCGACGATCGCTGGTGTGCGCTGGAGCATCAGGCTCCTGTCCCATTCGTATTCGTGCAGCTTGATGCCGAGCGAATCGCAGTGCGCCTTCAGGTTCTTGTCGGCCCAGCCGAGGATGATGTGCGCGCGGGGCGCCATGCCGGCGAGCATCGCGCGGTCAGGGATGATCGGCGCTGCGGCTGCGGGCGCGAACAACGCGCCACTCGCTGCGATGCCGGGGATCGGAAACAGTGCGAAACGCGCGCCCTTGAGGACCGCGGCGGGATCGCTCAGGTGCTGCACGCCTGCAATCCCGCCGTCCGGCCAGGGAAATCCGCAGGCGCGCACTTCCGCGCCGGTCGCCGCGGCGCGCCGCGCGATCTCCTGCTCGCGCTTGTCGCCGCCGAGCATGCCGATCACGAGCTTCGGCCAGTCGATTGCCAAGTCTTTCCCCGGGACGCTGAAGGACTTGCTTCTTACGCCACTCCGGTCAAAGGCCGCAATGCCCGGTTACGGCAGCCGCAACTCGCTGCGCGGCGGCAGATAGTCCGGCCGGTAGATCGTGGCGGCATCCATCGCCGGCAGGTTGAAGGTCTTCGCCACCATCTCGATGGTCTGCTTCAGTCGCTCCGGCTCGACGGCGCTCAGGCCCTCGCGTTTGACGTGATCGGTGACGATGGCGTTCTTGATCACGAGTTCGAGCCGTCCGCGCTCGACCTTTTCGTCGACCAGAGGCTCGCGCTTCTTGATGGCGGCGATCGAGACGCCCGGATCGGCAATCGCGGCCTTCAGGGCGTCGGCGACGCCCTTGACCACTTTCTTCACCGTGTCAGGATTTTTCGCCGCGTAGTCGGGCGTGGTCAGTAGGACGTGGCCGTAGAGCCCGACGCCGTAGTCGGAGAAACGCATGATGTTGAGATCGTTCTCGGTGATGCCGAGGCGCTCGAGGCCGGCGAGATCGGTGACCAGCGCGGTGGTGGCGTCGGTCTGGCCCTGGACCAGCAAGGTCTCGCGCAATTGTGCCGTCACGTCGATCCAGTTGATCGAGGCGAGATTGACACCGTTGGCCGCCGCGAACAGCGGGAACATCACCCGGCTCGATGCACCCGGCGGAGAGGCAACACGCTTGCCGTTGAGGTCGGTGGGCTTGGCGATGTTCGATTTCTTCAGCGACAGGATCAGCATGGGTGCCGCGTCATAGACCTGGAAGACGCTGATGACCTTGGCGCCCTGCTGCTTGCCGTTGAACTGGATCAGCGCGCCAATATCGGCGAACGCCATGTCGTAGGCGCCGCTCGCCACCTTGGTGATGGCATCAGCCGAGCCATAGCCGCGGTCGACCTGCACGTTGACGCCCGCGCGCGAGAAGTAGCCGCCCTCGGCCGCCAGCACGAATGGCGACTGCTGCCCCTGGATCGCGAAGTCGAGCGTGAGCTTGACGTTGGGGGCCTGTGCCGCCGCCGGCGCAGCGAGCGCCGCAAAGGTGAGGGCGGCGAGGCCGGCCCGGACGAGCAATCGATTCATGCGTGTTCTCCGTGATCCGAATCCATCCTATCCGGACGATGCAATAAGCGGGCCTGCCACGATGGCGCAACTAGTCATCCGCATCGAAGTCCATCCGGCGTGTCGCCCATTGCGTGGTGCGGGTCTCCAGCATGGCGAAGCCGGCATACATCCCGATTCCCATCACGGCGGTGACCACAAGGCCAGCAAACACGAGCGCGATGCGGAAGTCGCTGGACGCCTGCACCATCAGCGTGCCGATGCCCCGGTTCGAGGCGATCGATTCCGAGATCACGGAGCCGACGAAGGCGAGCGTGATCGCGACCTTGAGCGAGGCGAAAAAGTAGGGCATCGCGCGCGGCAGTCCCACCTTGAGGATAATGTCATGCGGCTTGGCGCCGAGCGAGCGCAGCACATCCTCCATCTCCGGCTCGACGGTCGCGAGGCCGGTCGCGACGTTCACGGCGATCGGGAAGAAGCTCATCAGGAATGCGGTGAGCACCGCCGGGATCGTGCCGATGCCGAACCAGATCACCAGCACCGGAACGATCGCCACCTTGGGGATCGAGTTGAATCCGACCAGCATCGGGTAGAAGCCGCGATAGGCCAGCCGCGAAGAGCCGACCGCGATGCCCAGCAGCACGCCGGCCGCGACCGACAGCGCGAAGCCCAGAACGGTGGTGACGAGGGTATGACTGGCGTGGAACCAGATCGGCCCGGCGTATTGCACAAGTGCGCCGGCGACGACGGTCGGTTTTGGCAGGACGAATTCCGGCACCTTGAACAGCGTGCAGCCGATCTCCCAGACCACCAGTAACGCCAGCGAGGCAAGCCATGGCATGGCGCGTTCGAGCCATTCGGATCGCATCATGCCTCGCCCCCGATGGTCGCAGGGGAGGGCTCGCGCGCATCGTGTTCGCCGCGAATCTCCTCGCGGATACGCTGCACGATCTCGGCGAAGCGCGGTTCGAAGGCGGTGCGCGGCCGTCGCGGCCGTTCGATCGGCACGTCGTGGCTGGCGATGATGCGTCCCGGCCGGCTCGACATGACGTGTACGGTGTCGGCGAGATAGACCGCCTCGCGCAGGTCGTGCGTGACCAGGATGGTGGTGAAGCGCCGCCGCATCCACAACTCCTGCAGCACGTCCCACAATTCCTCGCGCGTGAACGCATCGAGCGCGCCGAACGGCTCGTCGAGCATGAGCAGCGCCGGTTCATGGATCAGCGAACGGCAAAGTGACGCGCGCTGTTGCATGCCGCCGGACAATTGCCAGGGGTATTTCTCGCCGAAGCCCTCCAGGCCGACGAGCTTGAGCAGTGCGTTTGCCTGTTCGCGGTAGCGCGCACGCTCGCGACGGAATTGCTGGCGATGTGGCTCGACGATTTCGAGCGGCAGCATCACGTTCGACACGGTAGTGCGCCAGGGCAGCAGCGTGGCGTTCTGGAAGGCCATGCCGACGATCTTCAGCGGGCCGTTCACTTCGCGGCCAGCCACCGCGATGCTGCCGGCGGTCGGCGCGCGTAGCCCGGTCACGAGCTTCATCAGCGATGATTTGCCGCAACCCGACGGCCCGACCACGGCGACGAATTGTCCCTTCTCGACCGCGAGATTGAGTCCGTCGACCGCGAGCGTTGGACGCCGTCGGCCATAGACCAGGCGCACGTCCTGCATTTTCAGAAGGGTCGTCATGATGCGAGGTTATCGTCGCGCGATCTCGCGCACGACCGCAAGTGCGAGCTTGCGCTCTTCGGCGTTGCCCGAGACCTCGATGATCGGCTCATCGAGGCCGATCGCGAGATAAGCCTCCAGACGATCCCGGCATTCGGCAGGCGTTCCGGCCGCGGCAAAGACGCCGGCGGCGGCTTCCGGCAGGAGGCGCACGGCGGCGTCGAAATCATGCCGCGCGTGGGCGGCGATGATCGCCTGATGATCGATGTCGAGGTTGGACGAGGCGATGTTGTCCGCATGACCGCGGCTGCGGAACAGGAAGGCGAGCTTGTGCAACATCGCGGCTTTGGCAGCGGTGCCGTCGTTCGACACCTTGAAGTTGATGAAGGATGCCCGGCGCACTGCCGATGGGTCGCGCGCCTTGGCGCGCACGCCGCCCTCCGCCAGTTCCAGGCAGCGCTTGGTCGCGGCGAGCGTCAACCCGGCCGAGAGCAGGACGCCATCGGCGATCTCGCCCGCGAGCTTGAGCATCTGCGGGCCCGTCGAGGCGACATAGATCGGATACTGCCGCCCTTGGGCGAACACCATCTTGGCGCCGCGCAGCTTGTGCAATTCGCCGTCCTGCGTGACCGGCGTGCCGGTCCAGAGTGCGCGCAGCGCTTCGACATATTCACGCATCACCCGGATCGGCTTGACCGGTTCGATGCCGGATTCCGCGAGGTTGAGGATGTTGCCGACCGAGACGTTGAGGATCGCGCGGCCGTGCGCGAATTCGCCCAGCGTAGAAATCGCCATGGCGACCGGCAGCGGCGGCCACAGATAAGGGCTGATCGCGGTCGGAACGAGCGTGGCTTTCTGCGTCACGCTCGCCGCGGCCGTCGCCCAGACCATGGCTTCGCGATAGCCCATGTGCTGCGCGAACCAGAGGCTCGACGCACCGGCCGCTTCCGCCTCGCGGCAGACTTCCAGCATTTCGGCAGTTGACGAAAACCCGTCGAAGAAGACGCCGACCGGCATTGGAGCTCCGTGTTGATAGTCCGCGACGGCGATTGGGTCAGCGGCGATACGGCGTATCACCTTCGCCCAGGTCCCAAAAGAGCCCGGCCATCAGGCCAAGACCCTCGCGCGCAATCGGCGCGAGCAGATGTTCGTCCGGCGCGTGCTGCGAGCAGCCGGCGTACGAATGCGGGACCCAGATGGTCTTGAGCTTGAGCACGTCGACGAAGATGTCGTTCGGCAGCGAGGCGCCGAGGTTCGGCAGGATGGTCGGCCGTGAACCGCTGGTGCGCTCGATCGAGCGCGCAACCCAGTCAACCCACGGGTCCGCCGGATCGAGCCGGCTCGGCTTGAAGAAGCCCTCGCGGCCGGCGCGCACCTCGACGTTTTGAAACCCGTGGTGATCGAGATGTCGCCGCAACGCCGGGACGATGACCTCGGTCGGGGTGTCCACAACATAGCGAAGCTGGCAATGCGCCCGCGCGCGTCCGGGGATGGCGTTGACCGGCCGCTCGGGCGTGCCGGTGGTGAAGGCGAGAACTTCAAAACTGTTCCAGCCGAACACGCGCTCGGCCGGCGTCAGCCCAGGCTCGCCCCAGTCGCGATCGACCTTCGGGCCGTCGGCGCCGCCGTCGACCTCGACGCCCTTGAGCAGCGCTCTCACCGCCGGCGAGAGCACCGGCCGCCATTCCGGCACCTTGATTGCGCCGCGCGCGTCGGTGATGCAGGCCAACGCCTGGGCGAGGATGATGCCGGGATTGGCGAGCAAGCCCGCCCCAGTTGCCGGAGTGGTTCCCGCCTTCGCGCAGGTCGACGATCAAATCGATCGGGTAGCCGCCGCGCGCCCCGAGAAACAGCGTCGGCTTGCCGGGCGCGATGCGCGGCCCGTCGGACGCGATCAGCAGATCGGCGCGTAGCGCCCCGTCCTTGTGCTGCTCGCAGAGTTCCTGCAGCCCGGTCGAGCCGACCTCTTCGCCCATCTCGATCAGGAATTTGACGTTGAAGCCGAGCCTGCCGCGCTCCGCCAGCACGGCCTTGAGCGCCGCGATGTTGATGCTGTGCTGGCCCTTGTTGTCGGCAGTGCCGCGCCCGTAGATGCGGTCGCCTTCGACGCTGACGGCCCATGGCGAATGTCCGGTACGCCATAGATCGTCGAGGCCGCGCACGGTATCGCCGTGGCCGTAGACCAGCACGGTGAGCAGCGCCGGGTCCTCGATGCGCTCGCCGACCAGGAACGGCGGGCCATCGCGCCTGCGGATTGTCGAACATGCGGCTCGTGAATCCGAGCGGCGCGAGCGCCGGCTCGATCTCGTCCCGCAGGTAGGTCAGCAGTGCTCCGCCGCGCTCAGGCTCCTGGCTCGAGCTCGGGATCGCGACCCGGCGGCGCAGGTCGGCGACGAAGTCGCCCTCGTCGAAATGCGCGTGTGCGCGCGCAATGGCTTCGTCTCGCGTCGCGATGCGATTGCTCGGTGGGCATGAGATGCGAACGCTATTCCTTCACGGCACCGGTCATCGCCGAAACGTAGTGCTCGACGAAGAAGGCGTAAAGGAAAACGAGCGGCAGCGAGCCGACCAGCGCGCCCGCCATGAGCGAGCCCCAGCGGTAGATGTCGCCGTCGACGAACTCGTTGACGATCGCGACTGGCACGGTCTTGTGCTGCGTCGAGGAGATGAAGGTGAGCGCGTAGATGAATTCGTTCCAGCACAGCGTGAAACAGAAGATGAAAGCCGAGATCAGCCCGGGGATCGCGAGCGGCAGCACGATCTTGGTGAGGATCTGCCAGCGGCTGGCGCCGTCGATCAGCGCGCACTCTTCGAGCTCGAACGGGATGGTCTTGAAGTAGCCCATGAGCAGCCAGGTGGAGAACGGGATCAGGATGGTCGGATAGGTCAGGATCAGCGCGAACGGCGTGTCGAACAGGCCGTACTGGAACACGACGGTCGAGAGCGGGATGAACAGGATCGACGGCGGCACCAGATAGGCGAGGAAGATCGCGCCGCCGACCCACTGCGCGCCGCGATAGCGCAGCCGCACGATCGCGTAGGCCGCGAATACGCTGGCGATGATCGACAGGATGGTGGCGCAGACCGCGACCAGCATCGTGTTCCAGAGCCACAGCGGGTAGTAGGTTTCGAACAGAAGTTTGTAGATGTGCTTGAACGTCGGCGTCCAGGTCCAGAACGGATTGTAGCGGTTGAGATCGAGCAACTGGTCGTCGGGTTTGATGGCGGTCAGCGCCATCCAGTAGAACGGAAACAGCAGAATGATCAGAATGATCGAGAGCGGGAGATAAAGCGTGACGAGGCGACGTGGCAGCGACTGCAGATAGCTCATGCCCTCCGAATGATCGGTGCGCGCTGCGCCGGTCAGCACGGCCGCCGGGCGGGCGAGCTTCGGAGCGAGCGCATCAGTCATTGGCTTCGCCCTGCTGCCACTTGCGCCGTTGCAGCCCGAACCACGAGATCAGGATCGCGGCGAGCAGGAACGGGATCATCGCGGTCGAGATCGCGGCGCCCTCGCCGAGATGGCCGCCCAGGATCGCGCGCTGGTAGGAGAGGGTGGCCATCAACTGCGTGGCGTTCACCGGCCCGCCGCGCGTCAAAACCCAGATCAGTTGGAAGTCCGTGAAGGTGAACAGCACCGAGAACGTCATCACCACGGCAATGATCGGCGTGAGCAGCGGATAGGTGACGTAGCGGAACATCTGCCAGCGCGTCGCGCCGTCGATGGTGGCGGCTTCGTAGAGCGAGGGCGACACCGTCTGCAAGCCTGCGAGCAGCGTGATGGCGACGAACGGCACGCCGCGCCAGATATTGGCGAAGATCACCGACCAGCGCGCGTTCCAGACGTTGCCGAGGAAGTCGATGTTGGTCGAAATGAGCCCAAGCTGCTTGAGCGACCAGGAGATGATCGAGAACTGGCTGTCATAGAGCCACCAGAACGCGATGGCCGAAAGCACCGTCGGCACGATGAACGGGATCAGCACGATCGAGCGCAGCAGTGCCTTGAACGGCAGGTTCTCGTTGAGCAAAATTGCGAGATAAAGCCCGACCGCGAATTTAACGATGCTCGCGACGCCGGTATAGAGCAGCGTATTGAACACCGAGAGCCAGAACACGCTGTCGCCCCACAGCCATTCGTAGTTCTCGATGCCGATGAAGTTGCCGGTGCGGCCGATGCGCGCGTCGGTGAAAGAAATCCAGATACCGAGGCCGAGCGGATAGGCGAGAAACAGGATCAGGAACGCCGCGGCCGGCAGCATGAACCACATGCTGAGCCAGCCGCGGTTGACCTTGAGCCGTTCCCAGGCGGTGGCTTCGCGCGGGAGGGGCTTGGTCCTATTGAGGGCGAAGTCGGTCATGTTTTTTGCGCGCCGGTTCCTCGCCCGTCATGCCCGCGCTCGTCGCGGGCATCCACGTCTTTATTTTTTGAATAGCTTTGTCCGAAAGCAAGACGTGGATGGCCGGGACAAGCCCAGCCATGACGGCGCTTGGGTCGCTAGCGATAAATCCGCTGCAACTGCCGCTCGGCGATGCGCATCGCCTCTTTGGCGTTCTCGCGGCCGGTGCAGTAGCTCGCGAACATGTCGAGCAGCACGAAGTCGGCGATCGCCGCCGCCGCCTTCTCGCCAACCGAGCCCTGGCCGCCCGCCGTCAGCGAACGCTTGGCAACGTCGCGGTAGACGGTTCGCTTGGGATCGGCGGTCCAGACCGGATTCGAATCGTAAGCGTTGAGGCAGTGCGTGAGATAACCCTGTGCCGCGCTGATCCAGGGATTGAATTGATCCGACTCCAGCATGTACGCGATCAGCGCCTTGCAGGCCTGCGGATACTTGGTGTGGGTCATCGCCAGCACCGGATACATCAGGTGCAGCTCGGTCGGCTTGCCGATCGGTCCGATCGGCATATAGGCGTGGTCCATGTCGTTGGCGATGTTCTTCAGCGCCGGATCGCGATTTGCCGCGACGTAGATCGAGATGCCGTTGTTGGTCCACGAGATCTCGTTGGCGAGGAACGCCTTGTTGTTGAACGCGTCGTTCCACGACGCGGTTCCGGGGATCATGTTGTCGTAAAGCTGCTTGGCGAAGTTGAGCGCCTTCTCGGTCTCCGGCGAATTGATCGTGACCTTGTCGTTCTTGTCGACGTGATTGCCGCCATGCGTCCACAGGCACCAGTAGATCCAGCCGTTGCCGTCGCCCGAAGCGTGGCCGAGCGCCATGCCGCCCGGCGTGCCCTGCGCCTTCATCGCCTTGGCATAGGCGATGAACTCGTCGGTGGTCGCCGGGAATTTCGAGAAACCCGCCTTCTTCGACGCTTCGATGCGGTAGTTCATCAGGTTGCCGCTGTAGCAGACCGGCACGGCGATCCACTTGTTGCCGCTCTTGCCGTACTGCACCGCGCTGTCGACCCAGCCGCCGTATTTCTTGCCGAGGTAATCGGCGACGTCGCTGACATCGACGCATTTCTGCGGAAACAGATGCGGCAGCGAATAGAGCCCCCAGAACAGGTCGGGACCGGCGCCGGTGTTGGCGGCAACCGACGCCTTCGGCTGCACATCTTCGTACGACTTACGCGAGATGTTGACCTTGACGCCTGTCGCCTTGGTGAAGGCGTCGATCAGCGCGACGAACGCGTCGTCTTCCGATTGCACGAAATACTTCCAGCGCAGCATGGAGAGCTGCGCGTTGGCTTCGGGCTTCCACGGCGCCGTCTGCGCCCAGGCCTTCGCCCAATCGAGCAGGGCGGGGCCGGTCAGTGCGCCGGTCGCGGCGATGGCGGTGCCGCCCTTCACCAGGGTGCGGCGGGTTAACAAGGTCATGGTCTTCCTCCGTTTGTGATTATGCGCTCAAGCGTTGCCCGGTCGGCTCGTCAAACAGGTGCACGAGCCGTGGATCGGGTTTGAGCCGGATCTTGTCGCCCGGCTTGAAGTGGTAGCGTTCGCGGAACACCGCGATGATGTCGTCGCCGCCGAGCTTGGCGGCGACCTGCAACTCGGAGCCGGTCGGCTCAGTCACCTGCACCTCGGCTTCCGCGCCGTCGTCCGCGACGACGAAATGCTCCGGCCGGATGCCATAGACCGCCTGCCGCCCGTCGCTCCCCGCCGGCGCATCGGCCAGCGGCAGTTTCGTGCCGTTAGCGCATTCGAATTCGAGCCGGCCGTTGGCCCTTATTGCCCCCTTGAGAAAATTCATCGCCGGCGAGCCGATGAAGCCCGCGACGAACAGGTTCTGCGGCCGGTCGTAAAGATCGAGCGGCGCGCCGATCTGCTCGACGATCCCGTCATGCATGACCACGATGCGGTCCGCCATGGTCATGGCCTCGATCTGGTCGTGTGTGACATAGACGGTCGTGGTGGTCAGCCGCTGGTGCAGTTCCTTGATCTCGGTGCGCATGGCGACTCGCAGCTTGGCGTCGAGATTCGACAGCGGCTCGTCGAACAGGAAGACCTGCGGATCGCGCACGATCGCGCGTCCCATGGCGACGCGCTGACGCTGTCCGCCGGACAATTGCCGCGGGAAGCGATCGAGCAGCGGACCGAGCCCGAGAATATCGGCGGCGCGGTTGATGCGCGTCTCCACCTCCGTCTTGGGTGCGCCACGCAGCTTGAGCGAGAAGCCCATATTCGCGGCGACCGTCATGTGCGGGTAGAGCGCGTAGTTTTGGAACACCATCGCGATGTCGCGCTCCTTCGGCGGCATGTTGTTGACCACGCGCTCGCCGATGCGGATTTCACCCGAAGTGATGTTCTCAAGCCCTGCGATCATCCGCAGCAGGGTCGACTTGCCGCAGCCGGAGGGGCCGACCAGCACGACGAACTCGCCGTCGCCGATTGCGACGTTGACGCCGTGGATCACCTCCACGGAGCCGAACGCTTTGGTGACGTCGCGGATTCCGACCGCCGCCATGCCGTTCCTCCCGTCGCTTCGGACTGGTCCCTTTCCAGGCAAGCTTTTCGGCTCGCCGGAGGGCTGGTTCTTATTCCCCGAAGGCAGGGTGGAGTTTGCCCGATCAAGCGGTGGCCGCGCTAGGCCATGGGGCACGGAACTTAAGTCGCAGGGTCAGAACACCGTGCCGTCGGCGGCGACCTGGATCGGCGGTGGGCCGCCAGGTGGGCGCAGTGTGCGGGCGATCTGCCGGCCGGCGCTCCACGTGCCGCCTTGCAGCATGTGCGGCAGGGTGAATGCCGGGCCGAGCCCCAGCCGTTCGCGCACCGGGCCGAGCAACTGGTCCATCAAGGTCACGGTGAGCGCACGCCATTCGACAATGAATTCGGACGCAACATCGAACGGCGCGGCGCGCTCGATCGGCGCTCGCGGAACGATGACACCTAGGTCGACCAGCAGGCCGCCATTGCGATATTCCGGCAAGGCGGTGAGCGCGTCGATTTCGGTCACTGCGAGCCCGGCGTCTTCCAGCGGCTCGATCAGCGAATAGGCGAGCCACTGCGACAATTTGTGAAACGGCACAATGTGATCGGTGTCGTCGTCTGCGCGCACCGCCGGGTGTCGTCCGGCGTCGCCGATCGGAATTCCGCGCAGGACAAGTCCGGACGGCCAGATCGGCGACAAACCGTCGAGCAGCACGGCCAGAATGTCGGCGGCGCGCAGGCGCCCACGCTCGGCTCTGCCCAGCATATGATCGACGAGATGGCCGGGGCGGGGACAGGCGCGGCCGAACAGGTCGGGACGAGCGGCGAGCGCGGCGCCGAGGCGGCGCAGCAGCGCGGCACGGCCCTCAAGTCCGACCAGTGGATTACCGGCATTGACCTGGAAGCAACGTGCCAGCGTCGCGGCATCGATGCCCGCCAGTGCCTTGCCGTCAGCCCGCCACGGTGCTCGGGCGTCAGACGAGAAGCCGCCTGCGCGAAACATATCGAGGCTGGCGACCGCAAGCCCTTCGGAGCGATTCAGAGTGAGGCCTGTCTCAGCTTCGCGGTAGCACCACGCATCGCCGGCACCGGCATCGAGCAGAACGCTCACCGTCGCGAGGTCGATGGCAGCGCGGGCCCGCTCGACCGGGTCCACCGGCAACTGCTGCGCAAGTTTCTGCCAGCGGTCGACACCGCCGGCCGAAAAATGCCGCCAGCGGCTGTGATAGGGAATGCGCAGGTCGGGATAGGCCGCGCGCGTGACCTCCGCCACATAGTCGGCGACGGCGGCAAGGCGTCCATGCTCGATAGTGAAGTGCGGCGAACGGCCCGCCGCCACCCAGTCGTGCACCGTGCGGCAGCGCGCGCGCACCGCAGATGCGTTGCGCAGCGCGAGGATCGCCGCGCTGCTGTGATCCAAGGAAGCGTGTACGTGCAGACTGCCCGTGGCGGCCGCCGTCGTCATTCGTCGAGCGCCCGCCCGACCGCCTTGCCATTGTCCGCGCGCGGCTTGTCGCCGGCGAAATAGCCGGCCGCAATTTTCGCCTCGATCTCGACGCGAGCATCCTTCGGGATCAAGTCGTCGGGAAGCGGGACGCGCTCGTCGATCGTGATGCCCTGGGCCAGCAGCGCGTTGCACTTCATGTCGCTCATCGAGGCGAAGCGGTGAATGCGCGTGATGCCGAGCCAGTGCAGCACGTCCGGCATCAGCTCCTGGAAGCGCATGTCCTCGACGCCGGCCACGCAGGAGGTGCGGTCGAAATAGCTCTCCGGCCGGTCGCCACCCTTCTGCCGCTTGCGCGCATTGTAGACCAGGAACTTGGTCACCTCGCCGAGCGCGCGGCCTTCCTTGCGATTATAGACCACGAGGCCGACGCCGCCCGCCTGGGCCATCTGGACGGCGATCTCGATGCCGTGCGCCAGATAGGGCCGGCAGGTGCAGATGTCGGAGCCGAACACGTCGGAGCCGTTGCATTCGTCGTGCACGCGGCAGGCCAGCGGCGTGTTGGGGTCGGCAAGCTTCTGCGGATCGCCGAAGCAGTAGATCGTGGTGCCGCCGATCGGCGGCAATAAGACTTTGAGATCGGGCCGGGTGACCAGTTCGGGATACATGCCGCCGGTCTGCTCGTGCAGTCCGTGGCGCAGCGCGTTTTCCTCGATGCCGAAGCGCTCGGCGATGCCCGGCAGGTACCAGACCGGATCGATCGCGGCCTTGACGACGCGGATACCGTTCGGGCGCACGATGCGGCCGTCGACCGGAATGCGCCCGGCGGCGATTGCCTCGCGCATCTCAGGCATGTCGATGTTGGCGCGCGTGATCGCGATCGACGGGCGGATGTCGTAGCCGCGCGCGAGATAGTCGCGGAATTCTTCGCCGACCAGGTGGCCCCACGGATCGAGCGATACGATCTTCTTGGCGTCCGCCCATTGCGGATAGGGCCCGATGTGTGCGGCCGGCGCGGTGTCGGTCAAATCGGCAAGCTGGTCGGGCTTGAGTGTCTTCGCCGCGATGGCGAGCGCGCGATAGACCGCATAGCCTCCGGCATGGGAGCCGACCGCGTTGCGGTGGCGTGGATCGCGCAAGGTCGCGATGACCGGACCGCGTTCGGCGGCGGTCGGAGCGCCCCAGACGAGCGGTGGCGATTCCATTGGATTGGCAATCGGCGATCCCCGAGTCGTGCCGAATAACTCTTGATTCATAGTGACTTACCCACTCATATGCCGGCGCCGTCCGCGCCGCCTTCACGCCATTCTCGCCCAATTGCTTGGAGCGAGAAAAAACGAACAGAATAATCGCAGAGGCGACCCTTGGCAAGGCCCTCCGTTCCAAATACTTGAGCGCGCTTCGATGACAATGGGTTGAAACCTGCATGACGCCGGAAACAAAGCTGGCTCATGCCGCGAAGGATCACATGATTGAACGCGACTATATCGACTGCGACGGAGCGAATTCCGTGGCACTGGCGGAGACCAGTCTGCGAGTTCAAAACGGAATATAGATCCGGTCGAAGTCCATCTCGGTCGCGACGAAGCGCCGGTGCGCCTCGTCGAGCCAGGGCTGCAATCGCTTCACCCGCTCGGAGATCGCCTCGAAGTCGCGGCGGAAGCCGGGCATCACGGCCTCCACTGCGCTGTAGATGTCGTCTTCGTTCATCGTCGTCAGGCGGCGATCGCGGACGACGACATTGCCATCGACGATGACATGGCGCACGCCGCGTCCGGCCTCGACGTGAACCAGTTGCCGCGCGGCGCTGTTCATCGGCGACCAGCTCGGGTCGTTCATGTCGATCAAGGTGAGGTCTGCCTTGCGTGCCCGGCGCAATCCGCCCGATCGCATGGCCGAGCCGGGCGCCGTCGGCGCCGGCCTCGGTAGCGGCCGCGAGCGCGTTCACGGCTTGCGGCGGCCCGGGGATGGGGTCGCTCACCGCGGCGAGCAGCGCGAACAGCTTCATCGCCATGAACATGTTCTGCGCGTCCGAGCAGCTGCAATTGTCGCAGCCGAGCCCGATGCGCACGCCGGCGTCCTGCAGCGCACGGATCGGCGCGATCCCGCACTTCATTTTCAGGTTGCCCTGCGGATTGAGCACCACGCCGGTTCCGGTCTCGGCCAGAAGATCGATCTCATCGCGGCCGAGCCAGACGCTGTGCGCCAGGTTGAGCCGGGGATCGAGATTGCCTTCCGCGGCCAGCCGGCGGATCAGCGAGCCGCGATGCTCGGGCAGCGTCAGCCGCGCCTGCAGCGCCATGCCGCGCGATTCATAGATGTGCGAATAGACCGGGATGTCGTAGCGGCGCGCAATCTCCATCGTCCGCGTCATGAGCGCGGGCGAGCAGCGTTCGGGCGCCGAGGGGCCGAGCGCCCAATGCCGGCGGGAGCGCGGCGGCGCTTTCAGACGGGTCGCTTCGAAATGGCTGAGCAGGTCGATCTGCCGCTCCGGCTCCGCCGCGGTCGACAGGAGCGCGTGCACCTCCTTCGGGAATATCTCGCTCCAGTACGGGATGGTTTCGAGCCCCTTGCGGTCCGCATATTGCAGGCTGAACACCACCCGGATGCCGATCCGGTCATAGGCATCCATGACCGCGTCGAGGTGGCGGTCCTCGAACGGATAGAGCGTCAGCATGTCCTGAATCGTCGTCATGCCGGAGCGCAGGCATTCGAGCGCGCCCAAGAGCGTGCGGGCGTGCACCTCTTCGACGGACCGCGGCGGATATTGCGGCGGCAACGCGTAGAGTCGCCACGCTTCGAGCGGAACTTCTTCGAGCGTGCCTTTCGCCAGCACGTCATGCGAATGATAATGCGCGTTGACGAACGCCCGGCAGCACCAGGTGCCCGCGTGCATCGAGTTCCGCGACCGGCGGACCGGCCGGCTGCGCGAAGCTTTGAGCGATGCCGGCAATCGTGTCGCCGGCAATGGCGATATCGACGATGCCGGGCTTGTGCCAGTCGCCGCCGGGCAACATCGCGCTGCCGCCGCGAACGAGCAGCGTGGTCCCGGGTGGCAGCGGCTCGGGAGGCATAACGGGGATGGACTTGGCTGGAACGGGCTCGGTCGGTCGCTAGTTGAGCGGCATCCGCTCCTCGCGGGGCGGCAGGAAACGGTCGTCGTAAATGTCCGCGACGTCCGGAACCCGAGTTTAAGCCGAGCGCCTTCGCGACCTGCCCCAGAATTCCTGGCCATCCGGTCGCGATCATAGGCGCCGATGCCCTCCTTGCGGGTCGTCGGCGTCAGGATCTGATGTGTTGCCAGCCACATGAACCGGCCTTCTTCGATGTCCGGCTTGGCGAGGTTGTTGTGCTTCATGAGCGAGGCGATGCCGGCTTTCGGATCGGCCATCGCATCGCGCCAGCCGCGCGACGCGGCGCGCACGAAAGCCCTCACGGCGTTGGGATTGGCCTGGAGAAAGGCCGGGTTGGCGAGGAATGCGTTGCCGTACACGTCGAAGCCGAGATCGGCATAAGAGATCACGTTGGCGTCCTCGATTGCCATGCCGTTGGCCTTCAGGACCAGCAGTGTCGTCGAATTGAAACCGGTCACCGCATCGACCTGCTTGGTCACCAGCATAGTATCGCGCAGTTGCGGGCTGAACTGCTTGATCGTGATGCGGCTCACGTCGAGGCCGTTGAGACTTGCGACTGCCGCGAACATGCGCGAAGGGGCATCGGCCGGACCTTGGCCGAGGACGCGGCCGTAAAGATCGGTTAGTTTGTTGATGCCGCTCGACTTGAGCGAAATGACCGCCGAGGGCGTGCGATTGTGCAGGATGAAGACCGCTTTGGGCGCGATCTCCGGACGCCGCGCGGCGAATTCGGTGAGTGTCGAAATGTCCCCGATGCCGATATCGGAGGCCTGGCTCGCGGTGCGCGTGATGGCATCAGCCGAACCCTTCGAGGGCTCGATGGTGACATCGAGGCCCGCCTCGCGGAAGTAGCCGCGCTCGAGCGCATGATAAAAGCCCGTCGATCCCCCGTCGGCGGCGAAATTGAGAACGACGTTGACCTTGGTGAGGTTCTGGGCTTCCGCCGGTCGTGCGATGGCCTGGAACGCCAATGCGCCAAGAAATGCGCCAAGTAGCGTCAACGCAGGTCTTGTGGCGATCAACGCAGATCTTGGGCCTAAGCTCATGATGTGGTCCCTGACCGAGAGAAAAAAGAGTAGAACGGGCCGGCGGCCCGGTACTCCTCCACACAGCAATCGGGATGCCAAATACCGCGTCCCGACCCGGCGCGGCATTCCGCCGCGAGCCGGCGACCGACGGTGAAGGAATATCGATTTCAATGGGTTGAGGTGGCGCTGCAGCGCCGCGGTTCCATCTCCGGGAAGCCAGCCCGCTTTTTTCGCAGCGCTGCTCAAATTCCGGGCGTCTGCGGCGTCAAGCCACCAGCTTGCCGGACTGGACCTTGTCGGCCGGGATGTCGTAGCCGGCCATCAGCTTGTCGACGAGCGTGTTGAATTCGCCCCAATCCGTTTCGCGATAAGAGTGGTTGCGGATGATGAACGATGCGCCGGCGTAGAATTTCTCATATTGCAGATGCCGCCCGGCGAAATCCGAGCCGGTCATGTCCCAGGCGAGCTTGAATAGCTTCATGCGGGTCACGGCGTCGGATTGCGGCGTCTGCCAGAACGTCGCGAACAGTTTGGCGAGCTCGGGATCGTCCATTACCGAAATGTCGGCGGGCATCTGGAACACGCCGCCGCCGCACAGCGTGCGCAATTCGTCGATGAACATGCTGTAGTTCTGCGTGCACCAGTCGAGCCCCGCATACATGAAGCGGCGGTTGAAGCAGACATAGCCGTCCGGCCAGCTTTCGAATGCGTTGATCTGGCCGTTGACCAACCCGCCGATGGTCGCTTCGACTGCCGCCATCTGGCCGAGCTTCTCGCGCACCGCCGGCACCTGGTCGGCGCCGGTCGCGTGCGCGATGCGGCTGCATAGCCCGAGCAGGAGCCGCATCTTCGACCAGTAGCGCACGTTCGACTGATGGTTGCCGAACGCGTGGCTCGGCGTCTTGATGTAGATGTCGCGTGACAAGATCGCGTCGTCGTGTACGAACACCCGCTCCCAAGGCACTTTGACGTTGTCGCACATCAACATGCTGTCGCTCTCGTCGTAGCGCCATGCCAACGGCGAATTGAACTCCGAGGTCAGCCCGGTGGCCGCCGGCTTGCGCGACCACAGCGTCAGCCCCTGGGCGTTGCACGGGATCGCGCAGGTGATCGCCTCCTTCTTCTGGTCGGGCGCGAGCGGGATGACGTTGCCGATCCAGATCTCGTTGGCGTAGAGCGCGCCGGTCGCCAGCATCTTCATGCCGGAGATGACGACGCCGTCGTCCTCTTCGCGTACCACTCGCAACGTTGGCACCGGAATGTTCTGCTTGTGGTAGAATTCCGGATTGCGTGCGGCCTGCGGCGGCACGACCGCGTACACGACATACGTGTCGTGATCGCGGATGTAAGCATAATACTTCGCGAGATTATCCGCGTAGGCGTGCGGGAGAGGCAGCGCGTCGGGCTTCATCGCCATGCCGGTGACGAACGAGGCCACGTGGTCGGGCGAACGGCCGAACATGCCGTAGGTGAAGTCGGCGATGTTGCGATGCGCGACCATGCGGCGCTGCAGGTCGTCGCGCGTCTTCGGGCGCAGGAAGTAGATCGAGTGGCGTCCGCCGTCCTCCTCATAACTCATGCTGTCGCGATTTGCCGGATCAGCCTTCATGTCGTAGATCGCCGCCACCGTCCCGGCCGCAGCGCGAAACGCCGGATGGGTTGTGACGTCGTCCACCCGCTCGCCGCCGACATAGACGACGCGCCCGTCGCGCAGGGATTCGACCTGTCCTTCCCGCTTCGCAGCATGGCGGCCATCTCCCTGTTGGTATCCGTGCAGCGAGGACCCTATCATGGCCCGCACCATTAGCCGAGAAGCCAGTCACGCCATGACCGATTCCCTGGGGTTACGCCGAAAATTCGCCGTCATCGCACCCTCGACCAACACGTCGGTGCAGCCGGAGTTCGACGCCATGCGTCCGCGCGGCGTCACCAACCATTTCGGCCGCATCCATATCCCGAACGATCCGGTGCACAACGACGACGATTTCAATGTGCTGATCGGTAACATCCGCAAGCAGACGATGCACGCCATCGATCAGGTGATGACCTGCGAGCCGGACTACCTGATCATGGGCATGTCATCGGAGACGTTCTGGGACGGGCTTGAGGGCAGCCAACGCCTTATGGAGCGGGTCGAGGCGCGCGCGCCGGCGTCGGCGTGGCGATGGGCTGGATGCCGCGCAGGCCGCGCTCAAGCGCTATGGCGCAAAGCGTATCGCGGTGATCACGCCCTACATGCCGGTCGGTGACGCGCAGGTGCGCCGTTTCTTCACCGACTGCGGCTTCGAGATCGTGCGCCTCAAGGGCCTGAAGGGGACAAGCCCGGTGCAATACGCGCACGTGACGGAGCGCGAGCTGCGCGACGCGATCATTGAGGTCAACGGTCCAGACGTTGACGCGATCATGCAGGTCGGCACCAACTTGGCGATGGCGAAGCTCGCCGGCATCGCCGAGTTCTGGCTCGACAAGCCGGTGCTCGCGATCAACACCTGCATCTACTGGTGGGCGCTGCGGCAGAACGGCATCGACGACAAGATCGATGGCTTCGGCTCGCTGCTGCTGGAGCATTGAGCGATCTCCATCCACGGCTGCGATGTGCTCCCTCCCCCGCTTGCGGGGGAGGGTTGGGGGAGGGGGCGAACTGGCCAGAATCTTTGTGCGTGCCCCCTCCCTGTCCCTCCCCCGGCGAAGGGCGTTCACGCCCGTCTTCGACGGGCTGTGCGGGGAGAGGGGACGCCGCGGCGCGACCGTGGTTGAACAAACATCATTAAGATTGAAAGACGGAGAGGGTCGCCCAGCGCCGTTACGTCGTGGCCTCGTCGAAATAGTGCGTTTCGAGCAGCAGGCATCCGGTCCTCGACGTGAACGGTCCATGATGAACGCCGGGCGGGGCGCACCGCGTAGGTGTAGTCCTTGAATTGCTCGCCACCCTGGCCGCGTTCGTCGTTGCCGCAGATCAGGTCGCCTGAGAGCAGAAACACCTCCTCCCAGTAGTCATGTACGAACGGCATCGTCGAGTACGCGCCGGCCTCGATGCGCAGGAGCCGTGTGCGATTGCCGCGCTTGCCCTTTTCGTCGAGATCGCCGGCCAAAATCTTTTCCGAAGAATCCCGGCGGATAACCGGGCACGTGATGCCAGCCGTCCCGCATGTTGAGGGTGTGGAATTCGCGGTGACCTTTGTGGAAACCCATCGTTGGTGCCCTTCGACTGACACAACTTCCCGCTTCAACGCGCCGCGTTCGCGCGCATTCGTCTCAACTAGTCACATTTATATTCCGCGCGCTCGGCGCAACAGAACTGGATCGTTGATGGCAATCTTGGCGTCTTGGATCACCTTCATCCAGCGCGCGGAGTTCGCGCGGATATGCGCGGCGAACTCATCGGGCGAGCCCGGCATCGGGCCATAGAAGTTCGGAACGAGCGTGCGGGCACGAAATCCGGGCTCGGCGAGGATGCGTTGCACGCTGTCGTTGATTTTTGTCACGATCTCGCGTGGCGTTCCGCTCGGTGCGAACAGCCCGAACCAGACCACGGCGGTGAAGCCCGGCAGGGTTTCGGCCACGTCGGCAGGTCGGGAAGCTGCTCCATCCGCTCGGCGTCCCGGCGCCCAGCGGCCGGACTTGGCCGCCCTTCGAGGGCTGCACGGTCATCCCGGTGCTGACGAACATCATGGGGATGTGCCCGGCGACGATGTCGGTCAGCGCGGGCGCCGCACCCTTGTAGTGACGGGCGTGAGCTCGCCCCGCCATCGACTCCAGGAGCTCCATGCTCAGATGCGAATCGGAGCCGACGCCGGGGACGCCGTAATTCAACTGCCGGGTCTGGCCTTCGCGAAGGCGATCACGTCATCGACCGTGTGCACGCCCTGCGAGGGATGCACCACCAGCGTCTGGCGACCGTGACCACCCCGCTGACCGGGGTGAAGTCCTTCAGATCATAGGACAGCTTGCGATAAAGAAAGGGATTGACCGTGAAGGTGTACTCGGGAGTGAGCAGCAGCGTGTAGCCGTCCGGCGCCGAGTGGGCGACAGAGGCCGCGCCGACCTGGTAGTTGGCCCGCCCTTGTTCTCGACGAACCGGTGCCCCCACTCCTGGGTGAGCCGCTGCCCGACTGCGCCGCGCGCACGACGTTGGCCACGCCGCCCGCCGCCAGCGACACGACGATCGTGACCGGCTTTGACGGATAGCTCTGCGCGTGAGCGACCACCGGCGTGAGTGCTGCGCAGGCGAGCACGACCAAACCGCGCACCATAAAAATGCGAATGTGCTGCATGTCTCTGTCTCCCTGACGCACCCCCGTTTTGAGCCTAGCGAGTGCTTGCTCTGAATCACGGCCGTGCAGTAGCTACGCCCCCGCCGGTCGTGCCATTACTCATCCTGTTGCACCCGCCAGTTCGAAGCCGCGCGACACCCAGAAGAGCCGTTGCGCCGGATCGGCGAGCATTGCGATGAATGCGCGGGCCGCCTCGCGGTTGTTGCTTCGCCGAGATGCCGGCCGCGTAGGCGGTCGCATTGCCGATTGATGGCGGCAGCGGGCCCACCACTTTCGTCCGGCACGGGGCGCGGACCCGCTGATGGAAGGATAGAGCCAGAGCTCCGCCTCGCCGGCCGCGACCTTGTCGACCACCTCGTCGCCGTTGATGCAAGGAGTGCCTTCAGGCTCACCGCCTCCGCAGTCCAGCCGCTCCATCAGCCCGGTCAGGTAGATGCCGGACGTGCCGCCCGCCTGCGGGCTCGTATCGCGATGGAGCGCGCATCGAGCATGGCCTGCCGGAAGCGATCCGGCGTCGAGGAATGTCGGGCGATATCGTCGCGCACGCGGATTCCGGTGAGCGTGCGTCCAGTTCGACACGGGTGCCGGCTTCGATTGCGCCTGCATGCTCCATCTGGACGATCGCCGGCGCGGTGCCGATGATGACATCGGCGGTCTCGCCATCCTTCAGCCGTTTCTGCACGCCCGCGATGGTGCCGAAGGTGGAGTCGACCTCGTGGCCACGTTCGCGGGTGAAGGCGGGCCCAAGTCCGGTGACGACATATTTCACTGCTCCGGCGGAGAGGACTTTCAGATGCACGGCAAACATTCCGGCTGGATGAAGAGGAATGCGCAGGATATAATTTTTCCGACAGTCGGTCGTCACAGGAGCCCTACATATGCAGCATCGGCTTTCCAGAACAACCAACCACAAAAGCACCCGCCTGCTGACCACGAAGACACGATTCCGATCTCGCATGGTTGGCAGAGAGCACGCGCGCGCGCGCGCGCGAATCGATTCCCGCATACCACTTTTCAGGTGGAGACAATCACACACACCAGCGTCTACATCAGCGATTTGGCGCGTCGGCCCGATCCGATCCACGACCACATCAGCAATATCATCGTCTCTCGGCCTGGATCCAGCCGACCCGCCGCCGGAGGCCCGCCCGCCCTTCGCCACGATCCGGACCGTGTGGCGTATCCAGCAAGACCGTCAAGGCCGTGGCAACCGTCGCAGACATCGTCAGTCTGGGGGTGCCTCGATGAAGCTGCAACGTGATGTCGTGAACACCGATGGTGTCAGGATGTCTTCGGATCCAGCCTCGGTTCCGGCGCGGCAGATCCTGAAGTGCCAATGGAGAAAGGCGTGCTGATCGAATGGACTCCATGGCGGTTAATCCAGATTGATCCCCTCCACGTCATGGCGGGCTGACCGGCAATCGATCGTCTTCAATTGACTCCTGAGATTTTGGATGCCCGGGTCAGCCGAAGCATGACGCAATTGGTGGACCCGGAAGATGGGTCCGGATCACGCTCTCCAACCGCGATCTCCTCATCGGCCTGTGCAGAGCGCGATCTCCTGACCTTGGCGGACGCGGTCGAAGGCCCTCACCGTTGATGGACCTCGGTGCCGTGCGGCGACGCATTGTTCGTCAACCGTCGGCTTGACGCGCTAACCTTGTCCGCCGCGGTCCCCGGGCGACCCGAGCGCGTGCTGCTCCGGCCACCTGCATGGGCTTTCGCGCTCGCAAATCCGCTCGTCTTCGCCTACCCATAGGCGTCGCTCGACGTGCTCTCGAACGGTTGAACGCGCCTCGTCGCTGCGCTGGCGGCGGCGCGGGGCCGCTCGGGAGACCGAGACCGCCGCGCTCAACATCGCGCCGGCGAGCGGCGCAAGCGGATGATCGAGAACATGCGCATCATGCCAACCTCTGAACCACCGACAACAGTCGAAGGCGGCTCACGCCTCGCCAACGTGACGCTCGAATCGAGGCCGGTGCAGTCGCGGATGTCCGATCTGGCTCGCGACCTGCCCAGCGGTGGTCGAAAGGGGGCACTTCGGCGGCTCGAGCTTGCGCTGACCGACCTGGGCGAGATCGCCGACGGCTGGATGACGAACGCGGTACGGCCCGGAAGAGCTTCGAGCGCTCGTCGAACTTCGTCCTGCAGGTCGGGTGCGACAACGGCCGCGATATGTCGGGCTTCGACAATGTGCTCTATCACCACATCAACGTGAACGACGACAAGGACGTGGCGCTCGCCGACTTCAAGACGTTTCTCGATCTTTATTATTCGGCCGACTACAGCAAGGAGCGGCTGGATCCTGGCTGACCTATGGTTCGCCGAAGGACTGCATCGCGCATCTCAAGCAGTTCAAGGCGTCCGGTTGCCGGCGGGTCACCTTCCGCCTCTCGACCATGGGTGATCCGCTGGCGCAACTGCGCCGCGTCACCGAGGATGTGCTGCCGTTCGTGTGATGTAGTGCCCGAACGTCGGGCCGCAGTTATCGTGCCCTTGTAGCTCTCGAGTTCGCAGAATTGAGAGTTACAAGGGCACGCGAGACGGCCCGCGCCTGCGGCCGCCGCGTCTACTCCGCCGGCTTGATGTTCGCCTTCAGCGCGATCTCCTTCCAGTTGCGGACCTCGTCGAGGATCAGCGCGCGGAATCGTCGGGCGTACCGCCTGCGGCGGTGGTGCCTTGCAGCGCCAGCTTCGCGATGATGTTGGGCTCGCGCAGGATGCGGTTTACCTCGGCGTTGAGCCGCGCGACGATTTCCTTCGGCGTGCCGGCGGTGGTGAGGAGGCCCAGCCATTGCTCGGCGACGAAGCCGGGGAAGCCGGCTTCCGCCGCGGTCGGCAGGTCGGGCATCTTCGGATCGCGCTCGCGGCCGCCGGTCGCGAGCGGCCGCACCAGGCCGGCCTGCACCTGCGGCAGGATGCCGAGGGGCGAAAGGAGCACGAGCTGAACCTCGCCGCTCGCCACTGCGAGCGCCGCCGGCGCCCCGCCACGATAAGGAACGTGCTGCATTTTGATCCCGGCCTGGGTACTCCACAATTCCAAGAGCAGGTGCGCCTGCGTCGAGGCGCCCGACGTGCCATAGTTGAACTTGCCGGGCTCGGCCTTGGCCAGCGCGACAAATTCCTTCAGCGACTGGCGGGCACCTTGGCGTTGGTGGCGAACAAGAGCGGATTCTTCACCAGCACGGTGATCGGTTCGAAGTCGTGTTCGAGATCGAATGCAAGCTTGGTGTTGAGCGCGGCATTGACGGTGAACGTCGTCGGCACGATCAGCAGCGTGTGGCCGTCGGGCGCCGCCTTGGCGACCGCGTCGGTGCCGATCATGGTGCTGGCGCCGGAGCGGTTCTCCACGATCACCGGCTGTCCAAGCGACTTCTCCAGATAAGGCTGCATCAGCCGCGCCAGGATGTCCTGCGCGGCGCCGGCCTGCGTCGGCACCACGATGCGGATCGGCCGGTTCGGATAGGGCTCGGCGCGCACAACTGACGCGCCGGGGAAAATGAGCAGTGCGGCTACGAGAGCGAGCCACATTCTCCGGTCATTCCCGCGCAAGCGGGAATCCGGTTCCTTCTTTTGATTGTGCGAGCCACCCAGTGCTGGGTCCTCGCTTTCGCGGGGACGACCGGAGAGGGATGTCGGTTCAATCCGCGGCGATTGCTCGTTATTTGTTGGCATATTGGGCGTCTCCTGCGCGAACGAAAATAGGGAGACGTTGCCGCGAGGCAATTCGTAACGCATGGCGGCCAGGAGATATTGCGTCGCAGGTAGGGCTGGAAACATGGTCCGGCGGGGGCTAAGGAAAGTCGCGCGCAGCGGGCCGTCCGCAACGCACGCGCGTGACGATCTCCTCGGAGCAACCAGCATGCAGACGCTCGGGCTCGGCTTCACCTGGGAGCAGTTGTCGCCAGGGCAGCGCTTCCGCACGCTCAACCGCACGTTGACCGAGACCGACCTGGTGATGTTCACCGGTGTGACCGGCATGCTGGAGACGATCTTCATCGATCGCACCTTCGGCGCCGACAAGGGCGCGATCCAGGGGCAATTTGTCCCCGCCGCTCTCACTTACAGTTTGATCGAGGGGCTTCTCTGCCAGAGCATGATCCAGGGAACCGGCCTCGCTATGCTCGAACTGAAGAAGCAGGTGCTGGCGCCGGTGCGCGTCGGCGACACCGTGCACGGCGAGATCGAGGTGACGTCCGTTCGCCCGACCTCGAAGGGCAACCGCGGCATCGTGGCTTCCAGGATCGAAGTGAAAAATCAGCACGACGAGGTCGTCATGGTCTATGACGCGACGCGCATGCTGGCCGGCCGCGCGGCCGATGATGGCACGGTGCTGCGGGCATAAATGCGGGGGCTTGAGCGATGCGAGGGCTGAAGGATCGCGGAGTCATCGTTACCGGCGGCGCCAACGGGATCGGCGCCGCGGTTGCGCGCCGGCTCGCCGAGGAGGGCTGCACCGTCGGCATCTTCGATCTCGACGCCGCGATGGGCGAGACGGTCGCGGCCGAGATGAGCGCGAAGGGCGGGCGCGCGAGCCTGCATGCGCTCGACATTTCGGACTACGAGGCGGTCGCGCGTGCGGTGGAGACCTTCGAGGCGGCAAGCGGGCCGGTGAGCTTTCTCGTCAACAACGCGGGCTGGGACCGCGCCGCGAACTTCCTCGATACGACGCCCGAATTCTGGCGCAAGATCATCGCCATCAATCTCCAGGGCCCGCTCAACATGAACCACGTGGTGCTGCGCGGCATGGCCGCGCGCGAGTTCGGCCGCGTGGTCAATATCGCGTCCGATGCCGGCCGTGTCGGCTCGTCGGGTGAGGCGGTCTACTCGGCCTGCAAGGGGGGCATCATCGCGCTCACCAAGACGTTGGCGCGCGAACTGGTCGGCAAGGGCATCATCCTCAACACCATCTGCCCGGGCCCAACCGACACCGCGATCCTGCGAAGCTTCCTCGAAGGCCCGGACGGCGCCCGCATCGCGGAGGGCCTGAAGCGCGCCATCCCGATGCGCCGGCTCGGCGCGCCGGAGGACTATCCCGGGCTGGTCGCGTTCCTGCTCTCGGACGACGCCGCCTACATCACCGGCCAGACCATCAGCGTCTCGGGCGGTCTCACCATGCACGGATGACCTCACGATGAGCGATTATAAGGATATCCTCTACGACGTGCGCGACGCTGTCGCGCGCATCACCATCAACCGGCCGGAGAAGTACAACGCGTTCACGGCCGAGACCTGCGAGGAACTGATCGACGCGCTGCGCCGCGCCGGCTGGGACAAGTCGGTGGCGGTGATCGTGCTCGCCGGCGCCGGCGACCGCGCGTTCTGTACCGGCGCTGATCAGAGCGCGCACGAGGGCAGCTACGGCGGCCGGGGCACGATCGGGCTGCCCATCGACGAGGTGCAGTCGCTCATCCGCGACGTGCCCAAGCCGGTGATTGCCCGCGTGCAGGGCTTTGCGATCGGCGGCGGCAACGTGCTGGCAACGCTCTGCGATCTCACCATCGCGGTCCGAGAAGGCGGTGTTCGGGCAGGTCGGACCCAAAGTGGGCTCGGTCGACCCGGGCTTCGGCACCGCCTATCTCGCGCGCGTCGTCGGTGAGAAGAAGGCACGGGAGATCTGGTACCTGTGTCGTCAATACGCGGCGAAGAGGCGCTCGACATGGGCGTCGTCAACGCGGTCGTGCCACATGAGAAGCTCGACGCCGAGGTCGACACGTGGTGCGCCGAGATCATGGCGAGGAGCCCGACCGCGATGGACTCGCCAAGTGCTCGTTCAACGCCGACACCGAACATCCGCGGCATGAGTGCGCTCGGGTTCAGGCGGTCGAGCTCTACTACAACACCGAGGAATCCAAAGAGGGCGCCCGCGCGTTCCTCGAAAAGCGCCCGCCGAAGTTCCGATGATGATGAATGGTCGGCGGTCTCGCGGCTACCCTCCCCCCGCGAGCGCTTGCGAGCGGTGGGGAGGGTCGGCGAGCGAAGCGAGCCGGGGTGGGGGGCTTCGCGACGAACACAGGATTGGTCCCCGACCTCCTCCCCACCGCTTCGCGGAGGGAGGCAGTTTCGGCCGGCATGCGTGACAACAACACTTATCAAACAACGGCAATTATCAAAGCGAATGAAACACCCATGCCACTTCAGCTGAGCATTGGTCTCACCGCGAATCCACGCACCTGGCCCATCCTCGATGGCAAGGTCAAGGCCGACGGCATCGAATTGATTCCGACCAAGTTGCATCCGTCAGAGCTGTTCTGGCGGCAGCTGCGGTTCGCCGACTTCGACCTATCCGAGATGTCGATCTCATCACTCATGATCGCACGCTCGCGCGGCGACGATCGTTGGATCGGCGTTCCGGTCTTCACGACCAAACGTTTTTCCACAGCGAGCTGCTCGTCCGCAGAGATGCCGGGATCGACACGCCGGCCGACCTGCGGGCAAGCGCGTCGGAGTGCTCGAGTACCAGCAGACCGCCGCGCTCTGGGTGCGCGGCGTGCTGCAGCACGAATTCGGCGTCCACCTCGCGACATGGAGTTCTGGATGGAGCGGACGCCGACGCACAGCCACGGCGGCGCAACCGGCTTCACGCCGCCGCCCGGCGTCACGATCCACCCGATCCCGGTCGAGAAGAACGTCGGGTCGATGATGGCGTCGGGCGAGCTCGACGCGGCGCTCCACTACCACACGGCTCCGACCCGGTGCATCGGAGCGCAGTCGACCTCGAAGGCCGCGCCGACGTCACACGCTGTTCCCCGATCCGGTCGCCGAAGGCGTTCGCTACTACCGCAAGACCGGTATTTATCCGATCAATCACGCGATGATCGTGCGGCGCGAGTTGGCCGAGCGGCATCCGTGGCTGGTGCTCAACGTGCTCAAGGCGTTCGACCGAGCGACGATCGCCGAACGCCACGGCTCGAGCAGGCCGAATACCACCTGGCCGCCGGACTGCTCGGGCCCGAGGCCGAAGGCGCAGCGACGCCGTTGCTCCGTCATGGGATCACGGCCAACCGCACGGTCCTCGAAACCGCCGCCCGGTATTCGTACGAGCAGGGCTTGACGCCGCGGTTGATGAAGCTCGAGGAGTTGTTTGCCGCCAAGCATGATAAGTCAGTAGGGGACGACACTATTTCCACGGTTGCGGTGCGCCCCCTCTCCCGCTTGCGGGGGAGGAGACCAAGCGGCGCAGCCGCGTCTTCACCTCACGTCGGGCAAAGTCAGCGAATAAACTTGAACGGACATCACGCGGGCGCGACAATGCTCGCCTCATCAGGTGACAAGAATGACAACGTCTCCCGTTCCCGTCGGAAATCGTCGGACTTGGCCGCTGGGCCAAGGTGCTCACGCGCGCGAGCCTCAAATCGAATGCGTTGAAGATCGTATCGGGCTACAGCCGATCCGAAGAGACGCGCGCGACGTTCGCGCGCGAGTTCGGTGTCGCGGTCACGCCCGATCTCGCCACGCTGCTCGCCGATCCGGCGATCAAGGGCGTGATCCTGACGGTGCCGAACGAGCAACATCTTTCGGTCGCACGCGAAGTCGCCAAGGCTGGCAAGCACGTCTACACCGAGAAGCCGATCGCCAGCACGCTGACAGACGGCCTGGAGATTGAGGCGCTGGAGAAAACCTACGGCGTCAGCGTCACGGTCGGTCACAGCGCGCGGCTAATGGCGGGCATCCGCAAGATCCGCGAAGCCATCGATGCCGGCGAGCTCGGCCGGGTTGCCTTTATCGAGGCCAATTTCTCCAATGAGCGCGCGCTCGAACTCACCCCCAAGGCCTGGCGCTGGTACAAGGACCGCGCGCCCGGCGGACCGCTGTCGCAGCTCGCGATCCATCAGTTCGATGTTCTGCATTATCTCGGCGGCGAGATGCTCGAAGTGAGCGCCATGTCGTCCAAGCTGTCCCCGGTTGGTGCCGAGGTCGACGACCAGTCGATGACCCTGGTCAAGTTCACCGACGGCAAGGTCGGCTATGTGGGTTCGTGCTGGACCTCACCCGGCGTGTTCGCGGTCCGGGTGTTCGGCGCCAAGGGGCTGATGCATTACGAGATCGATTTCGGCACCTGGGACACGCCCCACCTTCTGCATGAGACTTCGACGCTCTATATCCAGCGCGGCCGCGATGGCTACGGCAAGCGCCAGAATCATCGAGGTGCCGGAAAGCGACATGTTCCGCGCCGAACTCGAAATGTTCGCGCAAAGCTGTCGCAGCCGGCGCAGCAACGAACTCTCGGCCCACAATGGCTGCGTCGCGGTTGCGGTGGTCTATGCGGCGCTGCGCTCGCTCGACCAGAGCGGCCGCGCGGTGCGGATCGCCGAGGAGATCGAGAGCGCCCGCGCGCGGCTTGCCCAGGAGGGTCGCCATGTTGCCTAGCCGCTACTTCTGGGACCTCACCCAGCCGGAGATCGCCGCGCACTTCAGAGAACCCGCTGGTGATCCTGCCGGCCGGCAGCGTCGAGCAGCACGGTCCGCATCTGCCGACCGGCACCGACACGTTCGCCGCCAACGTCATCGCGCATGCGGTCGCCGAACGCATGGATGGGCTGGTGCTGCCGGCCCGCCGCTCGGCGTCACGCCGATGCACATGCCATTCGAGGGAACGATGACGCTCTCTCCCGACACCTACATGCGTGTCGTCACCGAGACGTGCGCCTCACCGCCCGCACGGTGCAACGACTGCTCGTGCTCAACTGGCACGAAGGGAACATCCCATCGCTCGCGATAGTGGCGGAAGAGCTGCATCGCGAGCACGGCATGACCGTCGTCACCGTACAGGCCTGCTACGTCGCGAACGAACTGTACGGGAACACTGCAACGGGCTCACCCATGGCGGCGAAATCGAAGCGCTCGCGGTGCTCGCCTACCGGCCGGACCTCGTCCACCTCGACCGCATCGACTACTCGTCCGACCACTCGCACAGTCACAAGATCGACAAGCTGCAGCGCACCCACGCTATCAGCCGGTCCTCACCGACATCCGCTCGATCGCAGCGACCGGCTGGTTCGGCACCCCTGAGACCGCGACCGCCGAGAAGGGCCAGTCATGCTGACCGACATCGCCGACGCGATCGCGCGCGAGGCGACCGAGATCTTCGCGCCAGCTTGACGCGGTGCAAGGCGGCACGGCCGAGGTGAAGCGCTTGCGGCAGGTGGGCTGATGGCGCGGCTCTTCAAGCAATCGGAGGCGAAGCGGCTGGTGCTGCCCGGGCGCATGTCGCTCGAGCCGGTGTCGGGCGAGATCGGCTCGCGCTGCTCGGTCCGGATCGCCGAGATCGCCCGTGGCGAAGCCGGGCGACACGCCGCGCGGGCCGCATCTCCATCGCGGCTTCGAGGAGTGCATCTACGTGCTGCGCGGCACCGGCGTGCGGTCGCCGAGAGCGGCGACCTCGCCGGTCAGCCCGGCGACATCGTGCTGATCCCGCCGGACGAGAAGCACGTGACCCGCAACACCGGCTCCGAGCCGCTGGTGCTGTTGTGCTTCTTTCCCGAGCCCGGACGTCAGCGCGGGCACGGAGGAATTTGCGAGCTTTGCTAACGAAGCATGACCCATCCCGTCCTCTGCCTGCGGCCGGAGGCCGACTTCGCGGCCTCGACGCGCTGCCGCCACGACGCTTACGGTCGCTACACCGAAGCCCGACGATGCCGCCGTGTCCGCGCTGAATGCCGCGCGCACGCGCTGGTCATTCCGGCGGTCGGGCCGAAGCTTCCGCCGTCGCTGTTCGAAGGCACCAGCCTCAAGCTCGTCCAGGTGACCGGCGCCGGCCTCGACCGGCTCGACCAGGCGGCGCTGACGCGGCTCGGCATCCCGGTCGCCAACGTCCGGGCGGCAGCAATGGCGCGCTCGCGGAATATGCCGTGACGACCGCGACGATGCTGCTGCGCCGTTTTGCCTCGCCGACGCCGAGATCAGCACCGGCAATTATGCCGCGTTCCGCGCGCGCATGCTCGCCGACAATCTCACCGGCCTCGACGGTCTCCTTGTCGGCATCGTCGGTTTCGGAATGATCGGGGTCGCGGTCGCCGAGGCATTCCATCGCCTGGGCTGCCGCATCTGCTTGCACGACCCGGCGCCACCCAACCCGGCCGCGGAGGCGTCGGCCCTGCCGCCTCCCGCTCGACGACTGCTGCGGACGCGCCGACATGGTGAGCCTGCACGTCCCGCTCCTGCCAGCGACCAAAGGCCTGATCGGCGCGCACAACTGGCGTCCATGAAGCCCGACGCGGTGCTGATCCAGGCTTCGCGCGGTGGCGTAGTCGACGAGGCGGCCCTCGCCGCCGCGCTCGCGGCCGGCAAGATCGGCGGCGCCGCGGTCGACGTCTATTTGACCGAGCCGCCGCCGCCCGACAATCCGTTGCTCACCCTTGACGGGGAGAGCGCGCAGCGGCTCCTGCTCACGCCACACATCGCCGGCGTGACGCGCCAGTCGTCGGCATTCCTGTTTCGCGCGGCCTGGCAGCAACGTCGAACGCGTGCTCGTGCGCAATGAGCCGCCGCTGTACCGCGTCTATTGAGGGGGCTTCCAATTCAGCGGCACGCCCGCGCGCCGGACGACTGCGCCCCAGCGCTCCACGTCGTCGGTGAGCTGCGCGGAGAACGCCTCCGGCGTGCTGCGATCTGGTCGAAGCCCAGCGTCTTGATGCGGTCCTGCATGTCGGGCGTGTCGAGAATAGCGATGACCTCGTCGTGCAGCTTCTTGACGATTGAGGGATTCATGCCGGCGGGGCCGAGCAGGCCGGCCCAGTTGGCGACCTCGAAGCTGGGCAGTCCGGATTCCGCCATGGTCGGCATGTCCGGCATCAGCGCCGAGCGCTTCTTCTCCGCCATCGCGATCGGGCGGACGCGGTCGGACTTTTCCGCCATCATCGACGGCACGCTGCCGAACAGCACCTGCACCTGTCCGCCGATGAGGTCGACGAGCGCCGGGTTCATGCCCTTGTTCGGCACGTGCACCATCTCGATGCCGGTCATGCCCTTGAGCATCTCGCCCGCGATCCAGAGGCACTGCCGACGCCGGCCGAGCTGAAGCTCAGCGCCTTTGGGTTGGCCTTGGCGTAGGCGATGAACTCGGCGAGCGTCTTCGCCGGCACCGACGGATGCAACACCAGCGCGTAGGGGCTGATCGCCACGTTGACGATCGGCGTGAAATCCTTGGCGACATTGTATGGCGGCGTCTTGTTCACCGCGACCGTCAACGACAGGCTGCTCGGCGTGTAGAGGAGCGTGTAGCCGTCGGGCGGCGAGGCGATCACCGCCCTGCTGCCGATCACGCCGGCGGCGCCCGGCCGGTTTTCCACCACGAACTGCTGCCCCAAGCGTTCGCTCAGCTTCTGCGCCAGCATGCGCGCCATCACGTCGACGCCGCCGCCCGCCGCCACCGGCACAACCACGCGCACCACGCGGTCGGGATAATCCGCGTGTGCCGCGGCAGGCGCGAGGCAAAGCCCGACGCCAACAGCAAAAGCCACTGCCCGCATCGTCAGGCCTCCCTAAGCCAGCTTGTGTTTCGCCAGGAACTCCAGCGTCAGGCGGACGCATTCTTCTGGCTTTTCGATCTGCAGCATATGGGCGGCGCCTGCGACAAAACTGTAGTCGTAGCCGCCCTCGGTCCCGAGCGCCTGGTTGGCCACGCCGGTCGGCGGGCCGCTCTTGAGATTGGGGTCGGCGCCGATCAGCTTCACCGGTCCGCCGAATTGGCTGGTGGGCGGCCACAGGTTCAGCTCCAGCGCCTGCGGTAGATGGTGAACTCCTGCTCCGGCGCGCACAGAGCTCGTAGCCGTCGCCGTCTGCGCTCTCGCGCAGGACCGAACGCGCCATCAGATCGTGCGCGCCCTCGACCCACAATTGGGTCGCGCGAGATTGCAGAAATTCCTGCGTCAACTCCTCGATCGAGGCGAACCGCCGCCGCCGGCCCTTGGCCCATTCGGTGAGCCGTTCCTCGAAGGCCTTCATCACGGGAAACAGTGGGTGGTCGGTCGGCGGCACATTCGGCGGATCGAACAGCGAGCGCATCCCACGCCGAGCCGATCTCGACCGCGTGCTTCATCGCCGTGCGCCGGACGTGGATCGAAGACGCCGGCGGTCGGCGTGCGCCGAGGCGAGACAGCGTGTCTCGCACCACGCGTTCGAGATCGCGGTCGAACTGCTCGTAGGTGTACTCCGAAGGCGACCGGAACGTTCTGCGCGTGATCGCGAAATCGAACACCAGGACGTCGAAGCGCGCCGCAAGATAGCTGCCAGTACGGGTAGTAGGCATCGGTCGCGAAGCCATTGCCGTGAGTGATCAGGAGGCGACGAACGCGTCCGGATTGCCATGGCGGCGCATGCGAATGCGCGCGCCATCCTCCAGCGGAACGACGAAGGTCTCATGCGGGGCTGGTATCTCGAAATGCATTCCTTCGTCCTTGGTCACGACAATACGAACATGGCGGCATCGACGGTGTTCGGGGGATTTCTTGCGCCGCCATTCGGCGTTGCGCGCGAGCATATTCCGGCAGGGTTTATGAAGATGCCCGTTCGCAGGGTCAACGTGCCGCGCCATATGCCGCGCCTTGGGCGAGGTGGCTTTACCTCGCGGATAGGCCGGTGCATAGCTATCGCCATGTCGGCCATCGTCCTGATATTCGTCCGCGCGAGCTGACCCGTGCCGCAGGCTCTCGGCACGCCGGTCCTGCGCAAGGAAGACCCGACCTTGCTCTCGGGGCGTGGTGGGCTATGCCGACGACCTGCCGGTCAAGGCCGGCACGTCGCAGGCCCACGTGGTCCGCTCGCCGCACCCGCACGCCGACATAGTCCGCATCGACGCGACCGCCGCGCCGGCGCTCGCGGCGTATGGGCGGTGCTGACCGGCGACGACATCCGCAAGCTGTCCGACCCGTTCCTGGTCGCGCTCAGACGCCGGTCCACCAGTGGTCGCTGGCGATCGACCGTGTCGCCACGTTCGGCGAGCCGGTGGCTTTGGTCGTCGCGGAAAGCCGCTACATCGCCGAGGACGCGGCCGAACTGGTCGAATACCGATACGCACCGCGAGGGCGGTGATCGATCCCGCTCGTGGCGCGGGAGCCGTCGGCGCCGCTGCTGCATCCCGAAGCCGAGACTAACCGAGATCTCCGTCCGCAAGTCGACCTACGGCGACACCAAGACTGCCTTCGAGCAGGCGTACAAGCGCGTCGCGCTCACCACCGACTTCCACCGGCTCTCGTTCACGCCGATGGAGTTATGTGGTGGTCGCCGAGCACAATCCGGCCGACGACAGCTACGACGTGCTGGCGAACTTCCAGGGGCCGTTCAGCACGCATCCGGTGATGGCGCGCGCGCTGCGCGTGCCGGGGCCGAAGATGCGGCTGCGCATCCCGCCCGATTCGGGCGGCAGTTTCGGCATCAAGCTCTCGGTGTTTCCCTATGTTGTACTGGCGGCGCTCGCGGCGCGCGTCACCGGCCGGCCGGTGAAATGGGTGGAGGACCGCGTCGAGCATCTGATCGCCGCCAGCACCGGCCCCAACCGCGTCACCGAGATCGAAGCTGCGGTCACGAAAGAGGGCCGCATCCTCGCGCTGCGGATGGATCAACTCGAGGACTACGGCGCCTTCCTGCGCGCGCCGATGCCCGGCCCGCTCTACCGCATGCACGGCGCGGTGACCGGCGCCTACGACATCGCAAACATCGATGTGGTCAACCGCGTGGTGCTCACCAACAAGATGCCGGCGAGCCTGATCCGCGGCTTCGGCGGGCCGCAGCTCTACATGGCGCTGGAACGGCTCGTGCAGCGGATCGCGGTCGAGCTCGGCCTCGATCATCTCGAAGTCTTGAAGCGCAACCTGGTGCCGGCGCACAAATTCCCCTACCGCGCGGCCGCGGGCTCGCTCTACGACTCTGGCGACTACCCGCGCGCGGTCGAGACCGCGACCGGTGACGGACGGCTCGACGAACTCAAGCGTCGGCGCGACGCGGCGCGCGCGGCCGGCCGGCAAATACGGCATCGGCTTCGCCGCCGTCGTCGAGCCCGCGATGTCGAACATGGGCTATCTCTCGACGCTGCTCACGCCGGAAGCGCGCGACAAGGCCGGCCCGAAGAACGGCGCGGTCTCGATGGTGACCGTCAACATCGATCCGCTCGGCGCGGTCTCGGTGACCGCCGACGTGACGGTGCAAGGGCAGGGGCACGAGACGGTGCTTTCGCAGATCGTCGCCGACCAGCTTGGGCTTAAGCCCGACGATGTCGATGTGACGCTGGAGATGGATACCGCCAAGGACCAATGGTCGATCGCCGCCGGCACCTATTCGTGCCGTTTCACGCCGGGTACCGCGGTGGCGGCCCAGATGGCGGCGGCGCGGATGGCCGACAAGCTCAAGGAGATCGGCGCCAAGCAGCTCAACGTGCTGCCGGACGACGTCGAACTGGCGCAAGGCAAGATCAGGAGCCGCAGCAACCCCGATAATGCGATGCCGTTCGGCCGCGTCGCCGGCACCTCGCATTGGTCGCCGGTGATGCTGCCGGAAGGCATGCGGCCCGGCGCTGAGCGAGACCGCGGTGTGGACGCCGCCAGAACTCGAACCGCCGTCGAGCGACGACCGCATCAATACGTCGCTGACCTATGGCTTCGTGTTCGACATGTGCGGCATCGAGATCGATCCGGTGACCTATCAGGTGCGGGTCGACAGCTACGTGTCGATGCACGATGCCGGCAAGATGCTCAACCCCCTGATCGCCGACGGCCAGATGCGCGGCGCCTTCGCGCAGGGGATCGCAGCCGCGCTCTACGAGGAGTTCGTCACCAACGAGGACGGCGCGTTCCTCACCGGGACGTTCGCCGATTATCTCGTGCCAACCGTGAGCGAGATTCCGCCGGTCGAGATGCTGCACCAGGAGACGCCGTCGCCGTTTACGCCGCTCGGTGCAAAAGGTCTCGCCGAGGGCAACTGCATGAGCGTGCCGGCCTGCATCGCCAACGCCATCGCGGACGCGCTCGGCGTCAAGGACGTGCGCCTGCCCGCCACCCCGCGCCGCATCCATGCGCTGATGAACGGCGAGGGCGAGGCAGGTCTCTCCTTAACCACGGTCTCTCTCGGCGCTCCCCTCCCCGCGTAGCGGTGGGGAGGGGCCGGGGGTGGGGGGCGCTTCCTGCTACCGCAACGCCCCCCACCCCGACCGCCCTCGCTTCGCTCTGGCAGTCGACCCTCCCCACCGCTGCGCGGGGGGAGGGTGCGCTGTGGCGCCTGCGGGGCTTTCAGTCATCGCCGGAGCCGCGCGATGAAGCCGCGGCCGTTCGACTATGTGCGGCCCGAAACCGTCGACGAGGCGGTCGCGGTGCTGGCAGAACATGGCGATGGCGCGCGCGTTCTGGCCGGCGGCCAATCGCTGATGGCCATGCTCAACCTCCGCCTCGTCGATCCCGGCGTGCTGGTCGACATCGCGCGCATATCGGAACTCGATGCGATCCGCGATCTCGGCGACAAGATCGAAGTCGGCGCCGCCGTGACGCAGAACAAGCTGATGAACTGGCCCGACCTTTCCAAGAAGTTGCCACTGCTGGCGGCCGCGCTGCCGCATGTCGGGCACTTCCAGACCCGCAACAAGGGCACCGTCTGCGGCTCGATCGCGCACGCCGATCCGAGCTCGGAAATCCCGCTGTCGCTCGCAGTGCTGGAAGGCGAAGTGGTGCTGCGCTCGCGCCGCGGTACACGCGTGCTCGCCGCTGCCGAATTTCAGCTTGATATGCTGTCCACCGCCTGCGAGCCGGACGAACTGATCACGGCGGTGCGCTTCCCGGTCGCGCGCTCGCGCGGCGCGGCGTTCCGTGAGGTCGCGCGGCGGCATGGCGACTTCGCCATCATCGCGGTCGCGGCGGTCGTCGAAGGCGCAGACACCATCCGGCTCGGCGTCGGCGGGATGGCGGGCAAGCCGATCGTGCGGCGCGTCCCGGCGAATGGCGGCGTGCAGCACGCCATCGACACGCTCGCATCCGAACTCGAAGGCTACGAGGATCTGCACGCATCGGCCGCCCTGCGGCGCGACATCTTGCGTAATCTCGCGCCGATCGTGATTGCGGAGGCGCAAAGATGCGCCGCGTGAACCGCGACCAGCGCACCCGCATCCGCCTCACGCTCAACGGCCGTGCCGTGTCGGCGGAGGCCGAGCCGCGCATGCTGTTGAGCGACTTCCTGCGCCACGCACTCGGCGCGACCGGAACCCACGTCGGCTGCGAGCACGGCATCTGCGGCTGCTGCACGGTGATGATCGAGGGCGCCGCGGTGCGCTCCTGCCTCACGCTCGCCATGCAGGCGGAAGGCCGCGAGGTGCGCACCGTCGAGTCGCTCGCCGGGCCCGACGGCAAGCTCAACAAGCTGCAGCAGGCGTTCCAGAACCATCACGCGCTGCAATGCGGCTTCTGCACGCCCGGCATCCTGATGTCGTTCACCGACTACCTCGCGCGCACGCCCTGCCCGACCGAGGCCGGGTTGCGCGATGTGCTGAGCGGCCACATCTGCCGCTGTACCGGCTATGCGGGTATCATGGCGGCGCTGTGCGAGGCAGCCGGCGTCGCGCCCACCGATTCGAACAGGAGAGAGCCATGAACGAACAAGCCAAGGGACAAAACCAAGGACGCCAAGCAGGTCTATCGCGAACTCGTCACCATCAACGGCAAGAACGTCGTGCTCGCGCACAACGAGCCGCCGGTGATCAATGCCGGTGTGCTGGAGAACGGCGACATCTTCCGCCTGATCAACATCTTCGCCGAAAAATTCACACCGACCAACATCGACAAGGCCGACGGTACGCCGTTGCGGCTCTACACGTCGGACCGCGTCAAGGTCGACGTCTCCAAGCGCCGCAAGTACGACATGGGCTTCTGGCATCGCAACATCGACGCCCACGAGATCATCTTCTGCGTCAAGGGCGCGCTGAAGTGGGAAACCGAGATGGGCATCAAGATCATGCACGAGGGCGACATGCTGTTCATCCCAAAGGGCATCGGCCACCGCTCCATGCTGTGCGAAGATTCGACCGACGAGAACGTGCTGATCGAGCTGAAGATCGCCGACGAACTGACGTATGTCGGCGAAGGCGCGAAGTAGCTGCGCGGTTTGTGCGGAGATCAGAATACTGGCCGTGCCACAGCCAGCCCTCCCCCCGCGCAGCGGTGGGGAGGGTCGCAAGCGAAGCGAGCGGGGTGGGGGGCTTAGAGCAGCGCGCAGGAATAGCCCCCCACCCCCGACCCCTCCCCACCGCTGCGCGGGGGGAGGGGAGCTGAAGCGCTTCCTTCGTGGAAGGATTGCCGACCAAGAGTGACATCTATTGCAAGAGCAACACGTGCCATCCGTCGATCTTCTCATCACCAATATCGGCTGGCTGATCACCGTCGATCCTGGCCGTCGCATCATCCGCGATGCCGCCATCGCCGTTGACGCCGGCAGGATCGTCGCGGTCGGCAAGTCGGTGGAGATCGCCGCGCAATATTCTCCGCGCCGCACTGTCGACGGCCGCAACACCGTCGCGACGCCGGGCTTCGTCGACTGCCATCTGCATTCGTCGTTCCAGCTATCGCGCGGGCTTGCCGACGAAGCGAACGCGCAGTCGTTCCTGTTCGATCGCATGTACCCGTACGAGGCGGCGCTCGACGCCGAGGACGTGCGGCTCTCCGCCACGCTCGCCGCGGCCGAACTGCTCAAGCACGGCGTCACCTGCTTCGTCGACCCCGGCAACTATCACCCGGAGGCGTGTGTCGAAGGCGTGATGTCGACCGGCATCCGCGCCATCGTCTCGCGCTCGTCGTTCGATCTCACCAAGTCGGTGCTCGGTATCCTGCCCGAGCGCATGATCGAGACCACCGCCCAGGCGCTGGAGCGGGCCGAAGCGGTGCTGGAGAAATATTCCAAGACCGGCAACCCGCGGCTGGGCGCCAGCGCATCCTTCCGCGGCCTCAACAACGCGTCGGACGAGCTGATCGTCGGGCTCGACAAGCTCGCGCGACGGTACGGCACGCTGCTCCAGACGCATGCCTGCTTCTCCTACTCTACGCACGACTCCAGCGTGGCGCGCACCGGCATGGCCGAGATCGAGCGGCTCGAAGCGCTCGGCGTCATCGACGAGCGCATGCTGATCGTGCATTCCGGCTGGCTCGAGCCGCAGGAGGTCGCGATCCTGGCGAACCGCAAGCCGTCGCTGGTCTGCGCGCCGTCGTCGAGCCTGCATAACGGCTACGGCAATTTCGTTTTCGGCAAGCTGCCGGAACTGCTCGCGCTCGGCGTCAATGTGGCGATCGGGTCGGACCATGCGTCGTCCGGCATCGTCGACATGTCGCAGGAAATCCGGCTTGCGTGCTGCTGCTACAAGGAGACGCGCATCAATCCGCGCGTCATGCCGCCCGAGACCGGGCTCGAAATGGCGACCGTCAATGGCGCGAAGGCCGCGTTAATGGGTGACCGGCATCGGCTCGATCGAGGTCGGCAAGGAGGCCGATATCGTCCTTTTCGATACGCAGCGGCCGGAATGGCAGCCGCTGATCAATCCGGTCGCGAACCTGGTCTACAGCGCAACAGGCGACTCGGTGCGCGACGTGTTCGTGGCGGGCGAGCAGGTAGTGTCCGGCGGTCGCCTCACCAAAATCGACGAGCGCAAGCTCTACGCCGATATCCCGGCGGCGGTGTCACGCTTCGGCAAGCACCTCAAGCTCGACCAGATGGTGCAACTGCGCTGGCCGGTGAGTTGATGGAGAGCTTGCGCAAATGTGCAATGTAACAACAGGTTCGTCCGGTGATCGTCGCGTGTGGCCGCGCAAGCGGCGTGCTCCCTCTCCCGCTTGCGGGGGAGGGTTGGGCAGGGGAAGCTGGCGACAAACTGGATCCCCCTCGCCCTTCCCCGCGCGGGGATGACATCTCAGAGTGCCGTTCGGATCGGAGCAAGAGATACTGGAGAGCGGGGCCATGACCGGCGTCTTCGGTAACCACCAGCTCGGCATCCCGTATCAGCCGGTGGCCGAGCTGCTGGCGACATACAGCGCGCGTGATCCGCACAAGACCGCGATCGTCGATCTCGACGGCGGCTCACGTATCAGCTTCGGCGATCTCGACCGTGTCACGACCGACATCGCTGCCGATCTCAAGCGCCGCGGGATCGGCAAAGGGAGCCGTGTGCTCCTCCTCTCCGACGAAAATCTCGAAAAGCTGCTGATCTGGCTCGGCGTCTGGCGCATCGGCGCCGTCATCTGCCCGATCAACATCGAGATCAACCAGAAGCACATGGCGGAGGTGGCGGCGGCGCTCAAGCCCGCGCTGATCCTCTACCACAAGGAGATCGACGTTGCCGCCATGGTCGGCGACAACCCGGCGCCGCGGGTCAAATTCGGCACATGGTCGGTGGACGGGACGCGCGACCCGCAGGACGAGTTCTTCGCCACCTTCACGCATGGTCACGCCGCTGCCGACCTGCCCGAGCGCAACGCCGCCGACGATACCGCCTGCGTCTTCTGCACCTCCGGCACCACCGCCAAGCCCAAGATCGTGATCTACGATCACGCCGCCTACTGGCTCAACGGTCTCGACACGCTGGAATTTCTCGGCCTCACCGCGGACGACCGCACGCTCGAATACCGCTCCTTCGGCTGGAACTCGGCGCAGGTTCTGAGCCTGTTGCCCTTCCTGCAGAAGGGCCTGACGATGCACATCGCCAAGCGCTTCTCGCACAGCCGCTTCTTCGACTGGATCCGCGACAACGGCATCACCTTCGCGGCCGGCGTGCCGACCGTGCTCAACATGCTGCTCAACAAGCCGGTGGAAGCCAAGCCCACGCCGTCGCTGCGGCTGATGAGCTGCAGCACTGCGCCATTGACCGCGGCGCAATGGACGCAGTTCGAGGAGATGTACGGCGCCAAGCTCCTCCAACTCTACGGCATGTCGGAGACCGGATGGGTGTGCGGCAACCGCTACTATACCCGCAAGATGGGCACCGTCGGCCTGCCTGCGCTGCACCAGGAACTCGAGATCGTGGACGCCGCCGGCAAGCTATGCCCGGTCGACGTCGAAGGCGAGATCACCGTCGGCGGCCCGCAGATGGCGATCGGCTATCTCACCGACGACGGCTCGATCGATCCGGTGCGCGGCAAACGCATCAAGACCGGCGACCTCGGCATCCGCGACGCCGAAGGCTTCATCCGCGTCACCGGCCGCAGCAAGGACATCATCATCCGCGGCGGCGTCAACATCGCGCCGCTGGAGATCGACGATGTGCTGCTGCGCCATCCCGGCATTCTCGATGCCGCCGCGGTCGGCGTGCCGGACAAGATCTACGGCGAGGAAGTCGTGTGCTACGTGGTCGCCAAGACGCCGTCGCTCACCGCCGCCGACGTGCTGGCGCACTGCGCGAAATTCCTGCCGCCCGCCAAGCTGCCGAAAGCGGTCGTCATCGTCGCCGACCTGCCGAAGAGCGACCGCGGCAAGGTGCTGCGCGACAAGCTGCGAGAGGATTTCGTCGCGCGAGCGAAGGTCTCGGCCTGACGCTGCGGCCTCACCCCAACCGGCATCGCGTGCAAGGGGCGATGCGGAGCAAGCGGAGAGAGTCGCAATCTGATATCATTCGACTCGCGCCGCCGCGGAACTTTGCTGCGGCGATTTCGTTCGGCGAGGATCGCGATCGCCAAGACATCGATCGTCAAGCGGCCGATCACTGAAAAGAAAAGCGGAGAGTGAATTCGCCATGCGCATTTTCGAGTGCCAGAATTGCGGGCAACCGCTCTATTTCGAGAACACGCATTGCGAAAGCTGCGGGCTGCGGCTCGGCTACTTGCCGGAGCAGGCCACCATGTCGGCATTGAAAGAGGGCGACGGAGTCTGGCACGCGCTGGCTGAGCCCGAGGGGACCTATCGGCATTGCGGCAATGCCGTCCACGAGGTCTGCAATTGGCTGGTTCCGGCTGAACAGCCGGGACAGTTCTGCGTGGCTTGCCGCCACAACCGCACCATCCCCGATCTGTCGGTCCCGCAAAATCTTGAGCACTGGCGCAAAATCGAAGTCGCCAAGCACCGCCTGTTCTACACGCTCATCAAGTTTCACCTGCCGCTCGCCACCAAGGAGGAAGAGCCGGACGCGCTGGCGTTCGATTTCATGGCCGACCAGGCCGGACCGCAGGGTCACATCCCGGTTCTGACCGGCCACGAGGATGGCCTCATCACCATCAACATCGCGGAGGCCGACGATCCCGAGCGCGAGCGCCGGCGCAGCGAGATGGGCGAGCCCTACCGCACGCTACTCGGTCATTTCCGCCACGAGATCGCCCACTACTACTGGGACCGCCTCGTGGCGCAGTCGGCGAGCCTCGAGGAATTCCGCGAGGTGTTCGGCGATGAGCAGCGGGATTACGGCGAGGCGCTGCAGCAGCATTATGCCAACGGTCCGCCGGCGGACTGGCCGGAGCGCTTCGTGTCGTCCTATGCGAGCTCCCACCCTTGGGAGGATTTCGCCGAGACCTGGGCGCACTACCTGCACATGATCGACACGCTGGAGACTGCGAGTGCGTTCGGAATGAGCGTGCGTCCCAAGGTCGGGAATCCCGGCGAGATGTCCGCCAAGATCGACTTCGAACCGTACGGCGCCGACATGGGCCGCATCATCGATGCTTGGCTGCCGCTCACCTATGCGATGAACTCGATCAACCGCAGCATGGGCCTGCAGGACTTCTATCCCTTCGTGCTGAAGCCCATGGTCATCGGCAAGCTCACGTTCATTCACCGGCTCACGCATCCGCAGGCGGGCGCGACCCCGCAGGAGGCCGCGCGCGAAGTACTCCGCGCCATTGCGGCTGGGCTGCGGCGCAAGATCGGCCTGCCGACTTGATACAAGCGCCCGGAATTGAGTCCAGCATTGTCATTGCCGAGCTTGACCCACGGCAATCCATCCATGTGGAGGGCTCTTTTTCGATGGATGCCGGGGTCAGCCCGGCATGACGAACAGGAATTGCCCCTGCCATAGGCGGCCCGGATTTTGCATGACAAATAGGCAGGTTTGGGCCGGCATCGTATGCGGGTAAGCTTGCCACCCGCGGGCTTGGCGCTGTCGGCTCGGGGCGACCAACGAGTTGGGGTTCAATGACAATTCTTGCGGGTCTCCATCACGTCACACGCTACCAGTACGACCGGCCGGTCGGTCTCGGGCCCCACATGGTGCGATTGCGTCCGGCGCCGCATTGCCGCACGCGGGTGCTGAGCTATTCGCTCAAGGTGACGCCCGAGCAGCACTTCGTGAACTGGCAGCAGGATCCGCACGGCAACTGGATCGCCCGTTTCGTCTTTCCCGAGAAGGCCACCGAGTTTTCCGTGACGGTGGATTTCCTCGCCGCGATGGAGGTGATCAATCCGTTCGATTTTTTCGTCGAGCCCTACGCCGACAAATTTCCTTTCAGCTACGACGTTGAACTGCGCGACGACCTTGCGCCCTATCTCGCGCTCGAACCGGCAGGGCCGCTGCTGACCGCGTTCCTCGCCACGGTCCCGCGCGAGAAACGCAATACCGTCGACTTTCTGGTCGAGCTCAATCAACGGCTGCAGCACGAGGTCAGCTACCTGATCCGCATGGAGCCGGGCGTGCAAACGGTGGAAGAGACGCTCGGCAACAAATCCGGATCGTGCCGTGACTCCGCCTGGCTGCTCGTGCAGGTCCTGCGCGAGCTCGGCCTGGCATCGCGCTTCGTCTCCGGCTACCTGATCCAGCTCAAGCCCGACCTCAAGCCGCTCGACGGTCCTGCCGGTGCGACGCAGGACTTTACCGACCTGCACGCCTGGACCGAGGTCTATCTCCCCGGCGCCGGTTGGATCGGGCTCGATCCAACCTCGGGATTGCTGTGCGGGGAAGGGCATCTGCCGGTCGCCGCCACGCCGCACTATCGCACGGCGGCGCCGATCACCGGCGCGGTCGAGGCCGGCGGAGGTCAAGTTCTCCTTCGACATGACCGTGGCGCGGGTCGACGAAAAGCCGCGCGTCACGTTCCCGTTCTCCGACGAGGCCTGGGCCGCGCTCGATGCGCTGGGCGAGAAGGTCGACGCCGATCTCGTCGCGCACGATGTCCGTCTGACCATGGGCGGCGAGCCGACCTTCGTGTCGGTCGACGACTATCAGTCGGCGGAATGGAATACGGCCGCGCACGGGCCGACCAAGCGCATCCGTGCGGACGAACTGATCCATCGTTTGCGCGACCGCTTTGCGCCCGGCGGGCTGCTCCATCACGGGCAGGGCAAATGGTATCCCGGCGAAGAACTGCCGCGCTGGGCGTTTTCGCTCTATTGGCGCACCGACGGCGTCCCGGTCTGGCGCAACGACGAGCTGATCGCGCGCGAGGTCGGCAGCCGCCCGCTGGCAGTAGGCGATGCCCAGCGCTTCACCGCCGGGATCGCGGCGCAACTCGGCATCGCTCCCGAATTCGTGATGCCGGCCTTCGAAGATCCGATGCATCGCATGCAGAAGGAGGGCGAGCTTCCGGAAAACGTCAATCCGGAAAACCCGAAGATCGACGATCCGATCGAACGCGGGCGCATCATGCGTGCGTTCGAGCGCCGGCTCGGCGCGCCCGCGGGTTTCGTGCTGCCGGTGCAGCGCTGGACTGCGCAGGCCAGCAGCGGCTGGCTGAGCGAGGTCTGGCAGACGCGGCGCGGGCGGCTCTTCCTGATGCCGGGAGATTCGCCGATCGGCTTCCGGCTGCCGCTCCATTCACTGCCCTATGTGACGGCTGCCGCCTTTCCGTTCGTCCTTCCGGCCGACCCGTTCGCGCCGCGCGAACCCCTGCCCGATCGGAGCATGCCGATGCAGGCCGCGCCGATGCAGGCCACGCCATTGCAGGCCCCGCTAATGCAAGCTCTTGCGCAACAGGAGGCCGCCGCACCGCCGTTGGCCCCCGAGGGCCCACGCTACGCGCCATTGGCGTCGCCGGCGGACACGAGCACCCCGGTGCGCACCGCGCTGGCGATCGAGGAACGCAACGGACGGCTTTTTGTATTCATGCCACCGACCGAACAGTTGGAGGACTATCTCGATCTGCTGACGGCCATCGAGACGACCGCCGATCGCATGGGCCTGCCCGTGCACATCGAAGGATATTCGCCGCCGCCCGATCCGCGGCTGAACGTCATCAAGGTGACGCCCGATCCCGGCGTCATCGAAGTCAACATTCATCCCGCCACGTCATGGCGCTCGGCTGTCGATATCACGCGCAGCATCTACGAAGACGCGCACGTCACCCGCCTCGGCACCGACAAGTTCATGATCGACGGGCGCCACACCGGCACCGGGGGCGGCAATCACATTGTGCTCGGCGGGCAAAGCGCACCCGACAGCCCGTTTCTGCGCCGGCCCGATCTGCTCAAGAGCCTGCTGCTCTATTGGCAGCGGCGGCCGTCGTTGTCCTATCTGTTTTCCGGCTTGTTCATCGGCCCGACAAGCCAGGCGCCGCGCATGGACGAGGCGCGGCACGACTTGCTCTATGAACTCGAAATCGCGCTCGCCGCGGTGCCGGCGCCGGGCAAAGGGGAAGCGCCGCGGCCATGGCTGGTCGATCGTCTGTTCCGCAACCTGCTGGTCGATGTCACCGGCAATACCCACCGCGCCGAAATCTGCATCGACAAATTGTTCTCGCCCGACGGGCCGACCGGCCGGCTAGGGCTCGTCGAATTCCGTTCGTTCGAGATGCCCCCCGATGCGCGCATGTCGCTTGCGCAGCAGCTTCTGCTGCGCGCGCTCATAGCGTGGTTCTGGCGCGAACCGCTCGACGGCAAGCTCGTGCGCTGGGGCACCGCGCTGCACGACCGGTTCATGCTCGAACATTTCGTCTGGCAGGATTTCCTCGAAGTGCTGGAGGACCTGCGGCGCGAAGGCTATCCCTTCGACCCGGTCTGGTTCGCCGCGCAGCGCGAGTTTCGTTTTCCGCTCTATGGCGCGATCGATCGCGGCGGCGTGCGGCTTGAGGTCCGGCACGCGCTTGAGCCCTGGTACGTGCTGGGCGAGGAGGGTACCGTTGGGGGGACCACACGATTCGTCAACTCCTCGCTTGAGCGTCTGCAGGTGAAAGTGGAAGGACTGAATCCAAGCCGTCACATCGTCACCTGCAACGGCCGCCGGCTGCCGCTCGTTTCGACCGGCCGGCCGGGCGAGTTCGTGGCAGGCGTGCGCTTCAAGGCCTGGAAATTGACGTCCGCGCTGCACCCGACCATCGACGCCCATGCGCCGCTGACCTTTGACATCATAGATAGCTGGAGCCGGCGCTCGCTCGGCGGCTGCGTCTACCACGTGGCGCATCCGGGCGGCCGCAATTACGAGACCTTCCCGGTCAACTCCTATGAGGCGGAAGCGCGCCGCCGGGCGCGGTTTGAGGACCTCGGCCACACCCCGGGATATATCGGCAATCTTCCCCCCGAAGAGCGTTCGCTCGAGTATCCGACCACGCTCGACCTGCGGCGGCCGATCGAACCGCAATAGCGCGCCATGGCAGCCCAACGCGACAGCGCGCCTGACGAACTCAGCGAGGGCATGGTGCGGCTGCTCGCGGGCTACCGGCCGCTCCCGGGCACTTTCGACGAGATGATGGATGCGACTGGGCGGGTGCGGTCGCACTGGCAGCCGCTCCTTGCCATGCTCGCAGCGCTGGGCGCGGAAGAGATCGGGCGGCGGTTTGCCGCCGCCGATCGCTACCTGCACGATTCCGGCGTGTTCTATCGCGTGTATGAGGACCCGGCCGGCGCCGAGCGGCCGTGGCCGCTCAGCCACGTGCCGCTCCTGATCGAACCGACCGAATGGAGCGCGCTCAAAGTCGGGCTCGTGCAGCGCGCGGAGGTGCTCGAAGGGGTCCTGGCGGATGCCTATGGCCCGGCGAAGCTCGTCGAGGACGGCAGGCTGCCGGCCGCGCTGCTCGCCGGCAATCCGGAGTTCCTGCGGCCGATGGTCGGTGTCGCGCCGCCCGGCGGCGCGCATCTGCGCACCTATGCGGTCGACGTCGGCCGCGGCGCCGATGGCCGCTGGTGGGTGCTCGGCGATCGCACGCAGGCGCCGTCCGGTGCCGGCTACGCGCTGGAGAATCGCCTGGCGCTTTCGCGCGCCATCCCGGACGTCTATCGCGGCCTCAAGGTCGAGCGCCTGGCGCCGTTCTTCAAGGCGTTCCAGGCGGATCTCGCCTCCTTCAACCGCCGCGACGACTCGCCGGTCTGCCTGCTCACGCCCGGCTCGATGAACGAGACCTATTTCGAGCACGCCTATCTCGCCCGCTATCTCGGCATGCTGCTGGTCGAGGGCGAGGACCTCACCGTCCGCGATGACGGCGTCTTCATCCGCACGGTGTCCGGACTCAAGCGCGCCGAAGTGCTGCTGCGGCGGCTCGATGCCGATTTCGCCGACCCGTTGGAACTCAACGCCAGCTCGCGGCTGGGCGTCAGCGGTATCGTGCAGGCGGTGCGTGACGGCAAGGTGGTCATCGCCAATGCGCTCGGCAGCGGCGTCGCCGAGGCGCGCGCGATGCTGGCGTTCCTTCCGGCGTTGGCTCCGGCCGTGGCGGGCGACGACCTGATCATGCCGAACGTCGCCACCTGGTGGCTCGGCGAGGCCAAACTGCGTGCCGAGATGATCGAAAATCTCGACGACATGGTGATCGCTTCGGCATTCGGCGATCACCTGCCAAACGCCATCGGCGAAGGCACGCTGGGCGCAGCGCTCGACGAGACCCAGCGCGCGCGTGTCGTGCAGGCGATTGCCGACCGCGGCATCGATTTCGTCGTGCAGGAAGCGGTAACGCTCTCGACCATGCCGACATGGCATGAGGGCAGGCTGGAACCGCGGCCGTTCATTCTGCGGCTCTATCTCGCCCGCACCGGCGCGACCTGGTCGGTGATGCCGGGCGGTTTCGTTCGCATCGCCGAGAACGTCGATGCGCGTGCCGTCAGCCTGCAACACGGTGGGCGGACGGCCGACGCCTGGGTGCTCTCCGAGGGGCCGGTGGCAGAGACCACGCTGCTTCCGACGGCCGAGCGGATTTCCATCCGGCGGGCCGCCGGCGTGCTGCCGAGCCGTGCCGCTGACAACCTGTTCTGGGTCGGCCGCTATGTCGAACGCGCCGAGGCGACGCTGCGGCTGGTGCGGGCGCTGATCAATCGCATGACCGAGGCCGACGAGGACGCCAGCATCGTGATCGAGCAGATCAGTTCGCTGCTGGAGGCCTGGAGCGCAAGCTCGAGCGACATCCCGAGCGCCAAGGCCAGCCTGGTCGCTCGCGCAGCCTTGCGCGGCGACTTCAACGGTTCGCTGCCCAATCTGGTGCGCGCCGCGCACGCGGCAGCCTCGGTGATCCGCGACCGCTTCTCGCCCGATGCCTGGCGCGCGCTCAACGATCTGGTCGCGGTTCTTGTCGTGCGGCTTCCCGCCGGTCCCTCCGAGACCTTGATGTTCGAACGGGTCGAGGCGGCCTTGCGCATCATCTCGGCGTTCTCCGGACTGGCGCAGGAGAACATGACGCGGCTCGCCGGCTGGCGCTTCCTCGAACTCGGCCGCCGCATCGAACGCGCGGTCAACACCTGCCGCTTCATCAACCAGTTCGCCGGCGATGACGGAGCGGACGCCGCGCTCGACGTGCTGCTCGAACTCTGTGACAGCCAGATCACCTATCGGCAGCGCTACGTCATGGTGGCGGCGCGCGCGCCGGTGATCGACCTGGTCGGGCTCGATCCGAACAATCCGCGCTCGGTGGTTTATCAGTTCGATCGTATCGAGGAGCACCTCGCGGCGCTGCCCAGGCACCGGCCGGACGGCCGCCTCTCGCCCGAGCAGCAGATCGCCGCCGCGGCGGCAACGACGCTGCATACCTCCGACGCGCCCGATGTCGACGAGGCCGCGATCGACCGCATCGAGGACGCGGCGCTGCGCCTGTCGGATACCATCGCGTCCTCCTACCTGAGCTACAACGAACGTTCGGGCACGTCGTGGGAGGCGCTGGCGTGATCTACGATCTGCGCCAGACGACTATTTACGCCTATGCGTCGAAGGTCGCGTATGCGCGGCACGTGCTGCGCCTGACGCCGATCAACCGCACGCGCCAGCGCGTGCATGCGGCGGCGCTCGAAGTGGAGCCGGTGCCGGCGGAGCGGCGCGAGGGCAAGGACTTCTTCGGCAACCATCTCACCTGGATCAGGTTCGATCAGCCGCACGACGAGCTTGTCATCAAGCTGATCGCACGCGTCACCGTCGAGGGCCCGGTGGAGACGGCGCCGCAGGCGACGCCGCACTGGCGGGATGTGCGCGATGCGGCATTCGCGATCAACGACATCGGTCCGCGCTCGCCCGCGCATTACCTGTTTCCGAGCCGGATGGTCTCCCTCGATCCCGAGATCCGCGACTATGCACGCGAGAGCTTTCCGCCGGGACGGCCGGTGCTCGAAGGTGCGATCGACCTGATGCGGCGGATCAAGGCCGACTTCGTCTACGAAATCGGCGTCACTACGGTGACGACCACGCCGCCGATGTCGTTCGCGTTGCGGCGCGGCGTCTGCCAGGACTTCGCGCATATCATGATCTCCGGGCTGCGCGGCCTCGGGCTGCCGGCGGCCTATGTCAGCGGCTATCTGCGAACGTCGCACGGGCCCGCCGCAGAGCGGCTGGTGGGCGCCGACGCCATGCATGCCTGGGTGGCGGTGTGGTGCGGCGAGGAGGCCGGCTGGATCGGGCTCGATCCGACCAACGCCATCCTCGCCGGCGAGGACCATATCGTGCTGGCAATCGGACGCGACTACGCGGACGTGGCGCCGATCGACGGCGTGGTGGTCGGCTCCGGTCGGCAGCGCCTCGGTGTCGCGGTCAGCGTCATCCCGCTCAGCGCCGCGTAATTTGTTTTGGCGGTTTACTGCTCTCTCTACGCTCGTCCCCGCTTTCGCGGGGACGAGCGGAGAAAGATATGCGCACGGTTTCAACCGCCGACTTTGTCCCGCCAGCTTCGACGTGGTGGCGCGCGCAAGCACGTCCGCCACGTCGATCTTGTCTTCGCCCGGGACGCGGATGCGCGTGAACGTCATCTCGGCGGCTGCGAGCGGCTTGGTCGCGTCGATTCCCATCTTGGCGCCGACGCCGTCGCGGTTCGACGGATCGAGCTTCGAGCCTTGGCTCTCCGGCACGATGAGCAGATCGCGGTCGGCCTGAAAGCGCGTCGCCACCGCCCATTCGACCTCGGTCGGATTGTGGATGTCGACGTCCTCGTCCACCACGATGACATGCTTGAGGTCGAATGAGCCCGCGAACGCGCCCATGATGACGTTCTTGGCCTGACCCTCCTGCGTCTTCTTGAGCTTGACGAAAAGGTGGAAGCGCATGACGCCGCCGGGCGACAGATGCACGTCGAGCACGTTCGGGAAATTGCGGCGCAGATGCGTGAGCAGCGTCGCTTCCTTCGGGATGGCGCCGAGCAACTGATGATCGAGGCCCCCGCCGACGATGGTATGAAAGATCGCGTCCTTGCGATGCGTGACCGCGAGCACTTCCATCACCTCGCGGTTCGCGCGCGGGCCGTAATATTGCGGAAACTCGCCGAACGGTCCCTCGGGTTCCCGCACGTTGGGCAGGATGCGGCCCTCGATGACGATCTCGGCTTCGGCGGGCACGCGGATTTCATTCGTCCGGCATTTCACCACGGGCAGCGGGCGGCCCTGCAGCGCGCCCGCGATTTCCAATTCGTCATGGTCGATCGGCACGATCGCCTGCGAGGCGAGCAGCGTCAGCGGGTCGACGCCGATGACGATCGCCACATCGAGCGGCTGTCCCGGCCGCTTCGGCCATCTGGAAGAACGCATGAGTGTGGCGCGGCAGAACCAGAATGCCGAGACGATCGGGGCCGGTCACCTGGCAGCGGTGAATGGTGACGTTCTGCTTGCCGGTCTTCGGATTGCGCGCGATCAGGAGGCCGGCGCTGATGTAGGGGCCGCCGTCGTGCTCGTTGTGCGTCGGTATCGGCAGTTGCTTGAGCAGGTCGACCTGACGATGCACGACCTCCTGCACCGGCGCTTCGCCGACTTCATGCCACGGCAAGGGATTGGAGGCGGCCTCCTGGAACCGGGCGAGCAGTTCATGCGGCTCGACCGCCATCGCCTCGGCCACCCACGCGCGGTTCGAGGTGAGACCGGAAACCACCGGCATCGCGTGACCACCGGGGCGTGGGAACAGCGTCGCGCGTACGCCATCGAGCCGCTTGGCATAGGCCGCGAGTTCGAAGCGCAGGCCGACATTGGGCTTGAGCACGGCGAGCCGCTCGCGCGCCGCCAGATGGTCGAGCCAGTCGCGCAACGTGCGGACCGGTTGCGGCGCGTTGTCGCCATGCGTGCGGGCAGGCGAGGGCTGTTCGCGGCGGGGTTGCTTCGAGGTGTTGACAGGGGTCATGGGCGCTCGATTTGCCAAGCTGTAGCACTGCAATCGCAGCGGGCCAACTCGGACCGGCGCGATTTGGCGGTTGCCGCGAAGGCACTATACTGCTGCCACGATGTTTGATCTCGGCACGAGCTTTCTGGCGAGCGTGGTGCGCGATCCGGGCGCACTGGCGATTGCCGACGGCGATCTGCGCCTGACGTACCGCGAGTGGTACGGTCGCATTTCCGCGCTTGTCACCGCCTTCGATGCGCTCGGCCTGAAGCCGGGCGACCACCTCGTTACCCTGCTGCAGAACCGCTGGCAGGCCGCGACCATCCACTGGGCCTGCCAGTTCGCCGGGATCATCGTCACGCCGCTGAACTGGCGCTCGACCGGCGAGGAAATCGAATTCTATGTCGAGAACGCCGAGGCCAAGACGATCGCCTACGAGCAGGCGGCGTCCGAAGCCGTGCGGTGCTCGCCGGCCGCGCAGGCCTGCGCGCGCATCGCGGTCGGATCGCCGGAGGCCGGCGAGATCGCGTTCGACGCCATGGTTGGACAAGTGGCGCGCGATGCCGAGCCACGGGTTGGCGCCGAAGCCTTCTCGGTGATGCTTTACACGTCGGGCACGACCGCGCGGCCAAAGGGTGTGCCGCGACGGCAACGCGCCGAGCGGGCGGCGGCGCTCGCGCACGTCGCGCAGAACCTCTATCGCACCGGCGAGCGCACGCTCGGCGTCATGCCGCTCTATCACACCATGGGCGTGCGGTCCCTGCTCGCGATGTCGCTCGTCGGCGGCGCTTTCATCTGCCTGCCGCGCTTCGACGTCGAGCGCGCGTTAAACCTGATCGCGGCCGAGCGGGTGACCAACCTCTATCTGGTGCCAACGCTCTACCACGATCTGCTGCATCATCCCCGCTTCAAGGACGCCGATCTGAGCAGCGTGCGCAAGCTTGGATTCGCCGGCGCCTCGATGACCGACGGCCTGCTCAAGGCACTGGCCGCGGCCTTCAGGCCCGAGCTGTTCGTCAACCACTACGGCTCGTCCGAGATCTACACCTTCACGATCGACCAGAACGCGCCGGCAAAACCCGGCTCGGCCGGCCGTGCCGGCATCAACCAGATGGTGCGGGTGATCCGGCTCGGCGCGAGTTCGCCTGACGAGATGGCTGCGCCCGGTGAATGAGGGCGAGATCGTCGCGCTGCTCGCGGGCGACGAATCGTTCGAAGGCTATTGGCGCCGCCCTGATGCCGATGCCAAGGCCTTGCGCGCGGGCTGGTACTTCACCGGTGACACCGGCTATTTCGACGCAGACGGTGACTTGTTCGTAACCGGCCGGGTCGACGACATGATCATCACCGGGGGCGAGAACGTCTCGCCGGTCGAGATCGAAAGCTGCCTGTCGTTGCATCAATGCGTGTCGGAGGTGGCGGTGGTCGGCCTGCCGGACGAGCGCTGGGGCAAGATCGTCGCGGCCTTCGTCAAGCGCGGCGCTGGCGTGACGCCGGAAGAACTCGACCAGTTCTGCCGCACGTCCGGCCTGGCCGCCTTCAAGCGTCCGCGCCGTTACGTCTTTGTCGAGGCCATTCCGAAATCGCCGGTCGGCAAGCTCCTGCGCCGCAAGCTGGTGGCGGGCGAGTACGAACCGGAAGAGCCGATGTCCCAGAAAGGAACCGCCGTATGAGTGCCGTTGCGTCTTTCGCCGATCCGCGCCTGGCCGCGCTTGACGGCTTCCGCGTCGAGATCGACGAGGCGCGCGAGCGTGCCGACATCGTGCTCGACCGGCCGCCGTTCAACATCGTGTCGATGCCGCAGCGCGATCAGCTTCGCCTGGTGTTCGAGACGCTCGACGAGGATGCGCGCGTGCGCGTGATCGTGCTGCGCGCGGTCGGCGAGCACTTTTCCAGCGGTGGCAACATCAAGGGCTTCATGGAGGCCTCGCCCGAGACCGTCTCGAAGCTCGCCTGGAACATCGCGGCGCCGGCGCGGTGCGCCAAGCCGGTGATTGCCGCCAATCGCGGCTTCTGCTTCGGCGTCGGCTTCGAGCTCTCGCTCGCCTGCGATTTCCGCATCGTGTCGGAAACCGGCTTCTACGCGCTTCCTGAGCAGCGGCTCGGCCAGATTCCCGGCTCCGGCGGCTCGGCGCGGTTGCAGAAGATCGTCGGCATCACCCGCACCAAGGACATCGTCATGCGTTCGCGGCGTATTCCGGCCAAGCAAGCCTACGACTGGGGCATCGCGACCGAATGCGTGCCGGACGCCAAGCTGGAATCGGCCACCGATGCGCTGGTCGACGAGTTGCGCACGTTTTCACCGCTGGCCCAGCGCACGGCGAAGAAGCTTCTCAACGATACCGAGGATGCTATGCTTTCGACCGCCATCGAGCTCGAAGGCCATTGCTACAGCCGGTTGCGACAATCTGACGACTTCCGCGAGGGGGTGGAAGCGTTTCATGCCAAGCGGCCGGCGAAATTCAAGGGCTCGTAACCATTCAAAGGACAGGTCTGATGAAATTGACGGGAAAGTGGATGGCGCTTGGCGCCGCGCTTGCGCTGACGAGCGTCGCCGGTGCCGGGATGGCAGCGGCACAGGATTATCCGACGCGGCCGATCACGGTCATCATTCCGTTCGCCGGCGGCAGCGCGAGCGACGTGGTCAGCCGGATCATGCTGGATCGCATGTCGAAGTCGATGGGCCAGCCGATCATCATCGAGAACCGCCCCGGCGCCGGCGGCAACAGCGGCACCGCGGCCGGCGCCAAGGCCGCGCCCGACGGCTATACGCTGATCGGCGGCGGGTCCGGCCCGGTGGCGGCGAACGTGACCCTTTATAAATCGCTCGGCTACGATCCCGAAAAAGACCTCGAGATGATCTCGCCGTTCGCGGGCTTTACCATCGTGGTGGTCGCCAGCAAGAACCTGCCGGTCAAATCGCTCAAGGAACTGGTCGCCCACGCCAAGGCCAATCCCGGCAAGCTCGACTACGGCTCGGTCGGCATCGGCAGCTCGCAACATCTCGCGGGCGAATATTTCGGCCAGGTCGCCGGCGTGAAGGTGAACCACATCCCCTACCGCAACATCGCGCAGTACGGGCCCGACCTGATCGCCGGCATCGTACCGCTCGGCTTCCAGTGGTATCCGAACATCGCCGGTGCCGTCGGCGCCGGCGGCGCGAATCCCCTCGCGGTGGCCGGTGACAAGCGCATTCCCGCGTTGCCCGATACGCCGACCACGACCGAGGCCGGGTTGCCGGAATACAAGGTGTCGGGCTGGTTCGCGCTGCTCGCGCCCGGCGGCACGCCGCGGCCGATCCTGGAGAAGCTCAACAAGGAACTGACGGCTGCGCTGAACGATCCGGTGGTGAAGCAGGGCTTCGCGAAAGCGGGCGCCGAGACGATCGCGCTCCCGCTCGACCAGGCCAAGAAATTTCACTCCGACGAAATCAAGAAATATCGTGACATCATCACCAAGGCCGGCATTGCGAAGATCGAATAGCCGCGGGGACGCTTGAGCACTCAGGATCGCGTGCTGATCGCCGGCGCGGGCCCTGTCGGGCTCGTGGCGGCGGCCAATCTGGTCCGCAACGGCATCCCGGTGACGGTGTTCGAATCGGGGCCGGGGCTGAGCGAGGAATCGCGCGCGTCGACCTTCCACCCGCCGACGCTCGACATGCTGCATACGCTCGGCGCCGCGGAGCCGCTGATTGCGCAGGGGCTCGTGGCGCCGAAATTCCAGTACCGCACCAAGCAGCAGGGGCTGTTGGCCGAGTTCGATTTCGGCGTGCTTGGCGATCTCACCGGTCATCCCTATCGCGTGCAGTGCGAGCAGTCGAAGCTGACGCGAATCCTGTACGAGCGGCTGCAAGCCCATCCGGATTTCGCGGTCGAGTTCAACGCCGAAGTGCAGGGGGTGGAGCAGGACGCGCACGGCATCGAGGTGGTGATTGCGCGCGATGGACGAACCGAGACGCGCTCGGGCGGCTGGCTGATCGGTGCCGATGGTGCGCGCAGCGACGTGCGCCGTTCGCTCAATATCGAATTTGAAGGTTTTACCTGGCCGGAGCGGTTCCTGGTCGTGAGCACGCCGTTCGATTTCGGCGCCGTCATTCCGGATCTTGCGCTGGTGAGCTATGTGGCCGATCCGCGACGCTGGCACTTTCTGTTGCAAATTCCGGGATTGTGCCGGGTGATGTTCCCGATCGCCGCCGAGGAAAGCGATGAGCTTGCGCTCACGCGCGATTTCGCCCAGTCGCTGATGAAGGATATCGTGCCGGGCGTCTCGGGCTACGAGATCGCGCATACGACGCTCTACAAGGTGCACCAGCGGGTTGCGAAATCGTTCCGGCAGGGCAGGGCGTTTCTGGCCGGCGATGCGGCGCATATCAACAATCCGCTCGGCGGCATGGGGATGAACGGCGGCATCCACGACGCCATCAATCTGACCGAGCGGCTGACGGCGGTGTGGCGCGGCGATGCATCGGACGAAGGTCTCGACCGCTATGACAAGCAACGCCGGCTCGTCACGCTCGAAACGATCCAGACCCAGACCATCCAGAACAAGCGCAATCTCGAATCGCCCGGCCCCGAGTTCCACCAGAGCCTGCAACATATCGCGGCCGACCGCGAACGCACCCGCGCCTACCTCATGCGCGTCTCGATGATCGCGAGCCTGCGCCGCGCCGAGGAGCTCGGCTGACGCCGAGCACGCCGGCATTCATGATTGTGCCCTCTCCCCTTGAGGGAGAGGGCAGCCGCTGCGGTTCGACGCAAGGAGTGGGTGAGGGGTGTCTCGCACCGCACCCCTCACCCATTCGAAAATTGTTGACACGTTTGCGCAGCCCTCTCCCGCAAGGGGAGAGGGCACAGTCACAACTTCCGAGTCCTTGGAGAGACAGGAATTTGGCGTCACCGCGCCAAGCGCCGCGCGACCTTCATGCGCTGCACGGTATCACCGGCGAGGTGGCTCCAGATGAAGGCGTCGCGCACGAGCTTGTCGGCGCGCGGCTCGTTCACGCCCGCTTCTGCGTGCAGGTCGAGATTGAGCTCGGTCACCTCCTGGATGATGTCGGTCGAATAGTTCATGCACAGCCCGGCATTGGCCGAGTGCACTTTGTGGTCGTGCTCCCAGGCTACCCGCATCACGAACGAGCGCAACGCCTCGGTGAGCATGTGCATCTTGTTGAGCTTGAGCTGCACGATCTGCTGATCGAATAGCGGCCGGCCGCCCTGCATCTTCGTCCGCGCAAGCGTCATCGCCATGCCGCAGGCATCCTCGCAGACGCCGAGCGCATTTGCGGCCAGTTCCAAGTCGCCGAAGATGTCGCCGCCGGTGGTGTCGCCGCCGCGGCCGCCGGTTTTCCGCACGGCGCCGTTCACCTCGCCGACCACGTTGGCGTGGGGCACGCGCGCGTCCTCGAAGATCATCTCGCCGTTCTGGTAGAAGTGCCAGCCGCTCTTGTTGAACGCCTTGCCGATGCGAAAGCCGGGTGTGTCGCGCGGCACCAGGAACATGGTGGTGCCCTGCTTGAGCGGGACGTTGGGATCGGTGCGCGCGTCGATGAAGAACAGCTTGCCGACCGTGGCGTTGGCGATGAAGCATTTCTCGCCATTGAGGATCCACTCGTCGCCCTTGCGTTCGGCGCGCAGCTTCAGCCCGGCCTTGATGTCGTCGGGCGGCAGCCGGTTGTCGGAGCCCGCGCCCGGCTCGCTGATGCCCTTGCCGAGGAGGAACGTGTCGTCCTCCAGGAACGGCTTGAGGAACCGGCCCTTCTGTTCGTCGGTGCAGGTGGCGGCGATCAGGTGGCTCCATTTCCAGCACTGGCTGAAGGTCTTCGAGATCGCGCTGTCGCCCTTGGCGAGTTCCGCCATCACCAGCGCCTGGGTGACGAAATCGGTGCCGTGACCGCCCCATTCCTTCGGCACCGCCATGGTGCGGAAGCCGAGCTTCGAGCCCTTCTTGACGATCTCCCAGTCGAAGGCCTCGCGCGGATCGTCGATCTCGTCGCGTTCGAGCGAGATCGGCCTGATCTCCTCTTCGGCGAATTGGCGCGCCGCCATCTGCCAGGAACGCTGTTCGTTGCTCAGGGTAAAGTCCATCGGGGGATATCCGTACTGTTGGTAGAAGCGAATAGCGAGTAGCGAATGGCGAATAGGGAATTTAGACCGCCGCGCTATCTTACTATTCGCTATTCGCTATTCGCTATTCGCCATTCGCTCTTTGCCTCTCACTCCGCCGCCATCAGCGCCGGCCGCCGGTAGCCGGCGAGCACCTCGGCGATGCGCAGCTTGGTCTCGCCGTTGCCGGCGCCGGCGTGCAGCGAGACGAGCGCGTCGTGCACGTATTTCTGCAGCGGCATGTCGCGCATCACGCCCATGGCGCCGAAGCATTCGGCCGAGTCCTTGGCGGCCTTGTAGATGGCCTCCGAGGCGTACACCTTGGCGACGCTCGCGAGCGGCAGGTCCGGCAGGCTACGGTCGGCAACTGCCTCGGGATGGTCGGCGGCCCAGGCGGCCTGCCAGATCGCGGCGCGCGCGACTTCGAGCCGGATGGCGATCTCGGCGAGCTTCGTTCCGATCGCTTGATGCTCGATGATGCGGCGTCCGCCCTGTACGCGCAGTTGCGCGTAATCGAGGGCCGCCTCGTAGGCGGCACGGCCGATGCCGAGATTGATCGCGAGGTCCTGTAAGATGCCGGACCGCTCGATCTGAGTGTTGGTGTCCGGTGTCGCGGCGAGCAAATGATCGGCGCGAACGCGGCAGTCGCTCAGCGTGACGGTGCCACGGGCGCCGTGATAGTTGCGATGGTGAGGGCCATCGTCGCTGACGCTCAATCCCGGAGTGTCTCGCGGAATCAGGAACGTGCGGGCTGCACCGTCGGCGTCGGCAAGCACCGCAAACAGCTTGGCCACCGGCGCATTGGCGACCGCGACCTTGCGGCCGTTGATGATCCAGTCGTCGCCTGCGCGTGCTGCCGTGGTCAGAACGTCGGCCTTGCCGGTCTCGGGCCGATGATAATTGATGCCGAGCGTGCGCTCCTGTTCAGGTTCCTGGTCGGCCAGCGCGAGGTGGTACCGATCATCTTGCAGAAACGGCGTCAGGAAATGGTCGCGCTGCCCTTGCGTGACGCCCGGATTGAACAGCAGACCGGCGAGCGAGGAGGTTTGCGCCAGCACGGCGGCGACGTCCGGGTCACCGGCCGCCAGCTCTTCGGTGACGATGCAGCGGGTGAGCGTGTCGGCGCCTGTGCCGCCCAATTCTTCCGACAGGGCAAGTGTGCGCAAACCAAGCCGCGACGCCTGTTCGAGCACATCCGTCAGCAGCGGCTTGACGTGCGGCTCGAGTCTCGCCGGCTTGAGCGCGACCGGTTTGATCTCCTGCGTGACGAAGTCGCGCACGGTGTCGCGGATTTCAAGCTGCTCCGCGCTCAGGTGAAGATTGTACATTCAGCGTACTCCGAAAATTCCGTCTGCCGTGGCGACCGAGGCGAGCGCGGCTCAAAGCGGCTTTTTCACCAGCTTCTGCACCCGCCAGTTCAGGGTGTCGGCGACATAGACGTCGCCCTGCCGGCTGACCGCGATGTAATGCGCCTCGCCGTACTGGCCGAGCGCCTTGCCCTGGCTGCCGGTGGCACCCAGCACGTTGCCGTTGAGGTCGAGCTTCATCACCTGTCCGGCGTGGCCGTGCGCGAGCCAGATGTGCTGGTCGGGCGCCATGAACAGCCCGCAGGGCGTGCCGGGATGCTTCGATTCGCGGATGTAATTGCCGTCGGCGTCGAACACCTGGATGCGCTGGTTGTTGCGGTCGGCGACGTAGAGGAGGCCCTTGGCGTCGATCACGATCGAATGCGCGATGTCGAACTCGCCGGGCTCGGTTCCCTTCTTGCCCCAGGCCTTTACGAAGTTGCCGTCCTTGTCGAACTTGATGACCTTCGGTTCGCCCTTGCCGTGGCCCTGCGTCACATAGACGGCGCCGCCCGGCCCGAACGCGATATCATTCGGCTCGTTGAACAAACGCAGATGCCCGTAGGAGTGCATCTCCCCGGCGGTGCCGCGCACGCCGAGCACCAGCAGAATGCGCCCCTCGGGGTTCATCTTGTAGACCACATGCTCGCGCACATCGGTGGTCCAGATGTTGTCGTCGGGATCGATCCGCAGCCCGTGCGGCCGTTCGAAGAAGCCTGTGCCGAACGAGCGGAGATATTTTCCGTTCGGATCGAACTCGATCAGCGGATTGGGACCGCGGTGCAGGACGAAGATATGGCCCTTGGAATTGATCGCGACACCCGATGTGCCGCCGAAGGTCATGCCGGACGGCAGCGTGAAGCTGTCGGGCACCGCGTCGTAGTCGAGCGGAGGAAGCGTGGTCTTCTGGGCAACGGCAGGCGCGGACATGAGTGTGCTCATGAGCAGGAGTGCGATCGTTCGCATGACGCTTCCATCCCGGATTGTTCTTTGGCTTTGTTTATTCGCCTTTGATGCCGGCCGATTTGACCACGGTGGCCCAGCGGTCGAGGTCCTTTTTGATGAGGCCTTCGAATTCCTCGGAGCCCGACGGCATCGGGGTCACCTGCTGGTCGTTGAGAAGCTTGACGACCTCTGGGTCGCGCATGACTGCGAGCGTTGCCTCGCCGAGCTTTGCCACGATGTCCTTCGGCGTCTTGACCGGGACGATGATGCCGATCCACGGCGCCATGGTGAAGCCGGGCACAGTTTCGGCGACCGTCGGCAGGTCGGGCAGTCCCGGCATGCGCTGCGGCTCGGCCACCGCCAGCGCCCGCAACTGGCCGGCTTTGACGTTCTGCAGGAGCGTCTGGACGTTGTTGAAACCCAATTGCACTTCGCCGCCGATCAACGCGAGCGATGCCGGACCGGTGCCCTTATAGGGCACATGCTGCATCTTCACGCCGGTCGCGAGCGAGAACAGTTCCATCGCGAGATGGCTGAAGTTGCCGACGCCGGCGGAGGCGTAGTTGAGGCCGCCCGGCTTCGCCTTGGCGAGCGCGATCAGCTCCGCGATGTTGTGTGCGGGAACCGACGGGTGCACGGCCAGCATTCCGGGAAAGCGCACCAGCGTCGCCACCGGAGTGAAGTCGCGCAGCGCCGAATAGGGCAGCTTGTCGTAGAGCCAGGGGTTCACCACCAGCGGGGTGTCGGACGAGGTTGCGATCGTGTAGCCGTCGGGATCGGCCTGCATGAGGGCCTGCAGACCTATTGCGCCATTGGCACCGCCGCGGTTCTCGACAAACACCTGCTGGCCGAGCCGCTCCGACAGATGCTTCGCCGCCAGGCGGCCGATGAAATCGGTGCCGCCGCCGGCCGGGAACGGCACGATCATCTTGATCGGCTTCTGCGGCCAGGCCTGAGCCGCCGCGACGGCGGGCAGCATGGCAAGCACGCATGCGGCCGCCAGAATCCTGAAATGTTTGCGCATATCGGTCCTCCCGATGAATGGCACGCCGGTTGGCCCAGCGGCGCTGTTTTCGGTTGCTATCCTGGCACGGCGGCGGCGATCGCGTCTCCCATTTCGGTGGTGCTGGCGGTGCCGCCGAGGTCGCGGGTCAGGTGTTTGCCGTCGGCGATGACTTTGCGGACGGCGCGCAGGATCGCGCCGGCGGCCGCCGCCGCCTTCGGCTCGTTGTGCTTGCGGCCGAGCCAGCCGAGCAGCATCTGGCCGGAAATGATCATGGCGTAGGGATTGGCGATGTTGCGCCCGGCGATGTCGGGCGCCGAGCCGTGGGTCGCCTGCGCCATCGCCTGCTTCTCGCCGACGCAGAGCCCCGGCGCGAGGCCAAGCCCGCCGACCAGGCCCGCGCCGATGTCGGTCAGGATGTCGCCGAACTGGTTGGTCGTCACCACCACGTCGAAGCGCTGCGGCTCCATCACGAGCTTCATCGAGGTCGAATCGATCATCATCTCTTCGAATTCAACATCGGGGTAGTCGCGGGCGACCTTGCGGCATTCCTCCGCGAACATGCCGCAGGCGAGGCGATAGACCGGCTCCTTGTGGGCGGCGGTCACCTTCTTGCGGGGACGCGAGCGGGCGAACTCGAAGGCCTCGCGGGCGACGCGGTTCGAGCCCTTGCGCGTGATGACGCGCATCGCGACCGTGATGTCGTCGTTAGGGCGGAACTCCGGCAGGCCGGCGATCACCGTCTCCGAATAGAGCATGCCCTCGGTCAGCTCGCGGAAGAACATGATGTCGACGTTCTTGTGGACCGACGGCAGCGTGGCGTGTGACAGCGCCGGGCGCATCGCGGCGAACAGCTCGAACTTCTTGCGCACCGGCGGCATCACCCAGGTCAGGTCGCCGCGCGGATAGGCGGCGTGCCCGATCGGCCCCATGATCCAGCCGTCGAGCCCATGCAGCGCCTGTTCGGTAACCGCCGGCAGCGTGTTGCCGTGCTGTTCATGGCCGGCCTTGCCGATCGGCAGCGGATGCCACTCGATCTCGAGGCGCTCGCGCGCGGCAGCGGCCTTCATCACCTTGACGCATTCCGGTACGACTTCGAGGCCGATGTCGTCGCCGAGCAGAATTCCGATCTTCAACGTTCTTCCTCCACGACGATGCCGAGATCCTCGACGTCGCGCTTCCAGCTTGCCATCTCGTCGCGCAGCCAGGCCTTGGCGTCCTTGAGCGAATTGTACCGCGGCGGGACCATCCCGCCGCGCTCGAATGCCGCGCGCATCTCGGGCGTCGCCATGGCATCGGCGAACGCCCGGTTGAGCGTGACGACGATATCGAGCGGCACGGCGGCAGGCGCGAAGGCCGCGACCCATTGCGAGGCGCGCATTCCCGGATAGCCGACTTCCGCCAGCGTCGGAACGTCGGGAAACTTGACGAGGCGATGTTCGGCGGCGATCGCCAGCGCGCGCACGCGTCCCGCCTTCATCATGCCGATGGGGTTGGTGATGTTGAACCAGGAGACCTGGATGTCGCCATTGGCGAGGTCGCGGATGATCTCGGCGCCGCCGCCCTTGAACGGGATGTGCAGGAGGTCGAGCCCGGCTCGCTTGGCGAGAATCTCCGTGTTGATCTGCTGATAACTGCCGATGCCGGCGCTGCCGTAGCGCACCTTGCCGGGATGCGCTTTCGCGTAGGCGATGAACTCGGCGAAGGTCTTGGGCGGGAAGTCGGTCGTGGTCGCGAGGAAGAAAACAGGAACGTCGGCGAGTTGTGAGATGATCTGCACGTCCCGCTCGTAGTCGACCCGCAGCTTCTTCGCGAGTAGCACCGGCGTCAGCGCGTTGGTCGAGATATTGCCGATCATGATCGTGTAGCCGTCGGGCCGCGCGCGGGCCATCTCCTCGATGGCGACGATGCCCGAGGCGCCGGGCTTGTTCTCGACCACGACGCCTTGCTGGAATGCCGACCGAAGCCGTTCGGAATAGAGCCGCGCGACCACGTCGGTGAGACCGCCGGGCGCGTAGGGGACGATGATCTTGATCGGTTTGGCCGGATAGGGGCTCTGCGCCGCCGCTGGCGTTGCCGCGAGGGCAAGAAGCGCCAGGATCAACGCTTTGCCCCAACGCATATTCCCCCCATTGCCTGTTATTTGTTCGGTGCTGAGCAGACCGTTGGCGGCAAGATTGTATGGATGCGCCCTGGGATTGCACAAGCGCCAACTGGCGCTCCCGGGCCGGCATTCCTGAAGGCGGCAGACCCCACTCCAAGGTATCGGCGTCAACGGAAAGGGCACCCGGTGTCACACAGGTCGGCGGCCTTGGCCGGCGTTGGTGTGAACCAATCGCCGATCCGCGTGTTGGACTGCTGTCCGGAATTGCTGACCCGGACCGTGCTGCCGGAGGCACGTCGCGGCGTGCGGGCGAATCGGTCCATAGTTACCGTTCACGACGACGTGACGATGGTTCACTGGCTTTCGCGGCAAATGTGAAACGTCCCGGTACGGCTGCGGTTTAGCCTAGCGCATCGCCTGCCCGCGGGCGGCTGTCCGTTCGGAGGTCTGGGGCGAATTGGATGAGCGGGGAGCATGAAGCAGTCTGAGCAACCGCCAACGTCCGCGTCGTGCGGTATCGCCGTGATGGCCAAGGCCTCGGCGCCCGGCCGCACCAAAACCAGGCTGGTCCCGCCGCTTACGCCCGGCGAGGCCGCCGAGTTGAACACCGCCTTTCTTAAAGACGTCGCCCACAACATCGCCGCCGCGGCGGAACTTATCCCGATCGCCGGCTACATGGCCTACGGTCCGCCCGGCTCGAACGCCTTTTTCGAGAGCGTCCTTCCGGCGTCCATCGGATTGCTGGAATCCTGGTACCCGGATTTCGGCGACTGCCTGTTGAGCGCCATCAGCCAGATTCTCGACCGCGGTCACGTCAGTGCGGTCGTGCTCAATTCCGACAGCCCGACGTTACCGACCGCGCTCCTAGCCGAAACGGCCGAGGTGCTGGCGCGCCCGGGCGACCGCGCCGTGCTCGGACCTTCGACCGATGGCGGCTACTACCTGCTCGGCCTCAAGGCCCCGCATCGGCGGTTGTTCGAAGACGTGGCCTGGAGCACCGAACACGTCGCGCGGCAGACCTTGGAACGCGCCGTTGAGATCGGCCTCGACGTCCACGTCCTGCCGGCTTGGTACGATGTCGATGACGCCGAGGCGCTGCGGATGCTGCGCGCCGAGCTCTACGAGGGATGGTCGTTTGCGCCGCGGATGCAGGCGCACCGCGCCCTCCATTCTGAGCGGCTCATTCGCGCGCTGCTGACGGGAAGCGATCTGGCGCGCCGCCTCGGCGGTGCGGCGGGCGCTCCCGTTGCCGCGGAATAATGGAATCAGGTCATGAAGCAATTCGGCCGGTACCGAGGGCAGCAAGGAGAAGCGGAATGGACGCGCTGACAGCGGTTAAGACAACCGTCGATCCGCGCCGCTACCATGAGAGCGCGAGCGATAAGCGCAGCGATGCCGCCGAGGCGAAGCCGGTCTGCATCTATCTCGAGACCACGAACCGCTGCAATCTCCTTTGCACCACCTGCCCGCGTACCTACGAAGAACTCGAGCCGCCTGCCGACATGAGCTGGGAGCTGTTTACCCGGATCGTCGATCAGGTGCCGAACATCGCGCGCGCGGTGCTGCACGGTGTGGGCGAGCCCATGCTGGTGAAGAACCTGCCCAAAATGGTCCGCTATCTCAAGGACCGCGGCACCTATGTGCTGTTCAACACCAACGGCACGGTGCTCAACGAGAAAAACGGCCGTGCCCTGATCGCGGCCGGGCTCGACGAATTGCGCGTCTCACTCGATGCATCGAACGCCAAGTCCTACCGCGCGGTGCGTGGCAAGGACTACTTCAATCGCATCCTGCGCAATGTGCGAGCGTTCCGCGAGCTGCAGGAGCGTGAGGGCGCGGATCGTCCGCGCGTTTCGGCGTGGCTCACCGGGCTCAAGGAAACGATCGCCGAACTACCGGCTTTCGTGAAGGTCGCCGCCGACATCGGCGTGAAGGAGGTCTACCTCCAGCGACTGGTGTTCTTCGAGAACGATGCCATTGGCCTGGCCCGGCCGGATCAGGCGCTCTACGAGCGGCTCGACGGCGAGGAAGCCCATTATATCGAGGAGGCGGCAGCACTTGCCCGCGCCTACGGAATGACGTTCAGCGCGTCTGGCGCGGCGTCGGAGCCTGGCATGAGTCTCAAGCGCGATGACGACGGCTCGCCGTGGTCGATGTGCCGCCGGCCGTGGACCGTGATGTATTTCACCGCCAATGGGCGTGCGCTGCCGTGCTGCATCGCGCCGTTCTCCCAGCGCGGCTACGAGAACTACACGCTCGGCGATGCGACGCAAGCAGACGCTGAGTGAGATCTGGAACGGCCCGGCCTATCGCTCGTTCCGCCAGGGTCTCCTGTCCGATGCGCCGCCGCCGGCGTGCGCGAGTTGCGGACTGCGCTGGAGCCTGTGATCGCGATGAATGGCTGCGTCGTCGTTGCCATCCCGACCTTGAACGAAGAGGCGTCGATCGCCGACGTGGTGCGGTCCATTCCGCGTGATATCGTAAGCCGGGTGATCGTCGCGGACGGCGGCAGCCGTGACGAAACCGGCGCGCGTGCGGCCACGGCCGGCGCCCAGGTCATCGATGCCGGCGCCGGATATGGCCGCGCCTGCCTGGCGGCGACGCAGGCGGCGAGCGACGCCGACATCATGGTGTTCATGGACGGTGACGGCGCCGACGATCCCGCCAGCATCGCCGCCCTCGTGGCGCCGATCCAATCGGGCGCGTCCGATTTCGTGATCGGCTCGCGTGCGCGCGGTGAGCGCGAGGTGGGCAGCATCGCATGGCATCAACTCGCGGCCGGGCTGATGGCCGGCTTCGGCATGCGGTTGCTCTATGGTGTGCGCTATACCGACATGTGCGCGTTCCGCGCCATTCGCCGCGATCGGCTGATCGAGCTCGGGATGCAGGAACTGACCTACGGCTGGAACATCGAGATGCAGATGCGGGCGGCGCGCGCGGGCCTGCGCATCCTCGAAATCCCGGTGCCCTATCGCTGCCGGACCGGCGGGCACTCCAAGGTCGCCGGCAGTCTGCGCGGGACAATCCGCGCCGGAACGCGCATCATCGGGACGTTCGTGCGGGTCTGGGCGCAGTCCCAACCGGCGCGGGTCGCGCCGCGCTGACGGACTGATCGGCGCACCGCGCGATCGGCGGCGGGAGGGCAGCGGCGCGATTTCCAATGGCATCGACGCTCAACGTTCTGCTCGGTGCGCTCGTCGCGGCGGCGTTCTGGACCTGCCTCGGCTTCGCGCTTGCGCGCCGCATCGTGCCCGCGCCGCTCGCGTGGCCGTTGGCCCCGTTGCTTGGCTGGGCCGTATTCAACGCCATAGCGCTGCCGGCTTTCACATTGGTTGGCTTCGCGACCACCACCGTAGCGGTGGTTTCGGCGCTCGCGCTGATTGTCAGTGTTGCCACGCTATATTGGACCGCAAATCTATCCGTTCGTCCCCGCGAAATCTCGCCGGCCATCGTCGTTGTGGCCTTCATTGGCGCGGCGCTGCTCGCAATTGCACCTGCGCTGGCGATCCTGCCGAAGATGTCGGGCGACACCGTCGCGCTCGCGCCGCCGATCTTCGATCATTCGAAGATTGCGATCATCGACGAGATGGCGCGGCTTGGTCTGCCGCCGGGCAACCCGTTCTTCGGCGAAGCCGGCGAACCTTCGCGGCTTGTCTATTACTATCTGTTTCATTTCAGCGCGGCCGAGGTCGCGCTCCTGACGGGTATCAGCGGCTGGGAAGCCGACGCTGCGATGACGTGGTTTGCGGCCTTCGCCTCGCTGACGCTGATGATGGGGCTGGCGGCATGGTTTGCGGGCCGGCCGGCCGCGGCGTTCTGGGTGCTTCCGCTCGCGGCGGCGGCATCGCTGCGAGACATCTTCAATCTCTTGTTCCGCAGCGAGTCGGTGTACGCGGTGCTCAAGCCCGCGACCGGTTTTGGCGGATGGCTGGTGCAGACGAGCTGGGCACCGCAGCACCTGATCTCCGGGGCGTGCGTGGTGCTGGCGATCTTGTTGATGAGCGAACTCGCCCGGCGCGCGACGCGGCTGCTCGTCGTGGCATTTGCTCTTGTCGTTGTGGCCGGGTTCGAGAGTTCGACTTGGGTCGGCGGCGTCACCTTTGCCGCCGCCGCCCTGGCGGCGGGACTGGTCATTCTCACGCGTCTCGAAGGACAACAGCGCTTGCCGTTCATCGTGCGCGTGGCCGTTGCCGCGGCACTTGCGGCAATCCTGGCGGCACCGTTCGTCTACGATCAGGTGATCGCGACTGCCGCGCGCGGCGGCGGCGCGCCGATTGCGCTCCATCCTTACGAAGTCCTGGGCGAGTTCCTGCCGGTGGCCTTGCGCCGCGTGTTCGATCTTCCGGCGTACTGGCTGATCCTGTTGCCGGTGGAATTTCCGGCGATCTATCTCGTCGGATTGGTCGCGCTGGTGAGCTTGATCGCATCGCGCAAACTGGACGCCGATCGATCGCAGGCCACCATTGCCTTCGCGGCACTCGCCGGCACGAGTCTTGCGGTCTCCTGGTTGTTCGTCAGCCAGATTGGCTACAACGACCTTGGATGGCGCGCCGCCATTCCGGGCATGATGGTGCTGACGATTTTTTCCGCCGCTGGCCTGGCAGCATGGATCGCCGCGCGCGCTGTGGTGCCGATGGCCGGTGCGCTGATCCTTCTGGCGCTTGGATTATACGAAGGCATCGGGATCGCACGCGAGAATGCGACCGGAACGCCCAGCGCGCAGGGGAGGGCGTTTGCCCACACGCCGGCAATGTGGGCGGCGGTCCGCCGGCATTCGGCGCCGGCCGAGCGCATCGCCAACAACCCGCTGTTCATGTCCGGCATGACCCCCTGGCCCGGCAACATCTCCTGGGCGCTGATGGCGGACCGCCGCTCGTGCTTTGCCGGCGGTCAACTGTTGCTGGCCTTCGTGCCGCTACCGAGCGCGAAACGCGATGAGATCGACGCGCAGTTCATCCGCGTGTTCGCCGGTGACGGTTCGGCCGACGATGTTCGCGAGCTGGCCACGCGCTACGATTGCCGCCTCGTCGTGCTGACCGCGGAGGACAAGGCGTGGACGCGCGATCCGTTCGCGGCGAGCCCGCTTTATGAATTGATCGACAGCGACCCCGGCCAGTGGCTCATTTATCGCCGCAAGCCGTGACAGTCCTCCCGCTCGTCCCCGCGAAAGCGGGGACCCAGGGCTACACGTTCGATGTCGCGGTTCTGCGTTCCCGCCTACGCGGGAACGCACGGGGATAGGATGTACTTCAAATCCCGGCGAACCAACTGAAGCCGCGATCGGCCCAATAGCTGCTCGGGTAGTCGTTCGTCACCTC
>CAVXOE010000004.1:0-125324 GCA_963763365.1 uncultured Alphaproteobacteria bacterium | reverse complement strand
AACTGCGTGCCAGGCACGCAGTCGTATCGAACCGGTCTCTGAGATCCGGTCCCTCGTAAGACTTCGAACCAGTCCCCAGTCGACTGCGGAAAAAGCATCGGGGAAACGGAATTTTGAGCAGCAGAGACAGACCGCCCAATCCCGCTATCTCTCCTTAAATGCCGCGACACAGAGACAGTCTCCGAATTGAGAAAAGGCTCATTTACGCGGCGTTGCCGAACGAGAAACGGCGGCAGATACAGAAAGCCCCGGCCGGGCGTCGGGGGGACGGGGAGGCCAGGGCTTTCATCCTGAGATGGCACGCGTGGGGACGCGTTATCACCACCCCGGTTGAACTTTATAGTGACGAGCGGACCTGATACCCTAGATCGCCAGCCATCCAATTTTGGCTGTCAGCCATCTAATTTTGTCCCGCTCGGAGTTGACTACGGCTTGGTGGCCACCTGCGGAATCCCGCTATTTACGACCTTCTGCCATCCTTCGTCAGGATTGAAAGCCGTGATCCTAGAAGCAATTCTGGCCGTGTCGGTGCCTAGGTCCTTCTCATAGACCACGCCGTCCTGATTGATCATGAAGCTCATGATGCCGGAGTTGTCGTATTCGGCCGGGTAGGCGATCAGCGCGAAGCCGCCGATCATCTGTCCTTTGACGACGTAGTCGAGCGTTCCGCCCTCGGCGGCCGGTCCTTGGCGCGTTAGCACCTTGTAGTAATAGCCGTGGAACGGAATGCGCTGCTGGCCTGGCCGATAGCCATCAAGGGCGGCTCGCGCGGCGAACTCGCCAAGCGGGCTTTCTGGCTCACCTTGCGCATCTGGCCAGTAGAGGCCGTCTTTCTTGCCCGGTCGGCTGACAATACGCTGGGCATAGGCATTGCTACCGCCGAAATTCTTCTCGGCGTATTCCTGCTGCGCGTCGACATAGGCGAGCATCGCCTGGATGACGGTCAGTTCGTTGCGGCCGATACGGCGGAAGAGAACCTCGTCGCGGCCAGCCTCGGTGTCGAAGCGCCACGCGTCGTTCACGCGCACCAGCGGGATCGGGAAAGGCCAATCGTCGTCGCCGAGCGTCAGCATGGCCTTGTCGTCGCCATCCTTCTCGATGCCGTGCTTCAGATCGTAGGCCTCGACGAGTAGCTTGCGATTGTTGGCGTCGGCGACCGGGTCGCCGGACGAGATGATGTCCTCGCCATCAGGACCCAGCACCCGCAACAGCGCGCGGGCGTCGGCCGCTTTCGCGGCGGCGACCAGCGCCTCCGCCGCAGCTTCCGGCGTCTGAAACGTCTGTTGTTGCTGTTGCTGCTGGGCGAGCGTGCCACTCGTTAGAGTGAGCAACAATCCCAGTGCAGTAAGCAGGTGGCCAAGCAGCCGCGCGAACGAAGCAGTTCGAGAACCGTGTACGGTGAGTGTCGGTGTCATGGCGTCCTCGCTCGGTCAGCGTCCGACCGGTTGCCGGCCGGAACGTGTCCGCCGGCGGCGATCCATGCGTCGTAGGTTTGGAACGTGAGTCCGAGCTTGTCGTAGAAGACCCGAAGATAGCCATCGTCGCCGCGCACAACCGCGTCGGGCACGACCGCCTGCACTTCCTGCGCCATCACGCCGACATAGGCCTGATGATCGTCGTCGTTGTAGACGAAGCGGTAGAAGCCGAGGCCGTTGTCGAGGTGACCGAGCAGGGTGATTTCGTGCTTGAGCGCGATGTCGGAGCGCCGGCCACCACCGCCACCGCCACCGCGTCCGCCGCCACCACCACTTCGCCCGCCCGCTTGACGGTGCCCGCCTCCACCGCCGCTATAGCTCTGACGGCCGCGGCTGGATTGCTGACGCGCAGCCTGACCTGATCCGCTGCGCTGCATGGCATTGTCGCGCTGCTGCGGGCGCTGCGCCTGGCCGCCGCTCGGACGTTGTGCGGGACGCTGCTGCGCTTGGCCACTACCACTCGGACGCTGTGCGGGGCGCTGCTGCGCCTGGCCGCCCCCACCGGGACGATTACCAGCACCTTGTCCCGGCCGGTCTCCGCCGCTGGGGCGAGTGCCCGCGGCCGGTCGATCTCCAGCACCCGGCCTACCGCCAGCACCCGGCCGGTCGCCAACCCCAGGCCGATCTCCAGCACCCGGTCGGTTGCCGGCCCCAGGTCGGTCACCTGGACGGCCTGGATCGATCACGCGCTCGCCATCCCGGCCGCGGAAATCGATCCTTTCCTGCCGACCACCTTGCATGTTGTTTTTCGTATACTTCTGCCGAACAGCGTCGTTGTTGTAGCGAACGCCGTGCCGGTGATCGACGTTGTGCTCCCATCTCGCGAAATTTCCGGTGTTGCGGTTGTAGTGATTGACGTAACGGCCGCCCCAATTGCAATTGCCCCAAATCGCCCAGCCCGCCGTTATGCCGGCAGCGAATGCGATGCCGCTCGCCAAGACGCCTCCCGGAAAGTAGCCGGCCGGCGGTGCGAAATAGTAGGGTGGATATTCGGGATAGGGCCAAGCACCGTACACAACCGAAGGCTCGTAGTACGGCACGTACAGCTCACTCTGGGAGGTCGGCTGGATCGCGATGTACTCCTGGCCGCCTTCGCTCTGGGTTGTCACGGTCTGCTGCTTGGTCGTCTCCAGCTTGTTGTTCTTCTTGGCAAGTTGGCGCAGGCGCTGCACCGCGTCCATAACGTCAGCCTGCTGCGCGAGCATGGCGTCGCCAAGCTTCTGCGTCCACTCCAGTTTGTCGCTCATCATCGACAGAACGTTCGGCACTTCAACCAGCGCCTTGATGCTGTCGTCCCATTTCTCTTTCGCGGCCGCCGTGCGCAGTGCGTCGCCTTTCAAATTCTTGTTGTTCTTGGCCCAGCGGTCTGCCTGGACCACTTCCAGCGGATAGGTTGCGGCAACCAGAACCTGGGCAATCAGCGGATCCGGATAGAGTGCGATCGGTGCAACGAGCTGATCAAGTTGCTGGGTTGAGAGCGGTGGAGGCGAGGCGGCTGGCGCAGTCCCTTGCGCCAACGCCGCGTGCGTCAGTTGTCCAAACAACGTGAGCATCATTAAGAGAATTGGCCAAGCCGGCATTTTGACCTCTCCAAGTACGAAGCCCGTACTGCAGCTTCCACCAAAGCACGCCCGGCGACGTCGTCACACGGGACGCAAGTAGGTTCCAAGATCGCCGTCGTCGTGCATCGCTTCTCTATGATATTTCTGCGAGCCGGCAAACTACGCATTTCTTGAAGGACATTGAGCGGTTCACGGCTGCGCAATCATGAATCCCACAACGGATGGCGAATTGTCAAAAAACGCAGCTGAGCGTCAAAAAGCATCGGGGAAACGGAATTTTGGGCAGCAGAGACAGACCGCCCAATCCCGCGATCTCTCCTTAAACATCGCGACACAGAGACGGTCTCCGAGCGAGAAAAGCCCCATTTACGCGGAGAAACTCGCAGAGACCGGAAAACACATTCATATTACTGAATGCGTGGTGGGCCCGGAAGGACTCGAACCTCCAACCAGACCATTATGAAAGACCGATTGGCCCTTGGGCTGAACTGCACCGTCCTCTGAAGTCACGTCGGCGATCGCGGATCGCTCCCGTGATCTGGGCCGCAGGATGGGTATGATAACAACAACTCCGCATGCCATCATCTCCGCTGCCATGCAGATGCCATGCAGAAAAACCAATTCTGCATGGCAACCATTCTGTCGCTCGACTTTTGCCCATATTTATTGGGGTTCTGGCGCGCCCGGAAGGATTCGAACCTCCGACCCCCAGATTCGTAGTCTGGGTATGCGCCGAAATCGAGAGTCACTTCAGTCGCTTAGAGCGCTGGGCACTTTCTGGGTACCAGGGTGAGAGGCCAATCAGGCTTTCGGTGGGTCCTTCCCATCGGATATTTCTCGCCACTCCTCCACCCTCTCCGCGGCCTTCCGTGCCGACGTGACCCGCTGTCTGGAGTAGCCGGTCGAGACCATGCCGCGCATCGTGTCGAGCTTCCGTTCAAGGAACTCGTTGTAGACGAGCGACGCGCGAAGGGCGGCGCGGGGGTCGCCGTCGCAAACAGCGATGGCTTGTTCCACGGCAACCTCCAGCGGATCAGGAACATCGGGCTGTGCCTCGGCCATAACGATCTGCTTTCCCCGTTTGACCCACGAGAACAAACCATGTACATAAATGCAAACGAGTCATTTGAACCTTCTCCGGCGCTCGCGCGTCTAATGGTTCTCAACCCCTGTTGGCCGCTCGTCCCCCCGACGGCCCGCCCCTTCAGAAAGCCCCGCCTCCCCCCCGGCGGGGTTTTCGCTTTTCGAGCTTGGCCCATCTGCGAGAGCGGAACCTTTCCCTCGTCTTGGCTGTTGTCGAAAAATGGAAAAAACCCTTGGACATCGACGGCTTCAAATAGGGGATAAAATTCGCCTCACCGGTTCTTGGACACTTACGTTCCTAGCGACTGGCGTCGTGCTTGCTGCTGCATATTGGCAGTAGGAGACGTATCCGCCCCTATTCGAACTCGCTGAGCAACGCTTGCGCCTCGTCCGGTGAGAGGCGGCGGCCAATCATTTTCTTCGGCACGCGCTTGGACAATTTGGCGTCGAGTAGGTGGCCCTCTTTGAAGGTCCCGCCGTCTAGTCCCTTATTCACCGCGTCGAGCCGCGCGTAGATCAGCGCAGACGCGGGCAGCACGACGACTTCGACGCCCTTGCCGTTCTGATACACGAGCCAAAACACAACGCTACTCACTGACTGGCGCGCGCTTCCATGCGCTCGCTCGGAAGTATGTACGCGGTCGTGACGCGGCGAGATTCGCCAAGGGTCTCGTCTTGGCGCGGGCGTCGGCTTCGGTAGTGGCAAAAAAGTTCAAGTCTATTCCTCGATATTGAGAGACGTCGTCCTCGCCATCCTGAACTCCATGTCCATATGCGATGCCCCAGCCGCCTTCTGATCGGGGGAGGAGCATCAGAAACCCGATGAAGGATTTTCGTCCGTCGAATATTTCTTCCGGCAACATCTCCCCCAGCTCCGCGACGGTGAAGGCGGAGACATGATATGTGCTGTTCACGCGGTAAGGTTGCCCATAGTGCGTGAGCACCCGCTCGTCAAATTTCCCTGTCGGGCTTTCGGTATTGTGCTTCCAGTAAAATGTGCTCTCCTGCTTCACGCCCAATTCTTTGAGCCGCTTCGCAAGATCGAGGCTGCACACTTGCTCTTCAAGGCTCATGCGCTTTCGCGTAAGCGTCGTTTGTTCCGTCATAGATATATTTTTGTTTCCAATACTCGCGCTTGTAACGAGGTGCTTCGTAGCCAGCTACGTAGTGATCGAACTCTACCCACAATTAAATTTCCCCCACACACAGAGGTAGCGTCACATGTCCAATCCGAACCAGAACCAGAACCCGCAACACGGCGGCCAAGGCGAGAACAAGCCAGGCCAACAGGACCAATCGAACCCGAACCAGCAGAAGCCTGGTCAGCAGGGCGGTGGTCAGAAGCCGGGCCAGCAGTCCCAAGAGCAGGGCAAGCCGGGCCAGCATCAGGGCGGCCAGAAGTAACACTCAAGACTTTCGGCGGTTGAACCCGGCGTGCAGCCTGCGTAAGTAGGCTCCGCCGGGTTCTTCTGTTTCACCACGCCTTCCGATGCTTGTTCCTCAGCCCGATGTGATAGCGCTTCGCGTAGCCGAGGTTGCGGAACTCCTGCCCGCACTTGCAGCGCCATGTCGGCGGGTTGTTTGAGATACGGTGGGTGAAATGACGTGGATCATTATTCCGGGACAATGAACCGGTAATGGCAGTTCGCGCGGTCTGTGATCGTGTCAGTCACGATGTTCATGCCGCAGTCTCTGAGATTTTTGATGCGCTGCGCGAGGTTTCTGATGCGGCCGCATGAAAGTCCGAGAAGGCCGCCTTGTCCAAGTCCGTCGTGCTGACGGCAACTTCACCTCCGCCCATGATTGTCTTGAACACGGGCGGGAGGAGCTTGCGCTTGAAGAACTCATGCAGCTCGTCGGCGAGGTTGCCTGTCTCCATCAGGCGCGCAAGGCACATCTGCCCGTTGAGTTGATCCGTCGTTGGCGCCGGCGGCCTTAATCTGCCGCGCTATTACGAAATCCGATATCGTGGAAATTTGCAAAGTTCTTGCGCCTTGTCCGCAAGTGTCGGCTCGCCGTAGCCACGTCCGACCGAAGCGGGCGCGTGTCCGACAATGGCGTCAAGCACTTTTTCGGAAATGCCACAGCGGAAGCCCACAGCCTTGAACGTATGCCGCCATGCGTGGTTGGGTGACAACTCCGGATCGTTGACGCCAAGGCTCCGGACCCATACGGCCACGTTCTCGCGTGCCTTCACAAAGCGCGGCTTGCGGGGATTGGTCGGATCGCCCGACGCTGCCGGTTGCGTCGGTTCATTGTAGAACAGCGGTCCCTTGCCGTTGGCCTTCACGAACGCAAGGAAGCCCTGCTCGATCAGGTGCTCATGAAGTGGCACCATGCGCGCCGTTCCGGTTTTGGTCGTTCCGGCCTCCGGTGAGATTTTCATGGCATGAACGCCGTCCTGTTCAACGATATCGACGCCGCGCAATTGCGTTAGCTCGCCCATGCGCGCACCGCTGTAGGCCGCGAGCCACGGACACCATCGCTTGGCAGCATCGCCCTTGCGGCGCACCTCGACCGCCAGGGCGCCAGTCAATATCGCGTTGGCTTCATCGGCAGTGAATGCCTTTGTTTCACGTGTGCTGATTCGCTTTGGCACCTTGATACGCCAGCCGACGAACGGATTGCGCGAGATGAGCTTTTCATTGATCCCCCACGCGAACACCGTGCGGGCTGCGCGAACCCATATATGGGCGACCGTTTGTGCGGTCCTGTCAGAATTAATGAGGCCGTTGGCCCAATCCTGAATTTGCTCGGGTAGCAACGCTGCGGCGTTGGTGTTCGGGAAATCGCTTTGCAGCCGCAGGAACACGGTGCGCCATCGATTCACGGTCGAGTTGGCTGGCTTGGCCTTGGCGATCCACCGTTCAAATAATGCCCATGGGGTTACACTGGGGTCTGCCGGCGCCTCAAAGCGTGGGAATTGCTCCGCCCATTTGTCTGGCCCATGGTCGCCGCGGGCACGGCGGGCGAGCACCGTCACAGCAGCAAAAAAATCACGTGTCACGTAATCGAGGAACATAGTCTGCGACGCCGGATCCAGAACCAGCCCCCTAGCCGCCAAGAATTGTTGAGACTTGGCTTCATCGGCGATGATCGGTCGCACTCGCTCGCGCATGGCAGGGTCACGCTCCCAAAAGTCGAGAGGATCACCAGCGAACACGCCGCCGGCCATAGCCGGCCCATAAAGTTCGGAGTGCATATGCGCTTGGTAGTCCTCCCACACGCCTGCGGGCCAATTACGTACCGCCATCTGGGTCGTAAACCAGTCGTACCAGTCCCCGGCCAGAGCCCGGGCTTCCTTCGGGGTAAGGCTGCGGCCCGCGCCTTTGCGCTCCGCGCGGATGTTGGCGAACCGCGCCTCGATCTCACTCGACCATTCGCGGTGTTTCGCACGTGCGTGCAGAACCGGCATCGGACCGGTATTCAAGCGTTCCTCGGTGCGCTGGCCGTATAGCCTTGCGTAGTCACCGCGCACGTCGAAGGGGATCACCTTTCGGGCGATGAAACCGCCCTCACGGGAGGGCGCTAGCTTGGTCGCGGGTCGGGGCATTTGAGGCTCTAGCTACAAGGACGTTTTGTAGCAGAACATGTAGCGCTCGGACTGGAAAAATTCAATTATCTCAAAAACATATTTAGAAACAACGGACCTGAGAGTTAATGGAGCGGGCGAAGGGAATCGAACCCTCGTATGCAGCTTGGGAAGCTGCCGTTCTACCATTGAACTACGCCCGCGAACCAAGGACCTTGTGACCACAGAATGGGGCTAACTTGCAATTGTCCCTGAACCGCGTCGTCCTGGGGCAGGACGGTATTAGGACGCGCCTGCTACGCCCCAAGGAATCGCACGGAGGGGCGGAGGGCGCAAGGGTGAAGCGGGTGGTACGGTCTGTTATTCGGGCGCCAGGGAGAAGTTGATGGCCATCGTTCGCAAAGCTAGCACCGACGACGCAGAAGCAGTTCATCGCATGTTGTCAGCCATCTCGTGGATTAAAGAATCACTCAGGACCGAACGCGGCCTCAATGAGATTCGGGAACGCTGCAAAAGGGGAGAAGTCTGGGTGATCGACGCGGCCGGAGATGTAGTTTCCACGATGCTATTACAGGTCGAACTCGATGGACGCTCCTGCGGTTACAAGATGTTGTCCATCCCAATATTGACCACGCTCAAAGAGCATCAACGCTAGGGATATGCGAGGTTGATGGTCCGCCACGCGAAGGCGAAGACAGCGAAGGTAGGCGGCATCCTCGAAGGCCATCCCGAGAACCACATGTCGCGTGACTTACTCAGAACTGAAGGATTCAAATTAATTGAAAGCGCTAAGTTGGCTTTATCTTAGGCTGGCCCATCAATGGCGTCTGCAGATTGGCCGAGGCTTCCGTGACCCATGTGTTCTTAATCTGAGGATTGCAAATACGGCACTCAACGCGACCGTAGCTGCGAAACACGGGCTTTGATCGTTTAAGTTCGCGAACAACCCGCCACGCCTCGTCGTAGGTCCCGACAGGCAGCATGCCTTTACGGGCGCCGTCAATCTTCGTTAGTCGGCTACGAAGCAGTTGCACGCAATCCCCTCGATGAATCCGAACTCGCTTCAAGCTCTCGTTCCAGCAAACGTAGAAGTCAGGCATGTTCCCGGCCTTGCACTTGATGCGACACGGTGCACCGCTGGGTTCATCCGCTGAAGATCACCTTACGAAAGCGGTACAAAGCGTAACCGAAATAGACGCTCCCGATAGCAGCCGTCGCCAAGATCTCGGACCAGACAATGGAAAAATCCGCTCCGCGATAAAGCACATCCTGGGCAAATACTACGAAGTGCGGCGTCGGGCTGATGACCTGCATGACATGCTGCAGCCATACCGGCATGCTTTCGATCGGCGTCGTGCTGCCGGACAGCAACATCATCACCAGCAGTACGGGGATTGACAGCAGACCGAACTGAGCCATCGTGGAGGCGACCGTACCCAGAGCAATGCCAAGCGCCGCGACCGTGAACACGTAAAAGCACGAGCCGCCCAGAAACAGCAGAATCGATCCGGTAATCGGCACCTGCAGCCACCACTGCACCACGAACAGCAGCGATAGGCCCGTCGCAGCTACAATGACAACTCCGTTGGCCAAAATCTTCGAGAGCATGATCTCGGCCGGAACAACAGGCATTACCAGCAGATGCTCGACCGTCCCCTGCTCGCGCTCGCGAATGAGCGCCGCACCGGTAAGCATGACGGTGATCATGGTGAGATTGCTGACGATCTGCATCACCGAGGTGAACCAACTCGACTTCAGATTCGGATTGAACCTGGCTTGAATCACTACCTTGACCGGCAAACCGGTTCCTCCTTCACGCCCCATAATGAACTGCGTCACGTAGTCATTGATGACATTCTGGATGTATGTCATCCCATTAAAAGCCTGGGCCGACGCGGTGGCATCGATATTGATCTGAACCGTGGGCTGTCGCCCGGCAAGAATATCCGCCTGAAGTTTTGGGGGAATTTCAATCACGTAAATGAAACGTTGCGAATTCATGGTCGCGTCGATTTCGGTCGCTTCGATCTGGACTGCCGGCTTGAACGTGGGTGGCGTGAGGCCGTCGGCAATGCGGCGCGACAGATCGGAGCGGTCTTCATCGACGATTCCGACCGAAAGATTGGTCGCTTCGGTCGAGGCACCGGTGGCAGCGGCGTAGATCGCAATGGTGAAGGAATAGGCGACAAGCAACAGCATGATCGGGTCGGAGCGGAGGCTGCGCAGCTCCTTGATCGTCAGCCGAAAGATGTTGGTCAGATGCAGCCGCAGCTTGGCGAGCCGACCGCTCCCGGGCCGCTCCGCCTTCGTCCCGGCAAGCGGCGCTCGCTGTTCTCGCGCATCTTTCCCCGGGCTCGCCGACATCTCAGCTCTCCTGTTTCCGCAAAAAAATGAGAGCGGCAACGAAATAGCCGATAGCAAACGACCGCAAGGACGAGTGCGTTGAGCCAGAGATCGGAAAAGTCCAGACCCTTCGTGAAGGTGCCGACGCTGATCGGCTGAAACCAGGCCATCGGAAACATCAGGCCAATCAGCCGTCCCTGGCCGGTGAGGGACGACACGGGAACGAGCAGGCCGGAAAAATTCACCGTGGGGATGACTGAGATGACCGTGGTTGCAAACACTGCCGCGACCTGGGTCTTGGCGAACGTCGAGATGAGTTGCCCAAAGCCACAAGTCGAAAAGACGTAGAGCAGCGCCCCGAGCGCCAGCGCTCCGAACGACCCCTTTACCGGGACGTGGAAAACAACATACGCCATCAGCACCAGGAGAATAAACGCCAGCATCCCGACGACGACGTAGGGAAACTGCTTGCCCAGCAGGAATTCGAATTTGCTGATGGGCGTCGACCGAAAATTGGCGATCGATCCGGTTTCCACCTCGCGGACCACGCCGATCGTCGCCATGATCGCCGGGATCAGAACCAGCATGATCACAATGACGCTGGGAACCATGCTGAAAACGCTCTTGAAACCCTGATTGTAGCGAAACCGATTTTCGATGTTCACGCGGCCAACATAAACGTTGGACACCGGGTTGGGGCCAAAGCGCTCGACTGCGAGGTCCTGCATATAACGCAGGACCAGGCCGTTGACGTACCCCTTGGTCGTCTCCCCGCGGAACGGCATGGCGCCGTCGATCCAGAAGGCGATGTCGGGGGGATGCAGGTTTGCCAGATCGCGGCCGAAGCCGGATGGAATTTCAATGGCGACGGCGAGCTCTCCGCTTCGCATGCGCTGATCCAGTTCCGCGGGCGAGCCGATCGGAGGGCGCTCGGAAAAATAATGCGAGCCGGAGAAGCTTTCGAGCAGCCTGCGGCTGGCCGGCGTCTGGTCCTGGTCGAAGGCCGCATATTTCAGATTCTCGACATCGAACGTGATGCCATAGCCCATGGCGAACATCATGATGACAGGACCGAGGAACGCGAATGCCAGCCGGATAGGATCGCGCAGGAGCTCCATCGTTTCGCGCCGGGCATAAGCCCATAGCCGTCCGGGATCGAATGGCCGGGAGGAACGGAATTCGACAGACTTGGCTACCGTTGGGCTTGCGGCCGGCGCCGCGGCTGCCACTGAAGCTGCGGTAGCCGCGGGTTCCGGCGCTTCCTGCGCCTTGCTTTTTTCCTGACCTTCGGTCGCTTCCTCCAGATAGGAAATGAACGCGTCCTCGAGAGAAGCGCTTCCGCGCTCCTTGACCAGCTCCTTCGGCGCGCCAACGGCGAGCACCCGGCCTTGATGCATCAGCGAGATACGATCGCAGCGATCGGCCTCGTTCATGAAATGGGTCGAAAGGAAAATGGTAACCCCATCATCGCGTGAGAGATCGATCAGCGTGCGCCAGAAGGCGTCGCGCGCGACCGGATCGACACCCGACGTGGGTTCGTCGAGGATCAAGATGGACGGCCGATGCAGCACAGCCACCGCAAGTTGCAGCCGCTGCTTCACGCCAAGCGGCAGACTTTCCGGCTTGGCATCAACCGCGGCTTTCAGATCGTAGCGTTCGAGCAGCTCTTTGAGCCGGGGTTCGACCTCGTTTGCAGGGAGATGATAGAGGTGCGCATGCAGCTCGAGGTTCTGCCGCACGGTGAGCTCGCTGTAGAGCGAGAATGCCTGCGACATATAGCCGACGTTCTGACGCGCCTCCATGTCGTCGGCGCCCATCGGCTTGCCGAATAATTTGGCCGTGCCTTCCGTGACCGGCAGGAGCCCGGTCATCATTTTCATGGTCGTCGTTTTTCCGCAGCCATTCGAGCCAAGGAAGCCGAAGATCTCGCCGCGCCCGATGCGAAAGCTCACATGATCGACGGCGACGAAATCGCCAAACCTGCGAGTAAGCCCTTCGGCCTCGATGGCCGGCGTCTTGTCCTCGGCCTCAGCGCGTGGACGCACGATGACGTCCTGGTGAAGGCCGCCCTTTTCCGGTGGGAGGAGCGCGATGAAGGCATCGTCGAGCGTGCTCTTCTTTGCCCGGTCAAGAATCTCCTTCGGCGTACCGTGTGCGATGACCTTGCCATCGTCCATGGCGGCAAGCCAATCGAAGCGACTCGCTTCGTCCATGTAAGCGGTCGCGACGATCACGCTCATTTCTGGCCGCCGCACCCGGATCGAATCGATCAGTTCCCAGAATTGCCGGCGCGACAGCGGATCGACGCCGGTGGTGGGCTCGTCGAGAACCAGAAGATCAGGATCGTGCATCAGCGAGCAGCAGAGGCTGACTTTCTGCTTCATGCCGCCTGAGAGCTTGCCGCACGGTCGATCCGGAAAGGGGTCGAGCCCGGTGGCTTTCAGAAGCTCATCGATGCGCTCGCGCCGCTCCGCTGCGCCCTGGCCGAACAAGCGGCCGAAGAAGTCGATATTGTCGTAAACGCTGAGTGTCGGATAGAGATTTCGGCCCAACCCTTGCGGCATGTAGGCAATTCGGCCGTAACTTGCCCTCCGATGACGCTCATCCGCCATATCTCCGTCGAGCACCATTACCTTGCCGGATTGAATCTTGCGCACCCCGGAAATGAGCGCGAGCAGGGTGGACTTGCCGACGCCGTCCGGCCCGATCATTCCCACCATGCAATGGGCAGGAATATCGAGGGTCAGATCGTTGAGCGCGAACGTCTTTCCATAGCGATGCGTTACGCGCTCGACGCTTGCGACGATGGCTTCGTTCATTACGGCAACTTCACCGTAAGTTCTACGGGCCACGGGACCTTCGGATCGGTGCGGACGAATCCAAGCCCGCGCACGCCGGTCTTCACCTGGCGATGGTATTTCTTGAGTACCTCAGGATCGGCCTGCAACTTGACCCGGAACATCAGCTTCTCGCGCTCCTCGGCCGTCTCGACGCTCTTGGGCGTGAACTGGGCTTCGGTCGCGACGAAGCTGATGGTCGCGGGGAGCACATACTGGGGAATGGGATCGAGGATGGTGCGTGCCTCGTCGCCCAGGGCGAGCAGGCCGGCCTCCTTCGCCGGCAGATAGATCGTCATGTACACGTCGTTCAGATCCAGGATCGTCAGGACGCGCTGCCCTGCGGCGACCACCTCGCCCGCACGGGCAAGGCGGTATTGCACGCGTCCAGTTCTGGGCGAGACGAGCACCAGATCGACGAGAATTGACTGGAACCTTTCGACGTCGGACTCGGCTGCTTTAATCGAGGCTTCGGCCTGATCGCGCTGGGCCTCGGCCGCAACATATGCGGCCTCCGCCGCTTCGAACTTGTTGCGCCGCTGATCGAGGACCTGTTGCGAAACATGCCCGCGCTCGATCAGTTGCTTGGCGCGCTCATAATCCGTTCTGGTGAAATCCAGGTCGCTCTTGCGCTGGACGATGAGCGCGTTCGCTTCCGCCAACGCCTTTTTAGCCTTCAGCACTTGAGCCTGCGCGCCGCGCAACTGAGCTTCCGTTTCCGGGGACGCGATGGTCGCGACGACCTGTCCGGCCGTAACCTCGTCGCCTTCATTTACGGTCAGCGTCGCCAGCCGGCCAGGGTATTTCGCCGCGACGTCCACCTCGGTGGCTTCGAGTCGCCCATTCGATTTTACGATTCCCTCGGGCATATCGCGGCCGCGCAGACGGTTGATCAGGCTTTCGACCGCCGTGCGGGCCTTTTCGAGAGGGGTTTGCTGCGCCGACTGGGCCAGCGCGGCACCAATTAGCGGTGCGGCACTCCAAAAACCAAGCACGCATCCGGCTACGAATAAGGCGATGGAATAACGAGCAGCTGCTCGCATCAGACGCATGCTGCTTCGAGACCAGCGGCGCAAGAAAACGCGAAGAGGGAGATGGCGGCCCATAGTTGAATCCGAGTGATTGCGCCCACTGGCTTGGCACCGAGCGCCCTTGAAAGTGAACCGGCGGACAAAGAAAGTTTTGATCTATATCAAGCCACAAGCACCGTGGCCGGCAGTCAATGTGTCATTCTGGATTGGCGCGAGACGGACGCTCCGGGAGAGGGAGGGCGCTATGAGGAAAAAGGAAATCCTCGATCAGATTGAGAAATATGTCGATCCATTTCGCATCACCAAAGGTAAGGGATTTCGACTGAAGGATTTTGACCCCGGCGACACCTGCGACCTAACGCTGGACAAAGGTGAGGCAGCCGAAATCCTTCGTCTCGGCACGCAATGGCTCGCAGAGGTGCAGGACAAACTTTATGCCCAGGACCGATGGTCGGTACTGATCGTGTTTCAGGCGATGGACGCCGCTGGCAAGGACGGTGCCATCAAGCACGTCATGTCAGGGGTGAATCCGCAGGGCTGCCAAGTTTTCTCCTTTAAGCAGCCCTCGCAGGAGGAATTCGACCACGACTTTCTTTGGCGTTACGCCAAGTGCCTGCCCGAGCGAGGACGCATCGGAATCTTCAACCGATCATACTATGAGGAGGTGTTGGTTGTTCGCGTGCACAAGGATGATCTCTTAGAACGAGAGAAGATTCCGGCCCCTCTTGTACACGAACATATCTGGGACGAGCGGCTCCGCGACATCACGCATTTCGAGGATTACCTTACTCGGCAAGGCACCGTCATTCTCAAGTTCTTCCTTAACTTGTCGCGCAAAGAGCAGAAGAGGCGCTTTGTGGAGCGCCTTGAAAACCCGGAGAAGCATTGGAAATTCTCAAAATCTGACATGGACGAACGCAAATTCTGGGGTGACTACATGAACGCGTTTGAAGACGCCATTCGAGCCACGGCGTCGAAACACGCGCCATGGTACGTCGTCCCTGCTGACAATAAATGGTTTACGCGCCTGCTTGTCGCCGCGGCCATTGTGGAAGCGATGGAGAAGCTTGATCTCGATTACCCGGTGCTCGATGCAGGAAAGAAGAAGGAGCTACAATCCATTCGTGCGGCCCTCGGCCGAGAGAAGTAGAGGCACGATGTTCAACTGCAAGCGCACCGGGCTCAGCGCAACGCGTCGAGCGCGTTAAGCGGCATTGATCTACATTAATATGCAACACGGAAACTGCTCTTTGATGAGCTCGTCGGGCAGGCGACGGAAAACCCTCATCGATGCATGCCGCAAAGGATCATCGACAAGAGTCGGCATCAAATTGAGATCGTCGTCGGCATGTACGTTGCCGCAAAACCTGCGGTCACATTGACATAGATCAATGGGATAACCGCGTAAGTATGTTTCTAAAATTTCAGCAAACATGGAGGCCGAGCAAATGGCTACACAAAGCAGCGTTCACTACTTTTTAAACTGGTCCAAAGAACGGATCGACGAAATGGATGCCGCGTTGGCTTCGCTAGAAGCCAAAGGCGGGGAGATTAGAGCGGACCTTCGCGTCAAGGCTAACCAGGCTCTCGCTGATCTTCGGAAAAAGCGCGATGAGTTCAAAGACATCGTCAAAAAGCAGGCAGAGGCCGACGAGGCTGCGTGGACGAGAGCGAAGTCCCAGCTGGATGCTGACTGGACGCGTTTTGAAACCGAAGTCCAAAAATATGTCGAGACATTCGGGGAAAAGGTGAAGCAACAGCAAGAAACCTTCAAGCTTCAGGCCAACGCTCAACTGAAAGCCTGGCGCGAAGCGGCCGACAAACTTCATGCTGCGGGGGCGCAATTCGCAGCCGAACGTCGCGGCGAAATCGACGCGACCGTCACCCGTATGAAGGCCGATGCGACAGCGGCGGAGCAGAAGCTTCAGAAGCTGAACCAGGCAGGAACCGAGTCATGGGCCACGCTGATGGCCGCGTTAGCGGAAACGCGCACGGTTTTCGACCGCGCCAACCAATCGGCTCAAGAGGTGTTTCGGAAAGCAGCCGCTTAGTGCGCTGCCGGCGATCGACGCTGTAACTGGCGTCGATCGCATCCGCTTCGTGTATCGGCCGCAGTACGCGCCGACATACGTCTCATGACTTCTCAGGGGCGGCGATCTTTATATGGTTCTATGCGTGCGTTGGGCATTGCGAAAGTCTCCCGATCGCGGAGCGAGCCTTGCTCCAGTTCACTCAGCCATCATGTTGGCCGCACGAGCGATATTGCCGAAAAGCTCAGACTGCGCGCGCATGTACTCCTTCAACTGCGCTGGAGTCGTGTTGTGCGGATCCCAGTAGACACCGAGATCTCGCAGCCGTTCGATAATTTCTGGCCTCTGCAGGACAGTCTTGGTCGTCTGATTGAGCTTCTCGATGACAATGTTCGGCGTGCCGCGCGGAGCGAGAATGGCAAACCATCCCGTCACCTCGAAACCCGGGTAGGTCTCGGCAACGGCCGGCACATCTTCGAGGCCTGGCAGCCTCCTGAGTGACGAGACCGCGAGCGGAACAAGCGCCTTGTTCTTGACCTGCGGCATGATCACCGGCAGACCATCGATCATCAGTTGCACTGTCCCGCTGATCGCATCGGCTACGATCTGCGGGTTGTTGCGGTAAGAGATATGCACGATGTCGATGCCGGCTTTCGTCTTCAATAGCTCACCCGTCGAGTGCGGAATGTTCTTGGCGCTCGACGTGCCGAACGAGAGCTTTCCCGGCTGAGCCTTCGCCTTGGCAATCAGCTCCGACAGCGTGCCGATGTGCGATTGCCGGGAAGCCGCGAACATCATCGGGCTCGTGCCGATCATGATGACCGGGTCGAAGTCCTTTTCCACGTTGAACGACAGGTTCTTGAAAGTGTACTGGTTCAGGGCGAGAGGCGCCGCCTGCCCGAACAGAAACGTGTACCCGTCGGGCGTAGCGCGTGCCGCCGCCTCTGTGCCGAGGTTGCCGCCCGCGCCCGGCTTGTTCTCGATGACAATCTGCTGACCCAGTTTTTGCGACAGATCGTTGGTCACGATCCGCGCGATTACATCTGGCGCGCTCCCGGCCGCGCCGGCGACGATGAACCGAATGTAGCGGGTCGGCCACTCTTGCGCCTCTGAGGACCCGACCAATACCAGACTGAGCGCGATGACAGCCATCGTCCGAAACATGACCGATGTCGCCAGAAGCGGCTTTGCTATGGTGGCAGATTGACGTCGCGTCCTCCTGATTGTCGTTTCTTTCGATCGCCCGTTCGACCCTATCGCGTTTGGACGATGCAAATTTCCATCTGGTAAATGCTAGCCCCATCGATACGATTGGGCAACCGGCCTCGTGCCTGCGACCCGGTACAACCCGCGACAAAACATTTTATGAGGAGTGCAGGATGCTCAAGACCGAAGTCCTGGTCGTTGGCGGCGGACCTGTCGGTCTTGCGCTGGCCTGCGAACTCGGTTGGCGTGGCGTGAATTGCCTGCTGGTCGAGCAAAATCCGGAATTCGGCGAAGAGCCCGTCCCCAAGATCAATCTGGTGAATGTCCGCTCAATGGAGTTCTGCCGGCGGTGGGGCATCGAGCCGGAAGTGCGGCACGGTGGTTTTCCGGACGACTATCCGATGACCGTGCAGTTTCTCACCAGTCTGCGCGGGAAGCTGATCGCACGTTTGCCTTACGAATTGATGGCCGAGCAGCCCGAACTGCCGTTCAGTCCGACCCGCCGCCAGCGCATTCCGCAAGGGCTGATCGACCCGATTGTGCGACGTGCTGCTCAGCGGTTCGAATCGGTCGAGGCGCTTTTCCAGACCCGGCTGGAGGCGTTCGTTGACCGCGGGAGCCATGTCGAGGCCGAGCTCGCCGATCTTCGCAGCGGCGCGAAGCGCAAGGTGCACGCGCGGTTTCTCGCCGCCTGTGACGGGGCGCACAGCAAGGTGCGCGAGCAGCTCGGATTGGCGCTGAACGGCGAAAAGGTGGTCAGCTACTCGTGTGCTTTCTATTTCCGCTGTCCGCGTCTGTGGCGCCTCCACGACAAGGGCAAGGCCATCATGAACATTCTGGTCGACCGGGATGGCATGTGGGCCAATCTCAACATGATCGATGGCTTCAAGACCTGGCGCCTCTCGCTCGTCGGCGGCGATCGTTATGTCCCGCCATCCGAGATTAACATGCCGGCGCTGATGCGCCGCATGATGGGCAGCGACACGCCGTTCGATTACGAGATCGTCGGAATTTCCCCGTGGGTACGCCGCGCTGTAGTGGCCGAGTCCTACAGCAGGGGAAATTGCTTCCTGGTGGGAGATAGCGCTCATCAGCTTTCGCCGACCGGCGGTTTCGGCATGAACACTGGCTTCGGCGACGCCGTCGATTTGGGGTGGAAGCTCGATGCTGTGTTGCGCGGCTGGGGCGGCGAAACACTGCTCGGCAGCTACGACAGCGAGCGTCGTCCTATCGGTGTGCGCAATGTCGCCGAGGCGACCAGCAACTTCCGCAATCTTCGTGATCTGCCGACCTATCCATGGATCGAGGAGGATGGGCCTGCGGCCGATGAGAAAAGAGCGGCGCTCGGCGAACGCTTCAAGGAGGTGACCCGCAAGGAGTGGGACTCTTACGGCGTACAGCTAGGCTACCATTACGAAGACTCTCCGCTGGTCAATCCCGACGGCAGTTCGCCGCCGGCTGACGACCCGTCGGACTATGTTCAAACGGCGCGGCCGGGGTCGCGTGCGCCGCATGCCTGGATCGCGCCGGGCCGCTCGACGCTCGACCTGTTCGGCCGCGGCTTTGTGCTCCTTGATTTCGGCGCGGCCACGGGCGCAGCCGACGCGTTGCATCGGGCGGCGGAGACCGCACGCGCTCCGCTCGCTGTCCATCGCGTCGATCGACCCGAAATCGCCCGGCTTTACGAGCGCAAGCTCGTCCTGGTCCGCCCCGACGGGCACGTGGCCTGGCGCGATGACGATCCGCCGCAGAATGTGGATGCGCTGTTCAGGCAGATTACGGGACGTACTGATGTCGTCGCTGCGGCCAAGTTCGCCAAGATCAATCAATGAGGAAACGCAGTGGCCCTGCTGAGAGCTCTCCTTGCGCCAAGCATTGCGGGGTCGCAGGGGCGGCGGCGCAGACGTTTCCCGACAGGCCCGTCCGGCTCGTTCTATGGGGGCCTGACTCTTTCCCAGACGTCGTGGCCCGAAGCATGAAGGACCATCTCGTCGCGCGTCGCGGGTTTCAGAATACGATTTGCTAGTTCGGCACTTGTCCGCGGAGTGGACATCGTCCCGCCCGGGGTTGCGTTCGACCGACGCACGGAGCAGCTTTATTCAAAACTGCGCCGCAAGAGCGCTCGCCGGGAGGAAGACGCCTTGAACAAACACCCGCTGCGTCCCGTCACTAAGGACGATATCACCCGCTTCAAGGAAGACGGTGCGATCCGCGTGCGCAACGTCTTCGACCGCGAATGGTGCGAGCGCATGAATGGCGCGGTCGAGCAGTTGCTGCTCAATCCCGGCAAGCGCGCCCGCGAAGCGACCAAGAAAGGCGATCCCGGACGTTTCCACATGAATGTCTTTATGTGGCGGTGGGATCCTGATTTCCGCGATTTCGCGCTCAATTCGCCTCTGCCGGAACTGGCCGCGAGCCTGATGGAACAGGACAAGGTGTCGCTGTTCTATGACCAAGCCTTCATCAAGGAACCGGGCACGCGCGAAGTCACGCAATGGCATCAGGACCTGCCCTACTGGCCCGCACGCGGCAACGATATCGTTTCGCTGTGGGTGGCCCTGACGCCAGTGACCGTCGCGGGTAGCGGCGTCGAATACGTCGCCGGTTCGCATCGCTGGGGCAAGTTCTATCAGGCGATCACGCCCGACAAGGACGCGAAATTCACCGACGCGTCGCTCGAGCCGTGCCCCGATTTTTCCCAGCTCAAGGGTGATCCGAAGTATCGCTTTCTATCCTGGGACTGTGATGCCGGCGACGTGATCTGCCATCATCCGCTGACGGCGCACGGCGCCGGTGCAAACCCGCTGGCATCGCGCCGCACTGCCATTTCGGTCCGCTATGCCGGCCGCGACGCCCATTGGGATCCGCGTCCGCACGTCATGAAATGCGAAGGCGACCCCGATACCCGTCTCAAGGCAGGCGATCCGTTGGTATTGGACGGGGTATTTCCGATCGCGTGGGAGCGCGAGCGTGCGCATGCCTGATTCCCGACGCCACGCAACGATAACCGGAGGGAAGCGTCGATGCACAGACATCTGCTTGCAGCCGGCGTAATCGCCGCGCTATCCGCCGCGTCCAGCGCAAGCGCGCAGGAGCGACTCAAGTTCGCCGTGTTCACGCCGGATGCCGAGATGACCCATCAGGTCGTCATGAAGCCATGGGCCGAGCGGGTGAACAAGGATTCGGGCGGTACACTCGATATCCAGACGTTCCCGAACGGAGCACTCGGCCGCAATCCTGCGCTGCAGAGCAAGATGCTGCAGGACGGGGTGGCGGACATCGCCTGGGTGATCCCGTCTTACACGCCCGGCGTCTATCTCGACGACGACGTGTTCGAGCTGCCGAACATCATTCAGAACTCGGTCGAGGGCTCGCTTTCCGCTTGGAACCTGCTGCAGAAGGGTATGCTGCGGGGCTACGACCAGTACTACATGATCGGGCTATTCACGACTTCGCCTTACACGTTTCATGCCAACTTTCCGGTGAGGAAAGCAGAAGACCTCAGGGGCAAGAAAATCCGCGCTGTCGGCGCGATCTCGACCGAATCCGTCAAGGCGCTGGGAGCGGTGCCCGAAGGCATGCCGTTTCCGCAGCTTCCGGAAGCGATCTCGCGTGGCGTGATCGACGGCACGACTGGTCATCCGATTGCCGTCTACGACTTCGGTGTGTCGCGCGTCACTAATAATCATTTCCTGGGCAAGATCGGAGCGGTAACGCTCGGAATTTTCATGAACAAAGCGAAGTTTGACCGCCTGCCGCCTGCCGCCAAGGCAGCCATCGAGAGGAACCGCGGCGAAACCCTGTCGCGTGCCTTCGGCAAAATGTCGGAAGATCGCAACGATGAGTTGATCGCGGAGTGGCAGAAGGATCCCAAGCGTCTCGTTACCGTACCGACCAAAGAGCAGACTACGGAGTGGGACAAGATGTTGGAGCCAGTGGTCCGTCAGTGGGAAGCCAAGGACGCTCGCAACAAGGCCCTGCTTGCCGCCATGCGACAGGATCTCGCCGCCAGCCGCGCCAACAGGTAGGGCGCCTAACCCAGACGATGCGGGCGGGCCCGCGAGTATTGGAATTCGGGTGATGCCTGCCGTGCGTTCATTGAGGTCGCTCGCAACGCTTGAGCACGTAGCGCACGCGAGCACGCGTGCGCTATCGGTGCTCGGTTTGTTGGCTCTGATGATCCTGGCCTTCATCACGCTAGCGAACGGGTTGTTGCGCTGGCTCGTCAATCAGCCGATTGCCGGCGTGGTCGACGTGGGGGCGCTCGCAATCGCGATTGCGGTCGCATGCTGTATCCCGGCGTCGTTGATGGAACGCAGCCACATCACGTTTCGGCTGGTGTCTTCGGTCAGCCCGCGCCTCGGTCGCTGGCTCGATATCTTCGCCGATATCGCGATTGTGGTCGTGCTCGCACTGATGGCTTGGCAGTTCTGGGTCTACGCCGGCGAATTGGTCGCGACCGGCGAGCGTACCTACGTGCTCAAACTTCCAGCCGCGCCGTTCTGGTACGTCACCGACGTGATCCTCTGGATCGCCGCCGCAGTGCAGTGCATCGTGGTTGCGCTCGACATCGGTCATCTGATCGGCGGGCAAACCGAGCCCGCGCGCGCGCAGCACTGATCCGCATGGGCCCGCTCGAGATCGGATGTTTCGGCATCGTGGCACTGTTCGCCCTGATGCTTCTGCAGGTGCCGATCGGCTTCGCGATGATCATCGTGGGTGTCGTCGGCTTCGCCCTACAGTCCGGTTGGGGCCCGGCTGTCACGCTGCTGGTCAATGAGCCCGTTGGCATTCTTTCAAGCGCCGACCTTGCCACCGTTCCGCTGTTCCTCTTGATGGGAACGTTCGCCAGCGTCGCCGGATTTTCCACCGATCTCTACAACCTCGCCGCGGCGTGTCTCGGCCATCGCCGCGGCGGGCTCGCCTACGCCACCATCGGGGGCAGCGCCGCGTTTGGAGTCGTATGCGGCTCCTCGACGGCGACTGCTGCAACGTTCGCCAAGGCTGCGTTGCCGGAAATGCTCAAGCGCGGCTACTCGCCGGCGTTCTCGACCGGCACGATCGCCGCGGGTGGGACGCTCAAATCGCTGATCCCACCTTCCATCGTGATGATCCTGTACTGCATCGTCTCCAAGGTCTTCATCCTCGACCTTTTTCGCGCGGCGATTCTGCCGGCGCTGGTGGCTGTCGCTGTCAACTTACTCGCAATTACGATCATGGTACGCGTCGAACCGAAGGCCGCTCCGGTTGGCGGGCGCGCTGCGTGGCCGGTGCGCTGGGCGGCGCTCAGGACCGCGGCGCCGGTCCTGCTCCTGATGATCGCTGTGTTCGGCGGACTTTACAGCGGTATTTTCACCGTCACCGAAGCGGCTTCGGTTGCAGCCGTGCTGTCACTTCTGTTCGCGCTGGCTCGCGGGCGCCTTAACTGGGAGACGCTGTGGCAGGGGCTGCGTGAATCTGCAGCTGCGACTGGCATGATCTACTTGATGATCATGGGCGCACTCATATTCACCTATTTTCTCAATCTCGGACGCGTGCCAGAAGCCTTCGTCGGCTGGATCGCACATCTCGATATGCCGCCGCTCGCCATAGTTACGGCGCTGCTGGTCGCCTATCTGATTCTGGGCGCGGTATTCGACGAGATATCCGCGATGCTGATCACTCTGCCACTGGTGTTGCCAGTCGTTCAGAAACTCGGCCTCACCATGATGCCGGGTGTTTCGTCCGAGATGGTGGCGGTTTGGTGGGGTATCATCAACGTTGTGATCGTCGAACTCGGCATGATCATCCCGCCGATTGGGATCATCGTTTTCATCCTGCACGGCCTCGCCCCGCAGATCCCGATCCGCACCATCTATCGCGGGGTCACACCGTTCATCTTTGCGGACTTGGTGTTGCTGGCTTTGTTGACGCTGTTTCCTGTCATTTCGTTGTGGCTACCGCAGGTTCTGCCGAGTTGACGGGAGGGAGCGCCGGTCTGCGCATATCGGTCGGACGCGCGCGCAGCTCGTCGACCTGGGTGGCGACCCGGCTCGCCAGCGCCAGGAGCGGCGCCAGGAATTGTTGCCGCGCCTCTTCGATCGTCAATGCGGAGGCGATCCATACCATTGATACACAGCCGAGCAGGCGTCCGCCGCGGATTGGGACCGAGATACCGGACGTCTTGGGATTGATCTCGCGATCCTGTAGTGCGTAACCGTTCGCCCGGATGTCGCACAGCAGCGCCCGCAACCGGCGTTTGTCGTAACGGTCATCGGGCGATGGCGAATGGCCGAGCATATCCAAGATGGTGCGGCGCTCGTTCTCCGGGCAAAATGCCAAGTAGGCGCGACCGGCAGCCGTACGCAGCACAGGCAGGCGCCGCCCGACCATGCCGTAGTCGATCGACAGCGAACTCGCCGGATGGGTGGTCTCGCGGATCAGCATCCGCCCCTCCTCGAAGGTCATCAGCGCGACCGGCCAAACATGCTCGGCGGTAAATGCGGCGATGACCGGCGCCGCGATGCCAGTAATCCATTCGTCGTCGACGAACCCGTCGCTGAGCGTGCGGACCTTGCGGGTGAGACAGAAGCGATCAACGGTGCCGCTACGGGTTACTAAGCCCGCCCGGCCCAGTGTCTCAAGCAACCGATATACCGTGGGGCGCGGCAAACGCGTCTCGCTTGCCAGTTCCACTACCGAGGCGACCTTGTGGCGGTTCATCGCAGTGAGCACGGCCAAACCGCGTTCGAGTGCCCTTACACTGCGGGGTTCGCCGCGGCGTATTCCATCCCTGCGCGCCATCTAGGGTTCCCCTTTGTGCGCTTGGCTGGATTGTCCACTCTGCGGACATCGAGTCAAGCGCGCTAGGTGGTCCTCGGGTGCACAGCTAGCGTAGAATTAAATAAACGATGGAGGATGCCGCGATGCAGCAAGCCGCCGCGAAAGAGATCGAGACCGCGCAGCGCATTCCTCTGAGCATGAGCCATATTGGCCTCTACGTTCACGATCTGCCGAGGATGGAGCAATTCTACACGCGTGTACTCGGCTTCACGGTCACCGACCGCGGCAAGGTGCGCGGCGCCGACATCGTATTCACCAGCTGGGATCCCAAGGATCACCATCAGGTTGCATTGGTGAGCGGGCGGCCGAAGGATATCGCCTTCAATCATATCAACCAGATTTCGTTTCGCGTCGCGTCGGTCGAGGACCTCCAGGCGATATGGCGGCGGGTCAAGGATTCCCCGGGCGTTACCGATCTGCGTCCGATGGACCACGGCAATGCTTGGTCTCTCTATTTCCGGGACCCCGAAGGCAATCGTCTTGAAGTGTTTTGTGATACGCAATGGTACATTGAGCAGCCGTGCCTCGAAGACCTCGACTTGTCGCTGGCAGCGGACCAGATCCGGGCCAAGTCCGACGCGTTCTGTCGTAGCGCTCCCGGGTTCAAGCCGATCGCCCAGTACCAAGCGGAGATTGCCGCCAAGATGGGCGTGAAAAACTTTTGATGATGTGAGGCGGCGATGTCCCCGACCGCGTTCGATGTCGCGATCATCGGCTGCGGGCCGGTCGGGGCGACGTTAGCAAACCTGCTAGGGCTTTGCGGCCTGCGAACTGTCGTGCTGGAGCGCGAGCCGTCGATCTATCACCTTCCGCGCGCCGTGTCGCTCGATGGCGAAGGGATGCGGCTGTTCCAGACGATGGGTCTGGCCGAGAAATTGCTGCCGCATCTCAATGTGAGCCGCAACATTCGGCACGTCAACGCCGAGGGCAAGCTGCTGTTGTTGATCGCCCGCAGCGGCGATGGCCCCGAGGGCTGGAACAACGCCTATCGGTTCTATCAACCCGAGCTCGAAAGTATCCTTCGCGAGGGAATGAAACGCTATCCCTGCATCGACGTGAGGCTTCGCGCCGACGTCTTCGCCCTCGACGAGCGGAACGATCACGTGCGCATCCGTTACGAGGATCTTGCATCCGGTGTGCTCTGCGAAATTGCCGCTCGCTACGTGGTTGGATGCGATGGGGCACGTTCGATAGTCCGGCGCTTCATGGGTGCGGCGCTGCAGGATTTGCGCTCGCACGAACGCTGGATCGTACTCGACATGATTCTTGATCAGCCACCCGGCGGCGTGCCGGAAGCAACCGACGAATCCGGCCGCGTTGTCGACGCTATCCAATACTGTGACCCGGTGCGGCCCACTACGTTCATTCCGATGCCCGGCAAACGCCACCGTTGGGAATTCATGCTGATGCCGAAGGATGACCCCGCTAGGATCACGCGGCCCGAAAAGATATATGAACTACTCAAGCCGTGGCATATCGATCCGGCCTCATCCGCGATCGAGCGGGCCGTTGTCTACACATTCCATTCCGCGCTGGCAACGCGGTGGCGGTGTGACCGGCTGCTGCTGGCAGGAGATTCGGCGCACCAGACGCCGCCGTTCCTCGGCCAGGGCATGTGCTCCGGCCTGCGCGACGCTGCCAATCTGGCCTGGAAACTGCGCGACGTGATTACGCGCGAAGCGCCCGAGAGCCTGCTCGACACCTACGAGTCAGAACGCACGCAGCACGTGCGCGCCTATATCGAGCTCGCTGTTGCGCTCGGCGGCGTCATTCAGGCCACCGATCCGGAAAAGGCCCGCCTGCGCGACCTCGAATTGATCGCCAACCCGACCATGTTGCGGCCGATCACGCCACTGCTTGGTCCCGGCCTGCATGGCGACGCACTGCCGCCAGCGGGCGCCCGCGCCGCACAACCGCGCTTGGCCGACGGGACGCGGCTCGACGACCTTGTCGGCTATCGTTTTGCCGTGCTGGCGACGCGCCGTCTGATCGAATCGCTGCCGAGCGCAAGTCGCGACCACTTCGGCGATCTCAATCTGACACTGGTTCCTGCCGACGGCGAAGCGGCCGATTACCTTGACGGCCTCGAGGCCGAGGCGGTGGTCATTCGCCCGGACCGGCATGTTCTTGGAGTAGCATCGACCGTAGCTGAGCTCGCCGCCGTGCTGGAGCGCAGACCTCGGCATCACCGAAACGAGACCCGAACACAGCCAAGCCAAATTTCCCCAGTCGACACTTGAGCTTTGGCGGTGGGCGCTGTTTCGCAAGCGCGGCGGAGGCACTTGTAAAATCAAAGGACGTTAAGGACGTGCGCGCAGGATTGCGTGAAGTGTCCAATTTCGGACATGGACTGGAGTGGTTAGCAAAGGCAGCGTATAATTGTCATTCTACTAGGCGCGGAAATTAGATTTCTATGCCAAGAGATTTATCATCGGGACGTTGAACTGCTCACGCAGTCAGTCACTGCATTGACGCGATACTCAGGCCGGAGTTAACGGAGAGGCAGACAAGCGTTGATCGCTACAGCCATCCACGCTCGCCGAATGCAGAAAGATCAACTCCGGGCGGAGCGTACCAGCCTGCTGAACCGTAGCGCGCGCCAAGCTTCATCGCGACGTCCTTGTTCCCATAGGGAATCCGCAGTGGCGTCCCAGTTGCCGAACTTGGCCGGGCAGCGGTCGACGGAGCATCGTCGGAGCCGGCTCTGCGTTTCCGCGATTTCTCTGTCGGTTTCGCGGGTTGAGCCGCAGTTGACCTAGCCGACTTGTAGGCGGTCTTCCGACCGCGTTTACGGCGCTTGATCTCACGGTTCGAGTCAATCCACGCAGACATCGCGGACGAACTGGCCTTGGCCTCGTCGGGAATAACCACGCCTTTCCCTTGCGCGATCTTCTTGGCGTACAGCAGCTGGGCTGGACTGACCGGTTTGAGTTCAATCTTCCCCGGCGTTTCGGCGCCGGCTTTCTTGGGCGCGTGTTCGTTGAGGAACTTTCGGCAGACCGAGATCGACGTCTTGTAGCCTGGCGGAGGCTTGATGCCTTTCTGCCGGACGAGGCTGTCGGCGAAGCGCTTCATCGCGGGCGTTGGCGGATATGCTGCGGCGCCGTTGCCGCTTGCAGCACCAAGCAAGGGCGGCGACCCGCCAGCCGCAGCGCCGTCCTTCAGCTTGCCAATGATGCGCTCGGCGACATCGCACACGGCGTCGATCGCACCGGCCATCTCCTGCTTGCCGACAACTACATCGTCGAGCAGGCATTCAAGCTGCGCCGTGACGCCCGGATCGACCAGGGCCGGATCGGCCTGTCTGAGGATGCCGAACAGCGACAACCCAGTCTCGGTTGGCACGATGTGCTTCCCCTGGGCCATCAGGAAGGTCTGTTTCTTAAGCCCGCCGATGATCTCGGCTCGGGTCGCTGGCGTGCCGATCCCCTTGGCTTCCTTCAGGCGTTCCCGCAGCACCTCATCGTCAACGAACCGCCAGGCATTCTGCATCGCCTCGATCAGCGTGCCTTCGTTGTACCGCGCCGGTGGCCGGGTCTCCTTGTCCTCGATCTTTGGATCCTGCAGCTGCGCGGTCTCGCCGTTGCGCAGCGGCGGCAGCAATTGTGCCTCATCGCCCTTTTCGTCGGCGGGCTGCCACTCCGGGAATGCTGCGCGCCAGCCAAGATCGATGGGCTGACGGCCAGCGGCGCGGAATTCAAAGCCCCGCACGTCGAGAGTCGCGGTGGTCTGCCGGTAACGAAAGTCGGGCATAAGTGCCGCCAGATAAGCACGCGCGATGACGTCGAACAGTTTTTTCTCGTCGGATGACAGGCGAGGCCAGACCTCGCGCAATTTGTCGATGGTGTTGACGTTGGGAATGACGGCGTGATGGCTCGCGCCCTCCAGCCCCTTGTCGTAAAAGCTGCCGCTCGAGCCTCTGCGGATGACCGGCGGATCGGGCACCGGAATCATGCTGAACGATTGCCCCACCCGCAGTCCGGCAACGATCTTCGGCACGTCCGGTATCAGACTTTGCGGCAGATAGCGCACCTCGGCGCGAGGGTAGGTGATGATCTTCTTGCCCTGGCCGTCATAGAGTTCCTGCGCCACCGCGAGCGTCTTGCTGGCGGGCCAGCCGAAACGAGATCCGCAAAGCTTCTGCAGCGACGGCAGATCGTGTAGCTTAAGTGGTCCTTGCCGCTTGTCCTCGACACGTACGCCCAGCGTGCCCTCGAAACCTTGAGCGGCGTTGACGACGGTCTCGGCAGTCTCCCGCTTGAGGATTCGCTCCTGCGGCGCATGGCGCATCTTGAACTGGCCGCCCGCGACCTTTGCGGTGGCGACAACTTCAAAGTAGGCAATTGGTACGAAGTTGCGAATTTCCAACTCGCGCTTGCATACGATGGCCAAGGTCGGCGTCTTCACGCGGCCAACACCAATCACTCTCCGCGCACCTTGCCCTAGGATCACGGTCGCGGTGCGGGTCAGTGACAGATTGTAGATTTGGTCGGCCTGCCGGCGCGCAACGGCGGCGGCGTAAAGCCGGGCATATTCGACATTAGGTTTCGCCCGACCGAACGCATCACGAATGGTCTGAGAATCTTGCGCGGTGAACAGCACCCGCATTACCTGACCGCGGTAATTGTAATGCTCGAGAATTTCCTGACCAATAAGTTGCCCCTCGCGGTCGCAATCGGTCGCCAGCCAAACCCGCTTGGCGGTGCGCAATGCCTCGCGAATGGCCCTGAGCTTAGTGGCTTTGTTGCCACCCTCTGCGGGGCGAGTGCCGTAGAGACCCTCTGGCCGCAGCAAGATCGGCGACCAGCGCTTCCACTCCGGCACAACATCTTCCGGTTCGAGCAGATCGAATAGATGACCCTCGGCCGGCAGGATGTCTCCGTAGCGAGAACCAACGGCGGCGCGGACATCCTTCGCTTGGCTGGATTTCTCCGTGATAACGATCTGGTCAGCCATCAGGGCCAGTGGGAAATTCGATTCGACCACAACGTGTTAGAACATATCATGAACGCGATAGAATTGCAAATCGGGCAACAACTACACCGAACCCCTTGCCGCCCCTCCCTCCGGGACTGATGGATTGCGTTAAATCGCATCCGTTCTCGAGCGTGACTGTTCGATGTTGAATCGGTGCTCCGGGCCAGCCCTGCCGATTGGCATCTGGAGGAAATTGCAGTCATATCGATGGACGCTGGATCTACTGGTGGGCATCGCGACCTGATAATGCCAAATAAACCCATGAAGATGAATGTGAGCGCATGTCTTCCCCCAATCGACCAATATCTCGCTTAGGCGGCGCGTCAGAATCGCCGGAAGAACCGATCCTCCTTGAGATGTTTGCACGTATTCGTGCCAGCCGCGGCCATATTCTCAATATTCACTATGTGACAGCCCATGCTCCCAAATTGCTTCGTGCAACGGCAGCATATGCCAGGGCCTTGCGTGAAGAATTGTCGTTGCCGAGAGACCTTCAGGAATTGCTGATTCTGCGGATCGCGCAAATCAACGACTCCGCCTATGAACAATCGGTCCATCGGCCGATCGCCGTAACTTGTGGCGTATCGTCAGCCAAGATCGATGCTCTTCCGAATTGGTGTGACACGTCCTTGTTCGACGCGAAGGAGCGAGCAGCGCTTTCATTCATCGAACAAGCTGCTCGCCGCGGGGATGTGGACGACGACGTTTTTGGGGAAGCTAGTCAATGTTTCTCAGCGCAAGAGCTCGTCGAGCTAGCGGCCTTGACCGCATGGTATGTCGGTAATTCGCGCTTCGTCCGCGCGCTACAGGTTGCAAACGAACACTCAAGCTGACCGACGCGGTGACTAATAGAGCAACGACCCGGATAGTGGAGAGCCGGAGGTCACGATGAGGATATTTGTTGCCACAGTATGCGGCGCGTTTCTGCTATGGATTATCCCAGTTAGCGCGCAGATCTATCCGGCAAAACCGGTCACGATCGTCGTTCCATTTGCAGCGGGCGGGCCTGCCGACACGCTTGCGCGCGTGATGGGCGAACGGATGGAGCGCCCGCTTGGTCAACCCATCATCATCGAGAATGTGGCCGGGGCGGCAGGCTCGCTCGGTGTTGCTCGTGTCGCCCGCGCTGCGCCTGACGGCTATACCCTCGGTATTGGCCATTTGGGCACGCATGTCTTCAACGGCGCGCTCTACAATCTCCAGTACGACCTTCTGAGTGACCTGGAGCCTATCGCGTTGCTGCCGTCCAACGTGTCGGTCATCGTCACCAAGCGGGACGTACCGGCCAAGGATCTCAGAGAATTGGTCGCTTGGCTCAAGGCCAATCCCAATCAGGCGACTGCAGCGACTGCCGGAATCGGATCGATCGCCCACCTTGCCATCGTATATTTTCAGAATGTGACCGGCGTGTCACTGCGAGTGGTACCATATCGCAGCGGCGGGGCCGCCGTTAATGACGTGGTGGCCGGCCATATCAGTTTCATGTTCGACCAGCTATCGGGTGGTTCGTTGCAAATGTATCGCAGCGGCGCGCTCCACCCCTTTGCGGTGACGGCAAAGGCGCGGCTATCAGCCGCTCCTGATATTCCGACCGTTGATGAGGCCGGCGTACCGGGGCTCTACGTATCGACTTGGTATGGATTTTGGGCACCCAAAGGAACGTCAGGCGCTATCGTCACCAGGCTCAATGCTGCCGCTGTCGAGGCGCTCGCCGATCCGGCCTTGCGCAAGCGGTGGGAAGATCAAGCCGCTCAAATTCCTCTGCGCGAGCAGCAGACGCCGGCGGCGCTCGGCGCTTTTCAGAAGGCGGAGATCGAAAAGTGGTGGCCAATTATCAAAGCAGCCAACATCAAAGTGGAGTGACGACCTGCCTTGCAACAAGCGTTTGGGGGCCCTCGTGCACCTCGGTACGATGCAGCGCTTGCCTGAAGGCGCGTGCTTGCGCCTACCAATGCGGGGCTGTAGGCCAGCCACCTCCACATCTCGTAGTAGCAGCGGCTCGCCTTCCTGAAAATCAATCGCAGCCTGGCACGCCGTCGCTACATCTGCGGTCTCCCTGCGAAGCACATCAGGCGGTCGCACGGCGCCATATCGACGATCCGGTGATTGATGCAGGCGTGAACCACGCTCCAATCGGGCGACTTGCCCTTTTTGAGCGTCATCCAGTTGTTGACCGGGCACCACTGCCCGTCGATGCGGATCTTGAGCACCTCGCCGGTGTCGTCGACATCGTCCTTCTTCATCACGCCGCAATCCTGGCCATGGCAGCAGTCCTTGCCCTGCTGGTTCACCCAGCCCTGATAGACGTCGTGGTATTGCGCATGGTGTTCTTGCGCCATGGCGCCAAATGAAAGCGCGAAAGAGAGAAGGACGAGCGAATACCGATAGTTGTGAGTCAACCTCACTTTCACCTCCGATTCCGTGTCAATGGCGACCCGGGCCTCGGATTTGTGCGTTGCAATATTTATACCGCACTGCGCAATTTGCGCCGCGAGCTTCGGCGCAAATCCCCGCAGCGGGGCCCCTACGGACTACAATTTTAACGTGCTATAAGCCCACAATTCGCTTTTGTTCCTTCGAGGGCCAAAGAGGCCGATCCGCTCGCCGGGTGACGCGTGGGCTAGCGGACGGGTTTCGGCCGCGTTTCTTCAAGCTGGTCCCGGCATGCTAAAGGTCGATCACCGCGCCGTTCGACCGGCCCGAGCGGAGCTACCTCCATGTCCGATTGTCTTCATTGCGATATCAACGAGCTCGTGCAGCAGCACATCGAGCAGGCTGGGCCGGAGACGGTCGATATCGTGGAAGTTGCCGCCAAAATGACCGAGAGCCTGGCCGACCTGATCCTGTCGTCGGTGCCACCGGCGGACCACGCGCGCTTCCTGGCGCAGACGATCGCGTATCTCGGCGAGGCCATCCTGCAAAAGACCGAAGAGGGCGCGAGCGACACCACGCATTAGCGAGCGGTGTCGCGGCGTATACGCCTCGCCCAAGCAGCTTGCTGATGCACGCGCAAGCCTCAAGGACGGAAGGCATCCAGGCAACGCCCTTGCGGCAGAGTTCCAGAGCTACATAATCCGCCCTCAGCGCGTCCGAGGGGGGTGCATGCTGCAAGATCCGCGAGCGCAAGCCGAGCAAGCTGACGACGCCGACGCCGCACAACAGGGGTGGATTACCGCTGTCTGGCTCGCCGTCGTCGTGGCCTGCGTCTATATCCTGCTGGCAAAATTGAGCCTTGCCCTGCTGACTCCCGACGGCGTGGCGGTGTTTTGGCCGGCCGCGGGCTTCGCGGCGGGCATCCTCATCGCTTTTGGGCCATCCGCCCGATGGGCCGTCGCGATCGGGACGATAGCCGCAACCATCATTGCCAATCTTCTGGGCGATCGAAACATCCCGAGCTCGGTGATATTCGCCCTGTGCAATGCCGGAGAGGCCCTGCTGGCTGCCGGATTGATCGAGCGCTACTTCGGTTCGCCTTTCAGCCTTGACTCGCTTCGCAACGTCTTGGGATTTCTCGGGGCTGCGATTGTCGCAGCAGCCATCTCGGGGATCGGAGGTGCGATCGGATTTGCCCTCTTCCACGACGCGGCGGCGTCGATCTACGCCACATGGCAGAACTGGTTTGCGTCCGACGCGCTCGGCATCGTCACCGTCGCCCCACTGGTGATCGGGATTGCGTCGGCCGCACGACACCCGCCACTGCGAGACGAAGCCATCGAAGGTGTCGGCGCGCTGGCATCGCTCGTCGTCTTGTGCGCGATCGTCATGGCGCTGCCGCAGACGTCTTGGGCGACAGTCGTTCCCGTTGCTTTGCTGTTTCCGGTCCTGTTGTGGATCGCATCACGTTGCCCGCCGGTCTTTTCGGCCGCCGCGGCCTTCATCGTCACGCTTGCGATCGTTTGGACGACGACGATCGGATTTGGCCACTTCGGCGACCCTGCGCTGCCAATAGCCAACCGCATGCTGACGGCGCGCGCGGGAATCCTGGCTGTCGCGCTGTGCGCATACGTTCTCGCCGCGCTCTTCGCCGAGCGGCGAACGCAAGCCGCCGCCCTCGCCGAGAGCGAAGCGCGCCTGCAGGAGGCGCTGACGGCAGGTTCGGTCGCAACTTTCGTGTGGGACGTTGGCGCGAGCGAACCACAGCGCAGCGCCAACGCTCCGCAGATCCTGGGCTTCGATCCGCAAGACACTTTCGGCTCGAGCGACTTCCTCGCGCGGGTCCACCCGGACGACCGCGAGCGATTCAAATCGCTCATGCTCGGCCTCAGCCCCGACCGTCCCAACTACAGCGCAACCTTCCGGTTCAAGCGCGCCGACGGCAGGGAGGTATGGCTTGAGGAGACCGCGACGGCCGAATTCAACGCAGCCGGCCGCCTCGTCCGCATCAAGGGGCTCACGATCGACACCAGCGCCCGCATGCAATCGGAGGCGCAGGGCCTGCACGCCTCGACGCTCGACCAACTGCTGGCACGCTTCATGACGGCGGCCAAAGGCACTTACCAAGCGGCGCCCGAAGACCGCATCCGCGTGCTGCAGGGCCGCGTCCAGTCCATCGCCGACGCCCATGCGCTGCTCAGCCGGACGCGAGGTACCGGTGTCGATCTTGCCGAACTCATCCGTCGGCAGATCGCACCCTACGCCAGCGATGCGGCCGCGATCATCGGCGGTCCGGCCGTCACACTCGACGAGACCGCGAGCCAGACACTCGCAATGGTGTTGCACGAACTCGCGTCAAACGCCGCAAGGTACGGCGCACTGTTGTCGCCGCATGGTCGCGTGGAGGTGAACTGGACCTGTCCGCCGGACGGCAATGCCAGGACGCTATCGATCACATGGCGGGAGGTCGGCGGTCCGGCCGTCACCGCCTCGCCCCAAGATAAATATGGCGCCAGCGTCATTCGCGATCTTGTCCCGCGCGATCTCGGCGGTTCGGTTGACCTCGCGTTCGCACCGGCCGGCGTTTGCTGTGCGATCAAGCTTCCGCTCCCGCAGGCCGGCGCGCCACATCCCGCGCGATAAGGTCGGCGCCAGCCGCCCTACCCCTTGATCTGCCGGCCGGCGCGCACGTCGCCGATCAGCGCCGTAAAGGCGTCGAGGCTCGCCTTGGCGGTGTTGGCATAGGTCTCGACCTTGGAGTCGAGCCATTTCTCGCCGTAGCCGATCGCGGTGTGCGCGAGCCGCACCCGGCCGTCGAGCCACGGTCCGCCGCCGAAGCCGCCGATCACCGGGATTTTCACCGCGCTCACCACCGCCGCACCGGCGACCGGTCCTGAATTCGTGAAGTCGAGCAGCGACGCGCCCGCGTCTTCGAGGCGCTTCGCCTCCTCGACCAGCTTCGCGGTCATTTCGGCGACGGCTTGCGCACCGGGCGTATTCTGCGCGCTGTAGGGGATGCCATACTTCATCGCGGTCTGCGGCGTCAGCCCGAACTGCGCGAACACCGGGATGCCGGCACGCACCAGCGCGCGCACCGTGTCGGGGAAATCGGCGGCGGCATCGAGCTTGACGATGTCGGCGCCGCCCTCCTTGACCAGCCGGATGCCGGCGCGCAGCGCGCTCTCGGTGCCCTCCTGCAACGGACCGAACGGAAAATCGCAGCTCACCAGCGCGCGCGTCACGCCGCGGCGCACCGCCTTGCAGACCACCAGCATCTCGTCCATCGTGACTTCGAGCGGATTGGCGTGTCCCCAAAGATTGACGCCGACCGAGTCGCCGACCGAGACGAAGTCCACGCCCGCGCGATCGGCGATGCGCGCGATCTGATAGTCCCACGCCACCACGCCGACGCTCTTGCGCCCGTCCCGCTTCATCTGCATCAGCGCGGGAAGCGTGACCTGATCCGCCATGATTTGTCTCGTCGTGTTCGTTATGGTCGCGGCGTTTCTAGCACGGAATGGATTTTGGCGTGACGGCAGTTCGGTGCGTCAGCCTTGCCGGCACGACGATCGGTCCCGCGAGAGAACGCTTCTTGGTCGCAGCACCCTGCGCTTGCCGGGCGCCGCGAAGGGAGGCAGCATGGCGTCCATCTTGATCGAATGTAGCCAACACGCAGCCCGGGCCAGGTAGATGATGACGACCAGAAGCGGAACGGCGGTTGCGGCGGTCCTGCTCGCCGTCGTGCTCTCGCCCGCGCCTGCCGCCGCGCAGAGCGATTTTCCCACCCGTCCGATCCGGCTGCTGGTGGGTTTCCCGCCGGGCGGTTCGACCGACGTGCTGGCGCGCACGCTCGCGCAGGAGAGCCGCAAGGCCTTCGGTCAGGACGTCATCGTGATCAACAAGCCGGGCGCGTCGGGCGCCTTGGCGGCGCTCGACGTCGTCGCATCGCCGGCCGACGGCTATACCATCGGGATTTCGCCAAGCTCGACCTTCACGCTCGCCTACCATTTTCAGAACATCCGGCCGGACCTGCTCGAGAACACCTCCGCGCTGATCGTCGCCGGCCGCCAGCGCATCGGCATAGCGACCAAGAGCGACAGCCCGATCCGCACCTTGCCGGACCTGATCGATGCCGCACGCAAGGAGCCCGGCAAACTGTCGGTCGGCATCCCGGGCACCGGCACGATGGTCGAATTGATCTCGCGCGCCGTCTTCCAGCAGGCCAAGGTCGACGTGAACATCGTGCCGTTCCAGGGCGACGCGCCGATCGTCACCGCGATCCTGGGCGGGCACGTCACCGCCGGAAGCTTCGCGGCCGGCGGCTGGGCGCCGCAGGTGCGCGCCGGATCGTTGCGGCTGCTCGCGTCGATGGAAGAGGAGCGCGCGGAAGCGGCGCCCGACGTGCCGACCGTGATGGAACTGGGCTATCCGCTCAAGGGCGCGTCGATTCAGTATCTCTACGCGCCGAAGGGGCTACCGGCCGCGCTGCGCAAGCGGCTGATCGACGTCCTGCTCGAAGCGAGCCGCAGCCCGAACTACGTCGACATTGCCAGCAAGAACGCGCTCTACGACGCGAATGCGACGACCGGCGACGCGCTCGACCAGTATCTATTGAAGGACCGCGCCGGCATTGCCGAACTGGTGACGAGCCTGGGACTGAAAAAGAACTGAAACTGGAATTGCTCGCTCGGCGCCGCACGCCCGTCATTCCCACGCACGCGATCTTGCGGGCTCCCCTCCCCGCGAGCGGTGGGGAGGGGTTGGGGGTGGGGGCTGGAATCGAGACGAGCATCAGTTTCAGAGTGACACTTCCGGGTTCTCTCCCCCCCCACCCCGGCTCGCGCTACGCGCTCGCCGACCCTCCCCACCGCTTCGCGGGGGGAGGGTAACCGCCGCGCTATTTGTTTACCCTCGAACAGCCGACTGCAGGATCGCGAGAAATTCGCTCCGCACGCGATCCGGATGAAACTCCGCGCGCACGTCGGGATCGCCCCAGCTTGATCGATGCGATCGTGGCGCGGCGCTGACGCACGAGCCGGAGCGCCTCACGCAAACCGGCCGTCACCTCCTCGGGCTTGCGCGGGTCGGCGACCGGCGCTCCGACGCGCGCCAGGAGCTTGGCCGACGTGCCCGGCGGGACGATGCCGAAGATCGGCGTGCCCGCGCCCAGATACTCGATCAGCTTGCTCGGCAGGAAGACGCTCAAGTCGTCCGGGCCGTCGATGAGCAGCAGCAGGTCCGCATCCGACATCAGCTTCAAGGATTGCGAATAGGGCACGGTATCGACCAGCCGCACGAGGCCTTCCGGCAAACTTCGCAACGTGGGATGCAGCCGCATGCGCCGCGGCATCTGCCCGACCAACTCGACGCGCACACCGTCCAGCAGTGCGGGTTCGGTTGCGAGGATCGCTTGCAGCGCGCGAAAGAGCGGGACCGGAGTCCGGTGGCCGTAGAAATTGCCGAGATAACGCAACACGGGCCCGCGAGCATCGAGCACCGGCGTGGAATAAAGCGCGGGATCGTAGGTGTGAGGCAGAACGGTCGCCTTGGCGCGCCAGGCCGGCGGATACTTGCCCATCACCAGATCGAGCGCTTCGCGCGACGTGAAGATCAGCCGGTCGGCCTCGGCGATGACTCTTCGTTCGAGCCGCCTGTTCACAATGTTGGCAAGCACATGGCGGCGGTGGAACGCGTTGTCCACCCACGGGTCGCTGAAATGCGCAACCCACGGCACGCCGAGCTTGGCCTTCAACCTCGATCCCAGGAGATGGTCGGACATCGGCACGCCGAAGGTGACGAGCACGTCGGGCCGAAATCCGCGCGACTTCAGTTCTGCCTCGGTCGCTTGTTCTGCAAGCGGCACCCAGCTTCGAAACTCGTCGGGAACGCAGCCATAGAACGGAACGAACCGTCGCGCGAGCGTGGCCGCGAGCCCGGACAGGCGCGGCCGGAACGGCACGTTCACGCAGAATGCAAACTGACGGGAGAAATCCCGATAGCTGTCGAGGCCCGAGCTCAACTCGCCGACCTGCCCGCAGACCACTCCCATGTCCACCGGCAGATTCGTCAGCAGCCGGCCGATCTGAATGGCCTGCGGATAGAGCGCCGGCGGCAGCATGTAGGAGACGGCGAGGACGCGCATGTTGCTCGGATCGGGCGGCGAAGGTCAGCCGTCGCGCCGGGCGAGGATCGCCTCGACGATGCGCTGCGACGCGTTGCCGTCACCGTAGATGTCGCGGCCCTGTCCTTCGCGCGGCCAGCGGCCCGTGAGCGCTTCCGTCGCAAAGCCCACGATGCGATCGCGGTCGGTGCCGGCGAGCCGCACGAGGCCGGTCTCGACCCCTTCCGATCGCTCGGTGACGTCGCGCATGACGATCACGCGCGTGCCGAGGCTCGGCGCCTCTTCCTGCACGCCGCCGGAATCGCTGAGAATGAGTTCGGCGCGCGACATCAGCAGGACGAACGGCAGATATTCGAGCGGCTCGATCAAGTGGACGTTGCGGAGGCGGCGCTCCTGCCCAAGTTCGCGAAACACCGTGTCGCGCACCGCCGGATTGGGGTGCACCGGATAGACGAAGTGCCGGTCCGGAAAGCGATCCGCCAGTTCGGCGATCGCCCGGCAGATCGCCAGCATCCCGGCACCGAAGCTCTCCCGGCGATGCGCGGTGACCAGCACAAGCGGATCGGCGGCATCCGCGCGCAGGCACGGCACGTTCGTGGCATCGAGCACCGCCTGCGCGCGGCGGCGAAGCCCCGCGTCCTCATCGAGCCGGCGCACCAGCCACTTCAGCGCATCGATCCCGGTGTTACCCGAGACGACGATGTCGGCGGGGTCGACGTTTTCACGTCGCAGGTTCTCCGCGTTGGAGGCGACCGGCGCGAAATGCAGCCGCGCGATCCGGGTGATCAGGCGCCGATTGACCTCCTCGGGCCACGGCGAATAGATGTCTCCCGTCCGCAGCCCGGCCTCCACGTGCGCCACCGAAATCTTCTGGTAGAACGCCGCCAGCGTCGTTGCGAAAGCCGTGGTGGTGTCGCCCTGCACGATGAGCCAGTCGGGCCGATTCCCGGTCAGCTCGCGCTGCATGGCCTGCAGCACCGAGACGGTCAGATCGGTCAGGTTCTGCCGCGACGTCATCAGCGCGAGATCCACGTCCGCCGACGACGCCGAACAGGTCGAGCACATCGCGGCACAGGTCGCCGTGCTGACCGGTGTTGTAGACGGTCACATGAAATTCCGGCCGCGCGCGCGCCGCGAGCGCGACCGGCGCAAGCTTGATGGCCTCCGGCCGGGTGCCCAGCACGATGGCGAGACGAAGCGGGTTTGCGATGGACAAGGGTGTGCTACGACATCAATTGCGGATAGGACGCCGTCGATCCGGTTGGCGCGCGCGCATTGTCCTGCCGCGGAGTGAGCCAAGCCCCTAGCACGGGAAATTGCACCGCATGCCGTCCGATGCACGTAACGGGGTTCTGCTCTCCGGCTACTACGGCTGCGGCAACCTGGGCGACGATCTTCTGTTGACCGTGACGATCGACGGGCTGCGCGCGATCATGCCCGACGCCCGGTTTCTGGTGCGCGACCACGGCGAGACGGCAAGCCTGCCGGACCTCGGGCCGAATGTCGTGTTCACCGGCCTCGATGCCGTCCTGAGCGATCAATCGCGGCCCCGCTATCGCCGCCTCGCGACGTTCGTCCGGCGCCTTGCCGCGCTGCTGCGCCAATGCCGCTGGCTGGTGTTCGGCGGCGGCACGGTGTTTCACGACAATACCGGCGTCGCGTCGCTCGCGGTGCAATGGCTCATGTGCGTTGTCGCGCGCGCGCTCGGTGTCCGCATCGCGGCGCTCGGCGTCGGCGTGGGCGATCTGCGAACAGCAACTGGGCGGTGGCTGCTGCGCAGCATCGTCGCGCACTCCGATTTGTTTCTCGTGCGCGACGACGCCGCGCTGCGGCAATGCGCGGGCACCAAGGCAAGGCTGACCGCCGATCTCGTATTCGCGTGGAAGGGACTGACGTCCGAAAAAGCACAAACGCGCTCGCACGCGGAACAACTGTGCGTGGGCCTCACCGTGTCGCCCTCGGCCGTTGGACCAACAGTCGCGGCGCTCGCAGATGCCATTCGGCATTGGCAGGAACGCGGTCATCGCGTGGTCTTTCTCGTACTTCAGCAAAGCCGCAGCATGGCGGACGACAGGACCGTCTTCGCCGATCTTCACAGCAAGATTGGCGCCGCAGCCGCCTCGATCGACGTTCGCCGGCTCACCGCCGACGCAGCCGTCATCGACAAGGCCTTCGCCGACATCGACGTCATCTGCGGCATGCGGTTTCACGGCCTGGTGCTGGCCGCCATGCTCGGGCGCCCTTTCGTCGGCATCGCGCACGACAACAAGATCAGCGAGATTTGCCGCCGCTTCGCCATGCCGTGCGTCGACCTTGCCAATCTTAGCGGCGTCGATCTCGCCCGAAGCGTGGAAGACATTCGCGGCCGGGCTCCGGAACGCCAGTTGGTCGAGGAATCCCGCGAGGCGGCCCAGGACAACTTCCGCGCATTTGCGGCGCTGGCGCCGTGACGATCGGCGCCGAATTCCAATCGGCCGCCGTGGTCGATCATCGCCCGGTGGATGCCTCGCGCTCGGCCACGACGACAACGAACTCGAAGTATTCCTTGCCGTCGAAGTATGTCCGCCCGACCGTCTCGTTGTAGACGGTACGCAGGCCATGCGCCTCGAGTGCCGTTCGATATTCCTCGCGGCTGATGAAGCGAAACGGATAGGCGTTGCCGTGAAACGGCGCATCCTCGCGGTGAATGCCGTCGAGCGTGCTCGCATCGAGGCGGCGCGACGGCCCGGGATTGCGAAACACGTCCGACCCTTTCGACGGGCTGTAAGAGAAGAAGCGGCCGCCGGGGCGCAGGAGGCGCGCCACCTCGCGCAGGAAGTCGCCGAAGCCCGCCTCGTCCAGGCAATAGGACGAGAACACGTCCACCACCACGTCGAACGAGCCCTCGGGATAAGGGCACGCCGTCATGCTCGCGGTGTTCAAGGTCGCGCTGACGTCCCAACTCGCCAGCATCTCGGCGCACAGGGCGATGCCTTCGGCCGACAGGTCGACGCCGTGCGCCTCGAAGCCCTCGCGCGCGATCATCCAGAGATTGGCGCCCGAGCCGCAGCCGGCTTCGAGCACGCGAACCGCCTTTCGCTCATCGGGCGGCAGCGGGAAGTAGTGGCGGCCGAAGAACCGCAGCAGTTCCTCGTTCGGATAGCGGCGCTGAGCGCGAAATCCGCCCGCACTATAGGAACGGTCGTACCAGTCGCGGCTCGCGGTATCGCCGATCGTCACGAGCCGTTCTCCCGATCCGGCGCGGCCGGCGTCCAGCTCCACACGATGCCCGTCGCGATCGTGGTCGCAAATCCGCGCTTGAAATATCCGATGGCGACCTCTTTCGGGCTCGCGGCGTTCGGGAGAGGCAGGTCGCCAAGGTCGAATGTCTGCATGCCGCGTTCGGCGCTGCGCGTCATGGACAACCAGAGCGGCCAATGGCCAAGCGGCAGATCAAAACGATCGCGGTCATAGACACCCGAGGCGTAGTAGGTAGCAGCATTTCCATCGACGACCATCGTCCCGGTGACAAGCTCGCCGGAGAGAAAGCCGAGCACCAGTTCTCCACGCCCGGCCGCAATCCAATCGAACATGGCATCCCAGGACTCGGGAGACCGCGTGACACGGCCGGCAACCTGAGAGTGGAACTCCCGGTAACGGTCGAAGAGCTCGCGATCCGGTTTGTCCGCACACAGGATCGCGATCTCGAGATTGCGCCGCCCCCAGTTGATCAACGACCGCGAGCTCTTGCGCAAGGTTTGACGCAATCCGGCCTCGCCGTCCGCCAGATCCGCCAGACCGGTCAGGCGAAGCGCCGCCTCCGCCCGCCGATTGAGGCATTGCTTGCCGACCGCCGACAGGGTGCCGAGGCTCGCGTCGTCGGCAATCGTGACACGCTTTAGCTTTTCGCGCACTGCAAGCGCATCGATATGCGTGAAGGCTGCTTCGATCGCCGCCGACGCCGCCGACGGATCGAGACCGGCGCGCGGAAAGAGCCGGATCGGCATGCCGAAATAGTCGAGTTCCTCGGCGCCCGCCGTGCAGGCCGCCAGCAGCACGGCGCGATCTCCGTCCATCACCGCGAAGCTTTCATCGCGGCGCGTGCCGAAGGTCGCCGGATAGAACCGGCGGCCGAAGGCGCCGCAGATCGGGTGCGCATCGACCGCCGCAAAGGCCGGATCGGCGCGCCATTCGTCCATCGGCGCGTCGGCGGCCCTCACCACCTCGAACATGCTTGCCTCGCCCGCGCGACTGCCGCTAGACCAACAGCCGTGAAACAGCCGCACACGGCCTCAGCTCGCGTGACATGAAGATCGTCCTGCACGGATTCGGCGCCTATCCGATCGTCTTCCGCCACCTGATCGCGGCGGCGCGGGCGCGGGCGCCGCACATCGGCTGGGCCGTCATCCTGCCGACGCCGCATCATCGCGACCTGATGCGGCAGGTGCTCGGCGAGGACGACATCCTGTCGCTCTCCGATCACCAGAGCCGCGATCTCAAGCCGCTGTCGGATGCGAGCGCGCTGTCCAACTACCGCGGCAACATCTTCGCCACCATCGAAGCCGAGAAGCGGGCCTTCAAACACCGTCCGGCCTGGCAGCAGCTCGCGCGCGCCGCCGAGATCTACCAAATCTACAAGGCGTTCCTGCAACGCACCGCACCGACGCATCTGCTCATCCCGCAGATCGAGGGCCTCGAAGGCCGCATGCTGCCCGATCTGGCCGTCGAGCTTGGCATCATGCCGCTGGTCCCGACCAACGGACGAACGCTCGGCGGCACCTTCTTCAGTGTCGACGCACAGGAGACCCTGCCGGCGTACCGGCAGGCCACTGCGGCGACGCTCGACGCCGCCCGCGCTTTCCTCGCGCGCTTTCGCCGCGAAGGCGGGTCGGCATCCGGACTGCCCGAGCGCATCGATCCGGACGACGAGCGGCTCGACGATTTCAAGACGCCCCTGCACGTGCGAGCCGCGGCCTCGCTGCGGCGCAACCTCCAGCGCCCCGATCTGTTCGAGTTTGAATACCTGCGGGCGAGCTTGCTCACCAATCTGCCGTGGCTGCGCGACAGCGCGTGGCGGCTGTTCTACGGCGGCGCCAGCAAGGACTTCGATATCGGAGAACTCGCGCAACTACCCTCACGCTTCGTCTATTACCCGCTGCAGATGACGCCGGAATCTTCGATCAATACGCCGGCGCCGTTCTTCGTCGACCAGACGCGGGCGATCGACGCTATCCGGTTCGCCATGCCCAACGACCACATGCTGGTGGTCAAGGAGCATCCGGCGGCAATCGCCACATCGACGCGCCCGCGCTCGTTCATGCGGGCGCTGCGCCGGCGCGCCGGCGTGACCGTCGTCGACTACCGGACCGACAGCCGGGCGCTGATCGAGCGCGCCGCGCTCACGGTCTCGGTCACCGGCACCTCGACGCTGGAAGCCTTCCTGCTCGGCCGGCCGGCCGTGACGCTCGGACCGTCGTTGATCGCCGGCTACATCGGCGGAGTGGCTCCGCTCGATTCGCTCGCGACGCGCATCAAGGACGCGATCGGGTTCCCGCCCGGACGACGACGCGATCGTGCGCGCGGTCGCGGAGATTTTCAGCGTCAGCTACGACTTCATTCTGCGCACACCGGGACTGCCGGACGAGCCCATGCTGCGCCGGCGCAACATCGACCGGTTCCTGTCCGCCATTCTCGATCATGCGGAGCGCCAAGCTAAGCCGCCGAAGTGCACGGCGGGTTCCGGACCCCGCGTTGCTAGCCCATGATGCGCAGCAGCCGCTCGCGCATCGCAAAGTATCCGAGCGCAACGACCGCCCAATAGAGTCCGCCGCCGACGATCAGTTCTGCGAGTCCCTGCAAGCGGATTGACGCGAGCTTTGCGAGGCCGACGGCCGCACCCGCGGTGAGCGCGGCCAGCGCCGCGTTGAGCAGCACCACGCGCCAGTTCAACGTCACGCCGCAGCGTCTGACCAGGACGGAGACGAAGATCGTCAGTAGCCCGCTGTTGCCGACGGCCGCCCAGGCGATGCCATAGACGTCGAGGCCGAGCCGGAACACCAGCAGGTATTGCAACGTCGCCGTCCCGATCAGCGACACAAAGTAGAGCAGATGGCTGAACGAGATACGGTCGAGGATTTGAAAGAGCCGCGCCATCGGCGCGAGCAGCGACGAGAACAACAGCGACAGCGCCATGATCTGGAGCACGGCGGCCGTGAGCATCGTATCGCCGGCGTGTGAATTTGCCGCGCTGGAACAGCACCTGCACGATCGGCTCGGCGAAGGCGATCACGAAGCAGGTGCTGGGCACGCTGATGAACGCGATGCCGCTCAGCATCCGCGCGAGCTTTTCGCTGCGGCCGACCTCCGACGACAGCGGCACCACGTAGATTTCGCGAAACGTCATCAGGCTGGAGAGATTGTTGACGATCTGTCCGACATAGCCGAGCGCCGAAATGCCGCCGCCCGCCAGGAACGATTGGAAATAGCGGTCGACCAGGCCGGCGAGACTGCCCATCTGGTTGGCGAGATACTGGTTGCCCATGCCGCGGATCAGGTTGGGCGACGGCACCGGCTCGCGCACGCGCCTGAAGCCGCGGAAAGGAAGCAGTCCCAGCAAGCCGCACAGGTAACCGGCACCATAGGCGAGCGGCAGATCGGCGATGGAGTCGTGCCAGACCCACAGCACGGCGATCGAGACCACCATGATGGCAAGCTCGGCCGCGAACACCCAATGAAATCCCCACAAGGCCTTCAGATGGGCGGTGACCGCGTAGTACGGAAGGATGACGACGATCCAGGGCGCGAAATAGAGTGCAAGTTGAAGGATCGCCGCTCTTTCCTGCGGCGCGAACCCGGCGGCCACGATCGGCATGACGAGATGGAGCACGCCGATGAGCCCCAGTGCGAACAACGCTCCCGCAAATGACGCCTGCACCAGGAGGCGGTTGCTGCTCTGCCAGAACGATTGGTCGCCGTCGCGTTCGCGGATCTGCGACGAGCCGCGCGACCGCCACGGTGTCGAAGACCGAAGACACGCTGAAGACGAACATGGTGGCAACCGCGTAGACCACCAGGTAGCCGTCGAACTCGCGCGACAGTCCGTAGAACGCGGCAATCAGCGCCTGGCGTCCCAGTCCGACCAATTGCTGCAGGATCGAGAAGCCGAACGTCGAGGCGACGTGATGGATGAACTGCACGCGCATGTGTGCTGGCTAGACCAGTTCCGCCCATCGTACGCGGCAGCCCCCGTCGGCGCGAAAATTCAGGAATGGCAGATCTCTCATTCCCGTCGTGAGATCGAATTCCACGACTCCCGGCGTTGCCGCCATCGTCCGCGCTTCGCCGGCGAAACGAAGCTCGCCGGTCCCCGCCACGCACAGACGCACGGCGCGCGCATTCGAGCGGTCAAGCGCCAAGGTGAAGTCGGACGCGGCGACCCACTCGCCGTCGTGCGTCCCGCGCCAGGTCAAATCCGTCGTAGAAATAAGGCGCATCCTGCTCGTTGGCGGCATCGATCCGCGGCTTCGGCGAAAATTCCAGACGCTGGCGGATCACGCGCGCGGGGTTGCCGCCTGCCACCTGATACGGGGCGAGATCAGCGGTCACCACCGAATTCGCGCCCACCACGCAGCCGCGTCCGACCGTCACGCCTGGCGCGATCGACGACATTGATGCCGAACCAGCAATCGCCAAGGATGCGGATCGGACGGGGAGGCGCCGGCGCCAATCGCTCCTGCTCCTGAATTGGCAAGTGCGGCAGCGCATCGAACGTATGGGTGCCGGAGGAGACGAAGACATTCGGAGCGAAGATGCAGCGCTGGCCGACGGTCACATCGCCGTAGATGCGGCAGCCGTCCTGAACGGTGGTCAGTGCCCCGATGCCGATACGCCTTCCGGACTCCGGAGCGATGTGGACGTGGCGGCTGACCGAGACCCGGTCGCCGAGCGAGAGCGCGCTCCCCTCCGGTAGGTCGATGCGTGTCCCCTGCCCCAGGCTGACGCCCGCCCCCGACTTGAGTTCACCCGGTCCGTCGATCTCGACATTGAGCCCGCAGCGCAGCGCCGGATACCGGACGCGGTTTGCGAGCCAGCCGAGCAGCGGGACAACGCGATAGAGCTGCGCCGCCTTCATTTCATTGGCGAGGAAAAATACTTGCGCGCGATCGAGGCGATGCCGGGATGCATTCCCGGCACGACCGTGGGCTCGAGCTTGCGCGCGAGTTCCTGATCGGTCGGGACCTCGATGGCGGAGAACTCGAACTGCATCATCAGCCGGTAGTCGCGCGCGATCGTGCTGCCGCGGTGAAAGCCCGCGGTATCCTCCGCCAGGATGGTCCCGGCCGGGCCGCGCATGACGATCTCCTTGTCGCGGCCATAGGAGGCGAGCAGCGGCTCCTCCTCGTAAAGCGTCGCGCGCGCGAACGGACCGGGCTTGCTGTGCGCGTGCGTGCCGGCGATGAAATAGTGCGCGCCGGTGCCGACCTCGACATCGGTCAGGAAGAAGAAGAACTTGAGGAAGCCCGGGCCTTCGTTGTCGTAGTGATAGCTGTAGGCGCCGTATTTTCCCTCGTACGGCGCATCGAGGAACAACGTGATGTGGGCGAGCGTCGGCCGGCAGCCGAGATACTCCTGCGCGATCGCGCAATAGGGGCCGTCGGCCACCATGCGCTGAATGGCCGGCAGCCGCGCGAGATCGTGCATCCACCACGACAGCCGCGGCTCGCCTTTCGGGATGTTGCCGGGCGAAACCGCGATCCGCTCGTCCATGTCGACGCCGTAGGCCGGCGTCGAGAACGCGAACGCGCTGATGGCGTCGATGTCCTCGGCCGGCAGCCGGTCCGGCAGGATCATGTAGCCGTCGCGCCGCAACCGTTCGACCACGTCGGCCACGGCCTGCGATGCAAGCTGCGAGGAAACCGGCAGCGTCACCTTCGGACGCAGCAGGCGTGCCATCCGCATGTAGCCGTGGTCGAAGGCGCCGTTCGTCCGGTCATGCAGAAGCTGCGAGATCCGGTACCACGCGAGGTCGAACCGGCGGTGACGCATCGGTTCGCCGACGAAGGTCTGCAGAGCTTGCATCACGATGACGAACTCCCAGCTGGATGAGACTAGAACTGAGCGAGCTTGCTGGCCAGAATGGCGCTGTCGAGCGTCAGGCAGGGAATTCCGGCGATCAGCGGAAACGCGTGCCCGTCGTCGGGACAGAACCAGCAATCCGGGCGAACGACGAGATTGCGTCCGCTGATCGGCGAGACGAATTGCGGCACGGCATCCGACGCGGCACCCGGCTTGTCGACCACGATGAGCGACGCCGCGTTCAGCGGGTTGGCATTATGCCGCCACGGCTCGACCCGGCGCGCCGGGTAGCCGAGACGTTCCAGCATCGCCGGCAGACCGCGGACATAGCCCAGGCGCTCCATGCGCGCGCGCTGCTCCGGCGCGGCAAGCTCGTAGCTCGGCTCGACCATCACCAGATGGCGCCGTGCGACCCGCAGGAGTTCGCCGAGGATGACCTCCTCGCGGCCGTGATTGGGCTCGACCGCGTGAACCGTCAGCACGACATCGACCGACGCCGATGCCAGCGGGATGCGATCGAGCGCGGCGGTGAACAGCACCACGTCCGGCCGGCCGTGATCGGCGAGATGCTTGCGGGCATAAAGGAGCCGCGACAACGAGAGATCGAAACCCAGAACATGCGCGGGCCGCGTTGCCATCTGGCGCAGCGTCGGCGCCAGGCTGGTCGCCTCGCCGATGCCGGCTTCGAGCAGACTGGTCGGTGCAAGTTCGTCGAGCACCGCGGCCAGCGCTCTGCCGAAATCCTCCTTGAATTGGCGACGCGTCTCGTCCGCAAGCTCCGCCACGTAGCTGCCGGCCTGCACGTCGTACGAATAGAGGATGGCGGTCTCGGAATTGGTCTGCGCACCCTCGCGCGACTGGATCCAGCCGATGATATTCTCGCCACGATCGAACAGCGCGCGAATTTCGGCGGCGTCGTACTTGTTCATTGCGATTCCCGCCGCATCCGCTACGACGCCGCCCGCACCGTGAAAATCGGCCGGATCACCTGATTGCCGAGACGGTGGTCGATGTCGCCGCGGTCGAGCGCGTCGCGCAGCACGCCGAGCGCGTGATCGTAGGCCGCCAGCACGCGCGCCAGATCGCCCGGCGTATGCGCGAAGCAGAGGTTGTGGCTGGCGTTGATCAGCACGCCCGCCGCGATCATTTCGCGCAGGAACAGCGTCTTGATCGCCTCCTTCGAGGCCTTGGCATGATCGCGGTAGGCGAGGATCGCCCAGGGCGGCGCGCCGACGAGCTTCACCACCTCGTCAAGGCCCGCGGCCGCGATCCGCGCGCGCGCCGCGTTCATCAGTTCGCCGCCGATCTGCCAGAGCCAGCCGGTGACGTCCTCGCGCTCCATCTTGTCGATGGTCGCGATCGCCGCCGCGATCGACAGCGCCTCGCCGCCGAAGGTGCCGGAGAAGAAGATGTCCTCCATCAGCCGCATGATGTCGGCGCGGCCGACCACGGCGGAAATCGGCATGCCGTTGCCCATCGCCTTGCCGAAGCAGGCGAGATCGGGCGTGACGCCGTAACGCGCCTGCGCGCCGCCGAGCGACCAGCGGAAGCCGGTGATGATCTCGTCGAAGATCACCAGCGCGCCGTGACGGTGCGCGAGCTCGATCAGCCCCTGCAGATAGCCGTCGGGCGGCTCGGTCGCGCCCGCCGGCTCCAGGATGATCGCGGCGAACTCGCCGGGATGCTGCTTGAACAGCGCGTCGATCGCCGCCAGGTCGCCGTAGGCCACCATGTGCGAGAGCGCGGACACGCTCGCCGGCACGCCGAGATTGCGCGTGGTCGCGCCGATGTACCAGTCCTGCCAGCCGTGATAGCCGCACAGCATCAGCCGGTCGCGCCGCGTCGCCGCGCGCGCGAGCCGCACCGCCGCCGAGGTCGCGTCGGTGCCGTTCTTGCCGAAGCGCACCATCTCGGCGCACGGGATGTGCTTCACCAGCCGCTCGGCGAGCTCGGTCTCCGCCTCGGTCGCGCAGGCTGAAGCTGATGCCGCGCGTGAGCTGCCGGCGGATGGCGAGATCGACGTCGGGATCGCGATAGCCGAGCACGTTCGGCAACAGCGCGCTCATGAGGTCGACATACTCGTTGCCGTCGACGTCGTAGACCTTGCCGCCGTCGCCGTGGGTGACGAACAGCGGCGCCGCGCCGGGCGGAAACTGGATGCGGCTCTTGGAGAAGGTCTGCGCGCCGAGCGGGATCACGCGCTCGGCGCGCTCGAGCAGCCGCTGCGAGCGGTCGAAGCTGCGGCTGGTGTCGAGTCTTGGCGCGCGGCAATCCCGGCCGCGAAGCCGGCATTGCGGGTCTCGCGGGGTTGATCTCGCGCAACTGCGGCTCGCGGTCGAGCACGCCGAGCACATCGAGATGCGACGGCGCGCGGTCGTCCGGCAGCCGCGCGGCGACCGCCTGAAGGAACGTCAGATCGTCGGGCGTATCGAGCGTCCAGCGCTCGGCGGCGAGGCCGGGCAACGGCGCGATCGAGCGTCTCGGCCGAAAAGCGCGCGCGATTGTTGCGCACGAACGGCGTCACGTGCTCGCGATCGCTCGGCCGCGTCGCTTCCTTGGCCGCCGCGGCCAGCGCCTTCGGCGGTCACCACCTCGCAGTCGAGACCGTCCGGCCAGGTCGGCGGGTCGACGTTCGAGGCGTAGTCGGCGCCCGTCATGGCGCGCAGGCGGATGGTCTGCGCGATCACCGCCGGATCGAGCAGCGGACAGTCGGCCGTGAGGCGCACCACGACGTCGGCTTCCGAGGCCGCCGCCGCGCCGGCATAGCGATCGAGCACGTCGTGCTCGGAGCCGCGATACACCGGCAACATCGTTCTCCGCGCACCAGTGCGGCGATCGGATCGTCGGCCGCGGCGGTCGAGGTCGCCACCCACACCTCATCGACGCCCGCCGCCGCATGCGCGGCGCGCACGACCCAGGCGATCGCCGGCTTGCCGGCAAGATCCGCCAGGACCTTGCCGGGCAGCCGCGTCGAGCCCATGCGGGCCTGGATGATGGCGACCGTCTTCACGCGATGGCGTCCCAGGTGAGCGCGGTGCCGCGCGCGAAGTGCGCGGCGCGCGCGCTTGCCGAGAATGTCCGGCAGGTGCTTCGGCGCCAGCCCGAAGCCCGGCCGGATGACGCGGACGTTCTGCGCCGTGAACGGCTCGCCCGCGGCGATGTCGCGCACCACATAGACCGAGCGGCGGAACATCATGTTGCCCTTCTCGACCTCGGAGCGCGCGGGCGCGCCGGTGCCGAGCGCCTCGAAGGCGCCTTTGGTGCCGTGCACCAGCGCCGCAAGTTCGTCAGGCTCGAGCGAGAACGACGCGTCCGGTCCGCCGTCGGCGCGCCGCAAGGTGAAATGCTTCTCGATCAGGCAGGCGCCGAGCGCCACCGACGCAATCGCAACCTCGATGCCGAGCGTGTGGTCGGAGAGCCCGACCGGACAGCCGAACTCGGCGGCGAGCGCCGGAATGCGCCGCAGGTTCGATTGCTCGGCCGGCGTCGGATAGCCGCTGACGCAATGGAGCAGCACGAGGTCGCGGCCGCCCGCGTCGCGGAACGCCGCGACCGTCTCGGCGATCTCGTCCGGCGTCGCCATGCCGGTCGAGATGATGGTCGGACGGCCGGTCGCGGCGACGCGGCGCACCAGCGGCAGATCGACCAGTTCGAACGACGCGATCTTGTAGGCCGGCGGATCGAACCGTTCGAGAAAGTCGACGGCGGTGTCGTCGAACGGCGTCGAGAACACCGGAATGCCGAGCTCGCGGCCCTTCGCGAACAACGCCGCGATGCCAATCCCACGGCGTGTGCGCCTCCTCGTAGAGCTCGTAGAGGCGCCGGTTGTCCCACAGCCCGCCCTTGATGCGGAACTCCGGCCCGTCATGGTCGATGGTCATCGTGTCGGCGGTGTAGGTCTGCAGCTTGATCGCGTCGGCGCCGGCCGCCTTGGCGGCCTCCATCACGGCGAGCGCGTGGTCGAGGCGGCCGCCGTGGTTGGCCGAAAGCTCCGCCACGATGTAGGGCGGCTCACCGGCACCGACGGCGCGTCCGGCTATGGTGACATTCGGCTGCGTCATTTGCGTTCCGGCCCGGCGCTGATCATGCCGACACCCGCTCATCGGCCGGGCAGCTTCGATAGCGATTGCCGGCGTCCGGAACAAACCCGGCGCGCCGGAAGAGGCCGATCGAAGCGGTATTCGCCGGCAGGATTTCGGCGTCGAACACCGCTCCCGGCATGAGGCGGCGGATGAGCTTGAGCGCGGCGGAGGCAATCCCGCGGTACTGATAGTCTTCGCGCATGGCGATGGAGACTTCGTAACGCTGAGCTTCCCCGATCCGGTCGAGGCGAACCATTCCGCCCTGCTCCTCGCCGGCCTCCACGATCAGCAGCCAGACATTCGGGTCGGCCAGGATGCGCGCCATCCAGCGGCTGTGTTCATCCGCGCTCGGGACCGCGGGATTACGCGCATGCCGCCGCGTCGCCGGCTCGCGCTGCAATTCCAGCAGCCAGGCTTCGTCGGCGGCATCGGCGAGACGCAGGCGCACCGTGGCGCCATCGCGCGTCGCCGCGCCGCCGATCAGCGCGGTCAGCACCCGCCGCGCCCCGCGGCCGTCGACCAGCGCGCTTGCGGCTTTGCTCATGGCCGTCCGCGCATTTGCATCCTTCATCAGGCTTTCGACGAGCGGCCTGCAGCCGTTCGGCAAACCCCGCGTCGAGAGTGCCGCCGTCGAGCGCCGCGCCCGCGTCGGCGAGACGCCGGCAAACGCCGCGCTGATTTTCCGCGAGCGTCACCAGGATCGACGGCAGACCGAGCACCGCACGCTCGAACGCCGACGCGCCGGCGGCACCGATCGCGAGATCGGCCTGCGCGATCAGGTCCGCCATGTCGGCGACGTCGGTCATGAGCCTGATCGGTCCGTTGGCGCGCCGGCGCACCTCGTCGATATGCGGCGCGCGCGACGACAGGACCACCGTCATCGTCGCGTCGCCAACAGCATGTGCGAGCGCATCGATCACCCGGGATGTCGCATTCGACGGGTCGGTAGCGCCAAACGACAGCAGGATGTTGCCGACCGGCCGCCCGTCGCGCCGCGCCAGCGCCGCGCTGCGACGGTCGAGAAACGAGCGGCGAACCGTGGCAAACGCCGGCCCGCACAGGACCCGCGCATGCGCCGGGATGTGATCGCGATAGCGCGCCGGGTCGTCCGCGGCGGCGTCCAGCAGCAGGTCGCAATCGTGATCCCGGCCGGTGGCATCGTCGAAGACAAGAATGTGCCGGGCCCAGGCGCGGCACGCCCGTTCGAACGACACGTCGCGTCCATAGTGATCGACCACCAGCACGTCGGCGCCGCCGGCAAACCGCCGGGCAAGCGCATCTGCTTCCTTCGTCTCACTTGGCAGAATTTCCGTTGCGAATCCTTTGGCCGCAAGCGCCGGCACGGTCGCCGAGCGTTTCGGCGACCGATGGCGAATGCAACGCGCCAACCGGTCTCGGCCATCTCCTCCGCCAGCGCCAGGCAGCGCATGACATGGCCCGCACCGATCGTGGGCGACGCGTCACAGCGGAATACGGCAAGCGGCGGAGCGATGACCGAACACTCCTCAATGCACCAAGGCGGGCCAGCGCGACGGATCGAGGTAGATCGGATCGACCGGCGGCATCGCGCCTGGTCGATCTGCGACATCGCGCGATCTCGCGCAATGGCGGCCGCGATCTCGTCGAACTCGGCGAGGCTGTTCACGCCCACGATCGCCGCGTCGATCTCCGTCTGCCGCAGCACGAAGGCAAGACACGCGGCGAGCGGCGACAGTCCGCGCCTCGCCCATCCGCCGCGCATATCCACCAGCCGCTGGCGCAGCGGCTGGAAGAAGTCCGGCAGATCGGACGGCGGCGTGAGCAGAAGGCCCTGCAGGAAGACCGAGCGCGCATGCACCTCGACTGCCCTGCGCCTTCAGGCGCGCGAGCGCGCCGGACGCGATCAGCCGGCGGTCGAGCGCGTTCAGCGGCAACTGGACCAGATCGGGGCGAAACCGGCTTTCCGCCAGCGTCAATTGCTTCTCGTCGTAGACCGACACGCCGATGCGCGAGACCAGACCGCGCGTCTGCGCCTCCCGCAATGCCTCGACGAGATACTGCCAGCCGGGCTTGTCCAGGTCGCCGGCCTGATGAACGAGCAGGCCGTACACCGCCGAAACCTTCAGCCGGTCGAGCGAACGCGCAAGCGCATCGAGCCACTGCTGCTTGTGCCGCGCGTCGATGTGCTCGTCCGGCACCGGCGGCGTCTTGGTGACGATGCGCAAGCGGTGGCCGGCGGGCAGATGTCGGCCCAGCAGGATTTCGGCATCGCCGTAGGCCGACGCCGTGTCGAGATATCGCACACCGTGCGCGACGGCACGCTCCAGGATCGCCGCCACCTCGCGCTCGTCCGGTTGGCCCGACACGGTTTGACACGCCGTAGTGCATGCCGAACTGCACGGTGCCGAGGCCGACCCGGGACAAGTCCGTCATGCCGCGCCCACTGCCGCGCGCACCGTCGTCACGACATGCTCGACGTCCTCGTCGGTGAGGTCCGGATAAAGCGGCAGCGAGAGGCAGCCGCGATAGTACCGCTCGGCCTCCGGATAGTCCGCCGGATCGACGCCGTAGCGCTGCGCATAGTACGGATGCCGGTAGACCGGAATGTAGTGAACCTGGCTGCCGACGCCGGCCTTGCGCAGCCGCGTCATGAACGCCGTCCGCGTCGTGCCGATGGCATCGAAATCGATCAGCGCGATGTAGAGATGCAGCGCCGAGCGCGCGCGGTCGCCGGCGGAGGATTGCGGCAGGCGCACATGCGCGAGACCGGAAAACGCCGCGTCATAGCGCGCCGCGATCGCGCGCCGCCGCGACAGGAACCGGTCGAGCCTCGCAAGCTGCGAGAGCCCGAGCGCCGCCTGGATGTCGGTCATGCGATAGTTGAAGCCGAGCATCTGCTGCTCGTGGAACCACGGCTTGACCTGGCCGCCCTCCGTCGCATCGGTCGCGACGAACCGCGCCGCCTCGCGCTCCATGCCGTGGCTGCGCAGCATGCGCAGCCGATGCGCAAGCTCGTCATCGTTGGTGACGACCGCGCCGCCCTCGCCGGTGGTGATCGACTTGACCGGATGAAACGAGAAGGTGGTCATGTCGGAATGCGCGCCGCATCCGACCGGCCTCCCGGATTCGTACGTCGCGCCGAACGCCTGCGCGGCGTCCTCGATCACGATCCGATCCTTGGCGAGCGCGCGCACCTCGGCCATGTTCCGCGCCAATCCGCCGAGATGCACCGGAATGACGGCCCGCACATCCGGCTGCGCGTCGATCGCCCGCTTCAAGGCCGGCGGACGACATGCCGAGCGTGTCCGGATCGATATCGACAAAGCCTGCCTCCGCGCCGGCGTAGCGCAGGCAATTGGCCGACGCCGCGAACGTGATCGCGGCGGTGAGCCCGCGATCGCCCGGACCGATGCCGGCGGCGAGGCAGGCGACGTGCAGCGCCGCGGTGCCGTTGCTGACCGCGACCGCGTGCCGGGCGCCCACGCGCTCGGCGAGCGCCGCCTCGAACCGCTCGACCGCCGGGCCCTGGGTGAGAAAATCGCTTTGCAGCACGGCGACCACGGCGTCGACATCGCTCCGGTCGATGCTCTGGCGCCCATAGCCGAGGAAGCGACGCATCAATGCGACCTCGACCAGCTCGCGCAGCCGATCGACGGTGAACCACCGGTCGTTGGTGTTGCTGGCGTACTCGAAGTCGTCGGCGACCGGCCGGCCCTGCTTTCCGCCGTAGACCGCCGAACTCGGACGGATCCCACATATGGATGCTGGGCTTGATGATGAAGAAGTCGTCGAACTCGAGCGTCTGCCGGGCATCGTCGCGGGTGATCAGGAGTTCGTGCACCTTCTCGCCCGGCCGAATTCCGACGATCTCCTGCTCGCATCCGGGCGCGATCGCTTCCGCCAGGTCGACGATGCGCATCGACGGAATCTTCGGCACGAAAATCTCGCCGCCGGTGATCAGATCGAGGCAGCGGCCGACGAAGGCCGCGCCATCGTCGAGCCTGATCCAGAAGCGCGTCATGCGCGGATCGGTGATCGGAATCTTCTTTTTCTCGCGGCATTGCTGGAAGAACGGCACCACGCTGCCGCGCGAGCCCAGCACGTTGCCGTAGCGCACGACCGCGAAGCGCGGCTCGCGGCCGCCGGCGAGGTGGTTCGCCGCGACGAACAGCTTGTCGGAGCACAGCTTGGTGGCGCCGTAGAGATTGACCGGGTTGACCGCCTTGTCGGTGGACAGCGCGATCACCTTCTTCACCTTCTGATCGATGCAGGCGTTGATGATGTTCTCCGCGCCGATCACGTTGGTCTTGATGCACTCGATCGGATTGTATTCGGCGGCCGGCACCTGCTTGAGCGCCGCCGCGTGAACGACCACGTCGACGCCGCGCAGCGCGCGGTCGAGGCGCTCGCGGTCGCGCACGTCGCCGATGAAGAAGCGCAGTTGCGGCTGCGTGAACTTCTGCTGCATCTCATACTGCTTGAGCTCGTCGCGCGAGAACACGACGACGCGCCCCGGCTTGTGATGGGCGAACAGGCGGCCGATGAAGGCCTGTCCGAACGAGCCGGTGCCGCCGGTCACCAGGATATTGGCGCCGTCGAGGGACGAAGACGTCGAACTCATGTAACTCCCACCTGACCCGCTGGTGATGATGTATCTGCGAAGCGGTCGCGTCCGCACGGCAGGCGCGCTACCGCAGTCCGGGTGACTCGAGCGGTCAACCCGGTCGGCCGATATCCGGCCATCGCGCAGCCGCGTTCACACCGCGGCGACGCAGTCCACGTTCAGGACCACCCGGACCTTGCGGCCCAGGAGATCGAGCAGAATGGCGACGCGCTCGCCGTCGGTCATGCACTCGAACAGACCGAGACAGGCCGCGAAGGCGCCGTCGAGAATCCGGATCGGATCGCCGGGCGCGAATGACGGCGTGGTGTCGAGACGGACGAGGCCGCGCTCGTCCTCGCGCGCGCGCAGCGCATCGACCACGTCGCCGCCGACCGCCGCCGGCGCATCGCCGTTGCAGACGAGCCGCGCGACGCCGACCGTCGACTGGATCGCGCGCCAGCGCTGCGCCGCGGCGTCGGCGGCGATGAAGAGATAGCGGGGAAACAACGGCGCGGCGATTTCATCGACGCGGCGCGCGTGGCGCCGGCGCTTGCGATAGCGCGGCAGATAGGTGAGGTAGCCTTGGCGGGCGAGATGCTCCGCCGCCTTGGTCTCGGCGTGGGCATGGGTCTGCGCCACGTACCAGCGCGGCGCCATGGTTCGGGTGTCGGTCACGCCGCGCGCCCCCGGGTGTTGCGGATGCGTCCGGTCAGCAGGTCGGGCACCAGAACGCGCTCCGCGCCGAAATGCTCGCGCGCCTGCGCCAGCGTCTTCACCGGGTCCTTCAGATCGGTCAGCAGCACCGCATCGCACGGCTCCGGCAGATCGGCGAACGACGGCACCACCGCAAGTCCGATGAAGCGCGCGACGCTCGGCCGCGGGATCGACCACCGCCACGATGCCGACGCCGCTTTCGAGCGCGCAGATGGTGGAGATTTCGGCGAGGTCGGAGACGCCGGCGAGCGCGATCCGCGTCCAGCCGCGCGCGCTCGCCTGTTCGAGCGCGGCGGCGCAGTCGGCCCGCGCCGAGCGGAAGAACGAGAACGAATAGGAGAGATATTCGACCGTGAGCCGGGATTTCTCCGCGAAGCCCTGCGGGGTGAGGTAGTAGGCGTAACGCCGGGCCGGCGCATGCGCGACCTTGACCAGGCCCTTCTTCACGCAGCGCTTGAGGTAGGCGTTGACGAGGCCGAGCGCGATCCCGAGTTCGGACGCCAGCCGGCGCTGCGAGGTGCCGCCGTCGCGCTCGACCAATTCGAGCAGGCCGAGGACGATCCGCGACCGCTCCGCCTCGTCGTCGTTTTCGGCCGCATTGGACATTGACGGTTTTCCCAATAATCCCTTACTCTTAGTTCGTTCATCCCGTGAACGTCAAGCCTTATGTTCAGGAGATGAACGCTGCCGGAACGCCGGCAAAAGCCTCGTGGCGCCCAGCCGGCGCTGCGACTACCCTGCCGGCTGGCTTTCGGCCCGCGAGATGAGCTGGGACGATCAATGACGACGGTCACGCGGGAACTTGGGCAGGAGGGCGTGTCCAGTCCCGAATACCGCCCGCGGCCGCAGCAGCGGTTTCTCGCGCTCGACACCATGCGCGGCGTCGCCATCCTGATGGTCGTCTTCGGCCACTTCCTGCCGGACCGGATCGTGTTCGGCCAGCGTCGCCCATCACGTCACGTCGCTCGGGCGCGGCGGCGTGCTGCTCTTCTTCCTGCTGAGCGGCTATCTGATATTCCGCAACGTCGAGCGGCAGGACACCGCGATCTTCCTGTCGCGGCGCGTGTTCAAGATTTTTCCCGCCTACTCGATCAATGTCGCGCTGATTTTCCTGCTCGGTCTTTTCACCGCCGGGCATGAAAACTGGAATCTCAAGCTCCTGCTCGCCAATCTCTTCATGGTGCAGGACATCTTCGGCCAGGACTTGCTGAACGGCGTATTCTGGACGCTGCTGATCGAGATCAAGTTCTACGCGTTCATCGCCTTGCAGTATCTCATTCCTGCGCGACCGCGGCACGGTCGTCATTCCGCTGCGTGCTGATCGCGATCAATACGGCGATCTGGCTGACCCGCGGATATGCCAGCCTGCTGCTGACTTTCTTTCCGACGTTCTACGTCGGGATCCAGATCTACCGCGCCGAATGCCGCAACTGGGACCGCACCGGAACGCTGACGGCGTGCGGCATGGTCGCTGCGGTCGCGCTGAGCCTGTTCTTTTTTGACAGTCAGTACGGCGGATGGTCGGTGATCTATCTCATCGTGGAGTCGGCGCTGCTGGCTCTCTTCCTGCGGCATGATATTTCAAGCCGCCTGCTGAATTTCTTCGGCCGCATTTCCTACAGCGACTACCTCTATCATGCCTCGTTCGGCTATCTGATCTTCGCGCTCATCGGATCGGCCACGACCTGGAGCGGCAATCTCGCCAGCGTGATCCTCGTCATCGCGCTGACCACGGTCGTGGCCTACATCTCCTTCCGGCTGATCGAAGTGCCGATGGTGGCGTTCGGCAAGGTGCACGAGCCGCTGCTGATGTCGTCCATCAAGCGGGTTCGGGCCAAGCTCGGGCTTTTGAATCAAGCCTGATGGCGCCGGCCCGTTGATGACGGCGTGACGTGAGTAACGCCAAAACTATCAACCGATATAGCCCGCCGCGCGCAAATGCGCGATCACCCGATCCGCCAATTGTTCCGCGCTCTCCTGCATCGTTCGCAGCACAAGCTCCGGCTCGGCCGGCGCTTCGTAAGGCGAATCGATGCCGGTGAAATTCTTGATCGCGCCGCTTTGGCCTTTGCGTAGAGGCCCTTCGGATCGCGCCGCATGCATTCGTCCAGCGGCGTATCGACGAAGATCTCGATGAACTCGCCGGGCGCGACCAGATCGCGCACCGCCTGCCGGTCGGCGTGGAACGGCGAGATGAAAGCGCAGAGCGTGATCAGCCCGGCATCGACGAACAGCTTCGCGACCTCGCCGATGCGCCGGATGTTCTCGACGCGATCGGCTTCGGTAAAGCCGAGGTCGCGCGTGAGCCCGTGCCGCAGGTTGTCGCCGTCGAGCATGTAGCTGTGGCCGCCGGCGGCGTGCAGGCGCGCCTCGACCAGCCGCGCGATAGTCGATTTGCCCGAGGCCGGCAGGCCGGTGAACCAGAGGATGCAGGGCCGCTGATGCTTGGCGCGGGCGCGCGCCTCCTTGTCGACCGCAAGCCGCTCGCGATGGATATTGCTGGCGCGGCGCAGCGCGAACGCGATCATTCCCGCCCCGACCGTCCGGTCGTTGTAGCGGTCGACCAGGATGAACGCGCCGGTCTCGCGATTGTCCGCGTAGGCATCGAACGCCACCGGAACGCCGGTCGACAGATTGCAGAAGCCGATCTCGTTGAGCGCGAGCGTGCGCGCCGCCAAGTGGTCGAGGCGCGCCACGTCGAGCTTGTGCTTGATCGTCGAGACGGTGGCCGGCACCCAGTTCGTGCCGATCCGCATCCAGTACGACCGGCCCGGCAACAGCGGCTCCGCATCCATCCAGAGCACATGCGCGGCGAACTGATCGGCGACCTGCGGCCGGTCGTTCGGCGCGCTGAGCAGGTCGCCGCGTGAAATATCGAGCTCGTCGGCGAGCGTCAGCGTGACCGCGTCGCCGGCTTCGGCGCTCTCCAGATCGCCGTCGAAGGTGACGATGCTCGCAACCGTGCTGGAGGTGCCGTTCCCCGCCACCACGATCCGGTCGCCGCGCCGCACCCGGCCGCTCGCCACCGTTCCGGAGAAGCCGCGGAAATCGGGATTCGGCCGATTGACCCACTGCACCGGAAAGCGAAACGGCTTTGCGGCGGCGCCCGAGCCGGTCTCGATCGTCTCCAGCAAGTGCAACAGCGTGGGGCCGCGGTACCAGGGCGTCGCCTGGCTTGCGGCCGTGACGTTGTCGCCAAATCGCGCCGACATGGGGATCGCGATGACCGACTTGAACGAGAGCCCCGACGCGAATTTCGCAAAGTCGGCGGCGATGTCCTCGAAGACGCCCTGGTCGAATTCCAAGAGGTCCATCTTGTTGACCGCCAGCACCACGTGCGCGATGCCGAGAAGCGAACAGATCGTCGCATGACGGCGCGTCTGCACGACGACGCCCTTGCGCGCATCGACCAGGATGATGGCGAGTTCCGAGTTCGACGCCCCGGTCGCCATGTTGCGGGTGAACTGCTCGTGCCCCGGCGTGTCGGCGATGATGAACGAGCGCTTCCCGGTGCTGAAATATCGATAGCCGACGTCGATGGTGATCTTCTGTTCGCGTTCGGCCTCGAGGCCGTCGAGCAGCAGCGCGAAGTCGATCGCCTCCCCGGTGGTTCCGAATGTCTTCGAATCCTGCTCGAGCGCGCTCAACTGATCGTCGAAGATACGCCGCGTGTCATAGAGCAGGCGGCCGATCAGCGTGGACTTGCCGTCGTCGACCGATCCGCAGGTCAAGAGCCGCAGCAAATCCTTCTCGCCGGTGCTGCCGGCCGGAACATCGGCGCGCTCGGCGGACGCGGTCATCAGAAGTAGCCTTCCCGCTTCTTGCGCTCCATCGACGCCGCTTCGTCCGTGTCGATCAGGCGTCCTTGCCGCTCCGACATCTGCGCCGAGGTGAGTTCGCGCACGATATCGGCGACCGAATGCGCCTGCAATTCGATGGCGCCCGAGAGCGGATAGCATCCGAGCGTGCGAAACCGCACCGCGCGCAGTTCCGGCACCTCGCCTTCCGCCAGCGGCAGGCGATCGTCGTCGACCACGATGAGCGTGCCGGCGCGCCGGACGACCGGGCGCGGCGCGGAGAAATAGAGCGGCACGACCGGAATCTCTTCGGCCAGGATGTATTGCCACACGTCGAGCTCGGTCCAGTTCGACAGCGGAAACACCCGCACCGATTCGCCCTGCCGGATGCGGGTGTTGAACAGCTTCCACAATTCCGGCCGCTGGTTGCGCGGATCCCAGACGTGGTTGGCGCGGCGGAACGAAAAGATGCGCTCCTTCGCCCGGCTCTTCTCCTCGTCGCGGCGGGCGCCGCCGAGCGCCGCGTCGAACCCGTGCGTGTCGAGCGCCTGCTTCAACGCCTCGGTCTTCATCACCCGCGTGTGCAGCGCCGAGCCGGACGTGATCGGATTGATGCCGCGCGCAAGCCCTTCGCGGTTGACGTGGACGATCAGATCGAGCCCGAGCGCGCGGGCGCGCTCGTCGCGAAACGCGATCATGTCGCGGAACTTCCACGTCGTATCGACGTGCAGCAGAGGAAACGGCAGCTTGCCGGGATAGAACGCCTTCAGGGCAAGGTGGAGCATCACGCTCGAAATCCTTGCCGATCGAATAGAGCATCACCGGCTTGCGGAACGCGGCGACGACCTCGCGCATCACCTCGATCGCTTCGGATTCGAGCCGCTTGAGATTTTTGGACAACGGTTGGCGCATGAGGCGGTGATATCGGATCAAGGCTGACGCGCTCGGCCGCCGGGAGCGAGCCGTTCGGGAGTCACGATAAACGTCGCTTTCGCCTTGTAGTCCAATGGAATTTTACGCTAGCTCCCCCAATGTCCTGCGCGATCTGCAACGAGCCTCGCTTCTGGCCGATCCCTTTCGCCGACGATCCGGACGTCGCGCGCTGGCGGGCGGAGGCCGGCGACGACGCCGACTATGACTGGCGGCTGTGCCGCCGCTGCGGCAACGCCTACCCCTCGCATCAGCCCGACCTGGCGGTGCTGCAGCGGGTATGGGCCGCGAACCGGGGCGACGAATGCCTCGCGCCCGAAGCCAGAGACGCCGCCTGGTCGTACCGCCGCGCCATCAGCCGGACCGGAGCGGAGCGATCCTTCCGGCTGTTTGCGCCGCTTGTTGCAGATCGTCCGGGCCGGTTTCTCGATGTCGCCTGCGGGCTCGGAGAAACCGTTCGCGTCTTCGCCGACAACGGCTGGGACGCCGAAGGCATCGACGCCGACCCCTCCACCGCCCGCTTCCACAGCGAGCTTGGCATCCGCGCCCGCATCGGGCAGTTCGAGCAGATCGAGGCGGCGAGCAGCTACGATCTCATCCACATCGCGCACGCGATCTATTTCATCACCGACCCGATGGCTTTCATCCGCGGCGTGCGGGCGCGGCTTACGCCGGGCGGTGTGTTCTGCATCGTGCTCGCGGACTTCATGGCGAACGCCGACGCGAGCCTGCCGGCCTACACCCACACGTTCTTTCCGACCGGCGCGTCGATGCGCTATGCGCTGGCGCTCGCCGGTTTCGAGGTGGTGCTGAGCAAGACGATGTCCGGCAGCATCTATATCGCCGCGCGCCCGGCTTCCGCTCCGCGGCTGCCGGCGGTGCTGGCCGGCCGGCATCCTGCTGCTCTACCGCACCAAGGCCCTGCGTCACGCGCTCCTCGGCCGGCCGTATCTTGCGCTGCGCCGGTTCGCCAAGCGCCTGCTCCGAGGCAGTCCACTCACCTTAGCTCACCGCGCGCGCGGCGGGCATCGGCGGCCGCGCCGCCTGCTCGTTGAGCTGCGTCAGTTCGAGCACGCGCGCGATCCGCTCGGCGAACACCGCCGCCGGCACCGGCAGATTGCGCGCGCGCAACTGGCCGAGCACCAGGTTGGCGCGCGGCACGTCGCGATCGTCGATCTCGCGCGCGACAAGGTCGAGCTTGTTGCCGTCCGGCATCGTGCCGATGCGGATCTGGAACGAGATCAGGTTGGCGTGCAGGACGAGGCCGCGCAGCAGTTCGAACGAATTCGATTCGGCCGCGATATTGAAGCGCAGCCCGCTGCGCGCCGACACCTCGTCGAGCAACTGGCGGCCGCCGATGCTGCGCTCCGGCAGCGCCACCGGATAGGCGGCGCAGTCGCGCAGCCTGATCGACTTGCGGGAGGCGAGCGGATGGTCCGCCGCCATGACGGCGACGAGCCGCTGTTCGAGCCGCATCAGCGGCTGGAAGCTCGCCAGGAACGGCGGCCGGAACACCAGCACGAGGTCGACCTCATAGGCGGCGAGCGCCGCCATCGCCTGCTCGTGGTCGAGCACCTTCACGTCGAAGGCGACGAACGGATGCAGCTTGCGGAATTCGGCGACCTGCCGCGGCAGAAAGTCGAGCGCGAGCGCCTGGCTGCAGGCGATGCGCACGGTGCCGCGGCGCAGACCCCGCAAATCCTCGATCTGCGACTTCATGCGCTCGACGTTGTCGCTCTGCTCGCGCAGGTAATGCACGAACACCTCGCCCGCGGCCGTCAGCCGCACGCCGCGCGGCCGCCGTTCGAACAGGTGCGCGCCGAGCTCCTCTTCCAGATCCATGATGCGGCGATTGAGCGCCGACGACGTGACGTTGAGGTGATCCGCCGCCTTGCGGATGGAGCCCGCGCGCGCAACTTCGTCGACGTACCGCAAAATCCGCAAGTGCTTCATCTGACACCTGATTTCGATGAGCGCGTCCTTTTCCAACGCACTCTAGCAAAAAATCAGCGGCAGATGTGAGCACTCAACTGCGTTACGGTTGTTTCGAGGCACACGGATTGCACGGCGATGCAGCAGCCAGCGGTTCTGACGACGCAAGTGCCTACTTAATGCTCAGGATGCACATGGGCTGCTCAAATCCTGACCATGATGCAGGCGGCGTATCGTCCCGTCGAACGCCGCGATCCCAGCCATTCCCTCTCACAGGAGCGACCATGACCACACCCCTGCGATCATCCCTTCTCGCGCTGACCGCTCTGGTCGGTCTGGCGCTGCCGCTTGGGCTCGCCACGCCGGCCGACGCGCAGACCAAGCTCAAGCTGGTGCTGAACTGGAAGTACCAGGGGCCGCAGGGGATGTTCTTCCTCGCCGACGACCGCGGGTACTTCAAGGCCGAAGGCCTCGACATGACCATCGACCAGGGCAACGGCTCGGGCGCGGCCGTGCCGCTCGTCGCCAACGGCACCTATGACGTGGGCTTCGGCGACATCAACGCGCTCATCGAGCTGGCCGCCAAGAAGCCGGACGACGCGCCGATCGCCGTCTACGTGATGTTCAACCAGCCGCCCTTCACCGTCGCGGTGAAGGCCGACAGCCCGATCAAGTCGCCGAAGGACTTCGAGGGCAAGACCCTCGGCGGCGCCGCCAACGACGGCGCGCTCAAGCTGTTCCCGGCGCTCTGCAAGATCACAAAGATCGACTGCACGAAGGTGAAGATGACCAACATGCAGCCGAACCTGCGCGAGCAGATGCTGATGCAGGGCCAGGTCGACGGCGTGTTCGGCTACGTCAACACCATCCGCTTCTCCGCCAAGCTGATGGGCGTCGAGGACAAGCAGCTTCGCTACATCAATTACGGCGACTACGGCATGGACCTCTATTCCAACGCCATCATCGTCTCGAAGAAGCTGGTCAAGGAGAAGCCCGAGGTGGTGCGCGGGCTGGTGCGCGCGATCAACAAGGGCGTGCTCGATACGCTCAAGGAGCCCGACGCGGCGGTCGCCGCCGTCGCCAAGCGCGAGGCGCTGATCAAAGTTCCGGTCGAGCGCGAGCGGCTCGACGCCACGCTCAAGGACGAGATGAACCATCCGGAGATCGCCAAGATCGGGCTCGGCAACGTCGATCCGGTGCGGCTGAAGAAATCGATCGACATCCTGGTCGATGCCAATGCGCTGCCGCGCACGCCGGCCGTCGAGGAAATCTTCACGCGGCGCTTTCCTGCCGCCGGAAGCCGACCTGCCGAAGAAGCTGTTCTGAGGGCGCATCAGTACGCCTGCTGAGCTAAGCGACCGGGCGTCAGGCAAACGCAAGGCGGCCGGGCCAAGACCGGGAAACGAACATGGACTTCAATCTCGCCGGGCGGGTCGCGGTGATCACCGGACCCGCCAAAGGGATGGGTGCGGCCATTACCAAGGCCTTTGCGGCGGAAGGATCGCTCCTCGCACTCATCGGCCGCGACACCGCGGCGATCGAGCCGGTCGCCGGCGAGGCGCGCGCCGCGGGCGCCGCGGCGATCGTCGTGCCCTGCGACCTCACGCGAGGCGAAGCAATGCGAGCGCGCCGCCGCGACAACGCTCGCCGCCTACGGGCGCATCGACATCCTGGTCAATGTGGCGGGCGGCTCGGGCCCGGTCGGCAAGAGCGGCGTCGAGACCACGCCCGAAGAGTTCGACGACATCGTCACGCTCAACATGAACGGCTGCTTCCACACCATGCGCGGCGTGCTGCCGACCATGATCGCGCAGCGCTACGGCAAGATCGTCAATGTCGGCGGCACCTTCGGCATGCGCGGACGCGCCGGCCGCATGGCCTATTCGGCGTCGAAGTGGGGGCTGCGCGGCATCACCAAGAGCTTCGCGCTCGAAGTCGGCCCCTACAACATCAACGTCAACTGCGTCGCGCCCGGCATGGTCGACGGGCCGCGCTTTCGCGACAAGGTCTGCGCCGACATGGCGAAGCGCCTCGGCATCACGTCGAGGAGGCGGCGCAGAAGCACGCCGGCGAATACGCGCTGCGGCGCGTGACGACCGACGCCGACGTGGCCAACGCCTGCCTGTTCCTGGCCAGCGACGTCTCGCGCCAGATCACCGGCGTCGACCTGCCGGTCGACGGCGGCTGGGCGATGTTGTGAGGGAGGCGACGATGACGACAGCCGATCTCCTCATCCGCGGCGGCAAGGTGGTGTCGCCCGACTCCGTCATCGACGCGAGCGTCGCGATCAAGGATGGCGTCATCATCGCGGTCGGGGACGAAGCCGCGATGCCGCCGGCGCGCGAGACGCTCGATGCGACCGGGCTGCACGTGCTGCCGGGCGCGATCGACGTGCACGTGCACTTCCGCGATCCCGGCTATCCGCACAAGGAAGATTTCGAGAGCGGCACGGCGGCCGCGGCCTTCGGCGGCGTCACCACCGTGTTCGACATGCCGAACACCATCCCGCCGACCGGCACCGCCGAAATCCTCGCCGCCAAGCACCGCATGGCGGCCGAAAAGGCGCATGTCGACTTCGGCCTCTATGGGCTGCTTGGCGAGGACACCATCGAGCATGTGCCCGATCTCGTCGCCGGCGGCGTGATCGGCTTCAAGCTCTACATGGGCAACACGTTCGGCAAGATCCCCTCGCCCTCGACCGGCGCCATGCTGGAAGCGTTCGAGGTGGTGGCGCCGACCGGCAAGCGCATCTCGCTGCACGCCGAGACGAACTCCATCATGGAGCGGCGCGAAACGCGGCTGCGGGCGGCGGGCCGCACCGATCCGCTCGCGCACATTGCATCACGTCCCGCCGTGGTCGCGGTCGAAGCCGTCAGCCGCGCCGCGCTGCTCGCCGAATGGACCGGCGCGCGCATCCACATCCTGCACATCTCGTCGGCCGAGGAGTTGCGCCCGCTGCGCGAAGCCCAGGCGCGCGGCGTCGACATCACGGGCGAGACCTGCCCGCACTATCTCATGCTCTCGGCCGACGACTACGCGCGCTTTGCCGGTGTCATCCGCGTCAACCCGCCGGTGCGCGAAGCGCGCAACCAGGAGCCGCTGTGGGGCGCGCTCGCTGACGGCACCATCGGCCTCATCGCGACGGACCACGCGCCGCACACGCCCGAGGAAAAGACGCGCAACGACATCTGGACGGTCGATTGCGGCTTCCCGGGCGTCGAGACGCAGATGCCGCTGATGCTGACCGAGATGAACGCCGGCCGCTACACGGTCTGCGATTACGTGCGCTGGAGCGCCGCCAACCCGGCGAAGACCTTCGGCCTCTATCCGCGCAAGGGCGTCATCCAGCCGGGATCGGAAGCTGACATCGCGGTGGTCGATCTCGCGCGCGAATGGACGATCGACGACGCCAAGCTGCAGTCGCGCTCCAAGATCACGCCCTTCCACCACAGAAGGGTGAAAGGGCTGCCGATCCACACGCTCGTGCGCGGGCGCTTCGTCATGAAGAACCGGACGCTCGCGGCCGATACGCGCGGCTGGGGCCGCTCGGTCCACACCATCCAGCAGATGCCGTCCCCCGACGTGCGCAATGCCGATCAGACCATGCAGGCGGTCGTGCGCATGCCCGATGTCCCCCTGCGCCAGCGGAGCGCCTCATGATGCTCATGCCGACACCGGCCACCCACGCCTCGCCGGAAGTAACGCTCGCCGAGCCGTTCGTGAAGCTCGAGCGCGTGACCCTCACGTATGGCCGCGGCGAGAACCGCGTGAAGGCGCTCGACGAGACCAACCTCAGCGTCGGCAAGGGCGATTTCGTCGCGCTGGTCGGCCCCTCGGGCTGCGGCAAATCCACCATCCTCAAGCTGGTGACGGGCTTGCTGCGCGCGTCGAGCGGCTACGTGTTCGTCGGCGGGCGCGAGGTCGGCGCCGAGCCGGTGCGGGTCGGCATGGCGTTCCAGAACCCGACGCTGCTGCCGTGGCTCAAGCTGCGCGAGAACGTGATGCTGCCGCTCAAGATCGTGCCGCCGTTCCGCCAGGAGTACCGGGCCAAGCGTAAGACCGAGTTCACCGATCGCATCGAAGCGCTGCTCGCCCAGGTCGGGCTCAAGGGCTTCAGCGACAAGTATCCCTGGCAGCTCTCCGGCGGCATGCTGCAGCGCGCCTCGCTCTGCCGCGCGCTCATCCACGAGCCGCAGCTTCTCATGCTCGACGAACCGTTCGGCGCGCTCGACCAGTTCACCCGCGAGGAGTTGTGGGCGATCATGCAGGACCTGTGGCTTACGCACCGGCCCACGGTGCTGCTCGTGACCCACGACCTCAAGGAAGCGAGCTATCTGGCGAACCGCATCTGCGTGATGCAGGCGCGGCCCGGACGCATCATCGACGACAGCGCCGTGACGTTTCCCCGGCCTCGCACCATCGCCATGTCCTACGACCCGGAATTCGTCGCCACCACGCAGCGCCTGCGCGAACTCATCGTCAGCGCAAACCCCAAGGAGGCGGTCCATTGAACGAGCAACTGCGCCGACATATCGCCTCGGCCGCCCTCATCATCGGTTTCTTTGTCGCATGGGAGGTTCTCTGCATCGCGTTCGGCATCAAGGAGATCGTCCTGCCGCGTCCATCCCAGATTCTCTATACGCTCTGGGAGCGGGCGCCCGCCATCGCGCCGCACGCGGCGCAGACGCTCTACACCACGCTCGTCGGCTTTGCTCTCGGCATCGTCACCGGCGTTGCGCTGGGCGCGCTCGTCGGTTCGTCGCGGCTCGCCTATGACGTCGCCTATCCGTTGCTGATCGGCTTTGCGAGCATCCCCAAGGTCGCGGTGGTGCCGATCCTCGTTCTGTGGTTCGGCGCCGGCACCATTCCGGCGGTGCTGACCGCGATGGTCATGTGCATCTTCCCGATCGTCGTGAACGTCGCGACCGGGCTCGCCACCACCGAGCCCGAACTTGAAGACGTGATGCGCGCGCTCAAGGCGAGCAAGCTCGACATCCTGATCAATGTCGGGCTGCCGCGCACCATGCCGTACTTCTTTGCATCGCTGAAGGTCGCGGTGACCCTCGCCTTCGTCGGCACGGTGATCGCCGAAACCGTGGCGTCGAACCGCGGCATCGGCAACCTGATGATGATCGCAAGTTCGAGCTTCGACGTGCCGCTGGTGTTCGCGGGCCTCCTTGTGCTCGCCGTGATGGGCGTCAGCCTCTATGTCATCTTCTCGTTCATCGAGGTGCGCGTGACCGGCTGGGCGCTGCGCAAGAACGAGTTCGCCATGGGGTGATGACGAACGGCTTAGACTGAGCTTGCTGCAAGACCGGGCTACGAAATTAGAAACAGGAGTAACGCAATGTCCTTGATACGCAGCCTCGCGGCGATCGCCGCCGGTCTTGTGCTGTCCGCGTCGGCGGCACTGGCGCAGGAGCCGACGAAGATCCGCTTCACGCTCGACTGGAAGCTACAGGGCATCCACGCCTGGTACTTCTGGGCGCAGGAGAAGGGCTACTTCGCCGCCGAGAAGCTCGACGTCACCATCGACCAGGGCGAGGGCTCGGCCGCCACCGTGACGCGCATCATGTCGGGCGCCTATGACGCCGGCTTCGGCGACATGAACGCCATCATCCAGAACGCCGCGACCCGGCCGGCCGACGCGCCCGTCATGGTCTACATGATCTACAGCCGCGCGCCGTTCGCGCTGCTCACGAAGGCCGCGAGCCCGATCAACACATTCAAGGACCTCGCGGGCAAGAAGCTCGGCACCCCGCCCGGCGGCGCCTCGTTCAAGCTGCTCCCCCTTCTCGCCAAGAAGAACGGCATCGACTACGCCGCCATCGACGTGCTCAACGTCGCTCCCAACCTGCAGGAACAGATGCTGCTGCAGGGCCAGGTCGACGTGATCGCGATCTTCACGGCAACGAGCTACATGAATCTCGTCGCGCTCAAGCTCGATCCGGAAAAGGATTTCCGCTGGATCTATTACGCTGATTCCGGCCTCGATCTTTATTCCAACGGCGTGATGGTGTCGCAAAAGCTCGCCAAGGAGAAGCCCGAGGCCGTGAAAGGGCTCGTGCGCGCGATCAACAAAGCGATGCACGAGGTGATCGCCAATCCCGATGCGGCGATCGAGTTGCTCGCCAAGAAGGAGCCGCTCATCAACAAGGCGATCGAGAAGCAGCGGCTGATCTACGTTACAAGGACGCTGATCGCGACGCCCGAGGCGGCCGAACTTGGCGTCGGCGACACCAAGGACGCGCGCATGACCGAATCGATCGACACCATCGCGGCGTCCTTCGAGCTGCCGCGCAAGCCCGCGGCGACGGACGTGTTCAGCCGCGCGTTCCTGCCGCCGAAGGCAGAGCGGTCGCTCACCAAAGCGGTGAACTAGGTAATCCGGCACGGGAGCGAACCGGCGATGGAGCTGAACTGCGCGCACGTGCTCACGGCTGCCGACGCCGCGGTCGCGAGCGCGCAGACCATCCGCATTGACGGCGACCGCATCGCGTCGGTCGCCGCCATGCCGGCCGGAGCCCGCACAGAGCCGGTGCTGGCGTTGCCGGTGCTTGCCAACGCGCACGACCACGCCCGCGCGATACGGTCGAGTTCGCTCGGCGCGGCCGGCAAGCCACTGGAAATCTGGCTGCACTATCTCGCGCTCGCGCCTTCGGTCGATCCCTACCTCGCAAGCGCCGTGTCGCTCGCGCGCAGCGCGCTGGGCGGCGCCGGCGTCGTCATGGTGCACTACACGCGAATGCAGGGGCTGACCGACCTGCCGACGGAAGCCGCGGAGGTGGCGCGTGCTGCGCGCGACGTCGGCGTGCGTGTCGGCTTTGCGGTCGCGCTGCGCGATCGCAACCCGCTGGTCTATGGGCCCTCGGAGCCAATCCTGGCCGCGCTTTCGCCCGAGGCGCGCGATGAAATCCGGCAGCGCTTCATCCGCCCGCCGCGATCGGTCGCCGAGCAGCTCGCACTGGTTGATGCCGTCGCCGCGGCCGCGGGCAGCACGAACTTCGATGTGCAATACGGTCCGCAGGCCGTGCAGTGGTGCACGCCCGAACTGCTCGCGGCCATCGCCGACGCGTCGGCGCGCACCGGCCGGCGCGTTCACATGCATCTCCTGGAGACGCGCTATCAGCGGCAGTGGGCAGACGAAACCCATCCTGGCGGCATTGTGCGCTATCTCGACGAGATCGGGCTCCTGTCGCCGCGGCTCACGCTTGCCCACTGCACCTGGGCGCGCCCTGATGAACTCGAGCTGATCGCCGCGCGCGGCGCGACCATCTCGGCCAATACCAGCTCGAACCTGCATCTTCAATCTGGCATCGCGCCGGTCGCCGAGATGGTAAAGCGCGGCTGCCGCGTCGCGCTCGGGCTCGATGGCGCGACGCTCGACGAGGACGATGACGCGCTACGCGAGCTGCGGCTCGCCCATCTCCTGCATCGCGGCACCGGCTTCCGCATCGATGTCAGCCGCGCCGCGATGCTGACCATGATGCTGCGCAACGGCCGCCGCTCGGTCACCAACCGGGAGGGCGGCGGCGCGCTCGCGGCCGGGGAGCCGGCCGATGTTCTCCTGCTCGACTGGGACGCGGTCGACGACGAGCGCCTGCGTGCCGACCTCGACCCGCGCGAACTGCTGTTCGCGCGCGCCACCTCGCATCACATCCGCGAGATGATCGTCGCGGGACGCACCATCGTGCGCGATGGCAAGGTGCTCGGCATCGACTATCCGGCGATGCGCGACGACCTGCTGGCGCGGCTGCGCGCCGGCATGGCGCAGAACGCCAAGCTCGCGGCCGCGCTTCCCGAGCTTGAACGCGCCGTCTGTACGCACTTCGACGCCGAAGCGCCGTGCTGCTGAACGCCGTCACTGAGCGACGCCATGCCCATCGCCAAGGTCCACCGCATCTCCGCCAACGCGCCCGACGACATGGCCGGCATCGAGGCGGCCATCGCCGCGGGCCGGATCGATCCGAAAGGCGTGCTCGCCGTGCTCGCGAAAACCGAGGGCAACGGTCTCGTCAACGACTTCAGCCGCGGCTACGCCACGCTGGCGCTGCAACTGCTTTTCCAGCGCTTCCTGCCGAATGAGGAGGTCGCGAAGATCTGCTTCGTGATGTCGGGCGGCACCGAAGGCGGCATGGCGCCGCATTGGATCGTGTTCGAACGCGCGGAGGGAACCGCGGGCGCAAGTAGCGGGGGGACAAGCCCTGCGCTCGCCATCGGCCGTGCACATACGCCATCCCTGCCGTTCGAGCATCTCGGCCGCCTTCAGCAGGTCGACCAGGCGGCGGCGGGCGTGCGCGCCGCCATGCGGGATGCCGGCATCGTGAACATCGCCGATCGTACACTTCGTGCAGATCAAGTGTCCGCTGCTGACCGCCTTGCGCGTCGGCGAAGCGGCGCGGCGCGGCGCCAGCGACGGCCACCACCGACACGCTCAAGTCGATGGGCTTGTCGCGCGCGGCAAGCACGCTCGGCGCTGCGGTCGCGCTCGGCGAGGTCGATCGCGCAGCCTTGCACGAGGCCGACATCGGCACGAACTGGGACCTCTGGTCGGGCCGGACCAGTTCTTCGGCCGGCATCGAGCTTCTCGGTCACGAAATCATCGTGCTCGGCATGTCGGCGGATTGGTCAGGACCGCTGGCGATCGACCATGCGGTGATGGCCGACGCCATCGACGTCGAGCCGGTGCGGGCCGCGCTCGCCCGGCTCGGGCTGTCGTCCACGGGACAGTTGCCGGCCGCCGACCGGCGATGCCTCGTTGCCATGCTCGCCAAGGCGGAAGCGAGTCACGACGGCCGGCTGCGCGACTATCGCCACGCCATGCTCGACGATTCCGACATCGCCGCCACCCGCCATGCGCGCGCCTTCGTCTGCGGCGCGCTCGCAGGCCTCGTGGGCCACGGCGAAATCTATGTGTCGGGCGGCGCCGAACACCAGGGTCCGGACGGCGGTGGACCGGTTGCAGTGATCGTCGATCGCGCGGCGCGCTGATGATCGGCCGCCGACCGTACGTACCCGCAGCTCCCAGAGCGATATGACAGCCGAATGACTTAATCGTGAGCAGCGTTCTCGTCATCGGTGCAAATCGCGGCATTTGATTTGCATTCTTTAAAACGGCATTGCTTTGCTCGCCCGCGTTGATTTGGCGGCGCAATCGGAGGATGGTGCTGCGATGCTGCCGGCACCCGGCGACCGACCATAGACAAGGAGCATCCCGTCGTGCTCGACGCTGCCCCGGACCAGACCAGTCCTCCACAGGCACAAACCCAAAAGCGCACGCCGTTCGAGCGCGTCGTTCTGTTGTTGCAGGGCGGCGGTGCGCTCGGCGCCTATCAGGCCGGCGTCTATCAGGCGCTCACCGAGGCCGACCTCCATCCGGACTGGGTGGCGGGCATCTCCATCGGAGCCATCAACTCGGCGCTCATTGCCGGCAATCCGCCCGAGAAGCGCGTCGAGCGATTGCGCGAATTCTGGGAGACCGTGAGCAAATCGCCCTTGGGCATTCCTTATTTCAAAGCGATCGAAATCCCGGACGAGGCCACCCGCCGGTTCGTCAACCAGGCACGCGCGATGAACATCCTGTTTTTCGGCGCGCCGCATTTCTTCGCGCCGCGCCTGCCGCCGGCCGCGCTATGGGGTCCCGCGGCGACCGAAACTGTCAGCTACTACGATAACGCGCCCTTGCTGGACACGCTCAACCGTCTGGTGGATTTCGACCGCATCAATGCCAAGCTGATGCGGTTCAGCGTGGGCGCGGTCAACATCCGCACCGGCAACTTCGCCTACTTCGACACCGAGACCCATCACATCGTCCCGAAGCACATCCTGGCGAGCGGCTCGCTGCCGCCGGGTTTCCCGGCGACGGAGATCGATGGCGAGTACTACTGGGACGGCGGGCTCGTCTCCAACACGCCGCTGCAATGGGTGCTCGACAGCCGGCCGCGCCAGGACACCATCGCCTTTCAGGTCGATCTCTGGAGCGCGCGCGGCGACCTCCCGCGCGACATGGCGTCGGCGGAAGTGCGCCACAAGGAGATCGTCTATTCGAGCCGTACCCGCGCCGCGACCGATCAGTATAAGAGCATGCAGAAGATGCGCATCGCGCTCGCGAACGTCATCAAGCGGCTGCCCGAGGAACTACGGACCGATCCCGACGTTCAGTTGCTGGAGCAGGAGACCGATGAAAAGGTCTGCAACATCGTCCACCTGATCTATCGCGCGCAAAGCTACGAAGGGGTCTCCAAGGATTTCGAATTCTCCCGCCGGACGATGGAAGAACACTGGAAGAGCGGCTACGACCACGCGATCCGCAGCCTCCAGGATCCCAACGTCATGCAGTTGCCCGACCGGATGGACGGCGTCCGCACCTTCGACGTATGCAGGGAAGAGCGGGACCGTGACTAACGCCGCACCGGCGGCACGAACAGGACCAAGAGGCCAGTCATGAACGAAGCTGAGGTCAAGCGTCGCGCGTTCGCCATGCCGCTCACCAGCCCGGCCTACCCGATCGGGCCCTACCGGTTCTACAACCGCGAGTTCCTGGTCATCACCTACCGCACCGATCCGGCCAAGCTGCGCGAGCTGGTGCCGGAGCCGTTGCAGGTCGACGAGCCCCTGGTGAAGTTCGAATTCATCCGCATGCCGGATTCGACCGGCTTCGGCGATTACACCGAGAGCGGTCAGGTGATCCCTGTCTCGCTCAACGGCCGCAAGGGCGGCTACAGCCACTGCATGTTTCTCGACGACCATCCGCCGATCGCCGGCGGCCGCGAGCTCTGGGGCTTCCCCAAGAAGCTCGCCAAACCCACGCTGCGCGCGGAGATCGACACACTGGTCGGCACGCTCGACTACGGGCCGGTGCGCATCGCCACCGGCACCATGGGCTACAAGCACAAGTCGGCCGACCTCGCCGCCGTCAAGGCCTCGCTGCTCGCCCCCAATTTCCTGCTCAAGATCATGCCGCATGTCGACGGCACGGCGCGCATCTGCGAGCTGGTGGAATATCCGCTGCTCGATGTCGACCTGAAAGGCGCCTGGACCGGCCCCGCGGCGCTGACGCTCGTCTCGCACGCGCTCGCGCCGCTCGCCGAACTGCCGGTGCTCGAGATCGTTTCCGGCACGCACATTGTTGCCGATCTCACGCTCGGCCTTGGCAAGGTTGTTCACGACTATCTGAAATAAGAGCGGGGCGCGCTCATCTCGAAATGGAGGCTACGATGCGTTTGAAGGACAAGGTCGCGATCGTCACCGGCGCGGCGAGCGGTATCGGCAAAGAGATCGCCACCGTCTATGCGCGCGAAGGCGCCAAGATCGCCATCGCGGACATCAACCAGAAGGCCGCCGACGCCACCGCGCTGGAGCTCGACCCGTCCGGCAAGCGCGCCATCGGCGTCGTCATGGACGTCACCAATGAGCAGCAGGTCGATGCCGGCACCGCCAAGGTGGTCGAGACCTTCGGCGCGCTCGACATTCTCGTCAGCAACGCCGGCATCCAGATCGTCGCGCCGATCGTCGATTTCGAATTCGCCAAGTGGAAACTGCTGCTGGCGATCCATCTCGACGGCGCGTTCCTGACGACGCGGGCCGCACTACGTCAGATGTACAAGCAGAAGAGCGGCAGCGTGATCTACATGGGTTCGGTGCACTCGAAGGAAGCCTCGAAGCTCAAGGCGCCCTACGTCACCGCCAAGCACGGCCTGATCGGGCTCGCCAAGGTGGTCGCCAAGGAGGGCGCCGAATACGGCGTGCGCGCGAACGTGATCTGTCCGGGCTTCGTGCGCACGCCACTGGTCGAGAAGCAAATCCCCGAGCAGGCCAAGGAACTCGGCATCACCGAGCAGGAAGTGATCAAGAACGTCATGCTGAAAGAGACGGTCGACGGCGAGTTCACGACCGTCGAGGACGTGGCCGAGACCGCGCTCTTCCTCGCCTCGTTCAATTCGAACGCACTCACCGGCCAGTCGATCGTCGTCAGCCACGGCTGGTTCATGCAGTGACGGCGGGACGCGCGTGTGAACTCACGCGCCCGTGGCGACATCGTCGTCGTCGAGGATGCGCAATGCTGCGCCCTCGACATCGTCGTACTGGCCGCTGCGCAGCGACCAGAGGAACGCCACGACGCCCGTGAGGCCGAGCGCCAGCGCCATCGGAACGAGATAGACCAGCACATTCATGTCGGCGCCATCCGGGTAAGCTTTTCCCCGGCGTGAGCCGCATCGGCGGGAAATGCGTCAGCCGAGCGCATCGCGTCGGTGCGCGAGCCACCGCGGCGTGCGCGCAAAGCATTCAGCGTGACCAGGATCGACGAACCCGACATGGCGAGCGCCGCGATCAGCGGCGTGACGTAGCCCAGGATCGCGATCGGGACCGCGATCGTATTGTAGATCACCGCCAGCCACAGGTTCTGCCACATCAGCCGCCGCGCACGGGCCGCGATCAGGATCGCGTCGAGCACCGGCCCGAGCCGCTCGCCGAGGAAGACGGCGTCGGCCTGCGCCTGCGCGATGTGCGCCGCATCGATCGGCGAGAGCGAAACGTGGGCGGCGGCGAGCGCGGGCGCATCGTTGAGGCCGTCGCCGACCATCAGGACGTGGCAGCCCCCGGCCTTCAGATCGTCGATCACGGCGATTTTCTGCACCGGCGTGAGCGCGGCGGACCAGTTTGCGATGCCGAGCGCCGCAGCAATCGGAGCGACTGCCTCCTTGCGATCCCCCGACAGGATCATGACGCTGAGCCCGCGGTGCCGCAGCGCCATCACCACCGCGACCGCATCCGGGCGCAACTGCTGGCGGATCAGCAGCACGGCCGATCGCCCGGCGTGGCAGAAGGCGATCACCGAGGTGGACGGCTCGTCCGTCACAGGAGCGCCGGCGAGGCCGCAGAACGCCGCGCTGCCGAGCCGAGCCTCGCTGCCGTCGATCAGGGCGCGCACGCCCTGCCCCGGCTCCTCGACCGCGCCGTCGTAGGGTGTGCGCTCGCGCGCCTCGTGCGCGACGGCCCGCGCCAGCGGATGCCGGCTCGACAGCGCAAGCCGCGCCGCCCGCTCCAGCAGGTCGGCGGGAATCGCATCGACATTGGCGACGCGCGGCTCCGGCAGCGTCAGCGTGCCGGTCTTGTCGAACACGACCACATCCGCCTCTGCCAGCCGCTCGATGGCGTCGCCAGCATTGAGGATAATGCCGGAACGGAACATCGCGCCCGACGCCACCACCTGTACGGCCGGGATCGCGAGCGCCAGCGCGCAAGGGCAGGTGATGATCAGCACGGCGATCGCCGTGATGATCGCGTCATGCAGCGACGCGCCGGCGACGAGCCATCCGATGGCGGTGAGCGCCGCAGTCGCGTGCACCATCGGCGCGTAGAGGCGGGCGGCGCGGTCGGCAAGCCGCAGATAGCGCGACTTGCTCGCCGCTGCTTTTTCAAGCAGCCGTTCGACCTCGTCGATCAGGCTGCCCGCGCCGGCGGCGGTAACGCGCATCGTCAGCGCGCCGGAGTAATTCAAGCTGCCGGCATAGATCGGCATGCCGGGCGCGAGCTTCTTGTGCATGGTCTCGCCGGTGATCAGGCTCTCGTCGATCTCGGAGGTGCCGGAGATCACGACACCGTCGGCCGGCACCCGTTCGCCCGGCCGCACCAGCAGGCGGTCGCCCGGCTTGAGCGCCGCGACCGGCACCCTGATGACTTCGCCACGGGCACTGAAGCGGTGCGCAGTCTCCGCCTTGAGGGCGGCCAGATTGCCGGCGGCGGCGCGCGTCTTGCGCCGCACCGCGTGATCCACATAACGGCCGCACAGCAGGAAGAACAGCAGCATCACGGCGGAATCGAAATAGGCATGCTGAGCGTGATGCGCGGTCTCCACCACCGACATACCGAGCGCGAGGACAACGCCGAGCGAGATCGGCACGTCCATGTTGAGCTGCCGCGTGCGGAGAGCACGCAGTGCGCTCTGGAAGAACGGCTGGCCGGCATAAGCGGCGGCCGGCAATGCAATGAGCGCCGAGAGCCAGTGGAAGAAGTCGCGCGTCTCCTGCGTCATGTCGGCCGAGCCGCCCGACCACACCGAAACCGACAGCAGCATGATGTTCATCGCCGCGAAGCCCGCGACCGCGAGGCACCGCATCAGCCAGCGCGCGTACTTTGCCTCGTCGGTCTCGCTGCGCTCGACCTCGAACGGGTGCGCGCGGAAGCCGATCCGCGCCAGCGCGCCGATCACCTCGCCGGCCTGCAACTCATTCTCGCGCCAGTCGACGGTCAGGCGGCGGTTGGTAAAGTTGAGCCGCGCATCGACGATCCCCGGCACCTGCTTCAGTCCGGTCTCGATCTTGCGCATGCAGCCGGCACAATTGACGCCCTCGACGGCGAGGTCCATGTGCGCGAGCCCGCCCTTGTCATGCCGCACGAAAATCGAGAGATCGAGAGTCTCGGACATGGCGACATCTCACTTCAGGAAGATGCGGTTGCGCGAGCGGAAGACGGCGGTGCCGTCGCGCGACAGCTCGATGACCAGCGCCCACTGACCGAGCGCCGGCTCGCCGTGTCCGCGAAACAGCCCGGGCGCGGTTTCGTCGAGCGGCAGGACCCGGTCTGCTCGTTTGTCGGTCAAGTGAACGAGCCGCGCGCTGGCATCGAGGCCGGTGAGCGGCCGATCGTTCGAATCGTGCGCGATCAGTTCGATGAGCGTAGCATCGGGCGCCTCCGAGACCTTGGCGCGCACCTGCCAATGCCGCGCGTCCTGCTCCGCAACGGCAGCAGTCTCCCGCGCGAATGCGAGGCCGGCCTGATAGGAGCTTTCGGTCTCGACGCCGCCGAAGGTCGAGACCGCGAACCTGATCATGACGGCGTTGACGCCGGCCACTACCGCGAAGAACGCAACCAGGCAGACGAGCACCATCCGCCCTGTCACCTCCCTCGCCGCCTTCTCGGACCGCCGCCCGTTCGCCGCCGCTTGGTCAGTCGCCATCATGTCTACCTCACGGCCCGCGGAAATGATCGACCACGGTCGCGTGCCGGCCGGTCTTCACGTCGGTGATGCGGAAGGTCAGTGGCACCGAGGCGTTGGGCGGCAGCGGCGTGTAGCTGCTCACCAGCGCCCGCAATTCGTAGGTCTGGTCGGGGCCGACCGCGATGATGACGGTACGGCCGGTCGTCACCGTGTCGCCGACCACCTTGAGGTCGAGGTCGGTCAGCCCATCGACCGTGAGGGCGAAGCCCCGCGTCTCAAGCGACTTGTTGAGAATCCGGATGGTGAAGCCGTTGCGCAGTTCGCCGTCCGAGAGCCGCACATACATCGGGTTGCGGTCATGAATGACGCTGAGCGCTTCGCTTTTTCGCGTCGCCAGCGAGTACAGCATGATGCCACCGGCCAGCGCGATGATCGCCGCGTAGAGGATCGTGCGCCCGCGCACGATCTTGACCACGGGCGGCTGCCCGCTCTGGCGCAGCTTGATGTTCATGTCGGTGTCGTAGGCGATCAGTCGCGGCGGGCGGCCGATCTTCGCCATCACGGTGTCGCAGGCGTCGATGCACAGCCCGCACTGGATGCAGCCGAGATCGGGCCCGTTGCGGATGTCGACGCCGGTCGGGCAGACATAGACGCACTGATAGCAGTCGATGCAGTCGCCCGCGGCCTTGCCCTGCGCCAGCAGCGCCGCGTTGCGCTTGACCGAACCGCGCGGCTCGCCGCGGTCGTAGCGGTAGGTGACGTTGAGCGCGTATTCGTCGGTGAGCGCGGCCTGGATGCGCGGCCACGGGCACATATAGAGACAGACCTGTTCGCGCATCAGGCCGGCGAACGTATAGGTCGTGACGGTGAGGATGCCGATCCACAGATAGGCGATGAACGGCGCCTCGAAGGTCGCGAGTTCCTTCACCAAGGTCGGAGCGTCGGCGAAGTAAAGCACCCAGGCGCCGCCCGTCCACCAGGCGACCATCAGCCAGAGAAAATGCTTGAGCGATGTGCGCGCCACGCGCTCGGCGGTCCACGGCTGCTGATCGCGCTGCAGGTGCTCGCGCCGGTCGCCTTCGGTCCAGCGTTCGATGGTCTGGAACAGATCGGTCCACACCGTCTGCGGGCAGAGATAGCCGCACCAGACCCGGCCGGCGACCGCGTTCATCAGGAACAGCGCCATCGCCGCGACGATGAGCAGGCCGGTGAAGTAGTAGATCTCCTGCGGCCAGAGTTCGATGAAGAAGAAATAGAACCGCCGGTTCGGAAAATCGATCAGGACGGCCTGGTCCGGGGCGCCCGGTCCGCGATCCCAGCGCACGAACGGGAGCCCGTAGTACACGCCGAGCGTCAAGAACAGCACGATCCATTTGATCGTGCGGTAGGTGCCTTGAACGCGCTGCGGATAGATCTTGCGGCGCGCGATATAGAGCGGCCCCTCCTCCTCGGGCTCGGGCGGGCTTGGCGTGGCGGGCGGCGGCGAGCCGGCGGCGGTCTTTGCCGCCTCGCTGACGAGGTTCAGAAGCGCAGGCTGCGTCGTGCTCACGTCGTGCAGATCAACCGCGATGGCGCAACCCGGGCACATGGCTTACTTCTCACCGCCGCCGAGCGTGTAGACGTAGACCGCGAGCGCCTTGATGGTGGCGTCGTCGAGCCGCCCGGCCCAGGCCGGCATCACGCCGCCGCGCCCGTTCCAAAGGCCCTCGACGATCGCGGCCTTGTCCTGGCCGTAGAGCCAGACCGCGTCGGTCAGGTTCGGCGCGCCGACGTCGCGTTTGCCTTTGCCGTCCGCGCCATGACACACCGCGCAGGTGTCGGCGAAGGTCTTCTTGCCGGCCGCGAGGTCGGCCTTCGGATCGGCTGGCAGGCCGGCGAGCGTGCGGGCATATTCGGCGACATTCTCGATGTCGGCGCGCTTGAGGATGCCGTCGCGCCCGAACGCCGGCATCACCGGCCCCATCCGGGTCTGCGCGTCGGCGGAGCGCACGCCATGGCGGATGGTCTGCGCGATGTCGTCGAGCTTGCCGCCCCAGATCCACTCGTCGTCATTGAGGTTCGGATAGCCCTTGGCGCCGCCGGCGCCCTGGCCGTGGCAGGGCGCGCAGTTCTCGGCGAAGGCCGGCCGGCCCTGCGCCCGCGCGAAGGCCAGGAGCTGCGGGTCGGCGACGATCTCCTGCAACGACGCCGACGCCAGCCGGCCGACCATCGGCCCGCGTTGCGCCTTCAGCGCATCGAGATCGGAGACCACCGCCTCGCGCGAATGCCAGTCGAAGACTCCGTTCGTATAGGAGGAGATGAGCGGCCAGGCCGGATACATGATCCAATAGCCGATCGCCCAGATGATGGTGGCGTAGAACAGCCACAGCCACCAGCGCGGCAGCGGCGTGTTCAGCTCGCGGATGCCGTCCCAGACGTGGCCGGTGGTGGCGGTGCCGGTGACCGCGTCGACGTCCTGTCCTTGATGGTCGGCCATTTCAGTCCTCACGCAGCGGAATGCGGGCGGCCTCGTCGAACTGGCGCTGACGCGACGGCCAGAGCGCGTAGACGAGCACGACGAGAAACACCGCGACGAAGTAGGCGAGCCCCCAGGTCTGGGCGAACTCGGCGAGCATGCGATAGGTCGAATTCATTGCGATCTCCCGATGCCATTGCTCAGCGAATGTTCGCCTTGTCGTTGTAGAGCTTGAAATCGACGAGAGTGCCGAGCACCTGCAGGTAGGCGATCAGCGCGTCGGCTTCGCTGACACGCCCGGGATTGCCGTCGAAATCGCGGGCCTGCGCCTTCGGATAGCGCTTGAGGAGGTCGGCGGCGTCGGGCGCGTCGGTGAGCGCCTGCGTCCGCGCGTCGGCCTGCGCATTGGCGATCATCTCCGCCGTGTAGGGCACGCCGAGCGTCGCCTGCACTCGCAAATCATCGTCGATATGCGCTATGTCGAGCTCGGTCTTGGAGAGCCACGGATAGGCCGGCATCACGGTTCCTGGCACCACCGACTTCGGCGAGTTGAGATGGTCGCGGTGCCAGTCGTCGGAATACTTGCCGCCGACCCGCGCGAGATCGGGACCGGTACGCTTCGATCCCCACTGAAACGGCCGGTCGTACATGCTCTCGGCCGCCAGCGAATAATGGCCGTAGCGCTCGACCTCGTCGCGCAGCGGGCGGATCATCTGCGAGTGGCAATTGTAGCAGCCCTCGCGCACGTAGATGTTGCGGCCGGCAAGCTCAAGCGGCGAGTATGGCCGCACGCTGTCGACTTTCTCGATCGTGTTCTTGAGATAGAACAGCGGCGTGATCTCGACCAGGCCACCGATCGCGATCACGACCAGCACGCCGAGGACGAGCAGGATCGAGTTCTTCTCGAAGATCTGGTGCTTCTGCCAAAGCGACATCTCGCCCTCCCTACTCTGCCGGTGCCAGCGCCGGCCGGCTCAGGGGAGCAATCGCTTCCCGCGGATAGACGGTGCGCCACAGGTTCCACACCATGATCAGCGCACCGGCGAGGAAGAGCGCGCCGCCGAGCGCGCGGATGATGTAGAAGGGGTGCATGGCCTCGACCGTCTCGATGAACGAGTATTCCAAGAACCCGAGCTTGGTGTAGGCGCGCCACATCAGGCCCTGCAGGATGCCCGACACCCACATCGCCGAGATGTAGAGCACGATGCCGATGGTCGAGATCCAGAAGTGCCAGTTGACCAGCTTGAGCGAGTGCAGCCGCTCGCGGTTCCACAGCCACGGCACGAGGCAATAGATCGCGCCGAACGACACATAGCCGACCCAGCCGAGCGCGCCGGAATGCACGTGGCCGATGGTCCAGTCGGTGTAGTGGCTGAGCGAGTTCACCGCCTTGATCGACATCAGCGGCCCCTCGAAGGTCGCCATGCCGTAGAACGCGACCGACACCACCATCATGCGCAGCACCGGATCGGTGCGCAGTTTGTCCCAGGCGCCCGACAGCGTCATGATGCCGTTGATCATGCCGCCCCAGGACGGCATCCACAGCATGATCGAGAACGTCATGCCGAGCGTCTGCGCCCAGTCGGGCAGCGCGGTGTAGTGCAGATGATGCGGGCCGGCCCAGATGTAGAGGAAGATCAGCGCCCAGAAATGGATGATGGAGAGCCGGTAGCTGTAGATCGGCCGGTCCGCCCGCTTCGGGATGAAGTAGTACATGATGGCGAGGAAGCCCGCGGTCAGGAAGAAGCCGACCGCGTTATGGCCGTACCACCACTGCACCATGGCATCCTGCACGCCCGACCAGACGATGTAGGATTTCGGCGAGTACACCGACACCGGAATCGCGGCGTTGTTGCCGAGGTGCAGCACCGCGATGGTGACGATGAACGCCAGATAGAACCAGTTGGCGACATAGATGTGCGGCTCGCTGCGCCGCATGATGGTGCCGAGGAAGACCAGGAAATACGTCACCCACACCACGGTGAGCCAGAGATCGGCGTACCATTCGGGCTCGGCATATTCCTTCGACTGCGTGATGCCGAGCAGATAGCCGGTGCCGGCGATCACGATGAAGAAATTGTAGCCGAGCACGACGAACCACGGCGCGATGTCGCCCGCGAGCCGCGCGCGGCATGTGCGCTGCACGACATAGAACGAAGTGGCGAGCAACACGTTGCCGCCGAACGCGAAAATCACCGCCGATGTATGCAGCGGCCTGATCCGGCCGAATGAGAACCACGGCAGGTCGAAATTGAGCACTGGAAACGCCAGTTCCAGCGCGGCCCACAGCCCGACCGTGAACCCGGCAATGCCCCAGAACATCGCGGCGACGGTGGCGAACTTGACCGGCCCGAAGTTGTAGTTGGGCTTGCCGTCGATCGCGAGCGGCGGCAGTTCGGCCGGCCGCTCGTAGTAGCGGTTGACGATGACGAAGACGACGGCCACGCTCGCGGCAGCGGACAGATAGGCGTGGAAGGCGTATTCCGCCGTGTACGCGTTCGCCGCGATCGTCAGCGTGAAGATCGCGAGTGCCGCGAACACGATGGCGGTGCCGCCCTCGCCGATGGTCATGCATTTTCGTGTGACGGTCGCTTGCGCCATGTCCCTCGCCTCACAGATGGCCCGCGTATCGTGTCAGCTACGCCAACCCCACCATGCTGCGGCGCGGCAATGTTGGCTTTGACGCAAATCAAACTCGTATTTGCTCGTCGATGTCGGATCGTCGAGACTAAGCGGAGCTGAGACGAGATCAGCGTTGCAATGTCTTGAGATATTCGAGGACGTCGTTGATCTGATCCGCGTCAAGCCGGAACTGCGGCATTGTGGGGTGGGTGGCGGAGATGCCTTCGGCGAGCCGCGGCCGCAGCGAATCGATCGGGAACTTGGTATGCAGCGTGCGAAATGGCGGCGCGATGGTGAGCGAACTCTCGCTCACCGCATCGATCGAATGACACTGCGCACAATGCAAGCGGACGAACGTCAGGCCGCGCTGCGCGCCTGGTGATTGCTGCGCGAGCGCCGGCGGCGCTGGACAGAGCAGGACCATCGCCAGCGCGAGTGCCGGCCATGCTTTACCGATAGCGGAGCCGAACGTGGCCCCGGTCGGTCGAATTGCAATTGCGTGTCGCATGACTGATCACCTGCCCCCAGTTCTGCGTTGTGTCGGCGGCGTCGTCGGCCTCATCGTACTTGGCCTCCAGTCGGACGCGATCAGCCGCGCCATCGACCCGCCGGTGTCGGGCCACTTGCCGGCCAGCGCGCGCGGCTCGGTCGCCGGCGCAACGGCATCGCGCGCGCCATGACTGCCTGTCCCGCAACGAATTAACTCCGCGCCGGAACGCACGGGCACGAAACTCCACACGCGGCACCATCGCGGAAGATTTCGGAGGAACGCGCGCATCGTCATCAGCCGTCGAGACGTCCCAAAGCGGCGCGATTGCGCAACACCACCTGACGGGAGGTTGGCAGCTCGATCGCGGCTGCGTTCTCGAGCAGCGTGAGTGTGCGCGATACCGTCTCGATCGTAAGCCCGAGATAATCCGCGATGTCCTGACGCGACATCGGCAGTTCAAATGCCCTCTCGCAGGACATGCGCGCCGCCATTTCAAGAAGGAAGCTCGCGACGCGCTCCTGCGCGGTCTTCACGAGCAGCATGATGTGATGCTGCACGCGCTTTAGTTCCTCGCCGGTCAAGGTCCACAAGTGGTGGGCCACGTCGTTGCTGCGGGCGGCGAGCGAAACCACGGCGCTACGCTTAATAAAGAGGATGTTCGAATCGACGATCGCCTCGGCGGAGAAAGAGTGTTCCTCCCCCATCTCGAGGCCGAAAATATCACCCGGAAGGTAGAATGCGCCGATCTGACGGCGGCCGTCGTTCAAGATCTTGTAGGTGCGGACCGACCCGCTGATCACCTTGTAGAGGTACTCGGCCGGCTCGTTCTCGCCGTAAATTTCCACATTCCGCCCGAACGGCATGGCGACGCCGATCAATTCGTGCGATCCGAAGAGCGATTGGCCGAGCGGTGCAGGAGACCGGCGAACCATCGGGGCCGGCTGCCGGGCAAAACCGCTGCGCACCGCTGTCGCTGTCAACATGGCTCAATTCCTCTGTTAAGCTATCGGCATCGGTAACGCGTGGTGCGAGGACAGAAAATTCAGATATTGACCCTAGGGGAAATCCCGGAGGCCGCTCCGCTTCCGGCCGGGCAACCGGATGGCCAAATACGGGCTAGGAAACGATGACGAATCTGGTCTTGCAGCCAGCCGACCCAGCCGCGCAGGCCCATGGCGGCCTGTCACTTGCCCTGCGGCACAACGGAACGATCTACCTCGTGTCCTTGTCGCTGGTCGCGGTCGCCTTCATCGTGCGGTGGCTGCTGGCACCCACGCTCGCCGGCCAGTCGCTCTACCTGTTTCTCGTCCCGCCCGTCGTCATCGCCGGTGTCTTGGGAGGGCTCGGACCGGGCCTGCTGGCGACCGCAACGAGCCTGGTCTTGCATCTCTACGTCACCGGAGAATTCCGCAATTTGATCGACCCGCAGACGCCCTTTTTTACCGCCGAGGTGACGCGGGCGACGATATTTGCGCTGCTGGGCGTGGGGATCGCGTGGTTCGGCGAACGGCATCGGACGACTCGCCTGCAATCGGCCGCGCGCGAGGCGCACCTCGAATCCATTCTCGCCACCGTGCCGGACGCCATGATCGTCATCGACGAGCGCGGCATCATCCAGCTCTTCAGTTCCGCGGCGGAGCGGCTGTTCGGCTATGCTGCGAGCGAGGCGCTGGGCAAGAACATCATGATGATGATGCCCTCGCCTTATCGCGAGAATCACGATGGCTACCTCGAGCGCTATCTGCGCACCGGCGATCGGCGGATCATCGGCATCGGCCGCGTCGTCGTTGGCGAGCGCAAGGACGGCTCGACGTTCCCGATGGAACTCGCGGTCGGCGAGATGAAATCCGGCGCGCGACGCTTCTTCACCGGCTTCATCCGCGACCTGACCGAGCGGCAGAAGACCGAAGCCCGCCTGCAGGAATTGCAGTCGGAGCTGGTGCACATTTCGCGTTTGACTGCGATGGGCGAGATGGCCTCGACCCTGGCGCACGAGCTCAATCAGCCGCTGTCGGCGATCGCCAATTACATGAAGGGCTCGCGCCGGCTGCTGGAAGGAAATTCGGACGAGCGCTCGGTGATGATGCGCGACGCCATCGACAAGGCCGCCGACCAGGCGCTGCGGGCCGGGCAGATTATCCGCCGGCTGCGCGATTTCGTCGCCCGCGGCGAAAGCGAACACCGGGTCGAGAACGTCAGGAAGCTGGTCGAGGAAGCAAGCGCGCTTGCCCTCGTCGGCGTCAAGGACCAGGGGGTTCGCGTCCGCTTCCAGTTCGACCCGACCGCCGATCTCGTTCTCGCCGACAAGGTGCAGGTGCAGCAGGTGCTGCTCAACCTGATCCGCAATTCGATCGAGGCGATGGATGGCGCGCACAAGCGGGAGCTCACCGTTTCGACAGCCTCGACCGAAAACGATATGGTCACGATCGCGGTCGCCGATACCGGCTCGGGAATCACGCCGGAGGTGGCGGCGCATCTGTTCCAGCCGTTCGTCACCAGCAAGCGCAACGGCATGGGCGTGGGACTGTCGATCTCACGCACCATCATCGAGGCGCATGGGGGACAGATCTGGACGGAACCCAATCCCGATGGCGGCACGATTTTTCGGATTACGCTTCGCAAGGTGAACAAGAATGACATCGGCGACGCCGACTAAGCCCGTTGTCCATGTGATCGACGATGACGAAGCGGTGCGCGATTCGCTTGCGTTCCTGCTGCGCTCGGCCGAGCTCAGCGTCGCGACTTATGAGAATGCCGTCGCCTTTCTGCAGGGCCTTCCGCCGCAGGGGCCAGCCTGCATCGTAACGGACGTCCGCATGCCCGAGATCGGCGGCATCGAGCTGTTGCGTCGCCTGCGTGAACGCAACGTGACGACGCCGGTCATCGTGATCACGGGGCATGGCGACGTCCCGCTGGCGGTGGAAGCGATGAAGCTCGGTGCGGCGGATTTTCTCGAAAAGCCGTTCTCCGACGAATTGCTGCTGGGCGCGGTGCGCGCCGCGCTCGCCGCCGAGGAGGGCAACAGCAGGCGTGGCGCCGAACTGGCGGCGATCAACGAGAAGCTCGCCTCGCTCTCAAACCGCGAACGTCAGGTGCTGGAAGGTCTCGTCAGCGGGCAACCCAACAAGTCGATCGCCTACGATCTCCAGATCAGCCCGCGAACGGTCGAAATCTATCGCGCCAACCTGATGACCAAGATGAACGCTTCGAGCTTGTCGGAGCTCGTCCGCATGGCGCTGTTGGCTGGCGTGCTCGACAGTGCGAGTTCCTCGCCGGCCGAACAATCTCCGACAAAATAGCCGGTCCGCCGGTCGAGCTCGCAGCTTGCGCTAGATCAAGGCAGCAAAGATGGCCGTGCGATTGAATGCTTGCTGCCGCACCAGAGGCGCGAGCCAGCATGGAAACGGATCGCGATTCGCGCACGCACACCGGAGTGGTGGGAATCGTGGACAACGATCCAGCGGTTCTCAACTCGCTCAAGTTTTCGTTGGAGCTCGAAGGCTTTACGGTCGGGATCTATGAGAGCGCCGCCGACCTGTTGCACGCCGGCGACCTCTCCCACTTCCATTGCCTGGTCATCGATCAGAATATTCCGCGGATGAACGGCATCGACCTCGTGGTGAAATTGCGCGATCTGCACTTTTCCGCACCCATCATCCTTATCAGCAGCGACCCGCCCAAGGCGCTGGTGGCCCGCGCCAGCGGTGCCGGCGTGCCTATCGTCGAAAAGCCACTGTTGGGAAATACATTGCTCGACAAGATCCACGATATGATCGCCCCTCGGGCGACGCCGCGGTGAGCGAAACGATGCGCCCTCTCCTCATCTGCACGATTGCAGCAATCGCGATCGCCGCGCTGCTGGCATCTGCGGGCCGGCCGAACGCCCAGGACGCCGCCGCGTTTCGGGCGCGCGGCGAAGCGCTTCTCAGCAAGAATTGCGCGCGCTGCCACGCCATCGGCCGCACCGGAACCAGCTCCCACGCAGAAGCTCCGCCATTTCGCACGCTGTCGAAAAAGTATCCCATCGAAGGTCTGGCGGAATCGCTTGCGGAGGGGCTGTTCACCGGTCATCCGGACATGCCGGAATTCAGGTTTGAAGCCGACGAGGTCGGCGCGATCCTCGACTATCTCACGTCGATCCAGGACCGCTGAGCGTAACTTCCCCGCCGGAAGTTCTGCCGATCGCAGCCGTGACACTCGGCTTCGTAATCCCGATCGTCGCCATCGCGCTGTTTGGTCGCCCTGTCTGAAGGTTGACCCAGATCAACAGGCTGTTGCACGTTATCGCTAGTTTTCAGCAAGAATTGCCCGGCTCGCTACAGATGGGATCCATCATGATCAAGGATATCGTCGTCAATCTCACGGTCGGCGCCCAGCGTGACGTCGCCGCGGACTACGCAGTGTCGTTGGGCCGCACGGTCGGGGCGCATGTCGCGGGTATCGGCTTCTGCTACGAGGTCGTCGTCCCGGGCAGCGTGTTCGGCAGCGTCGCCGTCAACCTGATCCAGGCGCAGCGCACCGAGAATGAAAAAGCGGCCAACGCGGCGATCGCCAACTTCGAGCAGAGCGCGCGCCTTGCGGGCATATCCTTTGAAAAGCGCCTGATCACCGCAAGCCTGGTCGACGGCGTCGACATGTTCGGGCGCATGACCCGCCGCTACGATCTCGCGGTCGTCGCCCAGGCCGAGCCCGATTCGCCGCCGGGCCGCGACATGATCATCGAGGCGGCGCTGTTCCAGTCCGGCCGCCCGGTGGTGATCGTGCCCTACATTCAGAAGGACGCCTGCAAGCTCGACCGCGTCATGGTGTGCTGGGACGGCAGCCGCAACGCCGCGCGCGCCACCGCCGACGCCATGCCATTGCTGGCGCGGGCGAAGGCCGTCGAGGTCGTAGTCGTGGCGAGGGGCCACGGATCGGCCAAGGAATTGCCGGGAGCCGATTTCGCCCAGCACCTTGCCCGCCACGGCCTCAAGGTCGAACTCTCCGAACTGGTGGCGGCCGATATCGACGTGCCCAACACCATTCTCTCGCACGCCGCCGACGCCGGCACCGACTTCATCGTCATGGGCGGCTACGGTCATTCGCGCTGGCGGGAATTCGTCCTGGGCGGCGCGACGCGCGGCATCCTCTCATCCATGACGGTGCCCGTGCTGATGTCGCACTGAACACGCCCGCGGAGCGCAAGCGTCGCGCGTAACGGTCATGGCCGAGCAAGCAGGGCCCAGGCGCGAGCGGTGGTCGGGGCGGATTGGCTTCGTCTGCGCGAATATCGCCTCGGCGATCGGGCTCGGCAGCATCTGGAAATTTCCCTACGAGGTCGGCGCGAACGGCGGTAGCGCGTTCGTGTTCTTCTATCTCGTGGGCGCGGGGCTCATCGTCTTCCCGCTCATGCTGGCCGAGCTCGCGCTCGGCCGCCGCGGGCGCTCCGACGCCATCCGCAGTCTCTGGAACGTGGCATCCCAGTCGGACGCGTCGCGCGGATGGGGATTTTTCGGCGCGGTCGGGGTGGCGGCGGGCTTCCTGATCCTGAGCTTCTATTCGGTCGTCGGCGGATGGGCGATCGCCTATCTGGTCGATACGCTATGGAGCGGCCTCCCGCCGGGGAATGTCCAGGCCACGCAAACACGCTTCGACGAACTCCTCGCCTCCCCGCTCAAGCTCACGCTCTATCATTCCATCTTCATGGCAACCACCTGCGCCGTCGTGGCGCGCGGTGTTGCGACCGGCATCGAGAAAGCGGCGAAATTCCTGATGCCGCTCTTGGTGGTGCTGATCGCCGCGCTCGCGATCTTCGCCGCGCTCGCCGGCGACATCGCGGGCGCGCTGCGCTTCATGTTCGCATTCGATCCGGCGCGGATCGGTCCGCACGTCGCGATCGAGGCGCTGGGGCTCGGATTCTTTTCGATCGGCGTGGGCTTCTGCATCATGCTGACCTACGCGGCCTATGCGGGCGCCGACACCAATCTCCGCGAGGTCGCCGTATTGACGGTCGTCATCGATACGGCGATCTCGTTCATGGCGGGACTTGCCATCTTCCCGCTCGTATTCGCGGAAGGGCTCGATCCCGCGAGCGGACCCGGCCTGATGTTCACGACGCTGCCGGTCGCCTTCGCCCGCATGCCGTTCGGCACGATCGCCGGCGTGGCTTTCTTCGCGCTGCTCGCGGTCGCGGCGCTTGGTTCCGCTATCTCATTCCTCGAACTATCGGTCGCGCCCTTGCGCAATTCGCTGCGTTGGTCGCGCCCACGCACCAGCTTCGTATGCGCACTAGCCTGCTGGGCGTTGGGCCTGGCGACCGTGCTGTCGTTTAATCTGTGGTCCGGCTGGTTTCCGCTCGCGATGTTCCGACCATTCGCCCATGCGACGTTCTACCAACTCATCGACGGCCTGACGTCCAACGTGCTGCTTCCGCTTGCCGGACTTGGCCTCGCGATCTTCGTTGGCTGGGCGCTTCCCGCCCGGCTCCTGCAGGACGAACTGAGTTTGTCCGCCGGCAGGCTCGCTTTTCTGCGCTGGCTGCTTCGCTATGCGGTCCCGCTCGGCATTGCCGGCGCCTCGCTGGCGCCGCTCATCTAGCTAGCCGGCGGAGTTGCCGCGAAATTCCTGCCGCCTGCCAGGTCGCATTTCGTTCACGCGGTTTGATCTAGCTCAAACCGGACACCCGCCGTTTCGCCGATCTTTGCCCAGCAAAGGGAGGCATCCATGCCGATGGAAACCGTTCTCGCACTGTTTGCAATCGTCATTCCATTCGCCGTTTTCGCGGTGGTCCTCGCGTGGGCACAAGGCCGGACGCAATAGCCGGCCCAGATGGGCCTCCGGGGAGTCGCATGGGCGAGCCTCCCAAGCCTGCTCCGAAGCCTCCGCCCGATTGCCCAGGCTGCGGCAAGGCCATGACGCTGGCGCGGACCGTGCCGCGATTCGGACCGCACCCTGAACTGCGCTCGTTTCATTGCCTGAACTGCCGCGAAGTCGCGACCATTCCAGTCGACGATTGATGTGAAAGATTAATTTTCATGGGACGGGCTGACAGCGAAGGCTTGCAAAGCTTAAATGTCTGAAATGCGAACCGAACGTACCTACACGACCGTGCTGCGCATGTTGGCCGCCTTGGCATTCGGTTTCATGAGCGTCGTGCAAATGCCCATGATGGCGTTCGCAAGGACGGCGGCTTTACAGCCTATGCACGTTTCAAGCGCTACCACGAGTCACCATCACGGCGCGGCGGCACGTCACCACGACGATGCGCATGTCTCTGCCCAAGGAGATCGCACCGCGCCGCAGACTCACGACGATGCCGCGATCTGCCACTCCACAGCCTGCTGCGCGGCGCTCGCTCAGCCGGCGATGTCGGCGCCCCCGTCGGCGCTTCTTCTCATCGGGCAACTGCAAGCTCCCTTGGCGCGCATCATTGTGCCGGTGGCACCGGAGCCGGTCGTCCCGCCACCTCGTCTCCAAGCCTGATCGGCACCTACACCTCATCGATTCAACGGCGCCATGCCTACACGAAAGGGCTGCGCGCTAACCGATACGCTTGGAGATACGATCCATGAAGACAACCACCCTCTTGATCGCCGGCGCCCTGGCGCTGGCATCCGTCGCCGCCTTTGCTCAGATGCAACACCCCGCTCAAGACATGCCGACGCATCCCGGCCGCATGGGCCCACCCATGATGCAAGGCGGCCCGATGCAGGGGATGCATCAGGGTATGATGGACGGCGGAATGCACGGCAGCATGCAAGGCCACTCCAGCATGCAGCCGAAGGGCGACAACGGCCCGTCGAGCCTCGCCTTCCAGGGCATCAACATGAAGATGCATGATGCGATGAACATCACATTCACCGGGAATGCGGACGTCGACTTCGTCGCCGGAATGATCCCGCATCACCAGGGCGCGATCGACATGGCCAAGACGGTGCTCGCCTTCGGCAAGGATCCGGAGGTGCGCAAGCTCGCCGAGGAAGTCATCAAGGCGCAGGAGAGCGAGATCGCCATGATGAACGAGTGGCTCAAGAGGCGGCAGAAGTAGCCGTCACTCTGCTCGAACGATTTGACCTGCGGCGCGCAAGCCGCGGGATCACCTCCCCTTGGAAGGGAGGTCGGCACCGAAGGTGCTGGATGGGGGTCGTCTTCCCAGACTTGCAATAGACTCCCACCCCGACCCTCCCCCTTTTCATCAGGGGGAGGGACCGCAGCGGGGGCGATGTCGCGGCTGCCACTTGATCTGCATCATGGCTCTCGTCACGTGATTTCGGCATCAGGAGATGTCCAAACAGGAGCCGCGCGATGAGCTACCAGGCGCTGATGGTCCATCTCGATGCCGAGCGCGATTGCGAGCCGCGCGTGCAGGTGGCGTTGGGACTGGCGGATCGCCTGCAAACCGCCCTCATCGGCATCGCCGGCCTGGCGCTGCGGCCGCGACTGGTCGCGGGCGGCGTCGTAGTCTTTTCCGAGCCCAGCGAGGACGATCTACGGAGGACCGCGGTGCTCTTGGATGAGCTGGGCAAGCGGTTCCTTGCGAAGGGTCAGCACCTCAAGCAGATCGAATGGCGATCGGCGCTCGATTCGCCGTTCGAGCTGGTCGCGCGCGAGGCCCGCGCCGCCGACCTCGTCATCGTCGGGCCGCGGCGGACCGCGGCGGACCTGCACGATCTGATCGATCCCGGAGCCGTCCTGCTGCGCGCCGGACGCCCGGTGCTGGTGGTCCCCGACACGGTTCCACCGCTCGGCCTGCATCGCGCCGTGGTGGCGTGGAAGGATACGCGCGAATGCCGCCGCGCCTTACAGGACGCGATCCCTCTGCTTCAGCACGCGAAGGAAGTCCTGCTGCTCGAGGTCGGCGATGAGGATGGCAAGAGCGAAGCGAAAAAGGCCCTTGCCGACGTGGCCCGCTATCTTGCCAGCCACAACGTCGCGGTGGCGGAACAGGCCTGGCGGCGAGCCAAGGGGCCGGCGGCGACCGATATTCTGCAATCGGCAGTCGACGAGAAGGCCGACCTCATCGTCGCGGGCGGCTACGGCCACAGCCGGCTGGGCGAGTGGATTTTTGGCGGCGTCACCCATGAGCTTCTGGCGAGAAGCCCGGTGTGCTGCCTGCTCTCCCATTGAATTTGTGATTGCGTCGGCGCCGCGTCAGCTCGCCAACTCGACCGAAGCAACGCGGAACGTGTGCATCTCGCCCTCCTCGTCGCGGATCGACACGTATTCGCCGGGCGTAAATGCATGCACGCCGAACCGATAGCCCGACTCGTCGTCATCCACCCGCTCGACATCGTAGTCGAAGACCCAGCGCGCATGCTCGGCGCCGCCCGGCTTGTGCACCAGCCGACCGATCTTGTCGTCCTCACCGCTCCAGAACCGCCGCACGCCACAATGCTTGCGATACTGCTGCCAAAGATGCGCATCGATATGGCCCTTGCCGTCGAGCGGAGCGACGAACTCGTAGCCATGCTTCACCGAGCCCAGCGGAAATTCCTTGGAGCGCGCGAGATTGAGCCTGATACGCTTGAGCACGTGCGGCAATGTCATGGAAAGATCCTTCACCTGTTCGTCGGCATTGTCGTGAGCGGTCCGCCAACGTCATTGATTTGCGTCAAGGAGCGGCGGGAGCCACTGCCTGCTTTGCGCGGCGAGGAGAACTACGCCGCACGATTGGATCAAATGCGGCGTCATGATCGTCACGGCGCACCGCACCCCGCACTTGCTTTAGATCAAGCGCTTCGCGTGCAGGCGCGAATAGGTAATCTCCTGGCCATCGCGGCGATGGTGTACCTGACACGTATCGGTCGTGAGGAGCGGCCAGAATAAGCCATGTCGACCTACCGACTCGAACGCCTCCTGTCGCCGCGCTCGGTCGCCGTCATCGGCGCGAGCCCGCGTGCGACGTCGCCCGGCCGCGCCATTCTGCGGAATCTGCAGAGCGGCGGATTTGACGGCCCCATCGGCTTGGTCAACCCGCATTACGACGAGATCGAGGGCATCCGCGCGGTCAAGAACATCGCCGACCTGCCGCAACCGCCCGACCTGCTCGTGATCGCCGCGCCGCCTCCCGCGGTGCCCGGCATCGTCGCGGAGGCCGGCGCAACCGGCATCCCGGCCGCGGTCATCATCTCGGCCGGGCTCGGACACGGCGCGGGCTCGCTCGCGGAGGCGTGCGAGAAAGCCGCCCGCGCCACCGGCCTGCGGCTGGTCGGCCCGAACTGCATCGGCGTGCTGGCGCCGCCCGCGAAGCTCAACGCGAGCTTCACCACCCGCATGCCGCCCGCGGGCGATCTCGCGCTCGCCTCGCAGTCGGGCGCCATCACGGCCGCGCTGGTCGAATGGTCGGCGACGCACGGCATCGGCTTCTCGGGCATCGTATCGCTCGGCGACCGGATCGATGTCGATTTCGGCGATCTGCTCGACTACTTCGCGCTCGACCGCCGCACCCGCGCGATCCTGCTCTACATCGAGTTGATCAACACTCCGCGCAAGTTCATGTCGGCGGCGCGTGCCGCCGCGCGGATCAAGCCGGTGGTGGTGATCAAGTCCGGCCGGCAGGCGCTCGGCGCCAAGGCGGCGCAGACGCACACCGGCGCGCTCGCCGGCTCGGATTCGGTCTACGACGCGGCGTTCCGCCGCGCCGGCCTGTTGCGCGTGATCGATCTCGACGAGCTGTTCGCCGCCGCCGAGACGCTCGGACGGGTCAAGCCGTTCTCCGGCAAGCGGCTCGCGATCCTGACCAACGGCGGCGGGCTCGGCGTGCTGGCGGTCGATTGCCTGGCCGACCTCGGCGGCACGCTCGCCGGCATCTCGCCGGACACGATGCGCAAGCTCGACGCGGCGCTGCCGCCGATCTGGTCGCGCGCGAACCCCGTCGACATCGCGGGTGACGCCGACGCCGCGCGCTATGCCGCCGCGCTTGAACCGCTGCTGCAGGACCCGGACAACGACGCCGTCCTGGTGATGAACGTGCCGACCGCGCTCGCATCGGTTGAGGATGCGGCGCAGACCATTGCCGACGTTACGCGCGCACATCGCGGCCAGCAGATTCGGCCGAAACCCGTCTTCGCGCTGTGGGCCGGCAGCAGCGAGCGCGTCACGCCGATCTTCGAAGCCGCCGGCATTCCGAACTACCCCACCGAGACCGACGCGGTGCGCGGCTTCATGCATCTCGTGCGCTATCGCGAAGCGCTCGACACGCTGATGGCCACGCCGCCGAACCTGCCGGCCGATTTCAAGCCCGACATCGCGGCGGCGCGCGCGAGCATCGCGGCGGCGCTCAAGAGCGGCCGCACCTGGCTCGATCCGATCGAAATCACGCAACTGCTCGCGGCCTATGCCATTCCGAGCGCCCCCGCGGTGCTCGCCCGTGACGCCGACGCGGCGGTGGCCATCGCGGCACCGTACTTCGCTCAGAACCTAACCGTCGTCGCCAAGATTTCCTCGCCCGACATCGTGCACAAATCCGAGGTCGGCGGCGTGCGGCTCAACCTGACCAGCGAGCGCTCGCTGCGGGAGGCGGTGGCCGATATCCTGGCGCGCGCCCGCGCCGCTCGACCGCACGCCCGCATCGACGGCGTCACCGTTCATCCGATGATCGTGCGGCCCAAGGCGCGCGAGCTGATTGCCGGGCTCGCCGACGATCCAACCTTCGGCCCGGTCGTCGTGTTCGGCAGCGGCGGCACCGCCGTCGAGGTGATCGCCGACAAGGCGCTTGCGCTGCCGCCGCTCGATCTCGAGCTCGCCCGTGACCTGATCGGGCGTACGCGGGTCGCGCGCCTGCTCGAGGCCTATCGCAACGTCCCCGCGGCCGACACCGATGCGCTCGCGCTCGTGCTGGTCAAGCTCGCGCAGCTTGCCGCCGACCTGCCGGAGGTGCGCGAACTCGACCTCAACCCGCTGCTCGCCGACGAGCAGGGCGTGATCGCGGTCGATGCGCGCGTCGCGGTTGCTCCACTGGAGGAACCCGCTCGCAAGGGTCCGCCCGGGCATCCGCGCTTTGCGATCCGGCCCTATCCGAAGGAATGGGAGCGGCGCGCCACCTTGCGCGACGGCACGGGAATTCTCGTCCGGCCGGTGCGCCCCGAGGACGAGCCGCTCTACGGGCCGTTCTTCGCACGAGTCTCACAGCATGATCTGCGGCTGCGCTTCTTCGCACCGGTGAAGGAATTCGGCCATGCCTTCGTGGCACGCTTTACCCAGATCGACTACGCGCGCGCCATGGCGTTCGTCGCACTCGACGAAGCGACGGGCGAATTGCTCGGCGTCGTGCGCCTGCACGCCAACGCCGATTACGACCGCGGCGAATACGCCGTGCTGGTGCGCTCGGACCTGAAAGGCCGGGGGCTGGGCTTCCTGCTGATGCAGTTGATCATCGAATATGCCAAGTCCGAAGGGTTGAAGCTGGTCGAAGGACAGGTGCTGGGCGAGAACATCGCGATGCTCAACATGTGCCGCGAACTCGGCTTTACCATCGCATCCGACCCACAGGATCCCGACACATTCATCGTGCGGCTCGCGCTGCCGCACCGATCCACAGACGCATGAATTCTGCCGACCGCTTTTGATACTTTCTTTTTACGCTCCAGGACAAAAATTTTATGCACCGTTGAGCGCTTCACCTTGCCGGCGTCAGCGGAGAGGCCCATCCTGATGCGCGCCAAGCGGGGTGACATCGAAATGTCGGAGGACAATTCGATGCGTAACATTTCTTTCACGCTGCTTCTTGTCGTCATCGCCAGCATGATCGCTTCTTCCGAAGCGCCGCGTGCTGCGGAGCGCATTCGCCTTGCTCAGACGACCGCGCCAGTTCCGCTGACACTCCCGAGCCTCGCGCCGGGCACGCAGGCGTTCAGCACCTGCCAGGTCGGCTGCGGTACGCAGGTTCAGGGTTGCCAAAATCAGTGTTTGAGTCTGGCGAGCGGCGCCAGCACCTCTGCGTCCGTTACCATCGCCGGGCCGACGACCAACCCGACGCAATGCACGCTGAACTGCACAACGCAGCAACTGGTGTGTCAGCAAAGCTGCGCGGGCCTGCTGTCACGCTGACGGCGCGGCGGCGCACGGGCCGGTGACAAATGTGGCAACGAAACGGGGTGGCTGCTGTGCAGAAAATGCAAAGTGCAGCCGCGCCGGGAAGCATGCTATGGTGTCTTGGGCCCAGCCAAATAGGAGCCGTTCTATGAGCCGAGTGTTACAGATCATCGCTGCATCTACGCTCCTGGTATTCGGACTGTTGTCCGGGCCGCTCCGGATGGTTGCAATCGACAGCCCGATCGATGTCGCCGCCGCGCAGACTCCCCCGGCTGATGCCCAACCAGGCGACACCCCCGCTCCCAAAGCCAAGACGAAAACAACCGCAAAGAAGAAGGTCGACGCGGCGAAGAAGAAAGTAGCTGCGAAGAAGAAGGCTGCGCCGAAGGACGTGGATACCACCCCGCCGGAACGAAATTAGGATTCAATCCTTCGGGGCCGGGACTCTCCTGAGCGCCGCCTCCTGCAATCATTCGTCTCCTGGCAGGCCCGCATACCCGCTGGCCGTCGGCGCGTCGGCCGACGCCACCTTTTCGCAGCCCTTCCTGCCGACCGGCGAGCCCTGCGCGAACAGCGTCGGATGATAATACGCCTCGTCGGGCGACCACGCCACGCCGGAGACGTACGGCCGTTGCGCGATCTGCCGCGCCATGTCCTGCGAAACGGTGACGTCGACGGGCTTGCCGTTCTGATCGATCGTGTAGGCGATGTCGGTGCCGAACGTCATCAGGAACACCGGCACGTTATAGCGCCGCCCGAGTTCCTGCGCGACGCGCGAACTCTCATCGAGCGCGCCGTCCCGGCTGAGCGTTGCGTTCTCGTTGATCTGATAGAGCGGCGCCGTCTTCAACAGCCCCTGGTCCAAGGCCTGCTTGAATCCCTTCCGGATTGTTCTTGGCGACGTAGCCCACCGCGCGCGCTTGTGAGATCACGCCCTGCTGCCTGGCGGTTTCGACGGCCTGAAAATATTCGTTGAAGATGCGTGCAAGCGCGGCGGCGTCGAGCCGGTGAAGATTGTCGAGATGCACGCCGACCGTCGCACCCGCGGGCGCGCGTTCGTCGGCCTGCCGCACGAGCGCAACCATGTCTTCGACCACGACCTTGCGCACCTTCGCATCGTTGAGATCGATCTCGCGCTCGTTGTCGCCCCATCGGCCCTCGACCGGCTTCGAGGCCGGAAACCGCGCGCAATCTCGGCCGGCGTAGCAGTTACCGCCGACATGATAGAAAACCAGGTTCATCCCCTGCGTCGCGGGCGGAACGGGATATTCAGGATTGACATCGAGCCAGCCCACCTCGCCGCGCGCGACCGCCTCGCGCAAACCTTGCAGCACGCCGGTATTGACCGTGCTGCTCAGGCTCGTCGCCCAGTATTGCTTCTTGCCGGGCTCGACCGTGCACTGGGCGTTGGCGGGCGCGGGAACGGTGCGCTCGACGGTTCGCGCGGATTGTCCGGCGTGCGCCGAGGACGGCCGTGACGTTTCGGAGCGCGCACTTGCCGCCGAGGAACGCGTCGAGGACCGCGCTGCGGGGCGTCCTGACATCCGCACCGACAACCTCGCCGACTGCGCGGACGAACATCGCCGCCAGGAGCCGCCGTACCAGGCGCCTTCGTCGACCCAGCACCAGTCGACGTTGGGTACACCGGCCAGTTGAACCGGCGCCCGCGGCTGCATCGGATATGGATTGACGTAGGCTGTTTGCGGAGCCCGATAGATCGGATGGAGCTCGACGTCGGCCGCCGCAGCAGGCCCGAACATCAGCGCGGCAAGCGCCGCGCCGCTCAGAATGAGCTTCGTCATGATACACACTCACGCACACGCTACAAAAACAAAACCACGCCTCGACGGTAGCAGACGCGCCGCTGCGCGGCTGTCACACGGCGGCCACAGCTCAAGCGGAAAAAACAAGCTGTCCCTAATTGGCACGACTTAATTCGGCGTGTGCCGGCGACAGCACATCTCTCCAACCGCTGCGCGGATAGCGTCCCGAAGCATGCGCGCCGCGTTTGGCCCGTTTCGGGTTCGGCCGCAGCACGCCACAGCGCCTGCTGACGAGGTTAACCAAATGCAAAGGGCTGCATCGTTGCCGATGCAGCCCTCGATCCGGTGCGTTCGTTGTCGATCAATAGGAAGCGGCAACGCCGCCGAAGCGATAGTTCACGCCGAACTTCACCACATGAACATTCTCGGTCATGTCGATGTTCAGGTTGCCGCCCGCGATGGTGGTGAAACCAACGGTGCGCTTGCCGAAGTTCAGGTAGTCATACTCGACCTTCGCCGACCAGTTGCCGGCGAAGGCGTATTCGATGCCCGTCCCGATCGTCGCGCCCCACTGGCCCTTGTCGGCGTTGGCAAGCGTGATGCCGAGGATCGACGCGCTCGAGTTGAAGTTCGCCCAGGCGCCGCCGCCCTTCACGTAGACGAGAGCCTTGTCGGCGGTGAAGCCGACGCGACCGGTGAACGTGCTCATCCAGTCGACCTGCGACTTGCAGACCAGAATGCCGATGAGGCAAGGGGCCGTGCCCTTCAGGTTCGTCGAGCTGGCATCGGCTTCGACGCCGATGACGACGGGACCGCTCTGCCAGTTGAAACCGATCTGTCCGCCGCCGAGGAAGCCGTTCGCCGTCCCCGACGCGAGCGCGAACCCGCCTCCGGGAATCTCAGCTTCCACGGTGCCCCAGCCAGAACCCACGTGCGCACCGATGTAGAAGCCCGTCCACGACCAGGCCTGCGCAACCGGCTGATACTTCAACTGCATGTCCGCAGCGTTTGCCGACGACAGCGACACCATTGCGACTCCTGCCGCGGCGACCAACATAGACACTGTACGACGCATTTTCTCGAACTCCCCGTTCTTGTCACGCCCTTCGCGTGAATGTCGGACCTAATCGCATCTTCAGTCGACATGGCAAATGATTCACATCGTCATTCTGTTGTCGACGCGCGCATCGTGCTCTGCGCGCTACACTTTTGGCCGCCCGCTGCATGACTAAAATTTTGCTGCAACAATTTTTTTCGTAAATCAGATAGCCGATGTCGCGATTGTGAACGCGCAACGAGATCGCACTTCGCGTTAGAAGATCACACTTGCAACGCGCGAGAAGCGAGCGCTTCGCGTCACGCGTTTTCACTGACGCAATCTTGAGTCGCAATGTGCGAGCTGACAACGAAGCTTCACGTTCATGCTGATTGACGCGTGCTGTGTCTCTCGAGCACTTGGGCCACTCGCTCCCGTGCTTTGTTTTCGTCACATCAAGACGATGATGAAGAACAGGGGACGTATTCAAATGAACAAGCTTCTGATCGCAATGGTTGCCACGCTCGTCGCAGTGAGCGTCGCTGGCTGCGCCGCAGTCGGCAATGGCAAGGGAAGGCTCCGCCGCCGATCGTGACGAAGGGCTGAACTCACGAAATCGAAAAGGTCGGCATACGCCGGCCTCTTCCGCGTTTTGAACGTTGGCTTGTCGCCTTTTACTTTTTCTTCCGGTACGGATTCTTCCTTCTCGCGCAGCGTCAGGCGGATCGGCGTGCCGGGCAGATCGAACGCGGTCGCGCAGCTCGTTGACCAGATAGCGCCGGTAGGCATCGGGCAGCGCGTCGGTGCGGCTCATGAACAGCACGAAGCTCGGCGGGCGCGCCTTCGGCTGTGTCAGATAGTCGAGGCGGATGCGCCGGCCCGACACCGCGGGCGGCGGATGCGCCGCGATCACGTCGGCGAGCCAGCGGTTGAGCGCGGCCGTCGGCACGCGCTTGTTCCAGATCGCGTGCGCGTCGAGCACCGCCTGCATCAGCCGATCGAGGCCCGAGCCCGTCAGCCCCGACACCGCGACCACCGGCACGCCCTTCACCTGCGGCAGCCAGTGATCGGTCTCCTCGCGCAGCTTCGTCATCGCGCCGGGCGCGCTCTCGCGCAGGTCCCACTTGTTCATGCCGATCACCAGCGCGCGGCCTTCGCGCTCGACCAGGTCGGCGATGCGCAGGTCCTGCTCCTCGAACGGGTGCTCGGCATCGAGCAAGAGGATCACCACCTCGGCGAAGCGGATGGCGTTGAGCGCGTCGGCAACCGAGAGCTTCTCGAGCTTCTCCTCGATGCGCGCGCGCTTGCGCATGCCGGCGGTGTCGTGCACGCGAAAGCGCGTGCCCTGCCAAGTGAGGTCGACCGCGATCGCGTCGCGCGTGATGCCGGCCTCTGGCCCGGTGAGCAGCCGCTCCTCGCCGAGCAGCCGGTTGATGAGCGTCGACTTGCCGGAGTTCGGCCGGCCGACCACCGCGATGCGGATCGGCGCCGCGGGCGCGTCGCGTTCCGCACCGGCGCCGTCCTCGACGTCCGGCGCGCCGGTTACGCCGGGCAGCGCCGCGCGCAGCGCGTCGTAGAGATCGACCAGCCCATCGCCGTGCTCGGCCGAGATCGCCACCGGCTCGCCGAGCCCGAGCGCGTAAGCTTCGAGCACGCCCGCTTGCGTCGCCCGGCCCTCGCTCTTGTTGGCGACCACGACCACCGGCTTGCCGGCGCGGCGCGCCAGCTCGGCAAAGGCGTTGTCGGCCGGCAGCAATCCGGCGCGCGCATCGATCACGAACAGCACCGCGTCGGCCGAAGCGACCGCCGCAGCCGTCTGCGCCTGCATGCGGCCCATCAGGCTCGCGGGCGCTGCCTCGTCGAGACCGGCGGTGTCGATCGCCGTGAACGAAAGGTCGCCGAGCTGCGCGCGGCCCTCGCGCCGGTCGCGGGTGACGCCGGGCTGGTCGTCAACCAGCGCGAGGCGCTTGCCGACAAGACGATTGAACAGCGTCGACTTGCCGACATTCGGCCGTCCGACAATGGCGACCGTGAAGCTCATGTTGGGGCTTGCGGTGCGACCGCGTCATCCGGCGACGCGATGAAGAGGAGCGCGATCAGCGCGGCGGATCGGGCCAAACCGTCCCGCCCCGTTGCGCGCCCGGCCAAGCGCCGCCCTGCTGCGGCTGAGCCTGCGCTTGTGGCTGCTGCTGCTGCTGCTGCTGCTCACCGGGCGGATCGGGCCATTGCTGCCCGTCCGAACGGCGGACCGTGACGGAGGTCGGCGTCGACGCCGGCTCGGCGGGCCGCGCCACCACCTTGGGCTTCGGCTTGGGTTTCGCCTTCGCCTCAGGTTCGGCCGCGGCCTGCTTCTTCTCCGGCTTCTCCGGCACGGCCTGCGTGGTCGCCGGCTCCGCCGCCGCCTGGTTGCCCTTGATCAGTTCGGCCGGCACGCCCTGCGGCACGCCCGGCGTGCCTTCCGGAAAGACCGGCTGGCGATCGCCCGGCAGCTTCTTCTTGGTGACGAAGATGTCCGAGTTGAACAGGTCGGTCGGATCGAACTGATCCATCGAACCGCATCCCGCCGCCATGAGGCCGAGCGAGAGCGCCGATACAGCGAGCGTGGCACGGGCAAAGCGGTGCATGGATTTGCCTCTCAACTCTTGCTTTCGGCTGCGACGAGCGCCATCAGCATTTCGGCACGGGTACGGGTGGCGCTCGGCGTCAACGGATCGGTCGCCATCATATCGAACCAGCGTTTGGTGCCGGGTCCGTCGCCCTGCCGCCAGGAAGCGACCGCGAGCAGTTCACGCGCGGTGTGACGGAAGGTGCGATCCGACGCGGTCAGCGGCTCGAGCACGCGCTGCGCGTCCGGATAGTTCGCGGCGTCGACCAGCAGGCCGCCGGCCCGCAGCGCCGCGAGATCGCGCACCACCGGCGTATTGGAGCTATCGTTGGAAATCTTCTCGAAGGCCGCAACCGCCGCCTTCGGATCGGTCTGCGCCAGTTCGGTCGCGGCACGCAAACGCGCGAGCGAACGATAGCCGGAGGAACCGTCGTCGGCGATCTTCGCGAAGGCGGCATCGGCCTCGGCATGCTTGCCGGCATCGCTCAGCGTGATCGCCGCCTCGAACGCTGCGCCCGCCTCGGACGACTTCTTCGCTTCCCACCACGAATAACCGCGCCAGGCGGCGACGCCCAAGACCACGAGCACCGCCAGCGCCACGGCGTAATGGCCATAGCGCTCCCACAGCTTCTTGAGCTGTTCGCGACGGACTTCCTCGTCGACTTCGCGAAAGACGTCAGATGCGTCGGACACGAGCTTGAATCCCCTGCTTCGGGCACCCCCTAGGGCCCAAAGTCTATCGGCGCGTAGCGTAACGATGTGGCAGAGCCAAGGCAAAGGTTAACGAAGGGTGTGTCTAACGCCCTCAGCCGCCGCCGGATTTCCCTTTTGTTCTCATCGGATAGACGTTTTCCGGGCCCGGGAAGGCACGGGCGCGAACATCCGCCGCATAGTCCGCGACCGCCTTGCCGATCGAAGGGCCGAGTTCGCCGTAGCGGCGGACGAATTTCGGCACCCGCGGCGAGAGGCCGAGCATGTCCTCCAACACCAGGATCTGGCCGTCGCAGGCGACGCTGCCGCCGATCCCGATCGTGGGAATCGGAATGCCGGCGGTGATCTTGCGGGCGAGCGGCTCGGCCACCGCCTCGATCACCACCGAAAAGGCGCCGGAATCGCTCACCGCGCGCGCATCGTCCTCGATCGGGCCCCAATCCTTTTCGTCCCGCCCCTGGGCCCGGAACGAGCCGATGGTGTTGATCGACTGCGGTGTAAGCCCGATGTGACCCATCACCGGCACGCCGCGCTCGACCAGGAAGCGGATGGTCTCAGCCATGCGCCGCCCGCCTTCCAGCTTGATGCCGCCGCAGCCGGTCTCCTTCATCACCCTCGCCGCCGACATGAAGGCCTGTTCGCGCGAGGCCTCGTAGGAGCCGAACGGCATGTCGACCACGACCATCGCGCGCTTCGAGCCCCGCATCACCGCATGGCCCTGCAGGATCATCATATCGAGGGTGACCGGCACCGTGGTCTCCAGCCCGTGCATCACCATGCCGAGCGAATTGCCGACCAGGATCACGTCGCAATGCGGATCGAGCAGCCGCGCGGTATGCGCGTGGTAGGACGTGAGCGACACGATCGGCTCGCCGCCCTTGCGGGCGCGGATATCGGGAGCGGTGAACCGCTTGATCTCGTCTTGCACGGACATCGTTCTGTTACTCGACCTCTCCACCGTCATGCCCGCGAAAGCGGGCATCCACGTCTTCCCCCCACCGAGTTAAGACGTGGATGGCCGGGACAAGCCCGGCCATGACGAGCTCAAGTTTGCCAACCAACCTCATCTCAATACGCCGGCTTGCCGAACACCGCGACGCCGACCACGATCGGGTGGAAGATAAGCCCGAGAAAGAGATAAAGCACCGTGCCGACCGCGAGCGCGATCATGTCGTTGCGGCGTCCGCGCGCCGGGATCGCCGGCGCGCCCGGATCGCTGCGATGCTTGAGCGTGATGCGGTCGTAGACCGCCCAGGCGAGGAACGACCCGAACAGCACGATCGAGCCGAGGTCGCCGTTCGAGATGAGATGCGCCACCGCCCAGGTCTTGATGCCGACCAGCATCGGATGCTTGAGCGTGCGCCAGATATCGCCGCGGATGTAGGCCGCCACCACCAGGATGCTGGCGAACCACATCAAGAGCTGTGTGATGTAGTAGGTCCAGAACGGCGGGTACCAGACGTTGATCCAGCCGGTCGCGCGATATTTCCCGAAGCCCACGCCGATCAGGATGAGCCCCACGAGCGAGAGAATCGAGAACAGCCCCTTGTAGGGCCACTCGCCGATGCGCGCGATCACCGCCGCGCGCTGCGAGCGGCACGCCGCAAAGAGATGCGTGCCGATGAACATCACGAGGCCGAGGATCAGGATTCCCACGCTCGCTCCGCCGAGTTTCAGAACTTTTCAAATGTAATAGAGGCCATGGCGCGCGTTGAAGCAAGCGGTCCCGGGAGGCGCAAGCCGACGGGGACACGGAAGGAGGCGATAGAAACCGACAAACCGTGACAGCCGTCACGAACCCGATGCCCGGCCGCGGCTACCAACGGACGCGAAGGGATTGCCGCCCGTCGTCCATCGGGAACTGGAAGAGTGACGGCTCAAGGTATGCAAGATGTCGAGTAATGAGAAATCGCTTCGAATCGGGCTCGTCGTCTTCGCCTTCGTCATGGCGATGTGCAGCATCGCCAACTGCTACGTGATCTATAACCGTGACCGAGGGATCGCCCGGCTACAGGTGCGCATCGACGCGCTGGAAGCGAAAGTGAACACCCTGATGCGCAAATCGGTGACGCTGACCCGGGCCGAATAGAACCAACCCGGCGGCCTGCGCGCGGGCCAGGGCCCGCAGCAGTCGGCGACCGGTGCGCTCGTCCATCAGGATCATACGGTCATCGCCCGGCGGCCCAAGTGCCGTGGCTCGCCCTGGAGCACCGACAGCAAGACCGGAAGCTTGAGAGCGAACGTTGTACCGTTGGTTGAGGGGGCAAGCATGAGCGTGCCGCCATTGTGCTCCGCAAGTTCGCGCGCGATCGCAAGGCCGTGGCCATGACGTTGCGCGCTCGCCCGTCGGGGGCGTTGCCCGAACAATCCTGTCCGGACGTCTGCCGGCAGTCCCGGGCCATCGTCGGCGATGCGCAGCGTCAGCGCCGGGCCTTCGACGGCTGCGCGGACTGTCACCGTCCGGAGTAACGTCACATCGCGATTCGCGACCGCCACGGCATTGTTCATGAGGTTGTACAGGATCCGGAACGCTTCATCCGGATCGGCGAGCACCGGCGCAGCACTGCTCTGGCCAAGATCGAAGGAAAACCCCGCGGGCGCCGTCGGCGTCAACAGGTCGGCAACCTGACGTGCCACGTGCATGAGATCGACGCCCCTGCGGCGGGCGCGGCCGTCGGGACTCGCCATGCGATCCAGGATGCCGTTGCACAAGCTGGAACCCCGCGACAGCAGCGCATGGGCGGCATCCGCAGCCTTTGCTCCGCTCGGGCCGCTGAGACGCTGCAAGGATTCGAGGTGCAGCCCCACGGTTGCAAGGAGGTTGCGCAAATCATGGGCGAAAGACTCGGGCATGGCTCCTGCGCCGGCGAGCCCCGGATTGGTCGATACGACAGCGAGTGGCCGCATGGCTTGGACCTCGGTGGATTTCCTGGCTGCCGCATCCGAGCACGGGTTGGGGGGCGCAAACCAATGCCGATTATCTATAGGATCGATAGCGCGAGGACATTGGGACGAACCGCCTGGAACCGATTAGGTGTATGGTGATGCCTGCCCCGATGACCTCAGCCGCCCCCGCAGCGCTTGCCGAAGCCTTCGCTCAATGCCGCGACATGGATGCCGCGCTTGGCGAGCGGCTTGACGCCTATTCCACGGCCGTGCGGGAATTCATTCCGGCCTATGCGGACGCGGTCGATCAATTGGTCCTACGCTTGGCGGGAAATGGCGCCGGAGCAGGTGCTCCGCAGCCGGGCGAGCCGATGCCTCCGTTTGTCTTGCCTGACGAGGCTGGACGGCTCGTGAGCCTCGAAGGCCTGTTGCGAGACGGTCCGGTCGCGATCTTCTTTCACCGCGGGCACTGGTGTCCGTGGTGCCGGATCAGCGGGAGTGCCTTGGCCAAGGTTCGTGACGACATCGCCGCCGTGGGAGGGCGCGTGGTTGCCATCATGCCCGAGCAGCAGAAATTCGCGGGGGAGTTCAAGGCAAGCACGCAGTATCCGTTTCCCGTCCTGACAGACGTCGACAACGGCTACGCGCTGTCCCTGAACCTGGCCATCTGGGTGGGTCCCGACCTTGAGCGACTGTTGTCGTCGTTCGGCCGCTCTTTGCCGAACTACCAGGGTAACGATGCCTGGATCTTGCCGATCCCGGCGGCGTTCGTCGTCGGAAAGGACGGTCTTGTGTCTGCGCGGTTCGTCGACCCCGATTTTCGTCGCCGGATGTCGGTCGAGGAGTTGATCGCAGCGCTTAAAGCCGCGCGGTGAACCTCGCTGTATGTGTGCTTCTCAGGCCTGGGCGGGCAGTTTCACGCGAAGCGTGAGCAGCGCGGCTGCGGCGAGCGATAGCGCGATGCCGCCGACGCAGGCGGGCCATCCGATCCGGTCGAAGACCTGACCGAGGACAGCGGTGCCGACGAGCCCGCCGGAGAAATAGCAGGAGAGATAGATGCCGCTCGCCGCGCCGCGGTCGACGGTTGCGGCCCGGCTCACAAAGCTGGTGGCGGTGGCTTGGGCGAAGAACGTCCCCACGCCGATCAGGACCATTCCGAGGAGGACCGCCGCGAGAATCGGGGCCAGAAGGAGCGGCAACCCGATGCCCGCAAGTGCGAGCGAGCCCCACATGGTCGGCCGGACTCCCCACCGTCGGACGACGCCGCCGGCCAGCAGCGTCGTCACCACCGAGGGCAGGAACACGAAATAGACGAAGCCCAGTTCCATCGGCCCGAGCGACAAGGGCGGGCGCACCAGCACGAAATTGACGAAGGTGAAGGTGCCGATGAAGGCAAACAGGATGCAGAAGCCTATGCCGAAGGCCGCGCGCAGCGGCGGATTGCGCAGATGCTCGAGCCACGCTGCGACCGGCGACGCGGCGGCTGGCTCCATCTCCTCCATCGGAGCGGCGCGCGCCACCGTGTAATAGACCAGCACGGCGCCCGCGAGATTAAGCGCAGCGAAAAAATAGAAATTCGCCGCGAGCCCGAGGTGATCCGCGATCGCGGCCGAGAACAGCCGGCCGATCAGATTGCTCGCGACATTGCCGGTGATGTAGGCGGCGAACGCGCCGCCGGCGTCCGCAGCGCTGCACTCCTCACCCAGGTAGGCCAGCATCAGCGTGAACGCCGCCGCCATGCAGAGACCCTGCGCGATCCGCAACACCGTGAAGGTGGTCAAGTCGGGCGCAACCGCCAGCAGCGCGGTGGGGATCGACAGCAAAGCCAGGCTGACCAGGATGCCCAGGCGGCGATCGATCCTTTGAGCGAACAGCGCGACGGCGAGCCCGGATACCGCCATGCCCATCGTGCTGGCATTGACCGCGAAGCCCATGGCGGCCGGAGAGACGTTATAGGACCGCGCGAGCGAAGGCAGGATCGCCTGCGTCGCGAACAGATCGACGACCGTGAGAAAGGCCGTCAATCCGATGACGATCGTGCGCACCAGCACGCCCGAGGCGTGGCCGTGCATCTCCATTGGCGCGGCGTCCAAGACGGGTGTGGCCTGTGCCATGACCGATCCTTTGCTTCGTCGAGAGGGGAGAGTGACGCCCGCCCGACATATTCGGGCATTGGGCGTCACCAATCGTCCGAACGACGTGCGCACGCCGCCGGGATCGCGGATCACATGTTGTGGTCGCTCTTGTCGTGCAGGACGTCGCCGACGAAGAGCACGACGGTCTTGTTGCCGTGGTTCTGCCACCAGTGCGCGGTGCCGCTGGTTTCGGGCCTGATCTCGCCGGCCTTGTGAACGATCGGCACCGAGCAGTTGCTGGCATATTCGACGATCTCGCCCTCCGCGATGTAGATGATGGCGGGACGATCGCCATGGCTGTGCCAGGGCACGACGCCGCCGGGCTGGATCGTGAGCTTGCGGAAACGGAGCTGGCGGTCCTTGAGGTTGGCCGGCTCCTTCTCCAGGTCGATGGCGGCGAGCACGGTGTCGGTGACGCCTTTGCCCGGCTTGGTGTCGGGCACGCGCACGTCGGCTTTCATCTTGTCGGCCGGGCATTGCCCGGCGTTGGCCGACGTCAGACCGGCGAGCGCTGAGCCCGCAACGATACTGGCGAAAACAAAGCTGCGCCCGAGGCCTCGGCCGCCGATGCTGTGACTGAACATGTTCATGGTCTCCTCTTCGGTTGTGCGGCGCCTGGAGGGCGGCCGTTGCAGTGCGGAGGATCGGTCGACGGGGCGGCGAAAGGAAATGCCGAATGGCTCTGATGTCGATACGCAGCCGCTATCGCCGCGCGCGCATCGATATGTCCTTCGGGTTACGGCAATCCCGCCCAAAGCCGATCCTCCGGCGGACCGTTACTTCGCCTTCACGCTCGACGTGATCGAGTTGATCACCGTCGAAGCCATCTTGAACTGGTCCTTGCGGCTATCGATCCCGTGCCGCCGCGCGATCCATTCGAAGTCGGTGTAGGCGGTCCAGACCGTGCCCTTGTCGTCCTCGAACACGAGGAGCCGGACGGGCCAGTCGAGGCCAGCATTCGCGTTGGCGGTGATGAACTGCGTCCCGAGCGGCGGGTTGCCGAAGATCAGCAGCACCGACGGCTGCAGCTTGACCCCGGCGTCGGCGGCGAGCTTCGACTGGTCGATCTCGTCGAAGAACCTGATGCCTTTGTCCGCAATGTCCTTCTTCAGGCGCTCGATCGTTTCGCCGATCGGATAGGCGCTCTTGACCCTGACGACACCGTCATCGCCAGCGCGCGTGACGGCTGGCGATATCGCCGTCAGGGCGGCCGCGAACAGAACGGCTGAACATACTTTGAGCGTGCGGGCGAACATGGCTGGCTCCTTCTGGCTGCCGATGAGGTGACACTGCATCGGCTGCGACAATGGAGGAGCGCCGCGGCGTACTTAAATGCCGAATGGCTTCAAATTCGATAGCGCGCCGCTATGGCGGCTCATGCTGATAGCACCCCGCTATCCGCTCGATAGCCAATCGATATTTCCACTGGCGCGCCGACCGGCGTCTACTGCGCGCGACGCATGTCGGAATGGCGGCCATGTCCGATTTCGAGATGGCCGCCAACTTGGCCAAGCTGGATGAAGTCCATATATCATTGCTGGAGCCTGCGGGAGGCAAGTCATGACATCCAACGATCCCGGCCGCATCGACCGCCGCCCTCGCGTGGTTATCATCGGGGCAGGATTTGGTGGCCTCTCAGCCGCCAAGGGGCTGGCGAAAGCCCCGTTCGATGTCGTTATCGTCGACCGGCACAATTACCATTTGTTCCAGCCACTGCTCTACCAAGTCGCGACCGCCGGCCTGTCGCCCGCCGACATTGCATCTCCGATTCGCAGCATTCTTAGCAGGCAGCGCAACGCGAGCGTCATTCTGGCGAACGTGTCGGGTATCGATGTCGCCGCCAAGGACGTCATTGCCGAGGGCCGCCGAATTCCGTTCGACTACTTGATCGTCGCAACCGGCGCCGAGCACGCCTATTTCGGCAATGATTGGGAATCCTACGCACCGGGCTTGAAGACGATCGACGACGCGACCTACCTGCGCCGGCGGATCCTGCTCGCGTTCGAGCGCGCCGAGACCGAACCGGACGCGGATGAGCGCCGGCGCCTTCTGAATTTTGTCGTGGTCGGCGGTGGCGCGACCGGCGTTGAGATGGCGGGCGCCATCGCCGAATTGGCCAAGCGGGCGCTGGCATCCGATTTCCGCTCCATCGATCCGCGCAGCGCTCGCGTCATTCTGGTCGAGGCCGGGCCGCGGCTCTTGGCGCCGTTCGATCCTGCGTTGTCCGAGGCGGCGCAGCGCTCGCTGGAACAGCTGGGCGTTGAAGTCCGGCTGGGTGCCGGAGTCACGGATTGCGATTGCTCGGGCGTTTCGATCGGCGGGACTCGCATCGAGACGCGCACGATCATCTGGGCTGCCGGCGTCAAGGCGTCACCTGCGGCGGAATGGCTTGCGCTCGCGGCTGACGGTGCGGGCCGCGTCAAGGTTCAGGGCGATCTTTCGGTGCCCGGACATCCGGATATCTTTGTGATCGGCGACGTCGCCGTCGCGGCCGGAGCCGACGGCAAGCCGTTGCCGGGCGTGGCACCCGTCGCCAAGCAACAAGGCCAATATGTCGCGAGCCTCTTGATAGCGCGCGCCAACGGCAAGACGGTGCCGCCGTTCCGCTATCGCGATGCCGGCGCGCTCGCCACGATCGGCCGCAAGCGCGCCGTCGCACACATTGGCCCGTTCAAGATCTCGGGTTTCGCGGCGTGGCTGCTTTGGAGCGTCGTGCACATCTACTTCTTGATCGGCTTTCGCAACCGGCTGGCCGTCGCAATGAACTGGGCCTGGAACTACATCACGTTTCAGCGCGGCACTCGCTTGATCACCGGGATGTCCGGCTCGCGGATCGAAGACGTCATGCCGGTCGCGACGACGGCGCCACCGACCGCCGCCGGCCTTGAACATCGGGACAAAGGACAGCGGCAGGTTCTGGAAACATCGGGGTGAACGCGTTACGCTACCACGACCTCGTGCCTCTCGCGGCTGTCGCCGCGGTCCCGCCGGAGCGCCCGGATGAGTGCGAATGTCAGCGTTGAGAGTTTCGATGAGGCGTTCAAACGCGCACGCGACATGGACGCGCCGCTGAATGAGCAGCTTCGCGCTTTCGCCGATGCGACGAGACAACGTCGGCCGGATTTTGCCGACGCGGTGGATCGGCTGGTGGAACGGCTTCACCGAAACGGCGCCGGCAATGCGGCGCCAGGAGTCGGCGAGACGATGCCGACGTTCGTCCTGCCGAATGACGCTGGGCGCCTGGTGGGCCTCGACCAGCTCCTGACGCAAGGGCCGGTCGCGGTCACCTTTCATCGCGGGCATTGGTGTCCCTATTGCCGCATCAGCATCAATGCACTGTCACGGGCGCAGGAGGATGTCGCGGCGCAGGGCGGCCAGATCGTCGCCATCATGCCCGACCGGCAGGAATTCGTTGCCGATTTCAGGTCGCAGTCGCACGTGCCGTTCCCGATTCTCTCCGACATGGACAACGGTTATGCGCTGTCCTTGAATCTCGCCATTTGGGTCGGCGCGGAAATGCAGAAGATGATGGAAGGCCGCCAGGACCTTCCGGCCTATCAGGGCAACAGCTCCTGGACGCTTCCCATTCCGGCGACCTTCGTGGTCGGGCGCGACGGGCGTATCAAGGCGCGCTTCATGGATCCCGATTATCGCAACCGCATGGCGATTGCCGACGTGCTCGCGGCCCTGCGTGACTGAAATCAGTTCGCGTAACCGGACCAATCGGCCGCGCGCAGCATCTTGAGGACGGCCGAGGCCACCGCCGTGCGCTCGCGCCCAGCCACACCGTAAAGATAGACCGAGCGATCGAGCTCGATGCCGCCGACGGAGGCCTGCTTCAACGTATTCGGGCATGACATGCTGAGCGGCGCAAACGCCACGCCGAAATCGGCCTCGAGCAGTGTGATCAGGTCTCGTTCCGAGGTCAGCTCATGACCGTTGCCCAGGTCGAGATCGTGGCTGCGCAGGAGTGACGCCAGCTTTTCGGTTCGCTCGCAATGGGCGCTGCGCAGGAACCGCTCCTGCCGCAGATCCTCGACATTGATCGCCGTCAGCGACGCCAGCCGGTGCCTGGCGTTGACCAGCAACTGAAATCTCTCGGTGAATAGCGGCCATCGGTCGAGACGATCCCACTCCTCCTCGATGTCCGCGGCCACGGCAAGCTCGGCCTCGCCCTTTTTCAAGAGCTCGACGATTTCCGACGCCGTGCCGCGCAGCAGCTTCAATTCCAGCCGGTTGAACAGGCGGCGGAGCTCGCTCAGGCAGGGGGTAAGCAATTCGGGATTGATCGTTTGCGACAAGGCGAGCCGCAGCGTCCCGACTTCGCCGTTCTTGATCGCGGTTGCCAGCGACCGCGCCCCGAGCGCGCTCTCGTAGCATTGCTTGAGCAGCGGATACATCCGCTGGCCGAGTTCGGTCAATTGTGCGTGAGGGCGTTCGCGCCGGAACAGGTCGCCGCCCAGCTCATCCTCGAGCAGCTTGATGGCGCGGGTGAGCGACGGCTGCGTCACGTTGCACTTGTCGGCGGCCTTGGTGAAATTCAGCTCGCTGACGGTCGCCAGGAAATATCTGACCTGATGCATCTCCATAGCGAGCTTCTATCAACCCGTTAGCTAACCGGCATTGGCCTTGTACCGCCCCGGGCGGCAGATTGCCCGAGAGAGCGGGGCGAAGCGTCAACTCAACCCGGGAGCCCGACGAACATGAACATCGCCATTGCACCGAGCAATATCAAGACCGGACGGGCCTTGGTGGGCAAGGTGTCGTTGGTCACGGGTTCGACCAGCGGCATTGGGCTCGGCATTGCCCGCGCCCTCGCGGCCGCCGGCTCGCACATCGTCCTCAACGGCCTGGGCAGGCCGGAAGAGGTCGCCGCCGCGCAAGCCAGCATCGCGGCCGATTTCAAGGTTCGGGTGTCGTACTCGCCCGCCGACATGTCGAAGCCGCAGGCGATTGCCGAAATGATCGACGCCACCCTGCGATCGTCCGGCCGGATCGATGTGCTCGTGAACAACGCCGGCATCCAGCATGTCGCGCCGCTGCAGGACTTCCCGGTCGAAAAGTGGGACGCCGTCCTGGGCATCAACTTGTCGTCAGCCTTTCACACGACGCGGCTGGTGCTGCCGTCGATGCTGAAGAACAAGTGGGGCCGCATCGTCAATATCGCGTCCGCCCATGGCCTGGTGGCATCGCCGTTCAAGTCGGCCTATGTCGCCGCCAAGCACGGCATGATCGGCCTCACGAAAGTCACCGCGCTCGAGACCGCCGAGCAGGGCATCACCTGCAACGCGATCTGTCCGGGCTACGTCTACACCCCACTGGTCGAGGCGCAAATCGACGGACAGGCCAAGGCGCATGGCATTCCGCGCGATCAAGTCATCCGCGACGTGCTGCTTGCGCAGCAGCCGAACAAACGCTTCGCCACGGTCGAAGAGCTCGGCGCGCTCACGGTCTTTCTGGCGAGCGACGCGGCGGCATCGATCACCGGCGTCGCGCTGCCGGTCGATGGCGGCTGGACCGCGCACTAAGCGCCCACAACGCAAATTCGGGAGACCACGGTGAACAAGATGCTGGACATCAGGGATAAAGAATTGATCGCCGGGGCGGCGGAGCACGGCGCGCGCGCACGCAAGCCAGCGCAGACGCAGCGGCAGGTCGTCCTCGTCTTCCAGGGTGGCGGCGCGCTCGGTGCGTATCAGGCCGGGGTCTACCAGGCCGTGCACGAGGCCGGCATCGAGCCGGATTGGATCATCGGCACGTCGATCGGTGCCATCAACGCCAGCCTGATCGCCGGCAACGAACCGGAAAATCGATTGGACCGTCTGGAGGAATTCTGGCGCCGGATGCGGCGGAATGAACACGGGACGCCGTGGTCCTGGCCGGGCTTGTCCGACACAATGTCCTATTGGACGACCGTGCTCGGAGGCATTCCGGGTTTCTTCGAGCCCAATCCTTTGGCGTTCCTGAGTTCGCATCTGCCCTTGGGGCACGACAGAGCCGGGTTCTACTCGACGGCACCGCTGGAAAAGACGCTGAGCGAACTCGTCGACTTTTCGCTCCTCAAGCGTTGCAAGCCGAGGCTCACCGTCGGCGCCGCCCATGTGCGGACCAGTCAGATGCGCTACTTCGACAGCCGGGAGACGGCGATCACGGCCCGGCACATCATGGCGTCCGGCGCGCTGCCGCCCGCCTTTCCGGCCGTGCGCATCGATGACGAGCTGTATTGGGACGGCGGAATTCTCTCCAACACGCCGACCGAGGCGATCTTCGAGGACAATCCGCGGCGCAATTCCCTGATCTTCGCCGTCCATATGTGGAATCCGCTGGGGACCGAGCCGGAGACCATCTGGGACGTGCTCCACCGCCAGAAGGACATTCAATATTCGAGCCGTGTCGACAGTCACATCATGCGGCAACGCCAAGTGCATAAGTTGCGCCACGTGGTCTCGGAGCTGGTCAAGTTCATCCCGGAGGGTGAGCGCGACCATCCCGTCGTCAAGGATTTGGCCGAGTACGGCTGCCGGACCCAGATGCACGTCGTGCAACTGCTCGCGCCCCGGCTCGAAAGCGAGAACCACACCAAGGATATCGACTTCAGCCCGAATGGAATCCGGCAGCGCTGGGAGGCGGGCTATGCGGATACGATGCGCGCGCTGCACCGGTCCCCGTGGGAAGACGATTGCGATCCGCTCGAAGGCGTCATTCTGCACGACGTAACGATGCCGTCCGCCGGATAATCGTTGCACATTTCCATCACACGGCCTCGTTTCGCCGCGGCGATTTCAGTCCCTGGGGCCACATCAACGATCCAGCGACAGCACCCACGTCTTGATGAAATCGAGCGCCGGTGCGCCGGCGCGGGAGAAGCCGTGCAACGTTCCGCCCTCGCACGGATCGGTGTCGGTCGCCGTCCCGCCGGCAATCTCCTTGAAGCCGACCGGAACGCCCGCCTGCATCATGGCGTAGGCCGCCGAGGTCGCGTCGATGTAGGGCGAGGACGCGCAGGCGTCGTTGACGTGGTGCACGAACAGCACCGGCTGCTTGATGTCGTTGAGCTTCACGCCGTTGATCGAATCCGCTCCCGAGGTGACCGAGGCCGTCAGCGCAACACCGGTGACATTCGGATTGGCGTTGCTGGTGCCCGGCAGAAATGCCGCGAGCGCCGCGGACACCGCGCTGGAGCTGGTTCCGACCACCGCGCCGGGAACGCGCGCCCAGGGATCGGGGTTCGGCCATCGGAATGTGATGCCGAAGATCGTGAAGGTGATGTATTTGTCCGGCACGAAGTGCTTCACCACGCCCGCGAGATCGCGCGCATGATCGATGGTGGTGCGAAAGCCGCCGGTAAGACCGGTCGCGTTCTGCCGGTCCGACGGCGCGTCGACCAGCACGGTGCGGAAGCCCTGTCCCAATAGTCCGGTGCGGGTGCGCACGAGGAAATTGCCGGTCAAGCGCGTCGGCTGTCCGGCGGCGATCGAGAGCCAGCCGTCGCCGCCCGGCAGCAGGATGACGGTCCCCTTCCCGGCCGATGCCGGCGTGAGCACCAGTGTGTTCACGGTGATGCCGGGACGCAGGCTGTTGACGACGACAAGATTGTCCGCTTGCGCCGGCACGGGAGCCAGTGCGGCCACGCAGACCGCGAGGGCCGCCGATCGCGAAAGTGCTTTCATGGTGACCTCCGTGGTTGGTGCAGAGCGAAGTTCTCGGCAGACGGGAGGCAGGGTGCGCCAAAGAGCGTGACGCATCTTTCGACAACTCTACCGCCTTGCGGGTCGGTCCTGAAGCGTATTCATTAGCCCGCCTTTCGCGGCAACCTGACCGCACGGAGTTTGTTCCATGCTCGCCAATGACGCCTTCCACATCGCGGTCCTCCCGGGCGACGGCATCGGGCCCGAGGTGATGGCGCCGGCACTGGAGATTCTGCGCAAGGCCGCAGCGACCACGCCGGGCCTGAACTTCCGCTTCAGCGAGGCGCCGGCCGGCGCCGGCTATTATCGCGAGCACGGCATGTCGATGCCGGAGAGACGATCAAGCTGTGCGAGGAGGCCGACGCCATCCTGCTCGGCGCCTGCGGCTTGCCATCGGTACGCTATCCCGACAACACCGAGATCATGCCGCAGGTGGAGTTGCGCTTCATCTTCGACCTCTATGCGGGCGTGCGGCCGTGCCGGCTCATCCCCGGCATCCCCTCGCCGATCGTCGGCGCCGCCGAGCGCGGCATCGACCTCGTGGTGATCCGCGAGTCGACCGAGGGCATGTTCGCCTCCATGGGCAAGGGCGTGGTGACGCACGACGAGGCGCGCGAGACGCTCGTGATCACGCGCAAGACCTCCGAGCGGCTGTTCGAGTTTTCGTTCCGGCTCGCCGAGCGCCGCAAGGCACGCGGGCTCCCCGGCAGGCTCGCCTGCGTCGACAAGGCGAACGCCTTCAAGGCCTACGCGTTCTTCCGCAAGCTGTTCGACGAGGCGGCGGCGAAGCATCCGGACGTCGCGACCGACCGCATCTATGTCGATGCCTGCTCGGCCATGCTGGTGAAGAAGCCGTGGGACTTCGACGTGCTGGTGATGGAGAACCTGTTCGGCGACATCCTCTCCGACCTCACCGCCGGCCTGATCGGCGGCATGGGCATGGCGCCCTCCGCCGACATCGGCGACACCCACGCGGTGTTCCAGCCCTGTCATGGCACCGCGCCCGACATCATGGGCCAGGGCAAGGCCAATCCCACCGCCATGATCCTCTCGACCGCGCTGATGCTCGACTGGCTCGCCGACAAGCACGACCATCCCGCCGCGGCCGGCGCCGCGCGCCGGATCGAGACGGCGGTCGATGCGGCTTTCGCGGCGGGCCTGAAGCCGGCGGAGTTCGGCGGACCCGACGGCACCGCCGCGGTCGCCAAGGCGGTGCTGGGGGCGCTCGATACGGTGGGCAGGTCTTAGCACTGCCCCACCGTGGGCTGCGTCCCGCCCAATGGCCATGTCCCGGATTGCGGTACATGGCGCCCGTCGTTATTTTCATAAATAACTGATTCTATTTAGCAATGCCGCTTTAGGGATACTGCCCATCTATTATCCCACTGACATGGTGGGATGTTTTGTGGTTGACGCAGAACATGGTGCTTGGTTCGCTGGCATCGGTCCCTTCAGAAGCCGTCCAGATCAAGAACGCGCGCGCGGGACCGGAGTGAACAACCCCAAGGCAAGGCGTCGGCCATGAACGCCCAGGAACTGCTGACCGAAATCGCGGATTACTGCCGCCAAACCGGGCTGGCGGAATCGACCTTCGGACGGCGCGCCGTCAACGACGGCAAGCTCGCGTCGCGGCTGCGCAACGGCGGTCGCATCACCACCGAGACGCTCGACCGCATCCGCGCCTTCATGGACAGCAACCGGACCGCGGCCTTCACGGCCCGCCCCGCCATCATCGAACGCGCGAGAGAGAATCGCCCGGTGGAACCATCCGCTCCCGTCATTGCTCCCTTGGCTCCCGCAGTGCCCGCCGGAGTGCGCGACCCGCAGCACAATTTCCGCTTCTTCGACAACCGGCAGAAGTATCTGCTGTTCGTGAACACCTGCAGCGAAAAGTGGGTGGTCGCGAGCCGCGTCGGGCTCGAGCTTGCCAACATCCACCCGCGCCCGCCGGCGCTGCGTCTGTTCGACGCCGGCGTCGGCGACGGCACGGTGCTGATCCGCGTGATGCGCGCGATGCACGAGCGCTATCCGCACACGCCGTTCTACGTGGTCGGCAAGGAGATCAGCCTCGAGGACGTCCGCATCACCATGCAGAAGATGTCGGACCGCTTCTTCGAGCATCCGGCGACCGTGCTGGTGCTCACCAATCTCGCCTACGCGGATGCGCCCTGGCTCGCGGTGAAGTCGCTCTCGGCGGCATCGAGCATGGTGTGGCACGAGGTGCCGCTCGCCGGCAATTCGGCCTATCGCTTCGAGCAGCAGATCACCGATCTCGAGCCGTTCCTGTCGCAGAACTGGCGCGCCGGCGTGTCGCCGAAGACCGGCAACCCGGTCTACGAGCGGCCGGTCGTGCTGGTGCTCTATCGCGAGGACCACAAGTTCCTGCTCGACCCGATCATCCCGAGGCCGGGCGGCACGATGGCCAACTACGACCTGGTCATCGCCTCGCAGCCCTATCGCGCGCGCGCCTCGCTCGACTTCAAGGCGAAGCGCGTGATCGCGCCGCTCGCCAAGGCGCTCGGGCCGGGCGGCCGCCTGATCGCCATCCATTCGCACGGCCACGATCCCGGCATGGAGATCATCCAGAAGGTCTGGCCCGACGATAACCCGTTCGTCCACGACCGCCACCAGATCATGAAGGTGGTGAAGCATGAGTTGGGTCCGGCGGGCCGCGACCTCAACTTCAACGCCTACGCCGATAACCGCTCGCTGTTCCGCTACGACATGCACACGCTGCCGACCGAAATCTCCGAGGCCTCGATCGGCACCTCGACGCTGTTCGCGGCCTGGAACGCGGCGATCTACGTGGCGCAGGTCGAGGACGACCGCCTCGCCGGCGTGGTCTCCGACCGCAGCTATCTCGAAGCCACGCGCGAGGTGCTGCGCGAGCACGGCGGGCTGTGGTTCTACGACGAGTCGTACGTGATCTCGCGACGGCGCGAGTAACATTCGTCCGAGCTTGCTTTGCTTGAGAAAGGCCGGGTTCTCTCCGCTCCCTCCCCCTTGTGGGGAGGGGTCAGGGGTGGGGGTCCGTTGCGCAGCACCGCCCGAGCCATACGCACGACCCCCCTCCCCAACCCTCCCCCACAAGGGGGGAGGGAGCAGACCGAGTGCGTGGGATGACGAACGCTTCCGTCGCGCAACAAACTTCAAACAGTTGGTCACGCCGACGAAATCGCGTCGATCGTCGATTTCACGCGCGGCTTCACGCTCGAGGCGACGCGGCCGTCGGACGCCGACGTTGCGGAACTGGCCGGGATCGCAAGCCCGGGCACGAAGGTCTATGTCAGCGCCGTTCCGACGCGGCCGATGGAGGAGTTGATCGAAGCGGCGGTCCGGCTGCGGGCCGCCGGGTTCGAGCCGGTGCCGCATCTGGCGGTGCGCAACTTCGCCGACAGGCGCCAGCTTGAGGAATTTCTCGCCCGCGCCTGCGGCGATGCCCAGGTGCGCAGCCTCCTGGTGATCGCCGGCGACCGCGATCAGCCGGCCGGAGACTTCCGCGGCGCCGTCGAGGTGATCGACGGCGGGCTGCTGCGGCGCCACGGCATCGCCGAGATCGGCATCGCCGGCTATCCGGACGGCCATCCGCGCATCGCGCAGCAGGATCTCGACCGCGCGCTCGCCGACAAGATCGCCGCCGCCGAAGCGATCGGCATCGCCGTCCACATCGTGACCCAGTTCTGCTTCGACGCCGCAGGCGATCCTCGCCTGGGTCCGGCGCCTGCGCGATTTCGGCCTGGAACATCCGGTGCGGGTCGGGCTTGCCGGCCCGACCAATCTGCCGAGCTTGCTGCGCTATGCGCAGCGCTGCGGCGTGCGCGCCTCCGCGCAGGGGCTCGCCCGGCAGGCCGGGCTGGTGCGGCAGCTCTTCGCCATGTCGGCGCCGGACGCGCTGGTGCGCGCGCTCGCGCAGGCGCGCGCCAACGGCCAGACCGGCGAGATCACGCCGCATTTCTTTTCGTTCGGCGGGCTGGCGCGCAGTGCGCGCTGGGCGCAGGCGGTGGCCGACGGCCGCATCGCGCTGGAAGCGGGCGAGGGTTTCCGCGTCGACCCGCCGCGCTGACCGTTACGAGGCCACCGCGTCGGGCTTGCGCGCGGCCAGGTATTTCTCGGCGGTCATCGGTTCGCCCTCGACCGGCGGGCGCCTGACCTCGACGCCGGCGAAATTCGTCGCCTCCTCGACCCAGCTGCGCGGCGCCGGCAGGCCCCACAGGTTCGAGTTCGAATTCGGCTTGACCACGCAGCGCACGGGTTCGTCGTCGATATCGATGATCTGGATGCCGGGCAGCAGCAGTTCGGTACGATGGCCGTCGGGATCGCGCACATAGAGGTAATACGAGTGCTGATGTCCGTGCCGCCCGGGGCCATGCTCGATGCGGTCGGCAAAGCCGAGATTGCCGGCCACGTCGCAGGCGCGGATGATGTCCTCGACCTGCTCGACGACATAGCCGCCGTGATGGAAGCGCGGACCGGATCGCGTCAGCAGGACGATGTCCCAGGGATTGTCCTTGCGATGCAGGAACGTCCCGACGACGCGGTCGGCCGCCTCGACGTAGAGGTAATCGGAAATCCGGAAGCCGAGGTCCATGTAGAACTTCGCGGCCTCGATCACGTCCGGCACCAGCACCTGATAGTGATCCATCCGCAGCGCGCCGGCGCCACGATGCATGTGGATCTTGGTGTGCATGCGCGGCTCGGTCTTCATCGTGGCGACCAGTTCGACCGGAGTACCGGCGGGGTCGATGAAGTGCAGCGTGCGGCCCTGAAACGGCACCTCGACGAACGCCGACGCAATGCCGATGCGATCGAAATGCGCCTTGGCCCGGTCGAGGTCCTCATCCATGAACACACGGAAGCCGATCCGCTCGCACAGCGGGATGCCGGTCGTATGCTTGAGCGTGAGGCTGTGATGGCAGCGTTCCTCGACGCCGCGCAGCCAGATCGTGCCGGCGTCCTCGTCGCTCACGATCAGGCCCATGACCTCGACATAGAAGTCGCGGCTCGCCGCCAGATCGCGCGCCGTGAACACGAGGTGGCTTGCACGCGTAATATTGAACGGCGGATTGAAGTTGGTCTGCGGAATCGTCAAGGCAACATCTCCAATTGCTAGGCTTTGATGCGCACGCCGGTCTCCTGGACGACATCGCCCCAGAGCTTGATCTCGCGATCGATCATCGCGCCGTATTCCTCGGGCGAGATCGTGCCGGGCTCGTAGGATGCCTGGATCAGCCGCTCGCGGATCGTGCCGCTCGCGTTCATGCGGACCATCTCGCTGTTGAGCGCCTTGATCATCGAGGCGGGCGTGCCGGCCGGCGCCAGAAGCCCATTGGCGACGAACAGTTCGTCGAAGCCGTCGTAACCAAGCTCCTTGAAGGTCGGCACGTCGGGCGCGGCGGTTGCGCGGCGCGGCCCGGTGACGGCGAGCGGGATGACCTTGCCGGCATCGACCATGCCGCGGGCATTGCCGACCGTGTCGAAGGTGAACTGCAACGTACCGGCAGCCGCCGCCAGCATCTGCTGCGTCGTCGCCTGATAGGGCACATGCACGGCGTCGATCCCGGTGCGCTTGACCAGGAGCTCGGTCACCAGATGCCCGCCGGTGCCGACGCCCGGCGAACCGAAGTTGAGCTCCCGCGGCCGGGCCTTGGCGTAAGCGACAAGCTCCGGAAGCGTCCGCACCGGCAGCCCCGCATGGACCAGCAGAAGGAACGGAAACGTGAACATCAGCGCGATCGGTGCAAAATCCTTCTTCACGTTGACCGGCGAATTCGTCAGCACCAGCGGCGCCAGCACGATGTGGCTGTTGGACGCGAGCAGCAGCGTGAGCCCATCCGGCGCCGCGCGCGCGACCGTCATGCAGCCGATGGCACCCGAGCCACCCGGCATATTCTCCAGGACGAAGCTCTGCCCAAACTTGTCCTTCAACTGGTCGGCATAGAAACGGAAATTCTGGCCCGGCCCGCCCGTCCCGGTCGGCGAGATGACGCGCACGCTGCGCGACGGCCAGCCGTCAACCGTACCCTGCGCGAGCGCAGGCCACGAACCGAAGCCCGCAGAACCGAATCCCGCAAGTCCGGCCGCGCCGGCAAAGGTGTTGATGAATTCCCGTCGCGTGGGCATGAGGGACCTCCCGAAAATCTTTTTTGGCTCATGGTGTCTTGAGCATCGAAAGCATGCTTGATGCTCCGCGAGCGGTCAAAGCCTTATTGCCGCACCGATCGAAGGGGAGAGCGTCCGCATGGCCGAACATCTGTTGCCGACGACTGTCGTGGGCAGCTACCCACAGCCAGACTGGCTGGTGGATCGCGCCATGCTCAAGGACAACGTTCCGCGTGTGCGCCTGCACAAGTTGTGGCGTGTCGCCGAGCCGTACCTGGCGCAGGCGCAGGACGACGCCACCTTGCTGGCGATCCGCGACATGGAACGCGCCGGCATCGACATCATCACCGACGGCGAGATGCGCCGGGAGAGCTATTCCAACCGTTTCGCCACCGCGCTCGACGGCATCGACAATGACACGCCCGCGCGCATCACCAACCGGACCGGCCGCACCGTCGAGGTGCCGCGCGTCGTAGGACCGGTCCGCCGTAAAACGCCGGTCGAGGTCGGCGACATGGCGTTCCTGCGGCGCAACACCACCCGCAAGGCAAAGATCACGCTGCCCGGACCTTTCACGATGGCGCAGCAGGCCAAGAACGAATTCTACAGCGACGCCGACGAGATGATCATGGATTTCGCCGCGGCGGTGAACGCGGAAGCGCACGACTTGCAAGCCGCCGGCGCCGACGTGATCCAGCTCGACGAGCCCTGGCTGCGCAACGACCCGGACGCCGCCAAGCGCATTGCAGTCAGGGCGATCGATCGGGCGTTGTCGGGGCTTACGGTGCCGACCGTCGTGCATCTTTGCTTCGGCTATGCCGCCGTCGTGCACGGGCAAAAGCCTGCCGGCTATTCGTTCCTTCCGCAGTTGGCCGACAGCGCGGTTCAGCAGATCTCGATCGAGGCCGCGCAGCCGAAGCTCGACCTCGGCGTCCTTTCCGATCTTGCCCACAAGACGATCATGCTGGGCGTGATCGATCTCAAGGACCCGGTAGTCGAGACTCCGGAGCAGGTGGCGGATCGTATCCGCGGCGGTTTGAAATATATTGCCGCCGAGCGGCTGGTTCCGGCGCCGGATTGCGGGATGAAGTATCTGCCGCGCGACATTGCGTTCGGAAAGCTCGCAGCTCTGAGCGCCGGCGCGGCGATCGTCCGCCGCGAGCTGTCGTGAAGACGGTTCAATCCGAATTGCTCTCTCTCCGGTCGTCCCCGCGAAAGCGGGGACCCAGGCTTTGGTGCTCCAGGCGATATCGGAAAAGCTGGATTCCCGCTTGCGCGGGAATGACCCGAGTATGTGGCGCGAGACTAAGACTCTAATACGCGGCGGCGAGAAGCTCGCGCATGTCGGCGCCCGAGACCGTACGCGGGACGCTGATCGCGAGCTTTGCCATTTCGCTCGCGACGAATTCGATCTTGCCGCGATCGAAACCGATGTCGCGCAGGCGATGCGGGATCGGGAATGCCGCGAGCATCCCCGCCAGCTTGTCCGCCGGATCGTCCGCGTCGAGTGCCGCCGCAAGCCGCGCACGCGCCTGCGGCGCCGCCGCGAGATTGAAGCGCGTGACATGCGGCAGGATGATCGCGTGGCTCTCGCCGTGCGGCAGTCCAAGCCCGCCCAGCACATGGGCGAGCTTGTGTTGCAACGCGGTGCCCGGCGCGAGCACGACGCCGGCGAGCCACGCCGCCACCAGGCATTCGCCGCGCGCTGCACGATCGTTCCCGTCGGCGACCACGCGCGGCAGGTTGACAGCAAAACGCCGCGCCGCGTCGGTCGCGAGTGCTTCGAGATAGGGCGTGCGGTCCGCCACCCACAGCCCCTCGACGCAATGGGCGAGCGCATTCATGCCGCTGGCGGCGCTCACCTTCGGCGGCAACGCGAGCGTGAGGTCGGGGTCGTAGACGATGGTGCGCGGCAGGACCTTCGCGTCCTTGCCGGTGAACTTGCGTTCGCCATCGCTCACGCCCCAGATCGGGGTTGCTTCCGAGCCCGAGTAGGTGGTCGGCACTGCAAGCACCGGCAGTTCGAGGTCGCGCGCGACGATCTTGGCCAGGCCGATCGCCGCACCGCCGCCGGCCGCGATGACGCCGTCGGCCTTGGCGTCACGGACAGCCGCCACTCCGGCGTCCGCGACGGCCTTGGGAACATGCACCACCGCGTGCGCATGCAGCCCGGCCGCGCGCGTGCCGAGAAGGCCGGTCAACCGTTCGCCCAACCGCGCGCCGCTTCCCGGCGTCGCAATCACCAGGACCCGCGACAAGCCAAGCCGCGCGGCCTCTTCCGGCACGCGCGCAACGGCGCCGGGCGCGAAGACGACGCGCTGCGACGGAACATCATGCGTGAATTCGCTTGTCACGGTGGCAATCTCGACCGGAGCGCGCGTTTGTCACGCTCACCCGAGTTTACGTCAGGCCTCGCATATGACAACGCCCGCAGACGTGCGGGCGTTGTCGGCATGCATGCCGCGAGCAAGACGAATCAGGCGCGAGCGTCCTCGCGCCAGATGCCGAGCGCTTCCTGCGCCGGGCGATCGGAAATCGAGAACAGCACCGACTCCTTGCTGGCGGTGTGCGCGTAGTGCTTCCACGGCGGCACGACGAACACGTCGTTCGGGCCCCAGTCCAACACCTTGTCGCCGATCGTCGTGGTGCCCTGGCCCTCGACGCACACGAGAATCGTGCCGTCGGTGGCGCGATATTTCTCGCCCTTGAAGCCTTTCGGAAGCATCGCGAGGCCGGCGCCCATGGTCGGCAGCACCGGTCCGCCGTTGATCGGGTTGACGTAGTGCACGCGCGCGCCGTGACATTTGTCGATGTCGCCGGCCTTCATCATGCGCTCGATGATCGGACGCGTGCGCGCGTAGGTGTAGTTGATGATCGGGCTGCGGTTCATGCGTGCCGGCGCACCATCCGGCAGCACGCCTGAGCCGTAGAAGGCGAGCGAATCGCCGTCCGCGCGGTTGGTCGACTGCGTCGCGCTTTCGAAGTGGCCAGCGAACGAGGTCTCGAAGAAGTTTACCTGCGGGAAATCGAGCACGTCGAGCCACAGCATCGGCTTGTCCGACGTATTGCCGTGGTCGTGCGGGGCCCAGTTCGCCGTGATGACGAAATCGCCCGGCGCCATGAAGGATTTCTCGCCCTCGACCGCCGTGTAGGCGCCCTCGCCGTCGAGCACGAAGCGGATCGCCGACGACACATGCTGGTGGGCGGGCGCGACCTCGCCCGGCAGGATCATCTGCACCCCGGCAAACAGCGTGTTTGTGGCCTTCGATTCGCCCCGCATGCCGGGATTTTCGAGAATCAGGACCCGCCGCTCGGCCTCTTCGGCGGTGATCAGCCCGCCCGATTCCATCACCAGCCGCTTGATGTCGTCGTAGTGCCAGATCGTGGGCTGGCAACGCGTCACCGGCTCCTTGGTGACGACACTGCTCATCACCTTCCAGAGCGGGGTCATATCGTGCTCGGAAATGCGCTCGTAGTATTCCTCGCGCATCGCCTCCAGATTGTGCTTGGGGCCGGGTTTGGTTGCGGTCGCGGTTGCCATCGCGCTCTCCTTTTGGGCCGGGTCTGGACGTTTCCAGGTTAGAATAATCCAAATCAGGAAATTAGTATATAATGAAACTATCTCCCCGGGAACCCTGGGGAGAAGCGTCTCGACCGTCAGGTATTCACATTCCCGCCATCGACCGCGATGGTCTGTCCGGTGACGAAGTCGCTGTCGGCGGAGGCGAGGAAAATCAACGCTCCCAAAAGGTCTTGCGGCTGCTCGTCGCGCCGGAGCGAGCGCGACTGGATCGCCCGGTCACGCGCGGTCGCCACGTGGCCCGGGTTCTCGCGCATCACGGTCTCGCTCAGCGTGAAGCCCGGCGCCAGCGTGTTGACGCGGATGCCGTGCTCGCCCAATTCACGCGCCAGCGCCCGCGTCATGCCGGTGATGCCGCCCTTCGACGTGACGTAGTGCAGGAACCACGGGATGCCGCGCAGCGCCGTGCCGGAGCCGATATTGATGATCTTGCCGTAGCCCTGCGCAATCATGTGCGGCGCCGCGTGCTTCACCATCAGGAACGGCCCGCGCAAATTGACCGCCATCACCTTGTCCCAGGTCTCGACGTCGATGTCGGTGCACTTCTGTTCCGGCAGCGGCGCGAACAGCGCGGCATTGTTGACCAGCACGTCGATCTTGCCGAAGCGCTCCATGGTCTGCGCGATCAGCGACTTCACGGACGCCTCGTCGCTCACGTCGGCGATCGTGCTCATCACCGAATTGACGCCGTGGCGGGCGCCGATCTCCTCGACGAGGTCCGTGCCATCTGCAATGTCGGCGATCACCACGCGCGCGCCTTCGTCGGCGAGCGCGTGCGAATAGTGCCGGCCGATGCCCTTGGCACCACCGGTCAGGATG
>CAVXOE010000003.1:0-378780 GCA_963763365.1 uncultured Alphaproteobacteria bacterium | reverse complement strand
CAGTCTCTCACCGAGTCAAGCCGCGGCCGGATGTCGGCGCGATCATGCCGCGCCCGACGCAGACTTGTGCCGCGGATGGCTTGACCAGCGTGGACACGGCGAAAGATAATTCATCGCATTGCCGGCGATGGTTCGAGGGCGAGGTGTGCCCATCGAGACGGCGGCCGTGGTCAGCGGAGAGCACGCGATGACACGTCACTGGGCGCGATACCGACCTCACCGAAAGCAAGAAGAACTGGTGAGCGGCACCTATCTGCGCAACGCGTGGTATGTGGCGGCGTGGTCGGACGACCTCGTGGAGGCCAGCTGCTCGGCCGCGCACGATCCTGGACGAGCCGGTCGTGATGTACCGCAAGGCCGACGGCGACGTGGCGGCGCTGGAGGATCGCTGTCGCGCATCGCTTCGCGCCGCTCAGCATGGGCAAGGTCGTCCGCGGCGACCGCCTGCAGTGCCCGTATCACGGGCTCGAGTTCGATGCGTCCGGCGCGTGCGTCCTCAATCCGCACGGCACGAGAACATTCCTCCGCGCGCGCGCGTGCGCAGCTATCCGATCGACCGAGAAGCACAAGGCGATCTGGATCTGGATGGGCGACAAGCCGGCCGACCCCGTCGAAGATGCCGGACTTCAGCGTGCTCGACAACGTGCCGGAATTGCACGCGACCAAGCGCGACAGCATCACGATCAAGGCCAACTACGAGCTCATCGTCGACAACCTGCTCGACCTCAGCCACACCTGCTACCTGCACGACGGCATGCTGGGCAACGCCGATACGGTCGAGTCCGACATCGCCGTCGAGCAGGACGGCGACGACATGATCGTCGGCCGCTACGCCCCCAACGCGACGCCGCCGGGCATGTTCGCGCAGTTCTGGCCGGCCATCCGGCGACGGGTCGACAAGTTCACCCGCATGCGCTGGATGGCGCCGAGCACGCTGCGGCTGTTCACCGGCATCTGCGCGATCGGGCGACGCGCCGCGAGAGCGGCACCGGCTATCACGCCATCCACATGCTGACGCCGGAGACCGACGAGACGCACGCACTATTTCTTCACCGCCGTGCGCTTCGGCGTGAAGACGACCGACGACAAGGTGAATCGCGCAGCTGCAGGACAAGATCGCGACGATGCGCCGCTTCGCGTTCGAGGAGCAGGACGCGCCGGTGATCGAAGCGCAGCAGCGGATCATCGACGAGGCCGTGACGCCGGTCGATCCGATCATCCTGGCGATCGACGTCGGGCCGGTGCGCTACAAGCGCATCCTGCAAAAGCTGATCGAGGGCGAGCGAACGCAATAGCGCCCCGGCGGGCATTTGTTGCCGGCAATCGGGAGGAATGGGGCAAGGTCATCCGCGCCGCCAACATCAAGATGCAGTAATCTCGCGCATCAATCTGCGCGTCGAGCATAAGAAAAAACGAGAGAGGGAATTCCCATGCGGTTCATTCGCCTTGTCGGCGTTGCGTTTGCGCTTGTGGTTGCGGCCACGGCGGCTGCCGCGCAGCCCGCCAAGTCCCTGCGCGAGCAGCTTGTCGGCACCTGGTCGTTTATCATCGCCGAGATTGCCAGCGCCGACGGCAAGAAGACGCTGCCGTTCGGCGACAAGCCGAAAGGCATGCTGATCTTCACCGACGACGGCCACTTCTCGCAGGTCCACGTTGCCGGCGGACTGCCGAAGATCGCGGGCAACAACCGCCTGGGCGGTACGCCCGAGCAGAACACCGCGATCGTGCACGGCACGCTGGCGATGTTCGGCACCTACACGGTGGACGAAGGCAAGAAGACCGTCACCTTCAAGATCGAGTCGAGCACCTATCCAAATCTGGAAGGCGTTGCGCAGACCCGCACGATCGACCTGCTCACGGCGGACGAATTTCGCAACACCAACCCGGCGGCCTCGCGCGACGTGCCGGCGGTGGCGTCGAACCTCTACAAGCGCGCGAAGTAGGCGCAAGTATCTTCGGCAGAGACGCGCGAGATCCTCTCCCCGTCACCCGAGGCGCTCGGCCGAAGGCCGAGCCTCGAAGGGCGACGGCCCGATCCGTGGCCGTGCATCCTTCGAGGCGCGCTGTGCGCGCACCTCAGGATGACGGTCGTCGGCTCTTCGGGCGCTACTTCAGCCGCTTCGCGGCCTCTTCGACGATGCTCAGGTCGGTGTATTTCTTCACGTCGAGGCTGCCGCGGATGAAGCCCATATCCTTCGTCATGTCGACGTTCTTCTGCAGCGCCACGAGGTCGGGCAGCATGTTCGGATCGTGGTAGGTGTCGCGCTTGGTGAACAGCCAGTCGAAGCGCTCCGGCGGCTGCTTGGTGACGCGGCCGGCGATCTCCATCGCCTCCTTGTGGTTCGCCGGGTCGGTGATACCAGCGCGTGATCCGCAGCGTGTCCTCCATGAAGTCGACCATGGCGGCGCGGTTCTTGTCGAGGAACGGCTTGCGCGCCGCCCAGACGATCATGTCGCGTCACGCCGATCGCGTCGCGCTGGACGAACAGCGGTGCGGCCGATCTTGCGCAGTTCCGGATCGTAGGCGAACGGCAGCACCGCCGGGATCATGTCGACCTTCTTCTCGCGCCAGCATCGCGCGCATGGTCGGGAACGGCGCCTCGATGATGGTGTAGTCGCGCTTGTCCTCGAGCCCGAACTTGCGCAGCATCGCCCGCATCGCGACGTCGACCGCGCTGCCGGCGGCGTTGGTCATCGACCGCCTTGCCCTTGAGGTCCTCGACCTTCTGGATCGGGCCGTCCTTGAGGACCATGTACTCCTGCGAGTAGTAGCCCTCGACGCCGTCGCGGAATTCGTCCGCGATGATGCGCATGTCGTCGAGGCCCGCATTCTGGATCGCGATGCCGAGCGTCGAATAGGCCAGATTGGAGATTTCCAGCTCGTTATTGGCGAGCGCGGTGATCATCGGCGGCGTGCCGGGATAGCGCACCGGCTCCATGACGTAGGACTTGCCCCAGATGCTTCGCGAGGTCCTTCTTTTCCGAAAGGATCGACGCCCAGTTGGTGACAGGCGCCACCCACGAATTGCGGATCTTGATCGGCTCCGCCTGCGCCGCGGCGGTACCGAGGACCGCGACGGTGAGGCCGGACAGCAAGAGCTTCATTGCGCGCATGGGAGTCCTCCAGGTGATGGTTCGATTTTTTCGCTTTGTTGGTAGCGTGCTAGGCCGTTGGCGCCTTTGCAAGTGCCGAATTGGCGCACCGCAAGCCTGCCTGCAGCGTCGACGCGCCTGATGTCGCGATCGTGCCTACGGCGAGGCTTCCTCCAGGACGCGCCCTTTGGTTTCGACCGCAAACACCGCCGTGATGACGGCGGCGAGCGCCGCGACCGACCCGAACAGCATGAACACCGACGGCAGGCCGCTCGCAATCATCACGCCCACGACGCTCGGCCCGATGATGGATGCGAACCGCAGCCAGGCCGTGGCGGTTCCGACGGCAATCGCGCGCGCGCGTGTCGGGTAGAGCTCCGGCGTGTAGAGATAAACGCCGATATTGATCGAGCTGATGAAGAAATACGCGATGGTGACGCAGGTCAGCACCTGCTCGGCGGTCGGCGTCGAAAACGAGGCAAGCGCCAACAATGCGATCGCCCCGCCGGCGAACGCCAGCGCGAACCACAGGCGCCGCCCGACATGATCGATGGCGAGTGCGCAGATCAGCGTGCCGAGGAGCCCGACCGCCTGCGTGATCAGCCCGTAGCGCAGCGATACGTCGAGCGGCAGCTTGAACAAGGTGCGGTACAGGGTCGGCAACCAGATCGTGAGCCCGTAGTTCACGAAGTATGCCGCAAACCAGATCACCCACACGACCAGCGTTCGACGCAAATAGCCCGGGCCGAACAGGTCGGCCCACGAGGGGGGCTTGTCGAGCGTCGACACGACCGGTTGCGGTGGCGGCAACGGCTGGCCGGTCGCTTTTTGAGTCTCGTTCTCGATCAGCGTCGCGGCAGCGTCCGCCTCGGCGGCGCGGCCACGCACGGCGAGCCAGCGCGGCGATTCCGGCAGCAGGCCTCGCAGCACCAGGGCAAGGAACGCCGGCAGGGCGCCGATGACGAACATCCATTGCCAGCCGAACGCCGGCACGACCCAGAGCGCGATGAGGCTCGCGGCAGTGAGGCCGATCGGAAAGACGAGCTCGTAGAGCAGGACGAAACGGCCGCGGCCTTTCGCTCTCGCAAGCTCGCTGATGAACATGGCGGCGACCGGTACCTCGCCGCCGAGCCCGATGCCCTGGATGGTGCGGAAAACCAGCAGCGAGTTGTAGTCCCACGCGAAGGCGCAGACGAGGCTCATCACGGCGAACAACGCGATCGACCAGATCATCGCGGTCATCCGCCCGTAGCGCTCTGCGATCCAGCCGAACAGCAGCGCGCCGATGAGCTGGCCGACGAAGCCGGCCGAGATCATGAAGCCGATCTGCGGAGGGGTCAGTTTCCAGAGTGGCACGATCACCGGCAGGATCGTGGCGATCGCCAGCGCATCGAAGGCATCGAAGAATGTCGCGACGCCGACGATGATGCGCGCCTTCACCTGCCACCAGGAGACCGGCAGGCGCTCAAGTCGCGCGACGATATCGTCGGCCGATCCGCGGCCGCCGGCGGCGGTTGTGACGTTGGCCATGAAATCCTCCCCGGCTTGGAACGCCGGCCGCGCTCTCATTGTTGTTGGCGCAGTCCCAGCAGATTGGCGGCGTTGTTGTAGCAGATGTCGTCGCGGAGCTTGCCGTCGAGCTCGACGCCGTCGATGAAGTGCGCCGCCTCCTCGACCGACTTCGAACGGATAGTCGGCGGCGAACATCACCCGCTCGCGCCCAAGGGCGCTGAGCGTGCAGGTCAGCGGCTCGGCCGAGCACATGCCCGAGGTGGTGACGAAGACATTCTCCCGGATGTACTCGGAAGGCGCCTTCTTGAGCTTGAGGCCATGAAACTCGGCGCGGCTGTCGAACCGCCACAGCAGGAAGGGCAGGGTCTCGCCAAGGTGGCCGAGCATCAGCTTGCTGCGCGGAAACCGGTCGAAATGCCCGCCGACGACGAGCCGCAAGGCGTGCGAGCCGGTCTCGAAGCCCCATCCCCACATCGGCCGCATCAGCACCTTGTAGCCAGAGAGCACGGAGGGCTGCGCCACCGGATCGGCTGGATGCAGATAGATCGTGGCGCCGAGCGCGTCCGCGCGCTCCCAGAACGGATAGAGTTCGGGAGCGTCGAGATACTGCCCATGGGTGTGGCCGTTGATCATGGCCCCGCAGAACTTCAGATCACGCAGGCAGCGCTCGAGCTCGTCGGCGGCGGCCTTGGCGTCCTGCATCGGCAAGGTGAGCGAAGCCCGAATAGCGATCGGGCCGTTTCGCGATTTCTTGCGCCAGGAAGTCGTTCGATTCGCGCGCATTGCGCACGGCCTTGGCGGCATCGCGCTCGATCTGCACGCCCGGGCCGGCGATCGACAGCACCGACCGCGCGATCCCGGCTTGGTCCATGCCCTGCAGCCGCTGCTCGCCGAAATCGGTGAGGCACTGAAAGAAATGCTCGCCGCGCTCGCGCGGGACCTCGGTCATCGTCGGCCGCCAGTATTCGATCAGGCCGGGCGACAGGAAATGCTCTTCGAGCGCGATCTTCTTGCTCATGAATCCCCTCGCTCGATTCCCGCCCTTGTCTTCTGTACCGTATTTTGGTCAAAGCGTATCAATGCGTGAGCCAGCCGGCAAGCTGCGGCGCATCGTTGCGAAGGCCGGCCGTGGGAGAGCGACGTGCAACGACAGAACGGCCGCAACGCCGGCGGGGAAAAGAGTCAGGTGCAAGTCATCGCGCGCGCCGCCGCGATCCTGCGCGCGCTCGAGGATGAGCCGGTGGGGCTGAGTCTCGGGCAGATCGCGCAGCGCGTCGATCTCGCGCGCTCGACGGTGCAGCGCATCGTCGCGGCGCTGGAGGCGGAGAAGCTCGTGATCGCGGCATCGCCGACCGGGCGGGTGCGGCTCGGTCCGACCATCCTGCGGCTCGCCGCGTCGGCGCGCACCGATTTCGTCTCGATCGCGCGGCCGTTCCTGACGCGGCTTTCGCAGGAGCTTGGCGAAACCGTCGATCTCGCGAAAATTCAGAAAGACCACCTCATCTTCATCGATCAGGTGATCGGTCCGCAGCGGTTGCGCGCGGTTTCGGCGATCGGCGAGACCTTTCCGCTCTATTGCACGGCCAACGGCAAGGCCTATCTGGCGCAGTTCGACGAGATCGCGATCGCGCGGCTGATCGGGACGAGCTACGAGAAGCGGACCCCGAACACGATCACGCGGATCAACGCATTGATCAAAGACCTGCGCGCCGTCCGCAAGTCCGGCATTGCCTTCGATCACGAGGAGCACACGGTGGGGATTTGCGCCGCCGGCGTGGTCATGCGCGACCTGCTCGGCAACGACATCGCCATCTCGGTTCCGGTGCCGGCGCAGCGGTTCAGCGATCAGCAGAGGCAGATCGTCGAGCGGCTCAAGGCGACCGCGCGGTCGTTGCAGGATCATCTCTCCGCCGTCGCGGCGTGAGGCCGTACTGCCGAGCGACGCGCTAGATTGCCGTCTTCGGCGTCGCAATGACGGAGATGCGCATTGCGAGCATCGCAAGCGTACGAAGCGATCCAGTCGCGTTGGTGACGCACTGCCGCTCCGGCTGCCGCCGCTTGCGCGCGCCGCTGATCCGCATGTATGCTTTGTCGATACAAGCGTACCATATCGCGGGACAAGCGGCGTTGCGCGCCGCGACATCGAGATAACCCGCAAGCGCTCAGGGAGGCGTGTGGTGGCCAAGAAAATCCGCGGCGTGATGTTCGAGGAGAACCTCAACAACAGCATGGGGCTCGAGTTCTACAACCTGTCCCATCGCTTCGGTTATCAGTCCCCGAACTGGCCGTACTTCGAGGACGTCAAGATCGAGCGCATCCACTACATGGCGAAGTCGGGCGTGCTGTCGCAGCGCATCACGACCTCGATGCACAACACCACGCACATCGATGCGCCCGCCCACGTCATCCAAGGCACGCCGTTCATCGACGAGGTGCCGCTGCCGCACTTCTTCGGCTCGGGCATCGTGGTCTCGATCAAGAAGAAGATGTGGGAGCAGATCACCTACGACGACCTGGAAAAGGCCGCCGGCAAGGTGGTGCGGCCGCGCGACGTGGTGATCGTCAACACCGGCTGGCACCACCAATACGAGGACAGCGAGGACTATTTCTGCCGCGCGCCGGGCTTCGTGCCGTCGGCCGGCGAGTGGTTCGTCGAGAAGAAGGTGAAGGTCGTCGGCCACGACACCCAGGCCAACGATCATCCGCTCGCGACCGCGATCGGTCCGCAGCGCAACGGGCCGCTGCATCCGCATCTCGCCGAGGAATACAAGAAGTGGTCCGGCGGGCGCGACTGGAAGGACGACTTCCCCGAATGGGAGCCGGTGCATCGCATCCTGTTCAAGAACGGCATTCTCGGCATCGAGAATGTCGGCGGCGATCTCGACAAGGTCACCGGCAAGCGCTGCACGTTCGCGTTTTTCCCGTGGAACTGGGATCGCGGCGACGGCTGCATCATCCGCCTCGTCGCCATCGTCGATCCGAAGGGATCGTTCCGGATCGAGAAGGGGGAGAAATTCGCATGATCGTGCGCAAATTTTCCGAGGCCAAGGCCTACGACGCTCCCAATCACCGCGACTACAAGTCGTTTCGCGTGTTCGGCGCCGAGATGGGCGGCTCGCAGACGCTGGTGTTCGGCATCTCGCATTTCCTGCCCGGCGGCGGCGCCGGGCCGGACGCCTCGCCGCCGGAGAAGATCTACTACGTGCTGGCGGGCGAGTTGACGGTGATCGCCGGCGGCAAGGAGACGGTCGTGAAGCAGGGCGATAGCTGCTACATCGGCCCGAACGAGAGCCGCGAGATCGTCAACCGCGGCCACGAGGTCTGCACCATTGCGGTCGCCGTCGCGCCGGTGAAGTAATCCGCGGGCGCCGCAAGTGCTTCCCTCGCCCCGCGTAGCGGGGAGAGGGTGGCGAGCCCTTAGGGCGAGCCGGGTGAGGGGCGAGTTTGCCGCTCGCTCCACTCCGGCCCCTCACCCCAACCCTCTCCCCGCAAGTGCGGGGAGAGGGAGCGCACCGAGCAAGTGGATGTAGCCATGTCCGAAGATTTCCTGAAAAATCCGCTGTCGCTGTTCGACGTGAAGGGCAAGACCGCGATCATCACCGGCGCGTCGGGCGCGTTCGGCGCGCTCGCCGCCAAGGTCCTCGCCGGCGCTGGCGCCAACGTCGTGCTGGCGGCCGGCAACGCGGGCGAGCTGAAGAAAGTCGCCGCCGAATGCGAGGCGCTCGGCGGCAAGGCTGAGTCCGTCGTGCTTCGGCCGAATTCGGCGGAGAACTGCGACAAGATCGTCGCCGCCGCGGTCAAGCGTTTCGGCGGCGTCGATATCCTGGTGACGGCCTCGGGCATCAACAAGGTGGCCAAGATCGTCGACCAGCCGCCCGAGACGTTCATGGAGGTGATGGACGTCAACGTCACGCAGTCCTGGCTGATGGCGCGCGCGGCCGGCAAGCAGATGCTGGCGCAGGGCAGGGGCGGCAAGGTCATCTTCATGTCGTCGGCGCGCGGGCTGCTCGGGCATCCGGCGGGCTACACGGCCTATTGCGCGTCGAAGTCGGCGATCGACGGCGTCACCAAGGCGCTCGGCTGCGAGTGGGGCGCGACCGGCATCACCGTCAACGCCATCGCGCCGACGGTCTTCCGCTCGCCGCTCACCGCGTGGATGTATGAGGACAACGAGAACGCCAGTAATGTGCGCAAGGGCTTCATCGGCCGCGTGCCGAAAGGCCGCCTCGGCGAGCCGTCCGATCTCGCCGGGCCGCTCCTGTTTCTCGCCTCCAAGGCGTCGGATTTCTACACCGGCCACATCCTTTATGCCGACGGCGGCTACACGGCGGGGTGAGACGTGACGGCGAACGCGCGCATCGCCGTCATCGGCGCAGGCTTGATGGGGCACGGCATCGCGCAGGTGTTCGCGCTCGCCGGCCACGAGGTCACCATCTACGACCCGGTCGATGGCGGTGCTGGCCAGCGTCAAGGCCCGCATCCTCGCCAATCTGAAGGATCTCGGCGACGATCCGTCGGCGGTCGATCGCGTTCAGCCGTGCCACGATCTCGGCGATACGGTGAGCGAGGCCGACTACGTGGTCGAGGCGGTGCTGGAAGACCTGCCGTTGAAACAAAAGCTGTTCGCCGAGATCGAACAGAAGGTGCGGCCCGACACCATCCTCGCCAGCAACACCTCGGTGATTCCGATCACCAGGATCATGGAAGGGCTGAAGGACCGCTCGCGCGCGCTCGGCACCCATTGGTGGAATCCGCCGTTTCTCGTGCCGCTGGTCGAGGTGATCGGGACGCAGTGGACATCGCAGCACGTCATCGACTGGACCATCGCGCTGCACAAGGCGGCCGGCAAAATGCCCGTGCACGTCAAGAAGGACGTGCCGGGCTTCGTCGGCAATCGCCTGCAGCATGCGCTCTGGCGGGAGGCGATCGCGCTGGTCGAGCACGGCATCTGCGACGCCGAGACGGTGGACACCGTGATCAAGGCGAGCTTCGGCCGGCGGCTCGCTGTGCTCGGGCCGCTGGAAAATGCCGATCTCGTCGGCACCGACCTCACGCTCGCCATTCACCAGACCGTACTGCCGGCCATCGAGTCGCGCCCTGGCCCGTCGCCGTATCTCGAAAAGCTGGTGTCGGACGGGCGGCTCGGCTTCAAGTCCGGCGAAGGCTTTCGCGCCTGGAGCACGGCGGACCAGGCCGCGCTGCGTGCAAAAGTCTTGCAGCATCTGAAAAAGGCTCGCGCGCAGGACTGAAGGTGCGCGTTCCTGCAATCGATATTCGACTTTCGACTTAGCGATCGTGCTGCGCTGCGGCGGTAATACGGGCCGGCTGCGACAAACCGCGTCATGGGTGCGAGCGCCTTGGCACGGTGAACAAGCAAAATCTTTCCTGACAAGCCGAACGCTTTTGATCTAGACTTGTCGCACGGACCGGAAGCCGAAGAGGCCGTCCGACCAAGACGAACGGCCGCGATAACAAGAACCGGCTACGTCCGAGCGGGAACCCATGGGAGGATTTCCAATGCTCGCTGGCAAGCTCAATCGCCGTCAATTCCTCAAGACCACCGCCGCCTCGACCGCCATCCTCGCCATGCCGTATGTGCGCGGGGCGTACGCTGCCGGCAAGCTGTCGCTCGGACTTCTGGGACCATTGGGTCCCGGGCGCCAACAAGGCATCCGAGGCGCTCTGTCATGAATGGGGCGAGAAGAACAAGGTCGAGGTGTCGATCGACTACATCACCTCGCAGGGCAACAAGAACCTCCTGACCATCGCGGCGGAAGCGCAGGCGCGCTCCGGGCATGACATCTTCCAGTTCCCGACCTGGCAACCCGCCGACCACGCCAACCGGCTGGTGCCGGTCGACGACATCATGGCCGACCTGATCAAGCTCAACGGCGCGGTCAACCCGACCTGCGAGTATCTTGCCAAATCGGGCGGGCACTGGGTGGCGGTACCGGCGGCGGTCGGCAGTCAGATCAAGGGACCGTGCTCGCGCATCGACCTGATGAAAAGCCTGGCCGGCATCGACGTGCAGGCGATGTATCCGGCGGGCTCGCCGCCCAAGGCCGACGCCTGGACGCTCGATGCCATGCTCAAGGCCGCCGAAGCCTGCCACAAGGGCGGCCATCCGATCGGCATCGGGCTTGGCGGGACCGAGGACAACGTCGACACCGCGGGCGCAATCTTCCAGTCGTTCGGCGCCGCATCTGGTCGACGCCAAGGGCGACATCTCGGTCAAGTCGGACCCGGTGCGGCAGGCGCTCGAATACTACAAGAAGCTCGGCCAATGGCTGCCGCCGGACGCGCCCGCGTGGGATAATGCCTCCAACAACAAATATCTCGTCGCCGGCAAGGGCTCGCTGATCATGAATCCGCCGAGCGCCTGGGCGGTCGCCAAGCGCGACGCGCCGAAGGTCGCCGAGCAGCTCTGGACCCACGGCATGCCGTCCGGCCCGAAGGGCCGCTACGCGCCGTTCCTGCCCTACTTCTACGGCATCTGGAGCTTCAGCAAGAACCAGCCGGCGGCCAAGAGCCTGCTGGTCCATCTCTCGCAGCCCAAGGCCATCGAGAAGATGGTGGAGGCGAGCCAGGGCTACGATTTGCCCGCCTTCGCGAACCTGACCACGCTCAAGGTCTGGGCGGAGGAAGGCCCGCCGAAGGGCACGCTCTATCACTATCCCAACCCGCACAATCACCAGATCCTCTCGGTGGCGGCGCAGCCGGCACCGCCGAAGATCGCCGTGCAGATCTACACCCAGGCGATCCAGACCAAGATGATCGTGCGCTTCATGCAGGGCGAGCCGCTCGAAAAGACGCTGGCCTGGGGCGAGAGCGAGGTCGAAGGCTACATGCGGACCTGAGCCCGTAGTCGCCGAGGATCGAGTGACATGACACAGGCTCTCTCCCGCTCATGCCCGCGGCCGCGGGCATCCAGTTCTTGATAAGCGCTGGGTCCCCGCTTTCGCGGGGACGAGCGGGATAGACCGCGCTGCACACCCTCGACACGAGGTAAGCGCATGGTCGATGCCGTACTTCAGACTCCGCCCGCAGCGGCTGTCGCGCGCCCGCGCTCCGGCCTCCGCAAGGCGATGGCGCGCAAGTCGACCATCGCGCTGCTGATGACGCTGCCGCTCATCCTCCTCGTCGCCATTCTGGTGATCTATCCGGCGTTCTACTCGATCCATCTCGCGACCTTGAACAAGTCGATGGAGCGCTACGTCGGCTTCAACAACTTCCTCTTCCTGTTCAAGCGCGAAACGTTCTGGATGGTGGTCAGGCAGTCGTGCCTCTTCGCCATCACGGCGGTGATCTTCAAAGCGCTGATCGGCTTCATCGTCGCGCATTTCGTCCACAACATCCCCTCGAAAGGCCAGCGCAAGTGGCGCGGCATGCTGCTGGTGCCGTGGGTGATCCCGCCGGCGATGAGCTGTCTCGCCTGGCTGTGGCTGTTCGATCCGTCCTACAGCGCGTTCAACTGGGTGCTGGCGCTGTTCGACATCGGCCCCATCCCGTGGACCGGCGACGCCAACTGGGCGCGCTTCTCGGTGATCCTGGTCAACATCTGGATCGGCGCGCCGTTCTTCATGATCATGTATCTCGCGGCGCTCAAGTCGGTGCCCGAGCAACTCTACGAGGCGGCCGCCATCGATGGCGCCAACTGGTGGCAGCGCATCTGGTACGTCACGCTGCCGATGATGCGCAACATCATGGCGATCACCGCGCTGTTCTCGCTGATCGTGACCTTCGCCAATTTCGACATCGTGCGCATCCTCACGGCCGGCGGGCCGATCGACCGCACGCATGTGTTCGCCACCTGGGCGTTCTGGGTCGGCATCCAGGGCAACGACATCCCGCTCGGCGCCTCGGTGTCGCTGTTCATGGTGCCGATCCTGACGGTCGCGGCGATCTTCATCCTGCGCGACGTGAACCGGCGGGCGGGAGAGATGTCATGACCGTTCTCTCAACACGTGTCCCGGACGCGATGCAGCACCTCGTGCTGCATCGCTGATCCGGGACCCCGGTTGCTTTCGGTGTACAGGAAACCGGGGTCCCGGGTCTGCAGCGCATCACTTCGCTCCGCTCGTGCTGCACTGCGCCCGGGACACGCGGGAGTACGCACTATGACCGCGGCATCGCTTCCGGCCGATGCGGCACCCGTGCGCCGCACGAAATACGGCAGCATGAGCCGCGACCGCCGCTGGGCGCTGCGCTGGTCGTATTTCTTCCTGACGCTGTTCGCGATCTTCTTCCTGATGCCGCCCATCTACATGCTGATCACCTCGCTCAAGAGCAGCATGGAGATTTCGGCCGCGACCAATCCGTGGTGGGTGCAGCATCCGACGCTCAGCAACTACGTCGAACTGCTGACGTCCTCGACCTATCTGACCTTCTTCCGCAACTCCGCGTTCGTGTCGGTATTCGTTGTCGCGATCACCATGCTGATCAGCGTGCCGGCGGCGTTCGCGCTGTCGCGCATGCGGTTCTGGGGCTCCGCCACGCTCGCGACCGGCATCTTCCTCACCTACCTCATTCCGGAGACGCTGCTCTTCATCCCGCTGTTCAAGATGTTCGCCGTGGTCAACGAATGGACCGGCATCCAGCTCATGAACCGCTGGTGGGTGCTGCTGATCGTCTATCCGACGCTGACGGTGCCGTTCTGCACCTGGATCATGATCGGCTATTTCGCCTCGATCCCGAAGGAACTCGACGAGGCGGCGCTGATGGACGGCGCGAACTACCGGCAGATTCTGACCCGCGTGTTCATCCCGGTCGCGCTGCCCGGACTTATCGCCGCGACCATCTTCGCGTTCACGGTGTCGTGGGCGCAGTTCCTCTATCCGCTCGCCTTCACGACGTCGGCCGATCAACTGGTGCTGCCGGTCGGCATCATCACCACGCTGATCAAGGGCGACGTGTTCAACTGGGGACAGATCATGACCGGCGCGCTGCTCGGCGCCGCGCCGCCGCTCATCATCTACGCGTTCCTGATGGACTACTACATCGCCGGCCTCACCGCCGGCGCCACCAAGGGCTGATTTGATGATGCTCAGTAGCGCCACGCATGCGATCTGTTCCCCTCCCCCTTGTGGGGAGGGGTTAGGGGTGGGGGTCCTCGTCGCGGACAAGGCGCGCGCAATAACTCCTACCCCCCTCCCCCAACCCTCCCCCACAAGGGGGGAGGGAGCGCACCGCCTGCGCGTCACAAGTATAGGATCAAGCATGGCGCAGGTCTCGCTTCGCAAGGTGGTCAAGCGCTTCGACGATACCGAGGCGGTGCGCGGCATCGATCTCGACATCGCCGACAAGGAATTCGTCGTGCTGGTCGGGCCGTCGGGCTGCGGCAAGTCGACCACGCTGCGCATGATCGCCGGCCTCGAGGACATCAGCGACGGCGAGATCAGCGTCGACGGCACCGTGGTCAACGACGTGCCGCCGAAGGACCGCGACATGGCGATGGTCTTTCAGAACTACGCGCTCTACCCGCACATGACGGTGCACGAGAACATGTCGTTCGGGCTGCGGCTCAAGCGCTACCCGAAGCCCGAAATCGCGCGCCGGGTGCAGGAAGCCGCCCGCATCCTCGACATCACCGAACTGCTCGAGCGCAAGCCGCGTCAGCTCTCCGGCGGCCAGCGCCAGCGCGTCGCCATGGGCCGCGCGATCGTGCGCAATCCGAAGGTGTTCCTGTTCGACGAGCCGCTGTCCGAACCTCGACGCCAAACTGCGCGTGCAGATGCGCACCGAGATCAAGCGCGTGCACCAGAAGGTGCGCACCACGACGGTCTACGTCACCCACGACCAGGTCGAGGCGATGACGCTCGCGGATCGGGTCGTGGTGATGAACCGCGGCATCATCGAGCAGATCGGCGCGCCCAACGACCTCTATCACGCGCCGCAGACGCGCTTCGTGGCGGGCTTCATCGGCTCGCCGGCGATGAACTTCATTCCCTGCCGGCTGGAAGGCGAGGGCGACGCATTGCGGGTGCGGCTCGCCGACGACATCGCGCTGGCGGTGCCGCCGCAACGCACGGCGCGCTATCGCCCGCACGTCGGCCGCGACCGGCTTGATGTTTGGACTCCGCCCCGAGCATCTGACCGAGTGCGAAGCCGAACGGCGAGACGAATATCGGCTTGCTCGATGCCGGTATCGAAGTGGTCGAGCCGATGGGGATGGAGACGCTGGTCTACTTCACCATCGCGGGTACCGAAGTCTGCGCCCGCGTCAGCCCGAACGCCGGCGCGCGCGTCGGCGCCGTCATGAAGCTCGCCGCCAAGCTCGACAACATGCACCTGATCGACGAGACCGGAAGAGTGTTGTGAACGCTCATGCTGAGGCAGGCGGCGTAGCTCCGCCGATCTGCGAAGCATGGTCCTGCGTCCCCTATCCCGTTGCGGCGCGACAGGCAGGTCCGTGTCGAGACGCGTCGACGTTCGCGACCTGGCCCTCCCTCAGGATGAGGACGGAGCAGAGCTCGCATCGGTCAGCTTAAGCGACCAGCTTCGCCACCCGCTCGCCGAAGGCCTTGGTGCCGAGCGGGCCGCCGAGGTCGCGGGTGCGCCATTCAGGCTTGGCGATGGCCTGGTCGAGCGCGGCTTCCATCGCGCCCGCGGCGGCGACGAACGCGTTGTTGCCGCGCCGCTCGCCGAGCCAGGCCAGCAGCATCGCCGTCGAGCCGATCAGCGAAGCCGGATTGGCGAGGTCCTGTCCGGCGATGTCGGGCGCCGAGCCGTGCTGGGCCTGCGCCACCCCGTGATGCGTGCCGGCGTTGATCGAGGCGGCGAGCCCGAGGCTGCCGGAAATCTCCGAGGCGAGATCGGACAGGATATCGCCGAACATGTTGGTGGTGACGATGACGTCGAACTGGCTCGCGTCGCGCACCAGCAGCGCCGACATGGCGTCGACGATCTTCTCCTCGTACTCCACGTTGGGATGACGCGCCGCCACGGCGCGCGCGCATTCGAGGAACAGTCCGTCCGACACGCGGAACACGTTCGCCTTGTGCACCGCCGTCACCTTCTTGCGCCGGCGCAGCGCCAGCGCGTAGGCCGCCTCGACAATGCGCGTCGAGCCTTCGCGCGTGATCTTGCGCACCGAGAGAGCGACATCAGGCGTCGGCATGAACTCGCCCGAGCCCTGGAACATGTTGCGGTCGGCGTAGAAGCCTTCGGTGTTCTCGCGCGCGATGACGAGATCGACGGGCGCGCCGCAGCGCGGCGGAAATCCGCCGCGGCTCTTCGCCGGGCGGATGTTGGCGAACAAGTCGAGACGCTTGCGCAAACCGCCCGACGGATTGATGCCGCCCTCGTCCACCGGCGGATAGGCGTTGTGATCGACCGGCCCGAGGATGACGCCGTCGGCCGCCCGCGCCGCCTCGACCGCGCTTGCCGGCAACGTCGTGCCCTGCTCGCGCAGCGCGGCGAGCCCGATCGGCGACCGGCGTCAGCGTGAGCCCCAGCCCGAAGCGGCTGTCGGCTGCGCGCAAAACGGCGAGCGTCGCGGCCGTGATCTCCGGGCCGATGCCGTCCCCCTCCATGACCACGAGCCTGGCCGGCATCGACGATGAGGCAGTCACCATGCGTCTTCCTTTGCGCATGAGTAATTTTGTTCTTGGAATGTTCCCGTTTCGTGGTATTGTTCCGACGTGCTTCAAGTGTACGTGGTGCGGCCTGCTTTCACGAGGCATCGATGGTCCCGTTTCTTGCTCGCGTCGCGTCCGTTGCGGTTTCCATGTCGCTCATGGGTGCGGGAGCGTCCGCCCAGGACCGGCGGCAGAACCAGCCCGGGCAATTCGACTTCTATGTCCTCGCGCTGTCGTGGTCGCCCTCGTTCTGCGAGGCGGCGGGTGAGCGGGGGACGCCGCCGCACCAGCAGTGCGGAACGGCGCGGCCGTACTCCTTCGTGGTTCACGGCTTGTGGCCGCAATACGAGAGGGGCTTTCCGGAGTTCTGCCAGGTGCCGGCGCCGCGGCTCGATCGCAACATCGTCTCGTCCATGCTCGACCTGATGCCGGCGCCGCGGCTGATCTTTCACAACTGGGACAAGCACGGCACCTGCTCCGGTCTGGGGCAGCGCGCCTATTTCGACGCGGTGCGCAAGGCCCGCGCGGTGGTGAAGATTCCGGAGGCCTACATCGAGCCGAAGGAGCAACTGAGCGTGACGCCCGACGAGGTCGAAGAGGCGTTCGTGAAGATGAACCCGGGCCTCGCTCGCGACGCCATCTCGGTGACCTGCGACAGCCGGCGGCTCGGCGAGGTGCGGATTTGCCTGAGCCGGGATCTGCAATTCCGCTCCTGCCCGGCAGATGGAAGCGCCGCGCCTGCCGGCGCGACCGGCTGGTGATGCCGCCCGTCCGCGGCGGTGGCGCGGCGGCCCTCTCGCGCTGAGGCGGCGAGCGCCTAGCGCTCGCGCCGATTCGCCGGTGCGCTCCCTCTCCCCGCTTGCGGGGGAGGGTAGCGAGGGCGTGCACTTGCCGAGATCTTCCGTGTGTCGCCCTCTCCCTACCCTCCCCCGCAAGCGGGGAGGGGACGCGTGTCACGACCGGAGTTCCAACTGCGTGCAGCCGGCTGCAACGGAGTGGTAAGAGTAAATTTCTAGGCTCGCCCGGACATTCTACATGAATGAAACGGGCAATGGGCCGCATCAAGGACTACGTCAGGTTCATCGCCTGGCAGACCGGGCTGAGCTACCTGCTCATGTGGGCGGTCACGTTCTGGGCGCTCGACTATGGTGCGGCGGTCTTCGGCACGTCGGGCGTTTGCCATCCCGACGCCGCCAAGGAACTGTTCTACTGGGTCTGCGACGCCTCGAGCCCGCTCAGCATCCTCGCGACCGTCGTCAACGTCGCGCTCACCGCGACCGTCTGGGCCCCGGTCTACATCGCGGCGGCCAGCGTCCAGCCCGAAGCCATGGCGGTTGCCGCCCCGATCATCGCGATCCATGTCGTAGGGTTGCCGCTCGGGCTGTTCGTCCTGGTGCGGACCGTGGCGGCCGTTCTTGATTTTGGCCGCAGGAAAGCGCGGGGAGGGAGCAAGGAAATCGCCGGCGCTCGATCCACGGACTCGGCCCGACCGCCACAGGCGAAGGCCGCGAAGCAGGCTCCGCCGCAGCCGCGGAAAGTGGTGCCGCCGCGCAGCGAGTTCGGCCTGCGCACCCATGCCGATGTGAGGCAAGCGGCCGGTCAACGGCAAGCGCGGGGCTGAAAGCCCCCGCGCCGTATTCGAAATTCGGGAGGTCAGGTCAGAGCGCTCCGCGCAGGTGCGCGTCCAGCCGATCGATATAGGTCTTGAGATAGCGCATGCAGCGGGCGTCATCGAGAACGGCGAGCGCCTTGCGGCCGTCGCGCGCGGTGCTGTTCACGTCCGCGTAGAACGACTGCAGCGGCCGGTCGAGCAGCGCCGGACGGTATCCGTCGAGCTTCGGATGCCCGTAGCCGTACACCAGCGTTGCTGCGATCAGGGTTCGCCACATGGTTTCAGCGTACCGGGTGAGATATCACCTCGACGCTAAGCCTGATTGTAAAACTTTAGCAATCCGACCAGCTTTTTACCTCCATCGCGGAATGCAGCCCGGACGAACGATCTCCATGCGCTCATGAACTACCGTCACGCCTTCCATGCGGGAAACTTCGCCGACGTGCTCAAGCACGCGGTCCTGGTGCGCATTCTCGTCCACCTGCGCGCGAAGCCGGCGGCGTTTCGCGTCATCGATACCCATGCAGGCGCAGGGCTTTACGATCTCGCCGGCCCGGAGGCGAGCCGCAGCCTGGAGTGGCAGGGCGGCATTCAGCGGTTGTTGACCATGCCGATCGGTGACGCCGCGCGCGAGTTGCTTGCGCCCTATCTCGACATCGTCAACGGCCTCAACAACTCCGGCCGCCTCGTCAGCTATCCGGGCTCACCCGCGATCGTTTCCGCAATGCTGCGGTCGCAAGACCGGCTGATCGCCTGCGAGACCGAGCCGAACGCCGCCGCGGCGCTGTCGCGCACTCTCGACGGCGACCGGCGCTGCAGGGCGGTGGCGATCGACGGCTGGACCGCGCTCAAGGCCTACGTGCCGCCGAAGGAGCGGCGAGGTCTCGTCCTGATCGATCCGCCGTTCGAGGACGCCGGCGATTTCCCGCAACTCGTGCAGGGCCTTGAAGCCGCGCACCGCAAGTGGGCGGGCGGCATCTACCTGCTCTGGTATCCCGATCAAGGGACGCGACGAACCGGACGCCTTGGCGCGACGCCTGCGGCGCACCGGCATCGCCAAGATCCTGCGCGCAGAACTCCGCGTGGCGCACGTCCCGTGATCCGGGCCGTCTCGCGGCCTGCGGCCTGATCGTCGTCAATCCGCCCTGGACGCTCGCCGGCGAGCTCTCGATCCTGCTGCCGGACTTGGCAACCGTCCTCTCCGATGCCGGTGCCGGAACGAGCCGCGTCGATTGGCTCACCGGCGAAAACGAGCACTTTTCCACAAGCCGGGATTAGTTTAATTTTTGTTGCGCTGGCTTTGACGTTCCGCCTCCTGTGGGGGCCGGCGGAGTGACGGAGGCCGTGAAGCGGCCGCCCCTTTCCCCGATTGCGAATGTCCGGCCGAGCTGCCGCGCCATGCGGGCCGGCGGCGTGGCATCCACGGGGAAAGGAGTTTCCCGATGGCCATGGCAGGTACCGTCAAATTCTTCAACGCCGAACGTGGCTACGGTTTCATCAAGCCGGACGATGGCGGACGCGACGTGTTCGTGCATGTGACGGCGGTCGAGCGGGCCGGGCTCAAGTCGCTCAACGAAGGCCAGCGCATCTCCTTCGACGTCGAGCCCGACAAGAAGGGCAAGGGCCCGAAGGCCGTCAACCTCGTCATCACCGGCTGAAGCTGGTTAACTCCGAACTGAACCGGTCGCCCCGTCTCCGGGCGGCCCGCCTCCACTCACCTCGGCGCTGCGAAGGTCGCCGGGACCAACCGAGATTGCCCCCATGATGATCCTGCGTTCGTCTCCGGCTTCTCCCTTTGTGCGCAAGGTGCGCATTGCCGCGGCTATTCTCGGCCTCGAGTCCGAGATCACGCATCGAGAGTGCCGATACATCGAGCCCGGACGACACCATTCGTCGGCAGAATCCGCTCGGCAAGATTCCGTCGCTGCTGATCGAGGACGGCAGCGTGCTCTTCGACTCGCGGGTGATCATGGATTACCTCGATCATCGCGCCGGCGGCGGCCGGATCGTGCCGAAGGATCCGGCTGCGCGCATCGCGGCGCTGCGGCTGCAGGCGCTGGCCGACGGCATCCTGGATGCGTCGATCCTCACGGTCTACGAGGCGCCGCTGGCGGCCGGCCGAAAAGCACGAGGCGAAATGGCTCGATCATCAGGCCGGCAAGGTCACGCGTGCCTTGGCGGCGCTCGAAGCAGAACCCCCGGCGCTCGATTCACCGCCGAATGTCGGACAGATCGCGATCGCCTGCGCGCTCGGCTATCGCGACTTCCGCTTTGGCGATGCCTGGCGCAAGGACCATCCGCGGCTCGTCGCCTGGCTCGACGATTTCGCCGCGCGCGTGCCGGCGTTCGCCGCGACCAAGCCGCCAACGTGAAGTCGCGCGCCTGTCGCCTCGCAAAAATGCGAAACCCCGGACCGTGAGGTCCGGGGCTTCGCCGCGCAGTGGCCGACCAGGGGATCAGAACCGGACGTTGATTCCGCCGCGCAGGAGATTGGCGTAGTACGACACGTTGGAGCTGGGCAGCAGGCCGCAGTTCAGGCCGCAGTTGAAGTCGCCCAGGCCGACGTAGAGATATTCGACCTTGGCGGTGAAGGCGCTGCCGAAGATCGCCACTTCGAGCCCCCCACCCAACGCCCAGCCGGCGTTGGTGTAGCTGCCGCCGGGAAAATACGTCCGGGTCGCGCGAATGTCGCCGAGCCCGACGCCGGCCGTGAGGTAGGGCAGAAAGCGGTCGAAGGCGTAGCCGAAACGGCCGCGGATCGTGCCGAGCCAGGCGTTTCGGGTATCGCAGCCGAACAGGCAGCCGCTCGTGCTGCCTTTGATGCCCGCCCAGTCGATGTCGGTCTCGATGCCGACCACGAAGCGATTGATCTGGAAATTGTAGCCGCCGGTCAGGCCGACCACGCCGCCGGAGACGCTGAAGCTGTCGATACCGTCCCAGTTCGAACCGCCGTAACCGCCGCCGCCGTTGATGCCGACGTAGAAGCCGGTCCAGTTGTAGAGCGGGCTGTAGAGCGGTCCCGGCGCCAGTGGCGGCGCCGGATACATGAGGTCGGCCGCCGTGGCCGATCCGGTGAGCGCCAACGCAGCCACCCCCGCGAGAAGGAAGCGTTTCATCCCCTTGATCCCTCCAACAATTCGATTTGAATAGTATTGGTAATCGTCAGAGCGTCTAGTGCAAAAATACAATGGCGTTGTCGAAACTATTCGTAAGAGGTGGGTAATCTACATTTGCTTATATTAAGCTTTATAGTACGTAAATCTCAGCCGAGAGATCGTTAACTAATTGCCGAATATTATTGGTGAAAGCTTGGCTAAGTGTCCGCTGAGTTCTTGAATCATATGAATCATTTGTGATTCAAGGATGGCGGCCTGATTCGGAGGGGCCGCCGATGTGGACGAACGAAAATCGCGGACGTTATGACCGGAGCCGATTGCGCTATCCCAGTGACCTGACGGACGACGAATGGCACCTGGTCGAATCCTTGATCCCGCCGGGCAAGCGTGGCGGCGACAAGCGCACGGTGATCATGCGTGAGGTGGTGAACGGCCTGATGTACATTCTGTCGACTGGCTGTCAGTGGCGGGCGATCCCGAAGGACTTGCCGCCACGCTCGACATTGTACGACTATTTCGACCTGTGGAGTTGGGATGGCACGCTCGATCTCATCCATCATGAACTCTACGTGAAGTGCCGTGAGGCTGTTTCCAGAGCAGCGAGCCCGACGGCAGCGATTATCGACAGCCAGAGCGTGAAAGGCGCCGAAAAAGGGGGCCTTCGATCGATCCGCCGGGTTACGACGCAGGAAAGAAGATCAAGGGCAAGAAGCGGCACATTCTTGTCGACACCCAAGGCCTGCTGATCCACGCCGTCGTGCATGCTGCCGACATTCAGGATCGCGATGGCGGCACGCTAGTGATGGCGACCATGTTTGGCTTGTATCCGTTCCTGCTGAAACTCTACGCCGATGGCGGTTATCAAGGTCCGGTGTTTCGCCGCGCCGTCACGAAAATATTGGCGCAAGTGAATGTCGAAATCGTCAAACGCTCGGATCACGCTAAAGGCTTTGTCGTCCTGCCAAAGCGCTGGGTCGTGGAACGAACCTTCGCATGGCTCGGGCGGTGCAGACGGCTCGCGAAGGATTGGGAAAATCTCAATCGAAAGGCGCTCGCGTTCCTGCGTCTCGCGTCCATCAGGCTCATGCTGAGAAAACTATGATTTCGTGCCGTGAGCAGTTGAAGCCTCGCCGGGGCGGGTAGCCGCTGCGGCGCCAAATCCTTACCTTCCGACCCATGGCCGGCCAGAAGAAAGACATCGATCCATCGACCGAACTGGTCGAGGAAGACGACGAGCAGACGCTGCCCGAACTCGAGCAGGAGGCCGCGGCCGGCCAGTCGATCGATCTCGCGGCTGCCGCCGGGCCGCTCGCGGCCGGCCGCGCGGCGATCACGCGCCACGCCAAGCACGCGCCGTCGTCGCCCGGCGTCTACCGCATGATCGACGCCAACGGCGAGGTGCTCTACGTCGGCAAGGCGAAGAACATCAAGAAGCGCATCGTCGCCTATACGCGCCCGACCGGCTACGACCCGCGCATCGAGCGCATGATCGCGGCGACCGCGGCGCTCGAATTCGTCTCGACCGCGACCGAGACCGAGGCGCTGCTGCTCGAAGCCAACCTGATCAAGCGGCTGCGCCCGCGCTTCAACGTGCTGTTGCGCGACGACAAGTCGTTTCCCTATATCCTGATCACCGCCGACCACTGGGCGCCGCAAATCCTCAAGCACCGCGGCGCGCGCACGCGGCCGGGCAAATACTACGGCCCGTTCGCGTCGGTGTGGGCGGTCAACCGCACGATCACGGCGCTGCAGCGCGCGTTCCTGCTGCGCTCGTGTTCGGACGGCTTCTTCGAGAGCCGCACGCGGCCGTGCCTGCTCTACCAGATCAAGCGCTGCTCCGGCCCTTGCACGCGCGAGATCGATTTTGCCGAGTACACCGAACTGGTCCGCGAGGCGAACGACTTCCTCTCCGGCAAGAGCCGCGCCGTGAAGGAGGAGCTTGCGCACGAGATGGAGACGGCGTCGGCCGCGCTCGATTTCGAGCGCGCCGCGATCTATCGCGACCGGCTCGCCGCGCTCTCGGCCGTGCAGGGACATCAGGGCATCAATCCGCGCAACGTCGAAGAAGCCGACGTCTTCGCGGTTCACCAGGACGGCGGGTTCAGTTGCGTCGAGGTGTTCTTCTTCCGCACCGGCCAGAACTGGGGCAACCGCGCCTACTTTCCCAAGGCCGACCGCTCGCTGGCGGCCGGCGAGGTGCTGGGCGCATTCCTCGCGCAATTCTACGACGACAAGCCGTGTCCGCGCTGCATCCTGCTCTCGCACGAGATCGACGAGCGCGCGCTGCTCGCGGAGGCCTTGAGCACCAAGAGCGGCATCAAGGTCGAGATCGGCGTTCCGCAGCGCGGCGAACGCAAGGAGCTGGTCGACCACGCGCTCGCCAACGCGCGCGAGGCGCTCGCCCGCAAGCTCGCCGACACGTCGTCGCAGCGCAGACTGCTCGAGGCGCTGGCCGAGACGTTTGGGCTGCCGCGTCCGCCCCGGCGCATCGAGGTCTACGACAACAGCCACATCCAGGGCTCGAACGCGGTCGGCGCCATGGTCGTCGCGGGACCGGAAGGATTTCAGAAGAACCAGTACCGCAAGTTCAACATCCGCTCCGCCGACCTCACGCCCGGCGACGACTTCGGCATGATGCGCGAGGTCCTGAGCCGCCGCTTCAAGCGGCTGATCGACGAAGCGCCGCGGGGGAATGGCAAATTACAAAACGGTGGATCGGACCGTTGACGTGGCTGAGGCCACCGCGACTGCGCGACCGTCGCCACTTGCTCCGTCACCCTCTCCCCTTGTGGGAGAGGGTGGCGAGGACCGCAGGTCCGAGCCGGGTGAGGGGGCGCTCGCGGCTGTTGGCGCAACGCTTGAAGCAGACCCCTCACCCGCTTCGCTGCCTGCGGCAGCTCAGCACCCTCTCCCACAAGGGGAGAGGGTAACGGAGCAAGTGGAGACAGTGCGGAGCAAGCGGAGACAGCGACGGAGCAAGGGGAGGGGGCGTCCGAGCTGGACGACAGCGACGAAGACGAAGCGCAATCCCCGTGGCCCGATCTCGTGCTGATCGACGGCGGGCGTGGGCAGCTCAGTGCCGCGCAGGAGACGCTGGCAGCGCTCGGCATCACCGACGTGCCGCTCGCCGGCATCGCCAAGGGACCGGACCGCGATGCCGGGATGGAGACCTTCTTTCTGCCGGGGCGCGAGCCGTTCAAGCTCAAGCCGCGCGATCCGGTGCTCTATTTCGTGCAGCGGCTGCGCGACGAGGCCCATCGCTTCGCCATCGGATCGCATCGCGCGCGGCGCCGGCGCGACATCCGCGAGGGCGGGCTGCAGGAAATCCCCGGTGTCGGCCCGACCCGCAAGCGCGCGCTGCTCCATCATTTCGGGACGCTGAAGGCCATCGAACGCGCCGCGCCCGCCGACCTCGCCAAAGTTCCCGGCATCAGTGCCGAAACCGCGCGCAAGATCTACGATTTCTTCCACGAACGCGCCGGTTAGCCGCCTAGTGTGGCGGTTCAGAAGTCCGCATCATTCTTTCGGCGCGTCCTTCATGCGGACTTCTGAACCAAAGCCACACTAGATCAATTAGTTGCTAGTGTCCTTCGATTCCGAAGTTCGCGATCGAGGGTGCCGCAAAGTGATGCGAACGTCGGAATCGGGACACTAGCGTTGCGCGCCTTCGACCGAATTCCCATCTAAACGGGGGCAATTCGCTGTCACGAATGCGTGTCGCGATTGATTTAGAATGGGCAATCGGGTTGGTAACTTGCACTCCGGCCGCTCGGATCGGGCCGTTGCGGCGAAATCACTGGGGATGAGCCGGAGGCTTTCCCTTTTGATGCCGGAGCAGGAAGGGTAGTCTCTCGGCCATGAAAGCCGTCGCATCGAGGCCATTACCGGCGCGGCCGCTCGCGCTCCCGAACCTCCTGACCTATTCGCGCATCGCCGCCGTTCCCCTGGTGGTCGGCTGCCTCTATTGGCAGGACATCCTGCAGGGCGGCTTGTGGCTGCGCTGGGTGGCGCTGTTCATCTTCATTTCCGCCGGCGTGACCGACATCCTCGACGGATATCTCGCCCGCAAGTGGGGCGAGCAGTCGACCTTCGGCCGCATGCTCGATCCGATCGCCGACAAGCTGCTGGTGTCGTCGTGCCTCCTGATGCTCGCGGCCGACGGGACGATCCGCGGCTGGTCGCTGTGGGCGGCGATCGTGATCCTCTGCCGCGAGATTCTGGTGTCGGGCTTGCGCGAATATCTCGCCGAACTGCGCGTGAGCGTGCCGGTGACGCAACTCGCCAAATGGAAGACCACGCTGCAACTCGTCGCGGTCGGCTTCCTGGTGGCCGGCCGGGCGGGCGATGCGGTGCTGCCGGTGGTGACGCCGATGGGACTGACGCTGCTCTGGCTCTCGGCCTTGCTGACGCTGTACACTGGCTGGGACTATTTCCGCGCCGGTGCGCGGCACTTGATCGAGGATTGAGCGTGAAGTTGCGTTATTTTGCCTGGGTGCGTGAGCGCGTCGGCAAGCCGGAAGAAGAGATGGAGCTTCCCGCTTCGGTTGCGACGATCGCCGATCTCATGACCTTTCTGGCGCAGCAGGGCGAGGAATACGCCCATGCGTTCGAGAACCCCAAGGTGATCCGCGCCGCCGTCGATCGCGCCCATGTCCGCTCCGACACCATGATCGCGGGCGCGCGCGAGATCGCATTCTTCCCGCCGATGACGGGCGGATGACGCCAGCGGCCGCGGTGCCGCGAGGGAGCCAGAGCCGGATGACCGCTACCATCCGTTTGCAGCCGGAGCCGTTCGATACCGCGCACGAGACCGCGCGGCTCACGCGCGGCCGCAGCGACGTCGGCGCGGTCGTGACCTTCACCGGCATCTGCCGCGGCGACGAATCGGGCCGGCCGCTCGTGGCGATGACGCTCGAGCACTATCCCGACATGGCGGAGGCCGAGATCGCGCGCCATGTGGAAACCGCGCAGCAGCGCTGGCCGCTGCTTGGCGTCACGGTGATCCATCGCTACGGCCGGCTCACGCCGGGCGAAGAGATCGTGCTGGTCGTCACCGCGTCGTCGCATCGGCACGATGCGTTCGCGGCGGCCGAATTTCTGATGGACTATCTCAAGACGCGAGCGCCGTTCTGGAAGCAGGTCGAGTACGCCGACGGCGCCAACTGGGTCGACGCGAAGCGATCCGACGACGCTTTGGCCGACCGCTGGGCACAGCCGTCCGGCGGACGCGAAGCGGCGGAGTGATGGCTCCCGCCGCGGAATCCCCGCGGCCAGATTGGAGTTTACGTAAAATTTATGTGCGGGGGCGCTTACGCCTGCGGTGCATCGGAGTAAGTTCGCTGCGGATGGCTTGAGTTCGGATGAGCTTCGGCTCGGAGGGCAAACTCATGGTCCGCATCCTCGCTGCGCTCGCGGCAGTCGCGCTCGCGCTTGGCTCCGCGCAGGCCGCGCAGGTGAGCTACTATCAGCTTCCGCCCGGCTCCTATCCGCACGATGTCGCGCCTGCGCCGGACGGCTCGGTGTGGATCAGCGGCCAGCAGCAGGGCTTTGCCGGCCGCTTCGATCCTGAAACCGGGCGTGCTGCAGAAAATTCCGCTCGGCCGGGGCGCGGCGCCGCATGGCGTGATCGTCGGTCCCGATGGCAACGCCTGGCTGACCGAAGGCGGGCAGAACGCCATCGCGCGCGTCGACGCCAAGACCAAGGCGGTCACGCTGTTCCCGCTGCCGAAGGACTTCCCCAACGCCAACCTCAACACGCTGGTGTTCGACAAGGAAGGGTCTGGTCTGGTTCACCGGGCAGAACGGCGTGCACGGCCGCGTCGATCCGAAGACCGGCAAGGTCGATGCCTGGGCGTCGCCGCGCGGCCGCGGCAGCTACGGCATCACGGTGACGCCCACGGGCGAAGTCTGGTACGCCTCGCTCGCCGGCGACTACATCGGGATGATCGACCGTCAGACCGGCAACGTCACGGTCGTCGATCCGCCGCGCAAGGGCGCGGGCCCCCGCCGCATCTGGTCGGACTCCAAGGGCATCCTCTGGTCGAGCTTCTGGCACGCCGGCGGCGTCGGCCGCTACGATCCGGTGAAGAAGCTGTGGACGCACTATCCCATGCCGCAGAGCAAGTCCGGCACCTATTCGGTCTACGTCGACGACAAGGATCGCGTCTGGGCGACCGACTGGATGGCCAATGCGATCCAGCGCTTCGATCCGGTCTCCGAACCTATCAAAGCTTCCCGAGCGACAAGCGCGGCGCCAACATCCGCCAGATGCTCGGCCGTCCGGGCGAGGCCTGGGGCGGCGAGTCCGGGACCGACCGTTTGGTTGTCGTGCGTGATTGAGCGAGGTTCGGCGCGGCATCTGCCGCGCGTTCATCATGGCCGCCGCGGCTCCAGATGCAGGACCGCGGCGACGCAAACATAAAATGCATCAGCGGAGTGAGCCCATGTCCCAACGACTGCACGTCTTCATGAAGCTCGTCCTACCGTTGCTCGGCTGCGTTGCTGGCAGCGGCGCCGGCCGCCGCCGACTCGACGATCGCGGGCACCGGCGCGGTGACCGGCACCGTCACGGCCTCGAAGCCGTTCACGGCCGCGCAGGTCTATCTGCGCAACGCCGAGAAGGGCGTGACCTTCATGGTCTACACCTCGGGCGGCAAGTACCAGGCGATCAATCTCTATCCGGGCGAATACGAATTGACGGTCGGCCGGCGCGGCTTCACCTCCGATCCGCAGAAGGTCACGATCAAGGCCGGCGCCACCTCGAAAGCCGATGTCGCCCTCAAGGAAGCCGACCTGACGCCCAAGCCCGGCGTCAACGGGCCCTCGACCGTCGTCGCCTATCCGGGCCGCGCGACCATCACCGACAAGGACGTCGAGTTTCACACCGACTACGACAAGGTGCATCCGCCGGCGCCCGGCCGCGAGGTGCTCGAGCGCGTCTGCATGTCGTGCCACGGCATGAATTTCTACTCGCTCAAGACCTGGGACCGCGCGACCTGGGACGCCGCCATCAACACGATGAGCAAGCGCATCAACGGCGCCGACGTGGCGGTGCCGCCCGGCAAGATGACGCCGAAGGACCGCCAGCTTCTGCTCGATTATCTCGCGACCTACATGGGCCCGAACGCCAAGAAGCGCGCGCTCATGATCGAGTCCGACATGCCGCTCGACGAAGCGGCGCTCGGCAAGGCGATGTACGTCGAATACGAGATGCCGAAGCTCGGCGGCAACACCCGTCCGGTCGGGCAGAACCCGTATTTCGATCCCGACGGCAACGTCTGGATGACCGACCGCGGCACCAAGAACGGCATCACCAAGCTCGATCCGCGCACCGTGACGTGGGAGACCTACCCGCTGCCGGAACGCGGCATCCCGCACGGCATCACGGTCGACTCCAAGGGCATCGTCTGGTGGGGCGAGACCGTCGGCTCGAAGTTCGGCCGGCTCGATCCGAAGACCGGCAAGATGGACCGCTATTCGCCATCGACGCCGACCGGACTGTTCAAGACCCGCGGTCACGATCCGATCGTCGATGCCGACGACAACATCTGGCTGACCGTCATCCGCGGCAACCGGCTCGCCAAGTTCGACCAGAAGACCGGCAAGATCTCGCTCTACGAGCCGCCGACCTTCGGCTCCTATCCGTACGGCGCCGACAAGGACAAGCAGGGCAACATCTGGATGTCGCAGTTCACCGCCTGCCGGATGGCGAAGTTCGACCCGAAGGAGGAGGAGTTCACCGAATATCCGGTGCTCACCGCCTACGAGGACGACCCGTACTGCCTGATCCGGCGCGGCAGCGTCGATCAGAACGGCATCGTCTGGTACGGCGTGTTCTCGAACGGCAAGATCGGCAAGCTCGATCCGGCGACCGGCAAGATGGTCGAATACAAGATGCCGGTGGCGTTCGCCGAGCCCTACGACATCTGGGCCGGACAAGGACAACAACATGTGGATCGCGGACGGCGCCATGGGCGGCGCGATCATCAAGTTCGACCAGACGACCGAGAAGTTCACGTTCTATCCGGCGGTGCAGCGCGGCGATCTGCCGAAGATCGAGATCACCCGCGACGGCGCCATCTGGTACAACCCGCGCTCGGCGCTCAAAGGCGCGGTCGGCGTGCTCTATCCCGACATGACCAAGATGACGGGCTTCGAGGCGAAATACTGAGATCGAAGCGATCCGCAAACGCACGAAGGCCGCCAACCGGCGGCCTTCGTTTTTGTCGGCATCCATGCGCGCTTATGCCGTCATTGCGAGCGGAGCGAAGCAATCCAGCATACGTGCTATGAAGTCTGGATTGCTTCGTCGCCCTGCGGGCTCCTCGCAATGACGCCGGAATACGCTTCAATAACAAGCTTGCGAGCACGCGGACAAGCGCGGAGCCGAATGTTCCAGCGTCTTGGCGACGCATGCCAGCATGGCGCCGAGCTCCTGCGGGTCGACGTGATCGGCGTTCATCGCGAGGCGGACCATCGGATCGGCCAGCACGTTCTTCAGCGTCAGTTCTTGATACATCGGTTTCATCTGAATGCTCCTGTCGGATTGCAAACCCTTGGTGAAGGCGCGTCGATTACGACAACGCCGGATAGTCGATGTAGCCCTTCTCCTCGCCGGCATAGAACGTGGCCTGATCCGGGGCATTGAGCGGCCGGTCGCTGCGATAGCGCGCCGGCAGATCCGGATTGGCGAGAAACGGCACGCCGAACGCGACCAGATCGGTTTCGCCGCGCGCGATCGCCGCATTGGCGGAACGCGCGTCGTAGCCGCCGTTCACGATCACGGTGCCGCTGAAGATGTCGCGCAGGATCGGCGTGACCCGCACCGTGCCGGCCGGCGCCGCCATCGGACCGGCAATCGCTTCGCCGATATGGATGTATCCGATGTTCAGCCGGTTCAGCTCTTCCGCGATGTACGAGAACGTCGCCACCGGATTCGAGTCCGACATCGAGTAGCCGGCGAAATGCGGCGAGAGCTTGTAGCCGACGCGTTCGGCGCCCCAGACGTCGATCACGGCCTGCGTGACTTCGAGCGGAAACCGCGCGCGGTTCTGGATGCTGCCGCCGTAGGCGTCGGTGCGCCGGTTGGCGCCGTCGCGCAGGAACTGGTCGAGCAGGTAGCCGTTGGCGCCGTGCAGTTCGACGCCGTCGAAGCCGGCGGCCTTGGCATTCTCCGCCGCGGTGCGGAATTGCGCGACGATGCCGGGCAGCTCGCTGCAGCTCGAGCGCGCGCGGCGTCACGATCTTGACCTTGCCGTTCTGGGTGAAGGCTTCGCCCTCGACCGGCGAGCGCCGACGGGCGCGACGGGGAGTTCGCCGTTGTGGAAGTCCGGATGCGAGACGCGGCCGACGTGCCAGAGCTGCGCGAAGATACGGCCGCCGGCCTTGTGGACGGCGTCGGTGACCTTCCGCCAGCCGGCAACCTGCGCCGGCGAGTGCATGCCGGGGGTGCGGATATAGCCGACGCCCTGCGGGCTCACCTGGCTGGCCTCGGTGATCTGGAGGCCGGCGGATGCGCGCTGGGCGTAATATTTCGGCGGCGAGCGGGTTCGGGACATTGCCCTCGATGGCCCGGCTGCGCGTCATCGGCGAGAGGACCATCCGGTTCTTGAGTTCGAGGTCACCCGAGACGGTACGGCGAGAAGAGGTTTTCGGTCCCCGCAGCGGGGCGCGGGGTGCCTTGGACGCTGGGTGCGGTGGCTTCGACGGTGGACATGTTGGGCTCCTGACTGGCGGGAACGACAAACTCGGTGACTGCCGTTCGATCTTGTGGTACTGACCGGTAACACTACATGATAGGTACTGACCGGTAACACCCGTGTCAAGAGGAAATCCGCTCGTGACCGCTCAAATCCGCCGTAACGCACGAAAAAGACGAGAGAATTCCGCCGCGGCAGCGCCTGCTCGAAGCGGCCGGCGACCTGTTCTACCGGCATGGAATCCGGGCCGTCGGGCGTCGAGGCGATCGCCGAGGCCGCCGGTACCAACAAGATGACGCTCTATCGCCACTTCGCGTCGAAGGACGAACTCGTGGCGGAATACCTGCGGCGAATCCGCCAAGGACGCCGACGTTTGCTGGGCCGGCGTTCGAGAAAGAGCACCCGGGCGATCCGCTGGCGCAGCTTCGCGCCTGGCTCAGGGAGATGGCCGCGCACGTCGTCAGCACCGACGAGCGCGGTTGCCCGCTGGCCAACGCCGCGGTCGAACTGCCGGAAAAAGGTCACCCGGCGCGGCGGGTCATCGAAGAGGCCAAGGCCGCGCTGCGATCCCGGCTGATCCGGCTCTGCGGCGAGGCCGGACTGAGCGAGCCGGACATGCTGGCGGACGAACTGCACCTCCTGCTGGAGGGTGCGCGCGTCACCGCGCAGAGCGTCGGCTCGGACGGACTGGATGCCCGCCTGATCCGCATGGGCGAGGCGATGATCGCCTCACACTCGCAGCGTCTGACGCCCGCGTCGAGCGAGCCGGCTTCGCAATGATTTCTGGCCCGCTTTCGCGGGACGACGGGAACGCCCGTTACGCCGCGCGGCCTTGCCCTTCGGCTGCACTTCGGCGGTGTAGTCGTCCGCCAACTGGTGCGTGATGGCGCTCGGCGTGAATTTCCACTGCGCGATCTCCGACACCGCGGTGATTTCGGCCGCCGTGCCGGTGATGAAGCACTCCGAGAAGCCCGCGAGCTCCTCCGGCATGATGCGGCGCTCGATCACCTCGATGCCGCGCCGCTTGGCAAGCTCGATCGCGGTCTGGCGCGTGATGCCGGACAGGAAGCAGTCGGCGATCGGCGTGTGGATCTTGCCGTCCTTGATGAAGAAGATGTTGGCGCCGGTGCATTCGGCGACGCGGCCCTGCCAGTCGAGCATCATGGCGTCGGCGTAGCCTTTGCGCTCGGCGATGTGCTTGGAGATCGTGCAGATGGCGTAGAGGCCGGAGGCCTTGGCCATCGCCGGCGCGGTCTTCGGGTCGGGGCGGCGGTAGTCGGCGAGGTCGAGCCGGATGCCCTTGAGCCGCTGCGCCGGGTCGAAGTAGCTCGGCCACTCCCAGTTGGCGATCGCCAGATGAATGGTGTTGTTCATCGCGGTGACGCCGAGCGCCTCCGAGCCGCGCCAGGCGATGGCGCGAATATAGCAGTCCGGCATGCCGTTCTTCTCGACCACCAGGCGCTTGGCGGCGTCGATCTCGGCGGCCGAGTAGGGGATCTCGAAATCGAGGATTTTGCCCGAGCGCTTGAGGCGTTCGGAATGCTCGGTGCAGCGGAAGATCTCGCCCGAATAGGCGCGCTCGCCTTCGAACACGGCGCTGGCGTAGTGCAGGCCGTGGGTCAGCACGCTGATCTTGGCTGTCGGCGGTCGGGACCAGCTTGCCGTCGAACCAGATGAGGTCGGAGCGTTGGTCGAAGGGCACAGCCATGGCATTCCTCCTGAAACTCGGACCGCCGGGTTCGCGTCGCCTGCGGAACGCTTTTGCGTCCCGGGCCAACTCCCGGTATGTTTTCGTCGCCCATGAGAGCGCGCTTGCGCCGTCGGTGCAATCCACTTGGACGGGCCGCTTGAGCACGTTCCTTTCGTCGCGACGGTATCTGGGATAACAATCTGACCGAAATATGTCAATATGGCTGACCTAAATTTTCCTGTCGCGTCTGACCGGCCGCCATCGAGCGGGGAGCGCGGCACGCGCGGCGGCGAGCCGCTCTGGGATGTCATCGAGCTGTTGTTCTTCGCCTATCGCGACTTCACCAGCGATCCCGACGACGTGCTGTCGAAGTTCGGATTTGGCCGCGCGCATCACCGGGTGCTGCATTTCGTCAATCGCAATCCGGGCATGAAGGTCGCCGAGCTGCTCGACATCCTGAAGATCACCAAGCAGTCGCTCGGGCGCGTGCTCAAGCAGCTCATCGACCAGGGCTACGTGCTGCAGAAGGAGGGCGCGAACGACCGCCGCCAGCGCCTCCTCTACGTCACGCCGAAGGGCGAGACGCTGGCGCTGAAGCTCGCCGGCCTGCAGACCGTGCGCATCACGCGCGCGCTGTCCGAGCTGGGGCCGAACGCCCACGAGGCGGCCTGCCAGTTCCTCGCCGCCATGATCAATGCCGACCAGCGCGACAGCCTGTTGCGCTTCATTGCGCGCGCCGATCGTGCCCGGCGCCCGCGCGGCTGAGCGAGGCGCGCCATGCCGGCCGGCAACATCGAGTCTGTCGCGCTTCCGGACGATGCGCCGCATCTTCTTCTGGTCGACGACGATCGCCGCATCCGCGATCTGCTGTCGCGCTTCCTGCTGGGCGAGGGTTACCGCGTCACCACCGCGCAGACCGCGGCCGATGCGCGCGCCAAGCTCGAAGGGCTGCGGTTCGATCTGCTGATCCTGGACGTCATGATGCCGGGCGAGACCGGCTTCGATCTCGCGCGCCATCTGCGTTCCGTCTCGAACGTGCCGATCGTCATGCTGACCGCGCGCGACGAAGCGCAGAGCCGCATCGAGGGGCTCACGATCGGCGCCGACGACTATGTCGGCAAGCCCTTCGAGCCGCGTGAGCTGTCGTTGCGCATCGCCAACATCCTCGAGCGGACGCGGCCGAGCGCAGCGGCCGCCATCGAGGTGGTGCGCTTCGGCGAGTTCCTGTTCCACATCGCGCGCGGCGAGCTCAAGCGCGGCGAGGACGTCATCCATTTGACCGACCGCGAGCGCGACATGCTCCGCCTGCTCGCCGCGACGCCGGGCGAGACCGTGCCGCGGCTGGCGCTCGCCGGCAACAGCGGCGGCACCGGCGAGCGCGCCGTCGACGTGCAGGTCAATCGCCTGCGCCGCAAGATCGAGCGCGATCCCGCCAACCCGCTGCTGGTGCAGACCGTGCGCGGCATCGGCTACCGGCTGGTGACCTCGCCATGACGGCGCTCGACGTCGGCATCTCCGCGCTGCGAACGGCCGCCGGCCGCGTCTACGACGCTCTACGACCGGCTGAGTCTCCTCATCAAGGGCATCCTGCCGAAGGGACTTTATCAGCGCGCCCTGCTGATCATCATCGTGCCGATGGTCGTGCTGCAGTCGGTCATCGCCTATGTGTTCCTGGAGCGGCACTACAACCTGGTCACGCAGCGGCTCTCCGCCGAACGTGGTGCAGGACATCGCGACGCTGATCGACGTCTACAAGACCTTTCCGCAGGACGCCGACAGCGCGCAACTGCGGCGGATCGCGCAGGAGAAGCTCGGCTTCGTGGTCGACTTCCTGCCGGTGAACGACCTGCCGCCGCCGGGGCCGAAGCCGTTCTTCTCGCTGGTCGATCAGGCGCTGTCGGAGGAACTGCGCAAGCGGATCGCGCGGCCGTTCTGGATCGACACCGTCGGACGCTCGGCGCTGGTCGAGATCCGCATCAAGCTCGACAACGCGGTCATCCGCGTGTTCGCGCCGCGCAGCGCCGCCTACGCGTCGAACTCCCACATCTTCCTCGGCTGGATGGTGGGCACCTCGCTCGTCCTCATCACCGTCGCGGTGCTGTTCCTGCGCAACCAGATCCGCCCGATCCTGCGGCTCGCCGATGCCGCCGAAAGCTTCGGCAAGGGCCGCGAAGTGCCGAACTTCCGCCCGCGCGGCGCGCGCGAGGTTCGCCGCGCGGCGCTCGCCTTCATCGAGATGAAGAGCCGCATCGAGCGCACCATCGAGCAGCGCACCGCCATGCTGGCCGGCGTCTCGCACGACCTGCGCACGATCCTGACGCGCTTCAAGCTGGAACTGGCGTTCCTCGGCGATGCGCCCGAGGTCGAGGCGATGAAGAAGGACGTCGACGAGATGGCCCGCATGCTGGAGGCCTATCTGTCGTTCGCGCGCGGCGATTCCGGCGAGCAGTCGGCGCCGACCGACATGGCGGCGTTCCTCGACGAACTGAAGACCGACGCGGAGCGCCACGGCCACAGATCAAGCGTCGTGTTCCACGGCCAGCCGATCGTGACCGTGCGGCCCAACGCCTTCAAGCGCTGCCTCGACAACCTCGTGTCCAACGCGGCGCGCCACGCGCCGTCGATCTCGATCACCGGCCACCGCGATCACCGCTGGCTGACCGTGACGGTCGACGACGACGGGCCCGGCATACCGCCGGAGATGCGCGAGGAGGTGTTCAAGCCGTTCCTGCGCCTCGACGACGCGCGCAACCAGGACGAGGGCGGCACCGGGCTCGGTCTCGCGATCGCGCGCGACATCGCGCGCTCGCACGGCGGCGACATCAGCTTGTCGGATTCCCCGCTCGGCGGACTGCGCGCGACGGTGCGGGTGCCGGTGTAGTGCGATCACGTCATGCTCCGACGCTCATCCTGAGTGAGCGCGCGCGCGTCCGCGTCTCGAAGGTGGCGGCATGTCGGAGCTGCCCACGCTTCGAGACGGCCGCTCGACGGCCTCCTCGCGTGAGGCAGCCGAGCCCGGCCATGACGCACGCCGCCGGCACGATGAACGCTCAAGCCGCGATCGTCTCGTCGTCGACATCGCGGCGGGGCCGCCGCCGCGGGCGCAAGCGGCTGGCGCAGGCCGGGATGCGGCACACGCCGTCGAGCACGCCCGACCAGACCTGCCCGCGCGCCAGCGCGCGGTCGAGCGCCGCCATGGTGCGGGCCAGTCCTTCTTCATCGTCATCCGCCCAGGTGCGCAGCACCGAAGCGAACAGCATCGCAAGGCCCTGCGCCCGCATCATGCCCTTGGGACCGGAGGCGCCGATGTCGGCGGCGGTCAGCATCCATTGCTGCGAGCGCACCGCGAGACCGTTCAACGCGAAGGCCAGTCCCGGATTGCGCATCGCCGAACGCGCGAGCGAACGCACCGCCGCCTTGTGCGGGGCCAGCGCGTCCAACCGCCGCATCAGGACGTCGAACAACCGTTCGCGCGGCGGCTCGTCCGCCATGTCGGCGGAGACGCCCGCGAGCACCGCGCGATCGATCTCCTTCATGTAGGCGGCCAGAATTGCAATCTTCGAGCCGAACATGTCGCGCAGATCGGCGAGCGAAACGTCGGCGCTCGTGGCGATCTCGGCGAAGCCGATCTGTTCGATCGGCTTTTCCGCCAGCAGGCCCAGGAACGCCTCGACGACCTTTTCACGCGCCGACAAATCGCGCTCGGCCTTGGGAGCTTTCGGCGCGGGGCGGGCGGCTGACTTGCGGCTGGATTTGCGGGCCATGACTCAACTCCCTTGGTCGGCGATGCCACATTGAATCTAGGCCGCCGGCAGGAGCCGCACCAGAGGCGAAAGGCCGCTTCGCCTTGCGTGGGTGGTCGACACCGCAGCGGTAGCGCCAGGCGCTTGGGACCGTCATGATGGACGAAGGCGGGCCATGCCGGCCAGCATCTTGACTTCCCGGGCGCACTGCCCGCATCACGCAGCGGAACCTCGCGGAAATCCCCCATGCCGCTTCTGGCCATCCCGTTTCCAGCGTTCGACCCGGTGCTCATCAGCTTCGGGCCGCTCGCGATTCGCTGGTACGCGCTCGCCTATATCGTCGGCATCCTGCTGGGGTGGCTCTACGCGCGCACCCTGCTCAAGTCGGAGAGCCTCTGGGGCGGGCCGCCCCCGATGACGGTCGATGCCTTCGACGATTTCGTCCTGTGGGTGACGCTCGGCATCATCCTCGGCGGCCGCATCGGCTATGTGCTGTTCTACAACCTCGGCTATTTCGTCGAGAATCCGGCGGAGATCGTCCAGCTCTGGAAGGGCGGCATGTCCTTCCACGGCGGCTTCCTCGGCTGCCTGCTCGTGGTCGTGCTGTTCGCGCGCTTCCGCAAGATTTCGATCCTGTCGCTCGGCGACCTGACCTGCGCGGCCGGCAACGATCGGGCTGTTCCTCGGCCGCATCGCCAATTTCATCAACGGCGAGCTGTGGGGCCGCACGACCGACGTGCCGTGGGCGATGATCTTTCCGAGCGGAGGACCGGAGCCCCGCCACCCGAGCCAGCTCTACGAGGCCGCGCTCGAGGGACTGGTATTATTTTCCGTCCTCGCACTCTTGATCCGCGCCGGTGCGCTCAAGCGGCCCGGCTTCATCACCGGTGCGTTCGCGGTCGGCTATGCGATCGCGCGCTCGATCTGCGAACTGTTCCGTGAGCCGGACGTGCAGCTCGGCTACCTGTGGGGCGGCCTCACCATGGGAATCCTGCTGTCGGTGCCGTTGATGCTCATCGGCATCGGGTTCATTGTCGCGTCATTGCGAAACGAACGGGCACGGCAGAACTGATGGCCGAGGAACGGTCACCGCTCGAAGCGGAGATTCGCCGGCGCATCGCGCAGGGCGGCCCGTTGCCGGTCGCGCAATACATGGAGCTGTGCCTCACCGATCCCGAGCACGGCTACTACATCACCCGCGATCCGCTCGGAGCGTCCGGCGACTTCACCACCTCGCCCGAGATCAGCCAGATGTTCGGCGAGCTGGTCGGCATCTGGGCGGCGGCGGCGTGGCGCACGATGGGATCGCCGCCGAATGTCCGGCTGGTCGAGCTCGGGCCGGGACGCGGCACCATGATGCTCGACGCGCTGCGCGCCGCCAGAGTCCTGCCGGAATTCCGCGCCGCGGTGGTCGCGCACCTGGTCGAAGTCAGCCCGGTCCTGGAGACCATCCAGCGTCTCGCATTCGGCTCCTGCGACGTGCCGGTGTCGTGGCACAAGTCGCTCAACGAGGTGCCCGAGGGGCCGCTGATCGTCATCGCCAACGAGTTCTTCGACGCGCTGCCGGTTCATCAGGCGGTGATGTGCGCCGACGGCTGGCACGAGCGCGTCATCAAGGTGGGCGAGGGCGACAACCTGCATTTCAGCATCGCGCGCGATCCCATTCCGCTGTTCGACGAATTTCTGCCGAGCGAGATGCGTCCCGCCAAGATCGGCGAAATCTTCGAGTGGCGCACCGATCAGATGGCGCTGGAGCTGAGCCGGCGCATCGTGCGCGCGGACGGCATCGCGCTGATCATCGACTATGGTCATGCGTTGAGCGAGATCGGCGATACGCTGCAGGCGGTCGGCGGACACCAGTTCGTCAGCCCGCTGCACACGCCGGGCCGCGTCGATCTCACCGCTCACGTGGACTTTCAGGCGCTCGCGCGGGCCGCCGAAAGCATGCGCGCGCGGGTGCATGGACCGATCGAGCAGGGCGAGTTCCTGTACCGGCTGGGAATCGAGCAGAGGGCTGCCGCGTTGAAAGCGGGGGCGCCGCACGACCAGGCGGTCGCGATCCAGTCGGCGCTGGTTCGTTTGACCTCGACCGAGCGCACCGGCATGGGCCGGATGATCAAGGTGCTCGGCCTGTCGGCGCCCAAGCTCGAGTCGCTGCCGGGATTTGAACCGTGACCGGAATGCTCCAGTCCGCCGCCCTCGCGTCCGTCCCCGGTGTCCGCCATGCTTTCTTCACGCGCGACGGCGGCGTCTCGAGTGGCCTCTACACCAGCCTCAACGGCGGAACGGGGTCGGACGATGCCCCGGTGAGGGTGGTCGAGAACCGCGCCCGCATGGCCGCCGCGCTCGGCGTCGAGCCGGAGCAGCTTCGTCACCGCCTACCAGATCCATTCGCCCGACGTGGTGACGATCGACCGGCCGTGGACCGCGGAGGAGCGTCCGCGCGCCGATGCGATCGTGACGCGGACGCCCGGCATCGGCATCGGCGTCACGACCGCGGATTGCGGCCCGGTGCTGTTCGCGGACGCGCAGGCGCAGGTGATCGGCGCGGCGCACGCGGGCTGGCGCGGCGCCTTCATGGGCGTGCTGGAGGCTACCGTCGCGGCGATGGAGCGCTGCGGCGCCGACCGCGCGCGCATCGCGGCCGTTCTCGGGCCCGACCATCCGGCAAGCAGAACTACGAGGTGGGACCGGAATTCGCCGAACGGTTTACCGATGCCGACCCGCAAAACGCCCGCTTTTTCCAGCCGTCCCGGCGCGCGGGCCACGCCATGTTCGATCTGCCGGGCTACATCGTGGCGCGGCTCACGCGCGGCCGGCGTCGGCCGGATCGAGGATCTCGGCTGCTGCACCTACGCGGATCCGGCGCGCTTCTTCAGCTACCGGCGCTCGACCCACGCCAAAGAGCCGGACTACGGGCGGCACGTGAACGCGATCGCGCTCGCCGGCTGAATTCTGCAACCAAAAACTGACCCGCCGCTGTGGCTTCCGGGCCATAGGTGCCGGCCGGAATTGGCGGTAGAAGGTTAACGGGGAACTTGGCGGTCGGAGCCCGAAACGGGCGCCGGCAAAAGCTGCAAAAGCGCCGCCGGGTGTTGGGGAAGTCGATGCAGAGCGGACCGAACCGGCTTGCCGCGGGCGCGCGGCCGTCGGGCACACATCGCCGCTACGGACGCCTGTGCGTTCTCCTGCTGGGCCTGATGGTTTCGGGCTGCGCCGGCATTGGGTCGATCGGCAGTCTGACCGACGGGCCGGCGGTGTCGGTCGCGTTCGAATCGATCGACGGCCCGCCGCCCGCTGTGCACGAGAAATTCATGCGCGCGCTCAAGGACGAGGCCGGGGCCCGCCAGATTACGGTCGTCGCCTCCGGCGAGGCGAACTACCGCCTGCGCGGCTATCTGGCGGCCAATCCGGCCGCCGGAGCCACATCCGTCTCCTGGGCGTGGGACGTCTACGATTTCGAGCCAGCGCCGGGCGCTCCGGCTCAAGGGCGAGGACACGGCGTCGGGCGGCACCGGCTGGGCGAATGTCGACGACCAGGTGCTGCGCCGGATCGCGCGCAGCGGCCTCGATCAGCTTGCCGGCTTCGCGGCAGCGCCCCGCCAGCAAACGGCAGCCGCCGAGCCAGCCCCGGCCCAGCCCGAAAAGCCGGCCTCGAGCGTCGCCTGGCTCGACGACTGGGCACCCGAAGCCGCCGGCATCTTCCGTATTTTCCGCCGGGACGAACCCAAGGCTGATGTCGCCAGCGCCCCGGCTCCGGCGCGGTCCGCCGAGGCCGCGCCCCGCGGCCGGGCGTCGCCGGACGAGACCCCGGCCAGGGCCCTTTCGTTCGCGCCCGAAGGCCGCTGACCTTCCTCCCTTTGCTCCCTTGCTCGCCGGGCCGGAAAATTCGGGACAACCGGTCCCTCGTATTGCCAGCCGCGCCGCCTCCTTGTTATCAGGACGCCGCGCGTGGGCCGTCTCGACGAGCGGCCTGCACCCGGGATCGCAAACGGCACCAAAGCTCGAACTCGAGGCGCTGTTGATGACCAAATCGATCTCGCCGGGAGCCCTGGAGGCAGTGATGGCGGCCAAGAACGGAGCGATCAAGCTCGTCGCCGGCAACTCCAATCCCGCGCTCGCCGACGCCATCGCCGCCTATCTCAAGACCCCGATGACCAAGGCGGTGGTGCGCCGCTTCGCCGACATGGAGATCTTCGTCGAGATCCAGGAGAACGTCCGCGGCAGCGACGTGTTCGTGATCCAGTCGACCTCCTATCCGGCCAACGACCACCTGATGGAGCTGCTGATCATCATCGACGCGCTGCGGCGCGCGTCCGGCCGGCGCATCACCGCGGTGATCCCCTATTTCGGCTATGCCCGGCAGGACCGCAAACCCGGCCCCCGCACGCCGATCTCGGCCAAGCTGGTCGCCAACCTGATCACCAACGCCGGCGCCGACCGGGTGCTGACGCTCGATCTGCATGCCGGCCAGATCCAGGGCTTCTTCGACATCCCGACCGACAACCTCTACGCCGCGCCGGTGATGGTGCGCGACATCAAGGAGCACTTCGATCTCGGCAAGGCTGGCGATCGTGTCGCCCGACGTCGGCGGCGTGGTGCGCGCGCGCGGGCTCGCCAAGCGCATCAACGCGCCGCTCGCCATCGTCGACAAGCGCCGCGAGCGGGCCGGCGAGTCCGAGGTGATGAACGTCATCGGCGATGTCGAGGGCCGCACCTGCATCCTGGTCGACGACATCATCGATTCCGGCGGCACCCTGGTGAACGCCGCCGACGCGCTGCTCGAGAAGGGCGCGACCGAGGTCTACGCCTACATCACCCACGGCGTGCTGTCGGGCGGCGCGGTCGCCCGCATCACCGGCTCGCGGCTGAAGGAACTGGTCATCACCGACTCGATCCAGCCGACCGAGGCCGTCAGGGTCGCGCACAACATCCGCGTCATGTCGGTCGCGACGCTGATCGGCGAAGCGATCGGCCGCACCGCCGCCGAAGAGTCGGTCTCCAGCCTGTTCGATTGATTGACTTGCCCGGCGCATCCTGGGAGCTCCGATCTCGACGATGTACGGCATGCGCGCGGCCATCCTGAGCGCTCGGCTTCGACCTCGTCTCAGGATGAGGCTGCCGACGACTGAGCCGGTGCATGCGCACCGTGAGTCACGCGGACTCATCAAGCTGTGGACAAGCGACTCGGCGCGGCGATATCCACCAATCGTTAACCGGACCTCCGGCCTAATTGCACTTTAGCCGCTGGAATCAAGGCCTTATATTCGATCGAGCAAGTGATTCGCCCCGGAGCGGTCGATCAGCTCCACCGGGGACCGCGTCAAGAACGGCGTGGTGTGCGTGCAGTGTTGGGTGCGCATCCCATACCCGGCGGCAGGGTGGAGACGGCATGTCCCTCATCGATATCAACGAGCAATCCCGCGCGAATCCCCTCGAGGTGGTCGAACGCGTCGCCTCGACCAACGACTGGTCGTTCGAGCGCGCGGGCGAGGACGAGATCACCATCCTGGTGCGCGGGAAGTGGAGCGACTACCAGGTCTCCTTCACCTGGATGTTCGACATCGAGGCGCTGCATCTCGCCTGCGCGTTCGAGCTCAAGGTGCCGGAGCGCCTGCGCACCGACGTGCAGCAGCTCATCTCGATGATCAACGAGCAGATGTGGGTCGGGCACTTCGATCTGTGGACCCAGGAAGGTATCGTGATGTACCGCCATGCGCTGGTGCTGGCCGGCGGCGTGGAAGCCTCGGGCCGGCAATGCGAGGCGCTGCTCGGGACCGCGCTCGATGCCTGCGAGCGCTACTTTCCGGCGTTCCAGTTCGTGGTCTGGGCCGGCAAGAGCGCGCGCGAGGCGCTCGACGCCGCCATGTTCGAGACCGCCGGGCGAGGCGTAGCTCCCGGTGTCATGCCCGCGAAAGCGGGCATCCAGCCCGCGCGCCGGTTTGCTAAATTCCCGTCACGGTGATTACTGGATCATCCGCTTGCGCGGATGATGACAGCGGGACTATTGTCATGATGACAGCCAATTCGAACGCGCACACGCTCGCCGATTTCTCCGGAACGCTCCTGCTGGTCGGCGCCGGCAAGATGGGCGGCGCGATGCTGGAAGGCTGGCTCGCGCTCGGGCTCGACGCCGAAAAACGTCGTCGTGATCGAGCCGCAGCCCGCGAGCGAGATCACGGCGCTGGCGCAGCGCGGCGTGCGGCTCAATCCGTCCGCGGCGATCGGCGAGGCGACGGCGCTCGTCATCGCGGTCAAGCCGCAGGTCGCGCCCGACGTGCTGCCGACGCTCCGGCCCTATGTCGGACCTTCGACCGTCGTGGTCTCGATCATGGCGGGCCGGCCGCTGCGTTTCTCGAACAGACCTTGCCCGGCGCCGCGATCGTCCGCGCCATGCCCAACACGCCGGCCGCGATCGGCCGCGGCATCACGGTCGCGGTGCCGAACGCCCGCGTCTCGGCGCCGCAGCGCGAACTCGTCGACACGCTGCTGTCGGCGACCGGCGCGGTCGAATGGATCGCCGACGAGGCGCTGATGGATGCGGTGACGGCGCTGTCCGGCTCGGGGCCCGCCTACGTCTTTCTGCTGGCGGAGGCGATGGCGCGCGCCGGCGCGGCCGCCGGCCTGCCGCCCGCGCTCGCCGACACGCTGGCGCGCGCGACCGTCGCGGGCTCGGGCGAACTGCTGCGGCGCTCGACGCTCGACGCCGCGACCTTGCGGCAGAATGTCACCTCGCCGGGCGGCACGACCGCCGCCGCGCTCGAGGTGCTGATGGCGAAGGACGGGCTTGAATCGCTGATGACGAAGGCCATCGCGGCGGCGACACGGCGTTCGCGCGAACTGGCGGGCTGAGCACGCACTCTTCCAGTACAGATCGAATCTGGCCGTGCGTTGCGCGGGAGCGCCCGGCGGATGGGCGACTACGCAACTCCAAACGTGATGCGCGCTGGAAGCACTGCGATTGCTTCGCTAGCGCTCGCGGTGACATCGAGATCGGGAGCGGCTGAGGCATGGTCCGGGTCAGGAACCCGCAGGATTTCTGGGCGGGAATTCTCTTCATCGTGTTCGGTGGCCTCGCGCTGTGGTTCGGCCGCGGCTACGCGATCGGCACCCTGAGCAAGATGGGCCCGGGCTTTCTGCCCGTGGCGCTGAGCATCGCGCTGGTCGGGATCGGCGCGATCCTGCTGTTGCGCGCGCTCGCCGTCGACGGGGCCGGCGATCGAGAAGAGCCGGATGCTGCCGCAGCTCTTCATCCTGGCGGCGATCGTCGTGTTCGCTCTGACGATCGAACGCCTCGGGCTCGCGCTCGCCGTCGGCGCGGTCGCGATCACGGCGTCGCTCGCCAACCGCGGCATGCACTGGTTCGAGACCATCGCGCTCGCCATCGGCCTCGCGGTGCTTTGCGTCGTGCTGTTCGTCCAGCTGCTCGGTCAGCCGTTCCTGATCTGGGCGTTCTGATGGACATCTTTGCCAATCTCGCGACCGGCTTCGGCGCGGCGGCAACGCCGATCAATCTCGGCTTCTGCCTGTTCGGCTGCCTGGTCGGCACCCTGATCGGCGTGCTGCCCGGCATCGGGCCGATCGCCACCATCGCGATGCTGCTGCCGATCACCTTCGGCCTGAGCCCGCTCGGCGCGCTGATCATGCTCGCCGGCATCTATTACGGCGCGCAGTACGGCGGCTCGACCACCGCGATCCTGGTCAATCTTCCGGGCGAATCGTCGTCGGTCGTCACCTGCATCGACGGCTACCAGATGGCGCAGCGCGGACGCGCCGGCGCCGCGCTCACCGTCGCGGCGGTCGGCTCGTTCTTCGCCGGCTGCGTCGGCACGCTGCTGATCGCGGCCTTCGCGCCGGTGCTCGCGGCGTTCGCGGTCAAATTCCGCTCGCCGGAATATTTCGCCCTCATGCTGTTCGGCCTGATCGCCGCGGTGATCCTCGCGCACGGCTCGGTGATCAAGGCGGTCGGCATGGTGCTGCTCGGCCTGCTGATCGGGCTTGTCGGCACCGAGTCGCAGAGCGCGACCGCGCGCTTCACCTTCGGGGTGCCGGAACTCTACGACGGCGTCGATTTCGTTCCGCTCGCCATGGGCCTGTTCGGGCTCGCCGAGATCATGAGCAATCTCGATCGCGAGCGCGACGGGCGCACGGTGTCGTCGCGCATCAGCAGCCTATGGCCGACCCGCGAGGAAGTGCGCCGCGCAACCCCGGCGGTGCTGCGCGGCACCGCGATCGGCGCCTTCCTCGGCATCCTGCCCGGGGGCGGAGCCGTGCTGGCGTCGTTCGCCGCCTATACGCTGGAGAAGAAGGTCTCGGCCCATGCGGCGGAATTCGGCAAGGGCGCGGTCGAAGGCGTCGCGGCGCCCGAATCGGCGAACAACGCCGGCGCGCAGACCTCGTTCATTCCGCTGCTCACGCTCGGCATCCCGTCCAATCCCGTGATGGCGCTGATGATGGGCGCGATGCTGATCCAGGGGATTGCGCCCGGCACCGCGATCATCACCGAACGGCCGGAACTGTTCTGGGGCATGGTCGCCAGCATGTGGTTCGGCAACCTCATGCTGATCGTCATCAACCTGCCGCTGATCGGCATCTGGGTGCGCTTGTTGCAGGTGCCGTACCGCATGCTGTTCCCCTGCATCGTCGTGCTGTGCTGCGTCGGCGCCTACAGCGTCAATGCCTCGACGTTCCTGATCCTGATGATGGCTGGGTTCGCGCTGCTCGGTTACATCTTCGGCAAGCTTGGCTGCGAGGGCGCGCCGTTTCTCTTGGGCTTCGTGCTCGGGCCGCTGATGGAGGAAAACTTCCGCCGCTCGATGGTGCTGTCGTTCGGCGATCCGATGATCTTCGTGCAGCGGCCGATCTCGCTCTGCATCCTGATCGCCTGCCTGGCGCTGATCCTGCTGATCGTCATTCCGCAATTCCGCACGACGCGCGACGAGGCGTTCCAGGAATGAGCCGAAGCCCGCAACTTTTTCGTCACGACCGCCCGGCCATGACGGGTGCGAGCGCTGATTGATGCGACGATTGGTGCGCGGCGGTCGGTATGCGATGAATGATATGAGATGATAACAAGACCGAATATGCAGAGGGAGAGAACGCAATGAGACCAGGGACCGAGTTCTTGCGGAGGATTGCAATAGGCGCGCTCGGCCTTGCGCTTGCCGCCATTCCCGCCGCCGCGCAGCAGGATTATCCGAACCGCCCCATTCACGTGTATATCGGCTTCCCGGCCGGCAGCGGCGCCGACATTCTCGGGCGCTATTTCACCATCCAGATGGAGAAGCTCGCCGGCAAGCCGGTCGTGGTCGAGAACAAGCCCGGCGCCAACAGCAACATCGCGGCCGGCATCGTGGCGACCGCCAAGCCGGACGGCTACAGCATTCTGTTCATCGCCAATTCGAACATGGCGGGCAGCCGCTACCTGTTCAAGAATCTTCCGTTCGACACCGTGAAGGATTTCGTCCCGGCGGCGAGCTATGCGCGCATCGCTTTCGTGATCACGGTCGGCGCCAAGTCGCCGATCAAGACCGTCGCCGACCTCACCGCCTATCTCAAGGGCCGGACGCAGAACAAGTACGGCACCACCAACCAGACCGCGATCCTGGCGTCCGAATATTACAAGCAGGTCGCCGGCGTGCAGGGCGTCAACGTGGCCTATCGCACCGCGCCCGGAGGCGCTGCCCGACGTGGAGGACGGCACGCTCGATTTCATGGTGATGGACGGCACCTTCGCGATGGGGCCGATCAAGGCCGGAAAGATTCGCGCGCTGGCGGTGACGACCGCGGAGCGGATCGCCGGGCTGCCCGACGTGCCGACCATGAAGGAGGCGGGGCTCGACTTCGAATGGAGCCCGTGGTGGGGCGTCTATCTGCCGGCCAAGACTCCGGCGCCGATCGTGGACAAGGTCGGCGGCTGGATGAACCAGATCACCAAGACCGAAGAGACGCGCGCATTTCTCGAGCGCATCGCGGCGCTGCCGATGCACGACAACACGCAGTCGGCCAACGCGCGGCTCCTCGCCGACATCGAGAAATGGGGACCGCTGGTGAAGGCGGCGAAGATCGAGCCGCAGTAAGCCGGCGTCTCGTTTCCATCAGCCGTGGTTCGTAGGGTGGGTTAGCGCCGAAGGCGCGTAACCCACCGGCTGAATTTGCGGCGAGTCCAATGGTGGGTTACGGCGCTTCGCGCCTAACCCACCCTACGGGCTGTGCGATGATCTCGTCGGCCGGGCGCGATCAACCTGGTGCACAATCACCCGCCGGACGATCCAACACCGTCGTGCGCCGATACCCGGATGACCCAACAGATCATCGCCATGGCGTCGCCGCGCACGCAACGTGTTGCGACCGCCGTTCTGGCGGATTTGCACGGGCAGTTGACGCCGTTTTACAGCGATATCGGCCGGCTATCGATTGATCCCGAACTGATGAAGGGTGCCCTTCCGATGTAGGCCAGTTTCAATCAAGCTGAGGAATAATCTCGGGGTCGTCTTTATCTATGCTTGTGGGGCTTTCTCTTCAATGCGCCGCCTTCTGCCAGGCCTTCGTAAGGCGGTTTCTGATCTCTGGATCTGCATATGGGGTCAGCGAGCGGATATGGTCGTCAGCGAGTTTCAGGTTGCTGCTCCTCAAGTTTGTGACCAACGGCTCACCTTTCTCCAAGGATATGTTCATCTCTTTCACCGCCTCGTCCTGCCGACCAAGCTCACTGAGGACAGCCACGAGGTACGAGCGGGCCGGCCTATAATTGTCGTTTTTCTTGAGGGCCTCCCGAAAGTGTTTCTCGGCCTCCTCAAAATATCCCCTGCTGGCGTTGGGATCTTTGGTCAGAACGCCCCACACGTAATAAGCTTGGCCGCGGTGGAAGTCGTAGAAGTACGGATGAATCGGATTGCGGGCGGCAGCTTCCTTCGATTTGGCAAGCGCGTCTTCCGGTTTCCCCGAATAGACCAGCACTTGCGCCCATAAGGCATAGCCATCCGCGTAGTTGTGGTTGCGTTGGACCGCCTCCTCTGCCGCCTTTATCGCCTCTTGATATTTCTCTCTGTACAAGAGAACCCAGCCCGTTTGTTCGAGTGCGTATGGCAACGAAGGCTTGGGTTCGAGCTCCCTTCTCGCCAGCTCAACCGCCTTATGCGCCATGCGATTGGCTAGGTCCTCTGAAGATTGCGGGTCCTGAGTCCACCTCCCATAGAAATCCTGCCGATGGGTGGCAGCCAGAATCGCATACGCCCGTGCAAACTCCGGGTCCAGGTCAATTGCTTTCTCGAAAAGCTCCCGCGCATTCGCATTATCCTTGGGTGTGAAGCGCCGATAGAGCTCTGCCCCGCGCATGAAATACTCCCAGGCCACCTCACTGCTCGTATATGGTCGTCCCATGTTCTTTTCCTCCTGTTTTGTTAACTGCACGGCCATCGCCCTCGTGATCCTCCGGGCGATCTCCTCTTGCACGGCAAAGACGTCCTGTAAGTCCCGGTCGTAATACTGAGCCCACATGTGATAACCGGTGTTGGCATCGATCAACTGTGCCGTGATCCGAATCCGGTTGTCGACTTTGCGCACACTCCCCTCGATCACATATCGTACCCCTAACTCTCGGCTAACTTGGTCAGGTTTGACCGCCCTGCCCTTGAATGTGAAAACGGAGTTGCGGGCAATGACGAACAACCCTGAGAGCCTGGAGAGCTCCGTGATGAGATCCTCGGTCATCCCGTCGCTGAAATACTCTTGCTCGGGGTCGCTGCTCATGTTGACAAAGGGGAGCACCGCAATAGAGCGCTTGTCAGGCGACAGCAGAGCGGGGGCCTGCACGGCGCGTATTAGCTGCGATAAAGAGAACGGGTGAGAGACCAGTTGCCAGACGCTTACCCCTCCGCCGAGGAGGACGAGCAGTGCGACCGCGACCAGGCCCCATCGCAGCCTGGATCTGCCGGCGCGCGGTTTCCGCTGGATGACCGGAGGCGCAGGCACGCGCGAATCCGTCCGTATGCGGTATACTTGCACCGGCCGCGCAATATTCTTTAGCTGCTGCTCACCCGCGTTCTCAAAGGCGATGTCGAGCTTGCCCCGGGCGTCCTCCTGTACCCTGCCGGAAACGCAAATCCCCCCAGGCTCCGCCAGCGCCTCCAACCGTGCCGCTATGTTTACGGCATCACCCCAAAAGTCGCCGCCGTCGAGGATGAGCTCCCCGAAGTTGATGCCCATACGGAGCTCGATTCGTTTGTCGTGTGGCACGTCAGCGTTGCGCGCAGCCATGCCGCGCTGTACCGCAACGGCACAGCGCACGGCGTCCACGACGCTTGCGAATTCCACAAGCGCTCCGTCCCCGATGATCCTCACTATCCGCCCGTGAAATTCCTTGATGTTGGGCTCAATGAGCCCGTGCCAATGTGCCTTCCACTGGGCGAGCGTGCCTTCGTCGTCATTTTCGACGAGGCGGCTGTACCCGGCAATGTCGGTTGCAAGAATGGCCGTGAGCCTGCGCGACTGGCTCTCAGGCATAGCAGTCCTCGGATTCCGCGAAGCGTCTCTGCCAAGGGGTAAGCTACCACATCCGCCGCGGGTCAGTGTGACCGAATTAACAGTCTGGCGCTGCTATGTCCGAAATGTCCTCGATGGTTAATCTCGGATGTATGCGGCGGATTATCAGCTTCTCCGACCACTGACGTCGGTTTGGGTCAGTCAGGACAGAGCCGTTCCGGTTCGCGAGCCCCCGTGTGTCCGCATCCACCGAAAGCGGACCTCAGATGCTAAGGTTAGTGACAGGCCGCGTGCAGGCCTTGTTGAGGCCGGCTGCCGGTAGCGCGTCATCGAGCAGCAACTCTAGCTGCAACTCCAAGGCCGGTCCGGCGCCGGTTCGCGAACGCGCCGCGGCTACGCCGGCAAATCTCGGTCCTGGCGCGGTCAATTTCCGGTGCCGACCTTGAATGCGCTGACGTTTGTCACCATTCTTGCGGAGAGGTGCCCGTTCCGACCGTTGGAGCAGACGATGACCCAAACCAGCGGCGGGAGTCGACCGCGCGCAAATGGTATCAAGCCACCAACGTGACGATAAGATCGCGATGAACTGCCGCCCCAGCGTTCGCCGTTATGAGGAAGGATCAATTGAATTTCGCCTGCGCGGTTTTCCCGCCGGGAGCGGTGATTTGAATGACTCCTTTCGCGTATGTCGATATCCCTGGCGCGCTACCAGTGAGACGGCCATCGCTCGCTGGTTCCAGTATCACTCGCGCGCTCTTGCCGCCGCCGACCAGAATCGCCATGCCCTTAAAGCCCACGGGAGCCACCGGCTTGTTGCTTGAGTCGGTGAGAAACACATCGACCACATTGTTTGCGGCAACGAGTTCGACGTGGTAGGCGCCCGCCTCGACGACGCGCCCACCATGCGGCCCCTTAGCGACTTCATGTGCCAGCGCCGGAATGGTCATGACGAGGATGGTTGCGCAGATGGCGATGGGCATTCGAAGGTTCATTTGCCTTCCTTTCGTGCTGGATCAATAGGACTGAACGGGTGAAGGACCGGCAGAATTTGCGCCCGTGGGCGCTCGCGCGGCGCGTAGGCGTTCCAGAGGAGCCTGCCCGAATTTCAGGAACAGGATTGGCGTCAAGAACGCGTCCAGCACGGTGGCGCTGATCAGCCCTCCGAAAATCGTCACCGCGACCGGATGCAGAATCTCCTTGCCGGGTGCGGCCGCGTCGATCAGCAGTGGGACCAGCGCCACGCCGGCCGACAGCGCGGTCATCAGCACAGGCGTCAGGCGCTCAAGGCTGCCCCGAACCACAAGGTCCCTATCCCAGGGCACGGATTTATTTAGAGATAGATTGATGGTGTGGCTGATTTTCAGGATGCCGTTTCTGGTTGCGATGCCGGTCAGGGTGATAAAGCCGATCATGCTGGCGACCGACAACGGCTGGCCCGCGATCCACAGCGCCGCCACCGAGCCGATCAGTGCGAGCGGCACGCTACCCATGATAATCAACGCGAGCGCCGCTGAGCGATATCGGCCGTAGAGAATCGCGAAGATCAGCGACAGCGAGACGACCGACAAGAGCCCAATGTTGAAGCTCGCCTGTTCCTGCGCCTGAAAGGTGCCCTCCAGACTTGTGAAGTACCCCTCCGGCAGCTTGGTCGCGCGAAGCACCCTGCGGATTTCATCCACGATCCCCGCCATATCGGTCCTACCATCACTGTTCGCGAGTACCACAAGGCGTCGGCGGCCATTCTCTCGCAGTACCTGATTGGGACCTTCGGTTTCGCGGATGTCGGCGATCTGACGCGCCGGTATCCAGCCTACGGGTGTCTCGATCAGAAGATCGGCAAGGCGCTCGGTGGTGCGGGCGGAATTGGGGAGCCGCATGACCACATCAAAGCGACGATAGCCATCGACCACTCGGCTCACGACCCGTCCACTCGACAGCCGGCTGAGCTGTTCGACGATGGCTCCTGGCTGCACGCCGTACAGCGCCGCTCGCCCGTAATCGACCCGGATTTCGAGTTGCGGAATGCGGACCTGTTTTTCGACTTGCAGGTCGGTGAGGCCCGGAATGCCGGCGAGCTTCTGCCGCAGGCTTTCGGCCGTGCTGCGCAGCGTGTCGAGATCGTCGCCGAAAATCTTGAGCGCGATTTCGGCCCGCACGCCCGAGAGCATGTGATCGAGGCGGTGCGAGATGGGCTGCCCCACATTGACTGCGAGCGGAAGCACGGCAAGACGCGAGCGGATGTCGGCGATGATCTCGGACTTGAGCCGCGAAGACGGTTTCAGGTCTACCTCAATTTCCGTGGAATGAACGCCTTCGGCATGTTCGTCCAGCTCGGCGCGACCGGTGCGGCGCCCTACGGTTTTCACTTCGGGCACGTCAAGGATCAGGCGTTCAGCGATAAGGCCGACGCGGTTCGATTCCGTCAGGCTGACCCCGGGATTGAAGAGCGTGTTGATCGTAAACGTGCCTTCGTTGAACGACGGCAAGAACGCACGCGGTAAGAAGAATGCACCCGCACCGGCGATGATAACCATCATCCCTGTCGCCGCCGCGATTGGGTATCCGTTCCGCAGAGCGGCTGTCAAAAGAGCCCCGTAGCCGCGCTTAAGGAAGCGGACAAGGCCACTCTCGCGTTCGGCGAGGCGTTTGAGATTGGGCAGAAGGTAATACGCCATCACCGGCGTAAGCGGTGATGGAGACGAGCAGACTCGCAAGAATGGAGATGATGTAGGCCTCGCCGAGCGGGGCGAACAGGCGACCTTCAATTCCAGAAAGCGCGAATAAAGGCACGAAGACGAGAACGATGATCAAGGTGGCATAGACGATGCCCGAGCGGACTTCCTGCGAGGCCGCCACGATCACGTCAAAAACGGGGCGCGGGTCTGCACTGGCGCGATTCTCACGCAGGCGGCGGAAGATATTTTCGACATCGACGACAGCGTCATCGACGAGCTCGCCTATGGCGATCGCGAGACCGCCGAGGGTCATGGTGTTGATCGAGAGCCCGGCGAACTTGAACACTACGGCGGTGGCCAGAATGGAAACCGGAATCGCCGTCAGGGAGATCGCCGTGGTCCGCCAATTGAGCAAGAAGGCGAACAGGATCACGGCGACGACCAGGGCCGCTTCGATCAAGACGCGTTGCACGTTATGAATTGATGCCTCGATGAAATTGGCTTGCCGGAACAGGATCTGATTGGCGTTGATCTTGAAGGGAAGGCCGTTGTTAAGTTCGGCCAGTGCGTCTTCGAGGTCGCGCGTAAGCGTAACGGTGTCGACACTCGGCTGCTTTTCGACCGAAATTACAACGGCCGGAGCACCCATGTAGCCGGCGTCGCCCCGCTTGAGCTTGGCTGCAAACTCGATATCCGCGACCTGCCGCAGGTAGACGGGGCGACCGGCGACACGCGCCACCACGAGGCTGCGCAGGTCTTCGAGGTCGGTAGTGCGGCCGATATTGCGGATCAGGTACTCGCGGGAATTCAGGTCGGTGAAACCGCCGCCGGTGTTCGTGCCAAACTGCGCAAGTGCTTTTTCGACCTGCTCGTAGGTTATGCCAAGCGCGCGGAGCGCGGGCGGGTGCGGGGCCACACGGTATTGCCGCACTTCGCCGCCGATCGGGATGACTTGCGCAACCCCTGGAATACTCAAAAGGCGCGGCCGGATGGTGAAGTCCGCGACCTCCCTGAGCTGCATGGGCGAGGCTTCGTCGCTGGTCAGCGCGATCAAAAGGATCTGTCCCATGATCGAGCTGATCGGTCCCATTTGTGGATTGGTGTTGGCGGGGAGCTGATCTCGAACGGACATAAGACGTTCGCTGACAAGCTGACGGTTGCGGTAGATGTCCGTGCCCCAGTCGAATTCGACATAAACAATGGAAAGGCCAACGCCGGAGACGGAGCGCACGCGGATGACGCCGGGCACCCCGTTCATCTGCGTCTCGATGGGAAAGCTGACCAGCGTCTCTACCTCCGGCGGAGCAAGGCCTTCGCTTTCAGTCATGATGGTGACGGTCGGCCGATTCAGGTCGGGAAACACATCGACCGGTAGGCGCGTCGCCGTGAGCGTACCGAAGACCACAAGCGACAGGGCCGCCGCCAGGATAAGCAGGCGGTGTCGAAGGGATTGGGTGACAAGGAAGGTAAACACGCTCACATCCCCCCTTTCATCGAACGTGATCTAGAAGTTCGGCGCCCTGCACAACAATACGCCGGCTCGGCCGTAAGCCGGCGGCGATCAGGACCCTTTCTCCGTCCAGCGGCTCGACACGCACCGGCCGCGCAACGAACGTTTCGGCGGCCGTATGCTCGAACACAAAGTCCTGGCCGTTTGTGTTGCGCACGATGCCCGCACGGGGGATCGCGATGCCATGCTTTTCGTCCGACGTAACAATGAGGACCGTGACGAACTGTCCGGCTCGCAATTCTTTCGTCTCTCCCTCGATCGCGAAATGGATGGGAATGGACTGGCTGCGGTCGGTAAACCCCGATCCGCGATAGATGAGCGACAGCTTGCGCCCTGACCCGGTCACGGCCGATGCCTCCCTCGCGCCCGCGATGGCCTCGAAGCTCAGAGCTTCGACCCACAGATGTTTCGGGTCGATGATGTGAAAGATGACGGCGCCTGGCTGCGCCATCTGTCCCGCGACTGGTGTGCCGTCGGCAATGACGCCTGCGACCGGCGCGATCAGGGCTTCAGGCTCGCGCCGCACCAGGTCGAGCGATGCGCGGCGCTCCTTCAGCCCCTTGAGCTCGAGCCTGGTATCCTCAATCTGCGTGCGCGGCACGACCGTCGGGCCCATCGCCTCATATCGCGCCAGCCGGCGCTCGACGATGGAGAGCTGCTGGTCCAGGTCGCCCTGTTGTTGGCGCATCGTCGAAACGTCGATGGCCTGAAGCGGCGGCGTGACGTACGCGAGCACGTCGCCCTGGTTGACCTGCGTCCCGAGATGCAGGAACCCGCCCGGTGGTGGAGAAATCCGGCCGCCGACGGAGGTCTGCACAAATCCGCTGGCGTTGGGATCGGGAATGATCTTGCCCGGCAGTTCGATGGTTCGGCGGTGCGTTGAAGATTCGGTCACCGCCGTGCGCAGCCCGAATATCCGCTGGACATTCTTGGGGACGAAGATCGTTTGATCAGGCAGGCGCTGCGCGCGTTCGTTCCCTCCGGGGACGGTGGGTGCAGTTGCGTCGTCGTCGTGCCCCTCGTGGGCAAAACTGGAGAGACCGCCGGATGAGACCCACGCGATGATGACGAGCGCCGCGACATTCCTTGTGCGGCGGAAGATCAGAAGCGCAAGCAGGCCGAGCACGAAACCCGATTGCAGCGGCCAACAGCACCGGCGGTTGAGTCAGTAGGCTCCCATGGCCGGGATCGCCCGATGCGGCCAGACCGGTGGCAGTCTCGTTGGGCGTCGTGTCGAGCGTAACAGGCAAGACATCGGTCTGGTCATCGACTCTCACCGTGAAAATCAGATCGAACCGTCCCGGCCTTACGAGCCATGGTGCCGGGAGCCGGTATGCGTATCCCGGTTGCTCGCGATTGCACTTCGTGGGGCCTGCTGGCGTCTCGACTTCAATCGTGGCGCCTTCGACCGGTTGATTGGTCGCGAAGCGGTCGAGATAGATCAACAGATCGCTTCCGGCCGCAACGGCGACAAGTTCGAACGTGTCCGAAGCCGCCTCGGCCCGCGGCAAGATATTTGCCGGTGCGGGGGACGACTTTTCAGCGTGATCATGGCCTTCGTGGGCAAGCACCGCGGCCGAGCGCGGAATGAGAAGGATGGCCGCGCCGAGCGCGGCGGCAACAAGCATACGCATGGAAGAATCCTTCGCCGTGGAACGGAGAATCCGTTTACGTCACAGAGCGCGCGCGTTCAGTGCGCACCGCCTCGCGACACGTAGTGGATGTTCAGGCGAAGAAGCGGGGAGGTCTGCGTAGCCCGTCCGGGTCGAATTGCCAGGGCACACTTGAATCGGGCAACGGGACGGCGAGGGCTTCGAGTGGCGGGCTCTCTCCCGAATTGCAGGTGAGCGCAATGGCGCAGCAACAGGCGCAGGAGGTACCACAACACTGGCCCTTACATCCAGACGACGGAGCCTCAGATTCGCCTGCGGCAGTGGACTTTACCTCCAGCACAGTCTCCCTTACGGCCTTCGGTGTCTGAACGTCGTGGTCAATGGAAATAGACCGCACGGCCGTGCCATAACCCGAGTGCTCGTGACCGCCATGGGCCGAGGCGCGCGGAAGGCGCGAGCAACATCGCGACCAAAACGATCGCGGCACCAAGAATACCAAGCTGGTGGCGATTTAAGGACATGCTTCGAGAATATAGCACAGACAGTTAAGCCGCCAGCGTATCGGAAAACGAAACGCGCGGCGGCTATACCGGCGAATTTCATACCTGGCGCTGTCAATTTCCGGTGCCGACCTTGAATGCGCTGACGTTTGTCACCATTCTTGCGGAGAGGCCCCCGTTCCGACCGTTGGAGCAGTCGATGACCCAGACCACCAACCGCCTGTTCGACGAGATCTCGCGTCTGATGAACGACGCCGCCGGCGTGGCCTCCGGCGTCCGGCGCGAGGTCGACACCATGGTCCGCAACCAGGCCGAAAAATGGTTGCGCGACCTCGACCTGGTGAAGCGCGAGGAGTTCGAGGCCGTTAAGGAAATGGCCCGGCTGGCGCGCGAGGAGAACGAGGCCCTGAAGGCCCGCATGGCCGCGCTGGAAGCGCGGCTCCCGCCGTCCAATCCGCTTTAACCGGCTGCCGAAGCTGCATTTATCCGCGCCGGTCCGGCGCCGCCGCATTCCTTGTCATCGTTCCATCCGGCCGCTATAAGCCCGCATCCCGCCGCCCCGACACCCCTGGAGGCATGCCGCGGGACAACGCGAGAGGATTGCATCATGGCGAACGTCAGGCAGATGAAGGCCGTGGCGCGCGCACGGGCCGGCAAGGGGGCCGCCCGGGCAGAGCGTCGCGCAGGTCGTGTTCCGGGCGTGATCTATGGCGACGGCAAGCCGCCGGTTACCGTTTCGGTCGATCACAAGGAACTCAAGGAGCGCATCTATGCGGGGCGCTTCCTGACCACGATTTACGAGCTCGACGTGGACGGCACCACGCACCGGGTCATCCCGCGCGACTTCCAGCTCGACGCGGTCAAGGACCTTCCGGTGCATGTCGATTTCCTGCGGCTTGGCGTCGGCGCCAAGATCCGCGTGCGCATCCCGGTCCACATCCGCAATGCCGAACAGGCACCCGGCGTGAAGCGCGGCGGCACAGTCAACATCGTGACGCATGCGATCGAGATGGAAGTCTCCGCCGATGACATCCCGGAATCGATCGACGTCGATATCTCGGAGCTTGAGATCAACTACTCCAAGCACCTGAGCGATCTTACGCTGCCGGCGAGCGTGCGGCTGATCTCGCGGCCCGACACCACGCTGGTGACCATCGTGCCGCCGTCGGGCTACGCGGAAGAAATGAAGGCCGCTGCCGAAGCCGCCACCGCTGCCGCGGCTGCTGCCGCCGCCGCTGCCGAAGCCGGCACTCCGCCGGAAGGCGCCGCTCCTGCTGCTGGTGCTGCTCCTGCGGCTGGTGCTGCGGCTGCCGCGCCTGCTGCCGGTGCTGCTCCGAAGAAGTAACCGGCGAACAGCGGCGTATGGATTGGGCGTCATTGCCGGACTTGATCCGGCAATCCATCCTTTTCGCATGAACGATGGATGCCCGGGTCAAGGCTTCTTTGATCCTTGGCATGACCGGTAGAGGCGACGATGCTGCTCTTTGTCGGGCTCGGTAATCCGGGATCGTCCTACGTCGGCAACCGCCACAACATCGGCTTCATGGTGGTCGAAGCGATCGCCAAGCGCCACAGCATCGGTCCGTGGCGTCGACGGTTTCAGGGCGTCGCCGCCGAGGGCCCGATCGGCTCCGAGCGAACGCTGCTGCTGCTGCCCGGCACCTACATGAACGAATTGGGACGCGCGGTCGCGGAGGCCGCGCATTTCTACAAGCTCGGCCTCGAGCACATCGTGGTGTTTCACGACGAGATCGATCTTGCGCCGGGCAAGGTCCGCGTGAAGACCGGCGGGGGCGTTGCCGGGCACAACGGCCTGCGCTCGATCACGGCGCATGTCGGCAACGATTATCGCCGCGTGCGCATCGGCGTCGGCCACCCGGGCGTCAAGGAACGGGTGCACGGGCACGTGCTCTCCGACTTCGCCAAGAACGAACGCGACTGGGTCGACGCGTTGTGCGGAATCATCGCCGACAATGCCGACCTGCTGGCCAAGGGGCAGGACGCAAGCTTTCAGAACAAGGTGCACCTTGCCATGCAGGCGAAGGGGTTCACGGACGGCAAAGAACCGGAATAGTTGACGACCGGCTCCTCGATCTTCGATGAGCCTTGGCGCCGGAAGAACGGAAAGAACGACCGAATGGGCTTCAAATGCGGGATTGTCGGCCTGCCGAATGTCGGCAAGTCGACGCTGTTCAATGCGCTGACCGAGACCGCTGCCGCCCAGGCGGCGAATTATCCGTTCTGCACCATCGAGCCGAACGTGGGTGAGGTCGCGGTGCCGGACCCGCGGCTGGAGAAGCTTGCGGCGCTGGCGAAGTCGGCCGAGATCGTGCCGACCCGGCTGACCTTCGTGGACATCGCCGGGCTCGTGCGCGGCGCGTCGAAAGGGGAGGGGCTGGGCAACCAGTTCCTCGGCAATATCCGCGAGGTCGACGCCATCGCGCATGTCGTGCGCTGCTTCGAGGACAGCGACGTGACGCACGTCGAGAATCGCATCGATCCGATCGCCGATATCGAGACGATCGAAACCGAATTGATGCTGGCCGATCTCGACAGCCTGGAAAAGCGCGTCGACAGCCTCGGCAAGAAGGCCAAGGGCAGCGACAAGGACGCGCTGGAAGCGAAAGAGGCGCTCGACCTCGTCAATCGCGCGCTCGCGCTGCTGCGCGACGGCAAGCCGGCGCGCCTCGTCGTGCGCAAGCCGGAAGAGGAGAGCACGTTCCATATGCTCGGCCTGCTCACGTCGATGCCGGTGCTTTACGTCTGCAACGTCGACGAGGGCTCGGCGGCGGCCGGCAATGATTTCTCGCGCAAGGTCGAAGCGCGCGCGAAGGAGGAGGGCGCAGGTTGCGTCGTCATCTCGGCGAAGATCGAGGCCGAGATCGCGGTGCTGTCACGCGCGGATCGCGCCGATTACCTGTCGGCGGTCGGCCTGAAGGAGCCCGGTCTCGACCGGCTGATCCGCGCCGGCTACGCGCTGCTCCATCTGGTCACGTATTTCACCGTCGGACCGAAGGAGGCGCGCGCCTGGACGGTCGCGCGGGGCACCAAGGCGCCGCAGGCCGCGGGCGTCATCCACACCGACTTCGAGCGCGGATTCATCCGCGCCGAGACGATCGCCTACGACGATTATGTCAAGCTCGGCGGCGAATCCGGCGCGCGCGACGGCGGCAAGCTACGGCTCGAGGGCAAGGATTACGTGGTCGCCGACGGCGACGTGATGCATTTCCGATTTGCGACTTAACCTCGGTCCCGCGTCCTCACATCTGTCCGCGCTGGCGGATCGCGCCGAGATGTTCGTTGATGCGGAACATGATCAGCACGTATTCCGAGATGATGCGCGCGAAGATCACGCCGATCACGATACCGGCGAGGCTGGCGAGAATCCAAAAAATGCCGCCAAGCGGATGCACCGCCATCAATGTCAGGCCGGTGATCGCGCCGGACAGCCCGAACAGCACCGAAACGCCGATTGCCAGCCAGTAGAAGACCTTGATGATCGAGGGCGTGATGAAGCGCTCCCACTGAAACAAGTCGCGATAGTCGAGCATGATTCCTCCTCTCGACGCAGCCGATGAACGGTCACGGTTCGCGCGAAGATGGCCGCGCGGATTTTCCGCAGTACGTATGAACGGGAATTGCTTCGCAGGATGCGTAAGCTCGGCGCTTTGGACCTCCCGACAGGTCATCGCAGCCGACGCGGCGGACACTGCACGGGCCACGCTTGCCGGTCAATCGACCTCGCAAGCCTTTGCGTTTGCGCCTGTTTTGGCTCCATCGCAAGCCCGGCCGGTGGCCGAATGACTGTCATGCCGGCTCCTGCCGCCGGTTGACCGCGCTGGACGCCGCGTCTAGGGAATCCTCCTCGCAAAACTGCGCAGGAATGCCGTGCCCACCCATTGGGAAGACTTCGCGCCCGGCCAGGTGACCGAATTCGGACCCCGGCTCATTACGCGCGAGGAGATCATCGCGTTTGCTGCCGAGTACGATCCGCAGCCGATGCATCTCGACGAGGATGCGGGCAGCGCGAGCCCGCTCGGGGGGCTCGCGGCTTCGGGTTGGCACAGTTGCTGTATCCTGATGCGGATGATCAGCGACGGCGCGCTCGAAGGCACCAGCTTCATGGGCGCGCCGGGCATCGAGGAGGTCCAATGGCTCGCCCCGGTGCGGCCGGGTGAACGGCTGACGGTGCGCGCGACGGTGATCGAGACGCGGCCGTCCCGCAGCCGCGCCGACATGGGCTTCGTGAAATTCCACTATGAAATGTTCGGTGCGGGCGACCGCAAATTGATGACGCTGACCGTCATCCCGATGTTCGGCCGCCGAAGTACCGAATCGGCGGCGCCCAACACTCGGACTTCGTGATGAAGTTTTTCGAAGACACCCAGATTGGCGAGACGAGCGGCGTGGGGCAGCACACCTTTACGGCCGAGGACATCAAGTCGTTCGCGGCGCGCTTCGATCCGCAGCCGTTTCACCTGGACGAGGAAGCGGCCGCGCGCTCGCACTTCAAGAAGCTGTGCGCCTCCGGGTGGCACACCGTGTGCGTCCGCATGCGTCTCCTCGTCGAGAGCAAGCGGCGGGAGGACGAGCAGTCGCTCGCTCGCGGCGAGCCGGTGGGCACGCTCGGACCTTCGCCTGGATTCCGCGACCTCAAGTGGCTCAAGCCGGTTTACGTGGGTGACACCATCTCCTACCAGACCGAAGTCCTCGAAATGCGGCCTTTGCAGAGCCGGCCAAAATGGGGGCTGGTGACGTCGCTGAACACCGGGAAAAATCAGCACGGCGAGTTGGTGATGTCATTCGTCAGCACCGCTTTCGTCGAGCGCCGCTCGCCGGAATCAGAGCCGTGAAGGCCGGTCCGTGAGCGTCAAAGCATCCCGATGAGTGTCGCAGGCGAAAAGCTCACCGATCGGGCGGCCACGGACCTCGCCGTCAAACGCGATGAGCATCGCGCCGCCGGGGTCGCCTGCGGCGCGCACGCCCTGCACGATGGCTACACCGACCTCATCTACATCATGCTGCCGATCTGGCAGAAGGACTTCGGGCTGGGCTACGCCGAGCTCGGCCTGCTGCGCGGGCTCTTCGCCGGCACCATGGCGGGCTTCCAGATTCCCTCCGGATATCTGGCCGAACGGTTCGGCACCGCCCTGGTGCTGGCGCTCGGTACCGCTCTCGCGGGCTTCGGATATTGCGTCGCCGGCGCAAGCGCGGGTTTCGGCCTCCTGCTCGTGGCGCTGTTCATCAGCGGGCTCGGCGCCAGCACGCAGCATCCGCTGGCCTCGGCGCTGATGGCGCGCGCCTTCGAGGGACCGCGCTCGATGAAGGCGCTCGGCACCTACAATTTCGCCGGCGACATCGGCAAGATGACGGTGCCGGCCACCGCATCGCTGCTGCTCATCGCCATGGCATGGCGCCCGACGCTCGCGCTGCTCGGGGCCTGCGGCTTCGTCGCCGCCGCGGCGATTTATCTGCTGACCCCGCGTTTTGCCGAGCATGCGGTGGCGGCGACCGACGACCGGAAGATCGTCAGGGCGACGGCCACTGCCGCGCCGCGCTTTGCATTTCCGGTTCTGCTGTCGATTGGCATGCTCGACAGCGCGACCCGCATGGGCTTCCTGCTGTTCCTGCCGTTCGTGCTCACCGCGAAAGGCGCGAGCCTGCCGATGATCGGGCTCGCGCTGACACTGGTCTTCGCGGGCGGCGCAGTCGGCAAGCTGGTCTGTGCCTTTATTGGTGCGCGCATCGGCGCGATCGCGACCGTCTGGCTGACCGAGGGCTTGACCGCGGTCCTCATTGTGGCGTTGCTGCCGCTGCCGCTCGAGGCCGCGTTCGTGCTGCTCCCGGTGATCGGCATCGCACTTAACGGGACTTCCTCCGTGCTCTACGGCTCGGTGCCAGACCTGGTCGCGCCAGACCGGCGCGCACGGGCATTCAGCATTTTCTATACCGGCACGATCGGATCGGGCGCCGTGGCGCCGGCGCTTTACGGCGTGGTCGGCGACTGGCTCGGAGTACCGACGGCGTTGATGGTGGTGGCCGGAGTCGTGCTGCTGACCCTGCCGCTCTCGCTGGTGCTCAGGCCGGTGCTCGGCACGCGTATGGTCTGAGGCTTATGAGTCGTTTAAAATTGATTCGATCGCGGCAGCGGGCGATCAATTTCCCGGTGCGAGTATGTCAAGGGGCCCTATTGGAGGTTCTCATGGAGCGCCGCAAAAACCCGCGGACGCGTACGCTCAAGTCGGGACGCATCCTGCTCAATCAGCATCGATCGGCAATCGACTGTACCGTTCGCAATCTCTCGCCACTCGGTGCCTGTCTCAATGTGGCGAGCACCATCGGCATTCCCGACCGCTTCGACGTGATCTTCGACGCCGACCAGTCGATCCGGCCATGCCGGATGATCTGGCATCGGGAAAAGCAGATCGGGGTCGAATTCGCGTAAGACCTGCCCCGGTCCTGGCCGCTACCAGTTCTGCTTGAACCCGGCCTTGAGGCTCTTTGACGCCTCGCCGCTCGGTGTCTCGCTGAGCGAACCGGTGAGGCTGACCGGGCCGCCGAAAAGCTTCTGTTCGGCACTGAGCGTGCGCAGCCATTTGTCGTTTCCGCTCGACATGCTGGCGCCAAGCGAGAGCGTCGTATCCGTCGGCAGCAAGCTGAACCGCAGCGTCTGATTGCTGGCCCAGTTCTGCGAGGCCGAGGTTGCCTGGCTCGAAAGCGCGGTGTTCGCGAAAGTGCGCGAAACCGATACGCCGTTCTGCAGCGTCATCGACATATCGCCGCCCAGCGGGATCGAGCGGCTGAGCGTGGTGCCGACCTTGCTCTGCTCGTCGAGCGGATCGAGCTGCGTGTCGATCGACGCCTTGTCCCAGCCGAGCGGCAGATCGGGTACCGTGACGTTCGCCCACGCGAAGCCGGTCGATTGATCGGGAAGCTGGCCATCCGCTAGTTGGCTCGGCCGATACTCCGCGTTCGGAATGGGCGAGTCGCGATAATCCACCCCCACCTTGGCGCTCAGCGGCGCGGTCTGCACGGCAACCGGCGCCTTCCGCTTGACGGCCGCGCGCCCGGGCTCGGGCAGCGGCGTCGACAGATCGAGCGGCTCGTCGCCCGGCTGCATGAGCTCATCGTCCGGGAGCTCGGTGGGTTCGCCATGCGCTGGGAGGGCCAATAGAAGACCGGCCATCAGGAGCGCGGCGCCACGCCCGGAAAGTATGCGGGGAAGGGAGATTCGCATCGTAATCGGCCCGGAATTGATCACGCCAGGGAATAACCACCCACGCCCGGCATTTTCTGGGCAAGAACCGGTGCGGCGTTCAATTTTGTGTGCCCGCCATACCGCACGACTTATCCCAAAGTTTGGATGGTTAATTCGAACCGGGAGGTGCCTCGTAGCGACAACGGGTTGGTAAGCACGATCGCCCGCTTTTGAGGCTTCAAAGCAACAGTCCAGATTGAAACATCATCGTAGGTTCGTGCGTTAATCAGGCGAGAGGGGATGCGCCGATAGCCTTGCAGCCATGCAGGGGAGAGAGAGATGCGGTCCTCGTTTCGTTGCGGCACGATCGTTTTGGCCCTGATCGCTTCCGCCTCCGCCTTGGTGTTCGGGACCGGGTTCGTGCGGTCCGGCTCCGGCGCGGACTCCGATGCCGACGATGCCGCCGTTTCGGTCGCCGCGCTGGCGCCGGCGCTCTTCTTGCCGCGCAGCCGTCAGCCGATGGAGCCGCTCAGCGTTGAGGAACGGGCGCAGGTATTCGACGGCGTGATGCAGCTGCCGGGCGTGCCGGTTGCCGATGTCGATCCGCCGGAGGAGGCCGCCGCCTTGCCGGCCTCGGTGGCGCTGCAGGACTTGCCCACGGGCGTCGCGCAGCAGATCCCGCGGATTGAGGGCCACAAGTTCGTCAAGCTCGACGACCGGATCCTGCTGGTGCATCCGCGCAGCCGCAAGGTCGTGGCGGAGATGCCGCGCTACAAGCTTGTCCTGCAGTGACGCGCGGTTGAGCGGCGAAAGCAGTTATCGCGCGCCGGCGCCGGCGCGCGATGTGCTCAGGCCCGCCGCAGAAAGCTCAGTCGCGCATGCTCGGCGCGTCCGGCACCTTCTTCCAGCTCGAAATGCTCTCGGTGATGATCTTCGTCGATTGCATGGCCGCCTGGCTCAAGGTCGCGTACTCGACGATCTCGCGCTGCACGCGGGCGGCCTCGGTGTTGAGCCGGTCCCGCAGGGTCTGCAGCTCGGCGATCAGCTTGTCGATCTCCTGGATCGACGTGCCGGCCACGCGCTGCAGCAGTGAATTGATGTTGCTCGCCACGATCTCGCTGTCACTCTCCGGATGCCGCCGCAGCGTGGCCACGTCGCGCCGCACGAATTCGCGAATTTCACCTTCCACTTCCGACTCCACCGCCTTGTCGAGCTCCGAAGAGTCGCGCGATTTGAACAATGTCATGATGACCCCCGTTCAGCGCCGTAAGGCGCAGATCCACCGCGTGAATTGCCGCACGGGAATGTGACGACTTCACGGCCCCGGGCGAACTTTGCTGTTGGTGATTCCGTCGAATCAGCCCGTATTTTGGGCTATTCCCGCGCAGGTCCGGCGAATATTGTTCCGACGCAACGAGATGCCGCGCTCGCTTCACCGCGTGTGCGAACTGGGCGTAAAAGAATCGCAGACCGCGCAAGGCTCGCATGCCCGGAGTGCGAGCCGCGCCACCCGCGGTTGCAGGCTACCGCCTCGCCAGTAAGGTCCGCCCAGCTTATTTCGCGGCGGACTTCAGCTTGTCGTAGGAGAATACGAAGTCCTGCTTGTCGAGCGGCTTGTGGCAGTTGAAGCAGGCGGTGAGATTGGCCCCGGTGTTGGGGGTCTTGTCGGTCTTGAAGGCTTGGTATTCCCACTCGCCGTTGCGCTGGGTCTCGGGATATTCGGCACCCCAGCCCGCGCGCTTCTCCATCACCGTGTAGGCCACGATCTTGTCGGTCTTGATGAAGCGCCCGTTGGCATCCTTCTCCGGGTTGCCGGCCGCGTCGAGCTTGGCGGCATACTGCACCAGGGTCAGCACCGTGCCGCTCGGCAGTGGCTCGCCCTTCTTGGCGGCCGCGAGCGCTGCCGGTGGGCTGACATAGAGCTCGCGGTATTGTTTGTTGTCCGGACGGTCGACCGTCGTGTAGAGTTCGCCCTTCGCGAAATTGTCGGGAAACACGATCTTGTCGCCGCCAGCGCGGGCCTGCAAGACGAGCATCCCGACAAGCATCGCGCTCAGTCCGGCGATAGCTGCGATGGTCACGTGACTGCGAATGATCATGATGAGCCCCTCCAAATGTGAAGTACGTCACACAACGTGCAAGGCGGGGCGGATACTATTCCTGCAGGTCCCGGCCCGGATGTAACATGGTAGTGATGGCCGGCGTGAAATATGTCCCACGGTTCGGCGTCAGGCCGGCCGACAACCCGGATATCTTGTGATGCCGCCACCCATCACCTACGCCATCGGCGATATTCACGGCTGCCTCGACAAGCTCAAGAACCTGTTCGACATCCTCGAAGCCCACGCTGGCCGGCGGCCGGCGCGCTACCTCTTCCTCGGCGACTATATCGACCGCGGGCCGGACAGCCGCGGCGTGATCGAGTTTCTCATCGACCTGCAGGAGGAGCGCCCGGGCGCGGTCATCTGCCTGCGCGGCAACCACGAGCAACTCGCGATCGACGCCCACCGGCGCAATAGCGCCATGCCGCTCTGGATGCGCAACAGCGCCGAAACTACGATGCGCAACTATCCCGAAACCAACGGGCGGATGACGGATGCCCACCTCGCCTGGCTCGAGTCGCTGCCGTTCTACCATGACGACGGGCTGCGCTTCTTCGTCCACGCCGGGATCGATCTCAGCCTTCCGCTCGACCGCCAGCCCGAGCAGACGATGCTCTGGATGCGCGAGCCGTTCCTGACCGACAGCGACAGGATCGACTGCGGCCGCTTCGTCGTGCACGGCCACACCCCGCAGCAGAACGGCCAGCCGGAATTGCGCAAGAACCGGCTGGATCTCGACACCGCCGCCGTGCTGGGCGGGCCCTTGACCGCCGCCGCGTTTGACGACAGCCGCACCCGCCCGCTCGGCTTCTTCACCGACCAGCCGCCGCTCATGACCCGCATCGCCACGCGGCTGCGGCAGTTGGGCGGAACCGCGGGCGGCTGCCCGGCCTGACCGGGCGCCGGCGAACGCCAGGCCCTACTTCTTGCCCGGGGCGCCTGCCTGTCCGGCGGCGAACGGCGAGGGCGCGGGTGCGCCCTTCTGCTGCTTATTCTTGTCCTGCTTCGGCTTCTTCTTTTCCTTGTTGCTTCGCATCTGGCCCTTGGCCATGGCTTCCTCCTGCGCTGGGCATGATCCCGATAAGTCGCCGGCTTGGCGGATCGGATCATGCACTGAAAAGACGAACCAGAGCGCCTAGCAATCCAACACGAAACGACAGCGCTCTGACCGGCGGCCCGCAACGTGCACGACTGCATCGTAACACGACGGCGCCATCAAAGCGCAGCCCGGCGGCTCGCTTCAAGCGTGACCGGGCTTGTTTTGCACAACGCGATGATCGCTGAGCTTCTTGACCGTGCCGGCCGCGAGCCCGGTCTGCACCGCCTCCGTGACGGTCGCGACGTGCCCGCACTTGTGACAGGTGAGGCTCGTATCCGGCGCGATCGTGATCGGGCCGGAGAAGCGGTGATCGCCGCAGTCCGGGCAGGTGCCGATCGCGCCAAAGAGGAAATAGCTAGCCATGAGGCTCCTTTGTGTTGTCCGTGGCGTCCTGCCTGGGTCCGCTTGTGCCCGGCTTTGGCGAGGGCGGGAACCGAATTCATGGGGGTTGAAGTGGATCGAGGTGGATTGCAACAGAGTGATTGTTTCCCGCTCGGGCTGCTCACCAGTCACGCCTTCTCGACCAGCGCCAGCAGCCCTCGCAGCAACTGCACCGGGCGGGGCGGGCAGCCGGGGATGTGCAGGTCGACCGGCACGACCGCGGAGACGCCGCCGGTCACCGCGTAGCTGCCGGCGAAGAGGCCGCCGTTGAGCGCGCAGTCGCCGACCGCCACCACCCATTTCGGATCGGGCGTCGCGTTGTAGGTGCGCGTCAGCGCCTCGCGCATGTTCCTGGTGACCGGGCCGGTCACCATCAGCACGTCGGCGTGGCGCGGCGAGGCGACGAAGCGCAGGCCGAAGCGTTCGAGATCGTAGAACGCGTTGTTGAGCGCGTGGATTTCCAGTTCGCAGCCGTTGCAGGAGCCGGCATCGACCTCGCGGATCGAGAGACTCCGCCCGAGCTTGCGCCGCGCCGCGCGCTCGAGGCTCGCAGCAACCTCGGCGATCGCGGTATCGTCCGCCGCCGGCGGAGCTTCGGTCAGCGGCCGGCGTACGAGACTTTCAATCAGGGTTCGGCGCATGACGCGGTCCTAGAGATCGTGGCCCGAGTAGGAGCAGTTGAACGATTTGTTGCAGAGCGGGAAGTCGGCGACGATGTTGCCCTCGATCACCGCTTCGAGCAGCGGCCATTGGAACCAGGACGGGTCGCGCGGGTGACAGCGCGCGATATGGCCGTCCTGGATGCGCAGCCACACCAAGACGTCGCCGCGGAAGCCTTCGACCAATCCCATGCCTTCGCGCACGCCGCCGGTTTCCGGGAGCGCGGCCGCGGTCGGGCCGGGAGGCAGGCTCGCGAGAATCTCACCGATCAGCGCGAGGCTCTGCTCGATCTCACGGATGCGCACCCAGACCCGCGCATTCACGTCGCCCGCCGTCAGCAGCGGCGTCTCGAACACGAGCCGGTCGTAAGGCGGGTAGCGTAACGCCTTGCGGGCGTCGAACGCGCGGCCACTTGCCCGCCCGACAAAACCACCGGCGCCGAACTGCCGCGCCAACTCGCCCGAGAGGATGCCGGTGGTGGCGGTGCGGTCCATCAGCGAGGCGGTGTTGTCGTAGAGCGCGATGAGCCGCGGGAATACGCGGGCGGCCTCGTCGAGCAGTGCGCGGACCGCCGGGATGCCGACTTCGGCGATATCGGCGGTCACTCCGCCCGGCACGATGCAGTCCATCATCAGGCGGTGGCCGAAGCAGGCCTGCGCGGCCCGCAGCGTGCGCTCGCGCAGGATGCCGCATTGCGCATGCATCAGCGAGAACGAGGCGTCGTTGCAAATCGCGCCGAAGTCGCCGAAGTGATTGGCGAGGCGCTCAAGCTCGGCCATTAGCGCGCGCAGACGGACGGCGCGTGGCGGCGGCGTGACGCCGAGCGCGGCTTCCACCGCGTGCGCAAAGGCGAGCGCGTAAGCCACCGTGCTGTCGCCCGAGACGCGGCCGGCGAGGCGCGCACCTTTCTCGATCGAGGCGCCCAGCATGAGCGACTCGATGCCCTTGTGCGCGTAGCCCAGCCGCTCTTCGAGCCGCACGACGGTTTCGCCGTTGGCGGTAAAGCGGAAGTGCCCGGGCTCGATGATGCCGGCATGCACCGGGCCGACCGGAATCTGGTGCAGGCCTTCGCCTTCGACCGGCAGGAAGGCGTAGGGCGGGCGAGTTGCCGGCGCGGGCCGCTGGTCGCCGAGCGGATGCGTCACGTCCCAGAAGCCGAGATCGAGCCAGGGCCGCGTATCGGGAAGGCCGACCGGCATGAGGCCGTAGAGGTCGCGGATCGCGCGCTCCAGCCGGATCGCCGGCGGGTGCAGCGCGCCGACCGACGGAAAGCTTCCGTTCGGACATTCGATCGAGACGACCGCAATCTCGTTCGTGTGCTCGTCGAGCACCGCCATATGCACTTGGTTGGTGCCTTGGCCGGTGTCGCCCCACAGGCCGAGCAAGGTCCAGTGGCCGGCGGAAAGCTGGTCGGCGGCGAAGCGCCAGCCGTTCTCGTCCGTCACCACGCGCGGCCACGGCCGGTGGTGCTCGACCCGCTCGCCTTCGATCATGTCGATCAATGCTGGCATCGCATCTATCCGAGCAGCTTGGCGACGTTCTGGAACCAGGCGACGAGCGCAGGCGGCAGGTAGACGCCGGCCGCGAACACGAGCGCGAGATGGGCGAACATCGGCACGAAGGAGGCCTTGGCTTCGGCGGTCGGTCCGCGCGGCTCGCCGAACGCGATGGTGTTGAGCCTAAGAAACAGCGCGGCGACGCCGATCAGGATACCGAAGACGAGCACGATGGCGAGCCACGGCTCGCGCGCGAAGGTCGAGGTCACCACCAGGAATTCGCTCATGAAGATGCCGAGCGGCGGCAGCCCGGCGATGGCGACGACGCCGAGCACGAGGCCCCAGCCGAGCACCGGGTTGGTCTCGGTCAGCCCGCCCATGTCGGCGATCTTCTGAGTACCTTTGACTTGTGCAATGTGCCCGACCGCGAAGAAGATCGCCGACTTGGTGAGCGAGTGCATGGTCATGTGCAGGAGCCCGGCGAAATTCGCGAGCGGACCGCCCATGCCGAACGCAAACGTGATGATCCCCATGTGCTCGATCGACGAGTAGGCGAACATGCGCTTGATGTCGCGCCGGCGGTAGAGCATGAACGCCGCGAACACGAGCGAGATGAGCCCCATCGTCACCATCAGCGGGCCGGGCGCGAGGGCCGCGGGGTTGACCGCAAGCAGCATCTTGAAACGCAGCAGCGCGTAGAGCGCGACGTTGAGCAGAAGCCCCGACAGCACCGCCGAGATCGGCGTGGGGCCTTCGGCATGCGCGTCCGGCAGCCAAGCGTGCAGGGGTGCCAAGCCCACCTTGGTGCCGTAGCCGAGCAGCAGAAACACGAACGCGACGTTGAGCAGCGCCGGGTCGAACTTCGCCGCGTGTGCGACCAGGTTGGTCCACACCATGGCGTCGGTGCCTTCGCCGATGGTCGGCCGCGCCGCCATGTAGATCAGGATGGTGCCGAACAGCGCGAGCGCGATGCCGACCGAGCCGAGGATGAAGTATTTCCACGCCGCCTCCAGCGCCTCGTGGGTGCGGTAGATGCCGACCATCAGCACGGTGGTCAGCGTCGCAAGCTCGATCGCGACCCACATGACGCCGATATTGTTGGCGATGAGCGCGAGGTTCATCGCCAGCATCAGCACCTGGTACATGGCGTGATAGAAGCGCAGATAGGTGGGGGTCAGCCGCCCGATCTCCAACTCATGGCCGATATAGCTCGCGCTGAACACGCTGGTGGTGAAGCCGACGAACGTGGTGAGCACAATGAAGACGTTGTTGAGATCGTCGACGTGAAGGTACGGACCGGCCGGCGGCCGGTCGAAAAACAGCGACGATGCGACCAGGAATGTGCAGAGCGTCGCCAGCACGTTGAGCCGTGCGCTCAGCAAGTAGCCGGGCAGCACCGCGAGCAGCGCCGCCGCCAGCGCCGGAATAGCGAGCACCGCGGCGAGCGCGTCGAACCTCATCGGCGCTCTCCCCGGAAGCGGTCGAGCGCCTGCAGGTCGACGGTGTCGAAGCGCTCGCGGATGCGGAACAGGAAGATGCCGATCACGATGAAGGCGATCAGGATCGAGAAGGCGACGCTGAACTCGACCACCAGCGGCATGCCCTTGGCGCCGGTGGCGGCGAGCACCAATCCGTTTTCGAGCGACATGAAGCCGACCACCTGGCTCACGGCGTTGCGGCGCGTCACCATCATCAGGAGGCCCAGCAGCACGACCGAGAGCGCGAACGCGAGGTCCTCGCGTGCGAGCGGGTCGGCGTCCGCCGTCACCCGCAGCATCACCACCATCGAGAGCGCAACGAGGCCCATGCCGAGCAGCATGGTCGCGCCGACACCGACCACCTTCTCGATCTCGCGATGGATGCCGAGCCGTACGATGATCCGATGCAGCGCCAGCGGGATGACGATGGCCTTGAAGACGAGCGCGATCGCCGCCGTCACGTAGAGGTGCGGCGCATCCTGCACATGGGCCTGCCAGGCGACCGAAAGCGCGAGGATCAGCGCGTGCAGGGCGAACGTATTGAGCAGTGCATAGAGTCGGTCCTGGTAGAGCTGCATGAAGCTCACCAGCACGAGCGAACCGGCGAGCATGTGCGCGATATCGAAATTGAGCCCGCGCATCACAGGCTCCGCGATACGAAGAGGAGGAGCGTCGCGAGTAAGCCGAGCATCAGCGCGGCGCCGAGAAATTCCGGCACGCGGAACACCCGCATCTTGGCGATCGACGTTTCGAACAGCGCGAGGAGCGCGCCGCCGACCGCGAGCTTGCCGAGATAGGCGATAACACCGACCGCCAGCGCGGCAAGACCGGCGCCGGGCGTCGCCATCCCCCACGGGGCGAACAGGCAGGCGATCAGCGAAACGTAGAGCAGGAGCTTGAGTTCGGAGGCGAGATCGATCAGCGCGAGGTGGCGGCCGGAATATTCCAGCACCATCGCCTCGTGCACCATGGTGAGCTCGAGATGGGTTGCCGGATTGTCGACCGGAATGCGCGCGTTCTCGGCGATCGCCACCATCATGAGCGCAAGCAGTGCCAGACCGAGCGAGACGCGCAAGCCCACTTCGCTCGACACCAGGAAGCCCGCCATGGTGGAGAGCTGCGTCGAGCCCGCCACCAGCGCGACAGTGAAGACGATCATGATCATGGCGGGCTCGGCGAGCGAGGCGATCATCACCTCGCGGCTCGATCCGATGCCGCCGAAGCTCGTGCCCACGTCGAGGCCGGCGAGCGCCAGGAAGAATCGTGCGCTGCCGATGAGCGCGATGATGGCGATGAGGTCGGCCGACCAGGAGAACATGAGGCCGGTGCGGAAGGTCGGCACCAGCGACGCCGCCACCCAGGTGGCGGCGAAGATCAGGTAGGGGATCACGCGGAACAGCCAGGACGCGCTCTCCGCCAGCACGACCTCCTTGCGCATGAGCCGCACCAGATCGCGGTACGGCTGGATCAGCGGCGGTCCCTGGCGGCGGAGGAGACGCGCTTTCACCTTGCGCACGAAGCCGATCAGCAGCGGCGCCAGCAGCAGCACCAGCAGCATCTGCGCGCCCTGGTCGGCGAGGTCGAGGATCACGGCCATATTGCGAGCATCAGCAGCAGGAGCACGAGCGCGGCGAAGACCAAGCTGAGGAACTGGCGGATGGTCAGAAACTGCAGGTAGTTGAGCCGGGTCGCGGCGGTCATCACGCCGGCGGCGACCGGCGCGTAGAGCGTGTCCCAGACCACGTCGCGCCACTCGACGGTGAGCCTTGCCGGACGCACGTCGCCGGGCGGCGGCATCTCGACGTGTTCGCGCGCGCGAAACACGACCGTGCCGAACACGCGGCGGATCGGCTGAGCGAAGCTGCCGGCACTATACTGGGTGACCGGACTGGCATCCGGATAGCCGCAATCCCAGGGCGGCGCGCGGCGCACGCGGTTGGAGGCGAGCCGATGAATCGCATAGGCCGCCAGCAGCCCGGACAGCGTGATGAATACGAACACCAGCAAGCCGTTGTAGGAACTGCGGCTCTCGCCGATCGGCACGATCGAGAGCCAGTCGACGCTGGTCTGCACCGGCATGCGGGCGCCAACCAGCCCCTGCACGACCGGCGCCAGCATGTCGATGAACACGCCCGGCAGAACGCCAGCGACCAGGCAGAGCGCCGCCAGCGCGAACATGGCGGCGAGCGAAAGCCGGTCGGTTTCGTGCGCCCGTTCGACGGCAGCCGAGCGCGGCCGGCCGAGGAAGGTGATCCCGAAGGCGCGAACGAAGCAGGCGGCGGCGAGCGTCGCCGCCAGCGCGAGCAGTGCGCCGGCGGCCGGCACCAGGAGCCGCAAACCCCAGGAGGGCAGTTGCGGGCTGAGCAGGATAGCCTGGAAGGTCAGCCACTCGGACACGAAGCCATTGAACGGCGGCAATGCCGAAATCGCGACCGTGCCGGCAAGAAACACGAAGGCCGTTTGTGGCATCCGGTGGATCAGGCCGCCGAGGCGATCGATGTCGCGCTCGCCGGTCGCGTGCAGGATCGCGCCCGAGCCGAAGAACAGCAGGCTCTTGAACAGCGAATGATTGAACACGTGCAGCAGCCCGGCGGTCAGTGCCAGCGCCGCTGCCGTCATCATGCCGTAGGCCTTGAAGGCCAGCGCCAGTCCAAGCGCCGCGAAGATGATGCCGATGTTCTCGATGGTGCTGTAGGCGAGGATGCGCTTGAGATCCTGCTGCATCAGTGCGTAGAGCACGCCCATGACGGCCGTGATGCCGCCGAGCGCCAGCACCAGCATGCTCCACCACCACTCCGGCGGTCCGAGCAGGTCGAACACGATGCGCACGAAGCCGTAGACCGCGACCTTGGTCATCACGCCGCTCATCAGCGCCGAGACGTGGCTCGGCGCCGCCGGATGGGCGAGCGGCAGCCAGACATGCAGCGGCACCAGGCCGGCCTTGGAGCCGGCGCCAACCAGCGCCAGGATCAGCACCAGCGCGGCGTACTGTGCCGAGGAATGCGCGGCGCGCATCGCGTCGAAGCCGTAACTGCCGTCGGGGCCGGCGAGCAGACCGAAGGTCAAGAGCAGCGCCAGCGTGCCGAAGCTTGCCATCACCAGGTAGACGTAGCCGGCGTAGACGTTGTCGCGCTCGCGATCGTGCGCCATCACCAGCGCCCAGGATGAGAGCGACATGAACTCCCAGGAGACGAGAAAGGTGAACGCGTCGTCCGCCAGAACGACGAGATTCATGCCGGCGAGGAAGGCCGGATAGAACGGCAGCACGCGCTGCGGCGCCGTTTCATGCCGGCCGTAGCCGAGGGCGAACAAGCTGGCGGCCGCCGCGCCGAGGTTGACGACCGCAAGGAAGAAGGCGGAGAGCGCGTCGAGGCGAAAGTGTGAGCCGAGCCATGGCAGCCCGAGCGGTAGCGTCACGCTGACGGGCGCTCCTGTGCCGAGCAGGTGCGCCACACCTGCAAACAGCGCGACGATCGCAGCCGCGAGGCTGGCGCCATACACGATGGCGGTTGCGGCCGGGTTGCGCGCGATCGCCACCGCAAGGGCCGCGACGGCGAGCCAGACGGCCACGCAGATCAGCGCGAGGGTCAGCAGCGTCATGCCGGCGGCCTCTTGAGCCGCACGCCCCGCCCGCCGCCGGGACTCACCGCGTTGTCGCCGATCAGCTCGATGCCGGCCGCATCGAGCGCCCCGACCAGCTTCATCAGCGAATCCACGTTGCCGCGGATGACGCCCTCGCTCGCCTCCATGCGCTGGATGGTCGGCAGCGAGAGGTCCGACAGTTCGGCGAGCTTGCGCTGGTCGATGCCGAGAAGCGCGCGCGAGGCCCTGAGCTGAGCTGCTGTTATCATGTTTTAGACATCAATTATGATGTTTGATATATGTATAATTCCAGATGAACGGTAACGTCAACCGGTTGCGACTTGAGCCGTTGAAACTGATGGGCATTCGCCCCTCCACGCACCAATTAAGCGGCGAGCGCTGCCCATGTGCGGTGCATCGGTGCACAACGGTGTCCATTGCAAAATCGGTGGCGGTATAGTCACTTGGCCGGGAATTTCGATTGAGGAGCGGCAAGTAGCCAATGGCCGAAAACATCAAGTTCACGCTCGACGGCCAGGAGGTCGAAGCGCAGCCCGGCGAGACCATTTTCCGCGCCGCGCGCCGCCACGGGGTGAAGCTCCCGCATCTCTGCTACACGCCCAAGCCCGGCTACCGGGCGGACGGCAATTGCCGCGTCTGCATGGTGGAGGTCGAGGGCGAGCGCGTCCTGGCGGCAAGCTGCATCCGCACGCCGACCCCGGGGATGAAGGTCAAGACTCAGACCGACCGGGCGAAGTCCGCGCGGCGGATGGTGGCGGAACTGCTGCTCACCGATCAGCCGGGGATCGAGATCGCGCACGATCCGGACTCCGAACTCTGGCAGATCGTCAAGCGGCAGAAGATCGAGCCAGGCCGCTTCCCGCGCGACGCGCGTCCCGCGCCCGACCGCAGTCATCCGGCCATGGCGGTCAACCTTGACGCTTGCATCCAATGCAATCTGTGCGTTCGCGCCTGCCGCGAAGTGCAGGTCAACGACGTGATCGGCATGGCGGGCCGCGGGCACAACGCCAAGATCGTGTTCGATTTCGACGACCCGATGGGCAGTTCGACCTGCGTCGCCTGCGGCGAATGCGTGCAGGCCTGCCCGACTGGCGCGCTGATGCCGGCGACGCTGGTCAACGCCGAGAACGTGCGCACAGAGTTTCCCGACCGCAAGGTCGACAGCATCTGCCCCTATTGCGGCGTCGGCTGCCAGCTCACGTACAACATCAAGGACGACAAGCTGATCTCGGTGGACGGCCGTGACGGGCCGGCGAACCAGAACCGGCTGTGCGTCAAGGGCCGCTTCGGCTTCGACTATGTCTCGAACCCACAGCGCCTTACCAAGCCGCTCATTCGCAAGGACGGCGTCGCCAAGCACGCCGACGACCTGGTCGATCCTTCAAATCCGTGGACGCACTTCCGCGAGGCGACCTGGGAGGAGGCGATGGAGCGCGCCGCCGCCGGTCTCGTGAAAATCCGCGACCTGGACGGGCCGCGTGCGCTCGCCGGCTTCGGCTCGGCCAAGGGCTCCAACGAAGAGGCCTACCTGTTCCAGAAGCTGGTGCGTACCGGCTTCGGCTCGAACAACGTCGATCACTGCACGAGGCTTTGTCACGCCTCGTCGGTGGCGGCGCTGCTCGAAGGCGTCGGCTCGGCGGCCGTCACTGCGACCTTCAACGAGTGCAAGAACTCCGACGTCATCATCGTCATCGGCGCCAACCCGACCGAGAATCACCCGGTCGCCGCCACCTTCTTCAAGCAGGCCGCCAAGCGCGGCGCCAAGCTGATCGTCATGGACCCGCGCGGGCAGGCGCTGAAGCGTCATGCCTGGCAGATGATGCAGTTCAAGAACGGCACCGACGTCGCAATGCTGAATGGCATCCTCAACGTCATCATCGGCGAGAAGCTTTACGACCAGCAATACGTCCAGACCTACACCGAGGATTTCGACAAGCTCGCCGAAAGCGTGAAGCCGTTTACGCCGGAGGAGATGTCGCCGATCTGCGGGGTCGAGCCGGACGTGCTGCGCAACGTCGCGCGCACCTTCGCGCGCGCCGAACGGGCGATCATCTTCTGGGGCATGGGCGTATCGCAGCATACCCATGGTACCGACAATGCACGCTGCCTGATCGCGCTGTCGTTGATCTGCGGCCAGGTGGGCCGGCCGGGCACGGGCCTGCATCCGCTGCGCGGCCAGAACAACGTGCAAGGCGCATCCGACGCCGGCCTCATCCCGATGTTCTTCCCCGACTACAAGTCGGTGGAGAATGCCGAGATCCGCGGCAAGTACGAAGCCGCCTGGGGCGTGACGCTCGACCCCAAGCGCGGCAAGACCGTGGTCGAGATCATGGACGCGGTGCACCACGACGAGATCAAGGGCATGTACATCATGGGCGAAAATCCCGCGATGTCCGACCCCGACCTCAATCACGCCCGTGGCGCGCTCGCGCACCTGGAACATCTCGTCGTGCAGGACATCTTCCTGACCGAGACCTGCTCCTACGCCGACGTCATTCTCCCCGCCTCGGCCTGGCCCGAGAAGGACGGCACCGTCACCAACACCAACCGTCAGGTGCAGATGGGCCGCAAGGCGCTGCCGCTGCCGGGCGATGTGCGGCAGGACCTCTGGATCATCCAGGATCTCGCCCAGCGCATGGGTTGCAACTGGAACTACAAGCACGTCAGCGAGGTGTTCGAGGAGATGGCGCGGCTGATGCCGGCGCTCGACAACATCACCTGGGAGCGCGTCGAGCGCGAGGATCACGTCACCTATCCGGTCGACGGGCCGGACGTGCCGGGCCGCGACGTGGTGTTCGACAAGGGTTTTCCGCGGCCGGGTGGCTTCGCCAAGCTGGTCGCCACGAAGTACACGGCGCCCGACGAGGTGCCCGACGGCGAGTATCCGTTCATTCTCACCACCGGCCGCCAGCTCGAGCATTGGCACACCGGCGCGATGACGCGCCGCGCGTCTGTGCTTGATGCGCTGGAGCCGGGGCCGGTCGCCGGGCTTTCGCGCGGAACAATCTCGAAGCTCGGCATCCAGCCGGGCGACATGGTTCGAGTGGCGACGCGGCGCGGCGTGGTCGAGCTGACCGCGCGCCAGGACGACGCGGTGCCGGACGGCGTGGTATTCATTCCGTTCGCCTACGTGGAAGCTGCCGCCAACCTGCTCACCAACCCGAAGCTCGATCCGTTCGGCAAGATTCCGGAGTTCAAGTTCTGCGCCGCCAAGGTCGAAGCGGTGGACCCGGCGACGCAGGTGGCGGCGGAGTAGCGCCGAAGCGCAGCGACCGCGCAAGAGCGAGGCGGGGTGACGGCGAAATCCCACCATCTCGTCGTCGTCGGCCAGGGCGCCGCCGGGCTTTCGGCGGCGCTGTCGGCCGCGCAGACTGCGCGCGCACGGGGCCTGCCGGTCAATGTCACGCTCGTGGAAAAAGCGAGCGCGGCTGAAGCCGGCGGTAACACCCGCTGGACGCCCGCCTATATGCGGATGGCCGCGCCCGATCGTGTCGAGACGAGCTTCGTGCATGACATGCTCGCCGCCACCGGTTTTCAGGGCGATGAGACATATTTCGCGCGGCTCGCAGCCGACGCGCCAGCGACTATCGCGTGGATCAGGAGCCACGGCGTCGAATTCCATCAGCCGACCTATTATCTCGCCAAGGGGCCGCCGCGCATCCAGCCGGTCGGCGGCGGCGAGGCGATCCATCGCACGCTGTCGCAGGCTGCAGAGGCTGCAGGCGTCGCGTTTCGTTATTCGTGCGCAGTGGAGAAGCTCGACCAAGACGACGCTGGGGCACCGCATGAAGTTGCGGTCGCGCCCGGCGATGGCGGGCCGGCCATCATTCCGGCTGATGCCGTCATCCTGGCCTGCGGCGGCTTTCAGGGCGATGCCGCGATGATGCGCGAGCATTTCGGTCCGGGCGGCGAGCTTGTCCCGCTGTTGGCGCCACGCGCCCGCTTCAACACCGGCGACGGCATCCGGCAGGCGATGGCCCTGGGTGCGGACGCCGCCGGCGATTGGAACGGCATGCATGCCGAGCCGGTCGATCCGCGCAGCAAGAACTCCGCGCCGGTCGTGCTGGTCTATCCTTACGGCATCGTGGTCGACGACAGCGGCCGCCGCTTCTTCGACGAGGGCGCGGGCCTGGTGCACGAGACCTGGGAGACGTTCGCGCGGCACCTGCATTTCGCGCTGCCGCGCCGCAGAGCCTACGCGATCGTCGACCGGCGGTTGCTCGACGTGCCGGACTGGCAGCGTGCCACCCGCTCGGAGGTGCCGCCATATCGGGCTGAAACGCTCGACGCGCTGGCGCGCGAGGTCGGCGTCGATGCCGACAATCTCGCGGCGACGATCGTGGATTACAACGCGGCCTGTACGGGCGATCCGCGCTCGTTCGACGCCACGCGCTGCGATGGGCTGGCCGCGAGCCGGGCATTGCAGCCACCGAAGTCGAACTGGGCGCGCGCCATTGTGGAGCCGCCGTTTCTCGCTTGGCCGATGATCGGCGCCATCGCCTATACGTTCGGTGGGCTCGCCACCAACGAACGGGCGGAAGTGCTCCGGCGATGGCCGCGCGATCCCCGGCCTCTATGCGGCCGGTGAGATCACCGGACATTTCCATGTCACCGCGCCGAACGCGGTGTCGGTGCTGCGCGCCTTCGTGTTCGGCCGCATCGCCGGGCAGCAGGCGGTGGCGTATCTGGGCAGAGACTGAGCAGGTCTCATTTCAGTGGAGTCGATACTCTCTCCGTTCGTTCCGGCGCAAGCGGGGACCCAGCACTGCAAGTACCGAACGCTTTGCCTTCGGTTCCCGCTTGCGCGGGAATGAACGGAAATAAAATCGCAGCTATCCTTCCGGCTTGTCGCGAAAATACGGCTCGACCGGCCCGGTGAGCTTGATGGTCAGCGGATTGCCGTAACGGTCCTTGGCGTTGCCTGCGGCCACGCGAATCCAGCCCTCGCTGACGCAATATTCCTCGACGTTGGTCTTCTCCACGCCCTTGAAGCGGATGCCGACGTCGCGGGCCAGCACTTCGGCGTCGTAGTAGGGGCTACGCGGATCGGTGGACAGGCGGTCGGGCGGAGTGTCGGTCATGATGGCGGCGTCCCGGAATGGCGGATGTCGGCGCAGCGTTAGCACAACGGGCCGCCGTCCGCCTCGTTCCCGCCCGCTGGCGCAGAGCCCCCGCCATGCCTAATTCTGCTAAGTTGGCGGCCGCATGCGACCGCAGTGAGGGGAGGGCGGCTGGACGGGCGGGCTTCGCTTTGCCCATCCTGGCTGAGTCAATATGGACCACGACGACCTGCGCGACGACATCTCGCGGCTTGAAACGCGGATAGAGCAGCTCGCCGAGCGGATCGAGCACTGCCGCAAGATCATGCTAGGCGCGCGCGGCGCCATTTCGGCGGGCGTCATCCTGATCGTCGCCATGGCGATCGGCCTTATCAGGTTCGACGGCCTGCCGATCCTGGCGTCGCTCTGTCTCCTCCTCGGCGGCATCGTCGCGCTCGGCTCGAACCGCAGCACGCGCGACGAGGCGGCGGTCGGGTTGCGGGCCGCCGAGGCGCAGCGCGCGGATATGATCGGCCGCATCGACCTGCGTCTCGTCGACGGCAGCGAGGAGATCCGTCGGCTGAACGGCCGGGGATAATAGCCGGCGACTTTCGCGGGAACGAAACAGCGCGCTGCATCCAACACGCCCTCATCCGCGTAGTTACGCTTGTCATGATTCAAAGGCATCATGCAGACTCAGATTTCGCTCGTCCCGCTCACCTCGAAAGGCAGGACACCATGCGCCATCTCACCATCATGGTTGGAATGCTCGCGGCCCTGTGGCTCGTGCCGGCCGCGGCGCAGACCGAACGGCTTGAGGTCAAGGACTGGCAGGTTTTCGTCGAGCCACAGTTCGGCACGCAAGTCGACTATCCGGCCGACGTGTTTTCGCACTCGGGCGGGCAGTCGGAGCGCGGTGTCGGGGAGCGCTTCCGTACCGCCGACAGCGATGCGATCCTCGAGGTCTATTCGCTGCCAAACGATCCGCAGTTCACGCCGGACAGCTTCCTGCGCGTCAATCTGCAAATGCCGCGCAGCGCGCTGCAATATCAGCGCGTCACGCCGTCGTTTTTCGCGATCTCCAATGTGCGCGACGGGGTGATCTACTACAGCCGCTGCAACTTCAGCCGCAGCCCGCGCCCGCTGATCTCGTGCATCGATCTGAAATATCCCGAAGAGCAGGAGCGTGCCTGGGACGACGTGGTCACCCGCATCAGCCGGTCGCTGCGCCCGACCGACCGCGGGTAAGATCCGGCGCGCTCCACAGGCTTCCCGTCATGATTGCATTTGTGCGAGCGCCCGCTATAGTTGCAAGGTTGCAATCTTTGGGAGATCACAATGGCACAGCGATTTTGCGCGACCTGCCGGCGCGTCACCACGTGGGTGAACGGCGTGTGTTTGTCCTGCAAGCGGCACCACAACTTCCGATGTGATTGAACGGCGTCTGTGAGTTTGAGTAACAAGGGCCCCGGCATCGCCCCGGGGCCTTTTGGCGTTTTCACGGCAGGCGGAGACCATGGATCAGCTCAAACGGAATATGATCTAAGCAGCGCATGGACACCCAGGTTCTCATCGTCGGCGGCGGGCCGACCGGATTGACACTCGCTATCGACCTCGCGTTGCGCGGCGTGCGCTGCGTTCTCATCGAACAGAAAGAGGCGCCGGCCTTTCTGCCCAAGATGGAGCGGTGCAACGCCCGCACCATGGAGATCTACCGGCGCATGGGCATCGCCGAGCGCGTGCGGGGGGCCGGTTTGCCGGCGCATTGCCCGATGGACATCTTCGTGGTGTTCTCGCTCATCGAGCCGCCGCTGGTGCATCATCCGCATCCATCGGTTGCCGAAGCAAAGGCGCGCATCGCCAAGTGTACCGACGGCTCGCTGCCGCTCGAGCCCTACCAGCTCATCTCGCAATACACTCTTGAGCCTTTGTTGAAGTCGATCGCCGAGACGATGCCGGCGATTTCGGTGCGCTACGGCCACGAGTTCCTGTCGTTCACGCAGGACGCCGAGGGCGTCACCGCGACAGTGCGAAGCACGGCCGGCGTCACGTCCGACATCCGGGCGCAATATCTCGTCGGCTGTGACGGCGGCGGCAGCACGGTGCGCAAGCAGCTCGGCATCGCGCTAAAGGGCGACCAGTTGCTCCAGCTCTGCCAGGCGCTCTACCGGTGCGACGAGCTCTACGAGCGCATCCCGATCGGCAAGGGCCGGCACTACCACGTGGCGGACGAGCGCTCGACGCAACTGATCGTGCAGGACTCCACGCGGCACTTCACCTTGCACTCGATCGTCGAGAGCGAGGCCGAGATGAAGCCGATGTTCGAAAAGACGATCGCGATGCCGCTCGAATACGAGATGCTGTTTGCCGGGATGTGGCGGCAGAACCTGCTGCTGGCCGACCGCTATGGCGAGGGCCGGGTGTTTCTCGCCGGCGACGCCGTGCATCTCGTCATTCCGACCGGCGGCCTCGGCATGAACAGCGGCGTCGGCGACGCCATCGACCTGTCGTGGAAGCTTGCCGGCGCGCTCGCCGGCTGGGGTGGGGAGAAGTTGCTGGCGTCATACGAGATCGAGCGGCGGCAGGTCGGTGCCAACAACGTCGCGGCCTCGCGTCACGCCACGGTCGGCCGGCGCAAGTGGCGCGGCGCGTATACGCCGCTCGTTCGCGAGGATACGCCCGAGGGGCTGGCGGCGCGCGCCGCCTTCGCGCAGCTTGCCGATGTCGAGCAGCGCAAGGCGAGCGACATGATCGGCGCCGAGCTTGGTTACCGTTACATCGGCTCGCCGCTGATCGCCGAAGAGCCGGGCGAGGGGCCGGAATACAAATTCATGGAGTACACGCCGACCACCTGGCCGGGCGCGCGGCTGCCGCACGCGTGGCTCGACGACGGCACCGCCATGCAGGATCGCATCGGCTACGGCCACGGCTACACGTTGCTGCGGCTCGGCGGCACGCGCGTCGCGGCTGATGCACTTGCGCGGGCCTTCGCGTCGGTCGGCGCGCCGCTGCAGGTGCTCGACGTGCCGGATGCCGCGCCGCGCGACATCTACGGCTACGACCTCCTGCTGCTGCGGCCCGACATGCACGTGGCCTGGCGCGGCAACCAGATGCATCCCGATCCCGCGCGGCTCACCGCGATGGCGATGGGACATTAGTTCGATTGAGCCTGCTCAGCTCTCTCGGTCCTTGAGACTGAGGGCATCGATCGGAGGGGGCGCTCTGCCTTTGCGGGGGAAGTCGCAGCCTCGTATATTGAAGCGATGAAGGTCCCCTACAAAGGCGCGATCGATTGCGACGTGCATCCGGCGGTGCCGAGCACGGCGGCGCTGCTGCCCTATCTCGACGAGGTCTGGCGCGACCAGTTCATCAACCGGCATATCGACCGCACGCCGTTCACGCTGACGAGCTATCCGCCGAATTCTCCGCTCAGCGCGCGGCCGGACTGGCGGCCGAAGTCGGGACTACCCGGCAGCGATCTCGACCTGTTGCGCCAACAGGCGCTCGACCCGTTCGGCACCAGCATCGCGATCCTCAATCCGCTGCATGGCGCAATCGCACTGTTCAACGAGGACATGTCGGCGGCGCTCTGCCGTGCAGTGAACGACTGGATCGCACGCGAATGGCTCGATCGTGAGCCAAGGCTGCGCGCCTCGATCCTAGTGGCGGCACAGAATTCCGAACTGGCGGTCGCCGAGATCGAACGGCTCGCGGCCGACCGTCGGTTCGTGCAGGTGCTGCTGCCCGCGATGGGCGATGTACCGCTCGGCCGCCGGCATCTCTGGCCGATCTACCAGGCCGCCGAGCGGCACGGCCTCGCGATCGGCATCCACGCCGGCAGCACCTACCGGCACGCGCCGACCGCGGCTGGCTGGCCGTCCTATCAGCTTGAGGATTATGTCGCGCAGAGCGCCGCGTTCGAGAACCAGATCATCAGCCTGTTGGCCGAGGGCGTGTTCCAGAAGTTCCCGAGCCTGAAATTCGTGCTGATCGAGTTCGGGCTTCACCTGGCTGCCGACGCTCCTCTGGCGTGCGAGCAAATCCTGGCGCGGCATGCGGGCCGAGACGCCGTGGATCGACCGGCTGCCGGCCGACATCGTGCGCGATCATGTCCGTCTGACCTTGCAGCCGATCGACGCGCCGGCCGATCCCGCAAAGCTGCTCGCGACCTTGGAACACATCGGTTCCGATCGCGTGCTGCTGTTCTCGACCGACTACCCGCACTGGCATTTCGACGGCGAGGACGTGCTTCCGGAGGGCCTGGGCGAGACTACGCTGCGGCGGCTGCTGATCGACAACGCGCTCGACACCTATCCACGCTTGCGCGAGGCTGCCGGGGCTGGCAAGACTCCAATGCAGAGCCAGGAGGCGGTGCCATGAACATTCCGGTTCTTGAGCGCACGGTGTCGCAGAAGCTCGCGGTCGTCGATTGCGACATCCATCCGGTGCAGCGGTCCAACGCCGACCTCCATCCGTTCCTCGAAAAGCGCTGGCGCGATCATATGGCGACCTTCGGGCCGCATGTGCGGCAAGGATTGTCGAGCCAGCTTGCCTATCCGCGCATGATGGCATCGGGCATGCGGGCGGATTCCTATCCGTCGAACGGCGGGCCGCCCGGCTCCGACCTCGACCTGATGCGCCGGCAGTATCTCGATCCCGGCGGCGTCGAGTTCGGCATGATGATCTCGCTCAGCCGCGGCGGCATGGAGGAGCGCAACCTCGAATTCGCCGCCGCGCTGGCGCGCGCAGTGAACGACTGGCAGAAAGAAGAGTGGGTGCGCAAGGAGCCGCGCCTGCGCGCCGGCATCGTCATCACCGCCGAGGACGCGACCGCCGCCGTCGACGAGATCGAGCGGCGCGCCGGTGACAGCGCCTTCGTGCAGGTGATCCTGGCGCCGCGCGGCGAGGAGCCGCTCGGCCGGCGGCGCTACTGGCCGATCTACGAGGCGGCGGCCCGCCATGACATCCCGATAGGACTCCATCCGGCGGGCTACAGCGGCGGCCATCCGACCACCGCGATGGGCTGGCCGACCTATTACATGCAGGAGCACTACGCGTTCGAGACCGCCATGCAGAGCATGCTGGCGAGCCTGGTGATCGAAGGCGTGTTCGAGCGCTTCCCTGGGCTCAAGGTCGCGCTGATCGAGTCGGGCTTCACCTGGGTGCCGGCATTGTGCTGGCGCATGGACAAGCACTGGCAGCGCCTGCGCGCCGAGGTCCCGCATCTCAAGCGGCCGCCGTCCGAATACGTGCGCGAGCATGTCTGGTTCGCGACGCAACCGATCGAGGAACCGGAACAACCGCAGCATCTCGCCGAGGTGATCGACTGGATCGGCTGGGACCGCATGCTGTTCTCGTCCGACTACCCGCACTGGGACTTCGACGATCCGCGGCAGGTCTTCGACAAGATCAAGCTGAGCGAGACGCAGAAGGCGCAGGTGTTCCGCGACAACGCCAAGGCACTGTATCGCCTATCATGAGCCGCCACGTGGTCGCGGCGGTCGGGGAAGTCGCGCCCGGCTCAAGCAAGCTCGTGACCGTGAAGGGCCGCGAGATCGGCCTGTTCAACGTCAAGGGCGAGTTCTTCGCGCTCGCCAACCGCTGCCCACACATGGGTGGCCCGCTCTGCCACGGCCGCATCGTCGGCCTCGTGCAGTCCGACGGGCCGGGGCACTACCGATTGGCGCGACATCAGGAGTTTTTGCGCTGCCCCTGGCACGGTTGGGAGTTCGACATCCGCTCCGGCCAGTCGTGGTGCGATCCGGACGACCTCAAGATCCGGCAGTTCAAGGTGTCGGTGGAAGCGGGCGAGACGCTGGTGAAGGGCCCGTTCGTGGCCGAGACCTTCGCGGTCTCGGTCGAGGAGAACTATGTTGTGATCGAGGTGTGACCGGATCGCACCTCTCTCCTCGTCATGGCCGGGCTTGGCCGTCCGAAGGACGGCGTCGCTTCGCTCGCCTATGTCCCGGCCATCCACGTCTTACGTTGCCGATCGAAGAAAGACGTGGATGCCCGGCACGAGGCCGGGCATGACACCGCTACACCACCAGCACGATCGAGCCGGTGGTCTTGCGCTGCTCGATATCCGCATGCGCGCGCGCGGCGTCCTTCAGCGCGTATTCCCGGCTGATCTCGATCCTGATCTTGCCGCTGGCGACCATCGCGAGCACGTCGCTGGCGGCGGTAAGCAACTCCTCGCGCGTCGCGACGTAGTTCGAAACGCTGGGATGCGTCAGGTAGATCGAGCCGAGCTGGCCGAGGCGGCGCGGCGGCATCGGATCGGGATCGCCCGACGCCTCGCCGAACGAGCACATATAGCCGCGCCGGCGCAGGCACTTCAGCGAGCCTTCGAACGTCGCCTTGCCGACTGAATCGTAGACCACCGGCAGGCCCTGGCCGCCGGTGATCTGGCCGACGCGCGCGACGAAATCCTCGCGCGGGGTGACGACCGGATGGTCGCAGCCATGCGCGCGCGCGACCGCGGCCTTTTCGTCGCTGCTCACCGTGCCGATGACGGTGGCGCCGAGATGCTTCGCCCACTGGCACACGATGAGGCCGACGCCGCCGGCGGCGGCGTGGATCAGGATCGTGTCGCCGGGTTTCACCACATACGCCTCGCGCAGCAGCATGCGCGCCGTCATGCCGCGGATCATCATCGAGGCGGCGGTGCGCTCGTCGATGCCGTCGGGCAACGGAATGACCCGCGCGGCCGGCACGATGCGCTGCTCGGCATACGAGCCTTCCGGCGCGGACGCATACGCGACGCGGTCGCCGACCTTGACGTTAGTCACGTCCGGGCCGATTGCCTCGATCACGCCGGCGCTTTCGAGCCCGATCGGGGCGGGAAACGATTTCACTGTGTGAATGCCGCTGCGCTGGAGCACGTCGCGGTAGTTGACCGCGACGGCGCGGTTGCGCATCCGCACCTGCCCGGGGCCGGGCTCGCCGATCTCGACGTCCTCGAACCGCAACACCTCCGGCGCGCCGGTCGCATGGAAACGGAATGCCTTGCTCATTTTTGCTTCTGCTCCGCCAGGACGTTCGACAGATTTTCCATCATGTCGGCGAGGTCGTTGAGCGCATTGGAGCGCGGCTGACCTGCGATGTGCGGCGAGATCACGACATTGTCGAACTTCAACAGCTCGTCGGTGCTGCGGCCCGGCTCTTCATAGAGCGGGTCGAGCCCGAAACCGCCAAGCCGTCCTGATTTGAGCGCCTCGATCAAGGCCGCGCGGTCGACAACGGTGGGATCCGACACGTTGATCAGGCAGGCGCCGGATTTCATCTGAGCGAGCCGCGCGCGATCGATCAGGCCTTTGGTCGCCGGCCCGCCGGGCAGTTGCGGAACGACCCAGTCGCTCTGGCCGAGCAGGGTCGCGAGCGGCACGTAGTTCACCTGCAGCTCGCGCTCCTCGTCTTCCGACATTCGCGTGCGCTGGAAGTAGAGGATGCGCATCCCGAAGGCCGCCGCGCGGATCGCGATCTCGCGGCCGATCTCGCCGAGCCCGATGATGCCGATGGTCGTTTCGTTGAGCATGCGCAGCCCGGTGATGCGGGCCCAGTTGGAATTCGGTGTGTGGCGGCGGTCGAACGGCTTGTAGCCGTAGCCGACCGCCGCGAGCTGCTCGGGGCTGATGCGGTTCATCACACGCTGCATCTTCTTAGCGAGCGTCAGCATCAGCATGAAGGCGACTTCCGCGCAGGCGATATTGGCACGCCGGCGGATCGTGAGCACCTTGATGCCGCGCGCCGCGCATGCACCGGTGTCGATGTGGCGCGGGCGTGAACCGAATTTCTGCACCGCTACCAGGTTGCGGCCGATGGCGAGCTCGTCCTTGCCGACCGGCAGCGATTCGACGATCAGCGCCTGGCTACCGGGGAGCTGCAGCCGCATCTGCTGGTGGCTGTCGACGAGCCGCACTTGCGCCGGATACAGCGCCGGTGCCCTCGCGCGGACCCGCTTGCAATAACCTTCGAAGTCGCGCTCGTCGTGCACGAAGAAGTCCGCGAAGGCCGCGACGCGTTCCTTCGGGGTCGTCGGATCGAGCACGATGCCGACGATGCGCAGGAAGCGATCGTCTTCGACGACCAGCACCGGACCTCGGGTTACCGCCACGGCAAGGCTCCGAGTTCAGGGCGCGAGCGGTTCAAGATCGAGCTCGAGCGCGTTGAGGACGCGCGCATTCATATTGTAGGTACCGATCAGCACGGTCAGCTCGACGATCTGGCGGTTGTCGAAGTGCTTCTTGACCTCTGCGAACACCGCGTCGGGAACCTTGATGTCGCGCGTCATGGTGTCGGCATAGGCGAGAACCGCGCGCTCCTTCTCACTGAACAGTTTGGTGGCGCGCCAGTCGGCGAGCGCGTCGCATTCCTCGAGGGTCAACCCGTCGGCGAGCGCGAGCGAGGGAACATGCTGGCGCAGCACGTATTGCGAGCCGGCGAGATGGCCCATGCGGATGATGACGATCTCGCGCAGCCGCCCGTCGAGCGTCGTCTTCCAGCGGATGGTGTTGGAATGGTTGAACCAGCTTTCCGCCAGTGCCGGCGCGTTGAGGAGCACGCGATAGATGTTGATCAGCTTGCCGCGCCGTCCGGCGGCGTATTTCTGCACCACCTCGGCGAGTTCGGGGTGGTCTTGCTCTTGGATGAGGGGAACGCGGGCCATGGTTGCCTTTTTATTGTGACGCCGCGGTCATGGCCGGGCATAGCCGCCCGAAGGACGACGTCGCTTCGCTTCCGCCTATGTCCCGGCCATCCACGTCTGTCTTGCGAGAGGGTACAAAGACGTGGATGCCCGGCACAAGGCCGGGCATGACGAAAACGACGTGCCCGCGATGCTCACTCCATCTTGAAGCCGGTGGCCTTCATGATCGGGGTCCAGCGCGCGATCTCCTCGGCGATAAAGGCGCGCGTCGCGTCCGGGCCGGAATCCGTGATCGGCTCGAAGCCCGACGTGATCAGAATGCGCTGGACGTCCGGCTCCGCGACAATCCTGCGGGTTGCTTCCGCGATGCGGTCGACGATCTCCTTCGGCACGCCGGCGGGGGCAAAGAGCCCGTTGAGATTGCCGGCCACCATGCCGGGAAGGCCAGCCTCGATCGCCGTCGGGATGTCGGGGGCGCCCAGGCTGCGCGTGGTCGCGTTGACCGCGAGAATGCGGACCTTGCCGGTGCGATGAAAATCGATGAGCGGACCGCCCAGGTTCGGCGTCATCATCGGAATGTGGCCGCTGGCGAGATCGGCCACGCCGGGCGCCGAGCCCTTGTAGGGGATGTGCACGATGTCGGGTGCGCTGATGAGCTGCTTGAACAATTCGCCCGCCAAGTTGGTCAGCGTGCCGGCGCCGGCCGAGCCGTAGGACAGCTTGCCGGGATTGGCCTTGGCATAGGCGATCAACTCCTTGAGCGTGCGCGCCGGCACCGACTCGTGCACCACGATCGAGGTTGGCGAGTTGCAGACGATGTAGACACCGGTGAAGTCCCGGAGCGGATCGTAGGGCGGACGCGGCATGATCGTAGGGATGAGCACCTGCGTCGAGGTATTGCCGAACAGGAAGGTGTGACCGTCGGGCTGGGCCCGCGCGACTTCCGCCGCGCCCGTCACGCCGCCGCCGCCGCCGCGGTTTTCAGTGACGACGGTGCCGAGCATGGGCTTCATCTTCTCCGCCCACAGCCGCCCGACCACGTCGGTCGCGCCGCCCGGCGAGAACGGCACGACCAGCCGGATGGTACGGTCGGGATAGGCCCATGCGGCCGGTGGCACGAGCGCGCCGGCTGCGAAAGACGCAAGGCCGGTCGCCAGCACGTCACGTCGGTTCATCGGTGTCTTCGGATCCTCAATCATGCCGCGATGTTGGGATGGATGGCCGGTCTTGTAAACCGGCGGCCCTGCGGCATCAGGTCGTGGCCTCGATCATTGCGCGCAGTTCCGGTGTCGCCTCCGGCATGATCCCGAACCAGGCCTGGAAGGCCGGCCGCGCCTGGTGGATCAGCATCCCGAGCCCGTTGACGGTCGGATTGCCGCGAGCCCGCGCGGTGGCGAGCAACGGCGTCTCGCGCGGGATGTAGATGATGTCGGAGACGAGCGCGCTCGTGGGCAAGGTATCGAGCGCGAGATCGAGTGGCGGCTGGCCGGCCATTCCTTGGCTTGTGGTGTTGATCAGCATGGCGGCGTCCTTGAGCGCCACATGCCGAATCTCCCAGGGGACGGCCTTGACGGCGCCGCCAAGATCGCGCGCCAGGGCCTGCGCCCTTGCCGCCGTGCGGTTGACGACGCGGATGTCGCCCGCGCCCTCGTCGATCAGGCCGACCACCACGGCGCGCGCGCTGCCGCCCGCGCCCAGCACCACGATCGGCCCCTTGTCCGCGCGCCAATGGGGCTGCGCCTCGCGCACGCTCGCAATGTAGCCGAAGGCGTCGTGATTGTAGCCCGCGAGCGTGCCGTCGGGCGCGACCACCACGCAGTTCATCGCGCCGATGCGCCGCGCCACCGGGTCGACGGTGTCGACGATGCCGAGCGCCGCCTCCTTGTGCGGGATCGTCAGGTTGGTGCCCGAAAAGCCGAGCGCCGGAAGCGCGCGCAAGGCTGCGCGCAGGCCGGCGGGCTTGATCGCGAACGGCAGGTAGCTGCCGGCGAGACCGTGTTTGCCGAACCAATAAGCGAAGATCGCCGGCGAGCGCGAATGCATCACCGGATCGCCCATCACGCCGGCGAGCAGGAAGCGGTCAGGATGGGGCATCGGCGCGGTCCGGTCATTGCGAGCGAAGCGAAGCAATCCAGAATCATATCATGAGGTCTGGATTGCTTCGTCACCCCTGCGGGGCTCCTCGCGATGACGGCAGGGCTACATCAGCTTCACGTTCTTCAGCGGCAGGCTGCGCACCGGCTTGCCGGTCGCCGCCATGACGGCATTGAGCACCGACGGAATGACCACGCAGATCGTCGGCTCGCCGACGCCGCCCCAGAAGTCGTAGGTCGGCACGATCACGGTTTCGACCTTGGGCATCTCGGCCAACCGCATGATCTCGTAGGTGTCGAAGTTGAGATCGACCATGCGGCCGTCTTTGACTTTGCACTCGCCGTAGAGCGCCGCGCTGAGCCCATAGGCCACCGAGCCTTCGACCTGCGCGGCGATCTGGCTCGGGTTGACCGCATGGCCGCAGTTGAGCGCCAGCACCATGCGGTGAATCTTGAGCTTGCCCTGCGGGCTCACCGAGACTTCGGCGGTGGCGGCCGAGTAGCTGCCATAGCCCATGAACTGCGCGATGCCGCGATGGACGCCCAGCGGCAATGGCTTGCCCCAGTCACCCTTCTCGGCGGCGGCATTAAGTACGGCAAGATGCCTGGGATGCTTACTCATCAGAGCGCGGCGGAAGTCGAGCGAATCCTTGCCCGCCGCCCGCGCGCACTCCTCGATGAAGCACTCCATGTAGATGCCGTTCTGGTTGGTGTTGACACCACGCCAGGGTCCGACCGGCACGTGCGTGTTGCGCATCACGTATTCGGTCAAGAGGTTCGGCACCGTGTAGCCGAGCTGGGCGTCGCCCGGTTTTTCCCACCAGCCTTGCAGTTGCCGCTCATCCTTGTTGCCGACGATGCCCGCCGGATTGAGCCAGGCGTTGATCGACTGGCCGGAAATCCGTGCGTGCAATCCGACGAGATTGCCCTGTGCATCGAGGCCGGCTGCCATCTTGGCTTGCGAGATCGGCCGGTAGAAGTCGTGCGCCTGATCTTCCTCGCGGCTCCAGATCAGTTTGATCGGGGTACCGGGGAACTGCTTGGCGATCTCGGTCGCCTGGCGGGTGTAGTCCTGCGTGCCGCCGCGCCGGCCGAAGCCGCCGCCGAGATCGATACGGTGGACGTCGCACTTGCCGATCGGCAGGCCCGAGACTTCCGAAAGCGCCGCGAGCGAGGCTTCGACGCTCTGCGACGGCACCCAGGCTTCCGCCTTGTCGGGCGTGTAGAGCACCGTGCAGTTCATCGGCTCCATGCAGGCGTGTGCCAGGAACGGAGTCGAGTAGATCGCCTCGACCTTCTTGGCCGCACCTTCGATCGCCTTGAGCGCGTCGCCTTCCTTGCGGCCGCCGTTTGTCTCGGTTGCCGCAAAGCCGGCCTTGAGGTGCTCGGCGATGGTCGCGTCCGACACCTTGGCGTTGTCGCCTTCGTCCCAGACGATCGGCAATGCCTCGAGCGCCGATTTGGCATGCCACCACGTGTCGGCGACCACCGCGACCGCGGTGTCGCCGACCTTCATGACCTTCTTGACGCCGGGACGGCCTGCGATCTTCGACTCGTCGTAGCTGGTGACTTTGCTGCCGTGGACCGGCGCGTCCTTGATGGCGGCGTTGAGCATGCCGGGCAGGTTCACGTCGATCGCATAGACCTTGCTGCCGTTGAGCTTGTCGGCGGTGTCGATCCGCTTGAGCGGCTTGCCGGCGATCTTCCAGCTCTTCGGATCCTTGAGCTTGACGCCCTTTGGGTCGGGCTCCTCGAGCTTGGCGGCCGCTGCGGCGACCTTGCCGTAGGTGGTCTGCCGGTTGGAGGCGGCATGCTTGATCACGCTGTCCGAAACCGTGAGCTCGCTGGCCGGAACCTTCCACTCGTCGGCCGCCGCCTGCAGCAGCATCATGCGGGCTGTCGCGCCGGAGCGCCGGACGTAGTCCTGCGAGGTGCGGATGCCGCGGCTGCCGCCGGTCGACATGTCGCCCCAGGCGCGCTTGCGAGCGAGGCTGCGGCCGGGCGTGATCGGCTCGGTCGTCACTTTCGACCAGTCGCATTCGAGCTCTTCGGCGACGAGTTGCGCCAGGCCGGTGATCGTGCCCTGGCCCATCTCGGAGCGGGCAATGCGGATCACCACCGTATCGTCGGGCTTGATCGCGACCCAGATGTTGACCTCGGCCGGCGCGACTCCCTGCGCATAGGCAGAGCCGACGCCTAACTGCGTGGTGAATCCGAGTGCCAAGCCTCCGCTTGCGGCGGCGGAACCGACGACGAAGTGACGGCGTGAAAGCTTCGCGGCTTTGCCGCGGATGGTCTTTGTCATGATGGACCTCCTCGGCTTCAGGTTCGGGATGTGGTGTTGGCCGCCACATGGACGGCCTGGCGGATGCGCTGATAGGTGCCGCAGCGGCAGATGTTGGTCATCGCCGCGTCGATGTCGGCATCGGTCGGTTTCGGCGTCTGCTTGAGCAGCGCCGCAGCCGCCATGATCTGGCCGGACTGGCAGTAGCCGCATTGCGGCACATCCACCTCGGCCCAGGCCTTCTGTACCGGATGCGAGGAGTTCGGCGACAGGCCCTCGATGGTGACGATGCGGTCGGTTTCCTTCACGTTGCCGACCGGGATCGAACAGGAACGCTGCACCTGATCGTTGATGTGCACCGAGCAGGCACCGCACTGCGCGACACCGCAACCGTATTTCGTGCCGGTCAATCCGATCTGCTCGCGGATGACCCACAGGAGCGGAGTATCGGGCTCCACCTGCACGTCACGCGTACTGCCGTTGATGTTGAGCTTTGCCATGAGTGTCCTCTCGTGAGCCGCCGGGAGCGGCCCTTATTGGTCTTGCGTCGCCAATGGCCGTTCGCAGGACTTGTTTTGGAGCGAATTCAAAATGCCTGCCAGACCGTTGCAAAGCATACCGGAATTGCGGGTAGCTGACCATCCCCCCCCCTGCCTATAACGCCGTCGTAATCGCGGTACGCAGGAGCGCCATCCAAGTGAAGCCGAAATTTCTGACAGCCCTCGTTGGCGTTTTCCTGGGGTTGCTGCTCGCTCCGGCAGCGGCGGACGAGCGCTATCCGAGCCGCCCGATCACGCTGATCGTACCGTTCCCGGCAGGCGGCGGAGTCGATGCCGTCGCACGCATCGTCGCCGACAAGCTCACCGCCGGTCTGGGTCAACAAGTCGTGATCGACAATCGCGGCGGCGCGGCCGGCGTGATCGGAACGCGCCTCGCCGCCAAGGCGGCACCCGATGGCTACACGATCGTGATGGCGCACACCGGCACCACCTCGATCAATCCGAGTCTCTACGCCGCGCCCGGCTACGATCCGCGCAAGGACTTCACGCCGATCGGTCTCATCTCCTCGACGCCGATCGTGCTGATGGCGCATCCTGCGTTCGCCGTGAAGTCCGTCGCCGAGCTGATCGCGCTCGCCAAGAAGGCGCCGGGCACGCTCAATCTCGGTACGCCGCCGCCCGGCACCGGCGGATATCTCGCGGGCGAGTTGTTCAAGTCGATAGCCGGCATCGACATCACCATCATTCCCTACAAGGGGACGGCGGCGCTCACCAACGACCTGCTCGGCGGCCATGTGCCGGTCGGCTTCAACGTGCTGGCGCCCGCGATGGGCAACCTGCGCGCCGGCGGGTTGCGCGCCATCGCGACCGCGGGCCCGTCGCGATCAAGCCTGTTTCCGGAGGTGCCGACGTTCATCGAGTTGGGACTGCCTGGCTTCGAGGCCGTGCTGCATTACGGGCTGCTGGCGCCGGCCGGCACGCCGAATGCGATCGTCACGCGGCTCAATGCCGAACTGCGCAAGCTCGTCGCCTCGCCCGAAGTGGCTGAGCGGATCGCGACCGATGGCGGCGAACCGCTGCCGTCGAGCCCGCAGGACTACGCCGCCGACATCGACCGCGAGGAAGCGAAATGGTCGGCGCTGATCAAGAAGCTCGGCCTGCGGGTGGAGTGAGGCTAGGACGTAGCCGCAACTCTTTCCTCCGTCATGGCCGGGCTTGTCCCGGCCATCCACGTCTTGCTTTGCCGCTAACAGGGAAAGACGTGGATGCCCGGCCCGGCACAAGGTCGGGCATGATGACGCGGATGGAGCCTCGTCCTGCCTTGGAGTAGCTCCGCGTTATACTCAGCCGCGGTCGCGCGCCTTCGCGAGCGCGTCCGGGTTGACGACGTCGATCGGTGTGCCGCGTTCGAAGGCCAGCACGCGCTCGAACTGGTCGGCGAAATATTCGTCCATCGGCTCGCGCGCGACAAATCCGAGATGCGGTGTGCAGAGCGCGTTCGGCAGATGCAGCAACGGATGGTCGGCGCCGCGCACCGGCTCGTGTTCGAACACGTCGACGGCCGCGAAGCCCGGATGCCCGGCCTTGAGCGCGTCGACCAGTGCCCCGGGTACGACCAGTTCGGCGCGGCTCGTGTTGACGAACAGCGCATCGCCCTTCATGCGCGCAAGGTCGGACGCGGTCACGAATCCGCGGGTCTCGGGCGTGAGGCGCAGATGCAGCGTGAGCACATCTGCGTCTGCGAATAGTTGCTCCTTGCTCGCAGCAAGCTCGTAGCCTTGCGCGCGTGCCTCCGCTAAGCCGCGCTCGCGCGACCACACCAGGACCCGCATGCCGAACGCGCGCCCATATCCCGCGACGACCTTGCCGATGCGGCCGAAGCCTGCGACCGCGAGCGTGCGGCCGTGCAGCACGCCGCCGATGTCGCTCTGCCAGCCGCCGCTCTTGAGCCTTGCGGCCTCCTGCGGGATACGGCGCGTCGCCGCCATGACGAGCGCCCAGGTCAGTTCGGGCGTGGCGAGCGTCGGGCGGTTTGCCGCCGCGCAAAGCACGACGCCTTGCGCGGTGCAGGCCTTGAGGTCGACGTTGGGGTAGGGGCCGCTGACGGTGATCAGTTTCAGTTTCGGCAGACGCGCGAGCAGCGCGGCCGAGATGGCCGTGCGCTCGCGGATGAGCACCAATGCTTCGACGTCCTTGAGGCGGTCCGCGAGTTCGTCGAGATCGCGCGCGGGATCGGTCCAGATCGAGATCGGATGACCCGCAATCCTGTGGAAAGACGGGAAAGTGCGGACCATGTCCGCATAATCATCGGGGATACCGATTCTGAGCATGCTGGAACCGTTGCGAATCACGCGCACATTGGCATGCTTGTCTGATTAGAACGATTCCCGGTTTCGTCAACGAATCGCTTTGCAACACCCGCGTCAGTCTGCGACGATGCAAGTCGAGTGGAAGGACCGCAAGATGACACTGACAAGACACTTCTTGCGCCTGACTGGTTGCGTTGTGTTTGTTGTTGCTGGGATCGTGGCGCTTGCGGCGGCACCGCGCGGCCTGTTGGCGCTGACCAGCACGGTCATTCCGAATCAGAATGGTGACGGCCGCATCGAGGTCCTGGCGCAAGGCGACGGACCGGTCGTTGTGCTGCTGCCGTCGCTCGGTCGTGGCGCGGAGGATTTCGACGCCATTGCCGAGCGTCTCGTCAACGCCGGCTACCGGGTGGTGCGGCCGCAGCCGCGCGGCATCGGGCGAAGCGTGGCGCCGCTCGGCGGCATCAATCTGCACGACTACGCGGCCGACGTGGCCGCTGTCATCGAGCAGGAGAAGAAGGGCCCTGCCTTCGTCGTCGGCCATGCGTTTGGCAACCGCGTGGCGCGGATGCTCGCCACCGACCGGCCCGAACTGGTGGCCGCGGTCTCCCTGGTCGCCGCCAATATCGGCAAGGCGCCGAGCACGCCGAAGGTGCGCGAGGCGATCCGCAACAGCGCCAACCCGGCGTTGCCCGATGCCGAGCGCATCAAGGCGTTGCAGTTCGCGTTTTTCGCGCCGGGGAACGATCCGCGCGTTTGGCTCAAGGGCTGGTATCCGGACGTGCTGGCGGCCGAACGAGCGGCCGGCGACCGCACCTCGCGCGCGGAGGATTTCGCGGCCGGGCAGGCGCCGATCCTCTACGTGCAGCCGGCGCACGATCCGCTCGCCCATGTCGAGGATGCCAAGGCGTACAAAGAGCAGTTCGTCGACCGCGTCACCGTCGTGGTGATCGAGCAGGCGAGCCACGCGGTGATCGTGGAGCAGCCGGAAGCGGTCAGCGGCGCGCTGATCACCTATGCCCGCAAGCTCTGGCCGCATCAGACGCTGCAGTAACCGCCGCCGTGTGTTTCACTTGGCCTTTGGCGCCGCTCCGCCTGCGCAATGCCGGCACGTCCAGCGGCGCACGAGATAATTGAACACGTTGACGTGCAGGTCGGGGCGATTGGCCCGCTTGCCTTTCATCCGCAGGTCATCGCCGCCGGCCAGAAGCCGCGGCCCGCCGGCTGCCTCGGCCAGAAGCTGCATGCGGCAGGCGCGCTCGAGCTTCAGGCGAGCCAGACCGCTTCCTCGATGCTGCGGCCGGCGGTGACGATGCCATGGTTGCGCAGAAGGAGCGCCTGGTGCGAGCCGAGACAGCGCGCCACCGCCTTGCCGCGCGCCGCGTCGATGATGAGGTCTGTCGTCTCGGAGAACACCGGCACCCCGGCGCTCAGGATCGCGCCGTCGTTGCCGACCGGAAGGAGTGGCCGCCCGAGCGACGAGAACGCAACCGCGTGGATCGGATGGGTGTGGACGACCGCCTGAATGTCCGGCCGCGCCGCCATGATCTCGGAATGGATGAACACCTCGTTGTGGCGGGGCATCGCGCCCAGCACCTTTTCGCCCGCGAGGTCGACTGTGATGACGTTGTCGGGGGTCATCTCCTCGAGCCCGATGCCCGCGGGTTTCATCAGGAACCGGGTGGGATCGCCGGGCAGGCGGGCGGTCACATGGCCGGCGACGTAGTCGCCCTGATCCTCGCTCACCAGCACGCGGCCGGCGTCCACCAGCTTTTCGCGCAATGTATCGGTCATCGGCCTCAAAAGCCCGGCTGCCGGGCTTCTCCCCTCGCGGTTGTTGGCGTCGTCCACCGTTCCTACATACCATCCGGGCGGGGCGGCTGCTGCGAGGCGAACCATGGACCAGCGACCTGTTTCACGCGGTGAACCGCCGCGCTCCGAACCGGAGATACTCCCTCCGGAGGAGTCGATTGTGCGTACGCGCTGGGCCGATGACGACGGCGGCGTCCACCGCGTCTATGTCGCGAAGGTCGGGCCGTTCGGCTTCATCCTGATGGCGCTGGTGCTGGCGGCGATTGCGGCCGTCGTTGCGATCTTCGTGGTCGGCGCGTTCCTCATCGTGATTCCGCTGGCCGGCCTGTTGCTCGCGGCGGCGATCATCGGCGGGCTGTGGCGCGGCCCGTTCCGGCGCATGCGCTAGTCTGTGGCAGCGGCGTCCAGGAAAGAATCACCTTCCCCGTCACCCCGAGGTGCGAGCGAAGCTCGCCTCGAAGGGCGACGGCCCCAAATGGCGGCCACATCGGTGCCGTGCATCCTTCGAGGCTTGGCGCTGCGCGCCGAGCACCTCAGGATGACGGGTCAAGGTCAGATGCCGTTGGTATGAGCGCAAAATTATGCGGGCCGGACACTTGGTGTCCGGCCCGCTTGCTTATCATGGATGTTAAAGTTTTGGCTTGGTCACGAGGTGGAGGTTGAGATCCGGGGCACCGGACTTGAACGTCCTCGTTACGAAGCCAGCGCGTACATTCCGGACTGCTTGAGCAGCTCTTGCAGCTTGTTGCGCGCATAGAACATACGGGTCTTCACGGTCGCGGCGGGCACGCCGACGATCTTGGAGACCTCTTCGACCGACTTCTCGTGATAGTAGACGAGGTCGATCACCTCACGGTGAGCCGGGGACAACTGCGTCAGGCACTTCTGAACCAGCGCGCTGCGGTCCTTGTGATAGACGATGGTCTCCGCATTATCGGAGGTGTCTTCGATGGTGGCGGCGACCTTGTCGTCGAGCTGTTCTTCCGAGCGGCGACGCAGCGAGGAGAGCGCCTTGTAACGGGCAATCGCCAGCAGCCAGGTCGAGACCTGACACTTCGCCTCGAACGCGTCGGCCTGCCGCCACACGTCCAGGAACACCTCGCTCACGAGGTCTTCGGCGGTCGACGTGTTGCCGGTGAGGCGGACGATGAAGCGGAACACCCGCACGTTATGCCGTGCGTAGAGCACCTGCATCGCGCGCTTGTCGCCGTCGGCGATGGCCGAGATCAGCGCTTCATCGGTTGTTTCTGGAACCGAAATCTTGGCCTGCGTCGACGCAATATCGCGCAGTGCGTATCCGGTTTGCATGACGATCCCCTATCAACTTGCCCTTGGATCGTTTCGTAACAGTCCCCTGTTGCCTGGATGTTACGTGGCCCAGGGAAAATGGTTTCGTCGCCCAGCCAATTGTTGCGTGCGACTTCGCTGCACGAAATAAATGGTATCAAAATACCTCAATTGTTTCGTCGTCCAGGCCCTGACGGAGCCCTCAACGCGATGATTGCTAGGGCGTTTCGCCGCCAGGGGAGAAGACATAGCCCCCGCCGCGGACCGTCCGGATGACCGACGGGTGCGAGGGATTGGGCTCGATTTTGCGCCGAATCCGCATGATTCGCAGGTCGATCGCCCGGTCGAAGGCCTCGGCGTCGCGCGCATTGGCCAGTTCCAAGAGGCGGTCGCGGGAGAGAACCCGCCGGGGATTGGCGGCGAAGACCTTGAGCAGCCCGTACTCGGAGGCTGTCAGCGGGTGCTCGTGCCCCTCCTCGTCCCGCAGCACCTGCGCGTCCTGGTCGAGCCATTTGGTGCCGAACCGCACCAGCTTGGGGTCGGGCGCCTGCGGGGCGGCTGGGGCGGGCTGTGGCGCGGCTGGCTGCTGCGGCGGGCCGCCGGCGCTCCGCCGCAGCACGACGCGGATGCGGGCGAGCAGTTCGCGCAGTTCGCAGGGCTTGGCCAGATAATCGTCGGCGCCGAGTTCCAGGCCGACCACCCGGTCGATCGCGCTCGCGGTCGCGGTCAGCATGATGACCGGAACGTTCGCCTCCTTCTTGAGGTAGCGGATGATCGAGAGCCCGTCCTCCTCCGGCATGTTGAGGTCGAGCACGATCAGATCGGGCACCTGCTGGCCGATCGCCGTCCGCAGGCTCTTTCCGCCGTCGCACAGGCTCACATTGAAGCCGTGCATGCGCAGGTAGTCGCCGACCATCTCGCGGGCCGGCTGTTCGTCGTCGACGACGATGATGTGCTGCTGTTGCGAGGACTGGGTCATGCCACCGGCAAGGTCACGATGAATGTCGCCCCGTGCCCGGGGCCCGCGCTTTCGACCGTAATGCGGCCGCCATGCAGATCGACGATCCGTTTGACGATGGAAAGGCCGAGGCCGGTCGAGCTCTCGCCCCCGGTCGGCTTGGCCGACAGCCGCTGAAAGCGTCCGAACAGCCGCGAAATGTCCTCCGGCGACAGACCCGCGCCGCGATCCTTGATCTGCACCACGATGCTGTCGCCTTCGCGCCCGACCAGCAGGTCGATGGCGCCGCCGATCGGGCTGTACTTGATGGCGTTGCTGACCAGGTTGTCGATCGCGTCCCGCATCCGGTCGGCGTCGCACATGGCGGTGTGATCGCGCGGCGCCAGCACCGTCAGCACCTGATTTTTCCGCTCGGCGAGCGGACGGTTGGCCTCGGCCACCTCCTCGACCAGCACGGCGAGATCGATGGCCTCGCGACGCACCGAGATGTCGAGCGCGTCGGTCATCGCATCGGAAACGAGGTCATCCACCATTTCGGTGAGCTGGTTGGCGGCGTTGCGGATGTAGTCGATCTGCGCGCGCATGTTGCCGTCCGGCGCGCCGGCGGAGCCGATCATCTCCTTCAGGATTTCGGTGCGGCCCAAAATCACCGCCAGCGGGTTCTTCAAGTCGTGCGCGACCGTGCCGAGGATTTCGCTCTTGAAGTTGTTGGCCTGCCGCAGCCGCGACCATTGCGCCGCCAGCCGCCGGTTGGCGGACATCAGGTCCTGCGTGCGCTGGGTGACGCGCTCCTCCAACCGAAGGTTCGATTCCTGCAATTGCTCGTAGAGGATGACGTTGTCGAAGGCGATCGACAGGCGGCTGCAGAAAATTTCGACCAGCGCCCGGTCGGTTTCCGAGAGATTGCGCGCCGCCTCCAGCACCACCACGACCTCGCGCCCGCTCATGGTCTGGATGTAGAGCACCGAGCGCTCGTCGGAGAACTCGTGCTGGCGGCGCGTGAACGCTTCCCGCACCAGGGACTGGAGATCGTTCTCGATCAACGCCGACACATCGCTGCCGATGAAGCGGCTGTAGCAGCCCGAGCCCGCGAGCACGGAGAAGATCTCGTGCGAATTCTGCGCCTCGCGCAGCACGAGGATGCCGGCGCAACTGACCTTGAGCAGCGAGGCGATCTGCGTGAGTACGCCCTCGGCCAGCCGCTGCATCGACTTGAAATCGAACAGCGTGCCGGCGGCTTCGATGATGATCTCGAGCCCGCGGCGGGTCTCGAGCATGCGCTGGAGCTGCAGATAGCTGCGCAGCGCGGCGGTCAGCGCCGTGAACAGCTTGTCGGCGGTGAGCTCGGTCTTCGCCTTGTAGTCGTTGATGTCGTAGTCGACGATCACCCGTCGCTCCGGCGCCTGGCCGGGCTGCCCGGTGCGCAGGATGATGCGCACGGTGTCGTTCTTCAGACGTCTTGCGGATGAACTCGACGAGTTCCAGCCCCGCCGTATCGCTCTCCATGATGACGTCGAGCAGCACCACGGAGATGTCCGGATTGGCGCGCATGAGTTCGCGCCCTTCGGCCGCCGAATAGGCCGAGACGATATTGAGGCCCTGGCCGTTAAGCTTGTAGTCGGAGAGCGCGAAGCGCGTGCCGTCATGCACGGCCGGCTCGTCATCGATCACCGCGACCTTCCAGCGCGGGCCTTCGTCGACCGGCGCCTTCGTGTCCGAATCATCGATCAGGTGGACGATGTCGTCTGGCTCGGCCATGTACTCGATCCGTTGTTGTAGTCGGCCTGCATCGGGGGAGATTCGCCCGGTGCGACCCGCGGCAGCGCAATCCGGAACCGCGTACCCCATCCCAGCTTGGATTCAAAGGACAGCTTGCCGCCCAACTGCTGGGTCACGAGGTTGAAGATGATGTGGAGCCCGAGCCCGGTGCCTCCCTCGTTCCGGCGGGTCGTGAAGAACGGGTCCATGGCCCGCTTCTGCGTGTCCTCGCTCATGCCGACGCCGTCATCCGATACGAAGATCTCGACACTGTCATCGTCCACCTGGCGTGCCTCGATCACCACGTGGCCGTCGCGCCCGTCGGGGAACGCATGGATGACGCTGTTGAGAAACAGATTGGTCAACACCTGTCCGTAGGAGCCCGGGTAGCTATCCATGATCACGCCGGCCGGCATGTCGACCGACAGCATGATCTGGGACTTCTTCAATACCGGCCGCAGGCTGGCGATGATCTGTTCGGTCGACTCTTTGAGATCGAACGGGCGACGCTCCGCATGGCTGCGATCGACCGCCACCTGCTTGAACGACTGAACGAGTTCGCCGGCGCGCTGCAGGTTGGCGACAAGCTGATTGGCGGCGTCGCGGCCGCCTTCCAGGAACTCGTCGAGGCGCGACCTGCGCAGTGGGCCGGCGTTGACCTCGCGGGTGAAGTCGTCGCAGCGCCGCGCGAAGCTCGATGCCACCGTCAGGCTGATGCCGATCGGATTGTTCACCTCGTGGGCGACGCCGGCGACGAGACCGCCGAGCGCCGCGAGCTTCTCGGCGGCGATCAGGTTCTGCTGCGCCTCCCGCAGATCGTGCAGCGCGACCTCGGCGCGTTCCTTGGAGGCGCGCAGTTCGTTTTCGGCCTTGCGCTTGGCGATGGCGTTTTCGCGGAACACTTCGAGCGCGCGCGCCATTTCGCCGATCTCGTCGCGGGCCTTGGTGCCGCGGATGAGGTGATCGTATTTCTCGGCCACCACGGCCTGCATCGCGTCGATGATCTCCTTGAGCGGCAGGCTGATGCTGCGCGCGACCAGCACGCCGAAGCCGACGATCAGCGTCAGGAACACGATCGAAACCAGCGCGACGTTCTGGTAGATGTCGGCCAGCGTATGGTCGAAGCTGCCCTGCGCCTGCAATTCGCGCAACGTCATCTGCGCGGACAGCTTGTTGATGACGTCGATCATGGCGGCCTGATTGTCGTCGATCGCCGTGCGCAGGAGATTGCCGCGCGTCGCGAACTGCTCGCCCAGGCTCTTCAAACCCTCGCGAAATGCCGATGCCCGCTGGGCGAGCGCGCGCAGCGCGGCGCGTTGCAGGTCGTTTTCCGCGAGATCGATCATCACCGGAATGGTCTGCTCGACGGTCGCGATGTTCCGCCGCGCGTCGTCGGCAGCATCCGCGGCGAGCGCGAGGTAGAAGGCGTTGGCGGCGACGAGGCCCGCGGTGAACGACTCGCGCGACTTGCCGAGCGAGGGCCAGAGCAGCGCGTCACGCTTGCCGATGGCACCCTCGATGATGGCGTAAAGCCCGGCCATCTCCTTGGCGGGCTTGAGCACCTCGCTCTCGTAGGTGTGCTCGATCGTCGTCTGCACCTCGCGCACTTCGCCGAATCCCAGCAGGAAGCGCTCGGTGACGGCGCGCAATTCGTCGGCCGAACCGGACAGGATCGGATCGACGGCGCCGCGGTTGCGCAGCGTGCTCAGGACCTCGCCGTGCAGCCTCAGGATTTCGGTGAAGACCTCCGGGCTCGGCTGGTTGATGTAGCGGTGGATGAGATTTTGCAGGCGGCTCGCTTCGCTTTCGAGCGAGACCAGGAGCTTGTCGGATTCGCGGACCTTTCTGACGTCGTCCCAGGCGCGGCTGAGGACATTCGCCCCATTCCAGATCAGCGCCGCGAGAATGATAGCCACCGCGGCATTCAACGCCGCGATTGCCAAAAGCCGCCACCGGATCGGCAGCCGGCGGACGATGCCCTCGGTTTCGAGGTCAATGCTCCGCCGCGGCCTGGCGCCCGGCTTTGTTGACATCAGCTCCTGTTGGAAGAGAGCCAATTCGGAACTCATTGAGTCTGACGAATACGCTCGATCAATTGGATCAAGTCCGGATCGCTCACCGCGTCCGCGTGAATCGAATTCATTGCCTTCTCGAACGGCTTACGATCGAAATTATCGATGATCGTGTTGCCATTCGCGCGCGCCTGCTGGCGCGAGTTTTCCTCAAGGCCCGTCCAGAGGCCGCGCATGTGCACGCTCGACTCGCGCGCGGCCTGCTTGAAGATGACCCGATCCTCGGCCGAGAGACTATCCCACGCGCGTATCGACATGACCAGAACCTCGGGGCCCATCGTGTGCTCGGTCAGCGTATAGTACGGCGCGGTCTTGTAGTGTCCGGTGGTGACGTAGGACGGCCAGTTGTTTTCCGCCCCGTCGATCAGCTTGGTCTGCAGGCCGGTCAGCACCTGACCGTACGGCAGCTCGACCGGTTCGGCGCCGAGCGCCCGCAACATGCTGAACATCAGCTCGGACTGCTGAATGCGGATGCGCAGTCCCTTCAAGTCGGCGAGCGTGCGAACCGGCCGCACGCTGTTGTAGATCGAGCGTGCGCCCGAATCGTAGAAAGTCAGGCCGATGAACCCGTTGCGCTGGAAACCGGCCAGGACTTCGTCTCCGATCTCGCCGTCGAGCACCTTGTGCAGGTGGTTGAAGGAGCGAAACAGGAAGGGGAGGGCGAGTACATTGGCGGAAGGGACCAGCGAGCCGATCGGCGCCACGTTGGTGCGATTGAGGTCGATCGCGCCAGCGCGCGTCTGCTCGATCGTCTCCTTCTCCTCGCCGAGTTGGCGCGAGTGGAAGATGTGGATGCGGTGGCGGCCGTTCGTGCGCTGTTCGACGAGATTGGCCATGAACTTCAACGCCAGAACGGTCGGATAGTCTTCCGCCTGGGTATCGGCGACGCGGAACTCCCGCGCAATCGTCGGGGACGGAAGACCGGCCAAGGCCACGAGCATCGCGGCGGCGACAGCGGCACGAACGGGCAAATTTCGGGACATGTTCACGCGCACCATTACTTTGCGGCCCAATTATGCCACGACTATTCACATCGGCGGAAGGCGTCAATCAAACTCCCGGCGCGGCGGCGTAGAGGGCACGTTATGCCTTAGGCGCGGGCTTTGCCGGGCCTGCTGCTTTCCAGTGCAAGCACCCGATCGACCATTTCGCCCGAGAGCCCCAGGTAGTTTGCCGGATCGCACATCTTGTCGAGCTGGGCGCGGTTGAGGTGGCGGGAGATTTCGGCGTCCTGTGCCAGCAGCTCGGCCAGCGGCGTGCCGGTTGCCACCACCTTGCGGCAGATGTCGTAGACGAGATCGTGCGCGCGCTGGCGGCCGAGATGGGGCCCGAGCCCCATCATCACCGCCTCCGACACGATCATGCCCAGCGTCAGATCGAGATTGGCCCGCATGCGCGCGGCATCGACTTCGAGGCCGGCGACCATGTGCTTGGTTTGCGCGAGCGCGCCCGAGGAGAGCAGAAAGATTTCAGGCAGCGAAATCCACTCGATCTCCCACGGCCCGGTCGAGCGCTCGTGGTCGGCCACCGCGGCTTCGAGCAACGCCGCCACGTGCTGACGCACCAGCGCGACCGTGGAATGAATATAAAGAGACGCGATCGGGTTGCGCTTCTGCGGCATGGTGCTGGACGAGCCGCGGCCCTCGTGGAACGGCTCATAGACTTCGGCGACCTCGGTCTGCATCAGCAATTTCACGTCCATCGAGATCTTGCCGAGCGTGCCGGTGAGAAGCCCGAGGAAGCATCCGACCTCGCCGATGCGGTCGCGCACGGTGTGCCAGGCGATCTCCGGCTGGCCGAGTCCGAGTTCCTGGCACAGCGCGGCCTGCACTTCGAGGCCGCGGGTGCCGAGCGAGGCGAGGTTGCCGACCGCCCCGCCGAATTCGCCGACCAGGACGCGCGGGCGGAGCTGCGCCAGCCGCTCGCGGTGGCGCTGCATGGCGGCGAGCAGTGCGGCCGTCTTGAAGCCGAAGGTGAGCGGCACCGCCTGCTGCAGGTTGCTGCGCCCGGCCATTGGGGTGTCGCGATATTTCCGCGACAGGTCGGCGAGTGAGCTGGCGATCGCCTCCATGTCCTTTTCGACCAGATCGAGCGCCGCGCGGATCTGCAGGATGGCGGCGGTGTCGGTGATGTCCTGCGTGGTGGCGCCCCAGTGGCACCATTCGCCCAGGCCGTCCTTGCAGAGCCCGACAATCTGCTGCACGACACCGAGAATCGGATAGCCGATGCGCTCGGTCTGCTGCTTGAGGCGGTTGAGATCGATGTTCTCGATCCGGCATTTGCTGACGATCTCGTGCATGGCGTTCTCGGGAATGATCCCAAGCTTGCCCTGTGCCCGCGCCAGTGCCGCCTCGATCTCCAGATAGTAGCCGGTGCGCGCCTCGTCGGAGAACACCTGCCGCATCTCCGGCGTCGTGAATATGTCGCGGAAGATGAGCGAGTTGAGCGCGGTGGCGGGCATGATGTGATCTCCTGCATGTGCGCGGGCGTTTGGCAGCCGCGGCGTCGTCAAGTCAAGTCTTGGGCTGCGATGGGGGAGGGGCCGCTCACTTGCCCTTGAACACCGGCTTGCGCTTCTCGACGAAGGCGCGCTGCGCCTCGCGCGCATCTTCGGTGTGCGAGAGCTCGACCGTGACCGACTGCTCGTAGCGGTAGGCGTCGCGCACCGGCATCTCCTCGATGGCGTTGAGCGTGCGCTTGATCTTGGCGACGGCGAGCGGGCTCTTCGCGGCGATCTCGCGCGCGATGTCGAGCGCCGCGTCCATCAGCTTTTCCCGCGGCGGACAGGCCTCGATCACGCCGAGGCGATAAAGCTCGGCGGCCGGGACGCGGCGGCCGGTGAAGTAGATCGAGCGCGTCTTCGAGCGGCCGACTTCCTCCATCAGGAACCGCGCGCCGCCGGCGAGCCCCACATTGATCTCCGGCATGGAGAAATAGGCTTCCTCGCAGGCCAGCATGATGTCGCAGGCGAGCATCAGCACGAAGCCCGCGCCGAGCGCCGGACCGTTCACCGCCGCGATCACCGGCTTGGTGCAGTCCGTCACCGCGTAGAAGAATTCGCGCACCAGCCGGTTGTGCCGGACGTAATCGCCCGGCTCGTGCACCATGTCGACACGCTCCTTGAGGTCGGCGCCGGCGGAAAACATCTTGCCGGCGCCGGTGAGGATCGCGACCCGCACGTCGTCGCGGTCGCTGATGGTGTCGAACACCCGGATCAGCTCCTCGCGGGTGCGGCGGTTCTGCGCGTTCACCGGCGGGCGATCGAAGGTGACGGTGGCGATGCCGTCGGCGACATCGAGGTGGAATTGTTCGAGGTCCATGGCGTCTGACTTTCAGGAGGAGCAGGTAGCCCGCATGGAGCCATAAGCGCGTTTACGCGCGTTTTCAACGCGCTATGGCGGAATGCGGGGCGGACGACCCGGATTTCGCTTCGCTCCATCCGGTCTACGAGCTTCGGATCGATCACTGCGCCGGGACGCGGCGCATCTCGAAGATGTTGTCGACCACGGAGAAGTCCATGTAGCCGAGACGCGAGATCGGCCGGATGCGCGCCATGTCGATCACGCCGTCGACGATCACGCTGTCGTCGATATGCACGCGCACCACCTCGCCGAGGACCAGCGAACTCGCATTCGTTTTGCCGTTGGACGACACCATCTCGATGGTCTTGTTGTAGAGGCATTCGAGCGTGATCGGCGAGCGCTTGACGCGCGGCGGCTTGACGGTCTTCGACGGCACCATTTCAAGCCCGGCAAGGTCGGCTTCGCTGATGTCTTCGCGGTGGTCGCTGCCGGTGACGTTCATCTCGGTGCGCAGGTCCCAGGTGGCGAGATTGAACACGAACTCACCCGAAAGCTCCGCGTTGCGCTGCGAGTGTTTGCGCCCGCTCGAGGAGAACAGCACGAACGGCGGCCGGGTCGAGACGAGGTTGAAGAAGCTGTAGGGCGCGAGATTGACCACGCCCGCGGGGCTGATGGTGGTGATCCAGCCGATCGGGCGCGGCACGACCAGGCAGGTGCCGGGATCGTGCTTGAGGCCGTGCGGCTCGCTGCGGGGGTCGTAGTCCATATGTATTCCGTGTGTATTTCGTTTTTCTCAGTGTCGTCCCCGCGAAAGCGGGGACCCAGCGCGAGAAGTGCTGGATTCCCGCTTGCGCGGGAATGACGGCGGAGGGTGTCGCGAGATCACTCACCCTGAATGTTCGCGCTCTTGATCAGGTCGGTCAGCCGTTTGGCATCGGTCCGCACATAGGCCTCGAATTCCTTCGGCTGCAGCAGGAACACCTCGGTGCCCTGCTGGGCGAACTTCGCCTTGATGTCGGGCGAATTCAGCACCTTGGTCAATGTCGCGGCGAGCTTGTCGATGATGGCGGGCGGCGTTCCGGCCGGGGCCGTGATGCCATACCAGGTGGCGACATCGAAGTCCTTGAGGCCGAGTTCGTTCAGGGTCGGCACATCGGGAAGCTGCTCGGCGCGCTTCATCGTGGTGGTGGCGAGCGCCCTGAGCTTGCCGGCCGCGATGTGCGGGATGAGCACCGGCGCGTTGAGAAACGCGAGGTCGATCTGACCCGACAGCAAGTCCGTGGTCGCGGGCGCGGCGCCTTTGTAGGGGATGTGGTTGAGCTTGGTCGCGGTCATCTGCTGGAACATCTCGGCCGCGAGATGCGGCTGGCTGCCGTTGCCGACCGAGCCGTAGTTGAGCGTGCCGGGCTTCTGCTTGGCGAGCGCGATCAGCTCCGGCACGCTGTTGACGCCGAGCGTCGGCCGCACCACCAGCACGTTCGGCACGCTCGCGATCATGGCGACGAATGCAAAATCGCGCATGCCGTCGTAGCCGATCTTCGGCGCCAGCGCGGGCGTGACGATGTGGGCGGAGGCGGTCGAGAGCAGCAGGTTCAAGCCGTCGGGCTGGGTGCGGGCGACGTATTGTGCCGCGATCCCGGTGGCGGCGCCCGGCTTGTTGAGGATCACGACCTGCTGGCCGAGAATGTCCGACATCGCCGAGGCGATCGGACGCGCGAGCGAGTCCGCAGGGCCGCCGGCGGCATAAGGATTGACCAGCATCACCGGGCTCGCCGGATAGGTCTGGCCCTGGGCGGCGGTCGCGAGGCTCGCAAGGACCAGCACGGCGCTCAGCCGGACGGACATCATCGTCGCTCTCCACGATGCTCGACAGCGGTAGGCCGGAATGGTAGCCCGAAGCGGCTCCAGGTGCCAACAGTGCGCCAACGGCGAGGCCGCGGCCGACAGGACTTTCCATGAAACTGCACTGGTCGCCCCGCTCGCCCTTCGTGCGCAAGGTGATGATCGTCGCGCATGAACTCGGCCTTACCGATCGCATCACTTGTGTGCGCACCGTGGCGGCGACCACCAAGCCGCACGCCGAACTGATGCAGGACAATCCGCTGTCGAAAATCCCGACGCTGGTGCTCGACGACGGCACGATCCTCTACGACTCGCCCGTCATCTGCGAATATCTCGACGGGCTGCACGGCGGCGGCACGTTCTTTCCGGCCGACGTCAAGGCGCGCATGACGGCGCTGCGCCGGCAGGCGCTCGGCGACGGCGCGCTCGACTTCCTTCTGCTGCTGCGCGACGAGCGCATGCGCCAGCAGCCCTCGCCGGTGCATCTGTCGGCTTACACGACCAAGCAGCAAAGTGTGCTCAAGGCGTTCGAGCGGGAAGCAGCCGATCTCGCCGCTACGCCGTTCAACATCGGCCACGTCGCGATCGGCACTGCGCTCTCCTATCTCGACTTCCGCTACGCCGACGAGGACTGGCGCACGCCGCACCCGCGCATCGCCGAGTGGCACAAGCAATTTGCCGCACGTCCCTCGGTGCGCGCGACGGAGCCGGTCGATGACAGTTGAGCTTTCTCCGATGCACACCGGCGCTCTCTCCGGTCATTCCCGCGCAAGCGGGAATCCAGTCCCTTCTTTCATTCGTGTCCGAGCCTGGGTCCCCGCTTTCGCGGGGACGACCGGAGTAGGCGGACATGCCCGGGCCGCTGTCGCACATCCGCGTGCTCGACCTGAGCCGCATCCTCGCTGGGCCGTGGGCGGCGCAGATTCTCGCCGATCTCGGCGCCGACGTGGTGAAGGTCGAACGCCCCGGCGCCGGCGACGACACGCGCGGCTGGGGGCCGCCGTTCCTCAAGGACAAGGACGGCCGCGACACCCGCGAGGCCGGCTACTATCTCGCGGTCAACCGCGGCAAGCGCTCGATCGCGCTCGACCTCGCCGATCCTGGCGCGCAAGACATCGTGCGCGCGCTTGCCGCCAAGGCCGACATCGTGCTGGAAAATTTCAAGGCCGGCGCGCTGAAAAAATACGGCCTCGACTATGACGGCCTAAGAGCCGTCAATCCGCGCCTGATCTACTGCTCGATCACCGGCTTCGGCCAGGACGGTCCGCGCCGCGACCAGGCCGCCTACGACTTTATGATCCAAGGCATGTGCGGGCTGATGAGCGTCACCGGCGAGGCCGACGGCAAGCCGGGCGGCGGTCCGCAGAAGGTCGGCGTGCCGATCGTCGACATCATGACCGGGATGTACGGCGCGATCGCCGTGCTGGCCGCGCTGGCGCGCCGCGACGCGAGCGGGCAGGGGGAATACATCGACATCGGCATGCTCGACGTCGGCGTGTCGTTCCTTGCCAACCAGGCGATGAACTTTCTCGTGTCGGACAAACCGCCGCGGCGCAGCGGCAACGCACATCCGAACATCCAGCCGCAGGACGTGTTTCACGCGCGCGACGGCTATCTCGTGCTGGCGGTCGGCAACGACGACCAGTTCGCCCGTTTCTGCGAGGTGCTCGGGCGGGGAGACTTGGCGCAGGACGACCGCTTCAAGACCAACGCGGCGCGCGTGCGCAACAACGCGACCCTGACGCCGATCCTGGTCGAGGCACTCGCGACGCAGGACCGCGACCACTGGGTCGAAGCATGCGCGCGGGCGGGTGTGCCGTGCGGGCCGATCAACACCATCCCGGAGGCGCTCGCCGACGCTCAGGTCAAGTATCGCGGCATGCGGATCGATATCGCGCACCCGCTCGCCGGCACGGTGCCGCAGATCGCCTCGCCCATGCGCTTCCGGAACGCGCCGCTCGCGCACGAGCGAGCGCCGCCGCTGCTCGGCGAGCACACCGACGAGATTCTGCGCGAGCTTGGGTGGACGACTGAGGCCGCTCGTACAGGAAAGGCATAGCATGTTCGGAGCCGCCGCTATCGCGCCCGTTATGGCCGGGCATAGCCCGTCCGAAGGACGGCGTCGCTTCGCTCCGCCTATGTCCCGGCCATCCACGCCTTGCTTGATTCATGACAGAAAGACGTGGATGCCCGGCACAAGGCCGGGCATGACGAAACCGGAGGAGACTGCGTGCCGCGAATCCCGCTCTTCCCCACCGACACGATGACGCCCGAGCAGCGGCGCGTGCATGACGCCGTCATCGCCGGGCCGCGTGGCGAGTTACGCGGGCCGCTGCGCGCGGTGCTGCATCGCGCCGAGCTGGCCGACAAATGGCAGCAGCTCGGCGAACTTCTGCGCTACCGCACCTCGCTTCCCCCGCACCTCAAGGAGCTCGCAATCCTGGTGACCGGGCGGCACTGCCACGCACAGCTCGAATGGTACATTCACGCCCAGATGGCGCTGAAAGCCGGCCTGCCGCAGGCGGTGATCGACGATGTCCACGTCGGCCGCCGTCCGGCCGGGCTCGATGCCGACGGGCTTGCGGTGTTCGATTACGCCGAGGAACTCAATCGGCGAAAGACCGTCGGCGAGGCGACCTACCGGCGCGTGCTCGATCGCTGGCAGGCGGTCGGCGTGGTGGAACTCACCGCGCTGATCGGCTACTACACGATGGTCGCGATGACGCTCAACTGCCACGACATTCCGCTGCCCGACGGCGCTACGCCACCGCTGCCGCCCGCGCCGGAATGAGCCGACTGGCGATGCGTCGCTCGCAAGGAACAAGACCATGCTGGAAAAACTCACGCGCCCGCCGGGCCGGAACGACAGCGCCGCCGACCTCTACGATTGGGACGAACTGGTCCAGGAGGACCGCGTCCATCGCCTGATCTACACCGACCCGGCGATCTTCCAGGCCGAGATGACGCACGTGTTCGGCGCGGTCTGGGTGTACCTCGGACACGAGAGCCAGATCGCCAAGCCGAACGACTACATCACCACCAAGCTCGGGCTGCGCCCGATCATCCTGCTGCGCGACGCCAACGGCAAAATCCGCGCACTGTTCAATCGCTGTACCCACCGCGGCACGACGCTCTGCCGGCTGGAGAAGGGCTCAGCCTTCATGTTCGTCTGCCCGTATCACGGCTGGAGCTTCCTCAACACCGGCAAGCTGCGCGCGGTGCCGTGGCCGGACGGCTACGCCTGCGACTTCAAGGACGAGAAGTTCAACGTCGCGCAGGTACCGCGCGTCGAGAGCTACCGCGGCTTCATCTTCGGCACGCTCAACCTCGATGCGCCGCCGCTGCTCGACTATCTCGGCGCCATCACGCAGCCGATCGACGAATGGCTCGACCGCCAGCCCAAGGGCAAGATCGCGGTCTGCGAGGCGAACCGCCTCAAGTACAAGGGCAACTGGAAGCTCGCCTACGACAATTCGGGCGACGGCTACCATGTCGTGTTCTCGCACCGCTCGCTCTTGGAGATGGAGAACCGACTGGCCGACGAGGCCAACAAGGGCATGTCGTATTACAAGGGCTCGCCCGACTCGAAGGCGATGTACATGGCCTATATGGGCCACGGGCATCACTTCAAGGACAAGCGGCCGAACATCGATAAGCGCGCCGGCGGCTTGTGGGCGGTCGAAGGGCCGGCGCCCGGCACCGAGCACTACCAGGAAGAGATGCGCCGGCGTTACGGCGCGAAGGCCGAGAACATCCTCGATCTCGCCTCGTCCGAGCCGGTCAACATCAACGTGTTCCCGAACTTCTCGCTGCTTGGCAACCACATCCAGGTGTTCGACCCGGTGTCGGTCGATGAGACCAACGTCACCTGGTACGGCACCGCGGTGGTCGACGAGGACGACGAACTCGGCGGCGCGGTCGACGAGATCAACTCGCTGCGCATGCGCACGCAGGAGCAGTTCCCCAACTTCGGCGAGGTCGACGATCTCGCCAACTTCGAGGAGATCCAGCGTGGGCTCGCATGCCTTGAGGACGAGTGGATCTACATGCACCGCGGGCTCGGCATCCCGGGACGCGTGACCACCGACGCGCACGGCATCGTCAAGGCGCCCGCGACCGACGAAGCCTTCATGCGCGAATACATCCGCTACTGGAAAGAGCTGATGAAGACGACGCCGAACCTCGCGGTGCAGCGCGAGCCGTGAGCGAAAACCGAGCCACTTGCTCCGTTGCCCTCTCCCCTTGTGGGAGAGGGTGCCGAGTGAGCGAAGCGAACGAGGCGGGTGAGGGGTTGGTGCAGTAGGAACGAGCCCCTCACCCGGTTCCTTGCTTCGCTCGGAACCACCCTCTCCCACAAGGGGAGAGGGTCACCGAGTGCGCGGCGCGATTTGAGCAGAACGTGTCCGCGCGTTCCACGCAGAACGAGCCAGCCGAATGCAAACCATCCGCGACCCGTCGCTCACGTCGTTCTACGTCACCGAGGCGTTCTACCAAACGCTGGTCGACGACTTCACCAACTGGCAGCGCGACGACCTCGCGGTCGCCGACGTGGCCGAGCGCGACCGCTTCCGCATGCTGGTCGAGCGCGAGGCGCGGCTTCTCGACCAACTCGACTTCGACCCTTGGCTCGCGATGTACGCGCCCGAATGCATCTACTGGGTGCCGGGCACGCCCAATGCCGGCGACCCGCGCCGCGAGATCGCGATCTCGTTCGACGACCGCCGCCGCATGGAGGACCGCATCTACCGGCTGCGCACCGGCTACGCCTGGTCGCAGGCGCCGAAGTCGCGCACGGTGCGGATGATCTCGAACGTCGAGGTGTTTGCCACGGGGCAGGCCGACACCCGCATGGTGCGCTCGAATTTCCTCATCGCCGAATTCCGCCCGGATGGCACGCGCTACTCTCTCCGGCTGGTGCGGCCACCGCTTCGTCGAGACCGGCGGCCGCTGGCTGATCGCGGTGCGCCAAGTCAACCTGATCGACTGCGACCAGAACCTGCGCAATCCGAGCATCGTCATCTGAGGGTACGCGCCCGCGGGCGCGTGATGGCCGTCACAGCCATGCGGCTCCGCGCCGGTCATCCTGCGCACAACGGTCAAGCAATGACCGACCACAGGAGATCCGTTGTGCCCATCATGCTGTTCATTTATCCGATCGCCATCTGGCAGGCGTGCTTTATGCCTGCGCCGGTGAAAGTCCCGGTGCGCAAGCAAAATGAGCCATGCCGCCCGATCGATTAGACTAGGCTGCGTAGTCAGCGTGCCGGTCCGGTCCATGCGGCCGGCGCGCGGCTTCACTCCGTACCGGCCAATCCGGCTTGCTGTACGACCTTGCCCCAGCGGCTCATCTCGCTTTCGATAAACCGTTGCAGGTCCGCGGCCGGCATGGGGGTGGCCGGAATCATCCCCAGCCGGATGATCTGTTGCTGGACTTCGGGCAGCGCCACCACGGCGGTCAGCGCCGCCTGCAATTTGCTCACGACCTCTTTCGGCGTGCCGTTGGGGACGGAAAACACCCCCCAGCCCGCGGCGTCGAATCCCGGCACGCCGACCTCCGCGATCGGCGGGATTTCCGGCGCCGACGGCAAGCGGACCGCCGTCGATACGCCGAGTGCGCGCACCTTGCCCTCACGGATTTGCGGCAGCGACGGCACCGTGTCGGAGAACAGCATCGGGATGTGTCCGGCGATGACGTCGGTCAGTGCCGGCGCACTGCCCTTGTAGGGCACATGCGTCATCTCGATGCCGGTCATGCTCTTGAGCAATTCCGCATAGAGATGGTGTGGCGAGCCCGGTCCCCCCGAGCCGAACGATAGCTTGCCGGGATTCTCCTTCGCGTATTTCACCAAATCGGCGACGGTTTTCACCGGCAGCGACGGATGCACCACGAGAATGAACGGGATCTTGCCGCCCAGCGCGATGTGCGTGAGGTCCTTCAGCGGCTCGTAGGGCAGCTTCTTGTACATCGTCGAAGCGATGGCGAGCGAACCGCTGCCGGCCATCACCAGCGTGTAGCCGTCGGCCGCGGCCTTGGCGCCCGCGGCCGTGCCGATCACCGAGCCGGCGCCCGGACGGTTTTCGACGACCACCGGCTTGCCGAGCCGTTCGGACAGCGGCTGCGCGACCGCGCGGCAGAGCGCGTCGACGGCGCCACCCGCAGGCCACGGCGCGATCAGCGTGATCTGCTTGGTCGGGTAGTCCTGCGCCGGCGCGGGGGCGGCTAGCAGCGTGACGATGCCGGCGAGCGCCAGCGCGAACAATCGTTTCATACTTGCTCCTCCCTGATCGCAAACGGCTTGTTGTTTTTGTGTGCGTGTCCCTGGTTCATCACTTCGCGGCGCGCATCATGCCCCAGCGCATGACGGTCGCCTTTTCGATCGAGCCGAACACCAGCCGCTCGAACGCAAAACCGATCGCGCCGATGACGGCGAGTGCGGCGAGCATCACGTCGGCATTGAGAAATTCCTTGGCGTCGAAGATCACCCAGCCGAGGCCCCAGTCGGAGGCCGCCAGCATCTCGGCGCCGACGACGGCGATCCAGGCGCGCAGGAAGGCCTGCCGCAGCCCGGTGATGATGAACGGCGAGGCGCCCGGAATGATCACCTTCCAGAACAGCGCCTGCTCGTTCGCCCCCATGGCGCCGGCGGCGCGCAGCCAGATCGGATTGACGGCGCGCACGCCCGACCAGGCATTGAGCAGCATCGGAAAGAGCGCCGCGTAGAACACGATCAGGATCGCGACCGTGTTGCCGAGTCCGAACCACAGGATGAAGATCGGCACCCAGGCGAGCGACGGGATCGGCATCAGCGCGCTCGCGAGCGGCAGCACGAAATTCTCCACCGGCCGGAAGCGTCCCATCAGGATGCCGAGCGGCAGGCCGACCGCGACCGCGAGCGCCAAGCCCGAACAGCACCCGGTACATGGTGTAGGCGGCGTGCTCGAGCATCGTGCCGTCGAGCAGCGACGTCATGAGTGTGCTGGCGACCTTCGGCAGAGTCGGAAGGAGCGCGGGCGGAAAGTAGCCGCTGCGCGCGGTCGCCTCGTAGATCGCGGCCGCGACCAGCAACGTGAGTCCGGCGCGATAGGCCGAGCGCGCGCGGTCCATGTTGATGCCGGTGGCGCTCACGACATCATCCCCCAGCGCACGACGGTCATAATGCTCGATGCGCTGGAACACGAGTTTCTCCAGCGCCAGCCCGATCATGCCGATGACGGCGACGCCGGCGAGCATCACGTCGGTGTTGAGGAACTCGCGCGCGCCGAAGATCATCCAGCCGAGCCCCCACGACACCGCGGCGAGCATCTCGACGCCGACCAGGATGCGCCAAGCCTGCGCCAGACCAAGCCGCAACCCGGTCAGGATGTAGGGCAGGGCGCCGGGCAGGATGACGTGCCGGAACAGGCGCCGGTCGTCGGCGCCCATCGCCTGCGCCGAACGCACCCAGATTTCCTTCACGGATTTCACGCCGGTCCAGGTGTTGAAGATGATCGGGAAGGCCGAGACGAAGCCCACCAGCAGGATCGTCGTGCCGTTGCCGAGCCCGAACCACAGCAGGAAGAGCGGCGCGTAGGCGATGCCCGGGATCGGCGCGCCGATGCTCACCAGCGGCAGGAAGATATCCTCGGAGAGGCGCCAGCGGCCCATCGCAATGCCGATGGCGACGCCGACGATGGCGGCGAGCGCAAAGCCGGCGGTCAGACGCAGCAGCGTATCGAGCACGTGATGCGGCAGGATGCCTTCGGCGGTCAGGCGGACGAAGGTCGCCGCGATGTCTTCGAGCGGCGGAAACAGCTTGCGCGGAAACACGCCCGCCCGCGCCACGATCTCCCAGATCACGCCGACCACCAGGAACGGGAAGGCGTTGCGCGCCACGATGCGCCAGCGGCTTTCGACCGGCAACGGCCGATGCGCCGGCGGCGAGCGCTTGTGGCGGTATGCGGTGGGTGCGGCGTCCGTCATGCTGAGCGGAGGATAGTGTGAGCGTGTGTCCGGGGACAAGCGTGGGTTGTCGCCCTTCGCTGTCATCGCCCGCGAAAGCGGGCGATCCAGTCCTCGGAGTTCGTTGGATGCCCGCTTTCGCGAGCATGACAACCGGTCGACTGACGCGCCGGCGCGGACAAGTGGCCATCACGGCTCCGCGCTTTGACTGCGCCTCGCGGCGACCGCGCGATAGACCTGCAGCGCGATCAGCGCCACCGTCACCGCCACCAGGCCGGCGGCGATCGGGCGCGTGTAGAACAGGCTGAGCGTGCCTTTGCCGACCAGCAGCGCCTGGCGGAAATTCGTCTCGAGAATATTGCCCAGCACGTAGGCGAGCACGAGCGGCGCCGGATCGAGACTGGCCTTGCGCATCAGGTAGCCGGCGATGCCGAAGCCGATCATGATGATCACCTCGACCACGTTGTTGGAGAGCGTGTAGGCGCCGATCACGCAGAACACGATGATCAGCGGCGCCAGGATCGAGCCGGGCAGCCGCAAAATCTGCACGAAGATCGAGATCAGCGGCACGTTGAGCACGATCAGCATCAGGTTGCCGACCAGCATCGAGGCGATGACGCCAAAGAAGATGTCGGGCCGGTTGGCCACCAGCGTCGGGCCGGGCGTGATGCCCTGGATCAGCAGCGCGCCGAGAATGACGCCCATCACGGCGTTGGCCGGGATGCCGAGGCTGAGCAGCGGCACGAACGACGACTGCGCCGCCGCGTTGTTCGCCGATTCCGGCCCGGCGACGCCTTCGATCGCGCCCTGGCCGAAGCGCTCAGGATGTTTCGCGAGCCTGCGCTCCAGCACGTAGGAACTGAACGACGACAGCGTCGCGCCGCCGCCCGGGAGAAGCCCGAGGAAGAAGCCGAGCGTCGTCCCGCGCAGGATCGGCCAGCCGCTCGCGCGCCAGTCGGCGCGGTTCGGCAGCAAATCGACGAGTCGCTTGGGCTGCACCACCGGCTGCGCGGCGGCGCTGCCGCCTTCCGCCATGATCAGGAGTTCGGCGACGCCGAACACGCCCATGGCCAGGAGCGCGATGTTGAGGCCGTCGAACAGCGAGAAGATGCCGAAGGTGAAGCGCTCGGCGCCGTAGATCGGGTCCTTGCCGACCGTGCTCAACAACAGCCCGAACGCCACCATCAGCAGCGCGTCGATCTGCGAGCCGGACGAAAGCTGCGTCACCAGCAGCAACCCCAGCAGCACCAGCGCGGTGTATTCCGCCGGCCCGAACGCGAGCGCGAAGCTCGCGAGCGCGGGCCCGATCACGAACAGCGCTCCCGTGACCAGAACGCCGGCGATGAACGAGCCGAAGGCCGCGATGCCGAGCGCCGCGCCGGCGCGGCCCTGCCGGGCCATCGCATAGCCGTCGAGGCACGTCACCACCGAGGAGGCTTCGCCGGGAATGCGCACCAGGATCGCGGTGATCGAGCCGCCATACTGCGCGCCATAGAAGATGCCGGCCATCAGGATGACGGCCGACGCGACGTTCATCGTGAAGGAGAACGGCAGCAGGAGCGAGATCGTCGGCACCGGGCCCAAGCCCGGCAGCACGCCGATCACGGTGCCGACGAATACGCCGATGAAGCAATAGATCAGGTTCTGCCAGGTCAGCGCGGTGGCAAATCCGAGCGCGATCGCATGCAGGAGGTCCATTGCGCTCACCCGCGGCCGCGCCCGAGGCGCTGCTGGGAAGGATATCGCCGCTACGTTGCGATGCCCATCGCCTCCTGGAACGCGCGCCAGACCTCCGGCGGCTGCCCGTAGCAATGGCGGAATCCCTTGAGGCGCGTCTGGAGCAGCGGATATTTCTTGAAGTCCTCGAGCGGAATGCCTTCGACGCTTTCCCGCTTCTGAAAGTAGGGCAGGTCGACGCAGCGCGCGACATTCGCGCTGCGGATCACGCCCTTTGGCTCCTCGCCGCGCTCCATGGCGTCGATGTCGTCGAAGAAGCGCTTGCGGATCATCGCGATGCCGAGATCGCTGGCGGCCAGCGTCTCCTTGCTGCGGTCGGCGATGCGGCCTTGCCCGACCCAGGCGATGATATCCTGGTTGATGACGTGGCTCGAAATCCAGCGGCCGCTATCGTCCTTGATCGGGCTCCACCAGGTCGGCACCTTGCCCTGCACGTAGGGCTCGCGGCCCTTCGGCACCCGCATGAAGAACCAGGCGACCGAGAGCGTGTTCTCGTCGTCGATCGGCACGCGCCATTCGAAGTGATTGCCGAGATAGAAACCGTTCGGCCACAGCGCGACCCGGCCCACGGTCCAATAGGCGTCGGTCTCGCTCTGGTTCTCCCGCGTGCGCTTGTAGATGAAGCCGTGGTCGAACTCCTCGAACTTGAGCTTGAGGTGCTTGGCGGCGTACGGCCCGTTCTGGCCCTTGAGACGCAGCGACCAGTTGTCGTGCATCCATTCGAAATGCACCGGATCGCAGGAGTTCTCCTGGCACTGGAACCAGTTGCAGGGGATGTCGGAGAGCACGATCTCGCGGAAGCCATTCTCCCAGGTGAACGGCTCCCAGACCGGAAGCTCGGGCACCGGCTGCGGCCCCATATAGGCAAACAAGAGCCCGGCGCATTCCTTCACCGGGTAGGCTTTGGTCGAGCAGCGTTCTTTGGCGCGCGAGTTCGGGTTGACGGTGTCGTCGTAGGGCTGCTCGATGACACGCCCGGCCTCGTCCATCAGCCAGCCGTGGTAGTTGCAGCGGATGCCGGTCTCCTCGACGAAGCCATACAAGAGATCGGCGCGACGGTGCGGGCAGTGGCGGTCGACGAGGCCAAAGCGCCCGCCCTGGTCCTTGTAGAGCACCAGGTCCTCGCCCATGAGGCGGATGGCCTTGATCGGATTGTCGTCGAGTTCGCTCGCGCCACCGATCGGCTGCCAGTAGCGGCGCAGGTACTCACCCATCGGTGTGCCGGGACCTACTTGCGTGAGCAGCTTGTTTTTTTCGGCAGAGAGCACGTTGGTCCTCCCTCGGCTCGCTTGTCATGCCCGCGCAAGCAGGCATCCAGTAGCTGGATTTCGCGATAACTGGATCGCCCGGTCAAGCCGGGCGATGACACCGGAGTTTATCACTCCAACCCGGACGGCACGTTCTTGTTTTCGCTTTCGAGCTTCATGCCGGAGGCGGTCGCCATGCTCTCCATCAGCGTCGCGAAATCCTTCTCCAGATATTCCTTCCCGTCGGGTTTGAGCATCGCGGCGCCGATATGGGCCTGCAGGACTTCCCGCGTCGCCGCCGTCACCGGCATGGGCACGTCCCATTCGCGGCCGAGAGCCAGACCGAGGTCGAGGTCCTTGCGCAGCAATTCCGGCGTGAAGGTCGTGGTCCAGTCGAGGTTGACCAGCGCCGGCGACTTGTAGGCGGTGAACATCGAGCCCATGACGCCGTTGTTCATGAAGGAGAGGAAGGCGTGGCGCGGCACGCCCATCTTGTTGGCGAGCAGCGTGATCTCGATCAGGTTCTCGATCACCACGCCGAGCATGACGTTGTGCGCGATCTTGCAGATGCGCGCCAATTCGCCGTCGCCCACATAGGACACGCCCTTGGGTGCGAATACCTCGATCATCGGTGTGACCGTCTTGCAGGCGGCCTCCGGTCCCGAGACGACGGCGGAGAGCTTGCCGGCCTTGATCACCTTGGCGTTCCCGGAGACCGGCGCGGCGACGAACTCCGAGCCGAGCTGCTTGAGCTTGTCGCGGATCGCGGCCGACTCTTCGACCGCGATGCTGGAGCAGTCGACGAAGATTTTCGGGATCTTGCCGCCGTGGCCGGTGACGCTGTTCTTGCCGAAATAGACCTGGTCGACGTCCTTGCCGGTCGCGACGATCGAGAACAGCACGTCGACGTCCTTCAACTCCATCAGGTTGTCGACGATCTTGGCGCCCTTGGCGGCGAGCGGCTCGGCCTTCGAGCGCGTGCGGTTCCAGATGGACACGTCGTAGCCGGCCTTGAGGAGGCGTTCCGCCATGGGGTAGCCCATGCGGCCCATGCCGATCCAGCCGACCTTCTGCTTGTTCGCTGCCATTCGCCTGTACCTTCCACTTGATCTGCCGCCGGTTTCGCCGCCTCTCTAGCATAGCCCGGCAAGGCTGCAACGTCTCACCTCCGGGCACAGCGCTTCACTGCGCCTCGCGCCGAAAACGCGGGACCGCGCTTGTTGCGCCGCGCTGCGACTGTTCGCCTAGACGCGGCTGGTGAGATGGAACTGCGAAATCAGCCACCGCGTGTACCAACGGAAGGTCCACGGGATCGGAATCAACAAGATGCACGAGAGGAAGAACAGGACAGCGCGCCATAGCTGGCTCCAGCCGCTGGCCTCGAAGCTCAACTGCATGCTCGAGCCCTGAACGTTGCGCGCCACCCAGCGGCCCATCGCGGTGAACACCCAGGCCCAGCCGATGATCGTGATAATCGACACAATGCTCAGCAGGGTCCAGCCGAGCAGTTGCCAATACGTGCCGGTGAACTGGAGCGGAGTGCGGCGGCCTTCCCAGATGATGTTGGCAAACACCCAGCGCAGGATGATCAGCGAGAACCACGACGTAAGAGGGATTATCAGCAACGGAACGGCGTAGTGGACTTGCCCCAGCCAGCCGCACAGCGCGCTCAGTATAAAGATGTACCAGATATCGCCGGGCTTGCCGGAGAACGACACCGCCTTGCCGTTGGGCAGGCGGATACGTTCGATGAACCAGCGATAGAACGCGGGCATCACCCACGGGAGCGGGATGATCACAATATCGCTGATCAGCACCAGCAGCGCGCGGCCGAACAATCCCCACGTGCCGACGTCGGCGGCGAGCGCATCTCCTGAAGCGCCCCCCGTCGCGAGCGCGCCGCCCGCGCCCGGCATCGGCGGCATTGCGCGTCGCGCCGCGGGGACGAGTCCAGGCACGTCGCCCGCCTTGGTCCAGGCGGTCATTGGCTCGGCCCACACCAGCGTGTCCGAAATCACCTGTCCGCGCGCGATCCGGTCGCGAATCTGCGCGTCCGAGAATGGGCCTTCACGATTGCCATTGACAGCGACGTACCAAGCTCGATCGGCCATAGGTCTACCCCCTGTCGGCTGTTGGTTGGATTTAGCTCCACGCCGAACGCTATGCAGCGTATCGGATCGGCGTGGGTCAGTCAGCCGGTGCGGGAACGATTTTGCAGCGCATGAATTCACCGACTACTTCTTACCGAACGTCCAGTCGGCAAGCCGTTCGAACAGGATGAGCGCGGTCCGGCACCAGATCAGCACGATGACGATGCGCGTCAACTGGAAGCCGGTGATCACGGTGGCATCGAGACCGAGCAATTTGCCGGTGAGCACCATCTCGGCAAGTCCGGCGGGCGCCATGGCGAGGATCATGGTGGGCACCGAATAGCCGATCGCCCAGGCGATGGCCCCGCCGAGCAGCGCCATCGAGCCGGCCGAGAACAACAGCGTCACGCAGGCCGCGCGCAGCAGCCCGAATAACCGCGTCAGGAATTCGGGCCGGAATTGCGCGCCCAACGACCCGCCGATCACGATCTGCGCCGCGATCAGCAGCAGGTCCGGTATCCGCCCTTCGATCCAGCCGAGCCCGGCGCACAGTCGCGGCCAGAAACAGCGGCGGCAGCAGGAAGGCGCTGGGCGAGCGTGTGCGCGAGAGTAGCGCGCCCATGACGCCCGACACTGCGAGCAGGGCAAGGATCGGCACGAGCGGTGCAACCGGAATGGTGAGCAGCGGGTTCGTTCCGCCGCTCTTGGTGAACGAGATCACCAGGAAGGGCGCGAACATCACGATCAGCGCGACCCGCGTGGTCTGCGCCACCATGATCGGCTCGAGCTGCGCGCCATAGTGCGGCGCGAGCGTCGTGGTCTCGACCACGCCGCCCGGCACGGTTGCGAAGAATGCCGTGCTGCGGTCGACCCCGGTGAGCCGCATGAAGATCAGCCCGCCGATCGCGCCGAGCAGCGTCGAGACGAAGGCGGCGCCGATCATCAGCGGCAAGAGCGTCACGAGCTTGGCGAACACCGACGCACTGAACTGCAAACCGGTCGAGGCGCCGACCACGATGGTGCCCGCCGCGCGGCCACACGGGATCAGCCGGATCGGCACGCCCGCGAGCGACAGCGCCATGATGGTGAACAGTGAGCCGAGCAGCCACGGCAGCGGCAGTGCGCGAGGCGTGCCGTGAAGCCGCCCGCGATGCCGGCGGCGACCGTGCCCGCGATCGCGAGCGCAGCCACGAGCCCCTTCGGCATCCGCTGAAGCGCAGTTGTTCCGTGCATGTGTTGGCGAGGGTTAACAGTCTGCCGGTCGCAAATCCATGTCTCGGTACGCAGGCCACATCTGCACACCGGCAGCCGCGATGGATTGGGACCGGCTTGTCTTTGCGGCAGCGATGGGCGACCGTCCGCATTCATGCGCGGGAAGCGCAACGGGTCGCAACGCCGACCGGCCGGAGGACAACATGCGCCCATATTCGATCTTGGCGACGATCGCGCTTGCCGGCGCGCTCGCTGTCGCGCCGGCCGCCGCCCAGGAATATCCCACCCGGGCGGTCAACATGGTCATTCCGTTCCCGCCGGGCGGCAACACCGACCTGATGGCGCGCGCGCTGCAGCCCGAGCTTGCCAAGGCGCTCGGCCAGTCGGTGGTGGTGGTCAACAAGGGCGGCGCCGGCGGCACCATCGGCGACATCGAGGTGTCGAACGCCCGGCCCGACGGCTACACCATCGGGCTCACGCCGAACAACCCGATCACCGCGCAACCGCACATCCAGAAGCTGCCCTATGGGTTGAACAGCTTCCGCTATGTCTGCCTGACATACGACGTGCCGTACGTGCTGATGGCCTCGACCAAGGCACCGTTCTCGAACTTCGCGGAGTTCGTGGCCTTCACGAAGGCGAAGAACGACAACCTGATCTATTCCTCGCCCGGGCCGGGCACGCAGCCGCATCTCGGCATCCTGGCGGTGCTGACCGCGATCAAGGCCGAAGGCGTGCATGTGCCGTTCACCGGCGCCGGGCCGATGGGGCAGGCGATGCAGGCCGGTACCGTCATGGCGATGGCGGAATCGCCGGCGGTCGCCAAGGCCAACAATCTGCGCGTGCTCGCCGCGCTGTCGAAGACGCGCATCGCGGCACTGCCCGACGTTCCGACCATGACCGAGCTTGGCTATCCGGCGGAGGCGTTCAGCGCCGGCGGCATCGTGGTTCCGGCCAAGACGCCCGACGCGGTGGTGGCGCGCCTGCAGAAGGCGTGCGCGGAGGCGGTCGCGAGCGAAGGCTACAAGTCGGCGAGTGAAAAGCTCAACGCCACGGCGCGCTATCTGCCGGAGGCCGACTTCAAGGCGATGTTCGAGGCCGACTCGGTGCGCAACGCCGAGACGGTCAAGAAGTTCGGCCTCACCCAGTAGCGCCGGGCGCGCGGGGTGAGCGACCAATCGACCACCCCGTCACCGCGCGGACGGCTCATCGGTCATGCGGTGCTCGCGGCCGTCGGCCTCGTGGCGCTCGTCATCTCGTTACGGCTGGGACTCTGGCGGAAGAATTCGCCGGGAGAGGGATTGTTTCCCTTCCTGATGTCGCTCGGCATGCTGCTGCTCGGCGCCGCCGGTCTCGTGCAGGACCGGATGAAGCGCAACGAGCCGCATGTGGCGTCCGGCATCGACCGCGCCGCGCTGCTGCGGGTCGGGGCCTATCTCGGCGCACTGGTGTTCTATGCCGGCACGCTCGAGGTGCTCGGCTTCATCGTCGCGACCGCGATCACGGTCGTGTTCATCCTGCGCGTGGCGGAGCGCTATTCCTGGCGCGCCACGCTGGCGCTGACCGCCGGCACGGTCGCGGGCTGCCAGTTGCTGTTCGTCTACTGGCTCGGTGCGCAGTTGCCGGCCGGAACGCTGTGGGACTGGCTGCGATGAAACGCTAACGAACCCTATTGCCGGGCGAGGCCGGCGGCTTCGCGTACCTTGTCCCAGCGCGTGTATTCGTCGGCCATGAATTGGCCGAATGCCTCCGCCGTCGAACCTTTGACCACCACGCCGGCCTTGGTCAGGCGCTCGCGCACCAAGGGTTCGGCGATGATCTCGTTCATCAGCTTGTTGAGCTTGGCGATCACCGCCGGTGGAGTGCCGCGCGGCGCAAAGAAGCCGTACCAGGTGGTGACGTCATAGCCGGGCAGCACGCCCGATTCGATCGCCGCCGGTACGTTCGGTACCGCCGGGAAGCGGTCCTTGCCGGTGACCGCGAGCGCCTTGAGCTGGCCGGACTGCACCTGCCCGAGCACGGCGGAGACCGTGTCGATGATCACGTCGATCTGCTTGCCGAGCACCGCCGTGATGGTCTCGGGCGAGGTGCGGAACGGCACGTGCAGCATGTTGATGCCGGCCACCTGCTTGAACATCTCGGCCGCGAGGTGCTGGGTCGCGCCGAAACCCGCGGTGCCGAACGTGTACTTGCCGGGGCTGGCCTTGGCGAGCGCGACCAGTTCTTTCACGTCGTTCGCCGGAAAGTCCGGCCGCGTGGTCATCAGGAGGCCGGCGGTCGCCACCTGCGCGATCGGATCGAATGCGGTGAGCGTATCGTAGCGCAGGCCCTTGTTCATGACCGCCGCGATGATCTGACCGGCCGTCATGATGCCGATGGTGTAGCCGTCCTTGTCGGCGCGGGCGACGACCTCGTTGCCGAGCGTGCCGCCGGCGCCCGGCTTGTTCTCGATCACCACCGGCTGGCCGAGCTTTTCCGACAGCGACTGGCCGATGATGCGCGAGACAATGTCGCTGCCGCCGCCCGGTCCGAACGCGACGATGATGCGGATCGTCTTCTGCGGCCACTCCTGCGCCGGGGCGGGCGCCGCGAGGGCCGCCAGCAGCGCGCCCGCGAGCGCGATCGTCATGAGCGGCTTGTTCATTGCGTTCCTCCCGAGGACATATTTTTTCCGCACGCTATCCTGCCAGCGCCGCAAGGTCCATTTGCGCGGGCCTTGGGTCGCTTGCGGCGAAGCAGCGCGGACTTGCCCTTTGCTGGCGCCAGAGCTAAGCGCGGGCGACCGCGGGAGGGATACACGGATGAAGATTTCGATCCTCGACGACTATTTCGACACCGTGCGGACGCTGGCCTGCTTCAAGAAGCTCGACGGCCACGCGGTGACGGTCTTCAACGACCACGTTCAGGACGTCGATGCGCTGGCGGAGCGGCTGAAGGATACCGAGGTGCTGGTGCTGATCCGCGAGCGCACCAAGATCAGGACGCCGCTGCTTGAGCGACTGCCCAAGCCTCAAGCTCATCAGCCAGCGCAGCGTCTATCCGCATATCGACATCGACACCTGCACGCGGCTCGGCATCGATCGTGTCGTCGAGCCAGCATCCCGGCACGCCGTCCTACGCCACGGCCGAGATGACCTGGGGGCTGATCCTCGCCGCCATGCGGCAGATTCCGCAGCAGATGGCCTCGCTCAAGGCCGGCAACTGGCAGATGGGCGTGGGCACGACGATCCGCGACAAGACGCTCGGCATCTACGGCTACGGCCGCATCGGCAGCGTGGTCGCGGGCTACGGCAAGGCGTTCGGCATGAACGTGCTGGTCTGGGCGCGCGAAGCGACCTTGGCGCAGGCGCGCGCCGACGGCTACGCCACCGCGCGCAGCAAGGCGGAGTTCTTCGAGACCTGCGACATCATCACGCTGCACATGCGGCTGGTCGAGGCGACGCGCCACATCGTCAAAGCCGCCGATCTCGCGCGCATGAAACCGACGGCGCTCCTGGTCAACACCAGCCGCGCGCCGCTGATCGAACCGGGCGCGCTGGTCGAATGCGCTACGCGCCGGCCGGCCCGGCATGGCGGCGGTCGATGTGTTCGAGGACGAGCCGATGCGCGACGTGAGCCATCCGCTGCTCAACATGCCGAACGTCGTGTGCACGCCGCACCTCGGCTACGTGTCGCGCGACGAATACGAAATTCAGTTCGTCGACATCTTCGACCAGATCGTCGCCTACGCGGCCGGCACGCCGATCAACGTGGTGAACCCGGACGTGCTGGCGGCCGTACGTGGTCGGCGGAACATCGGGTCCGCGGGCCTGTTCTGAGATAATAGACTGAAACCACCCGGGATGCACCGGCTAAGGGAGCTCATCGATGCCGCGCCCAGTCAATGCCGTCGATTTCTGGCGCGGGTTTGCGCTCGTCTCGATCTTTATCAATCATATCCCCGGCATCTATTTCAGCAACTTTACTCACGCTCGTTTTTCTCTGTCGGATTCGGCCGATCTGTTCGTGTTTTTGGCCGGTTGGTCGGTGCGGTTGTTGATGGGATCTGGTGATCGGCAGATGCCGACCCAACTTGTCGTTTTCCGTCTTGGCGGGCGCGCATTGCAAATCTATGTGGTGCAGGTGTTCATCGCGATGCTGGCGATCGCGATGCTGGCGGCGTCCGCCATCATCTTGGCCAATCCGCTATTGCTTGAATGGAATAACGCCGCCCCCGTGTTCTACGATCCGATTCCGACGCACATCGGCCTTGCGCTCATTACGCACCAGCTCGGCTATTTCGACATTTTGCCGCTTTATGTCGTGCTTATGTTATTCGCGCCCTGCATTGCGGTGATCCATCGAGTTGCTCCGCAATGGGTGTTGGTGCTCTCCGTCGTGCTGTACTGCGTTACGCTCGCAGTCCCCATTCCGATGCCGACTTGGCCGGTCGAGGGCCAATGGTTCTTTAACCCGCTCGCTTGGCAGTTGGTCTTCGTCCTGGGCTTCGTTCTGGCCAAGGATGAGGGCCTGGGCGCTTTCGTCCGGCGTCACATTGTGCCCATTCGCGTACTCGGACTCGTGATCGTCATCGGCGTATTCTTCATCCAGTGGAACAACTGGTGGCATGACCCGACAAAGATGCCGCAGCCGCGGCTCTTCTTCATCCTCGACAAGACGTACATGACGCCGATCAGGCTCATTCAGTTCCTCAGCCTGGTCGCGGTGTTCTCCGTGGCCTTCCCGTACATCAATAAAGCCGTGCCTCGGCTGGTGGCGTTCCTGTCGATGCTCGGGCGGAATTCTTTGCAGGTCTTCTGTGTCGGCTCCCTGCTGAGCCTTGCCAGCCAGATCATCCGCTTTGTGTATCGCGGCTATTTCGGCGTAGATGTGGCTGTGGTAGTTCTCGGGATTGCAATTATGGCTTTGACCGCATGGTTGTCAGAATGGCGCGAACGCGCACGCAAACCTTCCGTGGGTGCAAGTTTGCCCTCGTCCTGACCGGATTGCTTTGCAACGCCGGCCAAGCACCCGTGCGCGCACAGGAGCCGGCGCCGGCCCCGCTGACCAAAGCTTGTCAGATCGGCGACCTTGCGGTCGCAACCGAACACCCGCTCCCGAACGTCGCCGCCGCGCTGAAGGAACGAAAGGTGGTACGGATCCTGGCGATCGGCGCTTCGGCCGGCCGCCGCAGGTCTGGCAGCCACGTCGGGCAGATCGAGAAGCTGCTTGAGCAGGCAAACAAAGGGCTCGACGTCGTCGTCATCAATCGCGGCGTTTCCGGCGAACTCGCCGCCAATGCGGCAATCCGAATCAGAAATGAGGTTGCTCTTTCGGAGCCCGATCTGGTGCTGTGGCAGATCGGAACGAACGATGCACTCGCTTATGTGCCGCTTGAGCAGCTTGAGACGACCGTCACCGACACAATTCGCTGGCTGAAGAGTCACAATGTTGATGTCGTGCTGGTGGGATTGCAGTTCGTGCAGCCCATGGCACAGGACGAAAATTACAAGGCAGTGCGACTCCTGCTGCGAAAGATTGCCGCGCAGGAGAACGTCATCATCGTGCGCCGCTATGAAGCCATGGAGCTGATCGCGCAGGCCGACCACACCGATCCCGGGTCCCTGCCGGATGATATTCAGAAGGTTGAAGGCGGATACGAGTGCCTCGCCCAATACGTGGCTCGGGCGATTACGCTTGGTGTTTTTGGCAAATCCCTTAAGGACCTTCCGCAACCGGCTCCGCGATGAAGCGCGACCGATCGGCCGGTATGGCTCCGGGAGACTAAGACACGCGCGCGTTGATGGCGGCGGAAATCTTCTCGGCCAGCATGATGGTCGGGATGTTGGTGTTGCCGCGCGGCGCGGTCGGCATCAGCGAGGCATCGACCACGCGCAGGCCTTCGAAGCCGCGCACTCGGCCGGTGGTGTCGGTCACCGCGTCACGGTCGTCCGTCGCGCTCATGCGGCAGGTGCCGACCGGATGGAACGTGCCGGCGACGTTCTCGCGAATGTGCTCGGCGAGTGCGTCGTCATCTTCAACGAGCTCAGCGAGATCGACGCGCCGGTCGGCGAGCGTCGAGAAGATCGGGCCGGCGAGCGGCGGGCACGAGGTCGATCAGCTTGGCGATGACGGCGCTCTGCACCTTGTTCTTGGTGTTGATGCGGTTGAGCCGCCGCAGCCGGTCGTTGAACTTCACCGGGAAGGTGACGCTGCTCATGGCGCGCACCTTCTCGTGTGCCAGCACGTCGACGGCGCGGCGGAAGCCCTGCATGAAGCGCTTCAGGTCGAGGTCGTGGCCGGTGAAATTGAATTCGACCAGCGGCGGCGCGTCGGCGCCCTGCAAGCGACACGCGGCCGCGCGCCATCGGCTTGAGCAGGGTGGGCGCGAGGTTGGCGACCTGGAAGCCGAGCGGGCTCCACGAGGTCTTGCACTGCACGTTGATATACATGTCGAGCGGCGGCGCGCCCGGCAGACCGGAGGAGTAGCGGAACGCCGTCATCGGATGCGGACGCAGCGACTCCGGCTGTCGCGCGCCGCGGTTCTGCAACAGGCCGACGAACACGATGGCGTGGTTCGAGAGGTTCTCGCCGACGCCCGGCAGGTCGGCGCGCACCTCGATGCCGTGTTCGCGCAGATGGCGCGCCGGCCCGATGCCCATGCGCAGGAGGAAGGCCGGCGAATGGATGCCGCCCATCGAGAGGATGATCTCGCGCGCGGAAAATTCTTTCTGCTCGCCGCCGATCCTGACGGTGACGCCGGTCGCGCGCTTGCCATCGAATTTCAGCGCAGTGGCATGCGCGCCGCTGACGATCGTGAGGTTCTTCCGCGCGCGCACCGCGGCGTCGAGATAGCAGATCGCCGCCGAGGCGCGCTTATCCGGCCAGTTGCTCATCGGCACCGCGCCGTAGCCGTCGCGGAAGTCCGTGTTCATGTCGGCGATGAACGGGATCTGGTGCTCCTGCGCGTAGACATGCACGGCCTTCGACAGCGGCGCCCAGTCCTTCGGTGAGATGCGGCGGACCGGCACCGGGCCGTCCTTGCCATGCTGATCGCCGCCGAAATCCATGTCGTGTTCGAGCTTGCGGTAGAACGGCAGCACGTCGTTCCAGCCCCAGCCCTTGGCGCCCGATGCCTCCCATTCGGCGTAGTCGTCGGGCGAGCCGCGATACGCCACCATGCCCATGACGGACGAGCCGCCGCCGATGACGCGGCCCTGCGAAAAGCCGGTGAGCGGCGAGTTGTCCTTGCGCCGCCAGTGCACCTTCAGGCCGGGCCAGAAATACGCGTCGTTGTAATAGGAGGTGGCGTAGGTATCGAGCACGTCGGCCGGCTCCTGGCCCGGCAGCATGTCCGTGCCGGCTTCGAGCAGCAGCACGTTCCGGCTCGATACCGCCGAGAGCCGATTGGCGAGCACGCAGCCCGCCGCGCCCCCGCCCACGATGATGGTGTCGAAGCTCTGGGTCATGATGGGTTCGATGGGCCGGGAGTTTGTGCGGATGCGGGTAGGATTTCGCGGCGATTGAAGCATGCCGTCCGCGGCGCGCAAAGCCCCCGCCGCCGAGGCATGGTTGAGGACCTCGATGCCCTTCTTGCCGGACGCGTTCGATGCTAGCGTTTGCACCAGCTTTCCTCTCTGTTCTCCCGCAGCACAATCACATGACATCCGAAGTTCGCGACGGCATGCAGATCGACTGGGACGCGCCGATCGCGATGGACGACGGCATCGTCCTGCGCGCCGACGTGTTCCGGCCGGTCGCCGACGGCAAGTACCCGGTGATCCTGAGCTACGGCCCCTACGCCAAGGGGCTTGCCATGCAGGAGGGCTACAAGAGCGCGTGGCTGCGCATCACCAAGGCCGCGCCCGATGTGCTCGAAGGCTCCAGCAACAAGTACCAGAACTGGGAGCTGTTCGATCCGGAGAAATGGGTGCCGGAAGGCTACGTGCTGGTGCGGGTGGATTCGCGGGGCGCGGGCCGTTCACCCGGCCATCTCGACGTGTGGTCGGCGCGCGAAGCTCAGGACATCGCGCAATGCGTCGACTGGGCCGGCACCCAGCCGTGGTCGAACGGCAAGGTCGGCCTGCACGGCATCTCGTACTACTCGATGAACCAGTGGCAGGCGGCGCCGCTGCGCCCCAAGCATCTCGCGGCGATCTCGATCTGGGAGGGGTCGTCCGACTACTATCGCGAGCTCTGCCGGCACGGCGGCATCCTCAGCGATTTCTTCGCGAGCTGGTATCCGCGCCAGGTGACGGCGGTGCAGCACGGTGTCGGCGAGCGCGGCTTCAAGAGTGCCGTGACCGGCGAGCCGGTCGCCGGACCGGCGACGCTGCCGGAGGACGAGCTCAAGCGCAATCGCGCCGATTGCGACGGCGAAGCGCTGCGCCACCGGCTGATCGACGACTATTACCGCCAGCGGCTGCCGAAGTTCGAGGACATCGACACGCCGCTTCTCTCGGCCGCCAACTGGGGCGGCATGGGGCTGCATCCGCGCGGCAATTTCGAGGGATATCTGCGTGCAGGCTCCGAGCAGAAGTGGCTCGAGGTGCACGGCGACACGCACTTCACGCTGTTCTACGCAAAATACGGCCAGGACATGCAGAAGCGCTTCTTCGATCATTTCCTCAAGGGCGCGGACAACGGCTGGGAGAACCAGCCGAAGGTGCTGCTCAACGTCCGCCATCCGGACGAGAAATTCGTGCCGCGCGCCGAGAGCGAATGGCCGCTCGCGCGCACGCAATGGACCAAATTCCATCTGCATCCCGACCTCGGCCTGCGCGCGGAGCCCGCAACCGCGACAGCCACGCGGCCCTACGCGACCACCGGCGATGGCCTGACCTTCTCGACGCCGCCGCTGACAAACGAGATGGAGATCACCGGGCCGGTGGCGGCGAAACTGTTTGTCTCCTCCGACACCACCGACGCCGACCTGTTTCTGGTGCTGCGCGTGTTCGATCCGCAGGGCAAAGAGGTGGTGTTCGTCGGCTCGAACGATCCGCGCGTGCCGGTGGGACTCGGCTGGCTACGCGCGTCGCATCGCAAGCTTGACCCGAACGAGACGCTGTCCTACCGGCCGTGGCACACGCACGACGAGGAGTGGCCGCTCACGCCCGGCAAACCGGCCGAGGTCGATGTCGAGATCTGGCCGACCTCGATCGTGGTGCCGCCGGGCTACCGCATTGCGCTCTCGGTGCGCGGCAAGGACTACGAATACGACGGTACCGACGCAGCGCTGCCGCACGCGCCTTATCCGATGAAAGGGGTCGGGCCGTTCACGCACACCAATCCGCACGACCGCCCGCCGGCGACCTTCGGCGGCACCAACACGCTGCACTTCGACGCCGGCATGGCACCCTACGTGCTGCTGCCGGTTATTCCGGCGAGGTAGAGAATGCAATGATCGCGGACCTTGCTCGTCATGGCCGGGCTCGTCCCGGCCATCCACGTCTTTTTCACGCGGCACAAAGCAAGACGTGGATGCCCGGCCCAGGGCCGGGCATGACGGCGGAGATTGCAAACCATGACGGTTAAAGCAGCCATCATCGGGCTCGGGCGCTGGGGGCGCTCGCTCGTCAATGCCGTGCAGGACAAGAGCGACGTCATTCAGTTCACACGCGCCTACACGCGTACGCGCGCGAGTGCGGAAGACTTCTGCCGCGAGAAGAACCTCCCGCTTGCCGACAGTTACGAGCAAATTCTCGCCGATCCCAACATCGACGCGGTCGTGCTCGCGACCCCGCACAGCCAGCACGAAACGCAGGTGCGCCAGGCCGCTGCCGCCGGCAAGCACATCCACGTCGAGAAGCCGATTACGCTCGACTATCCGAGTGCGCGCTCCGCAGTGGCGAACGCCGAGAAGGCCGGCGTCGTGCTGGCGGTCGGCTTCTGCCGCCGGTTCCATCCCTCGGTGGTGGACGTGCGCCGGCGCCTCGCCGATGGCCGGCTCGGCAAGGTGCTCTCGATGGTGGCGCAGCACACCACTTCGACCGGCCAGTTCATTCCCGCCGGCAACTGGCGGGCCGCGCCCGAGGAGGCGCCCGGCGGCGCGCTCACCGCGGTAGGGGTGCATTCGCTCGATCACATGATCGAGTTCGCCGGCCGCGTGCGCGACGTGTACTGCGTCACCGCGCGCAATATTCCGGGGCCCTCCGACGATACCACCACCGTCATGCTGCACTTCGAGAGCGGCGCGACCGGGCTCATCTTCTGCTCGGTCGCCACCGCGACGAATTTCTGCTTCACGCTCTATGGCAGCAAGGGCCTTGCCGAAATCTCCAAGCCCAACCTGCAAACCGTGCGCTTCGTGCCGACCTCGGACGTGCCGCCGACCGGCGTGGTCACTGCGCCGCCCGACGAGATTACGGAACATCCTGCCTTCGACATGCTGCAGGCGGAGATGGAGGCGTTCGCGCATTCGATCCGCGACCGTACGCCTTATCCGGTGCCGATCTCGGAGGTGCTGCACGGCATGGCGGTGTTCGACGCCATCGTCGAATTGGCGCGCGGCGGCCGGATCGTCTCGGTCGCGTCGTGAGATGGAGACGCGCGCGCCGAGGCGCGACATTGCGTCGCCCGGTGGAGCAAAATTCGGATTAGTGCGTTGCGGCCTGATGGCCTTGGCAATTTGGTGACATGCAGACCCGTAGGCTGGGCAACAGCGATCTTGTGGTTTCGGTCGTCGGCCTCGGCGGCAACAATTTCGGCGGCCGCATCGATCTCGCCGCCGCGCGCGCCGTCGTGCACAAGGCGCTCGACCTCGGCATCACCCTGATCGACACTGCCGACAGCTACGGCAACCGCGGCGGGTCGGAGGAGGCGCTCGGACAGATTCTCGGGGCGCGGCGTAACGACATCGTGCTGGCGACCAAGTTCGGCCTGCAGATGGACGACGCCGGCCTGCTCAAGGGCGCCTCGCGCGGCTACATCATGCGGGCGGTCGAGGCGAGCCTCGCGCGGCTGCGCACGGACCGGATCGATCTCTATCAACTGCACCGGCCGGACGTGAACACGCCGATCGAAGAGACCCTGCGGGCGCTGCACGATCTCGTGCAGCAGGGCAAGGTGCGCTACATCGGCTGCTCGAACCTGTCGGCAAAGGCGCTCGCCGCCGCGCAGGACACCGCCCGCGCGCGCGGCCTGACGGCCTTCGTCTGCTGCCAGGACGAATACAGCCTGCTGGAGCGCGACATCGAGCGCGAGCTGCTGCCGATGATCAAGGCGCGCGGGCTCGGGCTGTTGCCGTACTTTCCGCTCGCCAGCGGGCTGCTCACCGGCAAGTACGCCCGCGGCGCGCCGATGCCGCCGGGCTCGCGGCTTGCCCGAAACACCGCCCACGCCGCCGACGTCATCACCGAACGCAACTGGCGCGTGGTCGAGGCGCTGAGCGATTTCAGCGCGCGTCAGGGCCGCTCGCTGATCGAATTGGCGTTCGGCTGGCTGCTGAGCCATCCGGAAGTCACGAGCGTGATCGCCGGCGCGACCAGCCCGGAGCAGGTCGAAGCGAACGTCCGCGCGGCGGGCTGGCAGCTCTCGGCCGGCGAACTCGCCGAGGTGGATCGGATTACGAATGCCGCGGGGTGAAGATTGGTAGCGGGGAGTGGGATCGAACCACCGACCTACGGATTATGATTCCGCCGCTCTAACCATCTGAGCTACCCCGCCAAATCGCATCCTGTTCAGGGGTCGAAGCCCCGTCCGGAAACCCTTCGGCCACGGCTCGGCCATTCCTTCGGAAGGGTCCGCGCGGTGGTGAGAAGTGCCTGCTTTTGGCTCGGCAGGACATAAGCCATGCGCCACGATCCGGCAAGCGGGCGGGCCGTTAACGCAACGCTAACCACGCCGCCGGTTGCGCGGGAATGCGCATTGACTTGCAGTTCCTGATTTGTTCTTATGACTTGGCCGAACGGAAACGCGACCTCGCGTTAAGCATTTCCGGATGCGGCAAGGTGCCCGAATAGCCCCGAACTCCAAAGAGGATTATGGTCCGCGTAGCCCTGAGGCAGTGGCGACACATTGCGACTCAGGAGCAAGACGGTCGCTTGCACCCCCCGATACCCCCAGGCGACTCGTCTCTAGAGAGCCCCGCTTCCCCCGAGCGGGGCTCTCACCCTTTTCGGGCCTCGCGTCTCCGGCGTTGTCGGGTTTTGAGCCTTATCGTCGGCGTTTCGTTCATGGAACGGTCTTTGCTTGTTGCTAGTTGAGTGCCGGGCTTTCCTCAGACGCTGCGGAGCAGGACATGGCTTTCATCACCAGCGAGGTTGCGTGGGAGAAGGCGGCGGCGTGCGCAAAGAAGGCCGAAGATTCGTTCGATGACGAGGCAACCGAGATGTTCGAGCGGCTGCGCGACCGCTGGATCAGCCTGGCGCAGCAGTTCGAAATGGAAGACGGCCCGGGCGAAGTCTGACCACGGCAGCGCCTAGCGCTTGGGCTGCGCGCCCAGCTTTGAGTCATTCGGCGGATTGCTTTGCCCTTGCGGCTACCGCCGCACCCTGAAGCGCGGACGACGGTCCGGCGATTCGTCGCTCACGCGATGCAAGATTTCTGTCACGCGGTGCGGCGTGCCGGTTCGGCCTGAGCCTTCACGCGCTCGAACCGGATCAGCGAGAAATGCCCGAGCGGCGGCATCGCGCGCCGCTCGACCACACGCACGCCGCCGTGCCGCGCGGCCCATGTCTCCAGCCGTTCCCAGCGGAATTCCGGCCGCCAGCCGAGCCGCCGCGCCAGCGGAGCAAAGCCCTGCTCGAACAGACGGCGCGCGCCCGATTCGGCGCCGAGATGATTGACCAGGATGATCTCGCCGCCTGGTTTGGTGACGCGCACGAACTCGTCAAGCGTCGCCTCCGGATCGGGCACCGCGGTGATGACGTATTGCGCCACCACCACGTCGAAGCTCGCGTCCGGAAAGCCGAGATGCTGTGCGTCCATCACGGCCAGCGTCTCGACATGGTCGAGCTTGTGCTCGGCGACGCGCGCGTGCGCCTTGCGCAGCATCGGCTCGGAATAGTCGACGCCGACGATGCGGTTGGTGCGCGCGTAGTCCGGGAGCGAGATGCCGGTGCCGATGCCGACGTCGAGGATGCGTCCGCCGATCCGCTCGGCCGCCGCGATCGAAGCCTTGCGGCCGGCATCGAACACCGCGCCGAATACGAAATCGTAGATCGGCGCCCAGCGTGCATACGCCTTGGCGATCGTCCCGATGTCGAGTTCCGCAGCCATCGTGCCCCCCGCCCCGCGCGCTATCGCAGATCAGCGCAAAGCACTCCGCTCGTCCCCGCGAAAGTGGGGACCCAGACCTTCGCGATCGGGAAAGGAGCTGGATTCCGGCTTACGCGGGAATGAGCGCAGACTATTGCTCGATTTGAGCGAACCATCATCAGCCCGCGAGGCGGCTGGCGGCGGGCTGCAGGCCGGCCGGCGCCTCGCGCGCTGCGATTGCGCTCTGGATGAAGCCGCCGCCCAGGACGCGCGCCTGGCCCTGCGGCGCGTCGTAGAACACGCAGGCCTGTCCGGGCGAAACGCCGTCCTCGCCGCCAATCAGCTCCACCGCAACCTGTCCGTCGGTGCGCGACAGCCACGCGGGCTGCGGCTTCCGGCTGGAACGCACCTTCACGAACACCTCGCGCCGGTCGTCGGCCAGCGTTTGCTCGAGCGAGCCGTCGCCCAGCCAGTTCACCTCGCGCAGCGTCATGCGGAACGTCCGCAGCATATCTCGCGTTCCAACCACGACACGGCGCGAAGGCGCATCGAGCCGCACCACATAGAGCGGATGGCCGGCCGCGATGCCGAGGCCCTTTCGCTGCCCGACGGTGAAATGAATGATGCCCTGGTGGTGCCCGAGCACCTTGCCGGAGCTATCGACGATGTCGCCCGGTTCGGCCGCGCCCGGCTTGAGCCGCTCGATCACCTCGGTGTAGCGGCCCGACGGCACGAAGCAGATGTCCTGGCTGTCGTGCTTGTCGGCGACCGGCAGGCCGAAGCGGCGCGCAAGCTCGCGGGTCTCGGCCTTGCCGCGCTCGCCAAGCGGAAACCGCAGCAGATCGAGCTGCTCGCGCGTGGTGGCGAACAGGAAATAGCTCTGGTCGCGCTCTTCCTCGCGCGCGCGGTAGAGCGCGCGCCCACCGCCCGGCAGCGTACGCGACGCGACGTAGTGGCCGGTCGCCAAGACCTTGGCGCCCAGTTCGCGCGCGGTCGACAGCAGATCGCGGAACTTGATCACCATGTTGCAGTCGACGCACGGCACCGGCGTCTCGCCCGCCACGTAGCTTTCGGCGAAACGGTCGATCACCGTTTCCTTGAAGCGGCTCTCGTAGTCGAGCACGTAGTGCGGAATGCCGATGCGCTCGGCGACCGCGCGGGCGTCGTGAATGTCCTGGCCGGCGCAGCAGGCGCCCTTGCGGTGGGTGGCGGCGCCGTGGTCGTAAAGTTGCAAGGTCACGCCGACGACGTCATAGCCCTCGGCCTTGAGCAGCGCCGCCGTGACCGACGAATCGACGCCGCCGGACATGGCGACGACGACGCGGGTCTGCTGCGGGGTACCTTCGACGTCGAGGGAATTGAGCATCAGCGCTGCGGCATTGATTGAGATTTGGGCCGCTCCTCCAGCAAGCGTTCTACACGCTTGCCTTCACATATGCACGCCCGCCTCAGGCCGCATGGGTCCGCGCGCGGCTTACGGATTGGAATAGGATCAAAAGACCCGGCCGCCCGGCAGGTCTTGCCGGGTAACGCCAGTCGTGCCGCGCTGGGGGCTCTGATCGCGATCACGCGACGTCCTCATAAGTATCTGGCAAAAATCAATTTTTCCACGCGACGGGGTTGCCGATGGGCTGGCCCGCGGATTGCAAAGCTGCCCACGGCAATAGTTTTGCATTCGAAAGGTTCGAGCGTGACGCGCGTTGCATCTGAAGCGATGATCCAGTCTCAACGCCTCGGTTTGGCGGCACCCAGCCGTCCGCAGGCGTCCGATCGTCCGAGCCCGTTTGCCGAGTTGCTCGACGATCCGAGCGGTCGCCAGCCAGCGCCAGACCAGGAACAAATCACGCCCCGCAATCCGACGGTTCCGTTGCGCAATCCCACGGGACCCAGGCTGGTTCGCCCGGATTCCCGGCCGGAACACGAGGCCGGTAAGGATTGGGAGACGCGCACGCCGGAGACGTCGCCGCCTGATGCCGGCACGCCGGTCGCCACGGCCGCCGCAGACACTGGCGCCGATACCGACAAGGATCAGCCAGACAAGGATCTGGCGCAGGACGCTGAGCAAGCGACAACGAACGCCGATACTGTGGCCGCGAACGACGTGGTCGCCGGTCTCGTCGTTCCTGCCATCGACGTTGCACCGCCCGCGGATCGCGCGAACGTTCCCGGACCGGAGAGCGACGCCGTTGTGCCTCCCGTCGGCGAGACGAAAGGGAAGGGCGCCGCCACCGGCCTGCTGGCGCAAGCGGACGTTGAGATCGCCGGCGCCGCGGGCTCGGCGGACAACGTTGATGCTGATGAAGCGACCACCGGGAAACCCGCGGCGGCCGCGGCTACGGCCGCTGAACTCGAACGCTAACTCGAACGCTGCCAAGCCGGCGGCGCAGAGCGAGGTTGGGGCTGATGGGAAAACCACGGGCGTTGCGCCAGCCGAGGCTGGCGGCGAACGTCCCCACGCCCATGCGGCTTCCGCCGACGCAGTCGAAGGGCCGGGCAAGAAACCCGGCCAGGCATCCCCCAAGCTGAAGGGCGAGGACGAAAGCGACGCGCCGCGCGCGGGCGGTAAGCCGGCAACCGATCTCGCCCAAGTCGCGAACCTGCAGGCGCCCGTGTCCGATCGCCTCGGCCATCTGACGCCCGCGGCGCCCGCCGCCCATACCGGTGCCGCCGCCACCGCCGAGACATCCGCCGCCGTTCCGGTCGCGGGCCTGGCGGTCGAAATCGCGGCCCGCGCGCAATCCGGAAGCAACCGGTTCGAGATCAGGCTCGATCCGCCCGACCTCGGGCGCATCGATGTGCGGCTCGACGTGGACAAGAGCGGCAACGTGACGTCCCACCTGGTGGTCGAGAAGTCCGCAACGCTCGACCTGCTTCGGCGCGACGCACCCGAGCTCGAGCGCGCCTTGCAGCAGGCCGGTCTCAAAACCGGCGACGGCGGCCTCCAGTTCTCGCTGCGCGACCAGCAGTTTGCCGGCCGCGATGATAACCGTCAGACGCCGGTCGCACGTGTCGTCGTACCGGACGCCGAACTTGCCCCGATCGAGAGCGTGCAGAGCAGCTACGGCCGCTGGTCGCGCCTCGACGGCGGCGTCGATATTCGCATCTAGAGGACTTCCCCGATGGCCAGCGTTGCCTCGATCGCACCACAGATCTCCGCCACCACCAAGGGCACGAGCGGCACGTCGAGTTCGACCGGTGTCGACACCAAGACCATCGCCGACAATTTCCAGACGTTTTTGACACTGCTCACCACGCAGCTCAAGAACCAGAGCCCGCTCGATCCGCTCGACACGAACCAGTTCACGCAGCAGCTCGTGCAGTTCGCGCAGGTCGAGCAGCAGATGAAGCAGAACGATCAACTGGCGACGCTGGTGAAGATCGAGCAGACCGCACAGTCCACGACCGCGCTTGCCTTCGTCGGCGCGACGGTCGCGGTCGACGGGCAGACCACCGCGCTGAACAACGGGCAGGCCACCTGGTCGTTCAACGTTCCGAAGCCGGTGACCGCGACCCTGGCGGTGACCAACTCCACCGGCCAGACGGTCTACACCGGCAACTACACGATGAACCCCGGCCAGCAGAACTTCGTGTGGGACGGCCGCGACAGCAGCGGGAACCAGTGGCCGGACGGCTCCTACACGCTCTCGATCACCGGCAAGGACGCGAGCGGGCAGACCGTTTCGATTCCGACCGAGATCGAGGGCATCGTGGATTCGGTCGATCTCACGCAGAACCCGCCGCTGCTTTCGATCGGCGGCGGAAGCTATACGCTCGACAAGATCAAGCGCGTGGTGCGGCCGACGTCGGCCACGTCCGGGGCCGCGACCCAGGCGGCGACGACCTCCTCCGGCACCGACACAGCGACCGCAGTCACCAACGCGGTCGTTTCGGCGATTCAAACGCTGCTGAAGTGATCCGCGCGACTCCTCGCGCGGGCGCTCGCGTTAACAGTTTGTGAATTGCTCCGCGCGGAAGGCGGACTGTGCATCGCCGCGCATTGCCGCGCCGCCGTCGCGGGTCCCACGTTAACGGATTGTGAATCGCCGCCCGCACGGTCGTGCGGCGCACAATCTTGTCGCGCGCCGCATCACGCTCGAAACCCGCCAGAATTTCCCAATTGTTCATATGTGCTTAGGCAAATTTTAAGCCGCGGTGTGTAGCTTTTGTCATCATGTTGGTCAGTGAGTGCGTGAGTTATTCATGACAGAGCCCCTTCGACCGCGGGCCAAATACGTCATCGGACCGGACGGCAGTCCGTTGACGATCGCTGATCTGCCGGCACCAGGCACCAAGCGCTGGGTCATCCGGCGCAAAGCCGAGGTCGTCGCTGCCGTACGCGGCGGGCTGCTTTCGCTCGAAGAGGCCTGCAGCCGCTATACGCTGACGGTCGAGGAATTCCTCTCCTGGCAGTATTCGATCGACCAGCACGGCCTCGCCGGATTGCGTACGACGCGCATTCAGCAGTACCGGCAGTAATCCGCCGTTTCGATTCCGCCAGCTGTGTATTTGTGGATTGCCGTTGCGCACGATTTGATGCGCTGTGCGGGTTCGCTCAAATCAATCGCTGAAATTGTCTCGCGAGGATTTGGGGGAGGACGGCCAAGGCCTCCCCCGCGACATCGGCCTCGGTGACTGGCACCAAGATCGACACCATCCTGTCCGCGATGGCCGCTCAAAAACGCAAGCGGCCATATGAGTTGTCGGCTTACGCCGCGGCCGAAGTGACTTTCGCATCGGTCGCGACGGATGCGATCGTCTTGAGGATTTGCGACGCGATCTGGTACGGGTCGCCCTGCGAATTCGGCCGGCGATCCTCAAGATAGCCCTTGTAGCCGTTGTTGGCGAAGGAGTGCGGCACGCGGATCGAAGCGCCACGATCTGCGATGCCGTAGCTGAACTTGTTCCACGGCGCGGTCTCGTGCTTGCCGGTCAGGCGCTTGTCGTTGTCTGGGCCGTACACGGCGATGTGCGCTTCGATGTTCGACTCGAAGGCCTTCATCAGCGCCTCGAAGTATTCCTTGCCGCCCACCTCGCGCATGTACTTGGTCGAGAAGTTGGCGTGCATTCCGGAGCCGTTCCAGTCGGTGTCGCCGAGCGGCTTGCAGTGGAATTCGATGTCGACGCCGTATTTCTCCGTCAGCCGGAGCATCAGGTAGCGCGCCATCCACATCTCGTCGGCGGCCTTCTTGGAGCCCTTGCCGAAAATCTGGAATTCCCACTGGCCCTTCGCCACTTCGGCGTTGATGCCCTCGTGGTTGATGCCGGCAGCGAGGCAGAGATCGAGATGCTCCTCGACCATCTTGCGCGCGATGTCGCCGACGTTCGAGTAGCCGACGCCCGTGTAATACGGCCCTTGCGGCGCCGGATATCCCGCCGTCGGGAAGCCGAGCGGGCGGCCGTCCTTGTAGAAGAAATATTCCTGCTCGAAGCCGAACCACGCGCCCGGATCGTCGAGGATGGTCGCGCGCTTGTTCGACGCGTGCGGCGTCTTGCCGTCAGGCATCATCACTTCGCACATCACCAGCACGCCGTTCGTGCGCCCGGCATCCGGATAGACCGCGACCGGCTTGAGCACGCAGTCGGAGCTGTGGCCCTCGGCCTGCATGGTGGAGCTTCCGTCAAAGCCCCAGAGCGGAAGCTGCTCGAGCGTCGGGAAACTGTCGAAGTCCTTGAGCTGAGTCTTGCCGCGAAGATTTGGAACAGGTGTGTAGCCGTCGAGCCAGATGTACTCGAGCTTGTACTTTGTCATTTCGGTCTCTCTCAAGAGCTTGATGACGCGAAGGGTGAGGAAGCGTTGCGCGCTTCAGCCGCCAACGGCTCCCGGCCGCCAACTGCTGGCCGCATCAAAGCATCAACCATGCCATGCGCATGAATGCGGCACGCTCACCTCTTAGGCGCGGCAACTCCTGAAGAATTCATCCAGATGTCGATTGCTGTCGAAAGAAGCAAAATCGGATGAGCGCAAATTGTAGGCATACGGCGATTTGATGTGCGGCACGCTGAGCAAATTGCGATCAGCGGTGTTATATCCGTTCGAACAGAGTCGCCCTGCAACGTGAAGGATCGAGACTCGAACGACGAGACAGATTTCAAAGGACGATACGATGACCACGAACACTTCCCAGGCTTCCGCGACGATCTACACCTTCCCCGCCAGAGGACGGTTCGCGACCAACGACAAGCGGGAAGACACGAAGCCTGCGAACACCGTGACGCTGCCGCGCTTCGCCAAGCTGGTGGTTGGAGGCGCCTGGTATCACGAGCAGGCCATTCAGGACGCCGAACGCTCCTGAGCCGCCTTGCGTGGATCGGCGTGCGGGCGATGTCGCCGCATGTCGCGTGTCCCGCGGCGGATAAGCGCCATGACCTCGCGTCGTTGTTCCTCGGTGAGCGGCGGATCTTGTTTCCCTCATGCCTCGGGTCACGCCGTGCCCCGCAGCGCGTCAGCACTTTGACCATCCTCTGATACCGAGCCAGGGAATTGGAGAAATCATCGTTTCTCTGGGTCGACAGGGGAGGGCAGCGAATCGCCCCGCTCCTGGTCACTCGCGCGGATCAGATCGGACGGGCCGTGCCCCCGGCCGGGCCATCATCCGGGCGGCACAAGGTTCTGTAAACATTAGAAGTTTCAGCCTAGACGGTAATATTTTACGCGATCAATAGATCGGACTGCACGTCTTGGCACAACGGCAACACTGATAACCGGCATATTCATAGAGCGTTGTTATTTTCACACAGTCAAATCGAAACATCCCGATACCTCCCCGGGAAGTCGGTCAATCCATCTCTGCGAGTTCCAAATTAACCAGTCGGTAACCATGCGGCGGGCAATTCTTGCCTACCCAGGCGGGGTAGAAAATTACCGGGGCGGCTCGTGCAGGGACTAATCGAATTTCTCCGATCGTTGGGGGCGGCGCGCATCGCGGCGATGTGCGCGGTCACGATCGCGCTGGTCGGCTTCTTCGGCTTCCTGATGATGCGGGTCACCGCGCCGCAAATGACGACGCTGTTCACCGACCTCACGTTCGAAGACTCCTCGGCGATCATCAAGGATCTCGAACGGCAGGGCATCATCTACGAGATCAAGAACGACGGCGCGACCATCCTGGTCCCGAAGGACCGGGTGCCGCGCCTGCGCATGAAGCTCGCGGAATCCGGCCTGCCGAAGGGCGGCGGTATCGGCTACGAAATCTTCGACAAGACCGACGTGCTCGGCGCCACGAGCTTCGTGCAGAACATCAACCACCTGCGCGCGCTCGAGGGCGAACTCGCTCGCACCATCCGCGGCATCGACCGGGTGCAGGCGGCGCGCGTGCACCTCGTGCTGCCGGAGCGCGTGCTGTTCTCGCGCGACAAGGCGGAAGCCACCGCCTCCATCGTGGTGAAGGTGCGGGGCGCGCTGGAGCCACAGCAGGTACGCGCCATCCGCCATCTCGTTGCGTCGGCGGTCAACGGGCTCAAGCCCGAGCGGGTGTCGATCGTCGACGAATTGGGCCGCCTGCTGGCGAGCGGCGCCAACGCCGAAAACGGGCAGGTCAGCGCAGATGAGCGACAGGCCGGCTACGAGAAGCGGCTGCGCGACCAGATCGAGGCCATCATCTCCTCGGTGGTCGGTCCGGGCCGCGCCCGCGTCCAGGTCACCGCCGATTTCGACTTCAATCGCGTTACCCAGACCTCGGAGAAGTTCGATCCGGAGGGCCGCGTGCTGCGCTCGAGCCAGACGCGCGAGGAATCCACCGGCAACGACGGCCGGGAAGGGCAGGTCACCGCCGGCAACGAGTTGCCCAACGCTCAGCAGCGGCCGCCGGAACCCGCCAATGCCGGCCGCGACCAGGCGCGCAAGAGCGAAGAGATCGTCAACTATGAGATCTCGCGCTCCACCAAGACCGAGGTGACCGAAGGCGGCCGCGTCAACCGCGTCTCGGTCGCCGTTCTGGTCGACGGCATCTATGCCAAGAACGAGAAGGGCGAGCAGACCTACCAGCCGCGCGACAAGGAAGAGATCGACCGCATCGCCGCGCTGGTTCGCACCGCCATCGGATTCGACCAGAAGCGCGGCGACCAGGTCGAGATCGTCAACCTGCGCTTTGCCGACGTGCCGAGCAACGTGATCGCGGAGCCGCAGGGTGTGATGTCGTTCCTGCAGTTCACCAAGGACGACGTGATGCACTGGGTCGAGCAGGCCGTCATGCTGGTGCTCGGCCTCATCGTCCTGCTGCTGGTGGTACGCCCGCTCGTTCGCCGCATCATCACGCCTGAGGGCGTGAAGCCGGCGCGCGGCGCGCTCGGCCATGAAGACGCGGCCGCCGCCATCGCGGCGGGCGTCGCCGTGGACGAGATCACGGCCGTGCCCAGTGCCACCTCCAAGATGATCGATATCGCGCAGGTACAGGGCCAGGTTCATGCGCAGTCCGTCCAGAAGGTGGGTGAGATCGCCGACCGCAACCCGACCGAAACCGTGGCCATCATCCGCAGTTGGCTGCACGAGAGCGCGGCCTGACCGGAGCAACAACCATGGCACCGCTTCCCGCACCGAAAGACCAGAACAGCGAGGCGCAGGCCGACATCGCGGGCGTCGTCGCCACGCTGGCGAGCCGTCAGAGCGCCAATGGCGGCGGCCGCAAGCTGACCGGACCGGAGCGCGCCGCCGTCCTCATGCTCTCGCTCGGCGAGCAGCACGGCGGCAAGGTCTGGAGCATGCTCGACGACGACGAGCTGCGCGAGCTGTCGATCGTCATGTCGCAGCTCGGTACCATCGAGGCGACGGCGGTCGAGAATCTGCTGCTGGAATTCGTGTCGCGCATGTCGGCGTCGGGCGCGCTGATGGGCAACTACGAGGCGACCGAGCGGCTCTTGCAGCAGTACCTGCCGCCAGAGCGCGTCGGCGGCATCATGGAGGAGATTCGCGGCCCCGCCGGCCGCAACATGTGGGAGAAGCTCTCCAACGTCCAGGAAGAGGTGCTCGCCAACTATCTCAAGAACGAATACCCGCAAACCATCGCGGTCGTGCTCTCCAAGCTGCGGCCCGAACACGCCGCGCGAGTGCTCGCCATCCTGCCGGAGGAACTCGCGCTCGACGTGGTCAACCGCATGCTGCGCATGGAGTTGGTGCAGAAGGAAGTGATCGAGCGCGTGGAGAACACGCTGCGCACCGAATTCATGTCGAACCTGTCGCAGACCCGCCGGCGCGACGCCCACGAGGTGATGGCGGAAATCTTCAACAACTTCGATCGCCAGACCGAGACCCGGTTCATGACCGCGCTCGAGGACGACAATCGCGAGGCGGCCGAACGCATCAAGACCCTGATGTTCACCTTCGACGACCTGACGCGGCTCGATTCCGGTTCGGCGCAGACGCTGATGCGCCATGTCGACAAGGACAAGCTGGCAATCGCGCTCAAGGGTGCGTCCGAGGCGGTGCGCCAGTTCTTCATGAGCAACATGTCGACGCGCGCCGCCAAGATGCTGACCGACGACATGGCGGCGATGGGCGCGGTGCGGCTCAAGGATGTCGACGACTCGCAAGCGCAGCTCGTCAACCTTGCCAAGGACCTCGCCGCCAAGGGCGAGATCATGATCTCGAAAAGCGGCGGCGACGAAGAGCTGATCTACTGAGGACTCGAGGACGCGACGTATGGCAGCGCCGGCACGATTTCTGTTCGACAACGACTTCGCCGCCACCCAGAAGGTGAAGGCGGGAGTGCCGCTGGCCGAGCTTGCCGCCAAGGTCGCGGAAGCGGAAGCGGACGGCTATCGCAAAGGCGTCGCGGCCGCGAAGGCCGAGGGCGAGCAGCGCGCCGCCGCCGCGTTCGAACGGATCGGCGCCGCGCTCGCGGCGCTGCACAACAGCTTGGCGTCTGTCGAGAGCAGACTCGCGTGCGAAGCCGTCACGGTCGCGGTCTCGGTCGCCCGCAAGCTGGCACCGGAGCTCATCGCGCGCGAACCGCTCGCGGAGATCTCGGCGCTGGCGACCGACTGCTTCCGCCACCTCGTGGCGGCGCCGCACGTGGTCGTGCGCGTCAACGACGCGCTGCACGCGCAGACGCACGAAGCGCTGGAAAAGATCGCACGCGGTTCCGACGCCCGCCTGGTGGTGCTGGCCGAGCCCGACATCGCGCCCGGCGACTGCCGCATCGAATGGGCCGACGGCGGCATCAAGCGCGATCGCGCCGCGATCGAGGCGGCGATCGACGAAGCGGTCGCGCGCTACCTCGCCGCCCGCGACGGCAAGCCCTACATGCCCGACGTCATGCCCGACATTTCATGGAGACCAGAGCGATGAGCACCGACGACAGGATGCCGCTGCCCGATCTTGAAAACGGCCCGGCCATGATGGCGGCGGACGCCATGGATGCCGCCGATAGCGAGTCGACATCGCGCGGCGCCGCCGATCTCGAGGCGGTGTTCGACGTACCCGTGAAGGTATCGGCCGTGCTCGGCCGGTCCCGCATGGCGGTCGGCGATCTGCTCAAGCTCGGGCCCGGCGCGGTGCTCGAACTCGACCGCAAGGTCGGCGAGGCGATCGACCTCTACGTCAACAACCGGCTGGTCGCGCGCGGCGAGGTGGTGCTGGTCGAGGACAAGCTCGGCGTCACCATGACGGAAATCATCAAGGCGGAACGCGGTTGATGTACTCGATACGTGTTCTGGAGCCGAGCTCGATGCCTATTCTCCCCTCCTCCCGCGCGCAGCGCGGTGGGGAGGGGGCGCACCGCCTTCGCGGCCTCCAAGTACGGCAAACTCAAGGGATACTCCCATGCGCCTCCTGATCGTCGGCATCCTCAAGGGCCAGCTCTCCACCGCGACCAAGCTCGCGATGGACAAGGGCGCGAGCGTCACGCACGCCGAATTGAACGAGCAGGCGCTCAACGTGCTGCGCTCCGGTCGCGGCGCCGATCTGCTCATGGTCGACGTGGCGCTCGACATCCGCGATCTCGTCACCCGCCTCGATGCCGAGCGCATCGCGGTGCCGATCGTCGCCTGCGGCATCAGCAGCGATGCGCGCGCCGCGGTTGCCGCGATCCATGCCGGCGCCAAGGAGTACATCCCGCTGCCGCCCGATCCCGAGCTGATCGCGGCGGTGCTTGCCGCCGTGACCAACGACACGCGCGAACTGGTCTATCGCGACGAGATGATGGCGCGCGTCGTCAAGCTCGCGCAGCAGATCGCGCCCTCGGACGCCTCGGTGCTGATCACCGGCGAGTTGGGCACCGGCAAAGAGGTGATCGCGCGCCATGTGCATGGGCGCTCGAACCGCGCGCGCGCGCCGTTCATCTCGGTCAACTGCGCGGCGATCCCGGAGAATCTCCTGGAGTCGGAACTGTTCGGCCACGAGAAAGGCTCGTTCACCGGCGCGGTCGCGCGCCGCATCGGCAAATTCGAGGAGGCGACCGGCGGCACGCTGCTGCTCGACGAAATCTCCGAAATGGACGTGCGGCTGCAGGCCAAGCTCCTGCGCGCCATCCAGGAGCGGGTGATCGACCGCGTCGGCGGGACGAAGCCGGTGCCGGTCAACATCCGCATCATTGCCACCTCGAACCGCAACCTGGTCGAGGCGGTGCGCGAAGGCACCTTCCGCGAGGACCTCTTCTTCCGCCTCAACGTGGTGAACCTGAAGATTCCGCCGCTGCGGGAACGGCCCGCCGACGTGCTCGAACTCGCGCAGCATTTCGTCAAGAAATATGCCGCCGCCAACGGCGTGCCGGTGCGGGCGCTGTCGGCCGAGGCACGGCGCGCGCTGGTCCTCAACCGCTGGCCCGGCAACGTGCGCGAACTGGAGAACACGCTTCACCGCGCGGTGTTGCTGGCATCCGGCGAGGAGATCGGCATCGACGGCATCCTTACGCCCGACGGCACGCGGCTCGACCAGGCGAGGCACCAGCCGGCGGTTGCGCACGCCGCGATGGCGGCGGAGACGGTGACGCGCGCGCTCGTCGGCAGCACCGTCGCCGACGTGGAGCGCGACCTGATCATCGAGACGCTCAAGCACTGCCTCGGCAACCGCACCCACGCGGCCAACATCCTGGGCATCTCGATCCGCACCTTGCGCAACAAACTCAACGAGTATTCGACCGACGGCACGCCGGTCCCGCCGCCGGCGGCGGTGGCGAGGTGAGGGGGGCGGCGTAGGGAGAAGCAAGCGCTTCACTCGAGCGGGAAGTCCTGATTCAAGATGAATTGGTTGTGACAATGGCCGGGCTTGTCCCGGCCATTGGCGTCCTTATTGTCCAAGATCGACGTAGCGATGAGGACGTGGACACAATGACCTACACCCGCTTCAACACCGCGCTCATCGTCGGCGCGGGTTCCGGCCTCTCGGCCTCGCTCGCGCGCGTGCTGGCGAAAGAGGGCATCAAGGTCGCGCTCGCGGCGCGCAGCACGAACGACCTCGATGCGCTGGTCAAGGAGACCGGCGCGCAGGCGTTCGCCTGCGACGCCAGCAAGGCCGCCGAGGTCGCGAAGTTGTTCGATGCGCTCGATTCCTCGATGGGCGCGCCCGAGATCGTGATCTACAACGCGAGCTACCGCACGCGTGGGCCGTTCGTCGATCTCGATCCGGCCGAGGTCGAGAAGACGCTCGCGGTGTCAACGTTCGGTGGCTTCCTGGTGGCGCAGCAGGCGGTGCGCCGGATGCTGCCCAAGCAGCGCGGTGTGATCGTCTTCACCGGCGCGTCGGCGAGCGTGAAGGGCTATGCGCAGTCGGCGCCGTTCGCGATGGGCAAGTTCGCGCTGCGTGGCCTCGCCCAGAGCATGGCGCGCGAGTTGCAACCGCAGGGCATCCATGTTGCCCATGTGGTGATCGACGGCGGCATCAAGAGCGAGCGGCGGGGGGAGCCGGCCGACAAGCCCGCCAGCATGCTCGACCCGGATGCCATTGCGGCGAGCTACCTGCACCTCATCCACCAGCCGCACAGCGCCTGGTCGTGGGAGATCGAGGTCAGGCCCTGGGTGGAGAAGTTCTGACCGGCGGACGGGCAGGTCAGGCGCCCTTTAGGGTTAACAATATTTCGCGATTTGGCCCCAAAGTACGGGGGATTCGTGGTAATATTTCGCATGAACCCGACAACCAGGACTGCCCGGCCCCGCCGTGACGGCGGGGCGTGCACTATTCCGCATTCACGGAGGATCAATTGAGCGATTATCGATTTAAGATCGGCCAGACGGTGAGCTACACATCCGGGCCGTATGGCCGCGGCGGCTCGAGCGGCGTCTTCAAGATTACCCAGTTGCTTCCGCAGGAAGGCGACGACCGCCAGTACCGCATCAAGAGCGCCAGCGAACCGCACGAGCGAGTCGTCAAGGAGAGCCAACTCGCCCGCGTCGCCTGACGCCAACACAAGCGCCGGGCTGTTGACCAAAATTAAACGCTTTGGTTGTGCGGAATTGACCCTGGCGGCCCGCTCCTATATATGACACGCGCAACCAGTTTTCGGCCTGCCTTGCTCGCTCCCGTTTCTAGGGTGCTCTCAAGTTAGCTCCCAAAACTCGGATGTTAATCCCCGGAACGCGACGCGCGCGTGCCGGTTATGACAAGCAACGCAAGGAGGCCTTGATGGCCACAGGTACCGTGAAGTTCTTCAATACGCAAAAAGGGTTCGGCTTCATTCAGCCGAGCGATGGCTCGAAGGATGTGTTCGTCCATATCAGCGCGGTCGAACGCGCCGGCATGGGCTCGCTCGTCGAGGGCCAGAAGGTCAGCTACGAGGTGATCACCGAGCGCGGCAAGCAGGCCGCTTCGAATCTCCAGTCGGCCTGATCCCTTTCGGCCAGAACTTCGTGATGGAACGCCCGGCGTCGATGACGCCGGGCGTTTCGTTTTGGTGAGGCGATCGAAGCCGGTCGCGAAGAGTCGCTCATCGGACCGGTTCGGTCGCTACGACCCGGATGACGGCCGCCCCGCGATGTGGCAAATGTCCCGCGAAATTCGCGATGCGCCGGAGCGTCTCCGGCTGGTATCGCGCCAGGGCGACGATTCATGGATGCAGATGCTGCCCGCAGCCAGTTGACCGCCGCGCTCGCGCGGATTGCGTCCGGCGACCGCGCGGCGCTGCGTCTTGTTTATCAGGATACCTCCGCGAAGCTTTTTGGCGTCTGCCTCCGTATATTGCATGACAGAACCGAGGCCGAAGACGTGCTGCAGGACGTCTACGTGACCGTGTGGCGCAAGGCCGCCGCCTTCGATCCCGGCCGGGCGAGCCCGATCACGTGGCTGATGGCGATTGCCCGCAACCGGGCGATCGACCGGCTGCGGTCGAGCAGCGTGAGCCGCCGCATGGAGCCGATCGACGCCGCCAACGAGGTGAGCGATCCGTCGCCGGGCGCGGTCGAGATTCTGGCGCAGACGCAGCAGAATGCGCGGCTCGCCGGCTGCCTGGGCGAACTTGAAGCGCGCCACGCGAGTGCGATCCGCGCGGCGTTCCTCGACGGCGCGACCTATGAGGAACTGGCCGTGCGCATGAACGTGCCGCTCGGCACGATGAAAAGCTGGATCCGGCGCGGACTTCTGAAGCTGAGAGCCTGTCTCGAACGATGAGCGACGACGACACCATCAACCCGGCCGATGGCGGCAGAATTCTCGCCGCCGAATACGTGCTGGGCGTGCTCGGCGCGGAAGAGCGACGCGAGGTCGAGCGCCGCCTCGCCCAGGAGCCTGCGCTCGCGTCGGAAGTCGCGTTCTGGGAGGAGCGGCTCGCCGGCCTCGCCGACGCGGTCCCGCCGGTGGAGCCGTCGCCCGAAATCTGGAGCCGCATCGAGCGCGCGACCGGCGCGTCCGCAACGGCGACCGGCGGCATCTGGCAGAGCCTCGCCTTCTGGCGCGTGTTCGCGATCGGCTCGGCCGCGCTCGCGGCCGCCTCGCTCGCGGCGCTCGCCTATATCGGCATGGTGCCGTCGGCGCGCGCGCCGCTGATGGCGACGCTCGGCAATGCGGGCGGCCAGCCGAATTTCGTCGCGACCGTCAATGCCAACGGCACCAGCATCACGGTGGTGCCGGCGGCACTGCTGACCAACGATCCGCGTGCGATCGAATTGTGGATCATTCAGCCCGGCGGGCGGCCACGCTCGCTCGGCCTCGTCCAGCCCGGCCAGCCGATCCGTCTGGTGATCCCACCCGACCTCGTCGGCCAGATCACGCCCGAGACGACGCTCGCGGTTTCGCTCGAGCCGCCCGGCGGCTCGCCGACCGGACAGCCCACCGGCCCGGTGATCGCCAGCGGCAAGCTCACGGCTCTGTGAGCCGGCGCATCTGCGCATTCCCCGTCCCCGTACTTGACGTTGCAGCCCGCTGGTAGGGCGCAAACGCAAACGGGAGAAAGTCATGAAACTGTCACGCCTCACCCTGCCGGCGGCACTCGCCGCGGCATTTGCCATCTCGGCGATCTCTGCTCCCTTGGCCACGCCGGCCGTCGCGCAGCAGAAGAAGGAGCAGACCGTCACGGTCGGCGGCGCGCCGATGTATCCGTCGAAGAACATCGTGCAGAACGCGGTCAATTCGAAGGACCACACCACGCTGGTCGCCGCCGTGAAGGCCGCCGGACTGGTCGATACGCTCGCCAGTCCGGGCCCGTTCACGGTGTTCGCCCCGACCAATTCGGCTTTCGCCAAGCTGCCGGCTGGCACGGTCGACACGCTGTTGAAGCCGGCGAACAAGGACAAGCTCACCGCCGTGTTGACCTACCACGTGGTGCCCGGCCGCCTGTCCGCTGGCGACCTCATGGAAGCCGCCAAGAAGGGCGGCGGCCAGGCCAAGTTCAAGACCGTCGAGGGCGAAGAGCTGACGGTCGCGGCCAAGGGCAACGAACTGACCATCTGGGACAGCAAGGGCAACACCTCCCGGGTCACGATCAAGAACGTGTTCCAGTCGAACGGCGTTATCCACGTGATCGACAGCGTGCTGCTGCCGAGCTGAGGTGGTCTTGTGCCGGCTCCCGGGCGTACCTAAGTGAATTCAGGACGCCCGGGGGCGGACACTACTTCAGTTCGCGACCCGGATTGTGCGGTGCGGCACGTTGCGTTTTGTTGCGTGCTGCATCCGATTCGGGAGCGATGGGCAGATCGGCGCACAGCCCCGACCCCCCCGACGCTTGCATCGATCGCCCGGGAAGCCCGCCGCGGAAACGCGGCGGGCTTTTCATTGCGAAGCACGCGCACACAATCCGTGCGCTCCCGCGCGACCAAAAGCCGCCACGTCGCTGTTCAGTCCGCCGTCACAAACACTCGGGCCGCTACACCCCGTCAGGCGCGAACCGCTTGATCGCGCGCGGGCGCGGCATCGTTGTCGTGCTGCAATTCATCCACCGCGACGCGGGGCGCGATGGAATGGTCGTCCGCCAAGGGCACCAGCCAGTCGCCGCCCTCGGTTACCGGCTTGGCGTCGAGCACGACGGCCGCCGGCTTGCCCGCCGTCTGCTTGGCCCGGTTCTCCGCGGCACGCCGGCCGCCGAAATCACCCATCCACCAGAGGAGAAACGCCCCGCACATCAGAATCATGAACTGGCCGAACATCAGATACATCAGCAAAATTGCTGCCGTTTGATTCATGTGACCCCCCGTTATTGCCACCCGGCCACATCAAAGCAGAAAATCAGCCTCGCACTGTGGCGCGAAACAAATAAAGCCCGACCGTTGTAAAAATCCCACAGGTTCCACGAGAGCGAGCGCTTCCCGGCGGCGGCTGACGGCCTGCGGCGTTACTCAATGTGCGGGTCAACGCATCGCGAACATCCAAGCACCGATCGTGAAAGCGAGGTGGTGGCGTTGTGCGGCGTCGCCGTTGCGCATACAACACCCAGCCGTATCAACCGGGTGCCGGTGCGACGATCAACGATGCGCCTACCGGCGAGCAAAACAAAAGGAGTTACGGAATGCGCGCAATCGCGATGATATTGGGCCTGGCCTTGATCGCGGTGGCGATCGCCTATTGGGTCGTCCCGGCGGGCTCGCTCCCGACCTGGTTCCCGGGCTTCGAGGCCGGCGAAGCGACGCGCGTGCATTTCAAGCACGGGGTGGCCGCCGCGGTAGCGGGCCTCGTGGTGTTCGGGATCGGCTGGTGGATCGGACGTTCGCGCGGCTGACCGGACACGTTGCGTTCGAGCCGCGCCGCACCCGCAATTTTTTCAGTAGGCGTGATGTCAACAACCCGAAAGCTGCTGATCGACCAGGTCCTCGACGGGGTCGATCCATTCGCACGTTTTGCGAACACACCGGCGGCACGCGACGCCGCGCCGCCGGAAGGCTGGGGTTCCACCCATCCTTATTTCGCCCGCTACATCGACGATGCTGAAGCCGAAGCTGATCGTCGAGATCGGCACCTGGCTCGGCGGCAGCGCGATCCACATGGGCGGCCTGCTGCGCGCCGCCGGGCTGAACGACAGCTGCATCCTCTGCGTCGATACCTGGCTCGGCAGCTCCGAGCACTACATTTATCCCGAGGCGCGCCGCACGCTGAAGCTCGTCGACGGCCGGCCGACGTTCTATGCGGACTTCATGCAGAATGTCGTTCAGCACGGATTGCAGGACATCATCCTGCCGTTCTCGATCACCAGTGCCGGCGCGGCGGCCGTGCTGCGCTGAGCTCAAGATCGCGCCGGACCTTGTTTATCTCGACGGCGATCACTCCGCCCGTGCGTTCCGCACCGATCTCGATCTCTACTGGGACCTGCTGCGCCCCGGCGGCGTGATCATTGGCGACGATTTCGACTGGGAGGGCCCGCAGGCCCAGATCATCGAGTTCGCCTATCTGCAGAAAATCGAGTTCGCCTCGTTCAACAACAAGTTCGTCATCCAGAAGCCGGCGTGAGCGTCCCCGCGGGCGCGGGGACGTCGAAGCGACCGGCGTCGTCCGGCTATTTCACCGGCACCACCGCCGTCACGTCGATCTCGACGATCATGCCCGGCCAGGCGAGCTGGCTGATCGTCAGCAGCGTGTGCGCGGGCGGCGCGCTGGTGCCGAACTCGGCCGAGCGGCACTTGCCGTAGTCCGGCTGGTAGCGCACGTCGGTCATGTAGGTCACCATCTTGGCGATGTCGGCAAGCGTGGCGCCGTGCTTCGCGAGCAGCCGCTTGATCTTGTCGTAGGCGTACTTGCACTGCCCGGTGAAGTCGCCCTTGTGCAGGATCGTGCCGGGCGCGCCGTTCTCGTCCTCGGCGCCGACGCCGGCGAGATAGATGGTCCGGCCGGGGCCGGTCACCGTCACGGCTTCGGAGAAGCGGCCCTTCGTCCATTCGGAATAATTGTAGTGCTTCTTCTCCATCGTGGGCGGTGCGTTCTGCGCCGAGGTGAAGGACGCGATCGCGACGGCCGGGATAACCAGGGCAGCGAAGATCAGGGCTTTGGACATGGCACCCTCCATTGTGAATGACTTCGGGGATCAACAAGGATTTCGTCGGCGGTTCGGGCGGACTTTAGCAAGCCATCGTTGCGCACGATACGAGCCGGACGCCAGACTGATCCGCGGTGCCGTGCGTTGCCAACAATAGAGGCTTCGATCATAGTCCCATGCTGATTGATCCCTTGCCCGTTGCCGTTGCACGCAGAGGTCGCATGCTGCATCGCCGAAGCCTCGCACTCCTCGTTGCCGCTGTCTCGCTCTTCATCTTGGATCAAGCGCCGGTCCGCGCGCAGGATTATCCGGCGCGGCCGATCCGCTTCCTGGTCACGAGTCCGGCCGGCAGCCTCGCCGATGTGCTGAGCCGGTTGCTGACCCAGGACCTGCAGGCGCGGCTCGGCCAGAGCATCATCGTCGACAATCGTCCGGGCGGCATGACGATGAACGCCACCGAAGCGCTGGTGCGCGCGCCGGCCGACGGCTACACGCTGATGCTCGGCACCGGCGAGATGGCGTTCCTGCCGTTTCTGAAGAAGACCTACCGCTACGATCCGCTCAAGGACTTCACGCCGGTCGCGCTGGTGACCACGTCGTGGACGGTGTTCGCGATCAATCCGAAGGTGCCGGCGCAGACGCTGCCGGAGCTCGTGAGCTACGCCAAGGCGCACCCGAAAGCGATCCGCTACGGCAGCGGCGGTGTCGGCGGCGCGCTGCACATCGCGGTCGAGATGCTGAAGCTCAAGACCGGCGCCGACTTCGTCCACATTCCCTATCGCGGCGGATCGCAGGTCGCGACCGACGCGATCTCCGGCCAGATCGAGATGGCGTCGCTGGGGCTCGCCTCGACGCGGATCGCCAGCGGCGGACAGCTTCGCGTGCTGGCGCAGACCGGCCCGATGCGGCATCCCATGCTGCCCGACGTGCCGACGACCGCCGAGGCCGGCCTTCCCGAGGTGCGCATGGACACCTGGTTCGGCGTGGTCGGCCCGCCCAATCTGCCGGCGCCGGTCGTCGCGCGACTGACGCGCGCGATCGACGAGGTCGTGCACGAAAAATCGTTCGAGGAGCGGCTGTTCAAGATCGGCTGCGCGGTCGCCTGGAAGCCGCCGGCGGAGTTTGCGGCATATATCGCGGACGAAACCCGGAAATGGTCGCAAATCATTCCGGCCATGGGCATCACGATCGACGAGTAGGGGAGGGGTTCAGCGATGGCGAATACCGCGGCTTGGCCGAACGGCAAGAAGCTTGCCGTGTCGGTGACGGTGATGTTCGAGACCTGGTCGGAAGGACACGCCCCGAACTATTCGGTGCAGACCACCCATCTCAAGTCCGGCACCGTCGATCACGCCGCCAAGGCCTGGTCGACCTATGGCGGCCGCGTCGGCGTGTGGCGGCTCATCAACATGTTCGACCGGCTGCAGATTCCCGCGACGTTCTTCACCAGCGGCCGCTGCACCGAGGAATATCCCGCCGCCGTCAAGCAGATCGTCAAATCGGGGCACGATCTCGCCGCCCACTCGATCACGCAGGACCGGCTGCTCGCCTACCTGACCCTCGACGAGCAGGAAGCCACGATCCGCCAAAGCATCGACATGCTGGAATCGTGCGGTGGCAAGAAGATCACCGGCTGGGGCAGCCCTGTGGTCGCCTTCACGCCGGAGACCGCGGGCTTCCTGGCGAAGGCCGGCCTGATCTGGACGACCGACGTGACCTACGCGGACCTGCCGATCAAGCTGCACACGCCGCACGGCACCATCGCCGGCGTGCCGACGACGGACTTCTCCGACAACCGCGTCATGCGCGCGTCCCCGCGCGACCTGTTCGATGTCTACAAGGGTACGTTCGACTATCTGCACCAGAACGAGCCGATGGGGCTCCTGGTGTTCACCATCCATTGCCAGTTCGGCGGCCGCCCGCTGATCACCGCGGTGCTGCAGGAGGTGCTGAAATATATGCAGCAGTTCCCGGACGTGTGGTTCGCGCGCCACGAGGAACTGGGGCGCTGGGCGCTGGCGTCCGATGTCGACGAGCACAGCTATCAGAGCCGGTTCTTCGGCGACGCCGCCGCGCACTCGCCGCGCCTTGCCGCGCGCGGGTGATTCGAGACTTCGAGTTTAGTTCGCTTCACTCTCCGCCCGTCCCCGCGCAAGCGGGGACCCAGTACCCTTGCTGCAGATGAATTTAGAACGAACGAACTGGATTCCCGCTTGCGCGGGAATGACCGGGGGAGGGTTCGCGGGAATCAGCGGAGAGAGTGGGCCAAGTTGAAAGGATGGCTTGCTCGAGCGCCTTGCCGTCCTCGTCGGCGAGCGCGGCCTTGATCAATGCGGCCATCTGCGCGGCGCCATTCTGCTGCCCGAGCAGGCGCGGCAGCAGCGCCACGAGCCGCGCGTATTTCGCCTGCCCGCGCGCGTGCGTATCGCCGTAGCCCTTCACCAGGGATCGCGCCCGCGCCATCTCGGCGGCCAGCGCATAGTCGGTCTGTGCGGTCTCCACCACGAGTCCGAGCCATTCGTTCAACGCCGCCTGTTCGGCGACGAAGCGCAGCGTTCCGCGCCGCCGGTGCTTGAAGCTCGCCAGCAAGTAGAGCAGCGCGAAGCCGCCGATTGACGTGGTCTTGACGATCCGCCCCTTGCGGGTGAAGCGATCGACCAGCGCGCGCGCCCAGGAAGTGCGCATAAGCCAGCCGCCGAGTGCCGCCGGCAGCGTGTCGGCGATCTCCTGCGTGCGCGGGTGAAAGAACTCCGCGATTTCGAGAATCTGGCCGTCCTCGACCTTTGCCTCCTCGCGCACGCGCGCGAACCGGCTGGCGCGGATCTTCAACTCGGCGACACGGATCGTGTCCTCGTAGGCCATGCCGAGCGCGAGCTGGCGCGCCGTTTCGTCGAGCAGGCGGCCGGAGCCGTCGCCGTGTCGCTGTTCGATGTCGCGCAACGGGGCGAGGCGCGCGCGATAGTCTTCCGCATACGCAGCGTCCTGGTAATCGGTGAGGCGCTCGATACCTGCGGCGATCGTCGATGGTGCAACTGCCGGCGTCGCGACAGCTTGCTCCCCCGCCTGCGCGGCCTCGAAGCCGGCGCCGAACGCCGCGATGCTCGAATTGACGCCGACGCCGCCGCGCCGGATTGCCGCTTCGAACGCCATGCGCTGGAACGGCAGCGCGCCCGAGCCCGCCAGTGCGCCGAACAGCACCGCGCTCAACGCGCTGCCGGTCGCCTCGGCGATTCCCTCCATGTCGAACGCGACAAGCGAGCGCGCAGCGTCGCGGCACGCGGACAGCAGCGCCGCCTCGTCGGCGCGGCCGTCCGCCAGCGCGATCTTCTCGGTCATCGCGAACACGCGGTGCGTGGAGGCGATGAGCAGGGTGCGCTCGGGCGTCACGAAGCCGCGCTCGACCGCGCGCGCGGCTTCCATCAGCTCGGAGGCGAGCACGACCTCGACATCGCCCGGCATCGGCACGAGCGACAGCACCGGCTCGCGCCCGGCTGCCCGCGCGGCCAGTTTGGGAAACAGTTCGACGTAGTAGATGGTCGCGCCGGTGCGCTGTGCAACGCCCGGGATGGACGTGGTCTGCGCCAGATAGCCGCCATGCTGCGCCAGATCGACGATCCAGTCGGCGAGCACGCCGCCGCCCTCGCCGCCGAGCGCGAGGACGGCGATGCTGATCGGCCTCGTCTTTGTGACGCTCGCGTCCATGGTCCTTATGCGGCGGCCAGCGGCCGGTCGAGGCGGCCTTGCAGCCAGCCGATCACTGCGCCGCGCAGGCGCTGCTTGAGGCGGTCCCAGCGGTTCGGATTGGCGACGACCGACGCGCGATAGAACGACGGGCACAGCACGGCGGCGTGCGCGACCTCGCCGCACAGCCCGCAGCCGACGCAGGAGTTGATCACCTTGGTGATGGGTTCGCGCCGCAGCGGATCGGGATTGGGCGCCAGCGTCAGCGACGGACAGCCCGAGAGCCGGATGCACGAATGATCGCCGGTGCAGGTGTCGGGGTCGACGCCGAAGCGCTCGCGCACCACGCGTTCGCCGCCCGCCATGCGCTTACGCATCAGCGGCCGCTCGCGCCGCTGCTTGTTCAGCATGCATTCCGATTGCGCGATGATGATCTTCGGGCCCTTCACCGCGGTGGTGAGCGCCTCTTTCAGCGTGTCGCGCATCTTCGCGACGTCATAGGTCCGCGTGAGCGTGCGCACCCAGTCGACGCCGACACCGCGTACCGCCTTCTCGATCGGAGTTGCGGGTCGAGCGCATCAGGTTGTCGGCCTTTGACGAGAGCACGTCCTGCCCGCCGGTCGCGGCCGAATAGCCGTTGTCCACGACGATGAGGACGTTGTCGCTCTTGTTGAACACCGCGTTGCCGACGCTCGAAGCGAGGCCATTATGCCAAAATCCGCCGTCGCCGATGAACGCGATGGCGCGCTTGCCGGCCGGTGCGCTGAAGGCTGCGGCGCCCGCGCCGCCGAGGCCATAGCCCATGGTCGACGCGCCGACATTGAACGGCGGCAGCACCGAGAACAGGTGGCAGCCGATGTCGCAGCTCACATGATGCGGTCCAAGCTCGCGCTCGACCAGCTTCATGGCGGCGAAGATCGGCCGCTCCGGACAGCCGGTGCAGAACGACGGCGGGCGGCCGTGCACCTTGCCGGCAATCGTGCTTTTGGCTTTGGCAAGGAGGTCGGTAGTGCTCGCAATCGGCTGGGACCGTGCGTCCTCCAGCAAATCAGGCCGGTAGGCGGCGATGAACTTGCGAATGCCGTCCTTCATGACGCCGCCGGTGTATTCGCCGGCCATCGGCAGCATGCCCTTGCCCTCGATGCGGGTCTGGATGTCGGCGCGCCGCAGGATGGTGTTGACCGCCTGCTCGATGAATTCCGGCTGCCCTTCCTCGACGATCAGGATGGCGCGCTTGCCCGCGCAGAAGCGCGCGAACTCGGCGTCGATCAGCGGATAGGTGACATTGAGCACATAGAGCGGGATGCGGCTCGCGCCGAACACATCGGCGAGGCCGAGCACCTCCAACGCGCGCAGCGCCGTGTTGTACATGCCGCCTTGCATGACGATGCCGATGTCGTCTACGTCGCCGTCGAAGAATTCGTTGAGCTTGTGCTCCTGGACGAAGCGAACGGCAGCCGGCCAGCGCTTCTCGATCTTCTCCTTTTCGTGCAGGTAGCTCGCAGGCGGCAGCACGATGCGGTTGGTATCGCGGATGGGGTTTTCCAGCGCGTCGCTGAGTGTGAACGACGGCCGCACGTTGTCGCGCGCCGCGAAGCTGCCGGTGACATGGCAGGCGCGGATGCGCAACTCCAGCATCACCGGCGAATTGGATGCTTCCGACAGCTCGAAGCCTTTTTCCACCGCCTGCACGATCGACGGCAGGTTGGGGCGCGGATCGAGCAGCCAGATCTGCGACTTCATCGCAAACGCGTGACTGCGCTCCTGCATGATCGAGGAGCCTTCGCCGTAATCCTCGCCCACGATGATGAGCGCGCCGCCGGTGACGCCGCTCGACGCCAGGTTGGCGAGCGCGTCGGACGCCACGTTGGTGCCGACCGTCGCCTTGAAGGTCGCGGCGCCGCGCAGCGGGTAGTTCACGGATGCCGCGAGGGTCGCCGCGGCCGTGGCTTCGTTCGCGCTCGCCTCGAAGCGGACGCCAAGGTCGGTCAGGATGTCGTTGGCGTCGGCCAGCACGTCGACGAGGTGCGAGATCGGTGCGCCCTGGTAGCCCGAGACGTATGACACGCCGGATTGCAGCAGTGCCTTGGTGACCGCGAGGATGCCCTCACCGCTGAAGGTCTCGCCGGCGCCGAGCTTGAGCTTCTCGACCTCTTCCTTGAACGAGCGTTCCGCCATTCCTGCGTCCTCTTGCGCCTTATCGTGCGATTGACTTGCTGACCTTCCCCCCGATTATATGGATCGGAACCCATCGCCGACAGGCTTTCGGTCGGCCCGGAGGAGGAAAAATCATGCGTCCGATGCTTGTTGCGGGCTTCGCGGCCGTCTTGCTGGCGTCCACTGCATCGGCCCAGGAGGTCACCCTGCGGGCGGTTTCCTCCTTCGCGGAGGGCACCGAGTTCTCGAAGAATTTCGAGCGCTTCATCGAGAAGGTGAATGCCGACGGCAAGGGCATCATCAAGATCAACTATATCGGCGGGCCGCGCGCGATCCCGCCATTCGAGGTCGGCAACGCGGTGCGCACGCGCGTCGTCGACATGGCGAACGTCACCGGGGCCTTCTACACCAACCTGATGCCGGAGGCCGACGGCTTCAAGCTCAACGGCAAGCCGATGAGCGAGCAGCGCAAGAACGGCACCTGGGAGTACATCAACCAGCTCCACAACCAGAAGCTCAATTCGCAGTACGTCGCGCGGCAGTTCCACAACGTGCCGTTCCACATCTATCTCAACAAGAAGATCGACAAGATCGATTTCAGCGGGCTGAAGATCCGCGTGACGCCGGTCTACAAGGATATCGTCGAGGCGCTGGGCGGCACGCCGATCACCACCCCGCCGGGCGAGGTCTATACCGCGCTCGAACGCGGCGTGGCCGACGGCTATGGCTGGCCGGTGACCGGCATCTTCGATCTCGGCTGGGAGAAGGTGACCAAGTTCCGTATGGAGCCCGCGTTCTACAGCGTCGAGGTCAACGTGCTGGTCAATCTCGACGCCTGGAAGAGCCTCAACGACGCGCAGCGCAAGGTGCTCAACGACGCGGCGCTCTGGCTCGAAGGGCTGGACAGCGAGAAGGACGCGGTGATCAAGGCCGAGCGCGAGCGGCAGGCGGCGGCGGGCATCCAGGCGCTCGATTTCGGCCCGGCGGCCTCGAAGGCGTTCCTCGACAAGGCCAACGACGTCGCCTGGCAGTCGGTGATCAAGCGCGCGCCGGAGAGCGGCCCGAAGCTCCGGCAGCTTGCGGGGAATTGAGGGCGTCTTGCGTCGCATTCACAACTGTCATCATCCGCGAAAGCGGATGATCCAGCATTCTGCCGCCAGCATGTGTGTCACCACGAATCTCCCGATCCGGTGATGGCTAGCTGGATGCCCGCTTTCGCGGGCATGACAGCCGCTGCTTCAGGGGCCATCGAGGACTATAGATGGCCGCGGAGGTTGCATGAATCGCCTGTCTTCTGCCTTCGGCCGGCTATTCGACGCGCTCGCAATGCTCGCGGCGCTCATCCTGCTGGCGATGGTCATCGTGGTCACTGCCGATATCCTGCTGCGCAATCTCGTTCGCGGCAGCATCTCCTGGTCGAACGAGGTGTCGGAATACGCGCTCTACCTGATCACGCTGCTGACCGCGCCGTGGCTCCTGCGGCGTGGCCAGCATGTCCGGCTCGATATCATCCTCACGCTGGTGCCGGCGCGCGTCGCCTGGCTGATGGAAGCAGCCGGCGACGTGCTGGGCTTCCTGGTGAGCCTGGTGCTGGTGCGCTACGGCGCCGCCATGACGTACGACAGCGCGCACCTCGGTGCGATCACCATCAAGAACCTGGTGTTTCCGGAGTGGTGGCTGCTGGCGCCGCTCCCGATCACGTTCGCGCTGCTGACGATCGAATTCGCATTCCGCCTCCAGCGCCTGATGGCGGGCGAGCGCGGGCGCCGCATCGAAGCCACGTCGGTGAGCTGAAGGAAATGGGAGCAGGCCACTTGCTTCACCTTTGCTTTTTCGCGGCGAGCACGGTGCGCCCCCCTTTTCCCGCGAGCGCAGCGAGCGGTGGGGAGGGGTCGGGGGTGTGGGGTGCTTCGTCTGATCCGCTACCCCCCACCCCGACGAGCTTCGCTCATCGACCCTCCCCACCGCTGCGCGGGGGGAGGGTGAGCTGTGGCACCAGCGCGCCACGAAGGTGCCGTCCGCGATGACCTGGGTCGAGGGGAGCCTGTTGCTGTTCGGCGGCCTGGTCGCGGTGATGGGCCTCGGCCTGCCGGTGGCGTTCGCGTTCCTCGCGCTCAACGTCGTCGGCGCGTGGCTGTTCCTTGGCGGCGAGCCGGGGCTCGCGCAGCTTGCGCGCAACGCCGTGGCGTCGATCACCAGCTTCTCGCTCACGCCGATCCCGTTCTTCGTGCTGATGGGCGAGGTGCTGTTCCACACCGGCGTCGCGCTCAAGGCGATCGACGCGTTCTCGCTGCTGATCCGCCGCGTTCCGGGGCGGCTCGCCGTCATCGCGATCGTCGCCGGTACGGTGTTCTCGGCGATCTCGGGCTCGACCATCGCAACCACCGCGCTGCTGGGCAGCCTGATGCTGCCGACGATGCTCGCGCGCGGTTACGACCCGCGCATGGCGATGGGACCGATCATGGGGATCGGCGGCGTCGACATGCTGATCCCGCCGTCCGCGCTGACGGTGCTGCTCGGCAGCCTCGCGAGCATCTCGATTTCGGGGCTCCTGATCGGCGGCATCGTGCCGGGCCTGATCCTGAGCGTGATGTATGTCGGCTACATCATCGCGCGCGCGACGATGAACCCGGCGCTGGCACCGAACGAACCGTTGGAAGACGGTCCGAAGGGCCTCGCACGCTGGGTGCCGTTCGTGACCCACGTGATTCCGCTGGTGCTGATTTTCGGGCTGGTGATCGGCGCGATGACGCGCGGCTGGGCGACGCCGACGGAAGCGGCCGCGCTCGGCGCCGCCGGTACTATCGTGGCGGCCGCTGCTTATCGCAGCCTCACCTTCGGCAACCTGATGAAGGCGCTGACCGGAACGGTCGCGGTTTCCGGCACGATCCTTTTCATCATCGTGGGGGCCACCACGTTCGCGCAGGTGCTGAGCTTCTCGGGTGTCGTCAACGGGCTGCTCGGGCAGATCACCGGCCTTGGTCTTTCGGTGAACGCCGTGGTCATCGCGATGTTGCTGATCCTGCTTTTCCTCGGCTGCTTCGTCGATCAGGTCAGCATGATGCTGATCACGCTGCCGTTCTTCATGCCGCTGATGCAGCGCTACGGCATCGAGCCGATCTGGTTCGGCGTGCTGTTCCTGATCTGCATGCAGCTTGGCCTGCTCACGCCGCCGTTCGGGCTGCTGCTGTTCACCATGAAGGGCGTGGCGCCGAAATCGATCACCATGAACCAGGTCTACATGGCGTCGCTGCCGTATATCGCGATGAGTCTGTTGATCCTGGTGCTGATCTTCTTCGTCCCGGCGGTCGCGACCTGGCTGCCGTCTATCCTGGGCGGGTGAGTTTTGTCCGCACCCATGCCCTTTAGGACAGGGGGGCCTGGTACGACATGCGCAGTGTTTTCTTGTCGACCTTGCCGTTGAACAGGCGCGGCAGCTCTTGCACGAAATCGATACCGCGCGGCTTTTTGTAGCTCGCGATCCGGCTGCGACAGTGCTCGATCAACTCGGCCTCGCTGGCGCCATGGCCGGTCCGCAGCACGACGCAGGCCTTCACCGACTCGCCCCAGCGCGGGTCCGGCACGCCGATCACCGCGGCATGCTCGACCGCCGGATGGGTCACCAGCGCCTCTTCGACCTCGCGGGAATAGATATTCTCGCCGCCGGACACGATCATGTCCTTCTTGCGATCGGAAACAAACAGGAAGCATTCCTCGTCGAAGAACCCCATGTCGCCGGTATGCATCCAGCCGCCGCGCAGCGCCTCGGCGGTGGCCTCGGGGTTGTTCCAGTAGCCGGTCATCAGGCTCGGACCACGAATGAGGATTTCGCCGATCTCACCCGTGGCGCACGCGCTGCCGTCGGATTGGATGACTTTGATTTCGTGGTCGAAGAAGGGTTGCCCGGCCGATGCCAGCCTGCGCACCTCCGCCGGCGCGCCGTCCGGCAGGTGCTGGTGTGCGTGCAGAATGGTGCCGACCACGCATTCGGTCATGCCATACACTTGGTTGAAGATGAGCCCGAAGCCGGCGATTGCTTCCCGCAACAGCGGGACCGCCATCGGCGCGGACGCATAGATGATGGCTCGCAGCGAATCTTTCGGGAACTTGCAAATCCCGGCGCATCGAGCAGATCGCGCACCATGATGGGCGCGAAGTGCGCACAGGTGATGCGCTCGTCGTCGATCTGCCGCAGGATGGTGGCGGGATCGAAGCCTCGGTGAAGAAAGATCGTCGCACCCAACACTTGAAAGGCCAGCGAGGTGATCTTTCCGCCGATGTGAAAGAGCGGCATGACGATCAGCATGCGGTCGGAGGTCCACGCGCCCACGCCCCAGGAGTTCATGATCGCGGACGACAGGATCGCCCGATGGCTGAGTTCCACCCCCTTGGGCTTACCGGTCGTGCCGCTGGTGTAGATCAGGTAGACGGCATCCGCCGGATCCGGTCGTGCCGACGGGGGGCGATCCGCGCCGGAGGCGAGCACGTCCTCGTAGCTCTCGGCCCCGTCGATGGCGTCGCCGATCACGATGAAACGCTGAATCAGGCCGGCCGTGCGCAGGCTGTCGGCCTGACTTCGGAAGCGTTGCTCGAACACGAGCACCGCCGGGGTGCAGTCGGCGACGATCTGATGCAGCTCGGCCGGCGCCAGCCGCCAGTTCAACGTCACCGCGATCGTGCCGCTGAGCTCGGAGGTGCCGACTGTCTCGAAATATTCGAGACAATTCTGCGCCAGGATCGCAAGCCGCATGCCGCGCTTGAGGCCGCCGTCTTCCAGCGCGTTCGCGAGCTTGCGCACGCGTGTCGCGAATTGCGCGAAAGTCGCGCGTTTGCCTTCGAACTCGACAGCCGTTTTGTCGGGGAACAGCCGGGCGTTACGCTCGATGATGTCGCCGACGATCGATGGCGCTATTGTCATGGATTGCAGGCCGGCGCCTCACTCGACCTTGATGCCGAGCTCCTTCACGACCGCGCTCCAGGTCGCGATATCGCTCTTGATCTGCGTGGCGTAGGCGTCGGGTGTGCCCGCAACCGGCGTAAAGCCGAGCGCGGCGAGACGCTGCTTCACGTCCGGCATTTTCACGATGTCCGCGATGGCGCGCTGAAGCAGGTCGATGGTCGGTCGCGGTGTCCCGGCCGGGGCGACAACGCCGATCAGAAGGTCGGCCTCCTGATTGGAGACACCCGCCTGCGCCAATGTCGGCACGTCCGGCAAATCGGGAGAACGATTGGCGGCGACCACGGCTAGCGCACGCAGCTTGCCTTCCTTGATCAGCGGGATCGCCGGCGGAAGGCCGATATACGCGACCGGGGTATGTCCGCCTATCGTGGAGTTGATCAGCGGCGCGGCGCCCTGGAACGGAACGCGGACCATGTCCACCTTCAGTCCCATGCGGAACAGGCGCTCGGCCGTGAGTTGGCCAAAGCCGATGCTCATGGAAGCGTAGCTCAGCTTGCCCGGCTGCGCCCGCGCGAGCTCGCCGAGTTCCATCAGGGACTTCGCCGGCAGCGACGGATGGGCGATCACCACCTGTGGCGCGGCGGCAACGATACTGATCGGCGCGAAATTCTTGACGGGATCGTAGGACAGTTTGGCCGTCGTGACCGAAGCGACGGCAAAATCGTTGGTGGTGAAAAGAAGCGTATACCCGTCGGCAGGTGAACTCGCGGCCGTGCCGGCGCCGATGGCTCCGCTCGCACCACTGAGATTCTCGACATATACGTTCTGGCCGAATTTCTCGGAGAGCTTCTGGGCAACGAGCCGCGCGATGACGTCGGTGGGTCCGCCCGGCGGATACGGAACGATGATACGCACCTGGCGGGTCGGATACTCGAGGCCCGGTGCTTGCTGCGCTACAGCCGCCCCGCAGCCGATGGATCCGACCACGAGCAGCGCCGCTGTTGCGAGCGCAGTGTCAATGAGCATGTTGCGGCGGTTCATCGTTATTTCTCCTGCCTTGAAGGAAGCGGTCAGTGACGATTGATCATTTGATGGACTGGCGATCACCGCATGAGGCTAGGCAGCCACAGCGAGATGATCGGAAAGGCGACAAGAATGACGAGCCTTACAACGTCCGCGACCATGAACGGCAGTACGCCGTGAAACACCGTGCGCGTCGGCACCTGCGGCAGCAGTGCGTTGATCACGAACAGGTTCATGCCGACCGGCGGGCTGATCAGGCCGATCTCCACCACCACCACGATCAAGATGCCGAACCAGATGGGGTCGAGGCCGAGATGCACGATCAGCGGAAAGAACACCGGCACCGTCAGGAGGATCATCGATAATTCCTCCATGGCGGTGCCCAGAACAACGTAGATGGCGCAGATGGCCGCCACCACCATGATCGGCGACAGGTTGAGTGATGTGACGAGATTCTTGAGATCGTCCGGCATCGACGTGTAGTTGACGAACTCGGCGAACATCAGCGCACCGGTCAGGATCGCGAACAGCATCGCCGTGGTGCGGCTCGACTCGACGAGGGCATCGAGCAGCGTGCGCCAGTTGAGTGCCCGGCGCGCCAGCGCGAAGCAGAGACCGCCGAAGGCTCCGATGCCGGCGCCTTCCGTGGCCGTAAAGGCGCCGCCGTATATTCCACCCATGACGATGATGAAGAGCAAGGCCACCGCCCACACGCCCTTGAGGGCTGCGAACCGCTGGGCCCAGGTCGCGCGTTCGCCGCGGGGCCCCGAGGCCGGATCGGTCCATACGATCCATTGCACCGCAAGGCAGAGCAGGAATGTCGCCAGGATGCCCGGCAGAATGCCGGCTGCGAACAGCTTGCCGATGTTGGTCTCGGTCAGCACGCCGTAGATCACCATGATCGTCGAGGGCGGGATGAGAATGCCGAGCGTGCCGCCGCCGGCAATGGCGCCGGTCGACAGGCGATCCGAGTAGCCGAGCTCGCTCATGGCGGGATAGGCGACCTTGGCCATGGTGGCGGCGGTCGCGATCGAAGAGCCGCAGATGGCGCCGAAGCCCGCGCAGGCACAGACGGTCGCCATCGCAAGTCCGCCGCGCAGATGGCCGATGCAGGTGTTGGCCGCGCGAAACAGTTCCTGCGACATCCCGGCCCGCGTGACCAGGTTGCCCATGAGGATGAAGAGCGGGACCACCGAGAGGGTGTAGTTGCGCCCCGTCTCGTAGATCTTCGTCTCCACCATTGCGAAGGCAGGGGCGAAGTTCCAGTCGCGCAGGTAAGCGACGCCAAGGAAGCCGACCACGCCCATCGCGATGGCGATCGGAAAGCGCAGCAGCGCAAGCGCCAGCATCAGACCGAGGCCGATCAGAGCTTCCGTCATGTGGTGGTCGGCTTGTTGGGATCGAACTGCACGCCGCCACGCGGCGGCGACGGGAAAATCACCTTGGTCAGGTGCACGATGCCGGTGACCGCGATCATGATTGCCATGAAATAGACGAAGGGACCGACCGGCACGCGCAACACATCCGTGGTATCGCCATAGCCGGCGATCCTGTCCGCCTTGATCCAGACGCGCCAGGCTAACCCCAGGAACAGGAGGCCGCACACGAGATCGACGAACCGGCGCAGCAGCAAGCGGCGCTTGTCGCTGAGCACCATGTCGATGAAGTCGAGCGTGACGTGCTCATCGGCCCGCGAAGCGAGGGGCAGCCCGGCAAAGATCAGCGTCAACAGCGCCAACTCGGTCAGCTCGAAGGCGCCGCGCAGCGGCCAGTTGAAGATGTAACGGCCGATCACGTCGGCCGTGGTCAGAGCCATCAAGCAGAACAGCACGATCGCCGAGGCGGCGCCCAGCGCACGATCGAGCCAGACGCCCGCCTCGGAGGTTTGTGACGTCGCAGGAGGCGTGCTCTGCGACGTCATGGACCCCGGATCCGTCACTGGCCGGCGGAGACGCGCTTGAGCTCTTCACGGAACTCCGCCAGCACCTTTGCTCCATCGATGCCTTTGGCGGTGGCGTTCTTGACCCACTTGTCGTCGATCGCCTTGGCTCGCTCCTGTGCGCCCTTGACCAGCTCGGGCGAAGCCGGGGTGATCTGGATTCCCACCCGCTTCATTTCCTCGAGTGCCGCGGCGTCGGTGGCGTCCCATGCCTTGCCGGCAAGTACCGCCAGCGACTCGCCCGACACCGACGTGATGGCGTCCTGGTCCTGCTTCGACAGCTTGTTCCACTTGTCCTCGTTCATGAAGAAGCCGAACGAAGAGCTGTAGAAGCCGCCCGGAAATAGCGTGGCGTATTTGATGACCGAGCTGAGCTTGAAGGAGATGATCGACTCCAGCGGAAAGAACGTGCCGTCGGCGACGCCGGAGCTGAGCAATTCGTAGGACTCGGGCGCCGGCTTGACGAACGCCGAAGCTCCGAGCGCGCGCGCCATCTCCTCGGCAATGCCACCGCCGGTGCGGATCTTCATGCCGGCGAGGTCCTCGACCTTGTTGATCGGCCGCTTGGTGTTGAACATCTGGCCCGGGCCGTGTGTGAAGACGCCCAGCAGCTTGACGCCCTTGTACTCGCCGACCTGCTGAAGATACTTCCAGTGAATGCGCGAGAAGGCCACCGAGTTGATCAAGGAGGTGGCCCCGCTGCCAGGTAGCTCGGCCAGCAGCGGCAGGACGTGGCGGGCGGGCGTGTAGCTTGCCGTGACGTAGGAGACGTCGACGAGGTCATCCCGGACCGCATCGAACGTGCCGGGCGCGCGCGGAAGGATGCTTCGGCAGCATGTGCAGCTTGACCCGGCCGTTCGTGGCCTTCTCCACCTGCTGACCCCAGACCGCAAGCACGTCTTTGGTCAGCAGATGGCTTGGCGACACCCAGCTCGACATGGTGAGAGTGGTGGTCTGGGCAGTCGCAGGCTGCGACAAGACTGCGAGCGCCGTGGCGGTCATGATGGCAGACGCTGCGAATGCCGTGCCGGTGAGACGGGGCATGATCGGTATCCTCCCAAGGTTTTTGTACCCCCATCGGGGCATCTGTGGATGGCAACCGTCAAGACCCATTCGCACAGCCTGCGACTAAAGGCCGGGGCGACGCGTCCGCGCCCAATCACTCGCGCGGCCAAGTCGCAGCGCCGGAGTGGGTCACGGCCCCCTCGTGCGCCGGACCGACCAGCCTGGCGTATTTCTCGAGCGCGCCGGCGAGCCGCTCCGACGGGCGCGGCACATAGGCTGCGCGGCGAGCGGCCAATTCCGCTGCGGCGATCATCAAGTCAATGGAGCGGGCCTTGCAGTCGATACGCACGCGATCGCCGTCACGCACCAACGCAATTGGACCTCCCGCCGCTGCCTCCGGTCCGACATAGCCGATCATCATGCCCCGGGTGGCGCCAGAAAAGCGGCCATCCGTCACCAGGGCCACCTTTTCACCCATGCCTTGGCCGTAGAGCAGCGCGGTGACGCCCAGCATCTCTCGCATCCCCGGTCCGCCCTTGGGCCCCTCGTTGCGGATGATCAGCACATCGCCTTCACGATATTGGCGGTCCCGCACTGCCGCGAAGCAGGCCTCCTCGCCATCGAACACGCGTGCCGGGCCTTCGAACACCAGCGCCTTCAGGCCGGCGACCTTGATGAGCGCGCCATCGGGCGCCAGGTTGCCGCGCAGAACAACGACGCCGCCCGTCGCACTGAGGGGCTGTTTCGCGGAGCGCACGATCTTGCCATCAGGCCCGCCGTGGTGGGCGAGGTGCTCCGCTATCGTGCAGCCTGACAGCGTCAGCGTGTCCCCGTGCAGATGGCCGCCATCGAGCAACGCCTTCATGACGGCATCGGTGCCGCCGACACCGAACACGTCGACGGCGAGATAACGCCCGCCTGGTTGCAGGTCGGCGATGAGCGGCGTGCGGGCGAACACCTCGGCGACATCATCCAGCGTGAAGCGCAGGCCTGCCTCATGGGCGATCGCCGGCAGATGCAGGCCTGCATTGGTCGAGCCGCCGGTTGCCGCCACGACAGCCGCCGCATTCTCCAATGACTTGCGGGTGACGAGATCCCGCGGCAGCGGGCCGCCGCTCTCCAGGATTTCGGTAGCCCGCAAGCCGGCCTGCCGTGCCAGCGCCAGGCGCTCGGAATAGACGGCAGGGAGCATCGCCGATCCGGACGGCGCAAGCCCCAATGCCTCCGACACCATCGCCATGGTGTTGGCGGTGAACTGTCCGGCGCAGGAGCCGACCGTCGGCGCGCACGCCCGCTCCAGCCCGGCAAGTTCCGCTTCGCTCATGGCGCCCGCGAGCACCTGTCCGACGCCCTCATAGGCCGTGACCACGGTGACGTCGCGGCCCTGCCAGCGACCGGGCAGCATGGCCCCGCCGTAGACGAACACGCTCGGAGCGTTGAGCCGTACCATCGCCATCATGATGCCGGGCAGCGTCTTGTCGCACCCGGCAAAACCGACCAGGGCGTCATACGCGTGCGCGCGCATCACGGCCTCGATGGAGTCGGCGATGATCTCGCGCGACACGAGGCTCAGCCGCATGCCCTTGTGGTTCATCGATATGCCGTCGGACACCGAGATGGTGGTGAACGACACCGGCCGCCCGCCGCCCTCCGCCACGCCAAGCCGGGCGGCGTCGGCCTGGGGAGCGAGCGACATCGAGCAGGGCGTGTTTTCGCCTTGCGTGCTGACGATCCCGATCTGCGGCTTGTCGAGATCATGATCGTCGAGGCCGCAGGCGCGGAGGAACGCGCGGTGCGGCGTGCGGTCGAGACCTTCAATGGCAATGCGCGAACGATATTCGCGTTTTGAACCCATAGCCTTCGACTCGTATGACGATCAGTTTCGCGAGCCAGATTATCCGATCCGTCGCCGGCGATCCAAACTCATCGACGGATCGACGTCCCCAGGAAATTGATGAAATCGGCTGTTTTCGTCGGCAGGCGCTTAGCCTTGGCGAAGTATGCGCACATTCGTTCGGGCGAAAGCGAAGAGGGCTTCAGTACGGCCTCCAGTTTCTTCTCCGCGATTTCCCTGCTAACCGCATGCCGCGGTGCCCTGATGATTCCGCAGTTCCTGAGCGCCATTTGGATGAGGACGGCATTGCTGTTCGACTGCGTCGGTCAGTACAAGCCCATGCGTTGAACGATTGATCAGGGTAAATCCCAGCGATTCCTCCAACTCCTTCATTCGTTTGCTGATGACTGACGGTCTTGTTCGCAGTTCGGCCGCGGCTTTCGTGAAGCTGCGACCCTGTGCGACCCGGACGAAGGTGTTGAGCTTATTCTAGTTCAACAAGATGTTCGCCGCCTTGATCACCGGCTCCCACTTTTCGCGCTCTTGTTTGACAAACGCCACGGCGTCGGCCGGCGTGCCGCCGCCCGCTTCGATCGCCTGCTTGGCGACCAGATCCTTGCCCTTCGCGCTCTGCAAATAGCGATTGGTGATGGCGTTGATCTTCTGCACGATCTCAGCCGGCGTGCCGGCCGGCGCCATGATGACGAACCAGGCCGCGGCCTCGAATGGCGCACCAATCGTCTCCTGTATGGTCGGCACGTCAGGGAGTTCGCTCATCCGCCGTGACGTTGCGGAGGCCAGAATCCGAACCTTCTTCTCCTGGGCCAAGTGGATGAAATTGGCCACCAGGTCCGTCGCCAGCGGCAGATGGCCTCCCAGCAGATCGTTCACCATCGGCGCGCCACCCTTGTAGGGCACGCCGCTCAGCTTGATGCCGGTCTTGTCCTGCATCATCTCGAAAGCGACGTGCGCCATCGATCCGAGGCCTGCGTTTCCGACGGTGAGCTTGCCGGGATTGGCCTTCGCGTTATCGATCAAGGCCTGGAGGCTCGTCACCGTCGTATCCATTCCGGCGATGATGCCGACCGGCGATTTCATCACCACCACGACCGGCACGAGGTCGCGCGCCGAATCGTAGGACAGGCCCTTGAACATGAATTTGTTGAAAACCGCATGCGCCTGGCTGGCGAACAGCAGCGTGGCCCCATCCGGCGCGGCCCTGGCGACTGCGGCAGCGGCTGGATTGCCGCCGGCACCGGCGCGGTTTTCGATCACGAACGGGTGGCCGAGTTCGTCGCTCAAGGCTTGCGCGAGTGCTCGGGCCATGAGATCGGCAATGCCGCCGGCCGGCAGCGGTACAAGCATTGTGACCGTCCGGCTTGGCCAAGCTTGCGACATCGCGGCGCACGGGGACAGCAGGACGGCTGCCGCCGCCAAGGTGACGACACGCAAATTGAGCATGATGGCTGACCTTCGACCGGCTGAGACTAGACTTTGGCGGTTTCCGGCGTGATCGGCGCCTGAGGCTTGCCGTGCGCGGCTGGCGGCCGACCCGTCGAACGGCGGATCGACTTGCGGATGTTCTCAGGATCGGCGCGCTCGACACCTTCCACGGATCCGCCCTTGATGGTGACCCGTTCCATGTAACGTCGCTGCGGGAAGTAGTCGTTGACCGCGTAATGCTGGGTCGAGCGGTTGTCCCACATGACCAGCGTGTGCGGCGCCCAGTGATGCCGGAACTGATATTCGGGGATCTGCGCCTGCTGGAACAGGACATCGAGCAGCGACTTGCTCTCGCGTTCGTCCATGTTCTTGATCGCGACGGTGAACTGCGGATTGACGAACAACACCTTGCGGCCGGTGACCGGATGGACACGCACCACCGGATGAACCGCCGGTGGGTAAAGCACCTCCCAGCGCATGACGTTCTTCCGATCTTCCTCGGAATCGTCGAACAGCTCGCGGAATGGCTTGAAGTCGTGGATCGCTTCAAGGCCGGAGATGAAATGCTGCATTCGGTCGCTGAGCCCGTCGAAGGCGGCCGACATGCTGGCGAACATGGTATCGCCGCCGATCGCCGGCACCTCCTTGGCGACCAGAATCGTGGCCTTCGGCGGTTCCTTGCGGAACGTCTCGTCCGAATGCCAGACGTCGGTCCGGAACGGCGGGTTCGTCTCGTCGTTGCGGAACTTGATCAACACCGAGACGTCCTTGTCCCTCGGCGCAAACGGATGCACGGTCAATTCGCCGAACCGGCGCCCGAAATCGATCAAATTCTCGGAGCTGATGTCCTGATTGCGGAAGACCAGCAACTCGTTCTCCGCAAGCGCATCGTCGATGGCCTTGTGCACTTCGTCGGACATCGGCCTGCGAAGATCGACACCGGTGATCTCGGCGCCGAGGTGGGCACCGACCCGCGTGACGGTGACACCGGCATGCCGCGCAACGATGGGACGGCCTTGGAGGCTGTCGATGACCTTATTCACAATGCGATTCTCCCTGTGGCCCGGCCGGGCACGCCCGTTGGCGGCGTTTGTGTTCAAATCGACGCCGCAAAAAACTTGTCACCACCATAGCAAGTTCTGGCGCGTTCCGAAAAGTGCGTCGGTTGGCAGCCTCTTTTTTTCAAAAAAAGATGGTGCGTTGTTGCGCGCCCATCTTGCAACGGGCCGCCTTTACGTTCGGCCGCGCGAGCGCGGCCTTCGGCGTAGCGACAGGGCTACGGCACCACCGCCGTCGCTTCGATCTCGACGCGCGCCTTGGGTTCGAACAGCTCCTTGACGCCGACCACGGCCATCGCCGGAAAGTGCGCACCGAACGCTTCGCGATAGGCGCCGCCGAGTTCACGGCGGCTCTTGCGGTACTCGTCCATGTCGACCACGTACCAGGTGAGTCGCACGATGTGCTCAGGTCCGGCACCGCCTTCCGCCAGCACGGCGCGGATGTTCAATAGCGCAAGCCGCACCTGAGCGACGAAGCCGTCGACGACGTTTTCCATCACGTCGCAGCCGATCATGCCACCGGTGACGATGACGCGGCCCTTCGCGCTCATGCCGTTGGCATAGCCGGCGGGGCGCGGCCAGCCGCGCGGTTGCAGCGTGACGGGGAGTTCGTCGCGCTCCTCGAACAGGCTCGGAACAGGGACGGGCTTTGTCGTTGTCATGATGCGTTTCCCAGATCGTTTAAGATGCAAGTTTGTGATTGGCGTGTTCGCCCGCCATGCGTCGCAGCTCGAAGCGCTGGAGCTTGCCGGTCTGCGTGCGCGGCAGGGACGGCACATACTCGATCGCGCGCGGATACTTGTAAGGCGCGATCGTTGCCTTGACGTAATCCTGCAGCGTCTTGGTCACGGTCGCGTCGCCCGTGTAGCCGGGCCGCAGCACCACGTAGGCCTTGACGATCTGGCCGCGATCCTCGTCCGGCGCGCCGACCACGCCGCATTCCGCCACCGCGGGATGTGCGAGCAGCGCCGATTCGACCTCAGGGCCGGCGATGTTGTAGCCCGACGAGACGATCATGTCGTCGGAGCGCGCCTGGTACCAGAAGTAACCGTCCGCATCCATCAGGTAGGTGTCGCCGGTGATGTTCCAGCCCTCGCGCACATATTGCAGTTGGCGCTTGTCGGCGAGGTAGCGGCAGCCGGTCGGTCCGCGCACTGCAAGGCGGCCGATGGTGCCGGGCGTGACAGGGTCGCCACTCTCGTCCACCACGCGCGCCTCATAGCCGGGCACCGGCTGGCCGGTTGCGCCCGGGCGAATCTTGTCCTGCGGCGAGCCGATGAAGATGTGCAGCATCTCGGTCGCGCCGATGCCGTCGAGGATTTTCTGGCCGGTCGCCGAGAGCCAAGCCTCGAACGTCGCCTTCGGCAGCGCCTCGCCGGCCGACACCGGTTTGTGCAGCGAGGAGATGTCGTGCTCGGAAAGCTTCGCGAGCATCGCGCGATAGGCGGTCGGTGCGGTGAAGCAGATCGTCGCCCGGTGCTTGCCGATGGCCGCGAGCAGGTCGTCCGGTGCGGCTTTTTCGAGCAGAACGGTCGAGGCCCCGACGCGCAGCGGAAACAACACGAGCCCGCCGAGCCCGAACGTGAAGGCGAGCGGCGGCGACCCGATGAAGCGGTCGCTTTCCTGCGCGCGCAGGACATGCCGGCCGTAGCTGTCGCAGGTCGCCAGCATGTCGCGGTGAAAATGCATCGTGCCCTTCGGCTCGCCGGTGGTGCCCGAGGTGAAGCCGATCAGGCAGACGTCGTCGTTCGCGGTGTCGCAGGCGGTGAAGGTCTCGTAGCCGGGCTTCTGCATCATGGCTTCGAGGCCGTCCGCGGCGCCGCCGCCCCAATAGACGACGTGCTTAAGGTCAGGGGCGAGTGCGCGCGCCTTCTCCATCTCGTCCGCCAGCCGGTGGTCGCACAGTGCGAGTGCAATTTTCGCCTTGCCGAGCGGGTATGCGATCTCCTTGGCGCGCAGGAGCGGCATCGTCGCGACCACGACGCCGCCCGCCTTGATCACCGCCAGATACGCGGCCACCATCATCGGGCTGTTGGGCGCACGCAGTAGCACGCGATTGCCGGAAACGAGTCCGAGGTCGCGCGTCAGCACGCTGGCGATACGGTTCACCTGTTCGGCAAGCTGCGCGTAGGTGAGCGTCTCGGTTGGCGAGATAAGACATGGCCGGTCGCCCCGGCCGGACGCGACCCAGCGGTCCAGCAACTCGCTGACGCAATTCAGGCGATCCGGATACTGCAATCCCGGCAGGCCAAACTGAAACACCGGCCACTGCGACTGCGGCGGCAGGTTGTCGCGTGTGAAGGTATCGCGATGTGCCGATGGGATCATGGCTGTCGCTCCATGCGTCTGCAAAATTCCATCATCACTCACGCAACGAACTCGCCGCGCACTGCGCGGCCCTCACTCGGCGGCGAGCGCCGGCTTCTCCGGCCGGCTGCGCAATAACTCGCGCGCGATCACGATCTTCTGCACTTCGGTCGCGCCTTCGTAGATACGCAGCGCGCGGATTTCCCGGTAAAGCTCCTCGACCTTCACGCCCTTGGTGACGCCGAGCCCGCCGAAAAGCTGCACCGCGCGGTCGATCGCGCGCTGCGCGGCCTCGGTAGCGTACATTTTCGCAATAGCCGCCTCGCGGGTCACCCGCGCTGCGCCGTTATCCTTAACCCAGGCGGCGCGGTAGACGAGGAGGGCTGCGGCGTCGACCTCGCTCGCGCTGTCGGCGATGGCGGCCTGGGTCAGTTGCAGGTCCCCGAGCGGTGCGCCGAACAGCTTGCGGGTCGCGGCGCGCTCGATCGTCTCGTGCAGCGCCCGGCGGGCGAAGCCGAGCGCAGCGGCGCCGACCGTCGAACGAAAGATGTCGAGCGTCGCCATCGCGACCTTGAAGCCCTCGCCACCCTGGCCGAGGCGATGCGTCAGCGGCACGCGCACGCCGTCGAACTTGAGCGTCGCAAGCGGATGCGGCGCGATCACCTCGATGCGCTCGGCGACCGAGAGACCGGGCGACGCGGCATCCACCACGAAGGCCGAAAGGCCTTTGGCGCCTGGCGCTTCGCCGCTGCGTGCAAAAACCACGTAATGATCCGCGATCCCGCCGTTGGAAATCCAGGTCTTCGTACCGTCGATGCGGACGTGTGCGGGGCCGTCCGGCGTCACCGTAGTGGCGAGCGCCGCCACGTCGGAACCGGCCTCCGGCTCGGACAGCGCGAACGCCGCGATGGCGCGGCCGTCGCGCACCGGCGGCAGATAGCGCGCCTTCAATTCGGGCGAGCCGTAGAGCGAGATCGAGCCGGTGCCCAGGCCCTGCATGGCGAAGGCGAAGTCGGAAAGCCCGTCGCGAAAGCCCAGGATTTCGCGCGCGAGACAGAGCGTGCGCACGTCGAGCCGCGGATGCAGTCCACCGAACTCTGACGGCACTGCGGCTTTGAGGAAGCCCGCCTCGCCCAGCGCCTTGACGCGTGCGCGGCAGGCGGCGTCCACATCGCCGTGCGGCAGCGACGGCAGCGTGGCGTCGGCCCAGCGTGACAGCGTCTCGGCGAAACGGCGGTGGCCGTCGTCGAAGAAAGGCCAGCTCAGCGTCTCGCCGAGGCTCATCTCAATTTCCCTCGAACACCGGCTTCTGCTTTGCCGCGAAGGCGTGGAATGCGCGGGCGAAATCCTCGGTCTCCATGCACAGCGCCTGCGCCACCGCCTCGGCCTCGACCGCGGTCTCGACCGACATCGCCCACTCCATTTCGAGCATGCGCTTGGTCATCGCGTTCGCGAATGTGGGCCCGGCCGCCAGTTCGGCGGCGAGCTTCTGGGCCTGCGCCAAAACCGCGTCGGGAGCGGCGAGCCGGTTGAAAAATCCGAACCGCTCCGCTTCCTCGCCGCCGAGCACGCGGCCAGTATAGAGGAGTTCGGCGGCGCGGCCTTGCCCGATGATGCGCGGCAGGATCGCGCAGGCGCCCATGTCGCAGCCCGCAAGCCCCACGCGGTTGAACAGGAACGCCACCTTGGCGTTCGGCGTGCCGATGCGGATGTCGGACGCCATGGCGATGATGGCACCCGCGCCCGCGCAGACGCCGTCGATCGCCGCCACGATCGGCTGCGGGCAGGCGCGCATCGCCTTCACCACCTCGCCGGTCATGCGGGTGAAGTCGAGCAGATCGGTGGTCCGCATCTTGACCAGCGGCTCGATGATCTCGAACACGTCGCCGCCCGAGCAGAAGTTGCCGCCCGCGCCGGTGACGACGAACGCCTTGATGCTCTTGTCCTTGCCGGCGGCGCGGAACAGGTCGACGATCTCGGCGTAGCTCTCGAACGTCAGCGGGTTCTTCTTGTCGGGGCGGTCGAGCGTCAGTGTCGCGACCTTGCCGTCGGCCTCGAAGCGGACGTGACGCGCCCGATAATCCGCAAGCGGCAGCGTCACCGGGTTGGCGGCGCTCATCGCGCGCCTCCGTTGCCGATCGTCCTTCGTACCGAGGACTTGGTCTTCGCCAGCGCGCGCATCAGGTCGTCGATGTCGTCGCCGGAAAGCTCGGCGAAGAATTCGCCGACCCAGTCGGCATTCGCGCGGGCCATGGCGCGGAACGCTTTGCGCCCCGCCGCGGTGAGACCGACATATTGCACACGCCGGTCGCTTGGGGAGGCACGCCGCTTCACCAGTCCCTGGTCTTCGAGCCGGTCGACCACGCCGGTGATATTGCCGTTGGTGACCATCATGCGTTGCGACAGTTCGCCGAGCGTCATGCCGTTCGGCGCGCGGTCGAGCTGCGCGAGCAGATCGAAGCGCGGCAGCGTGACGTCGAAATTTTCCCGCAGCCGCCGGCGGACTTCGCCCTCGATCAGCGTCGTGCAGGTGAGGAGGCGAAGCCACAGCCGCAACTCGTTCTTGTGGTCGTTCGGGCGTTCGGCGACCTTGGTCTCGGCATCGAGCGGAATGGTGCGCTCTTCCATCATGGGACCACCGCTGCTGACGAGGATTCAACGGCTCGTGCCGCAACGTCCCCTCCCCCGCTTGCGGGGGAGGGATAGGGAGGGGGCAGGCAAAGGGATTCGAGCAAGTTCACCCCCTCTCCACCTCTCCCCCGCAAGCGGGGGAGAGAGCAGACCGAGCGTGCGGTGAGGGAAGCGGCTTCACGCATCACAGCTCTCCACCGGCAATGGCGAGCGTCGTGCCGGTGACGGCTGCGGCATCCGCCGAGCAGAAATAGAGCACGGCGGCGGCGACCTCCTGCGGACGCACGAGGCGTCCGAGCGGCAGGTCCTTCAGGATGCCGGCGAGCGCCTGCTCGGGCGTGCGGCCGGTCTTCTCCACGATGTGCTCGACCGCGGTGCGCGCCATGTCGGTGTCCACATAGCTCGGGCAGACCGCGTTGACGGTGACGCCGTTTTTCACGGTTTCCAGTGCGAGTGAACTCACCACTCCGTTCAGGGCGTGCTTCGAGGCGCTGTAGGCGCTGATGTAGGGCGCGCCGCGCAGGCCGGCAGTGGAGGAGATCGCGACGATCCTGCCGAAGCTGCGCGCCAGCATTCCGTTGAGCACCGCGCGGATGGCGTGCACGACACCGATCACGTTGATTTCGAACAGCCGGCGAAACGTATCCGGGTCTGTCTTCATGAAAGGCGCAGTTTCGGCTGCCCCGGCATTGGCGACCAGAATATCGATCGCACCGCGCGCCGCCGCCGCCGCGTTGACGCCGCTCGCAACCGCAGCAGCGTCGGTGACATCGGCGACCAGGAACCCGGCTGCGTCCCCCTTTGCCACTGCGTCTTTCAGTGACGCTTCGCCGCGGCCGAGCACCGTGACGGTGGCGCCGGCGGCCGACAGCGCCGCCGCCGTGGCACGGCCGATGCCGCGTCCGCCGCCGGTGACCAGAGCGTGCCGTCCCTGCAAGGCCATCTTTGCCTCTTGTCTGGAAATTATTTTAAGCTTAAAATTTCCAAGCTTCAAGTACCTGACGCAGCCCCATGGAGGCGCGCGCATGAAGGTTCACGTCATCGGTGGAGGACCGGCCGGCCTCTACTACGCGATCCTGATGAAGAAGGCGTGGCCGCAGACGGAGATCACGGTCTTCGAGCGCAACCGGCCGGACGATACCTTCGGCTTCGGCGTGGTGTTTTCCGATCAGACGCTCGACCGGTTCGAGGCCTACGACCGCGAGAGTTATCGCGCCATCATCGGCCATTTCTCCTACTGGGACGACATCGAGATTCATTTCCGCGGCACGACGCACCGCGTCGGCGGTAACGGCTTCTGCGGCTGCTCGCGCTCGACCCTGTTGAAAATTCTCGGCCGGCGCGCCCGCTCACTCGGCGTGCAGCTCAAGTATCAGGCCGATGTGTCGCCGACCGCGCCCAACATCCGCGGCGCCGACCTCGTGGTCGCGGCCGACGGCGTTAATTCGCGCGTGCGCGAAATCTTCGCCGAGCAGTTCCAGCCCACCATCGACCTGCGGCCGAACAAGTTCGTCTGGATGGGCTCGACGCGGCCGTTCGACGCCTTCACGTTCTTCTTCCGCGAGACCGAGCACGGCATCTTCATCGCGCACTGCTATCAATATCAGCCCGGACGCTCGACCTGGATCATCGAATGCGATCCGGACACATTTGCACGCGCCGGTCTCGACAAGCTCGACGAGCAGCAGTCCGCGCAGTTTGTCGAACGGCTCTTTGCCGCCGAGTTGCAGGGCCATCCGATCATCACCAATCGCTCGATCTGGCGGAATTTTCCGACGATCCGCTGCGAGCGTTGGGTGCACGGCAACATGGTGCTGGTCGGCGACGCCAAGGCGACCGCGCATTTCTCCATCGGCTCGGGCACCAAGCTCGCCATGGAGGATGGCATCGCGTTGTTCGAGGCGTTCCGCGCGACCGGCGGCCGCGACGTGAAGAAGGCGCTCACGCATTTCGAGACGCAGCGTCGCGGGGAGGTCGAGAAGACGCAGCACTCCGCCGACGTGTCGCTGGTCTGGTTCGAGCACGTCCGCCGGTTCTGGAACATGGATCCGACGCGCTTTGCCTTCGGGTTGATGACGCGCTCCAAGGCGATCACCTACGACAACCTTGCGCTGCGCGCGCCCGAATTCGTCGCGGAGGCCGACAAGGTCGTGGCGCGCGACACCAAGGCGCTCGGCTTCGATGTCGATGCCGCGCGGCCGGTCGCGCCGATGTTCCAGCCCTTCCGCTTGCGCAACATGGTGCTTGAGAATCGCGCCGTGGTGTCGCCGATGTGCCAGTACTCCTCAACCGACGGCATGCCGGCCGACTGGCATTTGGTGCACTACGGCTCGCGCGCGATCGGCGGCGCCGGGCTGATGTTCACCGAGATGACCGACGTGTCGAAGGACGCGCGCATCACACCCGGCTGCGCCGGCATCTACAGCGACGCGCACGAGGCCGCCTGGAAGCGCATCGTCGATTTCGTGCACGCGCAGTCGAAGACGAAGTTCTGCCTGCAACTGGGGCATGCCGGACGCAAGGGCGCGACCAAGCTGATGTGGGAGGGGATCGACGAGCCGCTCGAACAGGGCGCATGGCCCATCGTCGCGGCCTCGCCGCTGCCCTACTTCCCGCACAGCGCGGTGCCGCGGGAGATGACGCGCGCCGACATGGACCAGGTGGTCGCGGACTTCGTGCAGGCGGTGAAGCGCGCAGATCGCGCGGGCTTCGACATGATCGAGATGCACGCGGCGCACGGCTACCTGCTGGCGAGCTTCATCTCGCCGCTCACCAACCACCGCACCGACGAGTACGGCGGCTCGCTCGCGAACCGCATGCGCTTCCCGCTCGAAGTCTTCCGCGCCATGCGGGCGGCCTGGCCGGACGAGAAGCCGATGTCGGTGCGCATCTCGGCGACCGACTGGCAGGACGGCGGCATCACCGGCGACGACGCGGTCGAGATCGCGCGGCTGTTCCACGAGGCCGGCTGCGATCTCATCGACGTCTCGACCGGGCAGACCACCGCCGACGCCGAGCCGGTGTTCGGCCGCATGTTCCAGACGCCGTTCTCCGAGCAGATCAGGAACGACGCCGGGCTTGCCACCATGTGCGTCGGCGCGATCACCACCGCCGATCAGGTCAACACCATCATCGCGGCCGGTCGCGCCGACCTCGTCGCACTGGCGCGGCCGCATCTAGTCGACCCGTATTTCACCATGCGGGCGGCGGCCTGGTATGGCGCCGGCGACGTGCATTGCCCGCCGCAGTATCTCGCCGGCAAGGATCAGATCTTCCGCAACAGCGCGCGTGACCGCGAGGACCTGAAGGAACTTCGCCTCAAGGCCAAGCCGAAAGGCCACGGCGACACCTGGCGCGAAGCGGCGGAGTAGCGGGCGGCATAGCAGGTAGATTGAGGTTTCGGAGATCGCGTGAGAGTTTCGTTTCAGCTTGCCGCGCTCTCTCCGCTCCCTCCCCCCTTGTGGGGGAGGGTTGGGGAGGGGGTAGCGCGTGTGGCGACGCCAGTGCATCAATCTCGAACCCCCACCCCTAACCCCTCCCCACAAGGGGGAGGGGAACAGACCGCCCTCGTGGCCTGACCACGGAGTTGACCGATGCAAGAAGCGCTGAATCACGCCAAGCTCGCGATGCTGTTCCGCAAGGAGTTCGAGCTTTGCAATGTTGGCAAAGGCGAGACCATCGTGCTGCTCAGCGATCTCGGCGCGCGCCGCGATTACGTCTCTGCCGCGTTCGCAGCCGCGGAGGACCTCGGCGCCGACGCCTACGAGATGTGCGTCAACGCCATGCCGTCGTGGACCAAGGTCGGGGTCGAGACCGTCGGGCGCTGCAAGGGCACGCTCGACGCCATCAAGGCCGCCGACATGCTGGTGTGCCTGCACATCCCGCTGTTCACGCGCTGGCTGAAGGAGGCGCGCGACGCCGGCACCCGCGTGCTCATGGTGATCGACGGCCCGGGCGAGCTTGAGACGTTGATGGCACCGCCCGGCCTCAAGGAGGCCGTGACCACGCCGGCCAGCGGCTTGAACGCGCCAAGACCATGCGCATCACGCGCCCGGGCGGCACCGACCTCACCGTCAAGCTCGGCGAGTATCCGACCATGATCCAGTACGGATATTCCGAGGCCAAGGGCCGCTTCGACCATTGGGGCGCGGGCCACGTCCACACCTTCCCGAACGAAGGCACGGCGAACGGCACGGTGGTGTTCGCGCCGGGCGACATCGTCGTGCTGCCCTATTGCCGCTACGTGCAGGACGAGGTGCGGCTCGACATTCGCGACGGATTTATCCGCAAAATTGAAGGCGGTCTCGACGCCAAGCTGATGAGCGATTGGCTCGACGGCAACAAGGCGCACGCCGACGACATGGACGGCCACGCCATCTCGCATCTCGGCTGGGGCCTCAACCCGCAGGGCCGCTGGGACGCGCTTGCGCTCAACGGCGCCGATCCGGTGCGGCATCACGCGGGCGCGCGCTGCTTCGCGGGCAATTTCCTGTTCTCCACCGGGCCGAATTCGCAAGGCGGCGGCAAGCGCACGACCAAAGGCCACTACGACGTGCCGATGCGCGACTGCACGGTCGCGCTCGACAACGACGTGATCATCGAGCGCGGCAAGTTCGCCGACGAGAAGATGCGGGTCGCGTTCGTTCCGCGGTGAGGATCGTTCCGCCTGTGAGCCACGCCGCCGCCCGCGTTGAAGGTATCAGCAAGCGGTTCGGCGCGACGGTCGCGCTCGACAACGTCGACTTCGACGTGGCATTCGGTGAAATCCATGCCGTCGTCGGGGAGAACGGCGCCGGCAAATCGACGCTTATCCGCATCCTCGGCGGCGTATATCGTCCCGACAGCGGCCATGTCACCGTTGACGGCAAGCCGTGCCACTTCGCTTCCCCGCACGATGCGATTGCCGCCGGCATCGTGACCATTCCGCAGGAGCTGCGGCTCGTCCCTGCGTTGTCGGTGGCGGAGAACATCACGCTCGGTGATCCGCCGGTACGCGGCTTCGGCCCGTTCGCGATCGTCGATCGCGCGCGCATGCGCGCGGAAGCACGGGCCGTGCTCGCGCAGCTCGATTTCGATCCCGATCTTGCGTGGCCGGTTGCGCGGCTCTCGTTCGCCGAACGCCAACTCGTCGCCATCGCCAAGGCGCTGCGGCGACGCTGCCGCGTGTTCGTGCTCGACGAGCCGACCGCGGCGCTGGAAAAGCGCGAGATCGACCGGCTGTTCGCCGTGCTCGCTCGCATGAAGGCGCAGGGCACCGCCATCGTCTACATCTCGCACCGCCTCGACGAGGTGGTGTCGCTCGCGGATCGCTGCACGGTCATGCGCGACGGCAAGGTCACGGCGGTCAGCCGGAGGGGCGAATTCGCGGTGAACGATCTGATCTCTGCGATGACAGGACGCGCCGCCGAAAGCGTCGTCGCGGTGTCGTCACCGCGCGGGGACCTTCTGCTCGCCGCCAAGGCGTCGAACGGCGAGGCGATGCTCCGCCTGCATGCGCGGCAGACCGTGGGTCTCGCCGGGCTCCTCGGCAGTGGCACGGACCGCATCATGCGGCGTCTGTTCGGCGCCGGCGAGCCGGCCATCGTGACGGTCCGCGGCCGCGAGCATCGGGTCAGAAGTCCGGCCGACGCCATCAAGCTCGGCATCGGCATGGTGCCGGGCGAGCGCCGCCTCGGCCTGATCATGAACCAGTCCGTCCGCGACAACATCCTGTTGCCCAATCTGGATGAGCTGTCGGGCCCGCTGTGGCTCGACTCCGTGGCCGAAGAATCGTCTGGTGAGCGAGCTGATGGAACTCGTCGATATCCGCCCGCGGCGGCCGGAACTGAAGGCCGGCGCGCTCTCCGGCGGCAACCAGCAGAAGGTGATCCTGGCCAAGTGGCTGGCGCGCCGCGTCGGCGTGCTGTTGCTGGAAGAGCCGACGCAGGGGATCGATGTCGCCGCCAAGACGCAGATTCACAATCTGATCGGCGATTTCGTCACGCGTGGCGGCGGCGCGCTGGTCAACTCCACCGATCTCGATGAACTCGCCCGGCTGTGCGATACCGTGCTCGCCGTGCGGCAGGGAGCAGATTGCGGCTTCGCTCGATCGTGGCGCCGGCCTCGACGAACCGAACCTGCGCGCGGCGATCGGCGGGTGATGATGCGCGGATGCTCACACGATACTCCAAGTTTGGGGCAAGGCTGGTGCCGCGCGTTTACCCTCCCCCCGCGAAGCGGTGGGGAGGGTCGGCGACTTGAGCGTAGCGAACGAGCCGGGGTGGGGGGCTCGCTGCGTGTGCCGATCCCCCCACCCCCGACCCCTCCCCACCGCCATAGCGCGTCGCAGACGCGCGTAAACGCGCTTATGGCAGGGGAAGGGGAGTCGACGCGCCAGGGCGACTGGCCATGAGCAAAGCAAAGCTTGCCGGTCAGGTGCCGCTCATTTCGCTGATCCTGCTGTGCGCAGTGACGGCGTTGCTGACGCCGCGCTTTCTCTCCCCACTCAATCTCACCAACATCCTGGTGCAGTCATCGATCATGGCGGTGATCGCCATGGGCATGACCTTCGTGATCGTCGGCGGCGGCTTCGATCTTTCGGTCGGCTCCACGGCGGCGCTCGCGGGCTGCATCGCCAGCATGGTGATGCTGGAGGCCGGGATCGCCGCCGGCGTGGCGGCCGGCGTCCTGGCGGGCGCGGCGGTCGGTCTGGCGAACGGCGTCATTATCGCCTGGCTCAATGTCAACCCGTTCATCACTACGCTCGGCACGATGGTGCTGGTGCGTGGCGTCGTGTTCCTGATCACCGGCGGCGCGCCGGTGTCCGGCGAGTCCGGGTTGCCGGGCGCCTTCGTCGCTTTCGGCTCGGACCGCTTTCTCGGCATCCACGATCTCGTCTGGGTGCCCGCCATCCTGCTCGCTGTGCTTACTTTCGTCATGCATGCGACGCCCTACGGCCGGCGCATCTACGCCACCGGCGGGAGCCGCGAGGCCGCCTATCTGTCGGGCGTTCCGGTCCGCCGTGTGATAGCTTCGACCTATGTCTGGTGCGGCGCGCTCGCCGGCGTCGCCGGCGTCATGCTGGCGGCGCGATTGCAATCCGGGCAGCCGACGGCCGGCGAGTTCTACGAGTTGACCGCGATCGCCGCCGTGGTGCTGGGCGGCGCGGCGCTGCACGGCGGCGAGGGCACGCTCTACAAAAGCGTGATCGGAGTTTTCATCATGATCGTGCTCGGCAACGCCCTCAACCTGCTCAACGTCGATTCCTACTGGCAAAGAGTCGCGGTCGGCGCCGTCATCATTGCGGCCGCCGCCGCCGAAAGGCTACGCTCGCAGAACTGACTTAAAGGAGTCATCGGTATGCTCAAGCTACGTATCGCCGCGCTTGCCGCGGCGCTCGCTCTTTCGGCGTCGTTCGCGCTCGTGCCGCCCGCGACCGGGCAGGACAAAGTCACCATCGGTGTGTCGCTCGCGCAGGACGACAACCCGTTCTACATCGCCATGCTGCGCGGCATTCGCGCCCGCGCACAGGAACTCGGCTGGGACGTCGCGACCGTGTCGGCCAACGAGGACAAGCTCAAGCAGATCAACGGCGTGCAGGATCTGGTCGCGCGCGGGGTGAAGGGCATCCTGATCTCGCCGATCGACGCGGTCGGCGTGAACGCGGCCTACGACGCGGCTGCCGCCGGCAAGGTCCCGATCGTGTCGGTGGCACGCGGTTCGACCTCGCAGAACCAGACCATCCACGTGGCGATGGACGAGAAGCAGATCGGACGCGACATCGCCGAGTGGACAGCGCAGAAGCTCGGCGGCAAGGGCAAGGTGGCTCTTCTGATGGGGCCTTCCGGCGCACCGACTTTCAAGAACCTGGGTGACGGCTACAGCGAGGTGATGGCGAAGTATCCCGGCATCCAGATCGTATTCCGCGGCGATGGTCCGCTGACGCGCGAGCGCGGCGTCAAGCAGGCGGAAGACGTGCTGGTCGCAAATCCCGACCTTGCCGCGATCTACACCGCGAACGACGACGTGGCGCTCGGCGCCATGCAGGCGGTCAACGCCGCGAACCGCAAGGGCAAGACGCTGGTGACCGGCATGAACGGCGTGCCGCCGGCGCTGCGCGCCGTCAAGGAAGAGAACCTCGCGATGACCGTCGAACTCAATCCGGTGCTGTGGGGCCGGCTCGGCGTCGACGTGCTCGCCTCGTTCCTCAAGGGCGACAAGGTCGAGCCGCGGGTGTTCATCAAGCACGTCATCATCGATCCGTCCAACGTGGATTCCAAGCTGCCGAAGACCTGAGCCAAAGAGCTGGACCAATGACGCTGACCGCGCTGCTGTGGCTCGCGACCGCGTGCTATTCGATCCACATGCTCGAGGAGTATCAGCTCGACTGGCGCGATTGGGCGCGCGATGCGCTCGGCCTGCCGGTCGAGTGGAGCGATTTCTACGTCACCAATGCGATCGTTGTTGTCCTCGGCATCGTCGCGGCGAATCTCGCCTCGGCGTGGCCGGGGATTGCGCTCGGGTTTGCCGCATTGATGCTGATCAATGCGACGTTCTTCCACGTCCTGCCGATGATCGTGATGCGCGGCCGCTATTCGCCGGGCGTGTTCACCGCGGTGGTGCTGTTCTATCCGGTCGGGATCGCGTGCTATTGGCGCGCCGCTGCCGATGGCACGCTGAGCACGGCGGCGGTCGTCGGCTCGGTCGCGATCGGTGCCCTGCTCATGGCCAGTCCGATTGTGCTCCTGCGGATCAAGGACAAGCCGTACTTCCGGCAGACCAGGTAGGAGGATGACGGTGACGACATCCGCGCCGACGAGCCCCTTCGTCTCCGAGCTTGAAGCGAAGAACCTGCATCCGCTGTGGGACCGCTACCAGCGCATCACGCCGGTCAAGCCGCAGCCGAAGGACGCGCCGTTCATCTGGCGCTGGAGCGATATCGAGCCGTTTCTGCACCGCTCGGTCGGCGAAGTGTCGATCAACGACATCGAACGCCGCGCGCTGATCATGGCGCATCCCGCCTTTGGCAACGACACCACCACGACCAGCACGCTGCTTGCGGCCTTCACGGTGCTTGAGCCGGGCGACCGTGCGCGCCCGCACCGCCACACCGGCGCGGCCATTCGCTTCGCCACCCGCGCGGACGGCGCCGCCACCATCGTCAACGGCCGCCGCTGCGAGATGAAGGCGGGCGACCTGATCCTCACGCCGCCGATGTGCTGGCACGGCCACATCAACGAGAGCGATCACCGCATCATCTGGTTCGACGCCGCCAACATGCCGCTCATCCGCGCGGTCGACGCCCACTTCTTCGAGCCGGGCGATCCGCGCAGCAACGAGTTCTGGCAGGTCGACGAGGGCGACGAGCGGTTGTGGGCGGAATCGGGTCTGGTGGTAGAGGGCGCGAAGCCGAGCACAGTCAACTCGCCGAAATATCGCTACCCGGGCGAGGCGACGCGCCGGATGCTGGCGTCTGCGCCGGCCGGTGCCGACGGCATGCGCGTGCTCCGCTACGTCAACCCGGCAACCGGCGGCGCCGTGATGCCGACGCTCGATTGCTACGCGGCGCGGCTGAGCAAAGGCGTGCCGACGCGCACCAAGCGGGCGACCTACAACGTGATCTGCCTGGTGGTGTCCGGCGAGGGGCGTTCGACGATCGGGGACCAGACCTTCGAGTGGTCGCAGCACGACGTCTTCACCATTCCGCACTGGACGTTTGCGCGCCACGAGGCCGTCGGCGGGGATGCCGATCTGTTCATGGTCACCGACAAGTCGGCATTCGAGCGGCTCGACCTGGTGCGCGAGGAGTTTCAATAATCTCTCGATCGCACAGCGCATGAAGTGGCTGCAGGCGCAACGGATGAATGTCGCGCCCGGAAGGAGGCCTAACTACCAAGGCATTGGCGCCCCGTTGCGTCGCGTCGAGGATCGCCGATTTCTGCTCGGGCTCGGGCGCTTCGTGGCGGATATCGATCTGCCCGGCGCGCTTACCTGCGTGCTGATCCGCTCTCCTCACGCGCATGCCCGCATTCGGCGGTTGGACGCGGCAGCGGCCGCCGCTATGCCCGGCGTCGTCGCGGTGTTCTCCGGCGCCGACATGGCGGCCGATGGCATGTCGCCGATGCGTCCGCTTTGGATCATTCGCTCACGCGACGGCTCGCCCATGGCGGAGCCGCCACGCTTTGCGCTCGCCCGCGATACGGTCCGTCACGTCGGCGAGCCGGTCGTGGCCGTTATCGCCGGCACGCTGCTGCAAGCAACGGACGCAGCCGAGCGTGTCGTGGTGGACTACGACCCTCTTGCGCCCGTGACCGACGTGCGTGCCGCCCAGGCGCCGGGCGCGCCGCAATTGCACGTTTCCGCGCCCGGCAACGTCTGCTTCCGCTCGGCGCGCGGCGACGAGGCCGCGGTGCGCGCGGCGTTTCGCTCGCCCGCCCACAAGGTGTCGATCGATCTCGTGAACAATCGCCTCATCGGCGCCGCGATCGAGCCGCGTGCCGCGATGGCGACGGTCGACCCAGTGTCCGACCGGCTGACTCTCTATAGCTCCACGCAGGCGCCGCACCACATCCGCCGCGCGGTCACGGAACAGCTCGGCATTCCGGAAAGCGCGCTGCGCGTCGTGTCGCCCGATGTCGGCGGCGGCTTCGGCTACAAGGGCAAGCTCTACCCCGAGGAGGGGATCGTCACCTGGGCCGCGCGGCGGCTGCGCCGGCCGGTGCGCTGGATCGGAACGCGCTCGGAGGGCTTCGTCGCCGACAACCAGGCGCGCGATCATTTCACTCACGCCGAACTGGCGCTCGACACGAACGGCCGCTTCCTCGGCCTGCATGTGCAGACCTTCGCCAATCTCGGCGCCTATGTGTCGACGTTCGGCGCAAACATCCCGAGCGCGATCTACAGCGCGCTGTTCGCGGGCGGTTATCTGACGCCCGCGATCTTCGTCGAGGTCACCGGCGTTTTCACCAAGCACAGCGCCGACCGATGCGTTTCGCGGGGCCGGACGGCCGGAAGCCTGCTACGTGCTGGAGCGGCTCGCCGATCGCGCGGCGCAGACGCTCGGTCTCGACCGCGCCGAAATCCGCCGCCGCAATCTCATTCCGCCGACCGCGATGCCGTATAAGACGCCGATCGGCCCGACGTACGATTGCGGCGACTTCCCGAAGATCTTTGCGCGCGCGCTCAAGATTTCCGACTACGACGGATTCGCCAAGCGCCGCGCCCAGGCCATGAAGCGCGGACGGCTGCGCGGCATCGGGATCGCTTGCTACGTCGAATCGTCCGGCGTTGCGCCTTCGCGCTTCGCCGGCATGCTCGGCGCCCGCGTGGGCTTCTACGAGGCAGCGACGATCCGCATCGAGCCCGACGGCGCGGTACGGGCCGCGCTCGGCACGCACAATCACGGCCAGGGCCACGCCACCACGTTCGCGCAGATTCTGTCGTCGCGGCTGGGGATGCCGGTCGAGCAGATTGCGATCATCGAGGGCGACACCGACGCGGTGCCGCACGGCACCGGCACCTTCGGCTCGCGCTCGATCGCGATCGGCGGCAGCGCACTCGATCGTGCCGCGGACAAGATCGTCACCAAGGGCAAGCTGATCGCCGCGCATCTGCTTGAGGCGTCGGCCGGCGACGTGGAATTCACCGACGGCGCCTTCGCGGTCGCCGGTACCGACCGGCGGGTGTCGTTCAAGGAGGTCGCCCGCGCCGCCTACGTGCCGCACAACTATCCGCTCGAAACGGTCGAGCCGGGGCTGCAGGACTCGGCCGTTTACGATCCGCCGAACTTCGCCTTCAGCAACGGCGCGCACGTCTGCGAACTGGAGATCGATCCCGACACCGGGCGCATCGAACTGGTCGGGTTCTGGGCGGTCGACGACATCGGCACCGTCATCAATCCGCTGATCGTGGACGGCCAGATCCATGGCGGCCTGTCGCTGGGCCTGGGCCAGGCGCTGTTCGAGAACTGCGCCTATGACGGCGGCGGGCAACTCGTCACCGGCTCGTTCATGGACTACGCCATCGCGCGCGCCGACGACCTGCCGGAATTCGTTACCGAATGCGACGAGAGCCAGCCCTGCACGCACAACCCGCTCGGCGCCAAGGGCTGCGGCGAGTTGGGCGCGATCGGTTCGCCGGCCGCGGTGGTGAGCGCGGCGCTCGATGCGCTGGGCGCGCTCGGCATCGACGATCTCGCCATGCCGCTCACGTCCGAGCAGGTGTGGCGGAAGATTCAGCAGGCGCCGCGCAAGCCCTCGCGCTTGGGCGAATGATTCAGCTCACGCTGCCGTTTCCGTCACGCCGCAGCACCTTGCCGGGCAGGGCGCCGGTATGGACGGCGTTCTCCACCACGATGGTGCCGTTGACGATGACGGTGGTGCGCGCGCCGCTCGGATATTGGTGCGGGTCGGCGTAGGTGGCACGCTCGCGGAAATCGGCCGGATCGAAGATCGCGATGTCGGCGCGGTAGCCCGGCTTCAATAGGCCGCGATCCTTGAGCTTGAGCGCCCGCGCGGTCGCGCCGGTCATCTTGTGGATCGCGCGTTCGAGCGGCAGCAGGTCGAGCTCGCGAACGTAATGTCCGATGACGCGCGGGAACGTCCCGTAAAAGCGCGGATGCGGCATGCCCTGGCTGACCGTTCCGTAGGTGGCAACGCAATTGCCGTCGGAGCCGACCAGCGCCGTCGGCGAGCGCACCAGGTCGCGGACGTCGTCTTCGGAGATCGACGTCACCAGCACGCGGGTCGCGCCCTTGTCGTCGATGAGATAGTCGCACAGCGTGTCGACCGGCTCCTGCATGCGGTCGGCGGCAAGCTCGGCGATCGTCTTGCCGGCAAACTGCGGCAGATTCGGCGAGACCGAGATGCGTACGGCGTCCCAGGATTCGATGCGGCCCCAGTTGTTGAGCCCGTCGCGCGCGATGTCGTCGCGAATGCGCGTGCGCGCAGCCTTGTCGGCCAGCCGCTCCAGCATCGCCGGCACGCCGCCCGCCTGCACCCACTGTGGCAGCAGGTTCTTCAGCGGATTGCTGCCGGCGGTGTACGGATAGGCATCGCAGTCGATGTCGAGGCCGCGCGCGCGGGCCTCACCGATCATGTCGAGCGCTCGCGCAGTCTTGCCCCAGTTGTCGACACCCGAGCACTTGAAGTGCACGATCTCGACATGCACGCCGCAGGTTTCGGCGATCGCGATCGCCTCCTCGACGGCTTCCAGAACCTTGTTCGATTCATCGCGCAGATGCGTGAAGTAGCCGGCATTGTGGCGTTTCACCACGTGGCAGAGCGCGGTCATCTCGGTGGGTTCGGCGTAGGAGCCGGGCGTGGTGAAGAGCCCCGACGAGAGCCCGAGCGCGCCGGCCTCGAGCCCTTCCTCGAGAAGCGCGATCATGCGTTTGAGTTGATCCGGCGACGGTGGGCCCGGTTCCATGCCCATGACCATCAGGCGCAGCGTATTGTGCCCGACCAGCATGCCGGCGTTCACGGCGGTGGCCGGGAAGCTGTCGAGATAGTCGCGGAACGTGGTCGCGCGGAACGGCAGCCACGGCGCGCTCGGGCTCAGATAGTCGCGCAACAGCTCGACCTTGCCGTCAAGGCACGGCGCGACCGAGAAGCCGCAGTGGCCGATGATCTCGGTGGTGACGCCCTGGCGTACTTTGCTTTCGGCTTTGGGATTGATCGGCAGCGTAAAGTCGGAATGCGTCTTGATGTCGATGAAACCCGGTGCCACGGCAAGGCCACCGGCGTCGATGACCTTGCGGGCGCCGCCCGGATTATTGCCGACCGCGGCGATGCGGCCGTCCACAATGGCGAGGTCCTGCACGATGCCGGCGCTGCCGCTGCCGTCGAACAGCAGGCCGCCGCGGATCAGGATGTCGTTCGTCATGCCCGGAATTGCGCGAAGTCGGCGGTGCCGTCGCGCGCGATGCGCGGCAACAGGTCGACCTCCCATTTCAGGTATTCGTCCATCGCTTTGCGGGTGTCCTGCGCGCGCTCGTAAGGCTTGAGCCAGGTATCGACAGGGTCGTCGGCCATTCTGGCTTCGGTTGACAGCGGATGTCCGGCGGCTTGCCACGCGGCATTGCCGCCCGCGAGATGGCGCACGGACACGTTCACCAGCGCAGCCGCTTCCGGCGCGGCGATGCCCGCGAGTACGCCATCCTCAGAAGTCAGCACCAGCGTTCCCTGCGGCTGGATTTTGACGAGCGCCTTTTCAAGGCGCGAGCGGATCGCGAACCACGCGTCCGGGATGTGACCTTTGAGATAATCGCGGCTGGGAGAGAGGTCGATGACCGTGGCTTCGTCGCGCGCGAGCAGCGCGGCAAGCTCATCGGCCGCGATGCCGAACTCGGCCGCCGGTGCGGCCGCGAGAACCGGCGCAGCCGGCCAGCCGGTCTCATCGCCTGCTTCCTCCAGCACGAACACGTTGCGATAGCCCATCTGCCGCAGCCAGGACGCCGTCATGACGGCGCGCACCTCGGCGTCGTCGCAGAGCACGATGCGTGCGCCGAGCGTGCCGACATACTGGTCGGTCGCCTGCACGAGTTGCCCGCCCGGCGCCGAAACCGCGCCCTGCACATGCCCCGCCGCGTATTCGGCGGGATCACGCACGTCGAACAGATAAAGCGTGCGGTTCTCCGTTTCGGTGCGGAAGCGCTCGAGCACCGCCTGATCGATGCGCACGACGCCGTAGCGGCGCGCCACCTCCGCGGTGGCGGACTTGGCCCAGGTGAGCGCGCCGCCGGATGGCTGCGGCGCGCGCCTCGTCTGGCCGTGATCGCAGGTGTGGCCCGCGAGCGTGAAGCCCATGGTACCGTTGCGCAGCGCCACCACCTTGTTGGGCACGCCGGCGTTGATCAGCGACTGCGCGCCGATGATGCTGCGCGTGCGGCCGGCGCAATTGACCACCACGGTGGTGTCGGGCGAGGGCGCAAGGTCGCGCACCCGCAGCACAAGCTCGGCGCCCGGCACGTTGACGCCGGTCGGGATCGATACCCGCGTGAATTCGTCGAACGGCCGGCTGTCGAGCACCACGATATCGGCGCGCTCGCGGATGAGCTTCGCGAGTTCGTCTGCCGAGATATTGGGTGTGTCGCGGTCGTGCTCGACGAACTCGCCGAATGCCTTGCTCGGCACGTTGACGCCGGAAAACAGCTCGTAGCCGGCAGCCGCCCACGCGGCGTTGCCGCCGTCGAGGATGTGGAGGTTGCTGTAGCCGTTGCGGCCGAGCACCGCCGCAGCGCGATCAGCCAATCCATCGTTGTCGTCGACGAGCACAACGCGTGTGGACTTGCGCGGAACCAGCCGCGCGAATTTCAACTCAAGACGGCTGAGGGGAATGCATCGCGCCCACAACAGGTGCGATTGCGAATAGATCAGCTCTTCGCGCACGTCGACGAGCGCAAGCTCATGGCCGTCGAGCAGCATCGCCTTGACGGCTGAAGGACTGACTTGCTTGGCTACTATGTCGGCGCGCACCGTTCCCTCCAGGACACGTTAGTCGAGCTGCTGCTTGAAAAACGCAACGGTGAGCGCAAGCGCCCGGTCGGCTTCGGGCTTGGAATAGGTCCTGCCGCCGTGCCGCGCGAAGGCGTGGTCGGCGCCTGGATATTTGTGGATGGTGACGAGCGGGTTGGGCGACAACCGCCGCTCGATGAGGTCGTTCACCTCGGCCTGCACCCAACGGTCCTTCATCGCCATGTGCAGCACGAACGGGCGGTGCAGGTTCTTCGCCTCCTTGATGCGGTGCTCGATATAGGTGCCGTAGTAGGCGACCGCGCAGTCGATGTCGGTGCGGCAGCACATCAGGTAGCAGAGCTTGCCGCCGAGACAGTAGCCGACCGCGCCGACCTTGCCGTTGCATTCCGGAATGGTCTTCAGAAACCGCCGGATGTCCTCCATGTCCTGCACGCCGAAATCGTAATCGAACTCGTAGTAGAGATCGAAGGCCTTCTTGACGTCGTCGGGATTGTGGTCGGAAAGCTCGACGCCAGGCTCCTGCCGCCAGAACAGGTCGGGGACGAGGCAGATGAAGCCGGCTTCTGCGAACTCATGCGCGTGCGCACGCATGGTGTCGTTGACGCCCCAGATTTCCATGATGGCGATGATCGCGCCGGCCGGCGTCTTGTCCGGATAGGCGACGTAGGCGCCCATCTCGCCGTCGCGCAGCTTCACTTTGATGTTTTCCGTCCGCATTTTTCTTTCACCCAGCGTCCTTCGGCCTGTCGTTCGTCATGGCCGGGCATAGCCGTCCGAAGGACGGCGTCGCTTCGCTCCGCCTATGTCCCGGCCATCCACGTTTTGGGTTGTTTCGCCTGAACAAAGACGTGGATGCCCGGCACAAGTCCGGGCATGACGGTGGCTGACCAGCGCGCTGCGTCATAGCTTGAGTAACTCGCGCGCATTGCCGGTGAAAATTCGCTCCCTCTCCGCCGCCGAAATCTCCAGCGCATTCACCGCCGCGATGGTGTCGCGGATCAGCGTGCGGCCCTGTTCGGTGTCGAACGGCGCATCGGTCGCGAACAGGCACTTGTCCGTCCCGAAGAAGGCGTGGCCGCAGCGCGTCGGCGCAACTTCGCCCAACGCGGTGTCGGCATAGAGCATCTTGAAATAGTCGATCGGCCGCATTTTCAGGCCGGCCTTCTCGGCCAGCGGTCCGTGCTCGGCCGTTCCGAAGAAGATCTGACTGAAGGTGAGGCTGATCTTGCCGTGAAAGAACGGAATCATGCCGCCCATGTGGTGGGTGATGATCTTCAAGTTCGGAAGTTCGTCGAAGAGACCGGAATAGATCAGCCGCGTCATGCAGGCCGTGGTCTCGTAGGGCCAGCCGAACATGAACCAGATTTCGTTCTCGGATGCCTGCTCGCTGGCGTAGTCCGGGAAGTTCGGCCCGCGCATGGGATGCACCCAGACCGGCAGGTCATGCTTGGCCATGCTGCGGAAGATCGGACGGAATTCCGGCGCGGATAAAGGCTTGCCGGCCACATTGCTGAACACCTGGATGCCGCAGGCGCCGAGCGTCGTGATCGCGCGATCGATCTCGGCGAGTGTCGCGTCCACGTTGTTCATCGGCAGCGAGGCGATGAAGGACGGAAACTGGCCGGGATACTTGCGGCAGACTTCGGCGAGCTCGTCGTTGGCGAGGCGCGGCAAGCTCCGGCGTCTTGTCCGCCGGCGCGACCAGTTCAAGCGGCGGATTGGCGAGCGAGAGGATCTGCTGCAGCCCTTCGAACTCATCGAGAAGCGCACGCCGCGCGTCCACGTCCCACAGCGGCTTGATGCGCGGGAAGGCGGTCACCGCCGGCTGTCCCGGAATGAGATCGGCCAGCCGGTCGAGATAGGCCTTCGGCACGAAGTGATTGAAGACGTCGAGCATCGCAGGGGAGGGCCGCGCGGGAGGGACGGTGACGCTGCGGAGAAAAGCAAATATTGTCGCGCCGCGCTAGGCTCGGCGCGCGACGACTCGAAGGCGGCCGATGCTCGGCTGCGCGGATGGAGACGAGCATGTCGGTACTGCTGGAGAAACGCGCGAACGGCGTGGCGATCGTCACGCTCAACCGACCGCAGGTGCTCAACGCGCTCGACGTGCCCGCCAAGGAGCGGCTGGGCGACATCTGGCAGGAGATCGCCGGCGATCCGCAGGTCCGTGTCGCCGTGCTCACCGGTGCGGGCGGCAAGGCGTTTTGCGCCGGTTCCGACATCAAGGAGATCAACCGGACCGGCCGCATGGTCACGACCGACACGCTGATCCGCGCGCTGCCGGGCGCCGGCAGCCCGCTCGACAAACCCGTCATCGCCGCGCTTCACGGCTATTGCATCGGCATGGGCATGAGCCTCGCGCTGCATTGCGACCTGCGGCTCGCGGCGAAAGACGCCGTGCTGGGCTACCCGGAAGTGAAGCACGGCATGATCTCGGCGGTGAGCGCGCTTCACCTGCCGCGCGTGATGCCGAGCGCCTGGGCGATGGAACTCCTGCTGCTGGCGCGTAACATCAAGGCGGACGAAGCGTTGCGCATGGGTCTCGTCAACGCGGTGGTCGACGATGTGCAGGCGGAGGCCGAAGCCTGGGCGGCGAAGATCGCCGGTTGCTCGCCGGCCGCCGTGCAGGCGACGAAGCGTCTCGCGACGTTCGGCGCGCGGCTCACGGCCGCGGAACGCGCCGAGATCGAGGCCGCGCGCGCTTTCGTCGAGACCAAGGACGACTATAAGGAAGGCGCCGCGGCGTTCACCGGCCGCCGGTAACGGGTCTCGTCTGCGAATGACCATGGAAATGATGAAGGCGATCACGTTTCGCGACTTCGGCGGCCCCGAGGTACTGCAGGTGACCGAGGTCGAGCGGCCGCAGGCCGGTCCGGACGACGTGCTGGTGCGCATCCATGCGGCGGGCATCTGCTATCACGACGTGCTGTCGCGCGCGGGCAAGATTCCCGGCAAGCCGGGCCGCATTCTCGGTCACGAGATCGCGGGCGAAATCGTCGAGACCGGCGCGAACGTCCCCTCCGAACGGCGCGGCGAACGCGTCGTGCTCTATCAGCGGTTGTTCTGCGGCGCCTGCCGCCTTTGTCTTGCCGGCCGGCAGGACATGTGCCGCAACAGCCGCGTGCTCGGCGAGCACGGCAGCGGCGGCTACGCCGAGTTCACCTGCGTGCCGGCGCGCAACGCGATCCGCGTGCCGGATGGTCTCGACCTGACAGCGGCGGCACTCGCGGTCTGCCCGGTCGGCACCAGCGTGCGCTCGGCGCTCGGCGTCGCGCAGACCAAGCCGGGCGACACCGTGCTGATCACCGGCGCGGGCGGCGGATTGGGGCTACATCAGATCCAGGTGGCGAAGAGCGTGCAGGCGCGCGTGATCGCCGTGACCAGTTCCGACGACAAGACGAAGTTCATCCGCCGGGCAGGTGCCGACGAGATCGTGGTGCGGCCGGACCTGAAATTCAGCGCGGACGTATGGCGGCTGACCGGCAAGCAGGGCGCCGACGTGATCCTGGAGAACGTCGTCACCGGTACGTTCGGCGAGAGCCTGCGCTCGGCCGCGCAGAATGCGACCGTGGTGGTGCTCGGCAATATCGGCGCGCGGCCGGTCGAGATCGATCCCGGGCTCGTCATCATGCGGCGCATCCGTATCGCCGGCTCCGGAAACGCGACCTTCAACGACGTCCACACCGCGCTCTATCTCATGGCAACTGGAGCGGTGAAGCCGTTCATCGGGCGCGTCCTGCCGTTCCCGCAGGCGTCCGAAGGGCACGCGCTCATGGAGCGACGTGGCGCGACCGGCCGCGTCGTGCTGTCCGGCTGGTGACATGCATTTCGGCGCACGATTGAGCGATCTGGCGGCGCAGCGTGGCGGCCACCCGGCGGTCGTCGATGACAGCGGCACCTGGTCTTACCGGCACTTCCACGCGCGCATCACGCGTTTCGGCAACGCGTTGCGCGGGCTCGGACTGGGCGAGGGCGACCGCGTCGCGCTGCTGATGCCCGATATCCGCGAATACCTCGAGGCCGACTACGCCGTCATGGCGGCGGGGCTGGTGCGCGTCCCGCTCGATCCCCGGCTGACGCGCGCAGACCTCATCGCGCTGCTGCGGCATGCGGGGGCGCGCGCGCTGGTAACGCACGCGTCGTTCGCCGAAACCTGCAATGGGCTGCGTGACGAGGTCGAGGGGCTGGACCATATCATCGCGGTCGGCGCCGCTGCGGGTCTCGACTACGAGACGCTCCTTCAGCGCGCTTCGGAATCGGCGCTGCCGGATGTCGACGGCGAAGCGCTGGCGACGCTGAACTTCAGCGGCGGTACGACCGGGGCGCCGAAGGCCACGATGCTGCGCCACCGCAACCTGCTGGCGGTGGCAGCCACGACGGCGCGCGGCTTCGAGATCGATGCCGATGCGGTCTTTCTCAACGTCCGTCCGCTCTGGCCGATCGCGCAGGTCATCCTCATGTCGCACCTCTATGCCGGCGCGACGGTGGTGTTGCGGCGCTTCGATCCCGAACGGTTCGCCGCGGTCGTCAAGGAAACCGGGGCGACGCGCACGTCGCTTGTGCCGACACAACTCGTGCGCTGCCTCGATCATGTACAGGAGCACGACCCGCGGTTTGAACGACTGCAGGCGATCTACGTCGGTGGCTCGCGCATTCCGCCCGGCATGTTTGAACGTGCGCTCGATGCGATCGGTCCGAAGATCGGCGTGCTCTACGGCCTGACCGAAGCGCCGGTCACCTGCTACATGCCGCCGCGCACACTCGATACTGACGCGTCGCGTCGCGGCCGGCTCATACAGTCGGTCGGGCGAGTGCTGCCGGGATATGAGGTGAAGCTCGACGGCGCCGAAGGCGGCTTAGCGACATCAGGCGAAGTGCTGATCAAGGGCGGCAACGTCATGGCGGGCTACTGGCGCGATGAGGCGGCGACCCGCGGCGCGCTCCGCGCCGGCTGGCTGCACACCGGTGACATCGGGCAGTTCGACGACGATGGCTTCCTCTCGATCGTCGGGCGGCTTAAGGAGGTGATTCGCACCGGGGCCACCACCGTCGTTCCGAAGGAAGTCGAGGATGTGATCCTGCTGCATCCGGCGGTCGCCGAGGTCGCGGTGCTCGGTCTGCCCGACGCCGAATGGGGTGAGGCCGTCACGGCCTTCGTGGTGGTCAAACCGGACGCATCGGTCAGCGAGCATGACCTGATCGAGCACTGCCGCGCGCGTCTCGCCGGCTTCAAGAAACCGCGCGCGGTGCGCTTTGTGCCGAGCCTGCCGCGCTCGCACTACGGCAAGGTGCTGCGCGCGCAGTTGCTCGCCGAAGCTGCGGTGGTCACTCCACCTTGATCTTGGCGTCCTTGATGATCTTTTCGTATTTCGCCATCTCGATCCGGATGTAGTTGGCGAAATCTTCCGCCGTGCCGCCCTTGGCCTCGAAGCCGAGCTTGGCGAGCCGCTCCTTCATGTCGGGCAAGGCCAGTACCTTGGCGACATCCTGTTGCAATTTCTTCGAGATGTCCGCCGGCAGGTTCTTCGGCGCCCACAGCCCATACCAGGACACGAATTCGAATCCGTTGAAGCCGGCCGATTCATCGACCGTCGGGATGTCGGGCGCGGACGCCATGCGCTTGAGGCTCGTCACGGCGAGCGCCTTGGTCTTCTTGCCCTGCGCCAACGGCAGCGATGACAGCATCGGATCTGCGAGAAGCTGAATCTGTCCGCTCATCAGATCGGTCAGCGCCGGCGCCGTGCCCTTGTAGGCGACCACCAGCGTGTCGAGCTTCGCTTCGCGCTTGAGCAGTTCGATCGCCAGATGGCTTGCCGACCCGATGCTGGTCGTTCCGAACGTATATTTCTGCGGGTCCTTGCGGACGAGATCGAACAGCTCCTTTAAATTGTTCGCCGGCACGTTCGGCGGCGTGCTGACCAGCAGCGGGCCGTCCGCGAGCAGCATGATCGGGGTGAAATCGTTGACCACGTCATACGGCACGTTCTTGTAGAGTAGCGGATTGATGACGTGGACGGATGCGGATTCCAGCAGCGTGTAGCCATCGGGCGGTGACTTCGCGACAGCGCTGGCGCCGACGATGCCGGAGGCGCCGCCCGCGCGGTTCTCGACGATGAAATGCTGGCCCACCGTCTCGTTGAGCTTCTGCACCAGGATGCGCGCGACGCCGTCGACCGAGCCGCCGGCCGGGAACGGCACGATGACGGTGACGGTGCGCGACGGATAGGCTTGGGCGAGGGCAGGCACCGGCGCCAGCCCGATGAGGGCCAAGGCCAGCGCGAGAGACAATGTACGGTTCACCGGTTGATCCTCTCTGGCTCAGTTCTGTCAGAACGTCCCCGGATAGCTTCCTCCGTCGATCAGCAGGTTCTGGCCGGTGATGAAGCCCGCGTGCGCCGAGCACAGGAAGGCGCAGTAGGCTCCAAGCTCGGCCGGCCTGCCGTAGCGTTTGGCCGGATTGGCGGCGGCGCGCGCCTGCCAAACCTCGTCGAACGTCTTGCCGGTGTCCGGCAGCATACCCCGGATGTGCTCGCGTTGCGCGTCGCTGTCGAAGATACCGGGAAGCAGATTGTTGATGGTGACGTTGTGAGCGACGGTTTGTCGCGCCAGCCCGCCCGCGAAGCCGACGAGGCCGGAGCGCGCACCATTCGACAGGCCAAGCTCAGCCTGCGGAATCTTCACGCTGCGCGAGACGATGTTGAGGATGCGCCCGAAGCCGCGCGCCATCATGCCGTCGACCGTGAGCCGCATCATCTCGATGTGACTGAGCATCATCATGTCGAGTGCGGCGATCCAGTCCTCGCGCGACCAGTCGCGGAAGTCGCCGGGCTGCGGGCCGTCGGCGTTGTTGAGCAGGATGTCGGGCGCGGGGCAGGCGGTGAGCGCGGCGGTCGCGGCCTTCCTTGGTGGTGATGTCGCCCGCGACGGTTGTCACCTTGACGCCGGTCGCCGCCGCGATCTCCGCGCCGGTTGCTTCCAGCGTGTCACGCTTGCGCGCCACGATGGTGACATCGACGCCCTCATGCGCGAGTGCCAGCGCGCAGGCCTTGCCAAGGCCTTTCGAGGCGCCGACCAGCAGCGCCGTCCTGCCGCGAATGCCGAGGTCCATGCGGTTAGCTCAGGGTCTGTTCCTTCGGCGAGTCTGCAACCCCAAATTCCGGTCGTCCCCGCGAAAGCGGGGACCCAGGGCCAGGCGAAGAGCAGTGCAATTGATTCTGGGTCCCCGCTTTCGCGGGGACGACCGGAGAGAGCGTGTTCACGCCGCGACGGCGGAGATCGACTTCACCTTGTAGCCGTAGCTCTTGTCGAGGCCGAGGTCTTGCACGATGCGCACGCCCTTGGCGAGGGCATCGGCGGCGAGGCCGGTGAGCGGCTTGCGCAGGTCGCCGGCCGGCAGCCCGATCGCCTTCATCAGCGACTTCACCGCGACCGGGTTGATCGCCGAATAGGTGAAGTGCAGGAGCGGCAGCGTGCCGAGATAGGCCTTCTTGAAGTTGTCGGCCTCGGCGTAGCTCGTCCACGGCGTCGAGATCGTCGCAAGCTCGCGCGGCGCGATGTTGCCGGTCATGTTGGCCGTGCCGTGGCCGCCGAGCGACATGGTCGGCACCACGAGGCCGAGGTTCGGGCTGTCGCAGCACATCACCGCGACGCTGGGCTTGCCGGCCAGCACCTGCGCGACCTGCCCGACGCGCGCGGTCGAACTCCTTGTGCACGACGTAGTTCGGATGCTTGAAGATGCGCAGCAGGTGATCCCAGTGCAGGTCGCTCTTCACCCGCGGCGGGTTGTTGTAGATGCCGAGCGGGAGGTCGGTGGCGTCCGCCACGTCGAGGAAGAACCGTTCGATGTCGTCTTCCGGCGCGCAGATATACGCCGGCGCCGCCAAGATCGCGCCGTCGGCGCCGTTGTCCTTGGCGAAGCGCACACTGGCGATCGTCGACTCGGTATTGTTGCCGGTGCAGCCGAAGAAGATCGGCACCTTCGCCGTCTTCATCTTCGCCGTCTCGACGATGATCTTCTTCTTCTCCTCGGGCGAGAGCATCGAGGTCTCGCCGGTCGATCCCATGATCAGGATGGCCGAGGTGCCGTGATCCTCCTGGAACTTCAGCAGGGTGCGGAACGCCGCGAAATCCACCGACCCGTCCTTGTTGAACGGCGTGATCATCGCGACGAACGAGCCGGTCAGCAGCTTCTGCGACATTCTGGTCTCCAAATGCGAATTTGGCCTGGATGGTATCACGACCGCCCGGAGTTCAATAGGCCACGCCACTCCCTCCGGTCATTCCCGCGAAAGCGGGAATCCAGGCCTTCCTGTTAAGCGTTGGGTCCCCGCTTTCGCGAGGAGGAACCGGGACAGGCCCGTGCTCATTCAGCGGGCGTCAGCACCGGCGGCTCGAAGGCGCGCACCGGCGGAGCGGGCGCGGCGTAGCGCTCGATCTCGACCAGCGCGGTGAGCGCGCTCGGCCCCTGCGCCAGCCGTGAGGTGCCGATGTCGAGGGTGAGCACGTTGGGATTGCCGTGCCGCTCGGGCGCGTCGGGCGTCTCGGCGGGATCGAACCATGCGCCGGTCGCCATCACGGCCACCTGCGGCATCACGTTCGGGTCGGCGATCGCGGCCGCCAGACACGCGCCGCGGCCGTTGAACACCCGCACCACGTCGCCGTCGGAAATGCCACGCCGCGCGGCGTCCGCCGGATTGATGCGCACCGGCTCGCGGCCGGCGATTTTCGCCGCGCGCGAGACCGGCCCGGGGTCCATCTGGCTGTGCAGCTTGGCGGCCGGCTGGTGCGTCACAAGGTGGATTGGCCAGCGCTCGGCCGCTTCGCTGCCGAGCCATTCCGCCGGCGCAAACCACGTCGGATGCGCCGGGCAATCGGCATATCCGAAGCGCGCGATGGTGTCGGAGGACACTTCGATGCGCCGCGACGGCGTGTTGAGCGGATGCTTGTCGGGATCGCGGCGGAAGTCCTCGTACAGTACGAAGTCGCGTTCGGGCGGCGGCACCTCGACGAAGCCCTCGGCCCAGAACTGCTGGAAGCCGGGCAGCGGCACGCCCTGCTTTTCGGCGGCAGCGCGCATGTTGTCGTAGACCCACTGCACCCAGCCCATCTCGTCGCGGCCCTCGGTGAAGGTCTGCTCGTAGCCGAGCCGCCGCGCGAGTGCGCGGAAGATATCGAAATCGTTTCGCGCTTCGTGCACCGGATCGATGGCGCGGTGCATGGCGAAGACGAACGGATCGCGCGACGAGCCGCCGATGTCGTTCCTCTCAAGCGGCGTCGTCGCCGGCAGCACGATGTCGGCATGGCGCGCGGTCGGATTCCACCAGCTTTCGTGCACCACGATGGTGTCGGGCTTCTGCCACGCGCGCCGCAGGCGGTTGAGGTCCTGATGATGGTGGAACGGATTGCCGCCCGCCCAGTAGACCAGCCGCACGTCCGGATAAGTCTCGTGCCGGCCGTTGAATTCATAGGCGCCGCCCGGATCGAGCAGCATGTCGGCGATGCGCGCGACCGGGATGACGGATTTCGCCGGGTTCGCCGGCATCGGCACTTCCGGCGCCGGCACGGGAATGCGCGGCACGCCGACGCCGTTGGCGGAGCCGTGGCCGAAAGCGAATCCTCCGCCCGGCAGCCCGACGCCGCCGAGCATCGAGGCGAGCGTGATCGTCGCCCAGAACGGCTGCTCGCCGTGGTGCGCCCGCTGCAGCGACCACGCGCAGGTGATCAGGCTGCGCACATCCGCGGCATGAAGCGCGAGTTCGCGGATCGTGTCGGCGTCAACGCCGGTGATCGCAGCGGCCCACTCCGCGTCCTTTGCGATGCCGTCGCCGCCCAGGAGATAGCGGCGAAAATCTTCGAAGCCGTGGCAATGGCTCGCCATGAACGCTTCGTCGTGGCGGCCTCTCGACGAGCAGCGTGTGCGCCATCGCCAGCATCATGGCGGTGTCGGTGTTGGGCCTGATCGGTATCCAGCGCGCGCCGAGGAACTCGGGCATGTCGGACTTGAGCGGGCTCACCGAGACGAACTCGATGCCAGCGTCTTTCGCCTGCCGCAGCCAGGATTCCAGCGTGTGCTGTCCGCCGCCGCCCGGCGTCACCTGGCCATTCTTCAGCGGGAGGCCGCCGAACGCGACGATGAGCTTCGTGTGCTTGATGATCGACGGCCAGTCGGTGACGCGGCCGGTCACCGGGCCGAGCGAGCCGATGATGCGCGGCAAGAGGAAGAACGCCGCGCCGAAGCTGTAATTGCCGACCTGGTCGGTGCAGCCGCCGCCGAGGAACAGGAAGCGCCGCACCAGGGTGCGCGCGTGATGCACGCGCCCGGCCGACGACCAGCCGTAGGAGCCGCCGAAAATCGCCTTGTCGCCGTGGTCCTTGCGCACGCGGGCAAGCTCGGCGGCGATGGTGTCGAGCGCTTCGTCCCACGACACCTCGTGAAAGGTGTCATGGCCGGTGCGCGGACGGCCCTCGCGCCAGCCGTCGCGGATCGCCGGGCGCGCGATGCGCAGCGGCGAGTGCACCATGTCGGGCATCGACTTGAGCATGTCGGACGGCGCGGGATCGCGCGCGAACGGCTCGCAGCCGACGAGACGGCCGTTCTCGACCAGCGCGGTAAACGCGCCCCAATGGGCGAGCGACTGAAAGCGCGAAGCCGTCATTCTGATTCCCGGCGTTTCAGCCGACACGGTACTTGGCAATCACCGCTTCATCAACGGTAAGCCCGAGGCCGGGCCCATTTGGCAACCGCATGAAGCCACCGGCGGCAACAACCTGATCGCCGAACGGGGAGGCCTCGAGCTCGCAATAAAAACGTTCGACCGGCACTTCGCCGGGAAGCGACGCGCAAATATGAATCGCCGCGACGAAGCCGGGCCCGAAATACGGCGAATGCGGCGCGACCTTGGTGCCGTTGGCCTGCGCCAGCGCGATGACCTGCTTCATCGCGGTGATGCCGCCGATCTTCGCGACGCTCGGCTGCACATAGTTCACCTTGGCGCGCCCGATCAGCGCTTCGAAATCCGCCATCGTGCATCCGCTTTCGCCGGCCGCGACCGCGACGCCGCCTTCGGTTCGCACCCGCGCCATGCCGTCGTAGTTCTCGGGCGGCCAAACCGGCTCCTCCAGCCAGAGAAGATCGTGCGGCGCCATGCGCTTCGCCATCGCGACTGCTTCGTCGGGTGTCCAGGGACAATTGGTGTCGACCATCAACTCGACCTTGGGGCCGATGGCGCGGCGCGCCGCGGCCACTTCGGGTTCGGTGATCTCGTGCAGCTTGACGCGCGTATAGCCCTGTTCGAGCGCGTGCGCGGCGTTGCGCTCGACGAGGTCCGCCTTGCCGTAGCGCAGCAGGCTCGCATAGACCGGCACGCGTTCGGCGGGCTTGCCGCCGAGCATGCGATAGAGCGGTTGTCCCGCGACCTTGCCGGCGATGTCCCAGAGCGCGATGTCGAGGCCGGACAGCGCAAAGGCGACCGGCCCGTTGCGGGCTGAATTGGAGAGCTTGCGCTGCAGGTCGCCCATCAGGCCGGAGATGTCGCCCGCATCGCGGCCGAGCGCGAGCGGCAACACCAGATTGGCGAACGCGGCCCGCGTCGTCGCGCAGGTGCCGAGCCCAAATCCTTCGCCCCAGCCGACGATGCCGTCGTCGGTCGTCACCTTGATGATGCAGGTGTCCATCGTGCGCCAGCGCGGATCGGTGCCCGACGACCCGCCGTAGCTGTAGGGAACCGCAATGTGGATGGGGTCGATCGCACTGATCTTCATTGTCGGCGCTCGATTGAAACGACGGATTAGCCGGCGGACACGTCGCGCACATTGCATATTAATGTCGTCTGGTCCAATCGATCGGCGATCCTCGACTCCCGGGGCCGTCTTGTTGTGGAAACGAAATTCCAACAAGATACTTCGAACTCGTGGCGCCGTTCGTCAGGTGGTAGGGGCCCGCTTCATGTCTCAGACTCCGCCGGCGTCGCAGCATTCGCCCAAGCCGCGCCTGACGGTGCGCGTCGGCATCACCGGACACCGGCCGAACAAGCTCGACGGCGAGGCGGCGGCGCGCGTCGCGCGGCAGTTGCCGGCGATCTTCAGCTCCATCGAAGATGCGGCGGCGAAAATCCTACGCGACAACGCGGCGGTGTTCGCGGAGGAGCCGGTTGCCTTCCGCCTGGTCTGCGGCTTCGCCGAAGGCGCCGACCAGATGGCGGTGACGGTGTGTCCGAGCGGCTGGCGGATCGAGGCGGTGCTGCCGTTCCCGCACGACGAATATCTCAAGGACTTTTCGCAGTCGGCCAATGGCGACGGACGCGACGTGAGCGCCGCATTCCTGGAGAGCCTGAAGAAGGCCACGACCGTCACCGAATTGCCCGCGCCGCGCCCGGACGACCGGGCCAAATCCTACGCCGACGCCGGCGGCTACCTGCTCCGCCAGATCGACGTGCTGATCGCCGTGTGGGATGGCGAGCCGCCGAAGCCCGGTGGCACCGGGGCGATCGCACGCGAGGCGTTCGACGGCCATATTCCGGTGGTCTGGCTGATGACGACCGAGGACCTGCCGCCACGGCTCGTCACCGGATTCAATGCCGAGAACAATCCGGTGGCGCCCGACGCCGACTGCACCGATGGTCCGCTGTTGAACGCGCTGATCCCGATCTTCGCCGCGCCGTCGCCGGTTGGGCGGCGCGACACGCGCGGGTCGGGGCGCGATGGCCTGGAGCGATTGCTCGGCGAACGCTGGCGCGCAAATTTCTATTTCTCGGCCTATGACTTTCTCTGGCGGATCGCCCAGCGGCGGTGGCCGCGCCCCGTCATTCATGCGCCGTCCTACGAGGCGCGCTGCCGCGAGTGGGACGAGTTCATCGCAGCGACACCGGAGGCCGACAACCTGCGCGGGCGGTTGCGGGACGTCTTGCTGCCGCGCTTCATCTGGGCCGACACGCTGGCCGTGCACTTTTCGCATCTCTATCGCAGCGCCTACGTCTCGGCTTATCTCCTCTCGGCTGTCGCGGTCTTCGTTGCGCTCGGCGGCCTGTTTGACAACGGCGGGGATCCGTTGCGCGCCAAGGTCGCGCTCGTCGCCATCGAGCTTTTCGTCATTGGCGTCATTCTCGCGATGATCCTGATCGGGCGGCATTGGCTCTGGCACGAACGCTGGCTCGACTATCGCACGCTGGCCGAGAACCTGCGGCACGGCCGCTTCCTGTCGTTCGTCAGCGAGTTCGGTCGCATCCGAGGCGAGCCGCCCGACCCCGGGCAACGCGAAACGCCTTGGATGCTCTGGTATGTGCGGGCGACCATGCGGGAGATCGGCCTGCCGAACGCCATCCTTGACGGCACCTATCAATGGCGGCTCCTGAACGCGACGCTGGAGCACGAAATCGAGGGACCGCACGGACAGCTCGACTATCACCGCAGGAACAGCGAAAGCCTGTACCGCATCGACCAGATGCTGCACCGGCTCGGCGTGGGCTGCTTCGTGGTTACGTTCGTGATCCTGCTGCTGTTCCTGGGCGGCTACGGGCTGGAGTCTTGGCTTGGAAATCCGGCGGCGACTGGAGCCGGTCACGGGTCGTGTTTCGAGAATCCGCTACTGTGCGCAAAACCGTGGGTGACATTTCTGGCCGCGGGCCTGCCGGCGCTCGGCGCCGCGCTCGCGGGAATTCGGGTGCAGGGCGATTTCGAGGGATCGCGGGAGCGTTCGCAGACAATGATCGCGGCGCTCGCCAAGCTCGCCCGGGACTACCGGACAGCGGAAAGCCGGCGGATCGATCTCGACGAAACCGCCGAGATGCTGATCGAGACTGCCGAAACGATGTCGGAGGACCTCGACGCCTGGCAGGAGCTTTACGGCCGCAAGCGCCTCACCCTGCCGGCCTGATCACACGCCGAACGGCAACCTTGCGTGGCCGGTCGCGGACGTGCATGAGTCTTGGCCCGACCGGCTTGCGAAAGGATGCTCGCAATGCTCGTGAACGACATGCGCGGCTTCAATTTCGATCTGGGCGAGACCGCCGATATGCTGCGCGAGAGCGTGCGCGGTTTTGCGGCCGACAAGATCGCGCCGCGCGCCGACGAGATCGACAAGAGCAACACGTTCCCGCGCGACCTTTGGCCCGCGCTCGGCGAGCTCGGCGTGCACGGCATCACCGTCGAGGAGGAGTGGGGCGGCTCGGGGCTCGGCTATCTCGAGCATTGCGTCGCCATGGAGGAAATCTCCCGCGCCTCGGGCTCGGTCGGGCTCTCGTACGGTGCGCATTCCAATCTCTGCGTCAACCAGATCCGCCGCAACGGCACCGACGCGCAGAAGCGCAAATATCTGCCCAAGCTCATCTCAGGCGCGCATGTCGGCGCGCTCGCGATGTCCGAGCCTGGTGCCGGCTCCGACGTGGTGTCGATGAAGACGCGCGCCGAGAAGAAGGGCGACCGCTACGTCCTCAACGGCAGCAAGATGTGGATCACCAACGGCCCGGAGGCCGAGACGCTGGTGGTCTACGCCAAGACCGATCCGGATGCGGGCGCGCGCGGCATCACGGCGTTCCTGATCGAGAAGGGTTTCAAGGGATTCTCCACCGCGCAGAAGCTCGACAAGCTCGGCATGCGCGGCTCCGACACCTGCGAACTGGTGTTCGAGAACTGCGAAGTGCCGGCCGAAAACGTGCTGGGCGATGTCGGCGGCGGCGTCAAAGTGCTGATGTCCGGCCTCGACTACGAACGCGTCGTGCTGGCGGCCGGTCCGCTCGGTCTCATGCAGGCGTGCATCGACGTGGTGATGCCCTACGTGCACGAGCGCAAGCAGTTCGGAAGTCCCATCGGTGAATTTCAGCTTGTGCAGGGCAAGCTCGCCGACATGTATGTGACGATGAATGCCAGCAAGGCCTACGTCTATTCGGTCGCCAAGGCCTGCGACCGCGCCGAGACCACGCGCGAGGATGCCGCCGGCGCGATCCTCTACGCGGCCGAGAACGCGACCAGGATCGCGCTCGATGCCATCCAGCTTGCTCGGCGGCAACGGCTACACCAACGAATATCCGGTCGGCCGCTACCTGCGCGACGCCAAGCTCTACGAGATCGGCGCCGGCACCAGCGAAATCCGCCGCATGCTGATCGGGCGCGAACTGTTCAACAAGACGCGATAACCCATGATTGGCTCGACAACCGCGCGACAAGCTCGGTGCACTCCCTCTCCCCAGCGGGGAGAGGGTTGTGGTGAGGGGGGGTGGGTCTATCGAAAGACCGTAACCCCTCACCCCACCCCTCTCCCAATGGGAGAGGGAGCAGACCACTTCCGCGGCACAAGCACATGACCGCGCTCGCCTCCACCATCGATCCGCATTCGCCCGACTTCGCGCGCAACGCCGCCGCCATGAAGGCGCTGGTCGCGGACCTGCGCGCCAAGCTCGATGACGCGATGCAGGGCGGCAGCGAAGAGGCGCGGGCGCGTCATACGTCCCGCGGAAAGCTCCTGCCGCGCGAACGCGTCGATCTGCTGCTCGATCCCGGCAGTCCGTTCCTCGAATTCTCCGCGCTTGCCGCGCACGGCATGTACGGCGGCGACGTGCCGTCGGCGAGCCTCATCACCGGCATCGGACGGGTGAGCGGCCGCGAATGCGTGGTCGTTGCCAACGACGCCACCATCAAGGGCGGCACCTATTACCCGATGACGGTGAAGAAGCACCTGCGCGCGCAGGAGATTGCGCGCGAAAATCATCTGCCCTGCATCTACCTGGTCGATTCCGGCGGCGCGTTCCTGCCGTTGCAGGACGAGATCTTCCCGGATGTCAATCACTTCGGCCGCATCTTCTACAACCAGGCGAAGCATGTCCTCGCTCGGCATCCCGCAGATCGCCGCGGTGATGGGCTCGTGCACGGCCGGCGGTGCCTACGTGCCGGCGATGTCGGACGAGAGCATCATCGTTCGCCATCAAGGCACGATCTTTCTTGGCGGGCCGCCGCTGGTGAAGGCCGCGACCGGCGAAGAGGTGACCGCGGAGGAACTCGGCGGCGCTGACGTGCACAGCCGGCAGTCGGGCGTCACCGACTACTACGCGGCGAACGACGCGCATGCGCTCGGGATCGCGCGCCGTATCGTCGGCAACCTCAACCGAGTGAAGCGCCCGTATCTCGAACTGCGCGCGCCGCGCGAGCCGCTTTATCCGGCCGACGAGCTCTACGGCATCGTGCCGGCCGATCCGCGTACGCCCTACGACGTGCGTGACGTGATCGCGCGCCTTGTCGACGCCTCCGAATTCGACGAGTTCAAGGCGCTGTACGGCACGACCCTGATCTGCGGCTTCGCGCACATCCACGGATATCCGATCGGCATCCTCGCCAACAACGGCATCCTGTTCAGCGAGTCGGCGCTCAAGGGCACGCACTTCATCGAGCTTGCGAGCCAGCGCAACATTCCGCTTCTCTTCCTGCAGAACATCACCGGCTTCATGGTGGGCAAGAAATACGAGGCGGGCGGCATCGCCAAGGACGGCGCCAAGATGGTGACGGCGGTCGCCACCACCAACGTGCCGAAGTACACCGTGATCATCGGCGGCAGCTACGGCGCCGGCAATTACGGCATGTGCGGGCGCGCCTATGCGCCGCGCTTCCTCTGGATGTGGCCGAACGCGCGCATCTCGGTGATGGGCGGCGAGCAGGCGGCCTCCGTGCTCGGGCTCCTCCGTCAGGAGGCGGCCGAGGCGAAGGGCGGCGCGTGGACGGCCGCCGACGACGAGACGTTCAAGGCGCCGATCCGCGAGCAGTACGAGCGGCAGGGCCATCCGTATTACGCCACCGCGCGGCTCTGGGACGACGGCATCATCGACCCGGCCGACACCCGCACGGTGCTGGGCCTCGCGCTCTCCGCCGGGCAGAACGCGCCGCCGCCCGAGCCGACGCGCTTCGGCATCTTCAGGATGTGACGGTGTCTGTGTCGGGCAGGGACTCTCCGCGCACTACCCTCCACCCGCGAAGCGGTGGGGAGGGTCGGCGAGCGAAGCGAGCCGGGGTGGGGGGTGCCTCAATTGCACTCGGCGGATTTGCCCCCCACCCCCGACCCCTCCCCACCATTCGCTTCGCTCATGGGGGGAGGGGAGAGGACGCACCGGCTGCGTTGCTTGAATGTGATAGAGCGCCTCGAAGGCTACGCCTGTGACCGGTCGCTTCGACAAGCTGCTGATCGCCAACCGCGGCGAGATCGCCTGCCGGATCATCCGTACGGCGAAGCGCATGGGGATCGCGACCGTCGCGGTCTATTCCGATGCCGACCGTGACGCCCTGCATGTCGCGCTCGCCGACGAAGCGGTGCGTATCGGGCCGCCGCCCGCGCGCGAGAGCTATCTGCGGGCGGATGCCATCATCGCGGCCGCGCGCGAGACCGGCGCCGGGGCGATCCATCCGGGCTACGGCTTTCTCTCGGAGAACGCCGACTTCGCCGAAGCTTGTGAGGTCGCAGGGCTCGTGTTCGTCGGGCCGTCGGCGAAGACCATCCGGCTGATGGGTTCGAAGTCGGCCGCCAAGGCGCTGATGGAAACGTCGGGCGTGCCGATCGTGCCGGGCTATCACGGCGCCGAACAGGACATCGCGACACTGCGGCGCGAGGCCGGGCGCATCGGCTATCCGGTGCTGGTGAAAGCATCGGCCGGCGGCGGCGGGCGCGGCATGCGCGTCGTCAGCGGCGAGAGCGAGCTTGCCGATGCGGTCGCGGGCGCCAAGCGCGAAGCGCTGTCGGCGTTCGGCGACGACCGCGTGCTGCTTGAGACATATGTCGCGCGCCCGCGCCACATCGAGGTGCAGGTGTTCGGCGACAGCCACGGCAACGTGGTGTCGCTGTTCGAGCGCGAATGCACCTTGCAGCGCCGCCATCAGAAGGTGATCGAAGAAGCGCCGTCGCCGAGCCTGACGCCGCAGCGCCGGGCCGAGATGAGTACCGCCGCGCGTGCCGCCGCGCAGGCGGTCGGCTACGTCAACGCCGGCACGGTCGAGTTCATCGCCGACGATGAGCGCTTCTATTTCATCGAGATGAACACCCGCCTGCAGGTCGAGCATCCGGTGACCGAGATGATCACCGGCCTCGATCTCGTCGAGTGGCAATTGCGCGTCGCCGCCGGCGAGAAGCTGCCGCTCGCGCAGAACGAGATCGCGGCCAACGGACATGCCGTCGAGGCGCGCATCTATGCGGAAAATCCCGACAAGGGGTTCCTGCCTTCGATCGGCACGATCCACGCGTGGCAGGCGCCGGAGGGCGAGGGCATTCGCGTCGACACCGGCTTTCGTGCGGGCGATGCGGTGACACCTTATTACGATGCGCTGCTGGCGAAGCTGATCGCTTGGGCGCCCGACCGCGCAGCTTCGCTTGACCGGCTGAGCGATGCGCTCGGGCGGTTCGAGGTCGCGGGCGTGACGACCAACATCGCGTTCCTCAAGGCGCTGGTGGATTATCCGCAGGTGCGCGCGGGCGAGATGGACACCGGGTTGATCGAGCGCGACCTCGCCACGCTGACCAGGTCTGCGCAACTGTCGGAACGCGACCTCGCCGGCGCGACGGCTGCCGTGCTGCTGCACGAAGCGGAAGAGTATGGCCTCGCAGCCGAACCGGCTTCGCCCTGGGAACGCCGCGATGGCTGGATGCTGGCGGGCAAACGAACGCGGCGACTGAGCTTTCGCCACGGCACCGAGCGGATCAACGCAGTGTTGCGGTACGGCCGCGACGGATTGACGATGGATGTCGCGGGCGAGCCTCGCTCGTTTCGCTTTGCGGCACGCGGCAAGGATGCGTTCGAGGTCACGCTCGGGGACGTCAAAGAAACCGCTTCCGCCATGTGGAACGGCCGCGACCTGGCGATGACCACGCCGCGCGGACAACTTGAACTGCATTGGATCGATGCATTTGCCGCCGAGCTCGGTGCCGCCGACGTGGCCGATCGCATTGTCGCGCCGATGCCCGGCACGGTGACGCGCATTCTCGCCGAGCCCGGCACTGACGTGTCGCGCGGCACGCCGCTCATCGTCATGGAGGCGATGAAGATGGAGCACACGCTGCGCGCGCCGGCGGACGGCCACGTCAAGGCACTGAAATGCGCCGTCGGCGACTTTGTCCAGGAGGGAACCGAACTCGCCGAGTTCGAGGCGGCCGCGGCCGAGTGAGCCGCTCGGCCTGCCGTGAAATCGGGCACGCAGGCCGTTCCGTGCTGGCCGCGCACCAGCCCTGGCGCTATCAAGAAGTCCTGATGGCACGTCCGATTCGCATCCTCGGCATCGACCCCGGGCTCCGCCGCACCGGCTGGGGCGTGGTCGCGATCGACGGCAACCGGCTGACGTTTCTCGCCTGCGGATCGGTGGCGACCGACGACAAGGCGGCGCTCGCGGTGCGCCTCGTGACCATCCATGACGGCCTGCGCCGCGTGGTCGTCGAGCACGCGCCCGACGAGGCGGCGGTCGAGGCGACGTTCGTCAACAAGGACGCGGTAGCGACATTGAAACTCGGCCAGGCGCGCGGCATCGCGATGCTGGTGCCGGCGATCGCCGGCCTGCCGGTCGCCGAATACGCGCCCAACCTGGTGAAGAAGACGATCGTCGGCGCCGGCCACAGCGAGAAGGCGCAGATCAGGATGATGATCGGCGTGCTGCTGCCGAAGGCCGATCCGCAGTCCCACGACGCCGCCGATGCCCTCGCCATCGCGGTGTGTCACGCCCACCACCGCCAGAGCGCGGCGCTGAAGGTGGCGATGCGATGAGCTGCGCAACGACCGCTCAGACACGCCACGTGCACGGTCTGCTCCCTCTCCCGCTTGCGGGGGAGGGGTGGGGAGGGGGTGAATTTGCGGGAGCCTCTGTGTGTGCCCCCTCCCTATCCCTCCCCCGCAAGCGGGGGAGGGGACGATGCGGCACGAGCACCGCACAATCGCCTTGGTCGGGGGCGATGCGATGATCGGCAAGCTCAAGGGCGTGATCGACAGCTATGGCGAGGATGCCATCATCCTCGACGTGAATGGCGTCGGCTATCTGGTGCACTGTTCGGCGCGCACGCTTCAGGCTCTGCCGGCGCCGGGCGAACCGGTGGTGCTGGCGATCGAGACCCATGTGCGCGAGGACCAGATCAAGCTGTTCGGCTTCCTCTCCGACGTGGAGCGCGAGTGGTTCCGCCTGCTGCAGACCGTGCAGGGCGTCGGCACCAAGGTCGCGCTCGCCGTTCTTTCGACCCTCAAACCCGCCGAGCTCGCCTCCGCCATCGCGATGCGCGACAAGGCGATGGTGGCGCGCACGCCGGGCGTCGGCCCGAAGGTCGCCGAGCGCATCGTCACCGAACTCAAGGACAAGGCACCCGCCTATGCGGACGTCGACCCGGCGGTGATCCGGCTCTCCGGCGAGGTCGAGGACAGGCGCGCGCCGCAGCCGATCGCTGACGCGGTCTCCGCGCTGGTCAATCTCGGCTACGGCCAGCCTCAGGCCGCTGCGGCGATCGCGGCAGCGACACGCGCCGCGGGTGAGGGAGCGGACGCGCCGAGGCTCATCCGTCTCGGCCTGAAGGAACTCGCGAAGTGACGAGCGGCGCCACGCCGATGCCGCAGCCGTCCGTTGGTGTTGCGCGGCGCGTTCTGGGCGTGCTCGCGATCGTCGCTGTCTTTGTCCTCATCGGACCGCCGGTCGGGGCGTTCACGCTGCTGTTCGCGGTCGCTGCGGTGAACATGGCAAATCCCGATCTTGCGGGTCTCTCGTGGGTCGCCATATTCGCACTCCTGTATGGGATACCGATGAGCTACCTGTTCGGGGTGTTTCCGGCTGCGATAGCCGGGTTGATGATCGGTGGATGGCAGGTCTTTGTGGGCCGTGCGACGTGGATGATCGCGCTTGGCGTCGGCGTCATCGTGGGATTGGGATTCCTCTTCGCCGTCGGACGCCAACCGACGGAGGAGGGCGCGAAGGCGTTCGAGTTCTGGGAATATCCGCCGATCTTTCTTTTGACCTGTCTGGTCCCCGCGATGCTGTGCTGGGCCATCGTGCGGAACTGGTTTCAGGCAAGGTCCATAGCCGTGACGGGCGCCGTTCATCATGTTGAGTAAGCAGGACCAGGCACTGATCGAGGCCGCCTCGGAGGCGATCCGCAAGCGTTACCGCAACGACTGGCAGGAGGTCGGCGCGGCGCTGCGCACGCGCTCGGGCCAGGTGCTCACCGGCATCAACCTCGACGCCTATCTTGGCCGCATGGCGGTGTGCGCGGAGGCGGTCGCGCTCGGCAAGGCGGTCACCGACCTCGGCGAGGTCGGGATCGACACCATTGTCGCGGTGCGCCATCCCAAGCCGAGCGAGAAGGATCAGACTATCACAGTGGTGTCGCCCTGCGGCGCCTGCCGCGAATTGATCTTCGACTACGACCGCAATGCCCGCGTCATCGTGCCGAACGCGAATGGTCCCACCGTGGTTGCGATCAGCGAACTGCTGCCGAACAAATACAGCCGCGAGCGTACGCTGTGACCAACACGCCGCGCCGTCTGGTCAGCGCCGAACGCCGCGAAGAAGACACGGCAGAGACCTCGTTGCGCCCGCAGAAGCTCGCGGAGTTCATCGGCCAGGAGCAGGCGCGCGCGAACCTCGCGGTATTCATCACGGCGGCGCGTACCCGCAACGAGGCGCTCGATCACGTGCTGTTCGTCGGCCCGCCCGGCCTCGGCAAGACCACGCTGGCGCAGATCGTCTCGCGCGAGCTCGGCGTCAATTTCCGCGCCACCTCCGGGCCCGTCATTGCCAAGGCCGGAGACCTCGCCGCGCTGCTGACCAATCTGGAAGAGCGTGATGTCTTATTCATCGACGAGATCCACCGACTCAATCCGGCGGTGGAGGAAATCCTCTATCCGGCCATGGAGGACTTCCAGCTCGACCTGATCATCGGCGAAGGACCGGCGGCGCGCTCTGTCAAGATCGATCTCGCGCCGTTTACATTGGTCGGCGCCACCACACGTGCAGGCCTGCTCACCAATCCGCTGCGCGACCGCTTCGGCATCCCGGTGCGGCTCAACTTCTACACCGAGGCCGAGCTCGAGCAGATCGTCACGCGCGGCGCGCGCGTGCTCGGCATCGGCATGACGGCGGACGGCGCGAACGAGATCGCGCGGCGCTCGCGCGGGACGCCGCGCATCGCCGGGCGGCTCCTGCGCCGCGTGCGCGACTTCGCGCTGGTCGCGGGCGCCACGTCGATCGACCGCGCCGCCGCCGATCGCGCGCTCACCCAACTCGAAGTCGATGCCGCCGGGCTCGACGCCATGGACCGGCGCTATCTGAGCAACATCGCCGAGAACTACGGCGGCGGACCGGTCGGGATCGACACCATCGCGGCCGCGCTGTCGGAACCGCGCGACGCCATCGAGGAGATCGTCGAGCCGTTCCTGATCCAGAAAGGCTTCATCCAGCGCACGCCGCGCGGACGGCTCCTCACCGCGCATGCCTTCCGCCATCTCGGCCTCGCCGAACCCGCGCGCGACCCGGCGCAGTTCGGGTTGTTCGGCCAAGATGACGACGAATAAAGGCGCGCTTCCCTTATTTCGTGTGTCGCTGAACCGCGGCGGCAATTTCCTTCACCCGCTCGAGCGTGATGCCGACGCGTTGTTCGACGGCGAGCGGATGTTCCGCCGGCTCGAGAACGATCGAGGGCCGCCGGCCGGCGTTACGCAAATACAGGTGACACGAGAGCCCGATGGTGCGCGGATAGATCGGCAGGTCGCTGCAGAGCGTGCCGGGGATTGCCGGCTCGTTTTCGCGCAGGCTGGCATTCCACAATTCGCTGATGCGGTCGTAGCCCGCCTTGGAGACTGAAGCCCAGATGCCCCAGATGAACGGCCCTTTGCTGTCGATCACCGGGATTTCCAGTCGTCCGCGGATGCAGAAGTCCTTGCGGTCGATGATGCAGCGGTCCGTTGTCAGGGTTCCCCGCAGCCTGCGCTCGCCCTCCGGCACCGCGAGCCAGGGGTCGGGCAGATCGAGTGCGTAGGCAAACGACAGCGAGTTGTACTGCTTCCCGCAGCACTTGCAGGTCCAGACAAGATCCATGGGAGTACTTCTTGGGCGGGATCGATGGGCCGCACCGGTAACAGGTTTTTTATCGCCATTGCACGCTGCCAAAGAGAGAATACTTCTAAGGTGACGGCGGCTGCGGTTCCGCCCTAACCAAATTGTAACGTGGCTCAATTGCCCCATTCACGATTCGCACATCCTTTCATCGTTCCTTCCCCCATATGATTTCACGCCGGCAATTTCTCCGATGGTTACTGACGCTTGGGGCTGCGGGACTGCTGGTCCCCGCTTACGGAATCTACGAGACATTCTGGCAGCCGCGGGTCACGCGCTACGACCTACGGCCCCCGCGCTGGCCGGACGGGCTTGAATTGAAGCTCGCGGTCATCGCGGACATTCATACGTGTCATCCATGGATGCCTCCCGCGCGCCTGCAATCGATTGTCGAGCAGACCAACGCGCTCGGTGCCGATCTCATTCTCCTCCTCGGCGACTACATGGCGGGTCATCGCTGGGTCACCGCCTACGTGCCGATGGAGGAATGGTCGCAATTGCTTGGGGGTTTGCGCGCGCCGCTCGGCGTTCATGCAATTCTCGGGAACCACGAGTGGTGGTCTGACCCGCTCGCGCAGGAGAACTGGAAAGGGCCGCCCGCGAGTCGTGCCGCGATCGAGAAGGCCGGCATTCCGGTCTACGAGAACGACGCCGTGCGTCTCGAAAAGGACGGGACTCCGTTCTGGCTGGCGGGGCTCGGCGACCAGGTCGCCTTCCTGCTACAGCGGCGGAAATTTCCGGGCCGCCGCTTTGGCGTCGACGACCTGCCGGGCACGCTCGCGAAAGTCACCGATGATGCGCCAATCATCCTGATGGCGCACGAGCCCGACATCGCCATGCGGGTGCCAGAGCGCGTGTCGCTCGTGCTGAGCGGCCACACCCATGGCGGCCAGTTCCGGATGTTCGGCTGGTCGCCTGTTGTGCCGTCGCGCTACGGCAATCGCCTGGCCTACGGCCACGTGCGCGAGCGCTGCGACGTCATCGTGTCGGGCGGGCTCGGCTGCAGCATCATGCCCGTGCGCATCGGCGTGCCGCCGGAAATCGTTCTCGTGACGCTGCGCGGCGGTGGGGCGACGGCCTGACCCGCCGTCATCAGGTTCGCAACATGGGGGCTCGGTCGTAGACATCCTGGCCGGTCTTGGCCACATAGAAGCGTCGTACGCTGGCTTTGAGGAGGAGCGCGTGAGCACCATGGAGGGCGGATGCCACTGCGGCCGCGTGCGATTCCGCGTCACCGCCGATCTCGACCGCGTGACCTACTGCAATTGCTCGCTCTGCAGCAAGAAAGGCTTTCTGCATCTGATCGTGCCGCCGGAGCAGTTCGAACTGCTCAGCGGCGAGGACGACCTGACGACGTACCGGTTCAACACCCGAACGGCGAAGCACACGTTCTGCCGGATGTGCGGCGTTCATCCGTTCTACGTGCCGCGCTCCGACCCGGACAAGATCGACGTCAATGTGCGCTGCCTTGACGGCGTCGACCTCGCCGCGCTCCCGGTGCGAGAATTCGACGGCCGTAACTGGGAAGAGGCGATGGAAAGGCACGTGCCGTGGCGATGATCGACGCGCTCGACGGCACGATCCAGAATGGCCGCCACACGATGGCGGTGCGGGTCTATTACGAGGACACCGATTTCACCGGCATCGTCTACCACGCCAACTACCTGCGCTTCATGGAGCGTGGGCGCTCGAACTACCTGCGGCTTCTCGGCGCCGATCAGCGCGGGCTGTTCGAGGAGGCCGCGCAGGAGGCGCCGGGCTTCGCCTTCGTGGTGCGCTCGATGCAGATCGAGTTTCTCAAATCGGCGCGCATGGACGAAGTGCTCGAGGTGATCACCGAGTACGCCGAGATCAAGGGTGCCTCGATCATGCTCAAGCAGGACGTCAGGCGGGGCGGCGATTTGCTCGTGACCGCGCTGGTGCGCGTGGCGTTCGTCTCCGACGGCCGGGCGAGACCTATTCCGCGGCCGCTCCGCGTGGCCATGCAGGGCGAATTCAGCCGCAACCCCGACCGGAGCGGCGGCTGAACGGGCGCCGCGGCAGGGGTGACAGCATCGACGGTTCCCTCCGAGTCATGTAAGGCTCCTTTACATGAACTGGTCCAAAGACGACCGCGGCCCGCGCGGCTATCACCACGGCAACCTCAAGGAGGCCCTGGTGCGTGCCGCGCTGGAACTGATCGCCAAGAAGGGGCCGGCGGGCTTCACCTTTGCGGAGGCCGCGCGCTGGGCGGGCGTGAGCCCGGCCGCGCCCTACCGGCATTTCCGCGACCGCGACGAGCTTCTGGCCAACGTGGCGCTGCGTGGTTTCGAGCAGTTCGCCGCCGTGCTCGCACGCGCCTGGAATGACGGCCGGCCGGAGCCGTTCGCCGCCTTCGAACGGCTGGGCAAGGCGTATCTGGAGTTTGCCCGCACCGAGCCGGCCTACTATTCGGCCATGTTCGAAGCCGGTATCCCGCTTGAAACCAACGCCGAACTGCGCGAGGCGGGCGACCGCGCGTTTGCGGTACTGCGGGCGGCGACCGAGCAGCTTTTCGCCACCGTGCCGGCGGCGAAACGTCCCCCCGTCCTCATGGTGGCGCTTCACATCTGGGCGATGTCGCACGGTATCGCCGCGCTGTTCGGCCGCGGCGATGCCGGCCGGCGCGCCCTCCCGATGTTGCCGGAGGAACTGCTGGAAGCGGCGGTGCTTGTCTATCTGCGCGGCCTGGGGATTGCGAACGCGCGCCGGAGACCCCACCTCCCGCTAGTTCGCGAGCGGCTGGAAGAGACACCCGTCCGCGAGTCCCCGCCCGGCCCTTGACAACGCGGCAGGGGCTAGGTATGTAAATGTTATTAACATTCACAAGGCGAGGTCCTCAATGCCTATCGTTGCGAAACTGGACGAACTGGGAAGGCCGGCCTGGTTCGCGCTGACGATCCTGAGCTTCATGGTCTGGTGGCCGATCGGCCTCGCCACCTTGGCGTTCATCATTGGGAGCGGACGAATGAGCTGCTGGAAGAATCGTGCGGTGGGTCCCTGGAATGGCGGCGTCGGCGCTCCCTGGGGCGGCGCGAGCGAAAACCGCTCCGCCGGCACCTGGTGGCAGCCGACGCGCTCAAGCGGAAACAAGGCCTTCGACGAGTACCGCCAGGACACCCTGCACCGTCTCGAAGAGGAGCAGCGCGAGTTCAAGGACTTCCTCACCCGCCTTCGCATGGCGAAGGACAAGGCCGAGTTCGATCAGTTCATGGCCGATCGCCGCGGCCGCAGCGGTCCGGCTTCGCCGCCCCCGCCGCCGCAGCAAAGCTGAACGCCATCCGGGTACTGCGTTCTTTGGAGTTTAGCGTTCAATCGGGCCGCGCTCTCAGACGAGATCGCGGCCCGAATTGATTCCGCGCGCCGCGCCGACGTGTCGGATTATCGCGTGCGGGAGGCCTCGGCTTGCTGCTTCGCCTTGATCCAGACGGCATGAAGCGCATCGCCGCCAACCTGGAAGGCGACGTCGATCGCGGTCTTCACCAGGACGAGGAGCGCGTAGGCGCCGGCGGTGCCGATCAGCAGCGCAAACCACGCACCCAGAATGATCGTGACCTGCATGACGAAGATTCGGACATACAGCCCGAACAGCACCGTTTCGGCGGGGCTCAGCAGGCTCGCGCGCTTGCCTTCGCGCCGTGGTGTCAGGCGGAACATACGGGTGAGGTAGGGTTCGGCTGTGTCGAACATCATCAGCGCGCCGCGCACCACGAACATCACCAAGAGCGGCACCCACAGCCCCGTCCCGATGACGATCTCGTCGACGAACTCGCGCGGCCCGTGAATCTTGCGTGCCCAGTCTCCGGCGAACAACTCCCACAGGAACACGAAATGCACGGCCATGAAGATGCCGGCGTGCACGGTGAAGAACGCCGCGAGCGCGAGCGGCGCCGCGGGCTTGCTCGAGCCTTCGAACTTGATGTCGCCCAGCGCGTCGCGCGGCATGGTGGCGATGCGCACGATGGTCCAGAACGCGATCACCGCAGTCTCAAGCCAGTAGAGGACCAGCAGGACGAACGCGTCCCAGCCCCACAGGAACACGCCCAGCAGCGGAACGAGATTGGCCGCGATCAGGATCAGCGTCGAAGGTTGCCGGAGATAGCGTGCCATTGCGGGGCCCCCGCCCGTTGAGGAATTGTACCACCCTAACGTATGTTGGTCGGAAGGGCGCGTGCTGGGAACTGGAGAATGCCATGTTGCGCGTCGTCGTGGCGGTGATCGCGTTTGCGCTTGCAGGGTGCGGGCAGTTCGAACAGATCAAGGGCTCCGGGACGATCAAGACGGAGACGCGTCCGGTTCAGGGCTTCACGGCCATCGGTCTCTCCGGGACCGGCGATGTCGTCATCGAGCAGACCGGCACGGAATCCCTGACGATCAGCACCGACGACAATCTGCTCCCGCTGATCTTGACCGAGGTCAAAGGCGGCACGCTGGAGATCGGCTCCGCTCCCAATAAATCGATCTCGCCGACCAGACTGAACATCAAGATCACCACCATCGGTCTCCGCAAGATCGATGTCTCCGGCTCAGGGCGCATTGAGGCGACCAAGCTCACCGGCGCTGTGCTGTCGGCCGACATATCGGGCTCCGGACGGATCACGGTTGCCGGACAGGTGAGCGACCTGAACGTATCGGTCAGCGGCTCCGGGTCATTCGACGGCGCCGATCTCATCGCCCGCCGCGCGCGTGCATCGGTGAGCGGATCGGGCCATGTGCGTGCCAACGTCGCGGAGGAACTCGAAGCCGAAGTCAGCGGAAGCGGACGGATCGAGTATCTTGGCGATCCCAAGGTGAAGTCCGACGTGTCAGGGTCGGGATCGGTCCGGCCGGTACCGAAGTAAATGCCGATCAAAATCGACTGTGGACACGATCCCGCGAACGTAACGGTGCATTGACGGCAGGTGGGCCAGGAAGCGCGCGGGACAAGCGGGCGGGTGCCTCAGTTTGGACACCTTTGGCGGGGAATCCGTACGGTAGCTGATCGGGGGACGGCGGGAATTTTCGGGTCATTTGGGTCTGCGGCGCCATGCGGGGCGGCGCCGCGCATTGGCGCCAGAGCTTTGCGTGCCCCTTCTCGTCCACACCGCGGCCCGCGTTTGTCTGGGCCGTAGCGTACCGGGACAGCCGGAAGGAATAGTCATGCAGCCCGCCGCGCCGCTTTCGATGTGGGCCCTGTTTCAGAACGCCGACCTGGTGGTCAAAGGCGTCATGATCGGGCTCATCATCGCCTCGATCGGGGTCTGGGCGATCGCCCTCGACAAATTCATGCTCTACGCGCGGTCCAAGAAAGCCATGGACCGCTTCGAGCAGGCGTTCTGGTCCGGCCAATCGCTCGACGAGCTCTACCGGAGTTTGTCCGCCCGCCCGACCCATTCGATGGGCGCGCTGTTCGTGGCCGCCATGCGGGAGTGGAAGCGCAGCCTCGAGGGGCAGCCCCGCTCCTTCGCGGGACTGCAGATGCGCATCGAAAAGGTCATGGATGTGACGATTCAGCGCGAGATCGAGCGCCTGGAGAGCCGCCTCCTGGTGCTGGCGACCATCGGCTCGGCCGGCCCGTTCATCGGCCTGTTCGGCACGGTCTGGGGCATCATGACCAGTTTTCGGGCCATCGCAGGCCAGCAATCCACGTCGCTGGCGGTGGTCGCCCCCGGCATCGCCGAGGCCCTATTTGCCACGGCCATCGGCCTTATCGCCGCCATACCGGCGACCATTTTCTATAACAAGTTCATCTCCGACGTGAACAAACAGGCTCAACGCCTGGAGGGGTTCGCCGACGAATTCGCCGCGATTCTGTCGCGGCAGATCGACGAACGGGGATGAGGGATCGGGATGGCGATGAGCGCAGGAGTTGCTGCGGCCGCTGGCCGGCGCCGTCATCGCCGGCGTCCGGTCATGGCCGAGATCAACGTGACGCCGATGGTCGACGTCATGCTCGTGCTGCTCATCATCTTCATGGTTTCGGCGCCGTTGCTCACGGTCGGCGTGCCGATCGATCTGCCGCAGACGCAGGCCAAGACGCTGGACCAGGACAAGGAGCCGCTGACGGTCTCGGTCAATGTCAAAGGCGAGGTCTATTTGCAGAACTCCGAGGTGCCGCTCGAAGAACTGGTCGCCAAGCTCAAGGCGGTGACCGAGGCGCGCAATGGAATGGATGAGCGTATCTACGTGCGGGGCGACAAGCAGGTCGACTACGGCACGGTGATGAAGGTGATGGGGCGGTTGTCGTCCGCGGGATTTCGCCGCGTGGCGCTGGTGACGGAGGTCGAACAGGGCTCGGGGCCCTAACGGTCGCGATGAGGACGGCTTACACCATATCCGCGGTCGGGCACGCAGCCGTGTTGCTGTGGAGCGTGTGGTCGTTTGCCGCCAAGCCGCTGCCCGACGCGGTAGAATCGTTTCCGGTCGACCTCGTGACCGCTTCCGAACTCACCAAGATCACGACCGGTGTCAAGGACGCGGAGAAAACCAGACAATCCCAAGCCGCTGGCCGAGAAAGTCGCCGAGCCGAAGCCGGTCGAAGAGCAGGCCCCGAAGGTCGACACCAAGGAGGTGAAGGCCGCGCGCGAGGCTGAACCCTCGCCGCCCGAGCCCAAGCCGCCCGAGGCCAAGCCCGTCGAGCAGAAGCAGGCCGAGGTAAAGCCGGACCCGATCGCCGACAAGCTCGCCAAGGAAGAGGCGAAGAAGCCCGAGCCGAAGAAGGCCGAGGCCAAGCCGCCGTTGCCGCCGAAGAAGCCCACGCCGCCGGCGCCCAAGTTCGATGCCAAGAAGGTCGAGGCGCTGCTCGACAAGCGTGAGGCGACGCGCATGGCGGCGGCCGGCGACATGGTCAATCCTGCGCCGTCGGTCGGCATGCCGAACGCCACCGCCGAAGCGATGTCGATGAGCGAGCTCGAAGCCTTGCGCCGGCGGCTCGCGGGTCTCTGGAGCATTCCGGCGGGCGCCAAGGATCCGCGCGAGCTGACGGTGCTGGTGCGCATCAAGCTCAAGCCTGACGGTACGCTCGACGGTCCGCCGATGGTGATGACCAGTGGCACCAGCCCGCTGTTTGCCGCCGCGCGCGACAGCGCGATCCGTGCAGTCTTTCGCGGCCAGCCCTACGACATGCTTCGGCCCGAGCACTATGAGTTGTGGAAAGACATCGAGATTAACTTCGACCCCGATATGATTCGCGGATGACCGCTGCCGCAGGCGGCGGAGACGACCGAGCAATGAACAAGCGTAGCTTCACGACCACGACCTCCTGCCTGAGCCGCCGCCGCGTGCTCGCGCTCGGCGCGGGCTTTGCGGCAGGTGCGATCGCCGGCCTTGCGCCGCGCCAGGCGGCCGCGGTTCTGCGCCTCGATGTCACCCAGGGCAGCGTCCAGCCGATGCCGATCGCGCTGCCGGATTTCCTCGCGGCCGGGCTGCCCGATCCGGCCGCTGCGCGCAACATGACGCAGATCATCACGTCGAACCTGCAGCGCTCGGGGCTGTTCGCTCCGATCGACCAGGCCGCCTATCTCGAACGGATTTCGAATATCGACACCGTGCGTTTTCCGGACTGGCGCACGATCAACGCGCAGGCGCTGGTCACCGGCCGCCTCGCACAGGCCGAGGGACGGCTCACCGCGCAATTCCGCCTGTGGGATGTGTTCGCCGGTCAGCAACTCGACGGCAAGCAGTACAACACCACGCCGGACAACTGGCGGCGTATTGCGCATATCATTTCAGATGCGATCTACGAGCGGCTTACCGGCGAGAAGGGCTACTTCGACAGCCGCGTCGTCTTTGTCGACGAATCCGGACCGAAGGACCGCCGCGTCAAGCGGCTCGCGATCATGGACCAGGACGGCGCCAACGTGCGCTATCTCACGCGCGGCGACGATCTCGTGCTCACGCCGCGCTTCTCGTCGTCGCCCGACACCATCACCTACATGTCGTACGGCCAGGGCGACCCCAGAGTCTATCTGATGAACATCGAGACCGGGCAGCGCGAGCTCGTCACCAACTTCCCCGGCATGAGCTTCAGTCCGCGCTTCTCGCCGGACGGTCAGCGGGTGATCTTCAGCTTGCAGCGCGGCGCCAACTCCAACCTGTTCGTGATGGACCTGCGCTCGAAGTCCACCACGCGGCTCACCGACTCCGCGGTCATCGATACCGCGCCATCGTATTCGCCGGACGGCCGGCGCATCTGCTTCGAGTCCGATCGCGGCGGCAAGCAGCAGATCTACGTGATGTCGGCTGACGGCGGCTCGGCGCAGCGCATCAGCTTCGGCGACGGCGCCTATTCGACGCCGGTCTGGTCGCCGCGCGGCGACTACATCGCGTTTACCAAGCAGGCGCAGGGCAAGTTCGCCATCGGTATCATGAAGCCGGACGGCTCGGGCGAGCGGCTCTTGACCGAAGGATACCACAATGAAGGCCCGACCTGGTCACCGAACGGCCGCGTCATCATGTTCTTCCGCGATCTGAATGCCGGGCCGACGCTGCACACGGTCGATGTCACCGGACGTAACGAGTTGCAGGTGATGACGCCGAGCTTCGCATCCGATCCGGCGTGGTCGCCGCTGCTGCAATAGAAGGAACTTTCGCACGACATCCACGGGCGCGGGGAAGCCCAGAAGGTGCCGTATTTATTGGTCATTAACCACCGGGTCGGGAATCCGCTTTTTCCCTGTATTTGAGTGATCACGGCAACACGCGGGCAAGGTTGACAAAACCTTCGCTTAACCAGCGACCTGCTAGACCTGCGATCACGTCCGGGAAAGAGGCTTGAGAAGGGAGGCACCGGAATGACGACCGTGAGGCGTCTCTTCCGCGCTGCGGGGATCACCGGAATACTGTTCGTGGCACTCGCGGTCGCGGGTTGCGCCAACAAGCCCAACGAAGGGGCGCAGGCCGGCTCCGGCGCCGCGCCGGGCAGCCAGCAGGATTTCGTCGTCAACGTGGGCGACCGCGTGTTCTTCGAGGCGGACTCGTCCGAGCTCACGCCGCAATCGCTGCAGACGCTCGAGAAGCAGGCGCAGTGGTTGCAGGCCTACAGCCAGTACAGCTTCATCATCGAAGGTCACGCCGACGAGCGCGGTACGCGCGAATACAATATTGCGCTCGGTGCGCGCCGCGCGCAGACGGTGCGCGAGTATCTCACCTCGCGCGGTGTCCAGGCGCACCGCATGCGCACGATTTCTTACGGCAAAGAGCGGCCGGTCGCGGTCTGCAACGATCTTTCGTGCTGGTCGCAGAACCGGCGCGTCGTGACGGTGCTCAATACCAGTTCCTAGTAGGGGATACGTGGGGGAAGGGGACAGCCGGCGCCTTCGGGCGCCGGTTGTATTTTGGGCATCGGCCGCGCTTGCCAACCGCGAAGAAACGCAACATCGTGGCCGCCGGATTCAAAGTGAATCGCGGTGCGTGCTTGCTGCTCGATGGGAACGAAATCGGAAATCGCCATGTCCGTTCGTGCGCTGTCTTTACGAGTTCGTCCTGCCGTATGGGCCGCGCTTGCCGCGCTCTCGCTGTCCGGGTGCGGGGGGGAGAACCGCTATGTCGCGCCGCCGCCGCCGGTCGTGACCGTGATGACGCCCGAGCAGAGGCCCGTTACGCTCTATCTCGAGGCGACCGGCAACACCGCCGCGGTCAATAGCGCCAACCTGGTCGCGCGCGTTGCGGGCTTCGTGCAGGAGATCAGATATCAGGACGGCGCGTTCGTGAAGGAGGGCACGTCGCTCTTCCTCATCGAGCCCGAGCCGTACAAGCTCAAGCTCGAACAGGCGCAGGCGTCCGAGACCGCGGCGAAGGCGGCGGTCATCTATGCGGAAGCCGAATTCAAGCGGCAGGAAGAACTGGTCTCAAAGCAGGTTTCGACCCAGGCGCTCTACGACAAGTGGCTGAGCCAGCGCGACGTCGACCGCGCCAACGTGCAGCAGGCGCAGGCCAATACCGCGACGGCCGCGATCAACTACGGCTACACCGACGTGAAGGCGCCGTTCGACGGCATCGTCACCGCGCGGCTGGTGTCGATCGGCGCCATGGTGGGTGCCACCACGCCCACCCAGCTCGCCACCATCGTCCAGCTCGATCCGATCTACGTCAATTTCAATCTGTCCGAGCGCGACGTGCTGGTCGTGCGCGAAGAGATCCGGCGGCGCGGCCTGACGCCCGACGACCTCAAGAAGGTGCCGGTCGAGGTCGGGCTGCAGACCGACGATGGCTACCCGATCAGGGGCACGCTCGACTACTCGTCTCCGACTGTCGATGCGTCGACCGGCACGCTCGCCGTGCGCGGCATCTTCCAGAATCCCAAGCGGGTCCTGCTGCCCGGATTTTTCGTGCGCGTGCGCGTCCCGGTCGACCAGCAGCAGAATGCGCTGCTGGTTCCCGACACGGCGCTCGGCGCCGATCAGGGCGGCCGCTATCTGCTGGTCGTGAACAAGGACAATGTGGTCGAGCAGCGCAAGGTCGAGATCGGTCCGCTCGAAGGCGACATGCGCGTCATCGACAAGGGCATCACCGCCGACGATCGCGTGCTGGTCTCGGGCATCATGCGCGCGATCCCGGGAGAGAAGGTCAATCCGCAGCTGAAAGCGGCGGAAGCGAAGCCTGCGGCCCCGCCGCCGCCTGCCGAACCTGCGCCGTCCGTTGCGCCCGCCCACCTGCGCCGCCTGCGCCCGCCGCGCCGCGCGCGAAGTAACCGGCCGCCATGATTTCGAAATTCTTCATCGAGCGGCCGGTCCTCGCCAACGTCCTCGCGATCCTGATGGTCGTCATCGGCGCGGTGGCGCTGTACAGCCTGCCGGTCGCGCAATATCCCGACGTCGTTCCGCCGACCGTGCAGGTGACCACGCGCTATCCGGGGGCGAGTGCCCGCACCGTGATCGACACCGTCGCGCTGCCGATCGAACAGCAGGTCAACGGCGTGGAAGGCATGATCTACATGCAGTCCTACGCGGCGTCGGACGGCTCCTATACGCTCACCGTGACATTCAACATCGGCACCGACCTCAACTTCGCGCAGGTGCTGGTGCAGAACCGCGTCTCCACCTCGATGGCGCAATTGCCGATCGCCGTGCAGCAGCAGGGCGTCACCGTGCAGAAGCGTTCGACCGCGATCCTGCAGATCGTCACGCTGACGGCGGCGGACGGGCAATACGACAGCCTCTATCTGGCCAACTACGCGACCATCCGCCTGCGCGACGAGCTTTCACGGTTGCCGGGCGTCGGCAACGTCAACGTGTTCGGTGCCGGCCAGTATTCCATGCGCATCTGGCTCGACCCCAACAAGATGCAGGCGCGCGGCCTCGACGTGTCGAACGTCACCGACGCGCTACGCAACCAAAGCGAACAGGTGACGGCCGGGCAGATCGGCATGCCGCCGTCGCCCGACAACCAGTCGTTCCAGTACACGCTCAACGTTCTCAGCCGGCTCAGCGACGCCGAACAGTTCGCCGACGTCATCGTCAAGACCGGCTCGGCCGGCGAGATCACGCGCGTGCGCGACATCGGCTGGGTCGAACTGGGCGCGCAGACCTACAGCCAGATCTTCAAGCTTACCGGCAAGGCCTCGGCCGGGATGGCGATCTACCAGTCGCCGGGCGCCAACGCGCTCAATGTCGCGCGCGAGGTGAAAGCCAAGATGGAAATCCTGGCGAAGGACTTTCCCCAGGGCCTGCAGTATTCGATTCCGTTCGACACCACGACGTTCGTCTACGAGTCGATCAACGAGGTCTACAAGACGCTGTACGAGGCGGGGATCCTCGTGCTGATCGTCATCATGCTGTTCCTGCAGGACTGGCGCGCCATGCTGGTGCCGGCGACCACGGTGCCGGTCACCATCATCGGGGCGTTCGCCGCCATGGCGGCGCTCGGCTTCACGGTCAATTTCTCCACGCTGTTCGCCATCGTGCTCGCCATCGGCATCGTGGTCGACGACGCCATCGTGGTGGTGGAGGGCGCCGCGCATTACATGGAGCAGGGCCTGAGCGGCCACGACGCCGCGATCAAGGCGATGAACCAGTTGTTCGGCCCGATCATCGGCATCACGCTGGTGCTGATGTCGGTGTTCCTGCCGGCCGCCTTCCTGCCCGGCCTCACCGGCCGCATGTACGCGCAGTTCGCCCTGGTGATCGCGGCGACCGCCATGCTGAGCGCGATCAACGCCGTTACCCTCAAGCCGACGCAGAGCGCGATGTGGCTGCGCGCGCCGGTCCCGCCGGAGAAGCGCAACGCGTTCTTTCGCGCCTTCAATAGCGTCTACGATCGCTGCGAGCGCGGCTACGCCTGGCTGATCGGCCACATGGTGGCGCGCAGCGGCATCGCGGCCATCGTCGCGCTGGCGATCATCGGGCTCTCGCTCTACGGCTTTTCGCGCATACCGACCGGCTTCCTCCCGGTCGAAGACCAGGGCTACCTGATCACCATCGTGCAGTTGCCCGACGGCGCGTCGATGGCGCGCACCCAGAAGGTGCTGGACAAGGTCAACGAGATCGCCAGCAAGACCCCGGGCGTCGACAACGTCATCACCATCGCGGGCGTCTCGGGGCTCGACAACAACGCCGTGCTCGCCAACGCCGGCGTCGCCTACCTGACATTGAAGGACTGGGGCGAGCGCGCCAAGCACAAGGGGCAGGATCTGCTGTCGCTGTACACCGGTCTCAACCACAGCCTGTCCGAGATCGAGGAGGCGCGCATCATCGTGATGCCGCCGCCGGCGATCCAGGGCATCGGCAACGCGGCAGGCTTCACGCTGCAGATCGAATTGAAGGACGGCAGCTTCGATCTGGTGAAACTGCAGAGCGTCGTGGACACCATCGTGACCAATGCCCGGACGCAAACGAGTCTGCAGACCGTGATGGCCTCGTTCCGCGCCGGCGTGCCGCAGTACAACATCGAGATCGATCGCGAGAAGACCAAGACCGTCCTGCTCGACGTGAGCCAGGTATTTTCGGCGCTCGCGGGCTATTTCGGTTCGACCTATGTCGATCAGTTCAACAAGTTCGGCCGCGTCTTTCAGGTCTACGTGCAGGGCGACGCCAAGTTCCGCCTGCGGCTGACCGACCTCGAAAACCTGACGGTGCGCAACAAGGAGGGGAGCATGATTCCCCTCGGCACCTTGTTGAAGGTCACGCCGTCGGTCGGACCCTCGCTGATCAGTCTCTACAATCTCTATCCCTCGGCGACCATCATCGGGGTGCCGGCGACCGGGTTCTCGTCCGGCGATGCCATCGCGCTGATGGAGCAGATCGCCAGCAAGTCGATGCCGCCCGGCATGGGATTCGAATGGAGCGCGCTGTCCTATCAGGAGAAACTCGTCGGCAACCAAATGTACTTCGTCTTCGCATTCGGGCTTCTGCTCGTCTATCTGGTGCTGGCCGGGCAATACGAGAGCTGGTACGCGCCGACATCCATCGTGCTCGCGGTTCCGCTCTCGCTCATCGGCCCGGTCATCTTGATTTCGGCGCTGGTGGACAAGGGCCTCAGCAACAATCTCTACGTCCAGATCGGCCTTGTGCTGCTGATCGCGCTGTCTGCGAAGAACGCCATTCTGATCGTCGAGTTTGCGCGCGAACTGCGGGCCGAGGGCAAGTCGATCGCCGAATCGGCGATCGGGGCGGCGCGCGCCCGGTTCCGGCCGATCCTGATGACGTCGTTTGCTTTTATCCTCGGCGTCATGCCGCTGGTGTTTGCCTCCGGCGCCGGTGCCGGCGCCCGCAAGTCGATCGGCATCACGGTGTTCTCCGGCATGCTCGCGTCGACCTGCCTGGCGGTGCTGTTCGTGCCGGCGTTCTTCGTCATCGTCCAGCAGTTCGAGGAGCGCCGGAAGGCCCGCAAGATCAAGCCTTCCGAGCCCATGCCGGCCAAGTAACCGACCAAGTAACCGGCCACGTAAATTGTCGCGCAAATGGCCTGTCGCGCCCGGGCAAGTCACAATTTGGACGCAGGGATTTTTATGCTAACAAGCGGCGAAATCCTTAACAGACATCGCTGGCTCATGACTCGATTTGGACTTGGTGCGACCAGGGTATCGGCGTTCGCCGCCGTTATCATGGTAGCGATGTGGTCGGCCGCGACGCAGGTCGGCGCGCAGGAGGCCGAGCGGCCTCTGTTCGATCGCCTGTTCGGTCCGAGCGACCAGCGTCCCTCGGCGCCGGTCGGTCAGGAACGCGGCGCTCCGGGATCCCCCAACGATCTCGTGGTGCGGATCGATCGCCTGGAAAATCAGATCCGGCAGCTCACCGGCGCGATCGAGCAGTTGCAGTTCCGCAATCAGCAGCTTGAAGGCCAGTTGCGGCGCGTGCAGGAGGATGCCGAGTACCGCTTCCAGGAATTGGGCGCAAAGGGAACGCCGCGCACGGCGACGCCCGGCCGGCCGCCGGTCGCGCCCGGGCCGACCGGAGCGGTGCCGGGAAAACGCGGCGATGCGTTCGATCCGTCGCAGAACCCGAATGCGCCCGGCGCGCCGCAGCCGCTCGGCACCAATATCGCGACGGCGACCCCGCCAGCCAATCCGAACGCGCCCGGCACCGTGGCGATCACCCCCGGTTCGCCGAAGGACGAGTTCGATTTCGCGTACGGTTACGTGGCGCGCAAGGACTACGCGCTGGCCGAAGAATCGCTCCGCGCCTTCCTGCAAAAGCACCCCACCGACAAGCTGACGCCGGAAGCCGCCTATTGGCTGGGCGAGAGTCTGTTCCAACGGCAGAAGTTCCGCGACGCGGCCGAAACTTTCCTCAACGTCTCGACCAAGTATGAGACCTCTCCCAGGGCGCCCGATGCGCTGTTCCGGCTCGGACAGTCGCTCGCCGCGCTCGGCGAGAAGGAAGCGGCGTGCGCGTCGCTCGGCGAAGTGACGCGCAAATTTCCGCGCGCCTCCGCCAACTTGAAGCAGAGCGTCGAGCGGGAACAGAAGCGTGTCCGCTGCTGAGGATGCGGCGCCGGTCTCCGCAGCGCAGGCCGAAGCGCTGTTTCGACCCCTCGTCTACGCATCGACTTTGATTCTTGCGGTGTCCGGCGGGCCGGACTCGACGGCGCTCATGCTGTTGGCGGCGCGCTGGCGCGCGGCACTGCGGAAGGGGCCCGCGCTTCTCGCCGTCACCATCGATCATGGACTGCGGCGCGAGTCCGCGGCCGAGGCGCGCGCGGTCGAAGAACTCGCGCGCCGGCTCGGCATACCGCATCGCACCTTGCGCTGGCGCGGCAAGAAACCCGAGACCGGCATCCAGGAGGCAGCGCGCGTGGCGCGCTACCGGCTGCTCGCACAAGCCGCGAATGCCGCGAAGGCGCGTTGCGTGCTCACCGCGCACACGCTCGACGACCAGGCCGAGACCGTGCTGCTGCGGATGATGCGCGGCAGCGGACTGACGGGGCTCGGCGCCATGACGCAGGTCTCGCGGCTTCCCGCATGGGAGACCGATGAGATCGTGCTGGTGCGTCCGCTGCTCGACATCCCGAAGGCGCGGCTCATTGCCACGCTCGATCGCGCCAAGGTCGAGTTCGTGCGTGATCCGTCGAACCGCGATCCGCGCTTCACCCGCCCGCGTCTGCGCGACCTGATGCCGGCGCTCGCCCGCGAGGGCCTCGACGCCCGCCGTCTGGCGATCCTGGCGCGGCGGCTGCGGCGCGCGGAGGCCGCGATCGAGATGGCGGTCGGCGTCGCGGCTTCGGCGGTCTTGCAGCGGCCCTGGAGCGGGCAGGGGGCGATTGTGCTCGATGCGGCGAAGTTCGACCGCCTGCCTGCCGAAGTGGCATTGCGGCTGCTGGCGCGGGCGATCGGGCAGGTGGGCGACGAAGGGCCGGCCGAACTCGCCAAGGTCGAGGCGCTGTTCGACGAATTGCGCGGTGCGGGGACGAGCCCGCGAGGCGCGCGCCTGCGCCGTACGTTGGCAGGTGCGCTCGTGACGCGGAGCGCGGATAGTCTCGCGATTGAGCGCGCCCCGGCTCGCAAAGGCCGCGGAAAACGCTTAACCACGGCCGAAATTGCCCGGCGGGGCCGTTCTAAACTGCGATAGGATGCAAGAACAACATGGCCCCCCTTCCCTTGGCAGGAGCACCTGCGAGACCTAAATTGTGGCCTGGGTGACGTGAATCGGCCGCAAGTCGGGGCCTATCATTCGCCGGCGGGGCCCTCCCGGCGGTCAAAAAGGACAAGAGGATGAACGCGAACCTGCGCAATTTCGCCCTCTGGGTGATTATTGTCCTCCTGCTCTTGGCGCTGTTCACGCTGTTCCAAAATCCCGGTACCCGCACCACATCGCAGGACATCTCGTTCTCCGTCCTGTTGAGCGAGGTCGAGCAGGGGCGCGTGAAGGACGTACTGATTCAGGGTCCCGACATCCACGGCACCTTCACGGACGGGCGCACCTTCCAGACCTATGCGCCGAACGATCCGACCCTGGTTGACCGGCTTTACAAGAAGGGCGTGATGATCACGGCGCGCCCGCAGTCGGACAACGTGCCGTGGTTCGTGTCGCTCTTGGTTTCGTGGCTGCCCTTCATCGCGCTGATCGGCGTGTGGATATTCTTGTCGCGGCAGATGCAGGGCGGTGCCGGTAAGGCAATGGGCTTTGGTAAATCGCGCGCAAAGCTTCTCACTGAGGCGCACGGCCGCGTCACCTTCGAGGATGTGGCGGGTGTCGACGAGGCCAAGCAGGACCTGCAAGAGATCGTCGAATTCCTGCGTGACCCTGGGAAATTCCAACGGCTCGGCGGCAAGATTCCGCGCGGCGTGCTGCTGGTCGGCCCGCCCGGCACCGGCAAGACGCTGATCGCGCGCGCCGTGGCCGGCGAAGCCAACGTTCCGTTCTTCACTATCTCGGGTTCCGATTTCGTCGAGATGTTCGTCGGCGTCGGAGCCTCGCGCGTGCGCGACATGTTCGAGCAGGCGAAGAAGAACGCGCCCTGCATCATCTTCATCGACGAAATCGACGCGGTCGGCCGTCATCGCGGCGCCGGTCTCGGCGGCGGCAACGACGAGCGCGAGCAGACGCTCAACCAGTTGCTGGTCGAGATGGACGGCTTCGAGGCGAACGAAGGCATCATCCTGATCGCCGCCACCAACCGGCCCGACGTGCTCGATCCCGCGCTGCTGCGTCCCGGACGTTTTGACCGGCAGGTGGTCGTTCCGAACCCGGACGTGGTCGGCCGCGAGCAGATCCTGAAGGTGCACGTGCGCAAGGTTCCTCTTGCGCCTGATGTCAATCTTCGCACCATCGCACGTGGCACGCCCGGCTTTTCGGGCGCGGACCTCGCCAACCTGATCAACGAGGCCGCACTGATGGCCGCGCGCCGCAACAAGCGCATGGTCACGCAGTCCGAGTTCGAGGACGCCAAGGACAAGGTGATGATGGGTGCCGAGCGCAAATCGCTCGTCATGACCGAGGAGGAGAAGCTCCTCACGGCTTATCACGAGGGCGGCCATGCCATCGTCGCCCTCAACGTCAAGGCCACCGATCCGGTGCACAAGGCGACCATCATTCCGCGCGGGCGCGCGCTCGGCATGGTCATGCAATTGCCCGAGCGCGACAAGCTCTCCATGTCGCTTGAGCAGATGACGTCGCGGCTCGCCATCATGATGGGCGGGCGCGTCGCCGAAGAGCTCGTGTTCGGCCGGGAGAAGGTGACGTCGGGTGCTGCCTCCGACATCGAGCAGGCGACCAAGCTTGCGCGCATGATGGTGACGCGCTGGGGCCTGTCGAACGAACTTGGCACTGTCGCGTACGGCGAGAACCAGGACGAGGTGTTCCTCGGCTATCAGGTGTCGCGGCAGCAGAACATATCGGAGGAGACCAGCCGCAAGATCGACACAGAGATCCGGCGTCTGGTCGAGGCCGGCTTTGCGGAGGCTCAGCAAATCCTCAACGACAAGCGCGACGACCTCGAAACGCTCGCCAAGGGCTTGCTCGAGTTCGAGACGCTGACCGGCGACGAGATCAAGGACCTGATCGCCGGCAAGCGGCCGTCGCGCGAGTCCGTGATCGAGCCGTCGACGCCGCGCTCTTCTGCCGTGCCGACCGCCGGCAAGGGCCGTCGCGGCCCCGAGCCCGGCCCCGGCCCGCTCGAGCCGCAACCGCAGGCGTAAGCCGCTTCATTCTCGGGTTACTCGAAACAATGCCCGCCGTGAGGCGGGCATTGCGCATTTGAGCGGGCAGAAATCCTGCCGATCTACTCCCCCACTTGGCACGATCCTTGTACCTTAAAGCGCGCGGCCAGTTCGCCGCGTGTCCGCCGAACAGTGCGGCGGCATCAAGAAGGGGGTGCCAATGTCCACGCCGTCTCAAGTAAAGCCGGGGTCCGTTCATCCGGTCGACGAGTTCCTGCCCTATCCGCGCCTGTTCACGCTCGGACTCCAGCATGTGCTGGTGATGTACGCGGGTGCCGTGGCGGTGCCGCTGATCATCGGGCGGGCGCTCAAGCTGCCGCCCGAGCAGATCGCCGTGCTGATCAACGCCGATCTGTTCGCCTGCGGCATCGCCACCTTGATCCAGTCGATCGGCTTCCCGGGCGTGGGCATCCGCCTGCCGGTGATGATGGGCGTCACCTTCGCGTCGGTCGCGCCGATGCTGGCGATGGCGGGCAGTCCCGACATCGGCCTCCTCGGCATCTACGGCGCGGTGATCGCGGCCGGCATCTTCGGCATCGTGATCGCGCCGTTCATCAGCCGAATGCTGCCGCTGTTCCCGCCGGTCGTCACCGGCACCATCATCATCGTGATCGGCATCTCGCTGATGCGCGTCGGCATCAACTGGGCCGGCGGCGGACTGCCAACACTCGGCCGCATGGTCGACGGCCAGATGGGACAATTCAACAATCCGAACTATGGCGCGCTCGATGGCCTCGGCATTGCGCTGTTCGTGCTGCTCGTGATCCTCGCGATCACCAAGTACGGCAAAGGCTTCCTCTCCAATGTCGCTGTGCTGCTCGGCATCGTGGCCGGCGCGGCCGCTGCCGCCCTGATGGGCAAGATGCATTTCGACAAGGTCGCGAGCGCGTCCTGGTTCGGCGTGGTCTATCCGTTCCAGTTCGGATTTCCGACTTTCGATCTCGTCGCCTCGATCACCATGTGTCTCGTCATGATCGTGGTGATGATCGAGTCGACCGGCATGTTCCTGGCGCTCGGCGAGATGACCGACCGCAAGATCGACCAGGCGGCGCTCACCAAGGGCCTGCGCGCCGACGGCGTCGGCACGCTGATCGGCGGCATCTTCAACACCTTCCCGTACACCTCGTTCTCGCAGAACGTCGGCCTCGTCGGCGTCACCGGCATCCGCTCGCGCTGGGTGACGGCCGCGGGCGGCGTCATCATGCTGGCGCTCGGGCTCATCCCGAAGATGGCGGCCCTTGTGGAGGCCGTTCCGCTGGTCGTGCTCGGCGGCGCCGGACTTGTGATGTTCGGCATGGTGGCGGCGACCGGCGCGCGCATCCTCACCAACGTCGACTTCAAGACCAACCGCTACAACCTGTTCGTAGTGGCGATCGCCGTCGGGTTCGGCATGATCCCGCTGGTGGCGCCGAATTTCTTCCGGCAGTTGCCGCACGCGCTGCACCCGCTGCTGGAGTCCGGCATTCTGCTTGGCGGCGATCGTGTCGGTGGGGCTCAACGCCTTCTTCAACGGGCTCGGCAGCGCCGAGGCCGCGAAGGCCGAGGCTTCCGCCGGCGCGCAGGCGGCCGAGCACGCGTAGCATTCGCGCGAGCGCGGCATGGCGGCTAGGATGCCGGCATGCCGCTGCAAAACCGTGTCGATCCGTTCGGCGATCTGTTGGCCGATCCCGCCCGCGGGCTGTTTTTCGGCAACCGCGGCGGGCGCTTTCATCGCGACGATCGCACGTTGGGTGCGCGGCGCTGGGTGTCGCGCCAATGGATCTGCTGCGTGCTCGATTTCAAGGGCCGTCAGCGTGATGTCTGGGGCCGCTTCTATACCGAGCTGTTCTTTCTCGACGAGGTGACCGCGCTCGCGGCCGGTCACCGTCCGTGCTTCGAATGCCGCCGGAAGGATGCCACCGATTTTGCCGCCGCCTGGGCGCGCGCGTTCAAGCTCGCCTCACCGCCGCGCGCCCCCGACATGGACCGCGTGCTGCATGCCGAGCGCCTCGTGGGACGTACCAAGCGGCGGCACCGGCTGCCGATCGACGCGCTGCCGGACGGCGCGGTCCTGACGCTGCCGGAAGAGCCGGGGCGAGCCTTTGCGGTACGCGGCCCGCGCCTGCTGCGGTGGTCGTCGTCCGGCTATGGCGCCCGGAGCCTGCGTCCGGCCGGGATCGAGGCCGATGTCCTAACCCCGCCCGCGGTTCTCGCCGTGCTTTCCGCCGGATACCGGCCGCGATGGCACGCCAGCGCCGGCAAGTAGTGGAGTTTGCAAACAAATCCTCGTTTTTCCTCCATCAGCCGGCCACATTTTCGCACGATGTCATGGTTCCGTCCGCCGGTCAGGCATGGGGGTCGGCGGGTTTGCGCAAGCGGTTGAAATCACAGCATTGACGATGGTCCGGGCGGCGGGGTGGCCGCATCGGGTACGCAATGCGATGAGGGGGACACGGCTTTGTCAGCAGCGATTTTGCCAGCAGCTATTCGACAAGCGTCCGTATCGTTTTTTGCAGTGACAGTCTTTGCCGGGGCCGCTCTTGCCCAGGCACCCACCCCGGCGACGGCGCCCAAGCCGCGCCCGCAGACCGCCGCGCCCAAGCCCGCGACGACCAAGGTCGTGGTCTCGACTTCGCCCAATCCGACCTTCGACGAGGGCACCGCGGAGCGCATCTCCGCTGCGATGCTGAGCTATTCGGCGCTCGAAGTGCAGGGCGGCTGGCCGACGCTGCCGGCGAACGCCAAGCTTGTACCGGGCGCCAAGGGCGCGGACGTGACCCTGCTGCGCAAGCGGCTCGCGCTCACCGACGATCTTCCTGTCGACAAGGTCGCCGGCGATGCCTACGACGACGCGGTCGTCGCGGCGGTGCGCCACTTCCAGGCGCGCCACGGGCTCGAGGAAACCGGCAACATCGGGCCGAAGACGCTCGCCGCCCTCAACGTCCCGGTGGGCAAGCGCATCCGCCAACTCGCAGCTTCCTACGACCGGCTATCCGCGATGGATTTCCATTTCGGGCAACGCTACGTGGTCGTCAACCTGCCCGCCGCCTTCGCGGAGGCGGTCGACGGCAACAAGGTCGTGCGGCGGCACGTGGTGCAGGTCGGGCGCGCCGACCGCCCGTCGCCGACGCTTACGACCAACATCACGACCGTCAACCTCAATCCGACCTGGACCGTGCCGCTCGGCATCCTCAAGAAGGATGTCATCCCGAAAATGCGCAAGGACCCGAGCTACGCGACGCGCATGCACATGAAGGTGCTCGACGGTGCCGGCCGAGAAGTCGATCCGCACGCCGTCGACTGGAACTCCGACCGCGCACCGAACTTCACCATCCGGCAGGATTCCGGTGCGTGGAACGCGCTCGGCTCGGTGCGCATCGACATGCCGAATTCGCACTCGGTCTACATGCACGACACCAACCACAAGGAATTCTTCAGCGCCGACTACCGCTTCCAGTCGTCGGGCTGCACCCGCGTCGAAGACCCGCGCGCACTTGCAACCTGGCTGCTGGAGGACAATCCCGGCTGGGGTCGTGCGCAGATCGACGCCGCCATCGCCAAGGGCGAGCGCATGGACGTGAAGCTCGCGCACAAGGTTCCGGTCGCCTGGGTCTATTTCACCGGCTGGGCCACGCGCGACGGCGCGATCCATTTCCGCGACGACGTCTACGGCCATGACGACAAGCCCGCGCTGGTCGCGGATGCGCGGTCGAAGGTCGCGAGTGCGGCGCGCGCGTCGGGTTTCGTGCTACAGTCCGCCGACCCGGCACCGGTGCAGCAAGTGTCCTTTCTCGACAGTCAGTGAGCCTGACCGTCGTCGTGGCGTAAGGAGGCCCGCATGTTGAGATTCGCGATCGCGCTTGCCGTCGCGACCGCAACCGCGGGTTTCGCGCGAGCCAACGACTCGAGCGCGGAGCTCTCCACCGGCGGGCTCGTTTTCGTCCGCAATCATGATGTCGAGATGCAGTCCGAGGACTTGTTCGTCTCGGCGCGCGAGATCAACGTCCGCTACCGTTTCTTCAATAAGTCGGCCGCGAACATCACGCTGCTCGTCGCGTTCCCGATGCCGGATGTTCACATCGACAGCCCCGACGAGAACATCTCGGTGCCGACCGAGGACCCGGAAAACCTCCTTGCCTTCACGACGATCGTGAACGGCAAGCCGGTCGCCACCAAGGTCGAGCAGCGCGTGATGGCGCTCGGTCTCGACCGCACGGCGTTGCTGCGCTCGCTGGGAGTTCCGCTGGCGCCGCACCTCATCAAGACCAACGAGGCGCTCGATCGGCTGCCGCGCGACCGCTGGGACGAGTTCGTCCGGCTGGGGCTCGCGGAAATCGAGGAATACGACGCCGGCCAGGGCATTCAGCAGCACCTCGCGGCGCGCTGGACGCTGCAAACGACCTTTTACTGGGAGCAGGTCTTTCCGGCCCAGGCGGAAACCCTCATCGAGCACCGCTACAAGCCGAGCGTCGGCGCGTCGGTGCAGACCGCGCTCGGCTCGCCGAACGAGAGCAAGGAGCCCTGGTACGAGGACTACAAGGACAAGTACTGCTTCGATTATGAATTCCTGGCCGCGGTCGAACGCGCGCGCCGCGCGGTCAACAGCAAATCAAGCGCGCCCTACAGCGAACAGCGCATCGACTATATCCTCAAGACCGGCGCCAACTGGTCCGGGCCGATCAAGGAGTTCCGTCTGGTGGTCGACAAGGGCGAGGCGGACAACCTCATCACCTTCTGCGGCCAGAATGTGAAGAAGATCAGCGACACGCAATTCGAGCTGAAGCGAGTCGACTTCACGCCGGACGGCAACCTGTCGATCCTGATCCTCAAGCGGCTGCAGTTGTAGTAGTTTTGCGCATGCAGCCTGGTTGACGGAGCCGGCCGCGCAAATGATCGACTATCTGAGACAAAACATCGGCCAGATCGGCGACGGGCTGCTATTCGGCCTGGGCGTGCTCGCCATCTATCTCGGCGCGGTCTTCACCGGCGCGCTGATCCGCTCGCTCGGCGGCGCCGGCAGCATGGGGCTGACCATCGCGGGCCGCTATTTTCAGGGCTGGATCTATTATCTGCGCGGCGACGACCGCAACACCATCAACGTGACGATCAACATGATCGTCAATGGCTGTCTCAAGTTCGACACCTTGGTGGCGGATCGGCGCATCTGGTACGTCTGGCCCAATGCCTACCGCGTGCAGATGATCCGCCGCGCCGCCAAGCGCACGACTGTGGAAAATCCGGTCCTGCAGTTTCCGGCGCCGTCCGCCGCGCCGCGCACGCTCTTGGGACGCATCCGCCAGCGCTCGCGCGAGCAGCTATATTCGCTGGTGACGTCCGACAGCGTGCTGGAGAACGGCAAGACTCAGCGGGTGCAGTTGGTCCGTGAGGACGACTACAAGGCCGCTTACGGTCCGCTGATCAGCCTTGTCAGCGAGAAATGCTCCAACGACAACGCCATCGACCTCGCCTTGGGGCGCCGGATGGACGAGTACCGGTTCGTGATCGCGCTCACGTTCGAGAAGCTGCACAACCGGCGGGCGCGTCACCTGCGCGCGATGGTGGTCTGGGAGGAGACGCTGCGCAACCTGCCGGGCGAATGCCCGCGCGTCGAATTCAAGGAGCACGAGACGCGCTATCGCACTCTGCAGGCGATCGCCTGCCAGTACGCGATCCATCCCGAGCGCTTCGCCATCATCAACATCTGGCGCCCGCGCGAAGCGCAGCCGGCGGTGCCGGTGTCGGTCGGGGTGGAGGAGAGGCTGACGGTCGGGGCGGCGGGGGAATGAGGATCGCTCATCCTCACAGGGAGCGTATCGGCACATTGGGTGTCGGCCACCGTCGTGCTATTGTGTATTTGAGGATCAAGAATTGCCGACGATTGCTTATTTTCTCGGGATTGCCGTGCGGATGTTCTTCAACGATCATGATCCGCCGCATTTTCATGTTCGGTACCAACAATTTCGCGCACGAGTTCGAATTGCAGATGGCGAGGTGATAGACGGACGTCTGCCGCCGACCGTCAACCGCATTGTGAAGGAATGGACCGAGTTACGGCGTGAGGCGCTTATGCAAAACTGGGTCGCTGCGCGGACTGACGGACGACTCGAACGGATTGAGGGCCTCGAATGATGATTGATGTTATCGGTGTCCGACGATTGGGTAGCTTCAAACTCGAAATCGAGTTCTCTGATGGAACCACCGGCGTTCGCGACTTTAGCGATATTGCCAACAAGACCGGACCGATGGCGGAGCCACTCAAGGACCCGGCGTATTTTGCGCGGGTGTTTATCGAGGATGGCGCCTTAACGTGGCCGAACGGCTATGACTGGGATCCGATCGCGCTGCACGACGAGATGAAGGCCGCAGGACTTCTCAGGCGCGTGCACGCCGCCGAATAGTCCGGTCACACATCCACCTTCAGCGCCGCAATAAACGCCTCCTGCGGGATCTCGACCTTGCCGTACTGGCGCATCTTCTTCTTGCCTTCCTTCTGCTTCTCCAGAAGCTTGCGCTTGCGCGTCACGTCGCCGCCGTAGCACTTCGCCGTCACGTCCTTGCGAAAGGCGCGCACGGTCTCGCGCGCGATCACCTTGCCGCCGATCGCCGCCTGGATCGGCACCTGGAACATGTGCGGCGGGATCAACTCCTTGAGCTTCTCCACCATGGCGCGGCCGCGGCTTTCGGCGCGCGTCTTGTGCACCAGCATGGCGAGCGCATCGACCGGGTCGCCGTTGACCAGGATCTGCATCTTCACGAGATCGGCCGGCTTGAAGTCGGTGAGGTGATAGTCGAACGAGGCGTAGCCCTTCGACACCGACTTGAGCCGGTCGTAGAAGTCGAACACCACTTCGTTCAACGGCAGATCGTATTTCACCATCGCGCGGTTGCCCACATAGGTGAGCTCTTTCTGGTTGCCGCGGCGGTCCTGGCAGAGTTTCAACACCGAACCGAGATAGTCGTCGGGCGTCAGGATCGTGGCCTCGATCCACGGCTCCTGGATTTCCTCGATCTGCATCGGGTCGGGCATGTCGACCGGATTGTGGATCTCGATCTCGTTCCCCTTGCGCAGCTTGATCTTGTAGATGACCGACGGCGCGGTCGCGATCAGGTCGAGATTGAACTCGCGCGACAGCCGCTCCTGGATGATCTCGAGATGGAGCAGACCCAGGAAGCCGCAGCGGAAGCCGAAGCCGAGCGCCGCGCTGGTCTCCATCTCGTAGCTGAAGCTCGCGTCGTTGAGGCGGAGCTTGCCCATGGCGGCGCGCAAATCCTCGAACTGCGCGGCATCGACCGGAAACAGTCCGCAGAACACCACCGGAATGGCCGGACGGAAGCCGGGCAGCGGTGCGCTCACCGGCTTGCGATCGTCCGTGATCGTGTCGCCGACGCGGGTGTCCGCCACCTCCTTGATCGAGGCGGTGAGGAAGCCGATCTCGCCGGGGCCCAACTCATCAGCGGCCGTCAGCTTGGGCGTGAACACGCCGACGCGGTCGACGTCATAAGCCGCGCCCGTTCCCATCATGCGGATGCGCTGGCCCTTCTTGAGCACGCCGTCGACGATGCGCACCAGCACGACCACGCCGAGATAGACGTCGTACCAGCTATCGACGAGCAGCGCCTTGAGGGTGGCGTCGCGGTCGCCCTTGGGCGGCGGCAGGCGGGTGACGATCGCCTCCAGCACCTCCGGCACATTGAGCCCGGTCTTGGCAGAGATCAGGACGGCGTTCGAGGCGTCGAGCCCGATCACATCCTCGATCTGCTGCTTCACCTTGTCGGGCTCGGCGGCGGGCAGATCGACCTTGTTGAGCACCGGCACGATCTCGTGACCGTTGTCGATCGCCTGGTAGACGTTGGCGAGCGTCTGCGCCTCGACGCCCTGGCTCGCATCCACCACCAGCAGCGAGCCCTCGCAGGCGGCGAGCGAGCGGTTCACCTCGTAGGCGAAGTCGACGTGGCCGGGGGTGTCGATCAGGTTGAGGACGTAATCCTTGCCGTCGCGCGCCCGGTATTTGAGCCGTACGGTCTGCGCCTTGATGGTGATGCCGCGCTCGCGCTCGATGTCCATCGAATTGAGCACCTGCTCGACCATCTCGCGCTCCTCCAGCCCGCCGGTCGACTGGATCAGCCGGTCGGCGAGCGTCGACTTGCCGTGGTCGATATGCGCGATAATCGCGAAATTGCGGATGTTGGAGATGGGGGAGGCAGCCATGGCGGGGAGATAGCAATGCCGCGCCGATGCAGCAAGCGCCGATCCGGGCTTGCGGTAAGCTGGCTACTCCGCCGCCACGCGCTGCGCAGCCAGGAATGGCGTCAGTTCGACCGGTTTGCCGGCGCGCGCCACCACCATGTGACCCGGCGGCACCGGCTTCCAGTGCGCGCGTTCGGAATCGAGCGGCTCGGAGACCACCACGACGCTGTCGCCGGATTCGCGATAATAGAGCGTATTGGCGTTGTCGTTGGAGGCGTAGCGGAAAGCGTAAAGGTCCTGGCCGTTGGCGAGCGCCGCGGTGAAGCGCAGCGGCTCCTTGTTCGGCCCCAGCATGTCGGTCAGCGTCGCCAGCGTGCGCGAGGTTGCCCCGATCGGGTCCTTGTCGCCGCCGGCGCCCAGAATGGCGAGGAAGACCGCTTCCGAATTGGTCGTGCCGATGCGCGAGCCGTAGAACTCGTCCGGGATCAGCGCCTCGACCTGCCGGCGCAGCCGCGACCAGTTTCCGACCAGGCCGTTGTGCATGAACATCCAGCGCCCGCACGCGAAGGGGTGGCAGTTCGGCCGCGTGATCGGGGTGCCGGTCGAGGCCCGCACATGCGCGAAATAGAGGTGCGACCGGATGTGGCGGCAAAGGTACCGCAGGTTCTCGTCCGACCAGGCCGGCCGGACCTCGCGATAAAGGCCCGGTTCCGGGTGTTCGCCGTACCAGCCCATCCCGAAGCCGTCGCCGTTCGTGCTGGCCGTCGATTCGAGCGCCTTGAGGCTCTGCACCACCAGCGAGTGCGCCGGTGCAGTTACGTAATGTTCCAGCGGGATGGTCTCGCCGCGATAGGCGATCCAGCGGCACATGGGCAGCTCCGGTCGCTCGCACCCTCGATTTGAACTCTAGCATCGCCGGCCGATGCGGCAAAGCGATGGCAGTGCTCGTATTTCGGGCGGTTCCCGTTGATATGGACCTCGCCGGGCCGCCGTGCGATAGCGACCGGCCGTCGCTTGCGGGAAAATTGGGCACATGCTGGCGGTTTGCGGCCATGTCAGCCAAGGTGTCGGGCAAGGGATCTGCCATGACGATTGCCGGCCATGGAGAGAGGCTCGCCGAGCGGCTCACGGCCGCGCTCGCCGACCCGGCGCGGCGCGAGCGATGGGTCGTCGTCGTTCTGATCGCGTACGTCGTCCTGTGGACGGTTTACGCCGTCATCGCCAAGGGTAGCCAAGACGTCCACTACGACATGGCCGAGCAGTATGCGCTCGGGCAGGAACTCGCATTCGGCCATGCCAAGCATCCGCCGCTGGTGCCGGCGGTGGTGGCGGCCTGGTTCACGATCTTTCCCGTCGCCGACTGGGCCTATTACCTGTTGGCGGTGACGACCGCGGCGCTCGCGCTGTGGATCGCGTGGCGGCTCTCGGAGCGGTTTCTCGACGGCGAGAAGCGGGTGGTCGGGCTGGCGCTGCTCACGCTGGTGCCGTTCTTCAACTTTCACGCTCTGAAGTTCAACCAGAACACCGTGCTGCTGCCGCTCTGGGCGGGAACCACGCTGTTCTTCCTGCGCTCGTTCGAGACGCGCAACATACTGGATGCGGCGCTTGCCGGCGTGCTGGCGGCGGCCGCGCTCTACGGCAAGTACTGGTCGGCGATGCTGCTTCTCGGTCTCGGCATCGCGGCGCTGACCGATTCCCGGCGCGATGCCTATTTCCGCTCGCCCGCGCCATGGGTGACGATCGCGGCCGGTGCGCTGGTGCTGGCTCCGCACGTCGCGTGGCTCATCGCGAACAACTTCCTGCCGTTCTCCTATGCGTTCGCGACCCACAGCGCGACCTCGATGTTGGCGGTCGCACTCAGCACGCTGACCTATCTTCTGGGCGCGGTCGCCTATGTGGGGGTGCCCGTCGTCCTGGCGCTGGTCGCGTTGCAGCCGGATCGCGCAGCCGCCCACGACATGCTGTGGCCGGCGACGCCCGAGCGGCGGCTTGCTGTCGTCGCATTCTGGGCCCCGCTCCTTGTTCCGATCGTCGTCGCGCTCGCCGCGCGCTTTCCGCTGACCTCGCTATGGACCATGTCGGCCTGGACGCTGCTGCCGGTCGTGCTGCTGTCGTCGCCGCTCACGGAACTGAAGGAGCGGTTTGCCCCCGTCATCGTCGCGGCCGCCGTCATCGTGCCTTGCGTGATGCTCGCCGCCGCGCCGGGCGTCGCATATTGGGTGCACCGCACCGGCGTCACGCCCGGCGCCGCGCACGCCTCGGAACTGGCGAGGTGGGTCGAGTTGGTCTGGCGCCAGAGCAGCGACCGGCCGCTGCGGCTGTTCGCCGGCTGGGAGGACTTCGGGTACGGCGTCGCATTCTATCTGCCCTCCCATCCGCTGGTGGTGAACGCGCTCGACGGTATCCCGCCGTCCGATCTCGACGTGCGTATCGCGCGCTACGGCATCGCCATGGTCTGCCCGGCGCGGGCGACAAGCTGCGTCGATCGTGGCGATGCGGCGGGCGTCGCGCGCCTCCGTCGGACGGCGCGTCGAGGCGGAAGTCACGCGCCGCTATTTCGGCAAGCGCCGGCGAGCCCGGGCGGTACGTGATCGTGACCATCGCGCCGCGGACGTAAGCCTCGGTTCGCGATGCCCCTCGACAGGTACGTTGCTGTATCGCGGTCGTGAGAGCTTGGATTAGGCGTCGAGTATTCTGATAACCTGGATTTATAACGTGCAGTAATCTGTTCGAAGGCAGATCGAAGGGATATTCTTTCGATTAAGAGTATAAGCCGCAATATTGGGCCTCGCTGATTAGTCCTTAACTCGAATTTTAGTGTATCGGGCGTTCTATTGGACGATGCGAGAGCTTCGTCCACCGCCCAGAACGGGCCAATCGGGGATGGCGCAGGCGTCGAGAAGTCTCTGCTTCACCGCCCGCCCGTTAGATGTCAGTCCGCCGGAGTCCGCGGCGACGCGGCGCATTAAAGCCGCCAGTCTGCTCGTATTCTGCGGGGTGCTGCTGGCGGCCGTCGTCTTGATCGGCGCCGTCGGGATGCTTGCCAGCCTTCGCCATGACGCGCTGAACGACAGCGACCGCGAGCTCAAGACCGCCGCGCTCATTCTTGCCGACCAGACCGATCGCGCTTTCCAGGCGGTGGACCTCATCCAGAGCAGTCTGATCGACCGGTTAAGTGCTCTTGGAGTTGCATCCGCCGAGGACTACGAGCGGCTGATGTCCGGCCATGACGTCCATCTGATGCTCAAGGACAAGGTCAGCGGCTGGCCGCATATCGGCTCGATGACGTTGATCAATGCGAAAGGCAAGCTGTTCAACTTCTCCCGCTTCTGGCCACTCCCGGAAATCGACGTGACGGACCGGGAGTTCTTCAAGGCACTCAAGTCCGACGCGGGATTGACGTCGTTCATGGGAGAACCCGTCCGCAATCGCGCGACCGGCTCGTGGACCATCCACCTCGTACGCAAGGTCGCCGGTCGCAACGGCGAATTCCTGGGCTTGGTGCTGGGCGCGATGGAGATGGCGTACTTCGATCAATATTTCGGAACGGTGTCGCTTGGCCAGGGCAGCCAGATTGTGCTCTTTCGCGAGGATGGCGTGGTGCTTGCGCGTCATCCCCCTGTCGATCCGGAGATGGCGCGGTCGTATCTCGAGAATGGACCGCTGTTGAATGCTCTGTCGCGAACCAGCGATGGCACGGTTCAAGAGACGATTTCGATCGACGGCGAAGACCGGCTCGTGGTCGCCCAGAGACTTGCGCACTATCCCTTTGTCGTTGCGACGACCAAGACGGTCGCCGCAGCGCTCTCCGAGTGGCGCAACATAGCAATCTATATTTCCGGCGCGACCCTTCTTCTGATCGTCGTGATCGGCCTGATCGTCCTGCTCGGTGTCCGGCAGATCAAGAATTACGAAGTGCTGGTGCAGGCGCACGCGGACGCCAATCAAAGAATGCAGCTCGACGCGGCGATCAACAACATGTCGTCGGGCCTCTCTGATGTTCGATGCGTCCGAGCGCCTTGTCGTGTTCAACCGGCGCTACATCGAACTCTTTGGGCTTTCGCCGGACGTCGTGAAGCCGGGCTGCACCTTCCGCGACCTCATCTTGCACCGCAAGGAAACCGGAACGTTTGTGGGCGATGTCGACGCCTACTGCGCGGCACTGCGCGTCGCTCTCGCACGCAACGAGAACTATACCCTCGTGACGCAATCTCCCGACGGACGCATCGTCCAGATCCACAACGTTCCGATGCCGAACGGCGGCTGGGTCGCAACGCACGAGGATATCACCGAGCGCCGGAATGCCATGTCCGAGATCGAGCGGACCCGGGCATTCCTCGATACCGTCATCGAGAACGTGCCCGTGACGGTCTTCGTCAAGGAGGCGCAAAGCCAACGCTATATTCTGGTCAATCGAGCGGCCGAGGATCTGTGGGGAATATCCCGCGACGATGTCATCGGTAAAACCGCGCACGAGATATTTCCCAAGCCGACCGCCGATCTCATCGCCGCCAACGACACGCAGTTTGGACAAATCGCGCAGCCGATGTCCTATGCCAAGCACTGGATCGAAACCCCAAGCAACGGTTCGGTCCTGGTCGAAACCAGGCGCATCATGATTTTTGGCGACAATGGCGAGCCGCGGTATCTGCTTGGGGTGGTCGAAAATATCACGGAACGCGTGCGCGCCAACGAGCGCATCAGCTACATGGCGCACCATGATCTGCTGACCGGTCTCGCCAACCGGGCGCTCTTCCTGGAGACGGATCGAAGAAGCCGGCGCGCGCCTGAAGAGCCAGGGCGATCCGTTCGCGATCTTCATGCTCGACCTGGACCGGTTCAAGGATGTCAACGATTTGCTTGGACATCCGGCCGGCGACATGCTGCTGCGGGAAGTCGCGCAGCGGCTGAAGTCCATGCTGCGGGAACACGATGTCCTGGCCCGTCTTGGCGGCGACGAATTCGCAATCCTGTCAGCCGGCGAGGCCCGCAATCGCGAGGATGCCGGCCGCTCGCAGGCTCGATCATCGAATGCCTGCATCAAGCCATTTGACATCGAAGGGTCGACGGTTGTCATTGGCGCCAGCATCGGCATCGCGTTCGCTCCCGACGACGGGGTCGAGCCCAATGAGCTTATGAAGAAAGCCGACCTCGCCCTCTATCGGAAAAAAGCGGAAGGCCGCAACGGCTTCCAATTCTTCGACGTCCGGATGACGGCCGACGCCGATGCGCGTCACCAACTGGCGCAGGAGCTGCGCAATGCCGTGTCGAACGGTGAAATAGAAGTGCATTACCAGGTGATCATCGACGCCACGCACGCGTAAACCATGCGGCGTCGAGGCCTTGGTGCGCTGGCGCCATCCGACAGCGCGGGAATATTCCTCCCCTCCAGTTCATTCCGCTTGCCGAGGAGAGCGGCCTGATCGTTCCGCTCGGAGAGTGGGTGCTGCAACGCGCCTGCACCGATGCGGCAGGCTGGCCTTCGGACATCAAGGTGGCGGTCAATCTGTCGCCCGCCCAATTCAAGAGCGCCAATTTGCTCGATGTCATTTTATGCGCGCTGGTCGAGTTGGGCCTGCCGCCCGAGCGGCTTGAGCTGGAAATCACCGAATCGGTATTGATCGAAAGCCAAGTCGACGTTCTGTCCGTGATCCGTCAGTTGAAGAACATCGGCGTATCGATCGCGCTTGACGATTTCGGTACCGGCTATTCGTCGTTGAGCTATCTCACCATGTTCCCGTTCGACAAGATCAAGATCGATCGATCCTTCACGCAAAACATGACCAAACGCGCCGAATGCGCGGCGATTGTTTCGTCGGTGCTCGCTCTCGGCCGTGGCCTCGGCACCGTCACGACGGCGGAAGGAGTTGAAACCGAGGAGCAATTCGAATTGTTGCGGGCATCGGGCGTCGACACCGTGCAAGGCTATCTGTTCGGCCGGCCGTGCCCGGTTTCGGAAATCGAACTGGGATGCTCGTTCCATCGGACGAGCCGCGGCGGATGCGGCCTGATGCTCAACGAACGGAATCACCAGCTTCATTGTGTCCTCCCAGCATGCGGAGCCGAGGATCATGAGTACGCAGCCGGCGCTGCTTGAAGAAGTAGAGGTTCTCATCGCAAGCAACGAGATCGGTCGAGGCGCGCCGAAGCGTTGCGGCGGGTCACGGATCTTTTCGCGTCCGGTTCAGCGGTTTTTTCCGACGACCAGCGAAGCATTTTCGATGACGTGATGAGCCGCCTCGTCAAGGAGATCGATACATCCGCACGAGAGGCCTTCGGCCGTCGGATCGCGACCATCCCGGGGGCGCCGACGCACGTGCTGCGCGCTCTGGCGCTCGACGACGAGATTTCGGTTGCCGAGCCGGTTCTCTCCGGGGCGGAACAGCTCGACGATGAAGTTCTGGTCGAGGGAGCGCGAACGAAGAGCCAGGAACATCTGCTCGCCATTTCGCGCCGCTCCACCTTGGTGGAAGCGGTCACCGATGTGCTGGTCGAGCGCGGAAACAAGCAGGTTGCCCTGAGCACGGCCGCAGAATCCTGGCGCGAAGTTTTCCGACTTTGGCTATTCGACCTTGGTCCGGAGGTCGGAAACCGACGGTGACCTTGCGCTTCGCGTTTGGCAGCGGCCGGAGCTTCCGCGCCAGTTCATGTTGAAGATATTCGCGCAGGCCTCCGAGACGGTGCGTGCCGAACTGGAATCGGCCGATCGCGGCAAAGCAAACCTGTTTCGGAACATGGTTGCCAAGGCTTCGGACCAGCTTCAGACCGAAGCCCGGCAGCGCTCCGCAGAATATGCGGCGGCGGAGTCCCATGTCCGCGCCCTGCACAAGGCGGGCGAACTCAACGAAAGCCAATTGTGGGCGTTCGCCAGCGCAGGCAAATTCGACGAGACAACGATTGCGCTGTCGATCATGTGCGATCTGCCGATCGGCCTCATTGAACGCGCGACCACGCAATCGCTTTCAGAGCAGATCCTGGTGCTCGCAAAGGCGATTGGATTGTCGTGGGATACGACGAAGGCGATCCTGCGGCTGCAGGCGGCGGCAAAAAAGCCGAGCTCAGGGCATGAGATCGATTCGCTGTTCGCGCAATTCACGCAGATGAAGCCCGCAACCGCGACGAAGGCAATGCAATTCTACCGGCTCCTGGAACGCGCCGCGGTGCCGCGCCTGTCCTGACCCGCCTTACAGCTAGCGGCCGCCGGTCTCGCGCCATAGCAAGAATAGTCCCGACGCCACGACGACCGCGGAGCCGGCGAGCAGTGCGATCGTGGGTACGTCGCCCCACACCAGGAAGCCGATCGCGAGCGCCCAGATGAGCGAGAGATAATAGAACGGCGCCACCGCCGACGCCGGCGCGAGATAGAGCGCGCGCGTCCACCAATATTGTCCGACCGCGTTCGAGACGCCGTTTGCCGCCATCAGTCCGAAGTCGAACCACGTCGGCGTGATCCAGCCGAATGGCAGCATCATTGCAAAGAACAAGGTCAAGAGCGTCAGTTGGTACATGGTCAGCGTTTCCGCCGACTCGGTCGCGGTCATCCGGCGGACTGCGGCGGTCACCGACCCGTATAGGATGGCATTTACCAGCGCGAACACGGCACCGATCTGAAACGCATCCGCGCCCGGACGGGTGACGATCAGGACGCCGAAGAACCCGACCAGCAAAGCCGTCCAGCGCGCCGGTCCCGACCACCTCCTTGAAGATCAGCGCGGACGCAAGCGTCGCCCAGAGCGGCGATGAGAAATTGATCGCAATGGCGCCGGCAAGCGGCATCAGGCTGAACGCGATGATCAGGGAGGTCTGCGATATACCCTGAGAGACAGCCCGGGCGAAGTGGTGATGCCCGCGCTGCGTGCGATAGACTGCGAGGCCGGTCTTCGGCAGGATGAAGATCGCGCAGGTGATGAGCGAAACCAGCGTGCGCGTGAACAGCACCTCGCCGGCCGGATAGGGCTCCACCAGCCATTTCGAGATCGCGCTCGATGCCGCGAACAGAATGGTCGCGCCGACCATGAACAAGATGCCGAGCGGAACGTGCTCGCGCCTTGGGGCGGGCACGCGCAGGTCGGAGCTGGTCGCTTCGGCCACGCCGTCTCTCTCGGGTTGTCGGATCGCCGACCCGCGATCCCGGCGCCTTATGGCACGCCGGAGCTGCCGCACGGCATTCCGGTACGGCATGACCGTTAAGCCAATTCACGGCGGTGCTTCGCCGGTCCGCCGCGGGCAAGCGACGGCGCTACCCTCCGGTATTTAAGAAAAATTGCATCGGGAACGTTATTAGTCCTGCAGCAACCTCGGTTTAGGAGAGTCCAGCGCCACTGGAGCGCGCACGCGCATGTCCATGAAGCAGATCGAATCTGCCATCGAGCAGCTTGGCATCCTGGTCGTGGACGAGAACGCCTACCTGCGCAAGCTGACCCGAACCATGCTGACAAGCATCGGCGCGAGAGCCGTGTACGAGGCCGCCGACGGGCTTGCCGCGCTGGAAATCGTCCGCACCATGAGCCCCGATATTTTGCTGTTGGACTGGCAGCTTCCGGTCCTCAGCGGACCGCAAATCATGCGGATCGTTCGCTCGCCGGATGTGTTTTCCAAGCCGAATCTGCCGATCATCATGCTCACCTCGCATGCGGGCCCTGCTCAGGTACACGAAGCGATGATGCTGGGAGTGCATGAGTTCCTGGTGAAGCCGACCTCGCCCAAGGCGTTGCGCGACCGGCTGGTGTCGATCCTGGTCAAGCCACGCAAGATGGTCCGGATCGGCAAGTATTACGTTCCGCAGCCGCGCAACCCGCTTGGGCCGGGCGACCGGCGCAACGCAGCATGACGAGGGTCGAGAGGCATCCCGGTACTCGTGCCGCCGAGCGCGATGCCGTCTTTTGAGGTCTAAATAGCTATAGAACCTATCGTTTTCGTGGTGGTGGCCGACCGGGTCATGCGGGCGCGGCGCCTCGTGTAATCGCCATTTTTCGCCCTGTTTTCCGACATGGCGTCGATATTTTCGCCGCAATACGCCGCGATGGTGTCGATGGACATAAGGCCCTTGCGGCCAATCCCGCCGGGCCCTGTCGCACAGGGGAAATCGTTTCAAGATCGCACGCTCGGAATTCCACGGGCGGTATTGCTGTCCGCCCGCACCGCGCGATGCGAAGGAGGTTGTCGTCATGTCCGCTGCTATGATCGGCCCGCATTGGGTTCGGGGAATGCTGGTTAGCTTCGCGTTGGCGATGGTGCTGCTTGCGCCGTCGGTATCGGGTGCGTTCGCGCAGGACCAGCGCGGTGGTGCGGGCGTGTCAGCGCCGGCGGTGGTCCCGCCTCCGTCGGCCGAAGGGCAGGGTGCCGCAACTGCGCCGGTGGCGGCTGCGCCGCCCGAGGAAGAGAAGCTGAGCGATGCCCAGTTGGAGCAACTGGTCGCACCGATTGCACTGCATCCTGATTCGCTGCTGGCGCAAATCCTGACGGCGTCGACCTATCCGCTCGAAGTCGAGATGGCGGCGCGCTGGTCGAAAGGAAACGCGAGCGTCACGGGCAAGGAACTCGAAGACGCGATGCAGCGTCAGACCTGGGATCCCAGCGTCAAGGCGATGACCGCGGTCCCGCAGGTGCTGCTGATGATGAGCGACAAGCTCGACTGGACCAAGCAACTGGGCGACGCCTACCTGGCGCAGCCGGATGATATGACCCGGGCGATCCAGCGCCTGCGCTCCAAGGCGGCCGATGCCGGCAATCTCAAGACCACCAAGGAACAGAAAATCTCGCGCGTCTCGGGACCCGCGCCGGGGCCCGGGCTGCCGCCCGAGCAAGATTACATTGCGATCGAACCGGTCGATCCGGCGGTGGTCTATGTCCCGGTCTATGATCCGGGCGTGATCTATGGCGTCTGGGATTATCCGGCATTCGCGCCGTTCTACTGGTATCCGCCAGGCTACGTCGCGGTCGGCATCTTCGCCTTCGGGGCGCCGTGCTTCGTCGGCGCGGCTCTGTGGGCGCGTTACGATTGGCGTGCACGGCGGGTCGGCGTCTTCGTTCCGCATTTCAACGCCTTCAACCGCGCCAGGCTCGCCAACGTCGCAGCCAATCAGCACTGGAACCACAACCCGGTGCACCGCGGCAACATCGCCTACAGCAAGACGTCGCTTCAGCAGCGCTTCGGCAGGCCGGGCATCAACGGCAATCCGGTCAATAACGCCGCCGCTCTGCGCAACAACCTGCAAAATCACCAGGTCACAACCCGCCAGGGCATCACCGGCAACATCAACTCGAACGTCAACACTCGGCAGAACACAAATCTGAATCACAACAATCAAGTCAGAAGCGTCAACACCAACGTTAACGTCAATCGCAACGTCAATGTGAACCGCAACGTCAACGTCAATCGCAACGTCAACGTAAACCGCAGCGTCAACGTCAATCGCAGCCTGGGCGGTGGGATGCCCGCACGGGCGGCTGGCGCCCCCGGGCGCGCGGCGGCGGCCAAGCCGGCTGCGGTGGCAGGCGCGAAGCGATAACGGCGGGCCGGACGGGCGCGGCCTCAGGCTCGCCCTGTTTCGGCGTCCCATTATCGGACAGCTTTAGATGATGCGACGGCCGGATGGCTCCTTTGAGCCTCCGGCCGTCGGCTTTTCGACGCCGTGGCCGCGCGGCAACTATGTCTGAAGCTTTATTGCCCGGCCGCTGGACAGCGGTCGAAAGGCGCGTAATGCTGACCGGGCTTCGCCAGGGGTTGGGCGCAATAAAACAAAAACGGTTGCGTAGAGTGAGGCGTAGGGCGATGTTCGAAAAATCGGTCAGTGAGACCGTGTCATTTGGCGAGAGGCTCGCGAGCTCTCAAGCCTTTTCCGATCTGTTTCGCGACGGCATGGCGCTGGTCGAAGAGACCGCGGCCTATCTCGATGGTCCCGGCCGGCAGGAATCCAAGAAGCTCGATCGTTCCGCCGCGCTCGCCTATGCGACCGAAAGCATGCGGCTGACCACGCGGCTGATGCAGCTTGCCTCCTGGCTGCTGCTGCATCGCGCCGTCAAGGAAGGCGAGATGTCGCTCGCCCAGGCCCACAAGGAAAAAGCCAAGGTCAAGCTGTCCACCGGCGAGCAGAGTGACGACCAGAGCATCAAGCTCCTGCCGGAGCGTCTTCGCGCGCTGATCCAGCGCTCCAGGACGCTCCAGATTGCGGTCCGCCGGCTCGACGCGACGATCCACGCCAGTCCGGTGCGGACCCGGCCGGAATCCGGCAATCCGGTCGAACACCAGCTTGGCCTGCTGCGGGCGGCCTTCGAGCAGGAATAGCCCCTCGTCCAGGATTCGACCGCCAAATCCGCAGGGCACAACGCGAAAGACCCCCGCTCGTGCGAGGGTCTTGTGCGGTCAAACTCCAACCAGCGCTATTTCTTCAGGCCGAGGCCTGCGAACTTCTTCTGGAAGCGCGACAGCCGGCCGCCACGGTCGAGCAACTGCTGCTGGCCGCCGGTCCAGGCCGGGTGCGACTTCGGGTCGATGTCCAGGTGCATAGTGTCGCCTTCCTTGCCCCAGGTGCTGCGGGTGGTGAATTCGGTCCCGTCGGTCATGACGATCTTGACGGTATGGTATTCCGGGTGGATCTCAGACTTCATGGCTTTGCTCATCCTGCGCCGGGCTCAAGCCCGCGCATGCGGGGTCAATTGAAAAGTCGCGGCTCTATAACCCACGGCCCGCGGCAAAACAACCCGTCCCGCCATGCCCTTAGGCCCATATAAGTCATCCCTGCGATTGCCACCCGGCGGGGGGCGGGGCATTCTCGCTAGTGTGGCGGTTCAGAAGTCCGCATCACTCTTGCGGCGAGTTCGGAATGCGGACTTCTGAACCAAAGCTACACTAGATCAATAAGTTGCTAGTGTCCTTCGATTCCGAAGTTCGCAAACGGGGGTGCCGCACAATGATGCGAACCTCGGAATCGGGACACTAGTGTTTTTGGAAGCGTTCCAGTGGGTGCCGCGTGAGCCGGGCAAAATGAACGTCGTCGACCGAGAAGTCCCCCGCGCGAGTGAGCCCATGGACCGGCCTCCGGACGTCCCGGCGGCTCCGCCGCCCGCCCCCGAGGAGCGCAAGGCGAAGCTGCGGCCGCTCGTCCGGCTCATGCCCTATATCGCGCGCTACCGCTGGCAGGCAGCAGCCGCGCTCATCGCCCTGGTGGTAGCGGCGATCACCACGCTGGTCGTCCCGATCGCCGTCCGGCGCATGATCGATTTCGGGTTTTCGCGCGACAGCGCGACCATGATCGACAGCTATTTCACGGTGCTGATCGCGGTCGTGGCCGTGCTGGCGCTCGCCAGCGCCGCGCGGTTCTACCTCGTCACCATGCTGGGCGAGCGCATCGTCGCGGATCTGCGCAGCGAAGTGTTCGCCCATCTCACGTCGCTGTCGGCGGCCTACTTCGACCAGGCCAAGACCGGCGAGATGATCTCGCGGTTGACCGCCGACACCACCCAGATCAAGGCCGCGGTCGGCTCCGCCGTGTCTGTGGCGTTGCGCAACATCGTGCTCTTCCTCGGCGCCACCGGCATGATGGTGATCACGAGTCCGCGCCTCTCGGCCTTCGTGCTCGCCGCCATCCCGGTGATCGTGCTGCCGCTCTACGGCTTCGGCCGCGCCGTGCGCGCCCGCTCGCGCGCCGCGCAGGACACGCTGGCGGCGGCCTCCGCCTACGCTTCGGAGTTGCTTGGCGCAATCCGCGTGCTGCAGGCCTTCACCAACGAGAAGATGGCGCAAAGCCGCTTCGCGGCGGCGGTCGAACGCGCCTTCCACGCCGCCGTCGCCTCGACCCGCGCGCGCGCGATCCTGACGGCGATTGCGATCTTCCTTGTGTTCGCGAGCGTCGTCGTCGTGCTTTGGGTCGGCGCGCAGGACGTGCTGGCGGGCCGCATCACGGCAGGGAGGCTCTCGCAGTTCGTGCTGTACGCGGTCTTCGCCGCGGCGGGGCTCGGCCAACTCTCCGAAGTGTGGGGCGAGCTGTCGCATGCGGCCGGCGCCGCCGAGCGGTTGTTCGAAATCCTCAACATCAAACCGGTGATCGTCGCGCCGGCGCATCCGGTGGCGCTGCCGCAACCGGCGCGCGGGGAGGTCGCGTTCGCAGATGTCCGCTTCGCCTATCCGACGCGGCCTGCTTCACCGGTGCTCGATGGCGTATCGCTGCGGGTGCGGCGCGGCGAGAAGGTTGCGATCGTGGGGCCTTCGGGCGCCGGCAAAAGCACGATCTTCCACCTGATCCTGCGATTCTACGATCCGTTGTCGGGCACCGTCACCTACGACGGCACGCCGCTCCCCGCCGTCGATCCGATCGCGCTGCGCAGGCACATCGCGCTGGTGCCGCAGGAGGCCGCGATCTTCGCAGCGTCGATTGCCGAGAACATCCGCTTCGGTCGGCCGGAGGCGAGCGACGCCGAGGTCGAGCATGCGGCCGAACTTGCGCTCGCGTCCGAGTTCATCGCGCGGTTACCGGAGAAGTATCAGACGCCGGCCGGCGAGCATGGCGTGACGCTGTCCGGCGGCCAGCGCCAGCGCATTGCGATCGCGCGCGCGATCCTGCGCGATGCGCCGCTGCTGCTGCTCGATGAAGCCACGTCGTCGCTGGATGCCGAAAGCGAGAAGCTGGTGCAGACGGCGCTCGAACGGCTGATGAAGGACCGCACCACCCTGGTGATCGCGCACCGGCTCGCGACCGTGCTCTCCTGCGACCGTATCCTGGTGATGGATCACGGCCGTATCGTCGAGGAAGGCACGCACGAGAAGCTCGCCGCAGGCGGCGGCCTTTACGCACGGCTCGCCAAGCTGCAGTTCGAGAACGTGTGACGATTGCCGCCGCTCATGCCCGCGATTCGGCGAGGGCGCGCGCATGAACAATCGTTGCACATGAACAATCGTTAATGTGCGCAACGCTCCGATTGTGGCGCGCCTGATCTTCGATTTGAGTTTTCCGCGCGCGCGCCGGAATTCCGTCACCGGATTCGAAATTCGGACATCGCAGCCGAAATCCGGTCACCGGCCGTCCCAACGCCAGCCATGGAGGCGTGCGAGCACACGCGTGTCCCGAACCCGATCGGGACATTAGCGCCAACCTCACACTGCTTCAGGGAGCTACCCAATGCGTTGGTCCTTGCTTGCACTTGCCGCAGTCTCCACCACACCCTTGGTGATGTTCTCGCTCGTCGGTCTCGGCGGTGCCCAGACGACGGACGGTTATCGCGTTTCCAATCCGATCATCCATGAAAACCTGGCGATCTATTTCGTGCACGGAAAATCGACCGCCGGAAAAATCCCGCTCACGCTCGAAGAGGCCATGGCCAAGGGCATGGTCAAGGTGCGCGAAACCAGCAACGTCAATCAGCTCGAGATCGAAAATACCGGCACCGACGAGGTGTTCGTGCAGTCGGGCGACATCGTGAAGGGCGGCAAGCAGGACCGCACCCTGATGGTCAGTCTTGTCCTGCCGCCGAAGTCGGGCAGCATTCCGATCGCGTCGTTCTGCGTCGAGGAAGGCCGCTGGTCGGCGCGCGGTGGCGAGGATGCGAAGAACTTCTCGACCGCGTCGGCCGCGGTGCCCTCGCGCGAGATGAAATTGGCCATGAAGGCTCCGCTGCCGGCGGCGCCGTCGCCCGATCCGACGTTGCGGCGAGGACGGACGTCGAATTCGTACGCCAACGAGACCAGCGAACGTCAGATGCTGGTGTGGCAGGGCGTGCGCACCACGCAGTCGAAGCTCGGCGACCGGATCGGCGCGTCGGTGCGCTCCGCGCAGTCGTCATCGAGCCTGCAGCTTGCGCTCGAAAACGAGAAGCTCCTGGAGACCCAGCAGGCTTATATCGCGGCGCTGAAATCGGCGGGCGAAAGCGGTGACGACATCGTCGGCTTCGTGTTCGCCGTCAACGGACAGCTCAACAGCGCCGACGTCTATCCGTCGAACGGGCTGTTTCGCAAGATGTGGACGAAGCTCCTGACCGCGAGCGCGATCGAGGCGATCGGCCACAAGAACGATCCGAATGTCGAGCCGCCGTCGGTCGATGCGGTCACCGCCTTCCTGGCGGCGGCGGAAGCCGGCAAGTCGTCCGAGAAGGCGCTGAACGCCGGCGTGAAGCTCGATACCCGCGACAGCGAGAAGGCCTTTTACTTCGAGACCGCGCGTGCGGCCACCTCGTCCGCTTCGGCCGGTTGGGTGCACCGGAACTATCTGGCGAAGTGATCGGGGACCGACGTTGCCGCGATCTCGGTGCGCTCCCTCTCCCCATTTGGAGAGGGAGCCGACCGCCTAAACCTCGCGAGTACCGATCTTTGCGAAGGCCGCTACTACGGCCGCCAGATCATCTTGTGCACCGGCGCGCCGGAGCGCCAGTTGATGGCCTCGCCGGAAATCGCAAAGCCATGCTTCTCGTAGAAGCGGATGGCGCGGGTATTGTCGGTGTTGACGTGGAGATCGAGGCCGTGCGGGGATATCCGCTTGGCCTCCGCAATCAGGGCGGCGGCCACGCCGATGCCCCACGCTTCCGGCGCCACGACGATCTGGTCCAGATCGAAGCTGCGCGGATCGACGGTGACGAAGCCGACCATGCGTCCGCCCGATTCGGCGATCGTGACGGTCGCGGCCGGCACAAGCTGGTCGCGCCAACGCTGCCGCCACCAGTCGACCCGCTCGGCGAAATTGATCTGCGGATAATGCAGTTGCCAGGTGCGCCGCCACAACTCGATCGCCGCATCCTCGTCGGCCGGCGTGTAGGGGCGCAGCGTGAAAGCTCGCTCGTTCACCGCTCCGTCAGCTTCAACTCGATGCGGCGGTTGCGGGCATAGGCCTCTTCGGTCTTGTCGACGTCGATCGGCTGGAACTCGCCGAAGCCGGCGGCGACCAGACGCTGCGGCGGCACGCCCTTGCTGATGAGGTATTGCACGACCGAGATCGCGCGCGCGGCCGAGAGCTCCCAGTTGTTCTTGAACTGCGGGCTGTTGATCGCGCGTGTGTCTGTGTGCCCATCGACGCGCAGCACCCAGGCGATTTCAGGCGGGATCTTGTTGCCCAGTTCGATCAGCGCGCTTGCGAGCCCATCGAGCTCGGCGCGGCCTTCGGGCCGGCTGAGCACGGCCTGTCCGGTGTCGAAGAACACCTCCGACTGGAATACGAAGCGGTCGCCGACGATGCGGATGTCCGGGCGATTGCCGAGAATGGTGCGCAGCCGGCCGAAGAAGTCCGAGCGATAGCGCGACAGCTCCTGCACGCGCTGGGCAAGCGCAAGGTTGAGCCGCTGCCCGAGATCGGCGATGCGGGACTGCGCGTCCTTGTCCTTCTTCTCGGAGGTGTCGAGTGCCTCTTCGAGCGTCTGCAACTGGCGGCGCAGTGCGGCGATCTGCTGGTTGAGCACTTCGACCTGCGCGAGTGCGCGCATGGTCAGCTTCTTCTCCGAGTCGAGCTGGCCGGTGAGCTCCGTCACCTTGCCCTGGGCCTGCGCGGCGCCGGTCCCGATCCCGTCATAGAGGCCCTTATAGCGGTCGCGCTCGGTCTCGGTGCTCGTGAGGCTCGTGCGCAACTGCGCAAGCTGCTCCTCGAGACTCATCTTGCCGGATTTCTCCATCGACAGGAGCTCGGTGAGCTGCGCGATCTGCGCATTCAGCCGGCTCAGCGCGGTATCTTTGCCGGTCACCTCCTGCGTCAGATAGAATTGCACCACCACGAACACGGTGAGCAGAAAGACGATGCCGAGGACCAGCGTAGACAGGGCGTCGACGAATCCCGGCCAATAGTTCATGCCGGGATCGCGGCGGGCGCGGGCAACGGCCATGGAGCACCTACTTGTTGATGTTCTCGCGCACCAGGATTTCGAGCAGGCGGCGGATGTCGCGATGCTGTTCGGCCTGGGAATCGACCCAGTCGCGGATCATCTGCTGCTCGGTGCGCATGTGGTGGACCAGCCCCTGAATGGCTTCCGCCAGATTGGTCATCGCCGAGGTCGATGCGCGGTTCGACCCGCTGTCGGTGATCGTTTCGCGTAGACGCTCGATCGCCAGTCGCAGATCGCCGGGCAACCCTGTACCGGCGAACGCCGGTGCCGGCGCATCGCCCGACACGCCAAGGTCGCGCACGGTGGTCGACAGCCAGTCCTCGAGGTCGGTGTAGAATTGGTTCTGTGCCTGGCTGGTCTGCAAGTCGAGGAAGCCCAGCACGAGCGAGCCGGCCAACCCGAACAGCGAGGACGAGAACGAGATGCCCATGCCGCTGAGCGGCGCGGCAAGCCCCTCCTTGAGGGCCTCGAACACGGCGCCGGCGTCGCCGCCCGGCTTGAGAGTGTTGATCACATTGCCGACCGATCCGACGGTCTCGATCAGGCCCCAGAAGGTGCCGAGCAGGCCGAGGAAGACCAGCAGCCCGGTCATGTAACGAGACATGTCCCGCGCTTCATCCAGACGCGCGGCGATCGAGTCGAGAATGCCGCGCATCATGGACGAGGAGATCGCCATGCGCCCCATCCGGTCGCCCAGGATGGTGGCCATCGGGGCGAGAAGCACGGGCGGCCGCTCGACCGCGAGCCCGGGATCGGCGAGGCGGAAGCCGTTAACCCAGTTCACCTCGGGAAACAGCCGGATCACCTGCCGGAAAGCGAAGAGGATGCCGATGATCAGGACGCCGATGATCAGCGCGTTGAGGCCGGGATTGGCGAGGAACGCCACCCAGATCTGCTTGTAGAGCACGATCATGACGAGCGCGCACAGAATCAGGAACACCGACATCCGGACGAGAAAAATCCGGGGCGATGAGAGCTTGAGCGGGTCGAGTTCTTGCGCCATCGGGCTGAGCACCGCGTGTTGGTCGCCTCACAATATGGCACAGGCACGGCGGAAAGGAAGGAGAACGGCCGCTGGCTGGGCGTTACAAGCCCGCAATAATGGCTGTTTTGGGCGCAAATTGCCCCGGCGGCAGATCGGCGGTCAGGCCTTTCCGGCGTCCTTGAGCGTGCGCAGAAGCTCGCGGTGGATGATTTCGTTGCCGGCCAGGATGTCGCCGGTTGCGAACATGGATTCGCCGCCGTCGAGGTCGGTGACGTAGCCGCCGGCCTCGCGCACCAGGATGACGCCCGCCGCGATGTCCCAGGGCGAGAGGCTGCGCTCCCAGTAGGCATCGAGCCGGCCGGCCGCCACCCAGGCGAGATCGAGCGACGCAGCGCCGAACCGGCGCAGGCCCGCGACCTTGGCTTGCGCGGCGTGGTGCTCCTTCTCGGTACGCTCGACGTCGCCGCGGCTGGGGTGGGGGAGGGCACAGGCGACGACGGCGTCGGCGAGCAGCTTGCGCCCGGCGACCCGCAGCCGCTGGTCGTTGAGGAAGGCGCCCTTGCCGCGTTCGGCGGTGAACAGTTCGTCGTTCGCCGGATTGTAGACGACGCCGGCAACGATCGTGCCTTCGCGCTCGAGCGCGATCGAGATCGCGAAATGCGGAATGCCGTGCAGGAAGTTCATCGTGCCGTCGATCGGATCGACGATCCAGCGATGGGTCTTGTCGGCGCCCGGGCGCATGCCGCCTTCTTCGCCCAGGAAGCCGTAGCCGGGACGCGCGAGTTCGAGTTCCTCGTGCAGGATCTGTTCGGTGCGTCGGTCGGCCGCGGTGACGAAATTCGCCGGCCCCTTGAGCGACACCTGCAGGTGCTCGATCTCGCCGAAGTCGCGCTTGAGCGTGCGGGCCGCCTTGCGCGCGGCCTTGAGCATCACGTTCATGAGCGGGGAGCGAAGCATGGTTCGAGGCAATCCGGCAGTGTCATCATCCGCGGAAGCGGATGATCCAGTACACGCGGCCTGCCGGAGGCGGTGTTGGCTGGGTGCCCGCGTGCGCGGGCATGACAGTTGAGGGTGTGGGTCTGCCTGCCGCGTGACGCGGCGTCAAGAGCGCGAGGCCTTGATCGCCTCGAGCCAGGGCTGCGCGGCCTTCTCGGCCGCCGCGCGGACGTCGGGCTTCTGCTTCTGTGCGAATTCGTCGAGCGGAATGTCGCTCACCCCGCCGGCCTTGGCGACGATGTGCCACTTGATCGCCTCGACCGGGTCGGGGCGAATGCCGCGCCCGACGGCGAGGATATTGGCGAGGCGGTTCTGCGCGACCGCGTTGCCTTTGCGGGCGGTCTTCTTCAGGAGCGCGGCGGCGGCGGCCTCGTCCTTGGCGACACCGGTCCCGTTGAACAGCGCGATGGCGTATTCGACCGCGGCGTCGGTGTTGTCGCCGGCGGTCGCGGCGGCAAGCCAGCGCACAGTCTCGTTCACGTCCTTCGGTACGCCGCGGCCCTCCTTGTAGAGCGTGGCGAGCGCGTACTGGGCTTCCGGATTGCCGGCTTGCGCGGCGAAACGGAACAGCTCCGCCGCGCGCGCGAAATCCTGCGGAAACAGATTTCCTTCGAGATAGAGCAGTGCGAGATCGTAGCTCGCTGCGACATGCCCGAGCTTGGCGGCGGCGGTGAGCAGCTTGGCGGCCTGCTCGCGGTTGACGGCGCCGGCACGTCCTCCGAGATGGAACATCGCGAGCGCGAACATCGCCTCGCGATCGCCGCGCTCGGCGGCGAGCCGGTACCACTCGGCGGCCTTCTTGTCGTCCTGCGCGACGCCGAAGCCGTTGGCGTAGAGCTCGCCGAGCAGCGCCATCGATTTGGGATCGCTCTTCTCCTCGACCCGCTGCGTCGCAAGCTGGAAGGCGGTGAGATAGTGGCCGCGCTGATAGGCGCCGTAGGCCGGGTCGACGCCGCGTCCGGCCGCCACCGGGGCGGCCGCGGCCTGCGTTGGCGGCGCGGCCGGTTTGGCTTGCGCGGGTGGTGGCGCGGGCTTGCGCGCCGCCGGTTTGGGCGCGGCCTTGGGGGCTGGCGGTGTTGGAACGGGGTTGAGCTGGAACGGCGCCTGCGTCTGAGCCTGGGCCACCGCCATCGCGCCGGCGATCAGGCCAGCCGCCAGAATACCGACCACTGTGTTACGGGGCGCGGGCATCAGACGGTCTCCGCCACCGCGAGACGCGCCATGGCGTCGCGAACAGCCGCCGCGACACCGCGGGGGTCGGTAAACACGCAATCGCCGACGGCGACGAACTCGGCGCCGGCCGCCGCCAGCGGTCTCGATCTCGTCGAGCGATGCGGCGAAGCCGACGCAGGGAATCTGGAAGACTTCCGCCCACCACGATACGCGTTCGAGGATGGCATCGAACGACGGCCGGTGGCCGCGCGCGTCTGCCTCGCCGAACATCAGGTAGTCGGCCCCGCCCTCGGCGGCCAGCATGGCATCGTGCCGGGTGTGTGTGCCCCCGCAGCCCGCGATGCGCTCAGGCTTCAAGCTAGCGACAGCAGTGTTGAACGCATCGATGCCGTCGAGATGCGCGCCGTCGGCGCCGGCGCGCGCGACCAGATCGGGTTGCCCGTCGAGCAGGAGCGCAGCGCCCGTGTCCTGGACGAGCGACGCCACGCGCTTGATCTGCGTGATCAGCGTGCGCTCGTCGGCCTCGGGCGATCGTAGAAGGACGGCAGCGACATCGCCGGCCGCCAGCGCGTCGGCGAGCGCAGTCGTCAGGCCGGTAAGGTCACCGGCCGGCGGGGTGACGAGATAGAGCCGGGGCGTGGGACGCCGCTCGGCCGTTTTCCCTGGTGACGCCATGACGGTTGAATTGCCCCCGCAATCTGGCGGTTTGGGGGCGTTTATAAACCCTCAACCCTACGAGACCGTAAAGGCGCACCGCCGCACTTTGTCTCAGTTCCAACTTGGGACACTTCGTCGACCTGAACCGCAGCCGGGCCGTTTGCGTCCTCCCCGCCTGCGGGCGAGGGCTAGGGAGATTGGGGGCTTACTGCGAGCCGGCGAGCCCCAGTTGCCGGACTAACTCCCCCCATTTCTCGGTCTCGGCCTTGATGTAGGCCTGGGTGGCTTCGACCGAGAGCGTCTCGTTCGGAATGAGGCCAATATCGATGATCCGCTGCCGCATCTCAGGCGTTTCCATGATGCGCTTCATCTCGTCGTGCAATTTTCCGACGATGTTCCGTGGAGTGTCATGCCGGGCGAAAATGACGTGCCACGACACGGCCTCCAGGCCCGGCAGGCCGACCGCCTCGGCCAGCGGCGGAACGTCGGGCATCGACGGAAAGCTCGTGGCCGACGTCACCGCGAGCGCGCGCAGCTTGCCGTCCTTGATCAGCGGCAGCGAAGCGCCCGCCTCGGCGATCGCCGCCTGGACGTGGCCGGCCGCCACGTCGGCGATCGACTGCGGGCTGTTGCGATAGGGCACGTGCGCAATGTCGAGCCCGAATTTCTGCTTGAGCAGTTCCATCGTCAGGTGCGGAGCGCCGCCGATGCCGGACGAACTGTAGCTCAGCCCCGGTTTCTGTTTGACGTAGGCGATGAACTCCTGCGCGGTCTTGGCCGGCAGCGACGGATTGACGATGAGCACGAACGGCGACTTCACGTAGTTCGAGATCGGCACGAAATCCGTGAGCGGATCGAACGGCCGCACCTTGAACAAGGTCGGGCGGATCGCCATCACGGCGCTGGTCGCGACCGCGAGCGTATAGCCGTCGGGCGTACCCTTGGCGATGGTTTCGCCCGCGACCACGCCGGCGCCGCCCGGCTTGTTCTCGATCACCACCGGCTGGCCGAGCGCATGCGAGAGCTTCTCGCCATAGATGCGCACCAGCGTGTCCATGCCGGTACCGGCGGCAAGCGACACGATGATGGTGATGGGCTTCGACGGGTAGGTTTGCGCCTGTGCGGACGTGCCGAGGCCGAGGAGCAGCGCGAGCAGAACGGTGACGCGCGCAAAAGCTCGCGCGCAGCAGATGGTGGCTGGCATGACGTTTCCTCCGGCAGCTTCTTTCTTGCCGGCATCATGCGCATGATTGGGATGGGCCGCAATTGCCACTCTGCCTCATCCTGAGGAGGGCGCGCAGCGCCCGTCTCGAAGGATGGCGGCAAGGCACCGAACGCGCGGCCATGCTTCGAGACGCCGATCTTCGGTCGGCTCCTCAGCATGAGGTTGAACGTGGTGCAGCGCCGAATTGAGAAGGGGTGGCGCGGCTACGCCGCCTTCTTCTCCAGATCCTGCTTCCACTGGCCGTGCGCGGCGAGGCTGTTCATCATGGCGCGGTGAGTGAAGGCGCGCTGTGCGGCCGCGACATTTTCACTCTTGCCGGCCCAAGCCTTCTGCGGCGCCGCCTGCAGTGCGCGGCCGTAGCTGAAGGTGAGCGCCCACGGGCAGTCGCCGATGCGGTTCATGGCGTCGAGGTGCGCGGTCGCCTCCTCGTCGGACTGGCCGCCGGAGAGGAACGCGATGCCAGGCACCGCCGCCGGCACGCGGGCTTTGAGCACGCGCACGGTCTTCTCCGCGACCTCCTCGACGCCGGCGCGGTTCTTTGCCTTCTTGCCGGAGATCACCATGTTGGGCTTGAGCACCATGCCTTCGAGCGCGACCCGCTGGTCGTAAAGCTGCTCGAACACAGTCTTGAGCGTCCATTCGGTGATGGCGTAGCAGCGGTCGATGTCGTGATCGCCGTCCATCAGCACTTCGGGTTCGACGATCGGCACGATGCCTTCATCCTGGCAGAGCGCGGCATAGCGTGCGAGCGCGTGCGCATTGGTCATGATGCAGGCGTAGCTCGGGATCTCGGCGCCGATGTCGATCACCGCACGCCACTTGGCGAACTTGGCGCCGAGCCCGCGATATTCGACGAGTCTTTCGCGTAGTCCGTCCAATCCCTCGGTGATCACTTCGCCCGGGCAGAAGGGCAGCGGCTTGATGCCCTTGTCGACCTTGATGCCGGGGAGAGCGCCCGCCTTCTCGATCAGCTTGACCAGCGGCGTGCCGTCCTTGGCGTTCTGCCGGATGGTCTCGTCGTAGAGAATGACGCCGGAGATGCACTTCGACATCGCCTCGGTCGAGCGGAACAGCATCTCGCGGTAATCGCGGCGGCTATCGGCCGTGCATTCGGCGCCGATCACATCGAAGCGTTTCTTGATCGTGCCGCTCGATTCGTCGGCGGCGAGAATGCCGCGACCCGGCGCCACCATCGCCTTGGCCACCTTGTTGAGTTCCGCGAGGTTCATTGTCGCCTCCTGAATTGTCAAATATTCCGGGCAGTTTTGCCGTTCATCCGCGCCTTTGGCAAAGGCCGGGTTACTTCACTCTTAATATGTCCACACCCGGCAGGGTCTTGCCTTCGAGCCATTCCAGGAACGCGCCGCCGGCGGTTGAGACATAGCTGAACCGGTCGGTCACGCCGGCCGCGTTGAGCGCCGCGACCGTATCGCCGCCGCCCGCCACCGTGACGAGCTTGCCCGCCGCGGTCAATTCGGCCGCCGCTTCCGCAACCTCAAGGGTGCCGTTGTCGAACGGTTCCAGCTCGAAGGCGCCGAACGGTCCGTTCCAGACCAGCGTCTTGACGCGGGCGAGCACGGACACAGCATGCTCGATGCTGCGCGGTCCGATGTCCAGGATCATTTCGTCCGGGGCGACATTGTCGATTGTGACGACGCGCGAGGCTGCATTGGCCTCGAACTTCCTGGCCACGACAGCGTCGACCGGCAGCACGATTTCGCAGTTGATGGACTTCGCCTTGACCAGAATCTCGCGCGCAATCGCCACCAGATCGCGCTCGGCGAGCGACTTGCCGATGTTCTTGCCGATGGCCAGCAGGAACGTGTTGGCCATTCCGCCGCCGATGATCAGCACGTTGACCTTGGCGATGAGGTTGCCGAGCAGTTCCAGCTTGGTGGACACCTTGGCCCCGCCCACGATGGCGGCGAGCGGACGTTCCGGCGCAACAAGTGCCTTTTCGAGCGCGTCGAGTTCGGCCTGCATGCTGCGTCCCGCATAGGCGGGAAGCAGGCGTCCGAGCCCTTCGATCGAGGCGTGCGCGCGGTGCGCAACCGAGAAGCCATCGTTGACGAAGATGTCGCCGAGCGCCGCGAGTTCACGCACGAACGTCGGGTCGTTCTTTTCCTCGCCGCCGTGAAAGCGGGTGTTCTCCAGGAGCAGCACGTCGCCGGGCTTGAGCTTGGCCACCGCCGCGGTTGCCGGCTCGCCGACGCAATCCTCCGCGAACGCGACCTGCCGGCCGATGGCCTTGGCGACCTCGGCTGCGAGCGGCGCCAGCGTCTCTTTCGGATCGCGCCCCTTGGGCCGGCCGAGATGCGAGAGGAGGATGACCTTGCCGCCCTTGCGGGCGATCTCATTGATTGTCGGCGCCATGCGCTCGATGCGAGTTGCGTCCGAAACCTTGCCGTCCTTCATGGGCGCATTGAGGTCGACGCGCAGCAGCACGCGCTTGCCGGAGAGAGCTGTGTCATCGAGCGTGCGGAACGGCGGCATGACGCTTCAGCGGCTCATCGGGGTCTGAAGCTCAGACCAGCTTCCCCATCGCCACGGCGGTGTCGGCCATGCGGTTCGAGAAGCCCCATTCGTTGTCGTACCAGGACATCACTCGCACCAGCGTGCCGTCCATCACCTTGGTCTGGTCCATGTGGAACACCGACGAATGCGGGTCGTGGTTGAAGTCGCCGGAGACGTTCGGGGCGTCGGTGTAGCCGAGGATGCCCTTGAGCTGCTGCTCGGCGGCGCGCCTGATCGCGCCGTTGATCTCGTCCTTGCTGGTCGCCTTCTTGGCCACGAACTTGAAGTCGATCACCGAGACGTTCGGCGTCGGCACTCTGATTGCGACCCCATCCAGTTTGCCGTTGAGCTCGGGCAGCACGAGGCCGACCGCCTTGGCGGCGCCCGTCGAGGTCGGGATCATGTTCAGGCCGGCGGCGCGCGCGCGGTAGAGATCCTTGTGCAGCGTGTCGAGCACCGGCTGGTCACCCGTATAGGAGTGGATCGTCGTCATGAAGCCTTTGTCGATACCGACCGCGTTGTGCAGGACCATCGCGACCGGCGCCAGGCAGTTGGTGGTGCACGAGGCGTTGGAGACGACCTTGTGGTCTTTCGTCAGCTTGTCGTGATTGACGCCATAGACCACCGTCAGGTCGGCGCCGTCGGCCGGTGCCGACACCAGCACGCTTTTTGCGCCCGCGGACAAGTGCGCGGACGCTTTATCTTTGGACGTGAAGATGCCGGTGCACTCCAGCGCGACGTCGACGCCCAGGTCCTTCCACGGCAATTGCGTCGGGTCCTTGACGGCGCTCACCTTGATCGCGCCGTTGCCGACGCTGATCGTGTCACCCTTGACGGTCACCTCGCCGGGAAAGCGGCCATGCACCGAGTCGAAGCGCAGCAGGTGCGCGTTGGTCTCGACCGGCCCAAGATCGTTGATGCCCACGACCTCGATGTCCTTGCGCCCGGACTCGGCGATGGCGCGCAGCACGTTGCGGCCGATGCGACCGAATCCGTTGATGGCGACCCGAACTGACATTTCTAACGATCCTCCACTCTTGTGGCCGTCACCCATCCGTGCGGGTGCGCCTTGTTAGATAATCGCGCGCCGCACGTCTTCAATTCTTGCCCAGCTTGGTCAATGCCGCCTTGGCGACCGCCTCGGCGGTGATGCCGAAATGCTTGTAGAGTTCCTTATAGGGCGCGCTCGCTCCGAAGCCGGTCATTCCGACGAAGGCGCCGTCCGAGCCGATGATCGCATCCCAGCCCTGCCTGACCGCGGCCTCGATGCCGACCCGCACGCGCGCCGGACCGATGACCTCCTCGCGCTCCGCCTCCGGCAGCGCCGCGAACAGCTCGAAGCATGGCACCGAGACGACGCGCGCCATGACGCCGCGCTCGCGCAGGAATTTGCGCGCCTCGACCGCGATGGCGACCTCCGAACCGGATGCGAACAGCGAGACCTGGGCGTCCCGTTCGGCCGGAACGATCTCGTAGGCGCCGGCCGCGCAGCGGTTCTTCTCGTCATGCCCGAGTCGAAGCTGCGGCAGGTTCTGGCGCGTAAGCGCCAGCACGCTCGGACGGTCGTGCGCTTCGAGGGCCAGTTGCCAGCACTCGATCGTCTCCACCACATCACATGGTCGGAACACCAGGATGTTCGGTATCGCGCGCAGTGCGGCGAGATGCTCGACCGGCTGGTGGGTCGGGCCGTCCTCGCCAAGCCCGATCGAGTCGTGGGTCATCACGTGGATGACGCGCTCGCCCATCAGCGCCGCGAGGCGGATGGCCGGCCGGCAATAGTCGGCAAACACCAGGAAGGTGCCCGAATAGGGGATGACGCCGCGGTGCAGCGCCATACCGTTCATCGCGGCCGCCATGGCGTGCTCGCGGATTCCGTAGTGGATGAAGCGGCCGCCGTAGTTGCCGGCGGACATCGCCGCCATCCCTTTCGGGCGGGTGTTGTTCGACCCCGTGAGGTCGGCCGAACCGCCGATCATGTCCGGAACCGCCGCCGTGAGGACTTCGAGCGCCTGCTCCGAGGCAATGCGCGTGGCGATCTCCTTCGGCTCGGTAGCGAGCTTTTCCTTTACCGAACGCACGGCCGCGGCGAGCTTCTCCTTCGGCAATTCGCCCCGCATGCGGCGCTTGAACTCGGCGCGCTGTTCCGGGCTCATCGCGTTGAGGCGCTGGTTCCAGGCCGCGCGCAGCGGCTGCGAGCGGGTTCCGGCCTTGCGCCACAGGTCCCGCACATCGGCCGGGACTTCGAACGGCGGTTCCTTCCAGCCGAGCTTTTCGCGCGCGCCCTTGATCTCCTCGGCGCCGAGCGGCGAGCCGTGCGCCGACGACTTTCCGGCCTTGGTCGGCGCGCCGTAGCCGATCGTCGTGCGGCAAGCGATGAGCGTGGGGCGGTCCGAGCGTTTCGCCGCGTCGATGGCGGCCGCGATGGCGTCGGGGTCGTGGCCGTCGACACGGCTCGCCGCCCAGCCGGCCGCCTCGAAGCGCTTCACCTGGTCGACCGAGTCGGCGAGCGACAGCGGCCCGTCGATCGAAATACCGTTGTCGTCGAACAGCACGATCAGCCGGTTGAGCTTGAGGTGACCGGCGAGCGCGATCGCCTCCTGGCTGATGCCCTCCATGAGGTCGCCGTCGGAGGCGAGCACATAGGTGTGGTGGTCGACGAGGTCGCCGAACTCTGAAGCGAGATGCCGCTCGGCGATCGCCATCCCGACCGCGTTGGCGAGCCCCTGGCCGAGCGGGCCGGTGGTGGTCTCCAGGCCCGGCGTCACGAAGTTTTCCGGATGGCCGGGCGTGATCGATCCCATCTGGCGGAATCGCTTCAACTCCTCGATCGTCATCCGCTCATACCCGACGAGATGCAGCAGCGCGTAGATCAGCATCGAGCCGTGGCCGGCCGAGAGCACGAAACGGTCGCGGTCGGGCCAGGACGGATCGGCAGGATCGAACTTGAGATAGCGGGTGAACAGCACGGTCGCGATGTCGGCCGCGCCCATCGGCAGCCCGGGGTGGCCGGATTTCGCCTGCTCGACCGCGTCCATGGCAAGCGCCCGGATGGCGTTCGCCATGCGGTCGTGCTGAGCGCGCGGAGACGCCCCGGCGGATGGTTCGGCGGCTGCCGGAGCGGCGGCAAGAGGCGACTTCGGAATGGTCATGGCTGGGCCGCGAGGGGGTTGCTGCGGGTGGCTCTAGCATGCGGGCGAGGGGAGTCAAAGAACGCCGGCACGCGGGGCGGGACGTCGTGCACAGGGCGCCGTCCGCATGGGCCGCGAATGCGCTGCCGAAACCGCGAGATCAGGCCGTCGCGACGGGCTAAGCGACTGTCAGCGCGGAGGATTTTTTCGGCCATAAGGCTGACGAATCTGCCCGATACGCTGCATTCGATGGGGGATGCGGAGGGGATCGAGGGGGCCACCCGACGCCTGGCGCTGGCGCTTGACGCGCTGGAGGCGGCGGTTGACCGGCGGTGCGAGGCCGACCGCGGGGCGGATGGCCTGGCCGCGCAATTGCACGCCATGGTCAGCGACCGCTCGCGGCTTGCCGCCGATCTCGACGCGGCGGCCGCCCGAGCGCGTGGGCTCGAAACCACGAATCAAGAAGTTGCGCGCCGCCTGGACGAGGCGATCGGGACGATCCGCTCGGTGCTCGCAACCGGCGAGCCCTGAGCGGACGGCGTTGGGGGATCGGGGAACGCCATGACGCAGGTGAACGTCACGATCAACGGCCGGCAGTTCCGCATGGCCTGCGAGGATGGCGAGGAGGCACATCTCACGCGCCTCGCCGCCGACCTCGACGACCGCATTTCGCGGCTGCGTCTGCGCTTCGGCGAGATCGGCGACACACGGCTCACCGTGATGGCGGCGCTCACGCTGGCGGACGAGCTTGCGGAAACGAAGGAGAGGATGAGGCGGATCGAGCCGGAGCTTGCGGGGTTGCAGGAGGCTCGCCTGCAATCGGGTGAGCGCAGCAAGGCGACCCAGGCGGCGGTCTCCGCGGCGCTCAACTCGGCCGCCGAGCGCATCGAGACGATCACGCGCCGGCTCAACGAGACGATCCGCGACGACGGCGTGGCGATGGGCTGATTTTCGCACAGGCCCTGCGCCGGCAAGCGCGTGAAAGTGGCGCCGCGCGTTCTGACCCACTACATTGTCCGGGCGGGGCTGTGAGGTGCGACGGAGTCATACTCCCGGGGCCTTACGATCCTGAAGGGAGCTGTCCCTGACCGGGCTCGTGGGCCCGGACATATGGCGCCCACCTACTTCTGTAGGTTCCCGGGGTCGACACTCCGGCGGCCATCGCGGCTCCGCACTCTTGTTGTGTTCCCTCTAAGCGTCTCCATCTCATGCCGGAATCTCAATCGATCGAAGCCGCCAAGTCGGCCTTGCGCCGCTCGGCGCTGGCGCTGCGCGACGCCATGCCGCCCGAGGAGCGTGCCGCCGCTTCGCAGGCGCTTGCCGCGCGCGCCTTTCCGGCCGCGATCGAACCAGGCGTGATCGTCTCCGGCTTTATCCCGCTCAAGAGCGAGATCGATATCCGGCCGCTGATGCGGGCGTTGGCGGATAGGGGCGCGAAGCTGGCGCTGCCGGTCGTGGTCGGGCGCGGCGAGCCGCTCGTCATGCGTGCCTGGGAATTCGGTGCACCGCTCAAGGGCGGCGGCTGGGGCATCAGCGAGCCTCCGGCCGATGCGCCCGAAGTGCTTCCCGATATCCTGCTGGTGCCGCTTGCTGGCCTTTGATCGCGCCGGACACCGCATCGGCTACGGCGCCGGCTATTACGACATGACGATCACGGCGCTGCGGGCAAAGAAGGCCGTCACGGCGATCGGCATCGCGTTCGCCGCGCAGGAAGTGGCCGGGGTTCCCACCACCCCCCGCGACGCCCGCCTCGATCTCGTGCTAACCGAGCGCGAGGTGATCGGCGTGAGGGTTACGTAGCGCATGCGTATTCTGTTCATCGGCGACATCGTCGGGCGCAGCGGGCGTACCGCCGTGGCCGAGCGGTTGCCTGGGCTCATCCGCGACTGGAAGCTCGATTTCGTCGCCATCAACGGCGAGAACGCGGCCGGCGGGTTCGGCATCACCGAGGCGATCTACCAGGAATTCATCGACGCCGGCGCCGATGCGGTGACCGGCGGCAACCATTCCTGGGACCAGCGCGAGGCGCTGGTGTTCATCGAGCGGGCGCCGAAGCTCCTGCGCCCGATCAATTTCCCCCCTGGCACGCCCGGCCGCGGCGTGGCGCTGATCGACGCGCGCAACGGCGCGCGCGTGCTGATCGTCAACGCCATGGGACGGATTTTCATGGACCCGCTCGACGATCCGTTCGCGGCGGTCGAGCGCGAGCTTGCGGTCTGTCCGCTCAAGCAGGGCGCCGATGCCATCATCATCGACGTCCACGCCGAAGCGACCAGCGAGAAGCAGGCGATGGGCTATTTCTGCGACGGCCGCGCGAGCCTCGTGGTCGGCACCCACACGCACGTGCCGACCGCGGACCATCGCATTCTCAGCGGCGGCACGGCGTTCGTCTCCGACATCGGCATGACCGGCGACTATGATTCGGTGATCGGCATGGGCAAGGACGAGCCGCTCAATCGATTTATTCGCAAGATTCCCGGCGGGCGCTTCGAGCCCGCTCTAGGCGAAGCGACCTTGTGCGGGCTCGCGGTCGAGACCGACGACGCAACGGGGCTCGCGCGGCGCGTCGCGCCAGTTCGTCTCGGCGGCGGGCTGGAAGAGGCACGGCCGGCGTTCTGGGAGTAGCGTTCTCAACTCGATCGAGCCGCACACTCCGGTGTCATTCCCGCGGAAGCGGGAATCCAGGGCCAGATATCGCAGATTCCCAAATTTCGTGCTGGGTCCCCGCGTTCGCGGGGACGACAGCTTGCTGGCGGGTTGAGTGGTCAGTGCGCGCCGATTGACTCGGCTCAGCCGCAGGTCACAATCCCTACAAAACAAAATTTGGGAGGGACCGCATGTTGACCACAACAACGATATCGCGCGCGTTGCTGGCTGCTGCCGCGAGCGTGGCGGTTTTCGCTGCGCCAGCTTGCGCCGAGACGCTGGACGAACTCTACGCCAAGGCCAAGCCCGAGAAATCGCTGGTGATCTATGCCGGCGGTCCAGTCACCAACTACGAGCCCTTGGCGCGCGAATTCGAACGCAAGTATCCGGGTCTGACGGTGTCGATCGAGGGCGGCTTCTCGAACGTGCTCAATCAGAAGATCGAGCAGCAGTTCAAGGACGGCAAGCTGCTCGCCGACATGGTGCTCTTCCAGACCGCGCAGGATTTCGTGCGCTGGAAAGGCGAAGGGCGGATGCTCGCGTTCAAGCCGCCGAGCTTCGACGCGATCGACAAGTCGTTCAAGGATCCGGACGGCGCGTTCATCGTCTGGTACGTCGGCACGCTCTCCTATGCGTACAACACGCGTGAGGTGAAGGGCGAGAACGCGCCGAAGTCGGCGCTGGATTTTCTCAAGCCCGAGTTCCGCGGCAAGATGATCGCCTGCTATCCGCACGACGACGATGCGACGCTCTACCTCTTCCACACCATCATGCAGAAGTACGGCAACGACTATCTCGAAAAGTACGTGGCCAACCAGCCCAACTGGGTGCAGGGCCATCTGAGCGTTTCGCGCTCGGTCGCAGCCGGCACGGACCTCGTGACCGTTGACGCGACGACCTCCACCATCCTCAACCTGAAGAAGGCCGGGCAGCCGATCGAGTACGCGTTCTCGAACGCGGACCCGGTTCCGATCTATTATTCGACCGCCGGCATCTTCAAGGATGCGCCGCATTCCAACGTGGCGAAGCTTTATCTCTCCTGGATTCTGGAACGCGAGCAGCAGAGCCGTATCGGTACGTACTCGTCGCGGTCGGACGTTCCCCCGCCGTTGCCGGAACTCAAGCCGCTGTTCTCGATGAATGTGGCGAACGGTTACCGCGACTTCGTCACCAACACGGCCCTGCTCACCGGCCTGCGCAAGCGGTTCGAGGATGCGATCGGGCCGATCCGCAACGCGGGCGGTGTTCGCTGACGGGCACTCTTTCTCCGCTCGTCCCCACGAAGGTGGGGACCCAGAAATCTAACCACCGCGCCGTCTGGCCCCTGGGTCCCCGCTTTCGCGGGGACGAACGGAGCGTTGGGTAAGTACGGTTTCTTGAAGCATTCTGGATTTTGCCGACGGCGCCCACTATAACTCCCGGCAAATCAATGCATTCGCACCGGCTGGACGGGCTCGTTGATTTTGCGGGCGGCCGGTGGCGTCGAGGAGCAGGCGATGGCTGGACATTCCCAGTTCAAGAACATCATGCACCGCAAGGGGCGGCAGGATAAGGTCAAATCCAAGCTGTTCGGCAAGCTCGCGCGCGAAATCACCACCGCTGCCAAGCTGGGGCAGGCTGACCCGGCGTTCAATCCGCGCCTGCGCGCCGCGATTCTCGCAGCCCGCGCCGAGAACGTCACGAAGGACGTGATCGAGCGCGCAATCAAGAAAGGGCAGGGCGGCGACACCGAGAACTACGAGGACATGCGCTACGAAGGCTACGGTCCCGGTGGCGTTGCGGTCATCATCGAGGCACTGACCGACAACCGCAACCGCACCGCGGGTGAAGTTCGCGCGACCTTCACCAAGAGCGGCGGCAACCTCGCGGAGACGGGTGCGGTCTCGTTCATGTTCGATCACGTCGGCGTCGTGGAATATGACGCTGCGGCCGCGAGTGCCGACGCCATGCTGGAGGCCGCCATCGACGCCGGCGCCGAGGACGTGTCGTCGAGTGAGAACGGCCACGAAATCTACACGACGGCGGATTCGCTCGGCACGGTCGCCAAGGTGCTGGAGGCGAAGTTCGGCGAGCCGCGCAAGGCGGCGCTGGTCTGGAAGCCGCAGAACACCGTGGCGGTCGACGACGATCAGGGCGAGAAGGTGCTCAAGCTCATCGAATCGCTGAACGAGCATGACGACGTGCAGAACGTCTATGCCAACTTCGAAATCTCCGACGCGCTGATGCAGAAGCTGAGCGCCTGACGCTCAGGTGACTCGCCCGCCGGCTTGTGCGCCGCATCGGGGTCGCATCGCAGCCAGCAACAATCGCGGTTGCCCCATGCCCGGCGGGCGCTGGTCGAATGATGCCGTGTGCTCTACAAGGCTTGCTTCGGCGCGACTGACGCGACCGCGCATTCATAGCGCCGGTCGCGGCGATTGCGCAGATATCGTGGTTCCGGGACCACCGATCGCCAATGGACGCGTATGCCAACCGCAGTGAGGGCGGCGCCCTCACGCATCGCGAGACCTTGCTGATTGTGTTCGGCGTGCTGCTGCCGACCTTCATGGGCTCGCTCGACCAGACCATCCTGGCGACCGCGTTGCCGACCATCGGCCGCGATTTCGGCGACGTCCATAACCTGCCGTGGCTGATCACCGCCTACCTGCTCGCATCGACTGCGGTCATTCCGCTCTACGGCAAGATCGCCGATATCCACGGCCGCCGCTTCACGCTGCGCATCGCGATCCTCACCTACATGGCGGGTTCGCTCGTCTGCGCGCTCGCTCCCGACATGGGCGTGCTGATCTTCGGCCGCGCCTTGCACGGGCTGGGCGGCGGCGGGCTTGTCGTCCATGGGGATGATCGTGCTCGGCGATCTGGTTTCGCCGAAGGAGCGCGGCAAATACTACAGCTATTTCGCCATCGCCTACACGACCGCCGGCGGTTGCGGACCAGCGCTCGGCGGGTTCATCGCCGAGCACCTGCACTGGTCGGTCATCTTCTGGATGAACCTGCCGATGGGCCTCGCGGCGCTGGTGATCACGACGACTTTGTTGCGGCGGCTACCAAGATATGAGCGTCCGCACCGCCTCGACATCGCCGGCGCAATGCTGATCGTGGTCGCGAGCGTGTCGTTCATGCTGGCGCTCAACATGGGCGGCGTGCGCTTCGCCTGGACCTCGTTGCCGGTCCTGGCGCTGTTCACTTTGGCGCTGGCGATGGGCGCCTTCTTCGTCATCCGCCTTGCCACCGCGCCCGAGCCGCTCATTCCGATTTCCATCCTGACCAACCCGATCGTGCGGTACTCGATCGCCGCCAACACGTTCGGCTGGGGCGCGATCATCGGGCTCAACATCATGCTGCCGGTGTATCTCCAGAGCGTGATGGGCCTTTCCGCCACCAACGCCGGATTGAGCCTCGTGGTGTTCATGGTGGCGCTCAACGCCAGCGCCGGGCTCGCAGGACAGGTGCTCGGCCGCGTGCGGCGTTACAAGCTCCTGCCGATGATCTGTCTGGCGCTGTCCATCGGCGCGGTCTCGGTGCTCGCGTGGCGGGCGGACAGCATGACGCCGCTGCTGTTCGAACTGCTGCTTGCTGCTGGTCGGAATCGGCTTCGGCCCATTGCCCTCGCTCACCGCGGTGACGTCGCAGAACGTCGTCGCGCGCCATCAGCTCGGCATCGCGATCGGGTCGATGAACTTTGTGCGGAATCTCTATGCGACGATTCTGATCGCGGTCTTCGGTGCGATCGTGCTGGCTGGCCGGACGTCTGGCGCGCCCGTGACTGCCGGCGAAGCGTCCACCGCTGCCTCCGCCGGAGCGTTCGGCCGGGTCTTCGTTCTGGCGGCGGTGAGCTTCACCGTCGCGCTGGTCGCGCTTCTGCTGATGGAAGAGAAGCCGTTGCGCACCGACGCTACGCCGGACGCGAACTAGCGCGACTTACGCAACCTTGCGCTCGGGCATCTCGACCCGCAAACGGTCGGCAATCTCGTCGGTCACGACGCTGAAGCGCTTGAGCAGATTCGGGCCGAAGGTGGTGCTGATGGCAACGTCGGCCGCGTCGCGCCCGCGCGCCATGACGATGCGTCCGATGCGCGGCACGTTGTGGCGGGCGTCGAAGGTGTACCAGCGGCCGCCGAGATAGACCTCGAACCAGGCGCTGAAATCCATCGGTTCGGGCTCCGGCGGCACGCCGATGTCGCCGAGATAGCCCGTGCAGTAGCGCGCCGGAATATTCATGCAGCGGCACAGCGTGACGGCGAGGTGTGCGAAGTCGCGGCACACGCCGCGCCGCTCGACGAACGCGTCCATGGCGGTGCGCGTGGGGCGTGCGTGTGGATAGCCGAAACGGAGATGGTCATGCACGAAGTCGCAGATCGCCTGCACGCGCGGCCAGCCGGACGGCGTCTTGCCGAAGTGCGTCCACGCCAGACTCATCAGGCGGTCGGTTTCGCAGTAACGGCTAGCCAGCAGATACACGAGGGCGTCGTGCGGCAACTCGCTCACCTCGTGCTGGCGCGCCCTCGGATCGACTTCGTCGGGCAGGCCGGTGTCGGCGACGAGCGCGTCGGTGGAGATCTCGAACAGCCCGGCGGGTGCCGTCAGCCGGCGGCAGATATTGCCGAAAGCATCGAGATAGCGCGTGACCGGCACCAGCGGCGAGACCTGCAACTGATCGGGCTTGATCAGGTCGCAGGCGCGCGAGGGGTGGACGTTGAGCATGACCACCATCGGTGTGGTCTGGGCGAACTCATAGGCGAGCTCGAAGCCAACTCGGATTTTCATGAGATCAATCTCGGTGTTTCCGCGGGAGCGAGGCTACAGATACCAATGCGTCAAGCGTTTCCCGCTCAGGGGCGGGTGCGATACAGCAATATGGGAATTCTGGCCAGTAATTTTGAGCAGGAGGATTGCAAATACTTTAGGCGATTATTTTTTGTGCGCTGCAAAAACGCCCGTGTTCTTGGCCTGGTTCATTTTTTGTTTACGCATCCATGCGGCAAAACGCGTCAAATCTTGTTGCCCGCGCTCCAGCGCCAGAAGTCGCGGCCCTCGTCGCGCATGAAGCGCGCCAGCACCATGTTGTGCACTTCCGACGCGCCGTCGACGAGACGCGCCTGCCGCGCATAGCGGTAGATCCATTCGAGGATCGTGTCCTTGGAATAGCCGCGAGCGCCATTGAGCTGGATCGCGACGTCGCAGGCCTGATGCAGCGTGTCGGCGACATGCACCTTGGCCATCGACACTTCCTTGCGGGCGCGGTCGCCCTGATCGAGCTTCCAGGCGGCATGCATGGTGAGGAGCCTGCCGATCTGAATCTGGTGCGCGACTTCGCCGAGCTTGATCTGCACGCTCTCGCGATCGGCAAGCTTGATGCCGAAGCCCTCGCGCTCGCTCACGTAGGCCTGCGCGATCTCCATGCAGCGCTTGGCGAGGCCGAGCCAGCGCATGCAATGCGTGAGGCGCGCGGGACCCAGTCTGATCTGCGTCGCGCGCAGTCCGTCGCCGACATTCATCAGCACGTCTTCGTCGGGGATTTCGAGTCCCTCGAACAGCAACTCGCAGTGACCGCCGTGCTCCTCCGGTCCCATGATCGGGATGCGCCGCAGGATGCTCCAGCCCGGCTGGTCGCGGTGAAACAGAAAGGCCGTGAGCCCGTGCCGCGCATCGTCCGACGTACGCGCGATCAGGATGAAGTGGTCTGCGACGCCGGCGCCGGTGATGAACCACTTGTGGCCGCTGATCACCCAGCGGTCGCCTTTGCGCTCGGCGCGCGTTCGGATCATGCCCGGATCGGAGCCGCCGCCCGGCGCGGGCTCGGTCATTACGAAGGACGAGCGCACGCTGCCGTCGACGATGGGCTTGAGCCACTTGTCCTTCTGCGCCTTGGTGCCGGTGAGCGCGAGCAGGTTCATGTTGCCGTCGTCGGGCGGCTGGCAGTTGAACGCCACCGGGCCGAAGATCGAACGGTTCGCCTCCTCGTACATCGCGGCCCACCCCACGATCGGCAGCGCCATGCCGCCGTACTCCTTCGGCGCCTGCGGTGCCCAGAGTCCCGCAGTCCTGGCCTTGGCCTGGAGATCGCGCAGCACATCGAGGCGGATGTTCTCGTGGTCGTCGTAGTTGGCCGCTTCGCCCTCGAGCGGCATCACGTGCTGCTCGACGAATCCACGGGTGCGCAGGCGGATGTCCTCGATTTCGGGCGGCAGCGTGAAGTCCATGCGCGGTTCCTCGTTATCCCCTGATCGCCACCAACTGCCCGCCGTCGACCACGATGGTGGTGCCGGCGATGAAGCGGCCGGCGTTGGAGGCGAGCAGCAACAACGCGCCGTCGAGATCGCGCTCCTCGCCGAACCGGCCGACCGGAATCTCGCGCTTGATCGCCGTGCCGTGCTCGCTCAGGAGAAAGTCGCGGTTGATGTCGGTCACGATCCAGCCCGGCGCGATGGCGTTGACCCGGATACCCTTGAACGCGAGCTCGAGGCCAAGTGTCTTGGTAAGCTGAATGACGCCCGCCTTGGCGGCCGCGTAGGCGATCGTGCCCTTCGACACCGAAAGCCCGAGCACGGAAGCGATGTTGACGATCGCGCCCGGCGTCTTGGCGGCGAGCATGCGGCGCGCGGCCTCCTGCGCCCAGAAGAACACGGCATCGAGATTGGTGCCGACGATGCGGCGCCACTCGTCTTCGCTGAGTTCCACCGCGCGCGTTGAGTGCGCGACGCCCGCGTTGTTGACCAGGATGGTGACGGTGCCGAATGCCTTCTCGGCTTCGTCGAACGCGCGGGCCATCGCCGTGCGGTCGAGCACGTCGGCGCCGATCGCGATCGCGCGGCCGCCGGCCGCTTCGATCCGGACCTTGACGGCTGCGAGCCGGTCGGCGCGGCGCGCTACCAGCGCGACCGCGGCGCCATTCTCTGCGAGCACCTCGGCGAAGCGCACGCCGAGCCCGCTCGACGCGCCGGTGACGAGCGCGACGCGGCCGGTGAGATCGAATAGTTCACGCGCTCCCATATGCTCGCCCTGCTCACGCGGTTGCGAGGACACGCTGCACATCGGGCCAGCTCTGGCGGCCGAAGGTGCGGAGGTCGTTGGTCAGGTCAGCCGGACACCAGTCGAGCAACTGCGGCTTGAACGTCGGCCGCGACTTGATGCGGGCGAACCAGTCGGTCAACCGTGGCCGGGCGTCTTCCCACAGGCCCGACATGCCCAGCATGTCGAGCCGATTGATGTAGGGCGTCACGGCGATGTCCGCGAGTGAGAGCGCGTCGCCGGCAAGCCAAGGCCGGTCTGCGAGCGTATCCTCCATCTTCTGGAGGTAGCGATCATAAAGGCGGAAGGGCCGGCCGATCCCCGGTGCGGAGAAGCCGTTCCGGACGATCTCCTTCTTGCGTTCGTGCCAGGTCGACGTCACCGACTGCGCCGGCGTGCCGGCAAGAAAGCGCTCAAGCTCGGCCGGTGGTAGCCGGGAAATCGTGTGACGGTGCGACGAGGCGAACGTGACCTCCGCGCAGGCCGGATGCAGGTCCTCGTCGACCGCCTTGGTCCATAGTCGCATTGCTGCGCGCCCGAACGCATCGCGCGGTGTCAGTGGCGGATTAGGAAAGACCTCATCCAGGTACTCGCAAATGACCGCGGATTCGGTCAGCACCTTGCCGTCGTGGATGAGCGTCGGAACGACCGCCTTGGGATTGAGCGCCCGGTAGTCCGCTGCGAACTGATCGCCCTTGAGGATGTCGATATACCGCCCCTGCCATTCCAGCCCTTTTTCGGCGAGCGTGAAACGCACCTTGGCGGCGCAGACCGAAGAACCGTGATGATAAAGCTCGAGCATGGTGCCGTTCTCGCTATTCGGGTCCGTCATTAGCCATAAAGCTTATGCGGCAGCCAAGTCGCAAGCCCCGGCGCAAACCAAAGGACCACCAACGCGAGCAGTTGGATCAGCACGAACGGGATGACCCCGACATAGATGTGCTTCGTGGTGATCTCCGGCGGCGCGACGCCGCGCAGGAAGAACAGCGTGGGGCCGAGGGGCGGATGCAGGTAGGAGGTCTGCAGGTTCAGCGCCATCATGACGCCGAGCCAGACCGGATCGACGCCCTTCATCTTCAGCAGCGGCACAGCCACGATCGGCACCACCACGAAGATGATCTCGAAGGCGTCCATCACGAAGCCTAAGAGAAACATTCCGATCATCACCACGAGAATCGCGCCGCCGGCGCCGCCCGGCAGGTTGCCGAGCGTCCGCTGGACCATGTCGTCACCGCCGAGCCCGCGGAACACCAGGCTGAACAGCGTGGCGCCGATCAGGATCACGAAGATCATGCTGGTGATCTGCGTCGTGCGGGTCACGACCGGAGCTAGAACTCCCGCGAGGTCCTTGCCGCCAAGCTTGACGGCGGCGAGCAGGATGGCGCCGACGGCGCCGACCGAGGCCGCTTCGGTCGGCGTCGCGATGCCGCCGAGGATCGAGCCGAGCACAGCGAGAATGAGCAGGATGGGCGCGACCAGCACCTGTGCGAGCTTTCCGGCCAGCGCCAAGCCGCGCGGCGCAGCGGGATCGGGCGGGAGCGCGGGCGACGTCTTCGGGAAGAAGACCGCCATGCCGATCAGGTAGATGAGATAGAGCCCCACCAGCGCGAATGCCGGGATGATCGCGCCCGCGAACAGGTCGGCCACCGTGACCGAAAGCGGCGCGAAGATGCCCTGCGACAGTTGTGCGGCCTGGTAGGAGTTGCTCATCTGGTCGCCGAGCAGCACCAGCACGGTGGCGGGCGGAAAAATCTGCGCCAGCGTTGCGGTTGCCGCCACGGTGCCGGCGGCGAGCCGCGGGTCGTAGCCGTGGCGCAGCATGGTCGGCAGCACGATCAGGCCCATGGTGACGGTGGTGGCGCCGACGATGCCCTTGGCGGCGGCGAGCAGCACGCCGACGATCAGCACAGCGATGGCGAGCCCGCCGGTGAGCGTGCCGAACAGCCGGGCCATGGTCTCGAGCAGGTCCTCGGCGATCTGCGAGCGCTCGAGCATCACGCCCATGAAGATGAAAAGCGGAATGGCGAGCAGCACCTCGTTGGTCATCACGCCGAACATGCGCTGTGGCAGCGCACCGATCAGGCTGAAGTTCATCACGCCGGTGAGATGCCCGATGATGGCGAAAGCGAGCGACACGCCGCCGAGCGTGAGCGCGACCGGGTAGCCGGCGAGCAGTGTCACGCACACCGCGACCACCATCAGGACGGCGAGCGTTTCAGCGAGCGGCATCGCGGTCATTGTGGAGTGGGGAGGACCTGAGCACCGCCGCGGCGCGGATCGCCTGTGAGATGCCTTGCAGCGCCATCAGCAGCGCGAACAGCGGAATGAGCGTCTTGAGCAGATAGATGAACGGCATGCCGCTCGCTTCGCGCGAACGCTCCAGCAAGGCCCAGGAGCGCGCCACATAGGGCACCGCGAACCACGCGATCACGGCCATGAAGGGCAGCAGGAGGAGGATCGCGCCGGCAAGGTCAACCAGCGCCTTGGTGCGCGGCGCGGCGTCGGCGTAGAAAATATCGACGCGCACGTGGCCGCCCGCCTGCAGCGTCCAGGCCGCCGCCAGCATGAACACGGTGGCGTGGGCATAGATCACCGATTCGGACAGCCAGATCGAGCCGATCCCGAAGGCGTAGCGCAACACCACGACCGCGAACTGCACCAGCACGACGACCAGCGCGAGCCACATGACCGTGCGGCCGACCGCCCTGACCAGGCGGTCGATATGATCGGCTGTGGTGGCGAGCAGCCTCGGCATGGGCGGTGGAACCCCGAGCGATCGACCTTCTTGTCAGGTCCTGTGACCGGGAGGATACTCCGCTTTCGCGCACGATCGCACAATGCGCTCCATACGCTGAAGGGTCCCATGGCCGGCCACGATCACGACGATCACCATCATCACCATCATGACGACGGGCACGATCACGACCACGGCTCGGAGCTGTCCGAGATGCAGTTGCGCGTGCGGGCGCTCGAAACAATCCTGACCGAGAAGGGCTACGTCGATCCCAAGGCCCTCGACCTCATCATCGAGGCCTACGAGACCAAGATCGGCCCGCACAATGGCGCACGCATCATCGCCAAGGCCTGGGCCGATCCGCACTTCAAGCAGGCGCTGCTCGATGACGCCAGCGCCGCCATCGCCAAATACGGCCATGTCAGCCGCGTCGGCGACCACCTGATCGCGGTCGAGAACACGCCGCAGACCCACAACATGATCGTCTGCACGCTGTGCTCCTGCTATCCGTGGGAGATGCTCGGCCTGCCGCCGGTCTGGTACAAGGCGGCGCCCTATCGCTCGCGCGCGGTCAACGATCCACGCGGCGTACTGAAGGATTTCGGCGTGACCTTGCCGCAGGGCACGAACATCCGCGTGTGGGATTCGACCGCCGAGACGCGCTTCATCGTGCTGCCGATGCGGCCGGCCGGTACCGCCGGCTGGAACGAGGAGAAGCTCGCCGACCTTGTCACGCGCGACTCGATGATCGGTACCGGCCTCGCCAAGCGGCCGGACGAGGTCGCCGCGTAACGCCGCCCATGACGTCCGCAGCATCCGACACATCGAACGTCGCGACGTTTCTCGCCGCCCAGATGGCGGACCACGAGACGCAATGGAGCCTCGGGACCTTTGGCGCCATTGCCGAGTTTGCGCGGGATGAGGACGAGCGGGTGGATGTTGAACGCCACGCCGTGTCCCTATCGGCGGTCACGCCGCGCGGCGGCATCCGCATCGAGCCGCGGCCGGACATGCGGCCCGTTGCTTTCGAGACCACCACCAAGGAAAGCTGGAATCATCGCATCGCCCTTTGCCTACCGGAGGATGCATGCTTCATGAACCGGCGGCCGGTGCTCACGGAGCTTGGGCCGGACAGCGGCGCGCTACGCGATTGCGATCGCGACGCGGTGCTGTTCGATCTCGGCATCGAGGCGATGCAGGCCGATGTCTGCGTCCGTGTCGGCGATCCGAACGTGGCCGCGCAACTGCGGGCGCATTGCGGACAGCCCGTGCTGGCGGCGGGCAATCCGGCGATGGGTGTGATCCTGGCGTCGAGCCCGCACCGCGTTTTCATCAGCCGCCTGGGGCGTATCGAGGTCTACCAGCCGATTCCGCCGCATGACGGCGAGAGCCCCGAAGGCCCGCACACCCACGTGCTGCCGAATCTGCTTCGCCACCGGCGGACTCACGCGGCCACCGAGCCGATCCCGGAAGGGTTCGTTCCCTGTGCGCACCTCTACCCGGCGCATCCGGCCAAGGATGGGCAAGGGCAGGTCAGACGGTTCGATCGCGCGCGCTTCGATGCGTTCCAGGATATGTTGGGCCGGTTCGGTGACCCGAATTTTCTTGCGATCAAGCGGCGGGTATTCGCGGCGGTCGCGGCCGGAGACGATCCGTCCGTCATTTCGATCACGAATAATCGCTTCGCGCGCACGAACGTTCGCGTAGCGCTGCGTCAGATCAAGGCGGTGGACGGCGAGGTCAGGCCCAAGGCGCTGGCAACATGGCTCGCAGCACACGAGCCCGTACGGGCGGAGGTCGACTGATGGACGGCATCCACGACATGGGCGGCATGCACGGCTTCGGCAAGGTCGAGCCCGAGCCGAACGAGCCGCCGTTTCACGCCCCTTGGGAGGGCCGCGCGCTCGCGCTCAATCGCGCCATGAGCTACGCGGGCCTGTGGACGATCGACCAGACGCGCTACGCGATCGAGCTGTTTCCGCCGGCGTTCTATCTCACCGCGTCCTACTACAAGAAATGGGCGGTGCGGCTCGAAGAGATGCTGATCGGCCGCGGATTGATTGGCGAGGACGAGATGGCGGCCGGCCACTCGCTGCGTTCCGGTCCGCCGCTCAAACGCAAATTGACCGCCGACAACATCGAGCCGGCGCTCAACCGCAACAAGTACGGCCGGCCGACCAATGTGCCGCCCGGCTTCAAGGTCGGCGACCGCGTTCGCGCGAAGAACATTCATCCGGTCACGCACACACGGCTGCCGCGCTATGCCCGCGGCAAGTCGGGCGTGATCGAGCATGTGCGCGGCTGCCACGTCTATCCCGATACCGCGGCGCTCGGGGAGGGCGACAATCCGCAGTGGCTCTATACCGTCGTGTTCGACGGGCGCGAATTGTGGGGCGAGAATTCCGATGCCGGTCTCACGGTCTCGATCGAGGCGTTCGAGCCGTACCTGGAGCCGGCGTGAGATGACCACAGTCGATCCGGCTGCCGCCCGCCGCGCCACCGAGGCGATCCCGAGCATTCCGCGCGATGCCGAGGGGCCGGTGTTCCGCGAACCGTGGCAGGCGCAGGCGTTCGCGATGGCGCTCGCGCTGCACGAGCGCGGTCTCTTCACTTGGCCGGAATGGGCCGCGACGCTCGCCAATGAGATCAAGCGCGCGCAGGCAGCGGGCGATCCCGACACCGGCGAGACCTATTACCATCACTGGCTCAATACGCTCGAACGGCTGGTCGCCGAGAAGGGTGTGACCAACGCGCAGATGCTGGCGCGCTATCACGATGCCTGGGACCGCGCCGCCGACCGCACGCCGCACGGCCAGCCGATCGAACTCAAGCCGGACGATTTTGCCGGCTGAGAAATGGGACTTTTCACGTTAGGCCGCTGTTAATCTCAGGAGCATCCGAGTCCGCGGTTTAACGATCCGTCTTACCTGACATTATCCATGACGGCGTAAACCGACATCGAGTGCCGGATTCTCGATGTGCTGGACCTGTCTCGACTTCGCGATTTCACACGCGCGAGCCCCAAATTTATTTGGTGCGCGACTGCGGCTGGCCTGTTGATCAACTTGCTCTTCTTCGTCGCTGTCGCCCGCGATTACTACGATTCGACCCTCGCGCTGAACGTCCAGTCTGCCAAGAACATCGTCACGCTGGTCGAGAGCGACATCGCCCGCAACGTCGAACTGTTCGACTTGTCTTTGCAGGCTGTCCTGGACGGCATCAAAGACCCGGATGTGATGAACCTCCCTCCCCGGCTGCGTCAACTTGCCCTGTTCGACCGTTCCGCAACGGCCCCCGGCCTTGGGGCGCTGGTGGTTCTGGACAAGGACGGAACGATCGTCCTTGACTCGCTCAGCGCGCAAGTCAGGGCCGGAAATTTCGCCGACCGCGAATATTTCAAGGTGCATCAGAATGCGGAGCGAGATGTCGGTCTTTACGTGAGCCGCCCGTTCCAGGCCCGATTGCAGGGAAACGCCTGGAGCGTTTCGATCAGCCGACGGGTGACAAACCCTGATGGCAGCTTTGGTGGGATTGTTTCGGGTGTTCTTAAGCTCGATTATTTCAAAAATCAGTTTACCGAAGTTGTCCTCGGAGCGCGTGGCATCATCACGCTGTTTCGCGACGATGGCATTTTGCTGATCAGGAGCCGCGGGAACAACAGCCTGATCGGAGAAGACCTGAGCAGCGCGCCTGTCTTCCAGCACCTGCCGCTGCGAGCGGGCGGCTCGTTCCAGAGCACAAGTTCCATCGACGGTATCCCGCGCTTGTACGCATACCACCGTGTCGCGCACCTCCCGCTTGTCGTGCAGGTCAGCCTCTCCAAGGCTGATGTCCTGGCGCCATGGTGGTCGAAGGTCAAAATCCTGGCTGTCGTGTTCACCCTGATGGCGGCGAGCATCCTGATCCTCGTCTCCATGTTCATTTCCGAGCTGCGGCGGCGCGAGCGCGCCGAGCAAGCCGCGGCTGCGCTCGCTCGGAAAGACGCCCTGACGAAGCTCGTCAACCGTCTGGGTTTCGACGAGGCCCTAACGCGCGAGTGGAAACGTGGCGCGCGGGACGGCAAACCGTTGTCGCTCATCTTGATCGATATCGACTACTTCAAGCGCTTCAACGACACCTATGGCCACCCTGAGGGTGACCGTATCCTCGCGGTCATCTCCAAGACGGTCGACGAAACCGTGCAGCGGCCTGGTGATATTGCTGCGCGGTACGGCGGCGAAGAGCTTGCTGTTTTGCTGCCCAACACTGACGAGCGCGGCGCCGCGCAAATCGCACATACCATCCAGCGAAAGGTCACGGCTCTACAGATTTTACACGCGCAGAGCGAGCATCAGATTGTTACCATCAGCCTTGGCGTGACAACGATGATCCCATCCAGCAAGACGACGGCCGCGCAATTGGTGGAGAACGCGGACATAGCGCTTTATTCCGCGAAAGCGCAGGGCCGCAACGGTGTGTGCTTCAGCAATGTGGCCTCGCCAAGTCTGGGCGGACACCGGATGCGGGCATGAACTGAAAAATCCGAAGACTTCGCCGGGATTGTCGGCGCCTAAAGTCCGACCATGCGCTCGCTGGCGATGTAGCCGGTGAGGAGCAGCGCACCGAAGGCGAGGATCACCACCGCGGCGCCGACCTCGATGCCGCGCATCGCCAGCATGCCGTAGCCGGAACGCATGCCGGCGAAACGGCTCGCCCAGGCCTTGGCGCCGACCGCGAGAGTCGCGATCGCCGCGACCGTAATCGCGGTGCCAAGTCCCATGACGAAGGTCGCAACGACGCCGGCCCAGAACAGTCCCTGCGCCAGTGCGAAAACCAGCACCAGGATCGCGCCCGAACACGGCCGCAGCCCGACGGCGACCACGGCGGACAGCCCGCGCTTCCAGCCGCCGGGGCCGGCGAGTTCTTCGGGCTCCGGCGCATGCGCGTGGCCCCAGGCCGAGGCTTCGCCGTCGTGGTCGTGATGGTGGTGTGCGTGGTCGCCGTGATCGTGGTGATCATGTTCGTGGTGATCGTGCCCATGATCGTGGGAATGATCATCGTGCGAATGACGTGCCCGGTGTGAGTGTGATGATCGTGATGGCTGTGACCATGGTGATGGTCGTGCAGTTGATGCGCGGGCGTCGCGGCGGCGCCGACGGTCTTCGGGCTGTGCAGCCGCCGGGCTTCGGAAATGAAGGCGCGGCCCTTCACCCATAACAGCCGCGCGCCGATCAGGATAATCAGCGCGTAGCTCACGATCTCGATCCAATCGACCGCCGACTTCATCGTCGCGGCGGTGGCGTTGAGGAACGCCGCCGCGATGCCGACGAACACCACGGCGACCAGCGCCTGCAACAGCGCCGAGGCGAACGACAGCACGACGCCGCGCCGCCAGGTCTCCTCGTTGGCGATCATGTAGGAGGAGATTACCGCCTTGCCGTGTCCAGGACCGGCGGCGTGAAAGATGCCGTAGAGGAACGCCAGGCCGAACAGGCTCCAGGCGGCGCTGCCGTCCGACTTGGCGGCGCGGATCAGTCCGGAGAACTGCTTGTAGAATTCGGCCTGCTTGGCGAGGATCCAGCCGATCACGCCGGTTGCGGGTGCGGCCGGTGCCGATGGCGGGCGTGGCGCACCGAATGGACCGGTCTGCGCGAGTACAGTATCGAGGACGCCGGCAACGAGCAGCGCGCCAGCAACGACCGTTACGAACAAGATGAGAAAGTGAACCAGTCGCCCCCCGACGACGGTTTTCTTCATGGACATTTGACCTGGATCTTGTTGGCGAATTCGGAGCCGACGGTCAATGACGGATCGCGCTGATCCGGGCCGAGCTGGCTCAACTGCTGCTGAAGCGCTGCGCCCATCTCCTGCGGCTTGCCGATGGTGAGCTTGCACAGCGCCGGCGCGCCGGCGAGTTTGATCGGGTCTTTTTCGTCGAGGCTGAAGTCGACGAAATATTCCCGGTCGAAGACTTCGATGCTGAGATCCGTCGCCTTGAGCGGCGCCTTCAAAGGCAGCTCGAAATGCAGCGTCAGCACGGTCTCCTTGGGATCGAAGACCAGGTAGGAGCCTTCGGCCGGTTCCTTGAACTCCACCTTCTTGCCGTTCGCGGTGGCGTAGGTGAAGAAGTCGTATTCCTTGAGCGACTCGACGTTGACCTTCGCGAGCGGCGCGAGCTCCTCGCGGGTGAACTCGCCCTTCTTCTTTGCCTCGAGCCCCTGCGTGGCAAATGTTGAGAACATGTCATCGAACGTCCAGGCGTGCCGCACGCCGGTCAGCGTGCCGTCGGGTGCGTAGACGAGTTCGCTCTTCACCGTGACCCAGACATGCGGGTGGGCGGATGCCGATGTGGTTGCGATCGCGAGACCGGCCGCAATGGCAAGAACTCCACGATAAAATGCGATGAAACATGGGATGGCCTGGGCAAGAGGGAGTGCTTGCCGCGACGATATCATGGACTGCGGCCAAATGGAGGCGCGAAAACCGGCGTACTTTCTCAGATGAGAACCGCACGCATTCTCATCAGCGTCACAATCCGGCAGCGCCGCCGTCGGCGCGCGGATCGTGGGCGCCTTCCAGCGTGCCGGCGGAATGAAGCACGACCGCGCCGGCGTGGCCCATGACGTCGGAATAAGGCTCGGGAAGCACATCGACATCGTGGCCGGCCGCCAACAGCCGCTCGACGAGGTTGCCGTCGAAGCGCGACTCCATGCGCAGATTGGTGTGCGTCGAGCCCCAGGTGCGGCCGAGCAGCCAGCGCGGGGCATCGATCGCGCGTTCGAGCGGTATGCGATAGCGGACATGGCGCGTGAACAATGTGGCTTGCGTCTGCGGCTGGCCGTCGCCGCCCATGGCGCCGTAGGCCATGATCCGACCGTCGCGCAGCACCGCAAGCGCCGGGTTGAGGGTGTGGAACGGCAGACGGCCGGGCGCGAGCGCATTGAGCGCGCCGGGATCGAGCGAGAAGCTCGCACCGCGGTTTTGCATCAGCACGCCGGTGCGCGGCAGTACGACGCCAGAGCCGAACTCCCAGTAGAGCGACTGGATGTAGGACACGACGAGGCCCGAGGCGTCGGCGGCGCCCATCCAGATGGTGTCGCCTTCACCGTAGGGAGCGGGCCAGCGCGCGGCCTTGCGCGGGTCGATCTTCGTGGCTTCCGCATCGAGAAATTTCGCATCGAGATAGCGGTCGGGCGGTTGCGGCAGGCGCGCGGGATCGGTGATCTCGCGGTCGCGCACGCGAAAGGCGCGCTTGGTCGCCTCGACGATCCCGTGCACGTGCTCGAAGCTCTCGGCTTCGGCCGCCCGTAGCCGATCGAACAGCGCGAGAATCATCAGCGACGCGAGCCCCTGCGTCGGCGGTGGCGTGTTGAACAGCGTGCCGACGTCGATCTCGACCGACAGCGGCTCGGCGAGCGTCGCATGACAGGAGGTTAGGTCGCCGCGCGTCACCGGGCTGCCGGCGCGGTCGAGGTCGGCGGCGATCTCGCGTCCCGACATCGCCGCGGTAGAAGTCGTTGAGCCCGGCATGTGCGAGATGGTCGAGCGTGGTCGCGAGCGCCGGCTGCTTAAGCGTCTGGCCCGTCTCCGGCGGCTTGCCATCGAGCAGGAATGTTGCCGCGAAGCCGGGCACGTCCTGCAGTTCGGCGAGTTTCTCCGCTGTAAGGCGTGCCTGGCTGCGGGTGACGACGTAGCCCTCCGCGCAGGCGCGGATCGCGGGCGCAAGCAAGTCGGGGAGGGGAATACGCCCGCCATGAGCTTTGGCGGCTTCGAGCGCCAGCATCCAGCCCGAGATCGCGCCCGGCACCGTGAGTGCTGCGAGCGGTCCGCGCGGCGGGATCGTTTCGTACTCGCGATAGAGTTCCGGACGGGCATTGGCGCCAGCGCGACCCGCCGCCATCAGCGCGCGGACGCGGCCGGACGGCTCGCGCACGAGCCAGAAGCCGTCGCCGCCGATGTGGTTCATGTGCGGATAGACGGCGGCGATCATCGCCGCCATCGCCACCATGGCCTCGAGCGCATTGCCGCCTTCGGCGAGCGCGGCGCGTCCGGCCTCGACGGCTGCGGAATGCGGCGCGCAGACGACGCCTTGGCGGTGGCCGGCGGTGTGGAGGTCCATCGGGGCGATGTTGTGCCGCAAACTCGCTATGCTCCCTCTCCCGGCTTGGAGAGAGGGCTGGGGGATTCTCGTCAGACCGAAATCCTCTCCTGGTCGCCTTCCCGATGAGAGAGGGAGCCGATCAGGCGAGTCTTACGGCGCTGTGCGTCTCATATCGGCGGGGAGCGCTACAGCCCCTTGAACAGGTTACCGATCAGCAGCACCACGTAGGCCAGGATCGCAATCCAGAATTTCTGCGTCGTGAGGATGCCCGCCGAGGCGAAGTGCCCGATGAGCGCAAGAAGTGCGAGCGCGACCGACACCAGGAATACCGGCATGGTCGGCGCGCTGAGATTGATCTTATCCATGAACGTCTCCCCCAAGCCCGCTACGCGCCTACAAACCGGGCTTATCGAGCGGACCCAATCATAGGTTAGCCGAACGCGCGCGGACAAGCCGTATTGGGCTTGATCGGCGCGCGCCGGGGTGCATGAGTGCGCGGGGCCGCGATCCTGCGGGCCGCTCCCGGGAGCTTTCCATGACCCTTTCGATCGATCACCTTTCGCCGCTCGTTTCGCTCATTGCCGGCATTCTGATCCTGCTCATGCCGCGGCTCCTGAATTACATCGTCGCGTTCTACCTGATCTTCATTGGGCTCGTCGGCCTCAACGCCATCCACCACTTCACGGGGTGATTTGGAACCCATCGGCAACCTGCGGGCTTGCTTCATCCGGCGAGGCCGTGGTCTCTAGCGGCCCCACGCCAGTAACCCTGTGACTCCATGGCCAGATCGCCTCGCCCGACATCGAAGAAGACGACGCCTGCCACCGCCCGCAAGGCGCCGGCGCGCAAGCCTGCCGTGAAGCCCAAGCGCGCTGCCAAGCCCAAGTCCGCTGCCAAGCCGAAGTCTGTGGCTAAACCGAAGCCCGGCAAATCCAGCAAGGGCAAATGGGTCTATGGCTTCGGTGGCGGCAAGGCCGAGGGCAAAGTCGGCATGCGCAACCTGCTCGGTGGCAAGGGCGCGGGTCTGGCCGAAATGGCAAGCCTCGGCCTGCCGGTGCCGCCCGGCTTCACCATCACCACCGAGGTCTGCACCCACTACTACGCCAACGGTGACAAATATCCCGCCGACCTCGAGCGGCAGGTGAGCGCCGCGCTCGCCGAGGTCGGCCGCGTCACCGGCCGGACGTTCGGCGACAAGGCGAACCCGCTGCTCGTATCGGTTCGCTCTGGCGCGCGCGCGTCGATGCCCGGCATGATGGACACTGTGCTCAACCTCGGTCTCAACGACGAGACCGTCGAGGCGCTGGCGCAGAAATCCGGCGACAAGCGCTTCGCCTATGACAGCTATCGCCGGTTCATCACGATGTATTCCGACGTGGTGCTCGGCGTCGGCCATCATCACTTCGAGGAGATTCTCGACGATCTCAAGGATCGCAACGCCTACATGCTCGACACCGACGTGACGGCGGACGACTGGGTCGATCTCGTCGCGCGCTACAAAGAGCGCCTCGAGGAGGAGCACGGCAAGCCGTTCCCGCAGGACCCGCACCAGCAGCTCTGGGGAGCAATAGGCGCCGTATTCGGGAGCTGGATGAACCAGCGTGCCATCACCTACCGTCGCCTGCACGCCATCCCGGAAAGCTGGGGCACGGCCGTCAACGTGCAGGCCATGGTGTTCGGCAACATGGGCGAGACGTCGGCCACTGGCGTCGCCTTCACGCGCAATCCGTCGACCGGCGAGAAGCGGCTCTACGGCGAGTTTCTGATCAACGCCCAGGGTGAGGATGTAGTCGCGGGCATCCGCACACCGCAGGAGATCACCGAAGTCGCGAAGAGCGAGGCGGGCTCCGACAAGCCGTCGATGGAAGGCGCGATGCCGGCGGCGTTCAAGGAACTGACCCGCATCTACGGCGTGCTCGAAAAGCACTACCGCGACATGCAGGACCTCGAGTTCACCGTCGAGCAGGGCAAGCTATGGATGCTGCAGACCCGCTCCGGAAAGCGCACGGCCAAGGCCGCGCTCAGGATCGCGGTCGAACTGGCGAACGAAGGCCTCATCACCCGCCAGGAGGCCGTCACCCGCATTGATCCCGCGGCACTCGACCAACTTCTGCATCCGACCATCGATCCCGCCGCCGACCGGCAGATCATCGCGACCGGGCTGCCGGCGTCTCCCGGCGCGGCTTCGGGCGAGATCGTGTTCTCGGCCGACGAGGCCGAGACGCTGAAGGCGCAAGGCAAGCGCGTCATCCTGGTGCGGGTCGAGACGTCGCCCGAGGACATCCACGGCATGCACGCCGCCGAGGGGATCCTCACCACGCGCGGCGGCATGACCTCGCACGCCGCCGTGGTGGCGCGCGGCATGGGCAAGCCCTGCGTCTCGGGCGCGGGCTCGCTGCGCGTCGATTATGCGGCCGGCACGATGGGCGTCGGCAATCACCGCTTCAAGCAGGGCGATCTCATCACCATCGACGGCTCGACCGGCCAGGTGCTGGCCGGCCGCGTGCCGATGATCGAGCCTGCGCTGTCGGGCGAGTTCGGCACGCTGATGGGCTGGGCCGACAAGGTCCGCAAGCTCGGTGTGCGCGCGAACGCCGATACGCCGGCGGACGCTCGCGTCGCGCTGAAATTCGGCGCCGAGGGCATCGGGCTCTGCCGCACCGAGCATATGTTCTTCGAAGAGGATCGCGTGCGTGCGGTGCGCGAGATGATCCTGTCCGACGACGAGAAGTCCCGCCGCGCCGCGCTCGCCAAGCTTCTGCCGATGCAGCGCGCCGATTTCGCCGAGCTTTTCGAGATCATGCGCGGCCTTCCGGTGACCATCCGCCTGCTCGATCCGCCGCTGCACGAATTCCTGCCGCACACCGAGGAGGAGATCGCCGAAGTCGCGGCGGCGATGAACGCCGACCCGCGCAAGCTCGCCGACCGCGCGCGCGAACTCGCCGAGTTCAACCCGATGCTCGGCTTCCGCGGCTGCCGGCTGGCGATCGCTTATCCGGAGATCGCCGAGATGCAGGCGCGTGCCATCTTCGAGGCGGCCGTCGAGGTCGGCAAGCGCACCGGCAGGCCGGTCGTGCCCGAGGTGATGGTGCCGCTCATTGCCACCAAGCTCGAGTTCGATCTCGTCAAGGCCCGCATCGACGCCATGGCGCAGGCGGTCGCGCTTGAGACGGAAACCCGGGTCAAGTACCAGGTCGGCACCATGATCGAGTTGCCGCGCGCGGCGCTGCGCGCCGGCGAGATCGCCGAGAGCGCGGAATTCTTTTCGTTCGGTACCAACGACCTGACGCAGACGACGTTCGGAATCTCCCGTGATGACTCGTCGAGTTTCCTTGGCACCTACGTGGCGCGCGGCATCGTGCCGATCGATCCGTTTGTTTCGATCGACCGCGACGGTGTCGGCGAGCTCGTGCGCATCGGCGTCGAGCGTGGGCGCAAGGTACGTGCAAAGCTCAAGGTCGGCATCTGCGGCGAGCACGGCGGCGATCCCGCCTCGGTCGCCTTCTGCCACGAGGTCAAGCTCGACTACGTGTCGTGTTCGCCGTTCCGCGTGCCCATCGCGCGGTTGGCCGCGGCCCAGGCGGCGCTCGGCAAGTCCGCGGCCAGTCAGGCGTGATCGCTGCCAATCGTAGATCGATGACTTTCCGCTCGCTCGGTCTGCCAGGACTTTCCGCGTGCTCGGTCTGCTCCCTCTCCCGCAAGCGGGGGAGGGGACGCCGTGGCTCGATCGGCCCTCGCGGCTTCTTTAGTCGGGTACTCAGCTCCCATACTGCGTGATAGCGTCCGGCCAACGCCGACAAGAGCGGAAGTGAGGGGAGCATGGCCGAGGAAGGCAAATCCGCGGTAGCGGACCAAACGTCAACGCCCGATCCGCGGCTGGTCAGCGAGGGCGCGATCTCCGACGAGGCGCTGCGCAAGGCGGAAGAATTCATCGAGCAGGAGGAGGGCGCCGCCAACCGGCTCACCGGCTGGGCGGGCCTGACCGTGACCGCGATCGCGATCGCGATGACGTTGTTTCATCTCTATGCCGCCTTCGACATCGTGCCGACGCAGCCGCTGCGCTACACGCACGTCGCCTTCGTGTTGGTGCTTTGCTATCTGCTGTTTCCAGTCTCGATGCGCTTTCGCAATTCCATCCGCTGGTGGGATGTGATCGCGGCCGCGACCTGCGTCGGCATCCTGATCTACGCCATCGCCGGCGGCGAAGAGTTCACCGACCGCGCCACCTCGCCCGACCGGCTCGATGTCGTGCTCGGCGTGATCTTCATCGTGCTGCTGCTGGAAGCCACCCGCCGCACCACCGGCTGGATCATGCCGGCGGTGGGCATCCTCTTCATCGTCTACGCCATGGCCGGGCCGCACTTGCCGCCGCCGTGGACGCACCGCGGCTACGATCTGTCGCGACTCGTCGGCCATCTGTTCATCACGCTCGAAGGCATCTTCGGCGTCGCCGTCGACGTGTCGGCGACCCTGATCATCATGTTCACGATCTACGGCGCATTCCTGCAGCACTCGGGCGCGGGAAAATTCTTCATCGACTTCTCGATGGCGCTGACCGGCGGCAAGGCCAACAGCGCCGGCCGCACCGTGGTGTTGTCATCGTTCCTGCTCGGCGGGCCGTCGGGCTCGGGCGTCGCCACCACGGTGACGATCGGCGCCGTCGCCTACCCGATGATGAAGCAGGCCGGCTTCGAGAAGAACGCGGCGGGCGGACTGCTCGCGGCCGGCGGGCTTGGCGCCATCCTGTCGCCCCCGGTGCTCGGCGCCGCCGCCTTCCTGATCGCCGAGTTTCTCAAGATCAGCTACCTCGACGTGATCTGGATGGCGACCATCCCGACCTGCCTCTACTATTTGTCGCTGCTGTTCATGGTCGAGCTGGACGCCAAGCGCTTCGGCGCGGGCGCCGTCACCTACCAGCAACCGATGGCGCTCGGGGCGCTGCTCAAGCGCTATGGCTTCCACTTTACGTCGCTGATCGCCGTCATCGTCTTCATGATCGCCGGCTTCTCGCCGATGCTCGCCGTGTTCTACTGCGTGCTGATGTGCTTCCTGTTGAGCGCGATCACGCCGGAAACGTCGCTTGGGCCACGACGCCTGCTGCTACCGCTGCTGGTCATCTCGGCCGTGATCCTGGCGCCGGCGCTGATCGATGTGCTGACGCCTCTCGTCAACGCGCTGCTGCGTGTCCAGATCCCGCCGGTCGCTTGGCCGGGAATGACCGATCTGGTCGGATATTATCTGCCGGCATTCATTCTGGTGCTGCTCGCTGGGCTGGCGGTTCTCGGACTGATGAACGTCGGCAACGAGGAGACGCTGCGCACCAAGAAGCTCGCGCGCACGCTCTCCGACGGCTCGATCGGCGTGCTCAGCGCGGCCACGACCTGCGCGTCGGCCGGCATCATCGTCGGCGTCGTCACGCTCACCGGGCTCGGACTGAAGTTCTCGTCGATCGTGCTCGACTACGCGGGCGGCAGCCTGCTGCTGACGGCAATCTACACGGCGCTCGTCGTGTGGATCGTCGGCCTCGCCGTGCCGGTGACCGCGTCCTACATCATCTGCGCGGTGATCGCGGCGCCGGCGCTGACCAAGCTCGGCGTGCCCGACTTCGCCGCGCACATGTTCATCTTCTACTACGCGGTGCTCTCCGAAGTGTCGCCGCCGACCGCGCTGTCGCCGTTCGCGGCCGCCGCCATCACGGGCGGCGATCCCTACATCACGACCTTGCAGGCCTGGAAGTACACGCTGCCGGCGTTCCTGGTGCCGTTCGTGTTCGTGCTCGACCCGCAGGGCGTCGGCCTGTTGATGAAGATTCCCAAGGACGGCTCGGTCTGGGACATCCTGCTGATCACGGCAAAGACCGCGGCCGGCCTGGGCGCGCTCGCCGCCGCTGCGCAGAACTGGGCGCTGCGACAGAACACCACGGCCGAGCGGGTGCTGTGGGTGTTTGCGGGCCTTTTGCTTGTGTTCCCAAGTCTGCTCGAAGCTTTGGCGGAGCGGATTTCCGGCTACGACGTGCCGCACCCCGCGCCGCTCGGACTGGCGATCTGCATCGCGTTGTTGATAAAACAATTCCTGTCGCTCGCCCGTCCACCGGCCGCGGCCAAAGGATAAGACCAGAATAAACCTGACAGGGAGAAACGACCGTGTCTCAGCGAACCACACGTAGCTTCGTCACTTGTGCCGTAGCGATTGGCGCGGTGCTTCTTGCGGGCGCGGCGCTCGCGCAGCAGAAGACGCTCGCGATCGCGACGGGCGGCACCGGCGGCGTCTATTACCCGCTTGGCGGCGGACTGGCGAACGTCATCTCGAAAAACATGCCCGGCTTCCAGGCGACCGCCGAGGTGACCGGCGGCTCGGTCGACAATCTCAAGCTCATCGGCACCGGCCAGAGCGAACTCGCCTTCTCGATGGCGGACGCCGCGCTCGACGCCGTCAACGGCGTCGACAAGTTCAAGGGCAACAAGGTCGCGGTGCGCACCCTGATGGTGCTCTATCCCAACCGCATGCACGTCGTGAGCATCGAGGGCACCGGCATCACCAAGATGTCGGACCTCAAAGGCAAGCGGGTGTCGACCGGATCGCCCGGCAGCGCCACCGAAGTGATGGCGTTTCGCGTCATCGAGGCGGCCGGCCTGGACAAAGACAAGGATATGAAGCGCGAGCGGCTTGGCGTCGCCGAGTCGGTCAATGCCATCAAGGACAAGAAGATCGACGCCTTCTTCTGGGTGGGCGGCCTGCCGACCGCCGCCGTCACCGACCTCGGCGCCACGCCTGGCGTGAAGATCAAGATGATCGATCACAGCGAGGTGGTCGACAAGATGAATGCCAAGTACGGCAAACTCTACATCACCGACGTTATCCCGGCGAAGATGTATCCGGGCCAGGACACCGACAACAAGATTGCGACGGTGCAGAACATTCTCATCACCAACGACAAGATGGACAACGACACCGCCTACGCCATCGTCAAGCTGATCTTCGACAAGAAGGCCGACCTCGTCGCCGTCCACAAGGAAGCCGAGAATATCGACTACAAGTACCAGCGCACCGAGAACTCGCCCACGCCCTGGCATCCGGGCGCGCTGAAGTACTTCGCCGACAAGGGCATCAAGATGCAGTGATGCCCTGGGCGGGCCTTTGCCATGTGGTCACCTTGCTCTTCGCCGCGAGCTCGTTCCGCCCTCATCCTGAGGAGCCCGCGGCACGAACGGCGTATGCGAAAGGCGAGACGCGCACTTCGTGCGCTCCTCGGCATGAGGTCCAGGTCGCGTTAACCGAATCTTGCCGAGCGCGGCTCGTTCGAATGTGACAAATCGTGCCGCTGCCGATTTCAATTTGGACAAATCTTTGACTGCGACGTGACCGCAGATATTTGCGCGATCGGCGTGTCGGCGCGGTAACACGCATGTTTTCGCTGCTGACTATCGATATCCACAGCCCTTAACGGGCGTGCAAGGTTACCTAAGGATTGGCCAAAACTGTCGCATTTGCGCCTTAACGCCGCCCTTTGCGGCCGTGAGTATCCCCGGGTCGTTTCGGGGGAAACACACACATATGTCTGCGCCGGTATACCGGCCGAGCGGTGTCCTAGCGGGCACGTTTGGCGTCGGAATCCTGACGTTCCTGCTGTTGCCGAGTGAGGTCGCTCATCAAGACCTCGCCGCGCTGATCACGCGCGATGCCGCAACGCTCGATCGTCCTCAGAAACATAGTCGCGCCTCGCAATACGGCGCGTCTCATGGGGCCAATCTCAACCTGTCGCCGATGTCCGGCTACGGCATCAAGCCGCCGGTGGAATTCACGCTCGCCGGCCTCGATCCAAACGGCCCGGAGATCACCAATTCGATCCGCGACCGGATTTTGCGCGAAGGCACCGTCCTGTTCGCGCCCGAGGGCGTGAACCCATGGGTCGATCGCAGCCGCAAGGGCGACCAGCTCACCTCTACGGCGCGCAAGAACGATAACGTTGCGTCCAAAGGCAATCGCCTTGCCGTGCCGCCGGTGCAGCAGGCGGAAGCCGACCCGAGCGCCGCCACGGAGGCGCCCGCGCAGCAGGTTGCGGTCGCTCCGGCCACGGAGACGCTGTCGTCCGCCGATCCCGTCGCGCAGCAGGTCGCGGTCGCGCCGGCCGCCGATGCGCCGGCCGTCGACGTGCCAGCGACGGACAATCCGTCCGCCGCGCCTCGGGTGACGGTCGTCGAATCCGAGCAGATGGTGGAAGCGGAAAGACAACTCGCACTGCAGATCGAGCAGACAGTGCAGACGCGGCAGGCCGAGGTGCAACCGCCGGCCGAAAGCGAGCCGACGCAGCAAGCCGAGCAGCAACTGGCGGAGGAGGCCACGCGCCAGGCGAAGGCGGATCCGAAGCCGGCCGAGCGGGTCGCGGAGACGAGACAGACTACGCAGAAGCGGGCTGAAAGGCCCGGACGGACGCGGCAGGCAAAATCGACGAGCCGGCAGGCTCAGCGGCTTGCGCGCGCGCAGCGCGAGGAAGAGCGGCGCGCCGAGAGGACGGCTCGCATCCAGGAAGCGCGGCAGAAGGCCTCCGAAAAGCTTGCTCGGACGCAGGAAGCAGCGAAGGCGACGCGCAGCCAGGAGATTTCGAAGACCGCACGAGTCGAAAGCATGGCGGCGGCCGCGAACGTTGCGCGCCGCCAGGATGCGCCATTGCAGTCGGCCGCCCAGGTGGAGGCTCCGGAGCAGATTGCTCAGCAGCCGGCCGAGCAGGTTGCGCAAGCGGCGGCCGCAGCACAGCCGGCAGTCTCCGAGGTTCGGCCGCAGCCGGCGGAGGAGAAGCAATCCAATCGCTTCGTGGTCGCCAGCGCCGGCGATTACCGCATCGGCCTCAACGCCCGCAAGTTCGAGCGTGCGACTGCGCCGACGGTTTCAGGCGAAGCCGAGAGCAACGTCGAAGCTGAAATCGCCAGGGGCAAGGCCGACGCGCTCAGGGCCACGGCCGCCTTCGCGGCCGGCGTCGCAAATCCGACGCAGCGCACGTCGCAGGTCTTCTTCAGCGTCGATCCCATGGGCAAGCGGGTCGGTGCAATCGAGCCATGGGCGCCGGGTGCGGAGCCGAAATTCGATGACGGCGCGAAGGACGCCGAGGTCAAGCTCGCGGCCCTGCCGCCGGCTGACTCCGTGACGGACATTCCGGCGATCCTGCAGGAGATTCCGCCCGAACAGGCGCCGATCGGTGCGAACCAGAGTGTCAGCAAGGACCCGAACGCGCGCGGTGGCGAGACCATCGCACCCAAGGGCGAAGTCACCGGCCCCGACAAGCGGCCGATGACGCCGGCCGAGCGGCTTGGCCTCGCGGACGAGAAGAGCCGCGCCAAGTCGGTGAAGTGTCTCACCGAGGTGATCTACTTTGAATCGCGCGGCGAGGTCGTGCGCGGCCAGATGGCGGTCGCGCAGGTCGTGCTCAATCGCGCCTTCTCGGGCAAATATCCCAACACGGTATGCGGCGTGGTCTATCAGAACGCCCACCGCCATCTGGCCTGTCAGTTCACCTTCGCGTGCGACGGCATCCCCGACCGGGTGAAGGAGCCGGACATGTGGGATCGCGCAGACGTGATCGCGAACGAGATGCTCGACGGCAAGATCTGGCTGCCCGAAGTCGGCAAGGCGACGCACTACCACGCCCACTGGGTTCATCCGGGCTGGGTGCGCGAGATGACCAAGCTGCACCGGGTCGGCGTTCACACCTTCTACCGTCCGCGCAACTGGGGCGACGGCAACGACGCGCCGCAATGGGGTGACGACGGCGAGACGACGGAAGTCGCCAAGAAGCTCGTGGAAGTGGCGAAGAAGCCGTAGGCCTCTCAGAAAGTCGTGGATGCCCGGAACAAGTCCGGGCATTACGGTGCTCTCACATCTCGATGTCCAGTGCTACGTCGAAATTTGGCGCCGAGTGAGTGATCCATCCGGATGAGGCGTAATCGACGCCGGTCGCCGCGATCTCGGCGATCTGGTCGAGCGTGACACCGCCCGAGGCTTCCAGCACGAATTTGCCGGCGACCATCGCGACCGCTTTGCGTAGCGTTGCGAAATCCATGTTGTCGAGCAGCACAACGTCGGCGATCCCGACTGCGATTACCTCGGCGAGCTGATCGAGGGTATCGACCTCGATCTCGATCTTCACGAGATGGCCGGCGACCGCCTGCGCGCGTTCCAGCACCGGTCGGATGCCGCCCGCGACCGCGATGTGGTTGTCCTTGATCAGGATTGCGTCGTCGAGACCGAAGCGGTGATTGAAGCCGCCGCCGCACCGCACGGCGTATTTCTCGATCGAGCGCAGTCCCGGCGTGGTCTTGCGCGTGCAGCAGATGCGCAGCTTCGTGCCTTTCACGCGCCGCACGAACTCGTGCGTCGCATTCGCAATGCCCGAGAGGCGCCCGAGGATGTTGAGCGCAACGCGCTCGGCCGAGAGCACCGCGCGGGCGGAGCCGGTCACCGTCATCAGGTGGTCTTCGCCGCGACAATCGCGCCGTCGCGCGCATGCGCGGCAATCGTGATGTCGGGCTCGAGCTTTCGAAAGGTCGCCGCGACGAACGGCAGTCCGGCGATCACACCGGCCTGGCGCGCCACCACGATGGCGCGCGCCGGCGTGTCCTCGGGGATGGTCGCAATCGACGTGACATCGCCGGCGCGGCCGAGGTCCTCGGCGAGCGCGCGCGTCACCACGGCGTCGATCTCGAGCGGCGACAGAAAGGCGTCGGGGCAGAGCAGGGAGGAGGCCATCATTCTAGTCCGGCAATTTGCGCGACGAACTTGGTGGGTCCCCTTTCTATGCGAGGGTGGGCCGATCTGCGCAAGCCTCCATTGCGCCCCGCGCGTCAGCTATTCGGAAATTTGCCGCGGTCACATCCTCGCGATCTGCCATGCGCCGGGCGACGGGCCGACCGTCGAATCTTCGCTTGGGGAGGGAGACGTGAGGCCTTACAAGGCTCTGCTTCGATCCGGGGTTAGCAATCCATGACGATTTCTGTTCCGTCCGCCCGCGATGTGGCAGCGATCGGCTGGCGTACGCCAGCCGTGATCGTGCTGTGCGGATGCGTCTGTGCGGTCATCGGCTTCGGACCGCGTGCAACGCTCGGCTTCTTCCTCACGCCGCAATCGAGCGCCAACGGCTGGGGCCGCGACGTGTTCGGCCTTGCGATCGCGATCCAGAACATCCTGTGGGGTCTCGGTCAGCCGTTCGCCGGGATGCTGGCGGATCGCTTCGGCGTGGTGCGCGTGCTGTGGGCGGGCGCAATCATCTATGCCATCGGGCTCGCCATGATGGCCTACTCCACCACTCCGCTCATGCTCAACATCTCGGCCGGCGTTTTCGTCGGCCTTGGCCTCGCGGGCTGTGGGTTCAGCGTCGTGCTGTCCGCGTTCGGCAAGCTATTGCCGGAGCGTATGCGTTCGATGGCTTTTGGCGCAGGCGCGGCGGCGGGATCGTTCGGCCAATTCCTCTACTCGCCGCTTGCCGTGTCGCTGATCGATCTCGCCGGCTGGCAGGAGACGCTCCTGACCTTTGCCGCCTTGATGCTGCTGATCCTGCCGTTCTCGATCGCGCTCGCCACCGGCGGGAAAGCGATTGCGTCGAGCGTGGCGTCGCAATCGTTGCGCGACGCGCTGTCGGAGGCGCTGCGGCATCGCTCCTATCTGCTGCTCATGCTTGGCTACTTCACTTGTGGCTTCCAGTTGGCGTTCATCACGATCCATCTGCCGCCCTATCTGGTCGACAAGGGCCTCTCGACCACGGTCGGCGGCTGGACCATCGCGGTGATCGGGCTGTTCAATATCGCGGGCTCGCTGACGTCCGGCTGGCTCGGCAATCGCATGCCCAAGCGCTACATTCTGTCGATCATCTATTTCGGCCGCGCGCTGGCGATCCTCGGCTTCATCCTGCTTCCGGTCACGGCGGTCACGTCGATCGTGTTCGGCGCCGTCATGGGCTTCCTCTGGCTCTCGACGGTGGCGCCGACGCAAGGGATCATCGCCGTGATGTTCGGCACCCGTTGGCTCGCGACGCTCGCCGGGCTTGCGTTCTTGAGCCACCAGGTCGGCGGCTTCCTGGGCGTCTGGCTCGGTGGCGTGGTGTTTGAGCGCACCGGTTCCTACGACACGGTCTGGTGGCTCTCGATCCTGTTCGGCGTGCTGTCGGCAGTGATCAACCTGCCAATCGTCGAAAAGCCCGTGGTGCGCGCGGTTCCAGCCACGGCCTGAGAGCTTCATCCGAACTTCTGTGGCTGTTGCCCGCCGTAGCGCGCATGCCTGCCATGCTTGATTATTTCAACTCTGTACTTTAGTTTTTCAAGTTATCATACAGGCGAACAATGATGCGCTCCTATGGACAATATTGCGCGCTGGCAAAGGCGCTCGACGTGATCGGCGACCGCTGGACGCTGCTGATCGTGCGCGAGCTGCTGATCCGTGGCGCCTGCCGCTACACCGATCTGCGTAACGGCTTGCCCGGTATCGCAACCAATCTGTTGGCCGAGCGACTGCGCGAACTCGAGGAGGCCGGTATCATCGCACGCGAGGAGGCGCCGCCGCCGGTTGCGTCGACACTCTTCCGTCTGACCCCGCGCGGCGCTGCTTTGGAAGGGGTCATGGAACAGATCGCGCGCTGGGGCGCGCCGCTGCTGGCGGCGGCGCCGAAGAGCGACGCATACTGCGCCCATTGGATTGCGATGCCGGCCCGGCATTTGCGCGACCACGCGCCCGATCAGCCGCCTGTTCGCATCGAACTGCGTGCCGGTGATGAGCCCGTGACGGTCGAAGTCGCGAACGGCTCGGTGCGTACACGCTGCGGCGCCTCCGAAAATCCAGACGCGGTGATGACCGGCATGCCACGTCTGATGAGTGCGGTTCTGCGCGGCGAGATCGATTTGGCCAAAGCACGCGCCGGTGGGCTGCGCTTCGAGGGCGATGTCCAGGCACTGTGCCGGTTGCAACCGCGCGCCGTCGGAGCCTCCACCGATAACAACGATCAACGCCGGAGATCACCATGACAACGACCGTATCGACGGCGCCTCGCCTCGGCTGGCGAACGCCTGCCGTCATCCTGCTGTGCGGCTGCCTGATCGGGACGCTCGGTTTCGGCGCGCGCTCGGGATTGGGCTTCTTTCTCACGCCGATGTCGCAGGCGAACGGCTGGGGCCGCGATGTGTTCTCGCTCGCGCTTGCGATCCAGATGCTGCTGTGGGGCGCGGTGCAACCATTCGCCGGAGCGATTGCCGATCGCTACGGCCCGGTGCGCGTGCTCAGCGTGGGTGCCGTGCTCTATGCGCTGGGTCTGGCCACCATGGCTCATGCAAACACGCCCGCCCTGCTGCATCTCACCGCCGGCGTGATCATCGGCTTTGGGCTCGCGGGTGCTTCGTTCACGATCGTGATCGGCGCGTTCGGCAAACTGATGCCGCCGTCCTGGCGCAGCTTCGCGTTCGGTGCCGGCACGGCGGCAGGCTCGTTCGGCCAGTTCCTGTTTTCGCCGCTTGCGGTGGCGCTGATCGATCGTTTCGGCTGGCAGGACACGCTGGTGATCTTCGGCGCCTGCGTGCTGTTGATCATCCCGCTGTCGCTCGCGCTCGCGATGCCGTCCGAAGCCGCTCCAGCACCGGGTGCAGCGAGAAAACAGTCGGTTACGCAGGCGCTCTCCGAGGCGTTCGGCCACAGGAGCTATGTGCTGCTCGTGCTCGGGTTCTTCACCTGCGGCTTCCAGATATTCTTCATCGCGGTGCATCTGCCGGCCTTCCTGGTCGATCGTGGCCTGCCGGCCGAGGTGGGTGGCTGGGCGCTTGCGACCATCGGTTTGTTCAACATCATCGGCGCGATCGCCGCGGGCCTGCTGAGCAGCCGGCTGCCGAAGCGCTACATCCTCGCCTTCATCTATTTCGGCCGCGCGCTGGCGATTCTGATCTATATCCTGCTGCCGATCACGACCGTCTCCACGCTTCTGGTCTGTGCCGTGCTCGGCCTGCTCTGGCTTTCGACGGTGCCGCCGACCTCCGGCCTCGTCGCCTTGATGTTCGGGACGCGCTGGTTCGCCATGCTGTTCGGATTTGTCTTCTTCAGCCATCAGGTCGGCGGGTTCCTAGGCGTCTGGCTGGGTGGCATCCTGTTCGAACGCACCGGGTCCTACGACGCGGTCTGGTGGCTTTCGATCCTGCTCGGTATCCTGTCGGCGATCGTCAACCTGCCGATCGTGGAGAAGCCGGTGGCCCGTCCCATCGCCGTTCCGGCATAACCGGTCCGGCGGCCATCACGAGCAAGACCGAAAGAGAGTGCATTGCAGAAGCTGAACGTACCGGAGGCAGCCGTCCAGCCGCCGCTGCGCGGCCCTCGCGCTTCCTGGCGCACGCCCGCGGTCATTCTCGTGTGCGGCTGCCTGATCGCGATGATCGGCTTCGGGCCGCGCTCGGTGCTGGGATTTTTCCTGACGCCGATGTCGAATGCGCACGGCTGGGGCCGCGATGTCTTCGCGCTCTCGATTGCGCTCCAGACCATCATCTACGGTGCCGCCCAGCCGTTCTCCGGTGCGCTCGCCGATCGCTTCGGCATGATCCGGGTGATTATCGCGGGCGCGCTGCTTTATGCCGCCGGCATCTTCATGATGGCGCACGCCTCGACGCCCGGGATGCTGTATCTTTCAAGCGGCGTGCTGATCGGGTTCGGGTTGTCGGGATGCTCCTTCAACCTCATCATCTCGTCGTTTGCGAAACTGTTGCCGGAAAGCTGGCGCTCGACGTCCTTCGGGCTCGGGACTGCCGCCGGGTCGTTCGGACAGTTCATGTTCTCACCGCTCGGCGTCAGCCTGATCGATGCGTTCGGCTGGCAAACGACGCTGCAGATTTTCGCCGGTACGTTGCTGCTGATCATTCCGCTGGCGTTCGCGATCGCGACGCCGAAATCGGACGCGCCGGATTCGGGCGCGATGGCGGTGAGCCCGGCACAGACGCAGACCTACCGGCAGGCGCTGGCCGAAGCGCTCGGGCACCGCTCCTACATTCTGCTGGTGCTGGGCTTCTTCACCTGCGGTTTCCAGCTTGCCTTCGTCACCATTCACCTGCCCGCCTATTTGATCGACCGCGGGCTGTCCGTCGAGATCGGCGGTTGGACGCTCGGGCTCATCGGGCTGTTCAACATCGTCGGCTCGATGACGTCCGGCTGGCTCGGAGGGCGGCTGCCCAAGCGCTACATCCTGTCGTTCATCTATTTGGTGCGTTCGCTGGCAGTGGTTGCGCTCATCACGCTGCCGGCCAGCGCGACGGTGACGCTGATCTACGGAGCGGTGACCGGCTTGATGTGGTTGTCGTCGGTGCCGCCGACATCGGGTCTCGTGGCGCTGATGTTCGGCACCCGCTGGATGGCCATGCTGTTCGGCATCGCGTTCTTCAGCCATCAGGTCGGCGGTTTCCTGGGTGTCTACCTCGGCGGTATCCTGTACGAGCGCACGGGATCGTATGACATCGTGTGGTGGCTCGGCGTTTTGTTCGGCGTGATCTCCGCGCTGATCAATCTGCCGATTGTCGAAAGGCCGGTGCCTCGCCTCGTTGCCGCACCTGCGTGATAAAAAAAATGGGAGGACGGCTTTGGCGGCATTCAAGGCGATCGTGATCGACAAGACCGAGGCCGGCCAAAGCGTCGGCCTCGCGGACTTCGACGACAGCAAGCTGATGGATGGCGACGTCACCGTTCGGGTCGAATGGTCGACCGTCAACTACAAGGACGGCCTCGCCGTCACCGGCAAGGCGCCGGTGGTGCGACGTTTCCCGATGATCGCCGGCATCGACTTTGCCGGCACGGTCGAAGCCTCGTCGCATCCTGCCTGGAAGCCGGGCGATCGCGTGATCCTCAACGGCTGGGGGTGCGGCGAGACCCATCTCGGCGGCTATGGCGAGAAGGCGCGCGTGAAGGGCGATTGGCTGGTGCCACTGCCTGACGGCATGAGTGCGCGTGACGCGATGGCGATCGGCACCGCGGGCTATACCGCCATGCTCGCCGTGCTGGCGCTTGAGCGGTACGGTCTTACACCGGCCAGCGGTCCGGTGGTGGTGACCGGCGCGGCGGGCGGCGTTGGCTCGGTCGCGGTGGCGATTTTGTCCAAGCGTGGCTTCCACGTCACGGCATCCACGGGACGACCGGAAGAAGCCGCCTACTTGAAGTCGCTTGGTGCCACGGAAATCATCGAGCGAAAGGAACTATCCGCCCAGCCGCGCCCGCTTGCCAAGGAGCGCTGGGCCGGCGGGATCGATTCCGTCGGGTCCACGACACTCGCAAACATCTTATCGATGACACGCTACGGCGGCGCGGTCGCGGCCTGCGGGCTCGCCGGCGGGATGGATCTGCCGACGTCGGTCGCGCCGTTCATCCTGCGCGGCGTTTCGCTCCTCGGTATCGATTCGGTGATGCACCCCGTGGCCGGGCGGCGGACGGCATGGCAGCGGCTCGCCAGCGATCTTGATCACGGCAAGCTCGCCGAGATGACCAGCGAGATCGCCCTTGCGGATGTGATTGAAGTTGGACGGAAAATTATTGAGGGGAAAGTGCGAGGACGAGTCGTCGTGCGAATCTAACAATTTCGTTCAGAATTTGGCGATCAAGTTGTGTCATGATGACGTTCGAATCGTTCAGTTAACGCGTGGTTACCGCCGGGGGCGGTGATCGGCAGGGGCAGGGGATCAGCATGTTTGCGCGTTTCGCGATCGCGGCAGCTTGGCTGCTTGCGGTGGGGCCTTCGGTTGCCGAGCCACTCAATGCGGACGGAGCGCGCCGCTTGATCGTCGGCAAGGTATTCGCCTTCAACTGCTTTGACGGCTCGCGCGGCGAGGGCCGCATCTATGGCGATGGCTCGGTGATCGGCTCGATCCAGATGCAAGGCAACGGGCCTGCCCGCAACATGTGGCTGCCGGCCGGAACCGTGCAGGTCAGGGGCGCCGCGGTTTGCGCCACGCTCAAGGGCATGCCGTTCGACCCCTGCTTCGATCTCAACAAGACCGACGACAAGAGCTTCCGCGGCGCTGTGACCGGGATGGGCTTTGCGTATTGCGACTTCACCCGCCGCAGCAGCGGCGTGGCGAGCCTGGCCCCGCGCTCGTCGTCCCGGCCGCTGTCGCTCGCCGCACCGGGGACGGCCGCCCCGGGCGATTGAGGGTGACGATCAGGCGCCGCACTCCAACACGTCGCGGCGCTTGCCAATCTCCAACGCGCAATAATCCATGAACGCCTTGACCCGCGCGGTGCCGCCCAGGTCCGGGTGCGTCAGCAGCCACAGCTCGCCTTCCAACTCGGGAATCGTGGGGCTGAGCTGGCAGAGACCCGGCACCGCGGCCGCGACGAAGCAGGGCAGCAGAGCGATCCCCACGCCGCCGGCCGATGCCTCGGCCAGTCCCACGAGGGTGTTGACCTTGTAGACGATGCGTTCCCCGGCGACGTGTTCGTCGAGCCATTTGAGCGCCCGGGCGATGGCGAAATGATCGGCGAAGGCAATCCAGTTGTGCCGGCGGCAGTCGGTCAGCGGGTCGAATGAGTTGGAGGCAAGCGCGCGTGGACCGTAGACCGCCCAGGCCAGGCGGGCGAGCCGGGAGCCGATCAGCGATTCCGGCCTCTGGTACGTCGCTCGCAGCGCCACGTCGGCGTCGCGCTTCGCCAAGTTCAGCGTCCGGTTGGTGACCACGATATCGAGGACGATGTCCGGATAGGCGCGGCGAAACCCGATCAGGACATCATTGAGCAGGCGAAGGAGGACGACATCACTGGTTGTGATCCGGAGTTCCCCGGAGGGACGCCAGTCCTGCCCCGTGACCCTGCGCTCGAACGTGACGATATCCTCGCCCAACCGTTGGGCAAGTTCCGCCATTTCCTCCCCGCAGGGGGTGAGCGCATAGCCGCCGCGGCCCCGCTCGAACAGACGTAAGCCGAGTTGCTGCTCGATCAGGCCGAGCCGGCGAAAGACCGTCGAATGATTGATGCCGAGTTGTTCGGCTGCACCAGCGAGCGACCGCGTATCGGCGATTGCCTTCACATAGCGAAAGTCGTCCCAAGAGAGCATTGCACTCCATGCGCGAGAAATTGCCTGCCGATTTGCAAGCGGAACTTAAAATACAACCAGCTTGAGTAAATAAATTCAATAGGAAAGGGCTATGGCCCAAGGCTTTGCCTGTGGGCCGTTGCCCGATGCTTTCGGCGCAAACGCCGATAGGCCACGCAAATCCCCGCGCAGCCGCGCCGGGACTCGCAAGGGCAACATGAGACATTGCGATCGCAGAAATACGGAAGGGTGCCGACGCGAGCCGGCACCCTTTCGCGGTGTGAAGGACTTAGCCCTTCGTCACGATCGGAGGCGGAGCCTTGCCCTTGCCCTTACCAACGGCAGCGCAGCCAGCCACGCTCACGGCGACGAGAGTTGCAACCAAAGCGACGAGAACTTTCTTCATAGTAGGCCCCTGTTTTCCCCTGTTAAGCCTGACCCGAGTACACACGAAGATTGCACAGCGCTCTAGTGCTCAAAGGCCACACTGGGTTTCAAAACACCTTAGCGCACCGGATTCAAACCGGACGGCAAGAGTCATTTCGTGTGGAAAATCCGGGCCTTGCGGCGCATCGGCGCGGCCGCCACGATGGCGCAGGAACGTCCCGCGGAGCCGCAAGTCGTGTTGAATCAGCTATTTGGCGGCAAGCGTTGCCAGGGCTCGCGGTTTGCGCGCACGCCTGGGGCGCCGTGGCGGTCGCCGGCCCGGTCCGGGCAGGTCCGGGGGAAGGAAATTCGGCATTCCGTGATGGGCGGCACGGGGGATGCTGCCGAAGACCAAGAGAATCGCGATCTCGACACCACGATCTTCGGCGAGGGAATTGATCGTCAGGCTGAGGCGCGGCATGGGCGGCGAGACCGGCGGTACCGTGCGCTCGAGCAAGGCCCTCTGCTGGCCAACGTCGTGTCGCCGGCCGCATAATGCCTCGACCCCCGTTTCACGGAGTGCAGCCCCGCCATGGCGAACGATAAGCCGAACTATCCGCCGATTCGCCGCGTCGTCACCGGCCACGACAAGAACAACGTCGCCAAGGTCATCCTCGACGCGCCCGCGACCAATGCGAAATATCCGCAACCAGGCCAAGTCTCGACCATGATGTGGTGCACCGATCGTACGCCGTGCACGATGCCGGTCGGCGAGGCTGCCGAGGATATGGGGGCCCGTATCATCGGCACGCCGCCGCCGCCCCACGGGACGCGATTCGCCGTTATCGACTTTCCGCCCGGCAACCACGCCCACATGCACCGCACCGAAACGATCGACTACGTGATCGTCATCGAGGGCGAGATCGAGATGGACATGGACAATTCGACGGTGAAGCTAAAGGCTGGCGACATCATGGTGCAGCGCGGAACAAACCACGCCTGGGCCAATCGCAGCAACAAACGGGCGCGCGTCGCCTTCGTGCTGATCGACGCCGAACCGCTCGACATCGGCAAGCCGGTTCTACGTGGGGCCAACGCGAGTTAAAGCGCGCCGTCGAATAACACAGGGAGGTCGCGATGCTGATTGCAACAGCCAGAACCCGGATTGCATGCGCTGCCGTGTTGTCCGCCGTCGTCTGCGGCGCGGCGCAGGCTCAGACCTATCCAAACGGCCAGGTGCGGCTGATCGTGCCGACCTCACCCGGCGGCGTCACCGACACGATGGCGCGCATCGTCGCACAGCGCCTGACCGAAACGCTCGGCCTGACCGCCATCGTGGACAACCGGCCCGGCGGCAACAGCACCGTCGGCGCCACCGCGGTGCAGCGCTCGGCGGCGGACGGGCTCACCCTGCTGGTGACTTCGGATGCGACCATCACGGCCAATCCCCACCTCTCCAAGCTGCCGTATGGCGCACAGGATTTCACGCCGATCATGGTGCTGTGCCGTGGCACGCCGGTCATGGTCGTCCATTCGTCGGTGCAGGCCGCGAACGTTCGCGAACTGATCGCGCTCGCGAAGTCCAAGCCGGGCGCCATGAACTACGGCTCCTACGGCGTCGGCACCTACGCGCATCTCAGCATGGAGGACTTCAAGCAGCGCACCGGCACCGACATTGTGCACATTCCCTACCGCGGCGCGGCGCCGGCCGCCCAGGCGTTGCTCGCGGGCGACATCTCCATGCTGCTGCTCAATCTCAGCAGCATCGCGGATCACGAAAAGTCCGGCAAAGTGAAGATCCTGGCGTCTGCCGGCGATACGCGGGCACAGGCGCGCCCCGATCTGCCGACGATTGCGGAGTCGGGCGTGCCCGGCTTCTCGACTTCGGTCTGGTTCGCGCTCTTCGGTCCGGCCGGCATGCCACCGGAACTGACAGCGAGGATTCACGCCGATGTCAGCAAGGTGCTCGACCTTCCGCAGACGAAGGAATTCTTCGCGAAGAACAGTTTCGAACGGGTGGCGCTGTCGCCTGCCGAGTTCGGCAAACTGGTCGAGCACGATTCCGCGCACTGGGAAACGCTGATCAAGCAGGTCGGTGCCAAGCTGGAGTGAAGCCGGAAGCTACGACCCTTACCGGTCCGAGCTCATTGCCCTTTCGGTGCGATGTCGCTCGCCACGGCGCGCCAGCGCTCGGTATCGGCGGCGATCTCCGCCGCCATCTCCTTCGGCGTGGTTCCCGCCGGCTCGACACCCACCTTCGAGAGCTTGTCCAGGAACTCCGGCGTCTTCTCGGCGGCAACAATCTCGGCCGACAGCAGATCAATGATGTCCTTGGGCGTGTTCTTCGGCGCCAGCAGGCCATTGTAGGTGGCGACAAAGGGGCTTGGCAGCGTCTCGGCGATGGTGGGCACTTCCGGCAGATATTTCGAGCGTTGCTTGCTGCTGATGCCGAGCGGCTTCACTTTGTCGGAACCGAGGAACGGCTTGAGTTCGACGGGGCTCGCCGACAGCATATGGACCTGGCCGCCGATCAGATCGGTGAAGGCCGGCCCGACGCCGCGATAGGGCACATGAACCATGTTCAGGCCGGCGTTCTTCAGGAACAGCAGCGAAGCAACGTGCGTGACGCTGCCGGACCCTGCCGAGGCGTAAGTGTAGCTGCCCGGTTTCTTCTTCACCTCGGCGACGAATTCCGAAATCGTGCTGGCCGGAAAATCTTTGCCGACGGTCACGGCGAACGGACTGGAGGCCACGATCGAGATCGGCTCGAAATCGCTGGTCTCGAAGTTGACCTTCGTGGTCAGCGGCGAAAGCGTCAGCAAGGCGATGGGCGCGAAGAACAGCGTGTAGCCGTCGGGCTTGGCGCGCGCCGCATTGGCCGCACCGATGATGCCGCCGGCACCGGTTTCGTTCTGCACGATGAAGGTTTGCTTGAACTTTGTCTGAAGGTGCTCCGCCGTCAGACGTGCCAGCACGTCGGTAATGCCGCCGGCCGCGTATGGCACGATCAGTGTTACCGGCCGCTCTGGCCATGCAGCGTTTGCTGCGGTGGCAAATAACAGGCAGGCCGCGGAAAAGAAACGCGCAAAAACCCTGAGCATAGCTTGTACCTTCATGATCGGTTCCGATCTCGGGCTCGTGCATGCAGGCTGCATGCCAACCCGTGCACCGCTGGGTTGCGGCGCGCGCCGTTTGCCGGCTACTTGCCGGGTTCGCCGGCTTTGGCGGAGGACGCGATGGCGGCGAGAATGCGCGCTGGTGTGAGCGGAAGGTCGTGGACCTCCACACCCAGAGGCCGCAACGCGTCGTTCACGGCGCAAACGATCGCGGCCGGCGGTCCGACCGCGCCGCCTTCGCCGAGCCCCTTGATCCCGAACTCGGTGTACGGGGAGGGTGTCTCCATATGCGAGATGCGAATGCCGGGGACTTCGGTGGCGCTCGGCAAGAGGTAGTCTGCCAGCGTCGAGGCCAGCGGCTGACCCTGTGGATTGAACGGCATCTCCTCGTAGAGGCATGTTCCGATGCCTTGCGCCGTCCCGCCGCAGATCTGGCCGTCGACGATCATCGGATTGACCAGCACGCCGCCGTCTTCGACGACGACATAATCGAGAATCTCGATGCGTCCAGTTTCCGGATCGACCGCCACGACGACCGCATGCGTCGCATAGGTGAATGTGCCGCTGTCGCGGTCGGCGCGATATCCGGCGGTGACTTCGAGCCCGCCGGTGTCGACGTCGGGCGGTAGATTCTGTGGCTGCAGGTACCAGGCGCGCCCCACGTCGCGCAGGCTGACATGCGCATTGTCGGCGACCACCTGCCCGTTCTTCACCACGGATTTCGCCGGATCGGCCTGCAACAGCCAGGCCCCGATGCGGTTCGCGCGCGCCGCGAGCAGACGCGACGCACGCGCCACCGCCCCGCCTCCCATCACCATCGAGCGCGAGCCCCAGGTGGAGGTGGAATAGGGGACGTAAAGCGTGTCGCCCTGGAAAACCTTGATGCGATCGTAGTCGACGCCGAGGATTTCATGCGCCACCTGCGCGTAGGTCGTTTCGTGCCCCTGGCCGTGCGAGTGGGTGCCCACCCGAATCTCGATGTCGCCGTCGGCCGTGAGCCTGACCGTCGCCTGTTCGTAGCCGGGGACCATCGGACGGCCCCAGGATGCGAGCACGGACGTGCCGTGCGCGCCCTGCTCGACGAAGAACGACAACCCGACGCCGATCAACCGGCCGTCGGCTTCGCCCTGCCGCTGGCGTGCCCGCACCTCGGGCAGCTTGATGGCATCGATCGCGCGGCGCAGGCATTCGGGATGATCGCCGCTGTCGAAGTGCTTTCCGACCACGTTGTCGAACGGCATCCGCTCGGAAGGAACCATGTTGCGGAGACGGAATTCGTACGGCTCAAGTCCGGCTTGCCGCGCGAGCGCGTCCATCACGACTTCGATGGCAAGGCAGATGCCGGTGCGCGCGACCCCGCGATACGCCAGGATGGGGCACTTGTTCGTCGCGACCGCTGCCGCGCGGCAGCGATAGGTGGAAAACACATAGGGGCCGGGCAGCAGGTTGGCGATCTGCGCGGCTTCCAGGCCGGCCGAGATCGGATAGACGGAGTAGGCGCCCGCATCCACTGTTCCCACGCAATCGATGGCCAGCAGCTTCCCGTCGCGCGATGCGTATCCGGTGATCCGGTAGTGATGCTCCCGGCAGTTGGCGTTCGCGGTCAGGTGCTCGCGGGAATCTTCGATCCAGCGCACCGGATGATCGAGACGCCGTGCCAGCCAGGCGAGCGCGACCTCTTCGCGGCTCAGCACGCCCTTGTATCCGAACCCGCCGCCGACATCGGGCGAAATGACGCGGACGTCGCCGTCGTTGAGACCGAGGCATTCGCACAGGCCGGTCTGCACCGAATGCGGAAATTGCGATGAGGTGACGACGGTGAGGAGCCGCAGCCGCGGATCGCGGTAGGCGAGCACGCCGCGCCCTTCCAGCGGCAGCATGCAGTGCCGCGCCGTGCGGATGTCCCGCGTTACGACAATATCCGCCGACGCGGCAGCCGTTTCCACGTCGCCGTTTTCCGAGAACTCGATGAAGACGTTGTCCTTCCAATGCTCGTGCACCAGCGGCGAGCCCGGCAGCTGCGCGGCGAGCATGTCGGTTACGGCAGGCAATTCGTCGTATTCGATGGTGACCCGGCTCGCGATGTCCTCGGCTTGCGCGCGCGTCGGTGCGACGCACATGGCGACGATTTCGCCGACGAAGCGCAGCTTGTCGGAGGCGAGGATCGGCTCGGTCGAATGCTTGAATCCGCGCAGCGCCGGATTGGACGAGATCGGCTTGACGCCTACCAGGTCGCTCGCGGTGAACACGACATCGCGGAATTGCTCGGGCACGCCGACGTGGCGGAGGCGGGCGTGCGCGACCGGACTTCTGACAAAGGCAATCTCGCGCGTGCCAGGGATGCGGATATCGGCGACGTATTGTCCTTGACCCCGCAGGAACCGATCGTCTTCCTTTCTCGGGACGGACGCCCCGATTCCATGTCCGGCGATGGCCACTGGCATTTCCGAGATTTGGAAGCACACGTACGACCATGATGTAGCTCACCGAGGGTCGCGTGCGCAACGCGGAAGGCTGTGCGATAGATGTATCTCGCATGAGGAGAACGTAGATGCTGAAACTTCCCGGCCACGGCCGCTATGCCTACTCGCCGATCGTCAAGCGGCCGGACTACACATGGCCGGGCGGGAAGCGCCTTGCCTTCTATATCGCGCTCAACATCGAGCACTTCGCGTTCGGCACAGGCCGCGGGATGGACCCGTCGGATCGCAGCGGCCGGCAGACGACGCGGAACTTCGCCTGGCGCGACTACGGCAACCGGGTCGGAAACTGGCGGCTGTTCGAGATGCTCGACGAACTGAAGCTGCCGGCGTCGATCCTGCTGAACAGCATGGTCTGTTACAACTATCCGGAGATCGTCGAGAAGATCAAAGCGCGTGGCGACGACGTGCTCGGCCACGGCCGCACCAACGCCGAGGTGCTGCAGGGCATGTGGGAGCACGACGAGGCCCGCTCGATCGCGGAATGCACCGAAATCCTCGAGAAGCATGTCGGCGTGCGGCCGACGGGATGGATGGGCTCCGGCGCGCTTGAAAGCAACGTCACGCCCGATCTTCTGAAAGAGGCCGGCTACACCCATCTGCTCGATTGGCCGGTCGACGACCAGCCGATCTGGATGCAGACCCGGGCCGGGCCGCTTCTGTCGGTTCCCTATCCGATGGAACTGAACGATGCGGGCGCGCAGGCGCACCGCGATCAGACCGGCCGCGAGTTCGCCGAGATGATCGTCGACCAGTTCGAGGAAATGCTCGAACAGTCGGAGCGCCAGCCGCTGGTGTTCTCACTGGCGCTGCACGGCTTCATTGTCGGACAGCCGTTCCGGCTGCGGGCGGTCAAGCAGGCGATCAGGCATTGCGTCGAGCACAAGCATAGGGATCGCGTCTGGTTCACGCGCGCCGGCGAGATCGCGAACCACTGCTTCACGCTGCCGAAGGGCATCATTCCGGGCAGTTGAGAGGTCGCGCGATCGCTTAAAGCTTCACGCCGGCGGCCTCCAGCAGCGAGCGGGCGCGCGCACGCTGGTCATCTGAAATAACGAGACGTTCCGCGAAGTCGCGGCCGGCGGGGCGCGTAGCATCGATCCCCATTTTCGTGACGGTGAAGTTTTCGGGATCGGAGGTGGGGTCGAGGATCGCGCCCTTCACGCCCGGAATGAAGAAGATGTCCTTGTCAGGCCGCACGCGCGTCGCCACCGCCCACATCACGTCGTTGGTGTCGAAGATGTCGACGTCGTCGTCAACGACGATCACGTGCTTGGTGTAGAATTCAGTACCGAGCGCAGCCATGATCGCGGTCTGCGGCTCGCCGTCCGCGATCTTCTTCATCGAGATATAGACGGTGAATGCGCCGCAGGAGGTGTGCGGCACGTGAACCGCGCGCACGTTGGGCAGATTGCGCCGCAGCGTGTTGAGGATTTCGCCTTCCCGCGTCACGCACGACACGAGGATATGGTCCTTCGACATGCCGGACGTCACGCTATGGAACATGGCGTCCCGCCGCATGCGTACGCGATGCGCGACAAAGACATGCTGCGTGCTGCGATACGACGCGTAGCCGGTAAATTCGCCGAACGGACCCTCGGGCTCGCGGGTCTCCGCGAGGATTTCGCCCTCGATCACGATTTCGGCGCCCGCCGGCACCTCGATTTCGCCAACGCCACAGCGCGCGACCCGGTAGGGCTCGCCGAACAGGCCGCCGATGATCTCCATCTTTCGCACGTGCGGAGGGTAGGCGTAGACCATCGAGCCCATGTAGTGCAGCGGATGGGTGCCGATCGTGATCGCGGCGGGCAGCGATTTTCCCTGCTCCTCGGCGCGGCGCTGAAATTCGTACATGCGCCGGCGCGAGTGCAGCGAGAGGCCGAGGCGGTTCTTGCCCTTGAGCATCAGGCGGTGAAATCCGGTGGTGTCGACACCGGTAACGGGATCGCGTGCCGAAATCTGTCCGGCGGTGATGTAGGGTCCGCCGTCAACCGTGAACTGCAGCGGGATCGGCAGCTTCGACAGATCGAGCGCATCGTCTTCGATCACGACGTCCTGCCACGCTGCGTTCTTGACCAGCTCGCAGGGGATGTATTTCTGGCACCGTTCGCGAAACGCGGTCGGCAAGTTCGCGGTTTCGACCCCGAGACAGGCCGCAAGCAGCGTGCGGTTCCCCGCCACGTTGGTGACGACCGGCATGCCGTTGGGATTTGGATGTTCGAATATGACGACCGGGCTCTTCCCCGTCCGTTCCAATTCAAACACGATCGCCGTCATGTCGAAGCGCGTGTCCACCGGTTGGCGAATGCGCAGGAGTTCGTCCGGATAGTCCGTCTCCACCATCTGCAGAAAGCCGCGCAGACTTTGATTGTCGAAATTGGACGCGGTGTTTGGCATGATCTCCCCGTCAGGTCGTCCCACTCATCATAATATGCCCATGATTCGAAACACAGACCCCGATCGCGCATACGACCATGCCGTTTCGAAAGGACCGGGAACGTGACTGATCGCCTCGGCTATCGCCTCAAGCTCGGCGTGGTCATTCCCTCCACCAACTCGATCGTGCAGCCGGAGACCGACGCGATGCGGCCGCCGGGAGTCACCAATCACATCGGCCGCATCCATATTCCCGACCTGCCGCTGACCAACGACACCGAATTCGAGCAGATCATGGTCGCGATCGAGCCGGATTTGTACGGTGCGGTCGATCGCGTGATGTCGTGCAAGCCCGGCCACCTGATCATGGCGATGTCGATCCCGACGTTCTGGGGCGGGATGGCGGGCGCCGGGCAGCTCAAGTCGCGCCTCGAGAAGCGGTCCGGCGTCGCCGTCTCGCTCGGTTCGCTGGCGTGTGCCGAGGCGCTGCGCAAATTTCCGAAGGTGCGAACAGTGGGAATTTTGACGCCCTACCAGCCGGTCGGGGATGCGCACGTCGCGCGGTTCTTCGAGGACAACGGCTGGCGCGTCGGCGCGGTCCACAGCCTGAAGCGGCCGAGCGAGGTGCTGATCGGCCACGCCACCGAAGAAGACCTGCGCGACGGACTGAAAGCGCTCGCCGCGCAGGGGATCGACGCCATCGTGCAGGCCGGCACCGATCTCGCCATGGCCGACTTGGCCGGTGAGGCAGAGCGTTGGCTGGGGATTCCCGTCATCGCCATCAACGTCGCGACGTATTGGTCGGCGCTGCGTGCCAACGGCATTCACGACCGCATGCGCGGCTTCGGTGCGCTGCTGTCCGAGCACTGAGCATTGCGCACGCGCACTCACATGCCGAGGTAGGCTTGCCGGATCGCCGGATCGTCGGCGAGCGTCTGTGTCGTGCCTCGCATGGTCACGCGGCCGGTTTCGATGATGAGGCCATGGCGCGCGATTTCAAAAGCCGTCATCACGTCCTGCTCGACCAGAAGAATCGTGATGCCGGTGCGGTTGATCTCCAGCAGCGCCTCGCTCAGGCGCTCGACCAGCCGGGGCGCGAGCCCAAGCGACAGCTCGTCGATCATCAGCAGCTTCGGCCGCGACATGATCCCGCGCCCGATCGCGCACATCTGCTGCTCGCCACCCGACAGCGTGATCGCATCCTGCCGCTGGCGCTCGCGCAGAATCGGAAAGAGCGAGAACACATAGTCGAGATCGCGCCGAACCTCTGCGTCGTCACGTCTGAGGTAAGCGCCGAGCAGCAGGTTGTCGTGCACGCTCAATCCGCGGAACAACCTTCGCCCCTCCGGAACATGCACGATGCCGCGCGCCAAGATTTGTTCGGCCGCGAGCGAGGTGATGTCCTCGCCCGCGAACTGGATGCGGCCGGCGGTCGCCGGCACCAAGCCCGATATCGTGCGCAGCAGCGTCGTCTTGCCGGCGCCGTTCGATCCGACGATGCAGGTGATCCCACCTTTCTCCACCGTAAGGCTGATATCCCACAGCACGCGGACGCTGCCATAACCGGCGCTCAGCCCGTCGATCGTCAGGATCGAGTCAGTCACCGGATACGCCCCCGAAACGGCGCGCAAACTTCTCGCCGAGATAGGCTTCGACTACCTTCTTGTTCCGTACGATATCGGTCGGGCTTCCCTCCGCGATGAGCTGGCCGTGATGCAGCACCAGCACGCGCTGTGCGAGCGACATCACGACTTTCATCAAATGCTCGATGAGCAGGATGGTCACGCCGCGTTCCGCAATCTGCCGGATCAATCGGAGCGCGCCGTCGATCTCGCTCGCATTGAGGCCGGCGTTGACCTCGTCGAGCATCAGCACCTTCGGCCGCATGGCCATGCTTTTGGCAAGCTCAAGACGCTTGCGGCCGGCGAGCGTCAGTGCAGAGGCCGGACGGTCGGCAAACTGCGCGAGGCCCGTGAACTCAAGCTGCTCGCGCGCGATTGCCATGGCGGCCGGAACGCTCGGCTGCTTGCCGCCGAACAGCGCTCCGGCGGCGACGTTTTCCAGCACCGTCATGCGCGGGAAGGGCTGGACGATCTGGAAGGTCCGAGCGAGGCCGCGCCGGGCAGCCTCGAACGGACGCTGCTTCGTCACATCGAACCCCTCGAAGCGGATGCGGCCGGAGGTCGGCCGATGCACGCCTGTCATCAGGTTGACCAGCGTCGTCTTGCCGGCCCCGTTGGGGCCGATGAGCGCGACGATCTCGCCCTCCTTGAGGGCGAAGGTCAGGTCATTGACGGCAGTGATGCCGCCGAAATGACGGCTGAGACCTTCGGCCACCAGGATGGTCGTGCTCATGCCGCGGCTTTCCGCCGGCGCAGCGGCTTCGCGAGACGTTCAATGACGTCGCGGTAGGACAGGGCGAGGAGCCCGCCCGGCAGGAAGAAGATCAGGACGACGATGACGGCACCGAGGATGGCGCGGTTGTAGTCGAGGAAGTTCGCCCAGAAGACTTCTTCCAGCAGCGTGAATGCGGCGGTACCGACGACCGGACCCAACGCGGTGCCCGGACCGCCGAGCAGGCACATGACCGGTACTTTGATGGTCATGAGGATCGAGAAGGAGTTGCTCGGATCGATGTAGCCGGTCCAGGAGGCGTAGGCGGCACCGACCGTCCCGCAAAACAAGGCCGACAGCGTATAGGCGATCACCTTGTAGAGCGTTGTGTTGACGCCGACCATGTTGGCGGCGTCTTCGTTCTGTTGAATGCAGCGCAGCCCGAACCCGAGCCGGCTGCGGTCGACCACGATCGTGACCAGGAAGACGGCGATCATGATCACGAGCATGACCGCCAAAAATATCCGGGCGACCGCATCGGGGCCGCCGCTCAGCAGCGGCAGGTTGAGGCCATCGCCGCCGCCCGTAAAGCTGCCCCACGACGATATGACCAGCCGGACCACCTCGACGACGCCAATCGAGCCGATCGCAAAGTAATGGCCGCGCATCCGCAGGATGATCGCCCCAAGGCCGGCCGCGAATACGCCGACCACGAGCGTCGCAACGCCCCACGCGAGCACCATCGGCACTCCCGCGCGTTGGGAGAGGGCGCCCGCGTAACAACCGAGCCCGAAGAAGGCCGCGGTGGAGAACGACGGATAGCCGGTGAAGCCGCCGATGAAATTCCACGACAGGGTCAGGGCCGTGAACATCGCGATCATGATCGCGAGCCGCACGATGTAGTTGCTGGCCCATAGCGGCGTCGCCGCAAGCGCGAGCACCCAGACCGCGAAGATGACGTACTGCAGCCACCGCGCCATCACTCGTAGCCCTTGATACCGGTCAGGCCGGTCGGCTTGACGACGAGCAGGATCAGCATCAGGACGAAACCGACCGTGAGTGCGTGCTGCGGTCCGAAGAACTGTCCGGCGAAACTCTCGATGATGCCGAGGACGACGCCCCCGACGAGCGCGCCCGGCACGCTGCCAAGGCCGCCGATAACGCAGACCACGAAAGCCTTTCCGAGATAGGTGCCGCTGAGGTTCGTGGTGACAGGGTAGACCATCGCAAAGATCGTGCCTGTCGCACCGGCCATCAGCGCGCCGATGCCGAAGGTTATCGCGTAGATGCGATTGACGTTGATGCCCATCAGCATGGCCGCCGCGGTATCCATCCGGACGGCCACGATCGCCCGCCCGATGCGAGACCGCCGCATGACGAGATAGAGCAGGCCGGTCAGCGCCAGCGCCAGCACCATTCCGAGCAGGCGATCGACCGGAATGATGATGCCGCCAAGGTTGATCGCGCCAAGATCGAGCGTCACGCGCCGCGGCGTCGCGGTGTAATAGACCGTCATGAAATTGTAGAGGATGAGATCGAGTCCGAAGGTCAGCGTCAGCGTGGTGAGGACGGGCTGGTCGATCACCCGGTTGATCATGAGGAATTGCGTCACATAGCCGACGAGGTAGAGCAGCAGCGCGACCGCCGGCAGCGCCAGGAACGGATGAATGCCGTAGCTGTGCCAGGCAAAGAATGTCAGGTAGCCGCCCAGAACGATCAACGAGCCGTGCAGCATGTTGATGACGTTCAGCACACCCCATACGAGCGAAAAGCCGACCGCGAGGCAGGCATAGAGCGTGCCCAGCACGATTCCATTGACCAGGGTTTGCAGGTACCCCATCGCCCCCGTCGCAGCCTACCGGTACGTTTTCTCGGTGTGATCCATCCGGCCGTCTTCAGCATGGCGCCGGAACCGTGTCCTCACAATACCGGATCGACGGGGATGGCGAAGGGACCGAGCGAGATGGCCCGCGAACGACAGCGCTCGCGGGCCACGAACGCTCAAGCCGCTATTTGATCATCGTCATGTCGCCGTTCTTGATGTCGGACGGAGCGAGCACTTTGATGTGCTTGTCCTGCACCTGGATGATCGGAAGGTCGCGCACCAGGTTCATGCCATTGGCGCTGAACTTGACCGGTCCGTAGAACGTGCTGATGTCGGTCGTTGCGAGTTCGTCACGCACCTTCTTCTTGTCGGTGGAGCCTGCCTTCTCGATCGCATTCTGGAGAACGACCACGGCAGCCGCACAGGAGGCGTGAACGTAGTCCGGATCGGCCTTCTCCTGCGCGACGAACTGATTGTAGAAATCCTCGGTGGTCGGCCACACGCCGACGCCCTTGTAGCTCGTGGCCTGATGCCACCAGCTTGAGCTCGTCACGCCGTTCGCGAGGTCGCCGAGACCGTCGATGTATTCCTTGTAGGCGGGACCCGCCACCATGGTGATGATCGGCGCCTTCACGCCGAGATCGGACATCTGCTTGCGGGCCAGGATCAGGTCCTGCGTGTAGCCGGTGATGTAGACCCAATCCGGATTGCCGGCCTTGATCGCCGACAGCGACGCCGAATGATCCATCGTCCCGACGGGGTAGAGCTGATCGTAGTAGACGTCGAGGCCGGCGGCCTTTGCGGCTGCGGAAATGCCTTGCGCCGTCGACTTCGGGAACACGTCGTCACGGCCGAGCACCGCAACGCGCTTGAGCTGCGGCATCTTCTCGCGGAAGTATTTCACCATCGGGCCGAACAGGCCCACGTTCGGAGACAGCGTCCCGAACAGATGCTTCAGGGTCTGGTCGAACACCGACTCGGACGACGCAGCGCAGGCAAGGATGGGCGTCTGGTAGCGCTCGGCAATCGTGGCGACGATCTTGGTGTGCCCGGACCCGAATGGCGACAGCAGGAAGTCGACCTTGTCGCCGGTGATGAGCTTTTCGGCGAGTTGCGCGGCGCGTTGACCGTCCGACTGGTAGTCGTACTCGATCAACTGAACCTTCGACTTGGTCCCGCCGACATTGATGCCGCCGGCCGCGTTGACCTTATCGAGCCACATCTTCCAGACGACCTGCTGCTTCTTGGCCTCGTCGGCCAGCGAGCCGGTCAGCGCGAGCGGGGCGCCGATCTTGATGTCGGCAGCCTTCGCAACGGGAATGGCCAGCCCAAACGCCACGCTTGCAGCGAGGATCGACACGCCGGAATAGCCGGCAGTGGTGGATTTCATGGAATACCTCCGGTTTTAGCGTCGTTTCGCGGGATTCTGGCCCCGGATTGCTGGATCACGGGCGAGGCCCATGATCTCCGCATCCGTGCCACCGGCATCGATGCACAATGGTAACTGCAGGCTGCGGCGGATGGGTGATTAACGTTTAAGCAGCGGATGGCGCATAACTGACTATCAAGTGTGCAGGAATGGCTGCCGAATTGCTGTTCTGGACCGCAACCGCCGCTAAAATGGCTCCGCCTGTCGTTTGATCGCCTGGGGAGACCGGACATTGTCGATGACCGCAGCGGGGTCCAAGGTTGGGGTAGGCGCGCGCCTTCGGCGAAAGGAGGACGATCGCTTCCTCCACGGCCGCGGCCAATACGTCGGCGATATCCGGTTTCCGAGAATGCGGGAGGTCGCGTTTGTCCGCAGTCCGGTGGCGCATGCGCGGCTCACCGGAATTCGCATTCCGGATCAAATCCGGTCTTCGGTCTTCACCGCCAAAGATCTGACCGGCGTCCTCGGGATCAGGGCAGTCTCTCCGCTGCCCGGGTTTCAGGCGTCGGAGCAGCCGCCGCTGGTGACCGACAAAATCCGCCACGTCGGCGAACTCATCGCGATGTGCATCGCCGATACCCGCGCCGAGGCGGAGGACATCGCGGCTCAGGTCGTCGTCGAATACGAGGAGTTGCCGGCGGTCGTCGATATGCTCAAGGCGCAAGAGCCGGGCAGCGTGCTGGTGCACGATACGATCAAGCGGAACGTCTTTCTGGAGGTCGGTTTCGACGGTCCCATAGAAACGGTCGCGAAGACCGCGCCCGTGAAGGTCACGCGCGAACTGCGAACGGCGCGCCAGGTCATGTCGCCCATCGAGTGTCGTGGCTTCGTTGCGCAATGGGACACGAGGCTAAGCCAACTGATCCTCCACGGAGCTACCCAATTTCCGCACGTGGTCCGCACCGGACTGGCGCAATTTCTGCAACTGCCTGAGATCCAGATTCGCGTCGTCTCTCCCGACGTCGGCGGGGGCTTCGGGTACAAGGCGATCCTGGCGTCCGAAGAAATCTGCCTGTGCTGGCTTGCGATGAAGTGTGGTTATCCGGTGCGCTGGCTTGAAGACCGGCGCGAGCAACTGACCGCGAACGCGAACTGCCGCGAACATCACTACGCGATCACGGCGTACACCGACGAGCAGGGCAAGTTCCTCGCCTTCGAAGCCAAGGTGGCGGTCGATTCAGGTGCCTATTCGGCTTACCCGTTCACCTCGGCGATCGAGCCCTCGCAGGCCAGCGCGATCCTGCCCGGTCCCTATGACATTCCCGTCTACCGCTGCAAGGCGGCGGCGATCGTGACCAACAAGTGCCCGCAGCTTCCGTACCGCGGGGTAGCCCGGCCGAATGTCTGCTACGCCATGGAACTGATGATCGACGCGATCGCCCGGCAGATTGGCAAGGAACCTCACGAGGTGCGGCTCGCGAATCTCGTCCGTCCCGAGCAGATGCCGTTCAACAACGTCACGGACAAGCACTTCGACAGCGGCGACTATCCGCAACTGCTGCACAAGGCCGTCGAGGCCATCGGCCTTTCCGCCATCAGGGCGCGGCAGAAGCAAGGCGAACCGGACGGCCGCCTGATCGGTGTCGGCATCGCGGTGTTTTCCGAGCAGACCGCGCACGGCACGACCGCCGACGGCAAGCGGCGCGCGCTTTACGAGCAGGCCTTTGCGCGCATCACGCCGGACGGACGGCTCGACGTCCGCGTCGGAATTCAGAGCATCGGCCAGGGCCTTGAGACGACACTGGCGCAGATCGCCAGCGAATGCCTCGGCATCGATCCGGTGAACGTGCAGATCAAGCTCGGCGATACGGAAATCTCGCCCTATTCGAGCGGTGCCTGGGGATCGCGCGGCATTGTCTGGGCAGGCGGTGCGACCGCGCGTGCCTGCAAGGAACTTGCAGCCCGTGTCGCCGCGATCGGTGCCGCGATGCTGCAGACCGACGTCGGTTCCGTCACGGTGCGCGACGGAGGCGTGTTCGGCCCGCGCGGCAGTGTGTCTCTGAGCGACATCGCGCGCGCATTCTATCTCGCGCCGTCCGATCTGCCCGGCGACATCGACCCGCATGGGCTCGAAGTCACCGGGGGGTATGCGCCGGCGCGTCTCACCGGCGTGCATACCGGTTCCGCTCATGCCGGGGTTGTCGCGGTCGATCCGGAAACCGGCGGGGTTGAAATCCTCGACTACGTCGTCGTGGAAGACGCCGGGGTCCTCATCAACCCGATGATTGTCGACGGCCAGGTGATCGGCGGCACAGCGCAAGGCATCGGTGCGGCGCTGTTCGAAGAGATGCCGTTCGATGCGCAAGGCCAGCCGCTGGCATCGACGCTGGCGGACTATCTTCTGCCGGGATGTCCTGAAGTGCCCAACGTCCGGGTCTTCCACATGGAAACGCCGTCTCCCTATACGGAGTTCGGGCAAAAGGGTGTTGGCGAGGGAGGCGCAATAGGTCCAGCCGCCGCCATCGCCAATGCGGTGAACGACGCTCTGCGGCCGCTGGGCGTTGAGTTGTGCGAGATACCGATCACGCCGCGTCGCATTCTGCAGGCGCTCGCGAGTTCCAGACGCGCCGCCTGATCGGCGCCAACAACAAAAAGGTGAAGCCCGCTTCGGGCGCTACGAATGGCCGACGAAATCACGATTGAGGGCGATGTTCTTGTTGTTGGTGGCGGCGGTGCCGGCATGTTCGCGGCGGTTGCGGCGGCGCGCAACGGCGCGCGGGTCGTGTTGCTCGACAAGAACGTGGTCGGGCGCGGCGGCGCGACCATCATGGCGCAAATGACGTGCGCGTCCGCGCTCGGCGAGGCGGAACCCGACAACCCGCAACTGCATCTTGAGGACACGCTCAGCGCGGGCCGCGGCCTCTGCAACGAAAACCTCGCCGCGCTTCTTTGCGAGGGCAGCCCAAAGCGGATTCGCGAACTCGCCGGCTGGAAGGTCAATTGGGCCCGCAGCGAGGACGGCAAGATCAATCAGGTCAAAGCGCCCGGGCATAGCCGCAAGCGTTGCGTGTATGTCGATTTTTTGAGCACGGGTGCGGCGATATGCGCGGCCCTACGCAACAAGACGAGCCGCGATGCGAGCATTCGCCGGCTGAGCAATGTGAGCGTGACCGATATTGTGGTTCGCGATGGCGAGGTCGCGGGTGCGGTCGGGATCGACGTGCCGACATCCGCCCCGGTCAAGATCAAATGCACCGCCGTGATCCTCTGCACCGGCGGCATGACCAAGATGTTTCAACGCACGACCGCGTCCAACAATCTGGCCGGGGAAGGGGTCGGGCTTGCGCTTCGCGCCGGTGCGCGCGTCATCGACATCGAGTTCCTGCAATTCTATCCGAACGGGCACCTTGCTCCCCGCATGGTGGGGCTCGATCCGACGACATGGGAGCCGACGCGCGTCAAGCTCGGCGGACGGCTGCTCGACGGCAACGGCGAAGAGTTTTTGCACCGGTACGGCGAGGCGGAAGGCGGATCGTACGACACCGCGCGCGATATCCTGACCTATGCGATCTACAAGGAGGTGCAGGCCGGCCGCGGGACGCCCCATGGCGGCGTCTATCTCTCGTTCCAGCATGTCGACGAGCAGAAGCTTAAAGATGCACTTGGCCCCGTCGTCGAGATTTTCGCGCGCAACAACATCGATCTGACCAGGCAGCCGGTCGAGATCTTTCCGATCGCGCATTATCAGATGGGCGGGGTCGAGGTGGACACCGACATGGCGTCAAGCGTGCCTGGCCTCTATGCGGCGGGAGAGCTTGCCGGCGGTGCCAACGGTGCCAACCGGTTGTCCGGCAACGCCCTGCCGGAGGCTGTGGTGTTCGGCGAACGGGCGGGCGAGAAGGCGGCGCAGTTTGCCGCGCGTAACAAGACCGTGAGATGGGACGACCGGGCCGCGCAACCTCATCTCGATCTTGTTCGCAGAGTCTCCGGCAAGAATGCCGGCGACGGCATGTCGCCGGCGCGACTGATGGGCGAACTCAAGAAGCTGATGTGGGAGAAGGTCGGCGCGTTTCGCAACGCGAATGATCTCGAGGAGGCGCGCGAGCGCGTTAGCGCCATGCGGCGCCACGACCTCGACGGCCTCGCGATCTCCGCCCAACCCACCTACAACACGAGCCTCGTCGAGTGGTTCGAACTTCGCAACGGGCTCCTGGCGGCCGAAGCTGTCGCGACCGCGGCACTCGGCCGGCAGGAGAGCCGGGGAGCCCACCAGCGCGACGATTTTCCCAAGGCGGACGACCGCTTCCTCGCCAATCAGCGGCTGTCGCTTCACGACGGAGAGCTTATTTCGGCCTTCGGAGGAGTCCACGCGTGATCGCTTCTCAGCCTCATAGCGCCGGTGCGGTCAAAACGGCCCGGCTTCGGATATGGCGGGGTGCGGACCGCGACCATGGGCACTACCAAGAGTTCAATGTCGGATTCGAGGATGGCGATTCCGTGCTGGACGGCCTCGTGCGCATCAGGCTCGATACCGATCCCGATCTGGCGGTGCGATTCAGTTGCTTCAACGCCAATGTGTGCAAGGAGTGCACGATGTTGATCGATGGCGAGGTCGAATATGCCTGCATCGCGAAACTGCGGACCGGTCTGATACAGCTCGATCCGCTCCCGAACGTTCCGCTCATACGGGACCTGGTGACCGACACGCTCTCGCGCAAGGAGCGATTCTGATGCCCGGAGCCGGTAAGCCGTGATTTGTCCGCACCTAGAATTGTTCGCGTGTGATTGCGGGGCTGCCGTGACGGTGAAATCGGCATGAAGCCCGTCGCTTTCGACTACGCGCGTCCCACTACGCTCGCCGATGCCGCCAGGCTGCTCGGACAGGGGAGCGGCCTTTCGAAGGTGCTGGCCGGAGGCCAATCTCTCGGGCCGATGTTGAATCTGCGGCTCGCCCAACCCGATCTTCTGGTGGACGTGACCTCGATATCCGAGCTCACCGCTGTCGTGGACGGACGCGATCATCTTGAGATCGGGGCTTGCGTCACGCACGCCGACATCGAGGACGGGCGTGTTCCCGACCCTGCCAAGGGTCTGCTTCGGCATGTTGCCAGCCGGATCGCCTATCGCGCTGTGCGCAATCGCGGCACGATCGGAGGAAGCATCGCACATGCGGACCCGGCCGCCGATTGGATCTCTGCCCTCGCGCTGGCCGATGCACAGGCCGTCGTCTGGGGAAAGCGCGGCACACGCTCGATCCCGGTCGCCGACTTGATGGTCTCGTCGTTTACCACGGTGCTGCAACCCGACGAGCTGATCCAGTCCGTCCGAGTTCCGAAGCTGTCGCCCGATGCGCGCTGGGGATTCTACAAATTCAGTCAGAAGGCCGGTGAATTCGCCCATGCGATCGGCGGTATCCTCTTCGATCCGGCCCGCGATACGTTTCGCGCCGTGATCGGTGCGATCGAGACCTCGCCGATCGTCGTTGCGGATGCTGCCTCGCTGTTTGGCGGCGGCTTTGGTCCCGATCTGGCCGAGCGACTGGATCGGCGCGTCGTGCTGCAACTCCTTGACGGGAAAAACGTGACGGACGAGTACATCCGAAGCCTCGCGCCCGTCGCGCTCAAGCGGGCGGCAAAGCAGGCGTGCGCGTCGTGAAGACACTCTCGCTCTCAGTCAACGGACGTGGTGTGCAGGCCGAGGTCGAGCCGCGCTTGAATCTCGTCGATTTCCTGCGCGAGCGCGAATTCCTGACGGCGACGCATATCGGCTGCGAGCATGGCGTGTGCGGCGCGTGCACGGTGCTGATCGACGGCGCACCCGCGCGCTCGTGCATTACCTTCGCGGTCGCTGCCGACGGCGCCGAGATCACGACGCTTGAGGGCTTGGAGAACGATCAGGTCACGAATGTGCTGCGGGAAGCGTTCTCCGAACATCACGCTCTGCAGTGCGGCTTCTGTACGCCCGGTATGCTGATGACGGCGCGCGACATCGTCACGCGTCTTCCGGACGCGGACGAAAGGCGAATCCGCCTGGAGCTATCGGGCAATCTCTGCCGCTGTACGGGCTATGTGGGCATCGTGGAGGCTGTTCGGAGTGCGCTCGCAACGGCCAAGACATCAGGGCTTGCCGGCGTATTGGCGCCCCGCGGTGTCGGTCCGGTCGGCTCGCATCGCCCCTCGAAGCCGCAGGACTTTTCGCAAAGTTCGCCGGCTGGCAAAGCCGGAGCGACGGCACTGCCTGCCGCATCGGGCACGGAAAATCTCGATGCGATCGACTGGAAGGCGGTCGAACGGGATGGCGTGCAACTGCGGCAGTCGTTTTCCGTCCCGTTTGCGCAATCCGCCGTCTGGCAATTTTTTTCCGATCTCGATCAGGTCGCCCGGTGCATGCCCGGAGCGCGCTTGACCGGACCGGTTCAAGGCAGGCGCGCCGAGGGCGAGGTCAACGTCAAGCTCGGTCCCATCGTGAGCGTGTTCCAGGGCATTCTCGACGTCGAGCGTGACGACGCCAAGTTCCGCGGGGTCGTACGTGGCGCCGGCCGCGATGCAAGAAGCCCGTCGAGCGCGCGTGCAATCATTGCCTACGACGTCCTTCCGCTCGATGCGAAGGCTACGCAGGTCGATGTGTCGGTGACATTCCTGCTGTCCGGGCCTCTGGCGCAGTTCAGTCGATCGGGTCTGGTCAAGGATGTTGCCGAACATCTGACGCGCGTCTTTGCGCGCAATCTCGAAGCCCGGCTTTCCGGCGCACCGGCCGCCGCCGCTCCGGCTGACGTGCTGGACGCGGGAGCCGTTGCACGGTCGGCGCTGTGGGCTCGCGTCAGCGCGTTCGTGCGCCGGATGTTGGGTCGCTAGTCTACGTATGTTCAATCGTGCGCTTGCCTTTGATGCCCAGGAATCAGGCAGCCGCAGGCAAACACCGATGCTGGAAAAAGCTGGACGTCCTCAAGTATACTGGCCGAAACCTTATCAGCCGCGCCGCTGACGACGGAGATCCCCTATGTCCGACAATAAGCCCTATGACCTCTTGCTCCGCGGGGGACACGTCATCTGTCCCGCCTCCGGACTCAATGGCGTGATGGACGTTGCGGTTCGCGACGGCAAGATCGCAGCCGTCCAAAAGGATATCCTGCCGGCCAGCGCCAAGGAGGTCGTGGACGTTCGCGGACGCCTCGTGCTGCCGGGAATGATCGACACGCACGCGCACGTCTATCGCTATGTCAGCGGGCGCTTCGGCTTGGATGCGGACATGGTCGGCGTTCATTCCGGCGTCACCACGGTGATCGACCAGGGTGGCCCGTCCTGCATGACGTTTCCGGGTTTCCGCCACTTCGTTGCGGAGCCGGCGAAGACCCGCGTCTACGCGTTCCTGTCGTCCTATCTCGTCGGCGGGCTGGAAGGGCATTACTATCCGAACCTCTACAGCCCGGAGGGCATCGACATCGACGCGGCGGTCAAGGCCGCCGACGAGAACCGCGATCTGATCCGTGGCATCAAGGGCCATGCCGAGATCGGCGGATTTGCGCGCTGGGGAATCAAGGTCCTGCAGATGTCGGCCGAGATCGGGCGCAAGACCAAGCTGCCGGTTTACGTCCACTTCGGGCAGCTCTGGGGCTTGCCCAAGAGCGGCGCGAACGGCGAAGACGCCGACACGATCCTGGACCGGGTGATCCCCGAGTTGCAGCCCGGAGACATTCTCGCGCATCCGTTCACGCGGCATCCCGGCGGCTTCGTCAATCGGGAAGGCAAAGTCCATGAGGTGATCAAGGCTGCGCTCGACCGCGGTCTCAAGGTCGATGTCGGACACGGCAGCCACTTCTCCTACCGTCTCGCGCGCAAGGCGCTGGATGCCGGCATTGTCCCCGACACGCTCGGCGCCGACATGCACGGCTACAACACCTACGTTCCGCCGCCGCCCGGCACGCCGTCGGAACATCCCGACGACGAGGCGCATCCGTTTGCCGGCCAGGCCAAGTTCAGCCTGACGCAGGCGATGAGCTCCATGCTGGCGCTCGGCTTGTCCATCGAGCAGGTCGTGCCGATGGTGACCACCAACGCCGCCGCCATGATCGGACTGTCCGGCGAGCTCGGCACACTCAAGCCCGGCGCGACCGCCGATGTCTCCGTGCTGTTGGACGAACGCGGCCGCTTCGTGCTGCGTGACAACGAAAAGACGCAGGTCGTCGCCGAGCGCCTGTTGCAGCCGCAGTTCTGCCTGCGCGCCGGCAAGCGCTACGACGCAAATGCGACGATCCTGCCGGAGGCCGTAGCGGCTTGATTCGTTGAGGCGCTTTCGCGGATCAGTCGAGTCGATGGCACTCCCTCGGCTCGTCGCCGCGAAAGTAGGGACTCAAAGTCACGATTTCGTCGTTGCGAGGAGCGAAGCGACGAAGCAATCCAGCGAAACCGATAAGTTCTGGATTGCTTCGCTTCGCTCGCAATGACGGCGACGGCCGGTCCCCGATTGTTACTTCTTCTCCGCAATCTCCTCGATCAGCGGTTTCCACTGCGCCATTTCCTGCTTGATCTGCTCAAGAAACTGCTCGGGCGTCGATTTGACCGTGCTGGCGCCGAGCTTGCGCATGGCTTCCTTCACCTCCGGATCGTCGGCCATCTTGAGCAGGATTTCGGACATCTTGCGCATGATCGCGTCCGGCGTCTTGGGCGGGGCGATGATCCCGTTCCAGGTCTCCGCAATGAACCCGGGGACGACCGTCTCATTCACGGAAGGCAGATTGGGAAGGTAGGAACTTCGTTCGAGCGAGGTCACCGCCAAGCCGCGGACTGTTCCGGACTCGATCTGCGGCAGCGCGTCGGTCATGTTGGCGAACGCGAAATCGACGTCGCCCGAGACAACCGCCGCGGTTGCCGGCGCACTGCCTTTGAATGGAATGTGCACCGCCTTGGTCCCCGTTCGAACCTGGAATAGTTCCACGGAGTAGTGCGTCAGGCCGCCGGCGCCGCTGGAGCCGTAATTGAGCTTGGCGGGATTGGCCTTCGCATAGGACACGAACTCGGCCATCGTTTTCGCCGGCAGGTCCTTCTTGACGATGACCGCTTGAACGATCGAACTGACGATGCCGACGGGTGCGAGATCACGCAGAGGGTCGTATCCGACCTTCTGGGCAAACAGCGCGATCGAGACGGCGCCGACGCTGCAGACGCAAAAGGTATAGCCGTCGGGCGCTGCGCTCGCGACGGCTTGCGTCCCGACAATGCCGCCGGCGCCCGGCCGGCTTTCGACGATGACCGGCTTGCCCAGTGCCTTTTCGACGTAGCGCGCGGTGAGCCGGCCGACCAGGTCGGTGTAGCCTCCGGACGCGTAGGGCACGATGAACGTAATGGTCCGGCTCGGCCACGCATCTTGTGCCTGCAGAGCCCCCGGCACCCATGCGATCCCCGCTGCCAGCACCAGCGTTGCAACATGCTTCATCGTGTTCTCCTCTTGCTTCCACAGCCTGGAAAGCAAATTCCTTGCCGATATCCGAATTATCGAAGCTTTCGGTGGTCTGACGAGTACTCCCAGGCCGTCTCCATGCGCGAATGCCGGCGAGTTGACCACCTCGGGTATGTGAACGCGCCACAACGATCCGTTCCGGCGATCTCAGCCAGGTCGTTTGGGAATTTGACGCCTCTATGCGGTCCGCCTAGCCTTCTCAAAACAATGAAATTGGGGAGGCGCACGGTCGTGCATCCGGTCAGGCTCTTTTGCTGGCATTTCATGGCCTACCCTTATTTGCCGTCGGATTTCGACGCGCGCTACGACACCGGCTGGGTCACCGTTCCGAACGAACTGTGGGATCGCGACCGCGCCGGCAACGTCTATCAGGAATACATCGATCAACTCGTCTATGCCGACGAACTTGGTTTCGACGGCATGGTGCTGAACGAGCATCACCAGAACATCTACGGCCTGATGCCGTCGCCCAACATCATTGCGGCCGCGCTCACACAGCGCACCAAGCGCGGCAAGATCGTTGTCCTTGGCAATCTCCTGCCGCTTCATCGCAATCCGCTTCGCGTGGCGGAAGAATACGCGATGATCGACAACATGAGCGGCGGCCGATTGATCGCCGGGCTTGCGATTGGGGGCGGGCCGGAGGCGTTCAACTATAATGTGCCTCAGCCGCAGGCTCGCGCCCAGTTCTGGGAAGGTGTCGATCTGATCAAGCGCGCATGGACCGAGCGAGGGCCGTTCGAGCACGACGGCAAGTACTATCCGCTCCGCTACGTCAATTTGTGGCCGCAGCCCCGCCAAAGGCCTCATCCGCCGATCTGGATCCCCGGCGCGCTCAGCATCGAAACGATGGAGGAAACCGCCAAGCGCGGGCATGACTACTTCCTGTCGTCGCGCGCCCATGGGCCCGCGACCAAGCAGGCCGCCCAGCGGTTTAGCGAGATCACGAAGCGCCATGGCGGCGTATTCCATCCCTTCCGGATGGGGCTTCTGATTTCAGTGTATGTGTCGGAGACCGACGAACAAGCGCGCACGGAGTCGCGGGAGGGCGTCTGGTATTTCATCAAGAACACCCTCAAGGGCCATCTGCGCAGCGAGGGCCGGATGCTGACCTTCGGCACCGGCGTCCCGTCGATGACGGTGGCGTCCTACGACAAATTCGTCAGGAACGCGCCGGCCGACAGCAAGATGCTGGGCGACTGCGACACCTGGGAAGAACTCGAACAGTTCGGCTCGATCATTGTCGGTAGCCCGTCGACGGTGCAAAGACGGATTTGGGAGCTGATCGAGCAGGCCCAGATCGGCAATTTCCTCATTCAATTTCATTTCGGCAACATGGAAGACCGGTTGACGCGCAAGAGCATGCGGCTGTTCGCGACCGAGGTTGCGCCGGCGCTCCGCCAGGATTCGGCTGATTTGTTTGCACGCAACTTTCCGGCCTTGGACGAGCCTGCCATGGCGGGAGCGGCGCAATGAGCCGCCTTGTCGAGGTCGGGGGGCACGCGGTCGCCGTGCTGGAGGATGGGGCCGGCGAGCCGCTGATCTATCTTCACGGATTTGCCGACGTTCATGGCAGCAGCGGCGAGTGGCTGCCGTTCCACCGTGCGCTTGCCAAGAAGGTTCGCCTGATCGCGCCGGCTTGTCCCGGTTGCGGTGCAAGCGAAGAGAACGAGGACATCGACACCATCGAGGATGCGGTGTTCCATTGTCTTCAGATGTTGGACGCCCTCCGCGTCGATCGCTTTCACCTCGCCGGGGCATCGATCGGCGGATGGATGGCGGCCGAGGTCGCGGTGCGGATTCCCGAGCGGGTCAATTCGCTGACGTTGATCGGAGCCACCGGCCTGTTCGTGCCGCAGCAGCCGATTGCCGACATCTTCATGATGGTGCAGGCCAAGAATGGCGGAGACTTTTCCGATTTCCGGCGCACGCTGTTTCGGACTGCCGAGGCGCCCGAGGCCTTGGCGATGTTTCCGGACGGCCGCATGACGGTCGAGCGCGAGCTTCTCCGCTACAAGATGTTTCGGTTCGCCTCACGCGTAGGCTTTTCGCCGCCCTATCTCCACGATCGCAAGTTGCGCGACCGGTTGAGCCGATTTGGCGGTCCTGCCCTGGTAATCGCCGGAGAGCGCGACAATCTGGTTCCGGTCGCCCACGCGCGGGCCTATGCTGAAGGCTTACGCAACGCGGAACTCAAGCTTGTCGCCAATGCCGGCAGCAGTGTCGCGGTGGAAATGCCTGATGAGACCGCCGCGGCCGTCCTGTCATGCGTCGAACGGGCGGTCGCGCTGACGTGACGTCCGTCAGGGGCCCGACTTGTACTTGGAGCGAGCGTTCATCGAGGGTTTGATCAGCGTCATCCGATAAAAACAAGCGCTGAGACAGGGAGGATTTGATGTTGCAGCGAATGGTCCACACCGCTCTGGCGGCCGCATTGACGTGCGGGCTCGCGGCCTCGCCGGCCGCTTCTGCGAGCTTCGACGTGGCAATCTTCCATACCGAGCGCGATGCACTCGCCGAGACTTTCAAGTTCTGGGTTGCGGAGATCGACAAGCGGACGCAGGGGCGTGTCCAGTTCAAGCCGAGCTATTCGGGCGCGCTGACATCGGCGGTCGAAACGTTAGGCGCCGTGCGGAACGGTGTGGTGCCGGTCGGTCTGACGGCCGCAGGCTTCAGCTCCGGCGCCATACCGGCTCTCGGCTATCTCGAGGCCATCGGAGGACTTCCGAACGATGCAGACGGAATGCGGAAGGCCCTGGACGGCATACAGCCCGCGCTGACCGAACTGTTGCGAAAGTACGGCGTCGAACTGCTGTTCACGCAGCCGACCTTCGAAGTCGTCGTCATCTGCGGCGGCAAGCACATGAAGACGCCGGCCGACTGGCCGGGATCCAAGGTGCGCGCAGCGGGGCGATGGCAAAGTCAGCAGGTGCTCGCGCTGGGCGGAGCGCCGACGGCCATCGATCCGGGTGAGCAGTATCTCGCGTTGCAGAACAAGACCGTCGATTGCGCGCTCTCCGTGCCGAACCTCGTACTCTCGCTGAAGCTCCACGAGGTCGCGCCCAAACTCACCTCATTGCGTCAGGCGGTGAACTTGTCGCTCTACGTGATGAACCCGCGCGCCTGGCGGTCCATTTCCGCCGAAGATCAGGCAACGATTCGTGCCGTTTCGGCTGAAGCCCAGCAGCGCGGGATCGCCACGATGCGGGCCGTTGCCGACAGGGGCGTGGCGGAGATCAAGGCCCTCGGAGCAGATATCTACGTGCTCAACGACGCCGAGCTGAAGGCGATGAAAGACAAGATGAAGCCGGTGTTCGACAAGATCGGCGAAGGAGCCGGCGAGGCCGGCAAGCCGTTTGCCGATCAGCTTAAGCCGTCTTGGTGACCTTCCTCGGGCGGTCCGCGAACCGCGATCCCGACCGAGACGGCTGATATGCAGAAAGACCGGTCCTGGCTCGACGCGGCGACGGCGTTCACCAGCGCCGTCAACCGGTTGTTCGCGCTGATCGCTTCCGTCCTGGTCGTGGCGATTGTCGTGGTCGTCTTGCGCGAGGTCGTCCTGCGCTATGGGTTCAACGCGCCGTCAACCTGGTCGCTCGATGTCGCGCGCTACCTTTTGCAGTTCGCCTTCTTCCTCGCCTTGGCGCCCGCGCTCGAGAGCGGCCACCATGTGCATGTGGACTTGTTCGACCCATTGGTCCCGCCGGCATGGCGCCGCTGGCAGCGGATCTCCGGCTACGTCCTGGTCGTATTCTTTGGCGCGGTGCTTTTCTGGTATGTGCTCGACTTGGCGATCGACGTGTTCGAGACGGATGAATTCAGCTTCTCGGTCATACCGATCAAGCTCAAATATCTGTACTGGATAGGCCCGGTCGGAACGCTGCAGTTCCTGCTGACGGGCTGCGTGCAGCTCATGCGCGTCTGGTCAGATCCCGCGCCGCCGTCGGCAGACGTCCCGGGCGTGGCTTCCGTAGATTAGGGACAGGGGGCGGCCCCTATGGAATCTTTTCTCGGGTTCCTCGCGTTCATACTTGTCCTCATGGCCTTGATGGTGACGCGGACGCCGGTCGCGGTCGCGCTCGGAACCATCGGCATTTTGGGAACGGCGATTTTCATCTCTCCCGACGCCTTGCGCCAGCTTGGCAACATCGCCTTCACCCAGTCGAGCAACTTCGTGCTCGTGGTGGTTCCGCTGTTCGTGCTGATGGGGGAGGCGCTGGCGGCGACCGGGATCGGCAACGATCTCTTTCGCGCCGCGCATATGTGGCTGCGCAGGCTTCCCGGCGCGCTCGCGGTCGCGACCGTGTTCGCCTGTGCGGTGTTTGCCGCAGTCTGCGGTTCAAGCCCGGTGACCGCCGCGACCATCGGTTCGATGGCGGTGCCGGAAATGATCAAGCGCGGTTACGACAAGTCGCTCGCGCTCGGCACGGCCGCCGCGGGCGGCACGCTTGGCATCCTCATTCCGCCGAGCGTGCCGATGATCATCTATGGCGTCCTCACCGAAACATCGATCGGCGACCTGTTCATTGCCGGCATCCTGCCGGGCATCATGATGGCGATCCTGTTCTCCGCTACCGTGATCCTGAAGGTGATATGGCGCCCGGAGCTTGCGCCGCCACTGAAGGAGAGCGCGCCCTGGGCGGTCAAGTTCCGCTCGCTCGGCGGCGTCGCGCCGGTGCTGGTGCTGTCCGTTCTGGTGATCGGGTCGATCTACTGGGGGATTGCGACGCCGACCGAGGCTGGCGCCGTCGGTGCTGCGGGCGCGATCGCGATCGCCGGCGTCATGGGCTACCTGCGCTGGAACGTGATGCACCGGATGCTCGACAGCACGGTACGCACGACGGCGATGTTCCTGCTGCTGTTCATCGGCGGTCTGTTCAGTTCGTTTCTGCTGACCCGGCTCGGAATTCCACAGGGAATGTCGGCGTTTCTGACGAGCTTCGACGTGCCGCCGTGGGCGATCATTGTGCTGATCAATCTGCTGCTGCTGGTGCTGGGCATGTTCCTCGATCCCACCAGTATTCTGGTCATCATCGTCCCGATTTTCTTCAAGACCGTCGTCGCGCTCGGCTACGATCCCGTATGGTTCGGCGTCATGGTGACGATCCAGATCGAAATTGCCGCCATCACGCCGCCGGTGGGCTTCAATTTGTTCGTGCTCAAATCCGTGGTGCCGGGCGTCGATATGGCGGAGGTGGTGCGGGGTTCGCTGATCTTCATCCTGCCGCTTCTGCTTGGCATCGTGCTGCTGATGATTTTCCCGCAGATCGCGCTGTTCCTCCCTGCGCTGATGAAATGAGGCATCGATGCCGGACCTGTCATCCCGCGGCCCCGGCGGCTTGAATCTGCTCACCGCGGCGCAGGCCGCCGCCAGGCTGCGTGATGGCTCCGCCACATCGGAACGGCTGGTCGAGGATTGCCTTGCGCGAATAGCCGCGCGCGACTCCGACGTCCATGCCTGGGCATTTGTCGATCGCGAGATTGCGCTCGAGCAAGCCCGGGCGCGCGATCGCGAAGCGCCGAGAAGTCCGTTCCATGGCGTGCCCGTCGGGATCAAGGACATCTTCGACACCTGCGACATGCCGACCGCCTACGGGTCGCAAATCTACAAGGATCACCGCCCGGCGAACGACACCGCGGTCGTGTCGCTGCTCCGGCTCGCGGGCGCGGTCATTCTGGGAAAGTGTGTCACCACCGAATTCGCAAGCCCGGTTCCGATCGGCACCCGGAACCCGCATGATTTTTCACGCAGCCCCGGCGTTTCATCGAGCGGAAGCGCGGCGGCGGTGGCGGATTTCATGGTGCCGCTGGCGGTGGGTTCGCAGACGGGCGGCTCGACCATTTTGCCGGCGGCGTTTTGCGGGGTCGTCGGTTACAAATCGAGCCTGACGGGCATTGACCGCGGCGGTATCCGGCATCTGCGTCCGACGATCGACACGATGGGCCTGTTTGCCCGCAGCGTCGAGGACATCGCGTTGCTGCGGTCGGTACTCGTCGGCGCCGCCCCGCTGCCGTACGACGGTCGAATTCGGGTCGGGGTTTGCCGCACCACTTGGTGGAACGCGGCTCAACCGGAGACGGTTGCGGCACTTGAATCCGGAGCCCGCCTTTTGGTTTCGCGGGGAATGGACGTTTTCGACGTTGAGTTGCCGAATGTCTTCAACGGTATCGAAGAGACATTCAACGTCATCGTGCGGGCCGAAGGATCGCGCGCGATGGAGTGGGAGGCGCGCCATCATCTCAAGACGATGAACCATTGGCTGCAAAGTCAACTTGGCGCGCCGGAGAAGATCGATCAAACGCGTTACGACAATGCTCAATCCCATTCCCTGGAGTGCCAACGCGCGCTCATGAAGCTGTTCGAGGGTTGCGATGTCATCATGACACCCAGCACTTGCGGTGAGGCCCCCACTGACCTCACCTCGATATCAAATTCGGCATTCAATCGCGTCTGGACATTGATGCGCGGGCCTTGCCTTACGCTGCCGGCGTTTGCGGGCCCGAACGGGATGCCGGTCGGGCTGCAGATCGTCGGTCCCGTTGGCCAGGATGACCGGACGATCGCCTTGGCGGCCCGGATCCTGACGCTGTTGAAATCGTCGTAAGCTCGGTTATCGCTAATGGAGTGGATTCTAACCTTCGCGAAATGAGCCCGCCGAAAACGGGATGCGAATGTTAGAATCGGACCACTAGCGCGATCCTAGAGGACCAACATGGCCGGTGATCAATTCGACTACGTCATCGTGGGGGCAGGGTCGGCGGGCTGCGTTTTGGCCAACCGTCTGTCTGAGCAGAACGACGTCAGAGTATTGCTTCTGGAAGCCGGCGGGTGGGACCACAACCCCTGGATTCATGTTCCGCTGGGCTGGCCGCGGCTGTTCCTGCACCGAATGGACGATTGGATGTATTTCTCGGAACCGGAAGCGGCGATGGGCGGTCGTCCGATCGAGTGTGCACGCGGGAAGGTGATCGGGGGCTCGTCATCGATCAATGCCATGGCCTACGTGCGCGGACATCGCGGCGACTATGATCGCTGGGCCGCCTCGGGGCTTCCGGACTGGTCATACGAAAAGGTTCTTCCCTATTTCCGTCGCCAGGAGTCGTGGGAAGGTGGCGCGAACGCCTATCGTGGCGCGGACGGCCCGTTGACCACGCAGTTCAGCCGCTACCACGACCCGCTCAACGAGGCGTTCCTGCAAGCTGGTGCGGGCGCGGGACATTCCTTCACCGATGACTACAACGGAGAGCGGCAGGAAGGCTTCGGTCGGCTGCAGTCGACCATTCGCGACGGCCGACGCTGCAGCACTGCTGTTGCCTACCTTCGGCCGGCCCTCCGGCGGCCCAATGTCACACTCGAGATCAAGGCGCTGGCAACCCGGGTTCTGTTCGAAGGCACACGCGCGGTGGGAATCGAATACCGCAAGGGCGGCACGCTTCGAACCGCGCATGCCGCGCGAGAGGTGATCCTCTGTGGCGGCGTGATCAATTCTCCTCAACTCCTGATGCTGTCCGGCGTCGGCGATCCCGATCAACTGACAAAGGTCGGGGTCAAGGTGAGAGTTCCGCTGAAGGGAGTCGGTAAGAATCTGCAGGATCATATTTCTGCGCCCGTCGCCTATCAGCGGAAGGAGCCCGGGCCGTTGCATCACAGCATGCGGCTCGACCGCATCGCTGTCGCGTTGGGCAATGCCTATTTCCGCGGCAAAGGCATCGCGACTGACCTTCCCGCCGGGGCGATGGCGTTCCTGCGCACACAGTACGCTAACGACCTCCCTGATGTTCAGTTCATGTTCGTCAGCGCACCCATGACGGCCGCGCCTTATCTTCCACCATTCAAAAAAGCCTATCCGGATGGATTCACAATTCGCGCTGCTTTGCTGCGCCCGCAGAGTCGAGGCGAGGTGAGGCTGAAGTCGTCCAACCCGCTCGACGCACCGATCATCGTTCAAAACTTTCTGTCGACGGAATTTGACCAGAAGGTCTTTCGTTCAGGGATGCGGATGGCGCAGGAAGTCGGAGGCCAGAGCGCATTGCAGCCGTTCATCGCAAAGCGTCTATCCCCGGCCATGCGAACCGATGCCGAGCTCGACGAATACATCGCGCAAATTGGCATCACCGTTCATCACCCGCTGGGGACCTGCAAGATGGGAATTCCAACCGATGATCTGGCCGTCTTGGACAGCAACCTCAACGTGCTCGGTTCGGAACACCTGCGCGTCGTCGATGCTTCCGCGATGCCCGATCTCATCGGGGGCAACATCAACGCCCCGGTGATCATGCTGGCGGAGAAGGCCGCCGACCTGATCGCCGGAGGTCGGCGCGCAAGCTCAGGATCGCAAGCTGCGCTCGCCCGGGCGTAAGAATTGGACATGCCCGTATGACTCATCCCGATTTCGCCAAGGCCGCCGCGCACATCGGCGCCGAGAACGTGCGCACGCTGCTGATGGACCTTGTCGACATCTCGAGCCCGACCGGAAAGGAGATCGCCGTCGCGCAATATCTCGTCGAACGGATGCGCCGTTCCGGCCTGGATACCGACCTGCCGCTGGTGGACGAGGGGCGACCGAACGCGGTCGGCCACCGGCGCGGTCGCGGCGACGGGCTCAATCTGCTGTTCACCGGCCACATGGACACGTCCTATTCCGGGCAGGAGGAGCATCTCGTCGGTGAGGGCTTCCAGCCCAAGGCAATCCATCGCGACGGCTGGGTCTGGGGGCTTGGCGCCAACAACATGAAGAGCGGGCTCGCGTCCGCGCTGATCGCGATCGAAGCGATCGTGCGTTCCGGTATCGAGTTGCCCGGCGACATCTCGTTCGGTGGTGTTGTAGGTGAGATCGAGAAGACCGCGGTCGAGGAATTCCAAGGTATCGAATACTCCGGCTACGGCATCGGCACACGGCATCTCGTAACGCACGGCGTCACGGCCGACTTCGCGCTCCTTGCCGAGCCCACCGGCATGCGCATCTCGATCGCCAACATGGGCTGCATATGGCTTCGCATCAGCGTCGGCGGCACGGTCGCGCATTCGGCCATGTCGAACCGCCCGAACGTGATCAATGCGATCGAGGTCATGCACGAGTTGCAGCACGATCTCGCGATCTGGGCCAAGGACTACGAAGCCTCGAACGAGTTCATGGGCGAGCATCCCAACGTGACCTTCGCGGCGATCCGCGGCGGCGCGCCTTGGCGGCTCTCGCGCAACCCCTATGAATGCAGCCTCTATCTCGACATCCGCACCGTTCCTGGACAGACCGTGGACAGCGTCAAGCGCGGCCTGCGCCGCGCGCTTGGCGACTTCGCGCGGCGCAAGGGCATCCCCGAGCCGAAACTGCATCTTTACGTCACGGACCCGCCGGTCGTGCTCGACGAGAACCTGCCGATCATCCAGGCTCTCGGCGCGGCACAACAGGACGTCACCGGCGAGCGGCCGCCATCGATCATCCGCCGGCCCGGGGCCGACGCCGTGCACCTTTCCGCCTATGGCGTGCCGTGTGTCTGCTTCGGTCCGGGCGGACGCATGCATCCCGACGCGCGCAGTGCGTCGTCCATGCATGCGTCGGGCGAGCATGTGCTGGTGGAGGACTGTGTCGCCGCCGCGAGAATCTATCTGGCGCTGGCGCTCGACCTTTGCAGCCGGAAGCCGCCAGCGGCTGCAGCGTGGCGCCCCTAGTGCGGCGGATTTGACGTTCCTACCAGCATTGCCGCGGGTCCTTCGTAGGAACGTCAAATCCAAAGCCGCACTAGAATCATAGAGTTGCTAGTGTCCCTTTGGTTCCGACGCTTGTATGCGTGTGTGCTGCAAGGGGATACAAGCGTCGGAACCGGGACACTAGCTCTAATCGAGGCTGACGCCACTCGCCTTGATCGTGGCGGCCCAGTTCGCGATCTCGCTGTCGACGAATGTCTTCAGATATTCGGGAGAGCGCCGCTCCGGCCCGATCACGCTCACGCCCGCTTTTTTAAGGCGATCCTGTGTCGCCTTCGAATCCAGGGTTTCCGCGGTGGCGGTAGACATCTTCTTCACGATCGCATCCGGCGTCCCCTTGGGAAAGAAGAAGCCGCTCCAGAAATAGGACTCGACACCGGGCAGTCCCTGCTCGCTCGCGCTCGGGATGTCGGGAAACAACGGCGAGCGCTCGCGCGTCAGAATGGCAACAGGCTTGGCGGTCTTGCTCTCGAGCGGGGCCATGGCGGCCGCTCCCAGCGCGCAGAAGAAATCGATGCGTCCCGCCGCCAGGTCCTGCATCGCCTGCGCGGAGCCGCGATAGGGAACATGCGTCGGTTCCGCGCCGATCGCGGCATTCGCGCGGGCGCACGCAAGATGCGATCCCGACCCCGGACCTGCGGAACCGAATTGCATCTTGCCTTGGTTGGCTTTGGCATAGGCGACGAATTCCTGCAGCGTGCTGACAGGCAGATCGGCACGCACGATCAGGATGATCGGCTGCTCGATGACGAGTCCAACCGGGGTAAAATCGGTATCCGAATGGTAGAGCGGTTTCTTGTAGAGCGTCTGATTGATGGCCATCGTGTCCACGCTGCCGAGCGAGAACTGATAGCCATCGGGTGCGGCGTTCGCGACGCGCCCGGTACCGGTCATCCCGCCCGCGCCGCCGACGTTCTCGACGATCACCTGCTGGCCGAGCGGCGTGGCAAGACCGGCGGCGAGAATCCGGCCCACCGTGTCGGACGCGCTGCCGGCGGCGAACGGCACCACCATGGTCAGCGGCCTCGTCGGCCAATCTTCGGCTGACGCGGGAGGCGCCGCGAGGGCGATGGTGCAGGTTGCGAATGTCCCGAACAGAAGGCGCGCGAACATGGACGCGGTTCCTATGGGTTGACCTGATTGCATCTGCTGCCGCCAAAAAAGCAAAAAGCATGCCCGATCGCGCTGCGGGGCCGTTTATGGCTATCGCTCTTTTGGGCCGCCGATGTAGCGCTCAAGCCCCGTCTTGACCTTCCATGCGGCGCGATTTCCCTCGAGCAGCGGCGCGATGAGGTCGGCGCTTCGCCGCGCGATCTCTTCCGCCTCGCGGCGGAACCCCGGCGCGATGACTTCGGCTTCGGCGGCGAGTGCCGCTTCGTCGACGGTGACGAGCTTGCCGTCCCGAACCACCGGCCGGCCGCCGACGAACACGGTTTTCACTGCACGGCCCGCCTCCGAGAAAACGATCTGCCGTGCGGCGCTGTTGAATGGCACGAATGCCGGCTCCTGGACGTCGAGGATCATCAGGTCCGCCGCCATGCCGGATTTCAGCGCGCCGATCCGGCCTTCAAGGCCGCACGCCTTTGCGCCGGTCAGTGTCGCGGCCTTGAGTGCATACGCGGCGGTGACCGGATGAGGTTCCGGAGAGGTTACCGCCGGCAGCAGACACAGCATCCGCATGGCGATGAAGATATTCTGCGTCTCGGCGCAACTGTAGTTGTCGCAGCCGAGTGCGACCGGGACACCCGCGCGATAGAGATCGAGAATCGGTGCCACGCCGCTCTTGAGCTTGAGATTGCTGATCGGATTGTGCACGACGCTCGCGCCGCACTCCGCAAGCATGGCGATATCGCGCGCCGCGAGCCAAACGCCGTGGACGAGGTTCAACCGCCCGGTCATCAGCCCCGCGTTGGCGAGGACGTCCAGCAATGAAGAGGATTGCACGTGCGCCGCAGCGGCCTGCGGCCGCGTCTCGTAGACATGCGTGAAGACCGGAAACCCGTGCTCGCGGGATAGGGCGGCGATACCCTCGAGCAGTTCCGGCGAGCAACGCTGCGGCGCCGATGGCGCCAGCGCCCATGTCGTGAGCGGCCGCGGCTGCATGCCGAGCCGCTTGATCTGCCCCGAAACGAAATCCAATTCGTCCTTGGCCGGACGGCTCGTTCCGACCAGGCGCTGGCGGATGCCCTCGGGCAATTCCTTCGTCATCAGGGGAGCGATGTCGAGCGCGGCGCGATCGCGCGCCGCGATCGCGAAGACGACGCGGATTCCGGCCTCCGCATAAGCCGACAGCACGGTGTCCACGATGGCTTCGTCTGCCGGGTAGACGGTGAGGAAGTCCTGCACCGTGGTGATGCCGTTGCGCAGCATTTCGGCGGCACCGATCAACGTGCGGATGCGCAACTCGTGGAGTGAGCGCCGGCCGTAGCTCGCCGCATTGGTGTGCAGCGCCCAGATGTCGAACGGCATTTCCTCGAACATGCCTTTCAACAGCACGTCATGCGAATGGTAGTGCGAGTTGACGAAGCCCGGCACCACAAGGTTGCCACGGGCTTCGATGACCTCGACGCCGTCCGGCGCATCGATGGCCGGTGCGATACGCTCGATCTTGTCGCCGCTTATTAGAAGATCGGCGACCGCGGGCTGATGCACATCACCGTCGTGATCGTAGATGCGCCCGCCGCGGATGAGATAATGCGCGGTTCGATCGGTTCCCGTCATATGAAGCCCTCCGTCGCCGCGATCCTAGCACCGGGCGGCGATTTGCAATGCCCGGCATGCGGCGAGCCGGCATCTGGCACCGGATGTGCTTGCGGCTATGATCGGCACAGCTGTGAATGGAGAGACCGATGCGAATACCACGATGGACCGCACTCTTCGGAGCGATGGTCTGCGCGACGTCGGTGGCGGCGCCTGTATTGGCGCAGACCTATCCGAACCGGCCGATCAGCTTCGTCGTGCCGTTTGCGCCGGGTGGGTTGACCGACGTGCCTGCGCGGGTGCTCGCTCCGATCATGCAGGAGAAGCTCGGCGCCTCGATCGTGGTGGAGAACAAGACCGGCGCTTCCGGCGTAGTCGGTGCAACGCACGTGTGGCGCGCCGAACCGGATGGGTACACTCTCCTGGTCAATGCGCTCGCCGATGTGCAGAACCTCCACTACATCAAGGTCCCGTACAATGCGATCGACGATTTCACGATGATCGGAAAGATCACCGATGGCCCGCCGCTGGTGCTGATCGTCAAGGCCGACCTGCCGTACAAGACGCTGAAGGAGTTGATCGAGGACGCCAAGAGCAACCCGAACAAGATCTCCTTCGGCACTTCGGGGCCCGCGACCTCGCCGGCGATTTCAATGACGCAGCTCAATCATGCCGCAGGCACCAAGATCGTCGACGTGCCGTATCGCGGCTCGGGCGAGGCGGCTGCCGCGGTGGTGACGGGCGCGGTGCAGGCGACCTTCACGTTCTACACCGCCGCGAAGCCGCTCACAGACGGTGGCAAGGTGCGCCCGCTCGCGGTGGCGGGTTCAAAGCGCATCGCGGAATGGCCCGATGTGCCGACGATGGAAGAACTCGGATACACAAACTTCAACCACAGCGGCTTTGTCGGACTTGTCGGGCCGGCCAAGCTGCCGCAACCGATCGTGGCGACGCTGCTCAAGGCGCTCAACGAGTTCGATCCATGCGGATCTGTTCAAGACCCGCATGGAAGCGCTCGGCATGACCATTCCGGCGGCGGCGGACAACACGCCGGCGAACCTGGCGGCGTTCATGCGGACTGAAAGCGCTCGCCAAGCCGAGCTTGCAAGGCTCACCGGCCACGACCCCATGGCGCCAAAGCAATAAGATCGGAAAGCGCGATTGCGCCGGAAGCCGAATCGGCGGTCAGTAACCGTCCTTGAGCCACTCGTCGAGCGGCTTCACATCCGGACCCTCGCCGAACTTGTGCGTCCAGTTATCGACCGCCCATTGGCGGCCGCTGGTGGTTTCGCGCAACACCGCGGTGGCGTGCGGCCAGCGATTGTCGAGCAAATTGCCGCGCGCTCTCGGAGACTCCACCTTGTGGTGCTTCAGCAGACCCAACTGATCGAGGAGGAGCAGGAGGCTCGTATTGTTCCGGCTCATGTCGATGCAATCCATCTGCTCCGGACCCTGATCGCTTCGTACGCCCGCGTAGGCGACGCGCCGGGTAGTTCCGGCTTCAGGTCCGATCCGGCGGTCGAACCAACTGGTCGCCGTCGCGATGGCTTTGCGCTCCGCCTCCGGCGTCTTCTTGGCGGACGCGAACATCTGTTTGAGCTTGCTATGGTCGGCGTTGCTCAGTCCGACGGCGGTGCGAAAACGGCAGCCGAAGCCATGGCAGACCACGACCAGGTTCGTGGTCGGCGGTGAGATCGAAATCTGCGTGTACATGTCTTCGATCGCGGCATCGAAGGCTGAAGCCGGCGCCGGGGCCCACAGAGCCACGGCCACTACGGCCCAGAGCGTATTCCGCAGCCTGAATAGGCGTTGCCCGTCCGCGCGGTCTGATCGGCCAGAACTCATTGCCGTCTCTCCCCGTACACGCCAAATTCTTCCCATGGCCGCGACGCGCGCACAAGGGCCGCCGGGCCACAGATTGGAGCCAGAAATCGTGCCGAAATTGCGCCTTTCGGCTGCCCCCGCCCCCTGTGGATAAGGTGGGGTTCCGTGGTGGGCAGTGGCCGCCGGGGCGGTTCAGCCTGGTGGCGCGGCCTTTTGGCGGCGGGGAAAGAGCAGGCGTTGGTAGAGAAAGCCGATCCCCAGCAACACGATGCCGAGCCCGATGAACGACAGGGACTGGAAAATCCCGGTGAGCCCGCGCATGTCGATCAGGAACACCTTGCAGACCGTGAGGATCACCACCGCGGCGGAGGCAAGCCGGACCGCCTGCGAGTGCAGGAACATGCCGGCCGCCAACAGCACCACGCCGAACGCCAGCCACACCGCCGAATAGGTGTAGCCTTCGGCGTCGGTGGTCGGACCGCGCGTGAGCACCTCGCCGTGGAAGAGCGTGCGCACTTCAAGCGTGAGATAGGCGAGCGCGAGCGCGACTGCGACCACCGCGGCGGCGGCGCTGTATTGCGGCGGCCGCGCGCCACGTGCGTGCAGCGCCAGCACGGCCGTCAAAATCGCCGGCAGTCCGTAGCCGAGCAAGATCAAGTTGACGAACGGGCCGCCGACCGGGATCGACCAGAATAGCGGATTCTCCGCAAAGCCAAGGCCGAGCACGATCGCGACCAGCGTGAGCGCGGCGAGGATCAGCGCACCGGCATTGTGCACGACGCTACCGGTGCGGCGCCGCAGATGCTCGAGCCCGATCGTCATCGCGAGCCCGGCACAGACCTGGAGTGCCACCTCGGTCAGGCCGGAGGAGCGGTAATAGATGTCGCCGTTGTTGATGTAGTGGCGGATTTCGAGGAACACCGTCAGCACGGTCAGCAGCAAAGCGCCGGCCTCGATCATGCGCGCGGGCTGATCGTCAGCGCGCCGGCGCAGCAGCGTGCCTCCTATCCAGAACGCCGCGGCTGGGATGCCGTAGCCGTAGAGCAGCCAGTTGAAGACCGGCGTGGTGCCAACGTTGACGCCCATGACGCGCGGATCCCAGGCGAGGCGCGCCACCACCAGTGCGCCGATAATCGCGGTAAGCCAGCGCAACGCCGGCAGCGGCCGCTTCTCTTGCACCCAGGCGATGCCCGGCACCATCAGGGCGAGCGCGACCGTGAGCCAGCCTCTCTCCAGAGCCATGGTGAGCGCCAACGCGAGCGCGGCGACCGCGCCGGTGGCGAAGATCGCCTCGGCGCCTGCAAGCCCCGGACGCGGTACAAGCTTGCCGAGTGCCTCGGTCGCGAACGCGAACAATGCCGCGAGCAGCAGAGCGGCGCCAGCGAACGGGATCGACGGCTCGAAGCCGGCGATGCGATAGTAGAGCGCCGCCAGCATCGCGAGCGGGGTGAACACCGCCGCCGCGCTCCACAAGAGCGGGATGGTGGGGCGCTCCGAGCGGCCTTGCGCCAGGAACCCGGTGACCCCGAACAGCGCCGCAAACCCGATGCCGAGTGCGAGATGCCATCCGGTACGGGCAAGTTCGGGGTCGGGCACCGCGCCCGCCACCGGCCCGGACGGCGCGATGAGATACTCGCTGTTGAAATTGAGCGCCCAGCGCAGCATGACCAGCGCAACGAGCAGCGCGGCGGCCGGTACCGCGGCCGCGACCGCCGCAGTGCGCCAGGCAATTGCGATCGTGGCTGTGACCAGCAGCGCGAACGTGATCAGTGCAACGGGATCGTGCCGGCTCGCCAGCACCAAGAAGGTCGCCGCCAAGAGATAGGCGCCGAGCGAGGCCGAGGAGACATCGTCGATCCGGTCGGGCTCGGCGTCTGGCCCGAACAGCAGCCCCGATACGATCAGGGCCGCCGCCAGCGCAAATCCGACGGCGACGTGGAAGGCGTGCGCGCCGATTGCCGTGACCGGCTGGGTGTCGAGCCCCGGAAAGGTCCAGAGTGCGCTGAACACGATCGCGGTGAGCGCCAGCCAGCGCCACATGCGCATCCGTGCGAGCATGAATGCCGCGGCGGTGACGACGGCGAGATAGATGTAGAGCGACCAGAAATCCGGCTTCTCGGACGCGACCAGCATTGGCGTCACATAGGCGCCGACGAGGCCGAGCCCGGCGAGTGCGGGGCCATGCAGCAGGGCGGCAGCAAGCGTCGCGAGTGCGACCGCGCCGAGCAGAATGAAGGCGAGACCGGGATTGAGAAAATCATAGAGCGCGTAGGAGGCGTAGACGTCCGCATAGGCGACAACGGTACCGGCGGCGGTCAGGATGCTGGGAATATGCGCGCTCGCCGGCCCTGCAACGCCCGAGAGCCGCTCAGTGCGACGGGCCCATTCGCCGGTTGCGATCAGCGCAAGCGCGAGCAGTGCGCCGAGGAAGACCCGCACGCCCGGCCCCAGCAATCCCGCCTCGATCGAGTAGCGCACGAGGAAGACGCCGCCGAGCGCGAGTGCGATGCCGCCGACCCACACGGCCCATTGGGTGCCGAGGCGTTCCTCCAGGCTCATGGCCGGTGCTGCCGGTTCGGGCAGGGGAGGCGGCATGGCCGCTGGGGATGCCGGTTGCTCCAGGGTGGACCTCGGAGGGTGCCGGCCCGACCGGCGGAATGGATTCGGTGGCCGGAGGACTTGTCTCCAGTTCGGGCTGTGGAATGGGCTCCGAGGCGATGGGAGAGGGCATCGCCTCCGCCGGCATGGCGGGTGGTGGGGAGCCCGCGGCGCCTGCCGCGGCAAGTTGCCGTTCAAGCGCGTCAAAGCGCAGATCAAGTGCGCGCAGTCGGTCGCGGTTGCCGACCGCCATGACCAGCGCGACGATGGCAATTACCGGGAGCGCGAGCAGCGCGATCCCGAGCAGTACGAAGAAGCCTTCCATGCCTCGCCCCGGCCAGTCAGCGGACGGCTTACCCTATCGCATTTTCGACCGAAGATTAATGAGCGCCCGATCGGCGCTCCCTGGACGAATACGAAGCAGGTCGCGTTTGCTTGGCCGGGATCGCTCACAGTCCTTGCAGGACTAGGTCATCGTCGAGCCTGCCTCGCCGAGGAGCCCGTTGCTGTAAAGTCGCTCAAGAATGTCGACCACCCGGCTGATGTGCCCAGGCTCCTGCGGAGGGCCGGCCTCGTGCCGCTTGTGATCGATTACGACGCGCGCCTTGGCGGTCACGAGCTCGCTCTTGGTGATACCGGTGGCGATGATTTCGGCAATGGCGATATCGCCCAGCTTCGAACCGAGAATCTCGACGACATCGTCCTTTGACAGCTCGCTCATCGCTGCTCCTTCCCTGTGACTGGCGCCGCCCCTGCCGCGCGTCGTCGGCTTTTTGTGCAGGTATTCTGCGCGAACTAGGCGGCCTTGTCGACCGCTGTGCGCACTCTGCACCTGCTCGATTGACGTTTCGGTCGGAAACTGCCTCACTTGTCGGGCCGGGTTGACACCTCCATCCACGGAGCCCTCAAAAGTGTCACTCATCTTCAGCGATCGCTATTTGCGACGTCTTATCGGCTTGGCAATTGTGCTCTTGGCAGGCGCCGGCGGCGCCTTGGCGCAGAGCTATCCGACCCGGCAAATCACCCTGGTCATCCCGTTTGCGGCCGGGAGTTCGACCGACGCCGTGGCGCGGCTGGTTGCGCAAAATCTGCAGACTGCGCTCGGGCAGGGCGTCGTGGTTGAAAACAAGGCCGGTGCCGGCGGGATGATCGCGGCCCAAACGGTCGCACGCGCTCCAGGCGACGGCTACACGCTTTTGCTGACGACAAATTCCACGCACTCGGCCGCCAACGGTTTGTACAAGACCGTTCCGTACGACCCGATCAAGGATTTCACGCCCGTCGTCCGCATCGGCGGCTTCCCGAACTTCATCGGGGTCAACGCGAAGCTTCCGATCAAGACGCCGGCCGAACTGGTTGCTTACGCCAAGTCCAATCCGGGCAAGCTCAATTTCGGGGCCGGCAACAGCACCGGCCATATCATGAGCGAACTCCTCAAACGCCGGATGGGCATCGACATGGTGCGGGTCGCCTATCGCAGCAATCCGATGGCTGTGACCGACCTGATCGCCGGCCATATCTCGGTGATGTGCCTGGAGTTCACCACCGGGATGCCGCAGGTCCGTGCCGGCACGGTCCGGCCGCTGGCGATGATCACGCGCGAGCACAGCCATTTGCTACCCGACCTGCCGACGCTCGGCGAAACCATCCTGCCGGAATTCGATCTCATGCCCTGGGTGGGCATTTTTGGTCCGGCGAACATGCCGCCCGAGATCGTCAATACGCTCGCTCGCGAATTCGAGAAGATGATCGCCAAGCCTGAGGTCAAGGAGCAGTTCGTGACCGGGGGCATGGATGTCTACTGGATCGGCCCCGCGCAGTTTCCGGACTTCGTCAAGTCCGAGCTGGTCAAGTGGACCGCCCTGATCAAGGAGGCCGGGATCGAGCCCGAGTAGGCGCTAACTCCGCGCACAATGTGCGCGTGGCGGGAGTATTCTGCAGGCATGACGTTGCTCGTCCGCTCCGGTATGATCGCTCCCGGCCGGAGAATGTCGCGTGTCCTCACCGCAAGAACGAACCCCCCGAACCTTCGTCGAGCGCCACGGCCTGTGGAGCGACGAGCAGTTCGAGGCCGCGACCAAGGCCGAACGGCTGATCGAGGAGCACGGCCTCGAAGTCGTGCGGCTGTCGTTTCCCGACCAGCATGGCATTCTGCGCGGCAAGACCGTGATGGCGGCGGACGCCGCGCGCGCAATGCGCAACGGCGTCGCGATGACGACGACGCTGCTCGCCAAGGACACCGCGCAGAAGACCGCTTTCCCGGTATTCACCGCCGGCGGCGGTTTCGGTATGCGCGAGATGGAAGGCGGCGCCGACTTCCTGATGATCGCCGACCCGGCGACCTTCCGCGTCCTGCCCTGGGCGCCGAAAACCGGCTGGGTGCTGTGCGACATCTATTTCGGCAACGGGCAGCCGGTGCCGTTCTCGACGCGTCATCTCTATCGCAGGACGCTCGCGACGCTCGCCGATGCCGGCTACGACTACATGGCCGGCCTCGAAGTGGAATTCCACGTCTTCAAGCTCGACAATCCGCGGCTCGACCCGGAGGACGCGACCTGGCCGCCCGAGCCCCCGCAGGTGAGCCTCATCTCGCCCGGCTACGCCTATCTCACCGAAACGCGCTTCGACCAGATGGAGCCGGTGCTCGAAACGATCCGCCGCGAGGTGCTGGCGCTCGGGCTGCCGTTGCGCTCGGTCGAGATCGAACTGGGGCCGAGCCAGTGCGAGTTCACCTTCCATCCGCAGGTCGGTCTCGCGCCCGCCGATACGATGATGCTGTTCCGCAGCGCCGTGAAGCAGATGTGCCGGCGCATGGGTTATCACGCGAGCTTCATGTGCCGGCCGAAGGTGCCGAACGCAATGTCGAGCGGCTGGCATCTGCACCAGTCGCTGCGCGACAGGCGCTCGGGCGCCAATGCGTTCGTATCCGACGCCGATGAGCTGTCGCCCGTCGGGCGGCATTTCCTCGCCGGGTTGCTTGCGCATGCGCGCGCAGCGGCGGCCTTCACCACGCCGACCATCAACGGCTACAAGCGCTACCGTGCCTATGCGCTGGCGCCCGACCGGGTGATCTGGGCGCGCGACAATCGTGGCGTGATGGTGCGCGTGATGGGCGGCGCCGGCGACGCCGCGACGCGGCTCGAGAACCGCATCGGCGAGCCGGCGGCGAACCCCTACCTCTACATGGCATCGCAGATCGTGACCGGGCTCGACGGCGTGGCGCGCAAGCTCGACCCGGGTCCATCGGCCGATACGCCGTACGAGACAGACGCGCCGCTGTTGCCCAAGGGTCTCGACGAGGCGCTCGCCGCGCTGCGTGACGACGCCTGTCTGCGTGCCGGCTTCGGCTCGGAATTCGTCGATTATTTTGTGCGCATCAAGGAGGCCGAGATCGCACGCTATCAGGCTGAAGTCACCGAATGGGAGCAGAGGGAGTATTTCGAATTGTTCTAGCCGCCGGTGGCGATCGGGCTGACCCGTCATCGCGAGCGCAGCGAAGCAATCCAGCCTTATATTAGAATCTGGATTGCTTCGTCGCCCCGCGGGGGCTCCTTGCAATGACGGCCGGTTTGATCTCGCCGGAACGCGCACTAACGACGACAAAAAAACACAAAGACGGAAGGGAGAGAAACGAATGCGCTCTACCATCATTATAGGAACCGCCGCCGCGGCGCTTACGCTCGCCAGCAGCATCGCGTTGAGCCAGTCCGTCACGCCGACTAACTCTGCGCCCGATCCGTATCGCTCGATCGAGAACTGGGGGGCACTGCCGCAAGGTCGCAGCTGGGGATCGACCAGCGCGGTCGGTATCGATCCTGACGGGACGAGTGTCTGGGTCGGCGAGCGTTGCGGCGAATCGCGGCCGCCCTCTCGCATCGAGCCCGGCACGTCGTTCGCGTGCGATGTCTCCACGCTCGACCCGATTCTGAAATTCGACGGCTCCGGCAAGCTCATCAAGAGTTTCGGCGCCGGGTTGATCCTGTTTCCGCATGGTCTCCACGTCGACCGCGACGGCAACGTCTGGGTGACCGACGGGCTCGGCCGCGGCAACAAGGGCCACCAGGTGTTCAAGTTCAGTCCGGACGGGAAGGTGCTGCTGACGCTCGGCAAGCCGAACAAGCCCGGCAGCGGCCCCGACGAATTCAACGCGCCTTCGGCGGTGGTGACGGCGCCGAACGGCGACATCTTCGTCGCCGACGGTCACGGCGGCCAGACCAACGCGCGGATCGTGAAGTTCGACAAGGACGGCAAGTTCATCAAGACCTGGGGCAAGAAGGGCTCAGGTCCGGGCGAACTCGACATCCCGCATGCCATCGCAATGGATTCGCGCGGGCGTCTGTTCGTCGGCGACCGGCAGAACAACCGCATCCAGATCTTCGATCAGGACGGCAACTACATCGATCAGTGGCATCAGTTCAGCCGGCCGAGCGGCGTTTTTATCGACAAGAACGACATCATCTATGTGGCGGACTCCGAATCCGAGTCGGTCGCCAAGAACCACGACGGCTGGAAGCGCGGCATCCGCATCGGGCGCGTGAGCGACGGCGCCGTGACGGCGTTCATTCCCGACCCGGTGGAGAAGTCGAGCAGCACCAGCGCGGCCGAGGGCGTCGCGGCGGATGCGCAGGGCAACGTTTACGGTGCCGAAGTCGGCCCCAAGCGCATGATGAAGTACGTCAAAAATTGAGGTTGGCGGGTAGTGTCCTAATATGACGACACGCTCTGGGGCATCTATTTCGCGACCGGCAGCGAACGGCCGGTGCTGCGCATCCTCGCCATGCTGCCCTGGTCGAACGAGCGCGATAGCGCCGACCGGCTCACCGTCGGCGGCATGGCGAAATACACCCTGACCAGCAATGCGGCGCGCTATACCGACCTGATGGCGATGCTCAAGCGCGTGCGCCCGCAGCAGCCGGGCGAGGTGCGCACTGTCCTCAAGGATGTGATCGAGGCGGCCGAGACCATGGACGCGACCCGCGTGCGCAAGCAGGCGCTCGCGTCGATCGAGGATCTCAAGCGCAAGGGGCCAGGGGTCAAGCGCGACGTTTCGTTCTGGGGACAGGTCGGCCAGGGCGCGCTGGCGCTGGGCTGCATCGTTGCCGCGACCACCGGGCACGTCGAGTTCGGCATCCCCTGTGTGGTCGGCGGCGTGACGTCCTCCGCCGCGCTGCAGTTCTGGAACAACCAGCAATAAGGGCGCGGAGGATGTCTCCCGCGCCCTTGAAGTCGCAACCGTGAAGCCGGTCGATATCGCGCTCTAGCCGCAGACCCAGACGTAACCGACCGGGCTGAGGAGCCAGCACGAACCGACGCCGTAGGCATACCAGCGGCCGTTCCACCAGTGCCGGCCGGTCCCGTACCAGACGCCGCCGTGATAGTGGCCGCCGACTCGATAGGCCCCGCCGCGCGCCACCGCTCCGTGATAACCGATCCCGGCGGCGCCGCGATGCACTCCGACGGCGGTGTGGCGCACGCCGACCGCGCCGCGATGCATCCCGCCCGCGCCGCGATTGAAGGACGCATGGCCCGCATGCCCGCCGCCGCGGCCAGCGCGCGCGAAAGCGTCGGCCGATAACAACATCGTCGACAGCACCGCTGCCACGAGCGCGATGACTGCCGGAACTCTTCGAAACATAAAACTCTCCTTTGCTGTCGCCGCCGCCATCGAACACCACATCCGATGAATGAAGCGTGAACCAGTCATTCAGGCTGGGCGGAACCGCCCCGTGCAGGGAGTGAGCGGGAAAAGTGGCGGTGGCAGGTCCATGTCGGCACCGATTTCGGTATCTCCTCAAGCCACCGCGCGAGCAGAACGTTCCGCGCGCGGTGATGGCGGTATTATGGTCCGGTGCGGGCTGGGTCCGAAGCCAAGGGTCCGGTCGCTGGGGCTTCCGGCCTGTCAGCCGGGCCCCGCCTCCGAATCCTGTTTATATCTCGCCCCGCGCTCCAACTTTGCCACATTTGCCGGTTTAGCTCGTAGGTTCGGGGAGGCGTCGTGCTGGGGAGCACGGCGTCAGCAAATACGACGGGGGACTCTTGCTTCGAGTCGGTGTGGGGCCGATCGTTGCGGGCGCGGCGGCGTTCGCTATCGGATTTATCTCTTATTTGTATCTGTCGACCGATCGTGCGCCGGCGAATGCTGGACTGCGCGCCGAGGGGCGTGCCCTTGCGGGCTTCGGAACCGTCGACCGCAAACTCGGTTTTGGTGACGCCACCGGCGAATCGGGCACCTCGGATGGCTTCAACGCGCGCTGGGTGCGCCTTGAAGATGGCGACACCTCGAAATTCGCGTTCGATGAGAGAGACGATCGGGCGGAGCCGTGGCTGGCACGCCCGTCCTTCGGCGAGCGTTTCGCTTTCGAGCAACTCGATGCGCCCACCGGGGCGTTGCAACGCTCTGCATCGTTCGACGATCGGTTCGCAAACGAGTTCAAGGCCGCCGGCACGACGACACGGTCCGCCGCGGTTGCGCCCGCAAAGGTCCAGCGCGTTGCGGCCGCAGCGGCTACGCCACGCGCCCCTGCGCGCCCGGCGGTCGCCCAGGCCGCGCCGAAACGGCCACAGGACGGCCGGTTCCAGTTGGCGAGTGCGTCCGCCACATCTCTTCCCCTTTCATATGCGCCGACCGATGCGGTGAAGAGCTCGGCAGTACCAGGGTCGGCTCTGAAAGATTTGACGCCGAAGGCCTCGAAGCCGCTCGATCCCAGCCGCACCGCGATCTACGACATCACGTCTCGTACGGTGTATCTCCCGAATGGACGGCGGCTCGAAGCACATTCCGGCCTCGGCGACCATATGGACGATCCGCGCTACGTGAACGTGAGGATGACCGGGCCGACACCGCCGAACGTCTATGATCTCAAAATGCGCGAGTCGCTGTTCCATGGCGTTCGCGCCATCCGGCTCGTACCGACCGATGATTCCAGGATGTATGGCCGCGCCGGCATTCTGGCGCATACCTACATGCTCGGTCCCAACGGCGCATCCAACGGATGTGTGTCGTTCAGCGACTATCCCGCATTTCTGGACGCGTTCGAGCGGGGTGAGATCGAGCGCCTCGTCGTGGTCGAGCGGCTCGACAATCCGCCAGCGCCCAAGACGGCGTCGGATTGGTTCAGGGACTTCTTCCGGCGGTCTTAAGCGGTGCTCTCTGGCGATTGAACGAGGCAACCGCTCCGGTCGCTCAGCTTCGTGCCGTCAGCCGTGACGCAGAAACTCGTCGAGCGTCTGGGCAGATGGCAGCGCAAAGCCTGACTGCGAGATGCGGCTTGCGACCGATATGCCGAGGCCCCTGAGCTTAACCGCCATTTCCGCAGCCTTGATCACCACCGTGACTCCGTTGACGATCGGTGCGCCGTCGACATTGGCGTCCGGTTCTTTGCCGAACAACATCATCGGAATGCCACCAGTCGGCACGATGACATCGGCGCCGCCGTCGATGAGCCGACGCGCCTCGCGGTCGAAGATGGTCTGCAGTTCGGACATTTTCGCAGGCGACGTGAACGCCTCCATGTAATCGCCGATACTGGCGTCGATGGCGCGGATACCGGCGATCCGTTGCTGCAGCCCATAGCGATAGATCTGCTCGTTGTGGGTCGGTATGAAGGCGGGGTTGATCGCCAACAGGCCGAGCTTGCGGCCCATGGTGCAAGCGTGGAGCAAGGTCGCTTCGCCCAGGCCAAGCACCGGTATTTTCACCGTCGCTCTTGCGTCGTACAGACCGACGTCCTGAAAGTGGTTCATGAAGAAGGCGTCGTACCCCTCCCGCTCGGCCTGAATGGCGCAGCGGATCACCTCGCGCGAGAACCGGAATTCGGACAGCGCGTGCACCGTTGTAACCGAGGGCGTCATGGTCTTGAAATCGAGCTCGAAGTCGGGATCGGTGCAGGCCTTCATGTGCGGCAACAGCTGCGCGAGGTAGTTGCGGTGGCCAACCTGATCGGTGGCACCCTGCGCCCAGATGCGGAATTTCTTCGTTGCGTCCAATTTGCCCTCCCTTGGAATTCTCGGGCGGTAAGCCTCGCGAGAACGATCAGGTGGTCAAGGCATTCCTTTCCGATCGTGCCGGGGCGCGTGACAAATGCCCTCCGTATCCGCGCCGGTTTCGGGTCCGGATCGAGAGTTTTGCAAAATCAAAAACGGCTGGCTGATGAGGCAGTCGGATACGAACCAGTCTCTGGCCCAAAATTCCCTGCTAACAGCGAAATTAACAGGGAATCTTGCGGATTCCGGCCCTCACGTTGATTTTTAACGTCCAATCGCCCAGCGAATTCAATGGTTTGCGGGTGAATTCCCTACGCAACCGAACGGGGAATAGTTCGAACGGAACAGGGAGTTGTTTTTCAAAGAACAGGGATCGGAGACCGGGTACCCGCTCCTCAGCCGCTCTATCGGTTATCAGAGGTCCGGCAACAGCCGAGGGGAGGAATTGTACGATTGTTCTAGTCGTGCCCGCAATCAAGGAAGCGGAATTCTGAACAGATGCTGAATGCCGGGCGCACTAAAAAAGGTTTTGATCCGGTCTAGCGGTCCCGGACCGCCGTACTCACATGCGGCTCGCCTTGGCGTGGGACCAGGCGAGGAGAAGCCGATGGATAGGACGCGAACTGCGTTCGACGAAGTTGTGACGCTGCGTCAGGCTAAGAAGCTCATCCAGTGCATGGCGCACGAACAGAGCTTCTTGCTGCTCTCGGCACCCGGGGTAGGCAAGTCCGAGATGGTCTACGAGGCGGCGCGTGAAGCCGGTTTGCCCTGCCGCTCGCTGCTCGGCACCCAAATTGCCCCCGAAGACGTGAGCGGTATTCCACGCATCGTCGGCGAGCGGTCGGTGTTCTGTCCGCCGCGGATTCTGCTGCCGGAGCGGCCCGAGCCGTTCTGCCTGTTCCTTGACGAACTGCCGGCATGTGCGCCGGACGTCCAGAAGGCATTCTACTCGCTGCTCCTCGAACGCCGTCTCGGCGAGCACGCGCTCCCGCCGGGGACATGGGTAGTCGCCGCGGGCAATCGCCTGCAAGACCGCGCCCTGGTGCGCGCGATGAGTTCCGCGCTTATTAATCGCGTCACCATACTGCAACTGCGTGTCGACGCCGCTGAATGGCTTGTCTGGGCGCAGCACGCTGGCGTTCGGAAGGAAATTCGCAGCTTTATCGGCACTATTCCCGATGCCTTGATGCGCCCGGTGCCGGCGGAGCCCGTGCCATTCTCGACGCCTCGCGCCTGGGCATTGCTCTCGCGAGCGCTCGACATGGCGCAGAAGGCCGGCGTCCTGAGCAACGAGACGCGGCGGGCACTCGCCTTCGGGCGGCTGTCGCCGGAGGACGCGGTGGTATTTTGCGCGCTCGCCGAAGAGGCGATCAGTGCTGTGCTGCCGCTCGAAGAGTACCTCTGCAAACCGGGACTCTTGCCGAAGGGCGACTCCGCACGCTGGTTCATTCTCGACTGCATCCGGCAGTTCGTGCGTGACGGCAAGGCAGATGGCTTCAAGCCGCGGGTCGTCAATCGCTTCCTGCGCAGTCTGTCGTCTGAGCATCAACTGACACTGCTGACCGACATGGTCGAGAAATGGGGATCCCTCGGCGCCGATCAAGCCATGTTCGCCCTCTTGCGCAAGGTCGCCGCGGCATGAGCGGTGCTTCGCAAAAGACGCCGGCCGATCACGCGATCTACTCCCGTATCATGCGGGGATTGCGGATGGTCACCGTGCCGTTGCCCCACCTTGCGGGCCTTGCTGCGGCGGTACGTGTCGACCTCGATGATCGCGTGCCGACAATGGGCGTATTCGCGTCGGGCCGCCTGGTCGCAAATCCGGCCTTCGCGGCCCGGCTCTCCGGGGACGATCTCGTGTTCGTGCTCGCGCACGAGCTGCTGCATCTGGCCTTGCGAACTCACGATCGAGCCAGAGGCAGCGGCCAGCTCGAATTCAACTACGCGCACGACTACATCATCAACGACGTGCTGCGGCATGCGCTCGGGGTCACGTCGATCCCGGCAGGCGGCCTCGACATGCCCGGGGCGCGCGAGAAATCGGCCGAGGAAATTGTCCTGGAGATGCGCAGGAATAGCAACACCGCGTCCGCGCGTACTCAAGTCTGGGAAGGCACGGTCACAACACTCGAGCAAGTGCTCGGCGCGGCGCGGCAGGCCCCTCCCGGAAGCATGGGCGACGTGCTCGATGCGCGGCGCGAGCGGGAGCTATTTCCGGACGATAAGGCGAACCAGGCCGAGCGTGCCCGTGAAATTCGGGATCTCGCCGCCCGGGGCATGGCGCTTGCAAAGGTCGTAGGTGCGATGCGCGGCCGCGGCACCGAGCCGGGTTCTTCGCAGCAGAAGGTCAGAGCAACGCGCGGAATCTACCGCACGCCCTGGCAGGTCGCGCTCCAAATCTGGCTCGAAGGCGTGGCTCCGGGCGAACGAACGTTCACGCGCGCCTCGCGCCGCGGACACGATCGCAGTGACGTCGTGATGCCTGGACGCAAGCGCAATTCCTGGATGCTCCACGTCATCCTCGATACCAGCGCTTCGATGAGCGACGAAATCCCCCCTGCACTCGGAGCCATCGCCGATTTCTGCGATGCGGTAGGCGTGGACGAAATTCGAATCGTGCAGTGCGACACGGTGGTGACGTCTGACGAAGTGCTCTCCCCGAGCGAACTCGCCGACTATCAGGTGAGCGGGTATGGCGGCAGCGATCTCACGCCGGCCTTGCTCACGCTCGCAGAGGACCCCCGCGTCACCGCGGCGATTGTCATCACCGACGGTGACATTAGTTATCCCGGCGAGCCGGTTCCTTATGCGGTGCTCTGGGCCTTGCCACGCAGCCAGACGACATTCCAACCGCCCTACGGGCGGGTCATTACGATGCATCGAGGGGACACACCATGAAGGTCGTGCAAGAGCTTGTTGCTTATTTCGACCGGCGCGGAAAGCTTTCACGGCGGCAATTGCGCAGACTGCTGGACCAACACTTCGTCGCCTCCGAGGCGCCAACGAACATGCACGGTCTGTGTGAGACGGTTGGCGCCACTTACTATTTCCGCGTCACGGGCGTGAAGGAGGGGCAGCTTTGGGGCACTGATATCTATAGCGGCGATTCGACGATCGGGGCTGCCGCCGTACATGCTGGCCTGTTGAAGCCCGGAGAGACGGGATTCCTCAGGGTGACTGTGGTCACGCCGCCAGAAAAATTCCCCGGGACTGTCAGGAATGACGTGACTAGCACCGAATACGGGCGTTATCCGTACGCCTGGAACCTATCGGCGATATGATCGGGGCGCGGCGTGTAAATCGGCGTGGGGTCCGGACGCCGATCGGCACGGTAACCAATTGATTTTCCCCTCGACTGAGGGGGTCAAACGTTGGAGTCTATTCACACCAGGAACTAGATCGACGCGGCATTCCGACCAAGCAGCGTCCGGGAGGGAAGGGTGGCATGGGCGGAGGAGTGCGGTTCGCCTCCGTTGACTGCGCACTGGACTAATATAAGTCCATCAACGTGACAATGCCGTCTGATGAGATCCGACATCCGGCCCAGCGTCGCCCGATTCTCTACGACATGCCAACCGGATTCAAATTACGACAGGGACAGAAGTCGATGAGCCCATGCTGCGGCGAAAGCTACCGGGTCGCGTTCAGCCCGCCCCGGCAACGTGACACCCCCCCCGAAGGCGAATATCCAGCGACTGCAAGATCCTGAACCTGCGTAAGGATTTCTTTCCATGCGTTACCCGTTCGTCCCCATGCCGCTTCGCAAGCCACTTCGCTGGCCGAACGGCAAGCGCATGGCAATGATGCTGACGACCAATCTCGAATATTGGGACGCTGTGAAAGAGACCACGAAGCCGTACTACCCTGGGGGTCCAGGGATCGTCGGCGGGGACTTGCCCGGCAATGTCTACGACAACCCGAACTACACTTGGCGCGAATATGGCCAGCGGGTCGGGGTATGGCGCATGTTCGACATCTTCGATGAATTTAAGGTGCCGTCGACCTGCACAATGAACGCCAAGATGGGGATTGAGCGGCGTGCGGTGGTCGACGCGGCGCTCCAACGCGGCTGGGAGATCGTCGCGCACAATTACGTGCAGACGGAACTGCTGACGGATTACATGTTCGATGAGGCGAAGGAGCGCGAGGTCATCCGGGAGACGCTGCGGGTATATCGCGACGTCTGCGGCAAGCCAGCGAAAGGCTGGTTGTCGAGTTCGCTGCGCTCGACGCTGAATACGATCGACATCCTCTCCGAGGAGGGACTGATCTTCATCACCGATCTTCTGAACGACGATCAGCCCTATTTGGTGGAGACCCGGTCAGGCAAGCCGATGGTGTCGGTGCCCTACACCTCGGAAGTCAACGACTTCACCGTGTTCATGCGACAGGGGCTGACGGTCGACGATGCGTTCAAGGTCTTCAAGGAGCAGTTCGACTGGCTCTACCGCGAGAGCGGGACGAGCGGCCGCTTCATGAACATCGGTCTGCATCCCCATGTCATCGGCCAACCCTTCCGCATTCGGGCCCTGCGGGACTTCGTCAACTATGCATCGCAATTCGAAGACGTCTGGTTCGCCACGCGCGAGGAGATCGCGGAGTGGTACCTGCAAAACCACAAGAGTCACATCGGCTAGCCGCCCGGCGCGTGTCGTCGACGACGGTGCTACGGCATGCAGGCGCCGCCGTTCACCCAAAGTGTCTGCCCCGTCATGTATCCGCTCGCCGGCCCGAGCAGGAACATGACCGGCCCTACGATGTCCTCGGGAACCGCGACGCATTGACGAACCCATCGAGCGCGGTCCAATGCACGGCCAACTTGTCGAAAGCCTGCGTGACGCAATTTCCATCGGAGCCGTCAATCTCGATGGCCCGAAGGCCTGTAGGCACGGGATGGCGGGCGAGCGCCGCTTTCAGGTCCATCACCGCGACCTCGTAGCCATCGGCAGGAGACGCGGTAACGAGGCTGCGGCCAATGCCACCGCGGCCTCCCAGAATGCATAGCCGCCGTTTGCTCATGGGTTCGGGTCGCTGAGATCAGGTGCAGGGGTCGGCTGTCCAGGTATCGTAGAGGTTCCACTTGAGGTCTTTGATTTCGATCACGAAGCCGGGGAGGCTGGCGTCGCGATCGGAACTAAAGCAGGTGTTCTCGCCGGTCACGCCGGTGAACTGAATGCCCTTCAGCGCGTCGCGGATCGCGGTGCGCTCCTGCGCGAGCTTCGCCGGATCTCCGGTGACGCCGGCTTTCTCCATTGCCTGTTTCAGCAGATAGACGATGTCGTAGGCTTGCGCGTCGGTATGGTGTGGAATCTTCTTCGCGATCAGACCGCGCTTCTGGTTCTCTTCGTTGAATTTCTTCGTGAGCGCCCGTGTCGCATCGTTGCGGTCCCACCAGAAGCCGGCAACGATGATCATGCCGTCTGCGTCGCGACCGAACAGCTCGATCGAATTCGGGTCGGCGAAAATTTGCGACCCGATCACGCGCCCGGTAAATCCCTGCCGGCGCAACTCCTTGATGACCTTGCCGGCGCTGTCCGGCGTACCTGCGATGGCGACCACGTCGGGATTGCGTCCGAGGGCCTGAGCGACCTGCGGCGAGACGTCGAAGCTCTTGAGCTGAATCGCGATCGGCTCGCCGAAGGTCACGTTGCTGGCTTTGAAGATCGCCGGATAAAATTGTGTGCCCGAAATGTTGGAGACACGCTCGTCCGACACGTAAATGATCTCGGCCTTGTCGCGTTTGATCCCCTTCTTGTCGAGGGTCTTGATGAGACGCGTGAACTGCCGCCCTTCATCCGACGTCAGCCGCCAAGCATACGAGAAGCCTTTGGTCAGGCCCGGCGTCGATGCCGCATTCGGCATTTCGACGATGCCCAGCCGCTCCCCGACGGGAAAGGCGACGGCGGCTTCGCCCGACGAGAACGGACCGATGATCGCAAGCGCCTTGTCGTCCTGCGCGAACTTCTGTGTGCCGGTGGCGGCTTGCTTCGGGTCGCTGCCGGTATCGAACTTGAGCAGCTTGATCTGCTTGCCGCCGATGCCGCCCTTGGCGTTGATCTCCGCGACGGCGATGTCGACGGCGGTTTCGGTTGTTTCGCCGACGGTCTTCAGGACGCCCGATTTCACCGTGCTGAGACCGATGACGATCTCCTGCGCCTGGGCGGGCGCGACGGCCAAGACGGCCAAGACGGCAAGCGCTAATGCCGCTACCGGTAGATGACGCAACTTCATCATGTGCTGTCTCCGAGTTGAATTATTCCGTCAATGCGTGCGCCCGAGATAGGCATCGGCCAGGCCTTCGTTGTCCCGCAAGCTCTCGGCACGGCCCTCCATGGCCACCTTGCCGAGCTCCATGACGAGACCACGCGACGCGACCTCGAGCGCCATGTGGGTGTTCTGCTCCACGAGAAGGATGGCGCGCCCTTCATTCCGAAGGCTCACGATCAACTCGAAGAGCCGCTCAACCAGCAGCGGCGATAGCCCGAGCGATGGCTCGTCGAGCATCATCAGCCTCGGCTTCGCCAGAAGGGCGCGGCCAATGGCCAGCATCTGCTGTTCGCCTCCCGACAATACCGACGCCGACATCTTCCGGCGCTCGGCCAGGCTGGGAAAGCGATCATAGATGGCTTCTATATCGCGCTGGATGCCGACGTCGCTGCGGCAATACGCCCCCATTTGCAGGTTCTCGTGCACACTGAGGCTGAGCACGATCTGGCGTCCTTCCGGGACCAGAACCAGCTTGCGTCGCAAGCGCTCGGGCGGCGACAGGTGGGTGATATCTTCTCCGTCGAAGCGAACGAAGCCGCCGGAGCAGGGGACCAAGCCCTGCAGCGCGCGCAGCAGCGAACTCTTGCCCGCGCCGTTGGAGCCGAGCACCGTGACCAACTCGTCGTCCGCCACCGTCAAGTTGAGGCCTTTGACCGCGTGATTGCGGCCGTAACGAACATCCAGATTCGAGACCTCAAGCAACATGACTGGTTTCTTGTGTTCTGACGCGACGCCTGCCCAGGTAGGCTTCGCGTACGTCCTGATCGTCCTGAACGCCGCGCGTCGGGCCGTCATAGATCAAGCGGCCGAAATTCAGGACGACCGTCCGGTCGCAGAGATCGTGCACGAACGACATGTCGTGCTCGACAACCAGCAGCGTGAGGCCGTCCCACGCGACGGACTTGAGGAACGCGGAAAGCTCCGACGTCTCACGCGGGTTCAACCCGGCGGCCGGTTCGTCCAGCATGAGGAGGCGCGGACGGCTCATCAGGGCGCGTACGACTTCGATCCGCTTGCGCAGGCCGTAAGGCAAGCCGGTGATCGGCGCGTCGGGATCGACATCGAGACCCGCGCGGCGCATGCTGTCTTCGGCGCGCTGTCGCCACATGCCGCGGCGCTGCCAGGCCAGCGGGGCGAGGAAATACCGTGTGCTGCTCGCGAGCACATGCTGGCCGAGCATGATGTTCTCGACCACCGACAGATGCGGCATCAGCCGGATGTTCTGAAATGAACGCGATAGTCCGGCCTGCACGCGCTTGCGCGGCGGCAAATCGTGGATCGGCTTGCCGTCGAGGAGGATGCGGCCGCTGTCGATCCTGTGAACGCCGCAGATCAGATTGAACAGCGTCGTCTTTCCGGCGCCGTTCGGTCCAATCAGCGCCACGCGCGCGCCCGAGGGAACCTCGAACTGGATATCGTTCGCGACCGTCAGGCCGCCGAAGCGTTTGGTGACTCCGTCAAGAGCGAGAGCCGATTTAGGCTCCATGCGGAGCCTCTACGGTTCGACGCGAGAACATGACCCTTGGCGACAGCCGGCGTAGCGTTGCGCGGGTGACGATGCCTTCCGGCCGAATGACCATCATCACGACGATGATGACTCCGAACGCGAAGTAGCGCCACGATCCGCCGATGCGGAAGAGCTCCGGCAGCAGCGTAAAGAACAGGCTCCCGACGAGCGGTCCCCACGCCGTCTGCGTCCCTCCGATCAGCACGAACAGCAGAACGTAGATCGACAGCAGCGCACTGAAATACTGCGCCTCGACGAAGCCGAAGTTGTGCGCGTAAAGCGCGCCCGACAAGCCGGTGAAGGCGCCGCCGATGGTGAAGGCGATGACCTGCACCGCGCGGACATTCACCCCCAGGACGATCGCGGCCTCTTCGTCGTCGTTGATCGAGCGCATCGTGAGCCCGAGCCGTGTTGCCATCAGGTAGAACGTCGCGAGCGTCACGGCGGTCGCCGAGGCAATCAGCACCCACAGGGCGACATGATCCGGTACCACCATGCCGATCGCGCCGCCGAACACCGCGGAGCGCAGGAGAAAGCCGGCAACCACCTCGCCGAACGCGAACGTGGCCAGGACCATGTATACGCCGCGCGTCCGCAATACTGGAAACGAGATGAGAAATCCGACCAGCGCGGTGATCAGCGTTGCGGCCGGGATCGTCAACCACATCGGCAACTCGGCTTGGCTCGACAGCCATGCGGTCGAATAGGCTCCGATCGCCTGGAAACCCGCGCCGCCGAGGTTGATCTGACCGGCGGCGGCCGTGACAAAAATGCCGTAGGCAAAAATCAGGTTGATGCAGAGGATCGCCAGCGTGGCAGACAGATAGCCGCTCATCGCCGAACTGCTCCGTCTGCAAGCCACGGCCGGCGCATCACATCTTCCCCTTGCCGATCGGGGTGCCGCCCAGCAGCCCCTTGGGGCGAAGAATGATGATCACGAGGACCAGACCCCAGACTGTCATTGCGACCGAGTCGCCTCCGAAGAATTGAATCGACAAGGTCTCGGCCAGACCTACGACCAGTCCGCCTGCAATAGCGCCCCAGATCGAACCGATGCCGCCCAGCACCATTGCGGCGATCGCCTTGGTGCCGACATTGTCGCCCATGAAGGGCGAGACCTCGCCGTAGTTGACGGTGAAGAGAGCTCCCGCCACTCCGGCGAGGAGGCCGGTCAAGATGAACACCATCGGCACGACCCGTCCAACATCGACACCCAGCAGGGAAGCGGTGTCCGGGTTCTCGGCGATCGTCCGCAGCGCTCGGCCAATTTTGGTGCTTCGCAGAATGAAACTCAGCGCCGCAACGACCGCGATCGCGAGGAAGCAACTCACGATCTGCGCAATGCCAACGACAAGCCCGCCGATATGGAGATCGGCTTTGAAGGGGACGTGGAAGCGCTGCGAACTCGGATCCGAACTGGATCAAGATCAGGTTCTCGAAAATGATCAGGAAGCCGAGCGACGAGACGAGCGGGATGGCATGTTCGGTCGCGTCCCCGTGCCGTACCCTCTGGTAGCGGAACGTGAAACGCTCCACCAGCAGTGAGGCCGCAACGGCGACTGTCACTCCGGCGAGCAGTGCGACGAGCCAGGACCATGTGCCCGCGAACGTGAGATAGCCGCGCGACACCAGCGCCCAAGCCACCATGCCGGTCAGCATGAACAGGGTCGGGATTGTGAAATTCAGAAAGTTCAGAACGCCAATGGTGAGCGTGAAGGCCACCGCGACGGTCATGTAGATCGCGCCTAGCATCAAGCCGGACAGAACCTGACGTGCGATCAAGGGACCGCCCGCCGCGATCGCAATGGCGATGAGAATGATGACGGCCGCGACTGCGATCACCGGACCCGACAGTGCCCGGCTGGAGGTGGCGAGGCCGGACGCACTACTCATGGCGCCGGTCGCGATGAGTTCGCCGAGTCCTCTGAAAGAACTCCGCTTTTCAGACCGGCAGTCACGGACAAGGCCGGGTACGGACACCGCCGCCAGGGCACGCAAGCGCGCTTGCAATACCACGTGATCTGGTCGCGCATCGGCTTCATCGGCCTTTCAAGGCTGGAGAGCCATCTGTTCCCTTGCCCGGTGTGGCAAAGCACGCCATGTTGTCCGGACAACCTATTCATGACCAACCAAGGGCGCGTGTCAAGGAAACCCATGCCGAGTGAGCGTGATCCCCATGTCATCATCGTCGGCGCCGGACCCGTCGGGCTCGTCGCCGCGAACCTTCTGGTCGACGAAGGGATCAGAGTTTCGCTCGTCGAAGCGAGCGCGGACCTTCCGCACGACCTGCGCGCCTCCACGTTTCACCCGCCGACGCTCGACATGCTCGAAAGGTTCGGCGTTGTCGGTCCGATGATCGAGCAGGGGCTGATCTGCCCGACCTGGCAATTCCGGGACCGTGACGAAGGCGTCGTCGCGACTTTCGAACTGGCGCGCCTGGGACCCGATACCAATCATCCGTATCGGCTGCAGTGCGAACAGTGGCGCCTTGGCGAGATGCTTTATGCGCGGTTGCGCGGCAATCCGCTGGCAGACATCCGGTTCGCGACGCCCGCGACCTCCGCACGGCAAACCGGCGACGGCGTCATGCTCGACGTTGCGTCGCCGGACGGCGGCACGCAAACCATGAACGGGACATTTCTCGTCGGTGCCGACGGGATCGGCAGCATGGTGCGCGGCACGATTGGCAGCGCGTTCGACGGGATCACGATCCCCGAACTCTACCTAACGCTGTCGACGACCTATGATTTCCGGGAGACGATGCCGGACCTCTCAAACATCTCCTATATTTCGGATCCGCGTGAGTGGTATGTGCTGATCCGGACCGCGCGCGTCTGGCGCGCGCTGTTTCCGGTGGATGCGTCGCTCGACGACAAAGACGTCACGTCGCCCGCGCGCGCCGAGCGGCTGCTGCAAGGCGCCGTCCCGCGTGACGTGCCTTACGAGGTCTCGCACAGCACAGCCTATCGGGTGCACGAGCGGGTCGCCTCGACTTATGTCAACGGCCGGATTTTGATCGCCGGCGATGCCGCGCACGTGAACAATCCTTTGGGGGGAATGGGCCTCAACGGCGGGATTCACGACGCCTTCAATCTGGCCGAGACGCTCACCGCCGTCACACGCGGTGCGTCACTCGAATTGCTTGAGCGGTATAGCCGGCAGCGCCGGAAAGTCGCGCTCGACGTCGTGCAACAGACCGCGCTGCGCAACCGCGCCATACTCAACACGCAGGAGCCAGGTTCGCGCCGTGCCTATTACGACGAGTTGCGCGGCATCGTCGCCGATCCGGAAAAGCATCGCACCTATCTGCTGCGGACGTCGATGATTCAGTCGCTGCGCGACGTTGCAAAGCTCTCCTGAGAAGGGCATTTCCGGCCGCGGTTCGCACACCGATGGTGCAACGCGCCAGGCAAGATGTGCTCGGGAGTTCAAAGGCTTGATCGAACTCCGAGAGATATGGGAATGTAAGGCCGAAAAAAGCAGAATCGAATTAGGCGCAGGTGCCTAATTCTCGGGAGAATACGGCAAAGGTATTGGGCATGAGTTCGGAGACGCCCCGCTATGTCCAGATTTTCAATGCGCTGACGCGGCGCATGGAGATGGGCAAATATCCGGTCGATATGCGTCTGCCGACCGAGAGCGAGCTCTGCGACGAGTTCAACGCCAGCCGGTTTACCGTCCGCGAAGCGCTGCGCCGACTCGTGGAACAGGGCATGGTTCAGCGTCGGCAGGGCGCCGGCAGCATCGTCGTCTCGACGACGCCGCAGGTGCGGTACGTCCAGTCACTGTCGTCGCTCAACGATCTGTTCCAGTTCGCGTTGGACACCCGCTACGAACTGTTGTCGACGGAGCAGGTCAAGCTGGATGAGAAGACCGCCGCGGACATCGGCGCCAGGAGCGGCGAACGGTGGCGATTGTTGATCGGGGTGCGGCGCCATGAGAATGGCAGCAAGGTCTGTTGCATACACTCGTATATTGCTCCGAGGGCGGCGGCTTATGTGCGGGAACTCAAGCGGTGTGTCGGTCCGTTCTATGCGCACCTCTCCGAACGCACCGGCGAGGAGATTCTCGAGGTCGAGCAGGACATTTTCGGCGCACCCATGACGGCCGAAGTTGCGTCGAACCTTGATTGTCGGGCCGGTACAACTGCGGTCTGCGCGCTCAGGTGCTATCTCAGCGAGAAAGGCACTTTGATTGCCAGCTATAATTGGCATGTGGCCGAGAGCTTTTACTGCCGGATGACGATGTCGCGCACGGTCTGACGAGCGGCTACCGCCGGCCCGCGTCGGAGGGGACGAAGCCGTCGCCAGATCGGCGGATGCGCACGCCGGTCGTCTCCATGAAATGCATCGGGACGAGCCAGTCGCCGCGATCGGCCAGCTCGTCGAGAAACGCGCGCCTTGTTCTCCGTGCGATGTTCGGATCGGCGCACAGGCGGCTCGACCATTCGGGCCGGACGAGCTGAACGGGGTGGTGGATAGCATCGCCTACGATCAGACAGCCTTGCTCTTGGCGGCGAAGTGACAGCCCGATCTGTCCGGGCGTGTGGCCGGGGAGGGAGCGGACGGAAAGGCCATCGAGAATGTCGTGTTCGCCGTCGACCAGATCGACTTGCCCCGCCTCGATCACCGGCAGCACGGAGTCCGCATAGGAGCCGTGATTGACCATCGTGGCGGGCTCGGTCTTCAGCGTTGCTTCCCAATGTGCGAGCTCGGTTCGGCCGATGAGATACCGCGCATTCGGGAACGTCGGCACCCAGCGCCCGTTTATCGATCGGGTGTTCCAACCCACGTGGTCCGCATGCAGGTGGGTGCAGAACACCAGATCGACGGCCTCCGCAGCGACGCCGAACGCCCCGAGATTGGCCAGGTAAGGGCTGTCAGCGCGTTCGTGCCAGAGCGGCTGGCGGGGACGTGGCTTGTGCTCGCCGACGCAGGTGTCGATCAAGATGACGCGACCGGCAACGCGTAACAGAATCGAGTAAATCGAGAGCGCGAGCGTCTCCGCCCGCATGTATCGCGGCTCTAGCCAGTGACGATGTTCGGCCAGGGACCGCGTGTCGGCATCCGGAAACAGCCAGCCCAGCGCCAACTCGAACCGTTCGACATCGACGATCCGGTCGAGCCGGGCATCCCCTATGGCTAGGGAGGGAACCTGGTGTGGCGAAGTCAAATTTGATCCTGAAGCAGGCTCGATAACGTTGCCAAGCGCAGAAAGTAGCAGTCTGCAATCTCTCCGGGGCATGCCGAGAGTTGTCAAGACAAGTCAATGTTGACTTGACTAGTTGTCCGGACAAGTCTGTAGTCAGCGTTTGGCGGGTGGTGAGAAGGTTGTAATGCGGCCGCAGACCATCGCGGAACGGATTATCGCGGAGCATTCGCGTGAGGGGGCCGTTCGGGCTGGCGCAATTGCGACCGTTACGCCTGACATCCTGCTCCTGAATGACGTTTCCGGTCCGCTTGCCTTCGATCAACTGGCTGCCATGGGTGCATCGGCGCCAGCGGCGCCCGAGTGCGTCGTGCTGGTCGCGGACCATTTTGCTCCCGCGAGCGATATTCACAGCGCGACCGCGATCCAATCGCTGCGTCGCTTCGCGCGAACCCACGGCATCGAGCATTTCTACGAACCGGGCCGGGGCGGCATCGAGCATACCCTGCTCGATGAGCTTGGACTGGTCGGCCACGGCACCATCGTTTTCGGCGCGGACAGTCATACGTGCACCGCCGGCGCGTTCAACGCACTGGGGATCGGATTCGGCTCGACCGATCTGGCCGCGGCGCTCGCGACCGGCGGCCTGTGGATGCGGGTGCCGGACAGCATTCGTGTCGAGTTGACCGGCCGGCTGAAATTGCATGTGACGGGCAAGGACATCATCCTCGATCTCATCCGGCGCATCGGCGTGGATGGCGCCGCGGATGCGGCACTTGAGTTCGGCGGGCCAGGCTTGATGTCGTTGCCCATCGAAGATCGCATGGCGGTGGCCAACATGGCCGTGGAGGCGGGCGCCGACACCTGCGTCTTCGAGGGCGATGACGTTTCGCGCGCGCACATGGTGAAGCGCGGCCGCGCCGACCGCGCGCCCGTGTCCGCCGATTCGGATGCGTCATACCGCAGCCGTGTCGCGATCGATCTTTCGAGTCTTTCGCCCCTCGTCGCCCGCCCGCCGTCGCCCGGTTCGGGCGTTCCGGTCGGGGAGCTTCGCGGCCAGCGCGTCGATCAGGTTTATGTCGGCAATTGCGCCAATGGAACGATGGCCGACCTGAGGCAGGTGGCGGATGTCCTGCGCGGGCGGCGGATCGCGCCGCACGTGCGCATGATCGTCGTGCCGGCAACCCAGAAGATTTGGCGAGAGGCTCTGGCCGAAGGTCTTCTCGACATCATTGCCGCCGCCGGGGCGACGATTTCGCCGCCGACTTGCGGCGCGTGCTTCGGCGGTCACATGGGGATTCTCGCTGCCGGCGAGACCGCCGTTGCGACGACGAATCGTAATTTCAGGGGCCGTATGGGCCACGCGGACTCGCGCGTCTTCCTCGCGAACGCGTGGGTCGCGGCGGCTTCTGCTGTTGCGGGCGAAATCACCGCGCCTGGCGAGATCATCGCCAAGGTCGATGCGGCATCAACATGACGGACACGATCACGAACGCTCGAGTCGCTGCGGTGACGGGACGCGTGCATCGGCTGGGCGACAACGTCGACACCGATGCGATGCTGCCGGGGCGTTATCTCGCTTTGCGCGAACCGGCCGTGCTCGGCGCGCACTGCCTCGAGGACCTTGATCCTGAATTCCGGACAAGGGCTCGGCCCGGTGACATTCTGGTTGCCGGGCGCAATCTCGGCTGCGGCTCGTCGCGCGAACATGCGGTCATCGCGCTCAAGGCAGCGGGCATTCATGCCATCGTCGCCCAAAGTGCCGCGCGCATTTTCTTTCGCAACGCGATCAATCTGGGCCTCCCGGTGATGATCAGCGCCGAGGCGGCGGCCGGGCTTGAAGCGGGAAAGCTGGCTTCGGTCGATCCCGCAGCAGGCGAAATTCGACAAGACGGCCGCGTCTGGAAAGCACAGCCCCTCGGCGACGAGGTCGCAGCAATTCTTGCCGCCGGCGGTCTGATAGAGCGGGTGCGGCAAACCCTTGCAGGGCGTGCCGCGCCGTCACCGGAAACAGGGAAGGGACGAAATGGCTGACTCGAAGCTGAGAGCGGCCTTGCGAGGAGGCCGGTTTGTCGTTGCGCCGGGAGTCTTCGACCTGATCTCGGCGAAAATCGCCGATGGCTTGGGATTCGATGCGCTCTACGCCACCGGTTTCGGCACCGTAGCGTCAAATCTGGGGGTGGCAGATGTCGGCATCGCCACCTACAGCGACATGGTTTCGCGCTTCGGCCAGATGGCGCAGTCCGTCAAGACGCCACTGATCGCCGATGCGGACACCGGCTACGGCGGTCTTCTGAACGTACGCCAGACCGTGCGCGGCTACGAGGCCGCCGGCGTCTCGGCGATCCAGATCGAAGATCAGGAATTGCCGAAGAAGTGTGGCCACACTCCCGGCCGCCGGGTCATATCCGCCGAGGAGATGGTGCTGAAGATCGAGGTCGCGGTCGAAGCCCGGCGAAGCGACGACTTCCTCGTGATTGCGCGGACCGACGCGCGCACGTCGCTTGGCCTCGATGAAGCAATCCGGCGTGGGCAGCTCTACGCCAAGGCCGGCGCCGACGTCGTGTTCGTGGAGAGCCCGGAAACCGCGGAGGAGCTGCGGCGCATCGGCGAAGAGATCGACGCACCGTTGCTGGCCAACATGGTGGAGGGCGGCCGGACGCCGATCCTTCCCGCCCAAGAGCTTGCAGCCTTCGGCTTTAACATCGCCATCTACCCGGCGGTGGGATTCCTCGCGGCTGCCGCGGCGTTGGAACGGGTTTATGCGCATCTCCTGCGTCAAGGCGACAGCACAGGGTTGCCGAGCGCTGAGACCTACGGGTTCGCGCGGATGTGCGAACTCATGGGATTCCCGGATGCGTGGGAGTTCGAGCGCAAATGGTCCGAGCGGGCAGCCTCGATCGGCGGGTCCGACGACGCCGATCACCGGCAGCACAAGCGGGAGGCGGTTCGATGAAGGATGCGCTTGGATGGCGCAAGAAATTCGCCGTGCTTGGTCCCTCGACCAACACGATCGTGCAGCCCGATTTCGACGACATGCGCCCTTTCGGCGTGACCAACCACTACAGCCGTATCTTCACGCCCAACGCCTCCGCGGTCAGCAACGATACTTTCATGAAAGGCGCGCGCCTGATCGGTGCGAATACGATCGAGGCCGTGCGCAGCGTCATGACGTCGTCTCCGGACTATCTTGTCCTTGGAATGTCGGCGGTGACGTTCTTCGATGGCCTTGAGGGCGCCAACCGTTTCCAGGCCTCGGTGGAGGAAGCAAGCGGAGGGCTCAAGCTCAGTTGCGGCTCGCATGCCTGCGCGGCGGCACTGCGCGCCTACGGCGGGATCAAGCGAATCGCGTTCTTCTCGCCCTATTTTCCCACCGCCAACGCCGAGGTTCGCCGGTATTTCGCCGACTGCGGCTACGAGATCGTGCGCGACATCTGTCTGCAGTGCCCAAGCTGGATAGCGATCGCCGAGGTTCCCACTGAAACTTGCCGTGCGACGCTTCGCGCGCTCGATGGGGACGATGTCGACGCTATCATCCAGGTCGGAACCAATTTGAGCATGGTGCGGCTCGCGGCGGCCGCCGAACTCTGGCTCGGCAAGCCGGTCATCGCAATCAATACCGCGACCTATTGGCATGCCTTGCGAGCCAACGGCATCAACGATCGCATCGCAGGCTTTGGACGCCTGCTCGAGGAATTCTAGGCCGGCCGATGGCGAACGACCTTGATCTCGATTACAGCAACGCCGGTTTTACCGGGCGCCTCGAGTGGGGAAACTCGCCGGCGCTGGTGATTGTCGATTTTTGCATGGCGTATCTAGATCGGACATCGCCGCTTTACGCCGGCGTGGAGGACGCGCGCGATTCCGCTGCCCGCCTGCTGTCCGAAGCTCGCGCCGCGCGGCTGCCGATCTTTCACACCGTCGTGCGCTACATGCCTGGCGGGGCGGACGGTGGAGTGTTCTACCGCAAGGTGCCGCTCCTGCGCGTATTCGAAGCCGATTCTCCGCTCGCCGAACCGCCACCCGAATTGGCGCCGCGGGACGGCGAGATCATCATCATCAAGCAGTATGCCAGCGCCTTCTTCGGCACGTCGTTCGCCGCGACGCTGACGAGCCGCGGCATCGATACGCTGGTCATCGCCGGCGTGTCGACCAGCGGCTGCATCCGCGCGACCGCTGTCGATGCCTGCCAGAACGGCTTCCTGCCGTTTGTCTGTCGCGACGCAGTCGGGGACCGCCACCCCAGTCCGCACGAGGCCAACCTGTTCGATCTTGCGGCCAAATACGCCGAGGTCGTCGATGAGAGCTTCATCCTGTCGCGCTTTCGCACGATGGTTGGCCGCAACAGTTAGACACACGGAGCGAAGTAAAATGATCGGACGGTAAGACGAGCCGCCAATCGAAGTGTGGCACGCTACTTGCTCGCTTGCTCAACCATCAGATGGCTGAAGCCACGTTTCACTCTTTGGAGGTCTTGCATGACCGTCGCTTTGCGAGTGCTGGCACGTCTTTCAATCCTCGCACTCGTTGTCGAGTTTGGCGCGCCTGCGCAAGCCGCGGACTGGCCCACGAGATCCGTCACCGTTGTCGTGCCGTTCGGCGCAGGTGGAAACACCGACATGATGGCGCGGCTCGGCGCCCAGCATCTCTCTGAGAAATTCGGTCAAGCCTTTGTGGTCGAAAACCGTCCGGGCGCCGGCGGGGCGCTCGGAACCGGTCAGGTCGCGACGGCCGCGCCGGATGGCTATACGCTGCTGTTTTCGGCAGCGGCGAACATCACGCTTACGCCGCAGGTGCAAAAGCTCAATTTTGATCCGATCAGCCAGCTTGTGCCCATCACCAATATGGGCACGGGGACGCAGATGGTCGCGATCAAGAACGGTCTTCCGGTGAAGACGCTTCCGGAATTCATCGCTTATGCGAAAGCCAACCCCGGCAAGTTAAATTTCACCGTCGCGGGAACGAACAATATCAGCCACCTCGCCCCGGTGCTGCTGTTCGCGCGTGCCGGCATCGAGCTGGTCATGGTGCCGGCCAAGGCCGAACCGCAAGCGATCTCCGATCTGGTCGCAGGACAGGTCGACCTCTATTTTGGAAACTCGTCGTCGTTGCTGCCACAAGCCATCGCCGGCAAGCTGCGCGTCATCGCGGTCGGCACGCCGCAGTCTATTGCGGCCGCTCCGGACGTCCCGCCGGTCGCCGACACGCTGCCTGGTTTCGAGTTCTCGTCGTGGAATGGATTCTCGGCTCCCTCGGGCACGCCCGACGCCATCACGATTGCGATCCGCAACGAGATTTCCGCTTTCGCCAAGTCGCCGGAGATTTCGAAGCGCCTGTCCGAGTCTCGGCATCATTCCCGGCGGACTGACAAAGGAGCAATCGGAGGCGGTCTTTCGGAAAGACTATGAGTTGTTCGCTGCTGCCATCAAGGCGGCGGGCATCGCACCGTGAAATGAGCCTTTTGCTCGATGCGAAAAAGCGAATGGCATGTCGTGACTGGTGCCCTGAGTGTTGTGCCCGCGGCTGGCGTCATCGCCGGCGTCAAGGCCTCAACCAAAGATCGCTCGCGCATAAGAGGATGTTCCGCATGAGAAGGCGCGACTTTATTCGTCTGGCCACGGGCGCGGCCCTCGCTTTGCCCGTGACGGCTCGAGCGCAATTCAATGCGGCCCGGCCGATCACCATGGTGGTGCCGTTTCCGGCCGGCGGCGGAGCCGACATTCTGGTGCGGATTCTGACGAAGTACATGAGCGAGAATCTCAACCATACCATCATCGTGCAGAATCAGCCGGGAGCAGGTGGAGGGATCGCCTTCGGTCAGGTGGCGCGTGCCGCGGCCGATGGCCATACGCTTGGCTGGGCCTCCACGGGCTTCCCCGTGATGGCGGCCACGCTCTCCAATCTCACGTTCAAGCCTGAAAGCGATTTCGTCCACATCTGCAATGTGTGCGAGAACCCGTTCGTTCTGGTCGTCAATCCGCAGGTCCCGGTCAACTCCGTGAAGGAACTGGTCGATCTCGCGAAGGCGCGCCCCAACAGCCTGAACTTCGCGCACAACGGTGCAGCGACCTTGACCAACCTGGTCATCGAACTTCTCAAGATGCAGGCGGGCATTGACGTGGCGCAGGTCGCCTATCGCGGCGACAATTTCTCCATCGCAGACGTGATCGCCGGTCATGTCCAGGCGATGTTCTCGAACAGCCCCGTCGCTTTGCCGCATGTGGCTACGGGACGCCTGCGCGCTCTCGCCGTCACTTCTCCGAAACGCTCGTCGGCCGCCCCGAATCTTCCGACCATGGCAGAGGCGGGGTACCCGGAGTTCAAGGCCGTGGTCTGGCAGGGTTTCAGCGCGCCGGCCGGCACGGCCCGTGCGGTTGTCGACCGCCTCAACGCCTCGGCGCGCGAAGCACTGCAGGCACCCGAGGTCGCTGCGCGTTTTCAGGAACTCGGGGCCGAACGTGTCGGCTCGACGCCCGAGGAATTTGCGCAGCTTGTTGCGCGAGAGATCGATGTATGGAGCGATGTCGTGCGCCGCTCCGGCGTCAAGGCGAACTGAGGCATTGTCACGTTGGCGAATGATAGCCCGCGACGAAGCTTGCACTCGATCGCGCTCACACAGCAGCAGTCACCTCGCGCCAGGCCTGCATGGCCGAAGCTCGAAATGCCCGGTGCGTGTTGGCTGAGATCAGGTGACGCTGGACGTTGAAGGTGTTGTAGGTGGCGGCGTGGACGGACAGAAATCGCTGGGCCGATCCCGCACTTTTGAACCCCCGCATCTTGCGCTCCCATGCATGGCGAATTCGTAAATCCTCGACAAGAAGCGGAGCGGCGCGGGCAGCCTTGTCTCGATGCGGACACCGTGCTACCGTTCCTGTCGATGATTTACCTGCTCCTACTCGCCGTCCACCTGCTGGCCACCATTGCCAAACTCCTGCGCCCCGGCGGCGTACGTGTCGTCGTGGCCGAATCCTTATTGCTGAAGCACCAGTTGCTGATCAGCAGCCGCGCCCGGTTGCGGTCGCCGAACTTGAATTCGCTCGATCGCTTCGTCCTGGGTCTTGGGTCACTGTTCGTTCCGGCAAGCCGAATTCCTTGGCTCGCCGTCATCCTGAAGCCCAGAACGTCATGGTGGTGATGGACGTGTTCACGCGTCGTATCATTGGCTTTGGCGTTGAGCGCACCGATCTCTGTGGCGTGTCAGTTTGTCGGATGTTCAACCAGATCATCGCCGGAAAGTCGCTTCCCAAGCACCTGAGTTCCGACCACGACCCATTATTTCGGTTCCATCGTTGGCTCGCGAACTTACGAGTGCTCGAGGTCGAAGAGATCAAGTCGATCCCGTACGTACCCGTGTCCCATCCGTTTGTGGAACGGTTGATCGGGACGATACGACGGGAGTTTCTTGACCACATGCTCGTCTGGAACGCCGTCGACTTGGGACGAAAGCTGGAAGAGTTCAGAAATTATTACAACGACCATCGAGTTCACCAGTCGCTTAGTGGCAGTACTCCGGGAGAATGTTCCGGCCAACCACCGTCCGTCCATGCCGTCTTTGACCATTACGCTTGGCGGGATCATTGCCGCGGTCTATTCCAGATGCCGATCGCGGCGTGATTTACGAATTCGCCATGGACACGCGCAAATGTCGGCGGTTCTCACGCACGGCGAAATCCCACTGCAGAGACCGCACTGGGTGGCTGACGACGCAGTCCAATGCGAACCCGTCTGCGCCCCAAATTCCCTGCTAACAGGGAAATTAACAGGGAATTTTGCGGATTCTGGGTCTCCTCGGCTTTTTCGTGTCTAATCGACGAGCGAATTCAATCGTTTATGGCCAAATTCCCTGCGCGACCGAACAGGGAATTATTTTTGCGCTTCAGGGAAGAGTTTTGCAGGGAAACAGGGAAGTTGGGAAGTTTGTGCCGACGCGTCCCTGCGTCCGGTCGGGCGCGGAACGGCGCCGCTCCAGGCCACAGGTTCTGCCGCAGAACTTTGTTTGCGGTGCTGCGCGGTTGCGTCCAGCGTCAAATACGCTTGGGCTTTTTGTAACGGGCGAGGCTGCTCCCCTCGGCAATGGGCGCGCTCGACCGGGATCGATGCCCGCATCGCAAAGTTCTCAGAGTTATCCAACCTCCTGCGCCTTTCTAAACTTCTTTTGTAGAATTGGGATGGCGCCTACGGTCAGGGTCAGGAGGCCGCACACTACTGCGATCATGATCATCGGTCGCGGCGTGCCGTCGGCAAACAGGCCGTAGAGTTGAGAAAATACCGCAGCACAGAAGTTCTGCATGAACACTCCGATACCTGATGCGGTGCCGGCGAAACGCGGAATTTCAGACATTGCGCCCACTTGGGCGTACGGCATCGAGATGCCCTGAGCCAGGGTGATAAAAAACCCAGGAATAAAAAGCGTGGACGGAAAGACCAATCCATTAGACAGTACCAGAGCCTGGGTAGCTACAGTTGCCATCGCCAGAATCGATCCTAATAGCACCATTGCTTCAATCGAAGCTCGGCCGCCAATTCGCGTCGAGATGAAATTTCCGGCAAAGAAGCCGACCGGGAACAGCAGAAAATAGAGCCCGAACTCGGTCGCGGGTCGATGAAGCATCTCAGTCATTAGTGATGCTGAGGCGCTTGCCATGACCATGAATGCGCCGGTGTTGAACCCAGTATTGAGCACCAACGCGTTAAAGCGTAGGCTGCGGAACAGGGCTGCGTAGCCATGCATCAAGCTCTTATCGTTCTTGCTGCGGTTAGCGCGCGGATGAGTTCTCGACCATCACGAAATAGGCGATGAGTTCAATTGCCCCTCCAGCTGCGAGCGCGAAAGCGAATACACTGCGCCAACCGAAAATGTCGGTCAGCAGCCCGCCAATGAATGGCGAGACCATCGGGCCCAAAGTCCCAAACATGGTCAGATATGCGATCGCCTTGACGAGTTGCTCGGCCAGATAGGCATCCCGCGCAATCGCGCGCACTAATGTCAGCGCGCAACCAGCACCGATCGCCTGAACCAGCCGACCCAGCAGGAGCGCGTTTGCCGTCTCCGCCAACGCCGAGACTACGCTACCAATCAGGAATAAGGACAATCCCGACAGCAGCATGGGACGACGGCCGTAGCGATCCGACAAAGAACCGTAGAATAGGGTGGCGAAGGCCATGCCAAACAGCGCGATGCTGAACGTGAACTGGGCATGGGCGTCGGATAGTCCGAATGAGACCTTCACTGCCGGAATTACAGGGAAGAATAAATGGACGGCAAGTGGCGTGATAAGGGCAATCAGGCCAAGCGCAACGGCAAATGCACGGCTGGGCGCCTTGGGGCTAAATTCAGCCGAGGACATGTGCGCAGCCAGAGCCCCTTGCATGGCCTTTCGAGCTGACAGCAAGGTAGGGGCCTTTTGAAACGGAAGGAAGATTTAGGGAACCTCTGATCAACACTGCGATGTGAAGCGTTTGCGCATTGGAGAAAGTCTTTCTCGACAAAGCAGCCATTGCGACGGTGACGCGCGGAGCTCGTTGGTCCGTCACCCTCACGCGGACGCAATCATCCTGCGGGCAAGGTACAGGTTGGCAAGCGCCAGCAGCGCGAATACCTGCGCTCCGTTCTTGGCGAGGCCGCGATAGCGCACCTTGCGGTAGCCGAACTGGCACTTCATGACACGGAACACATGCTCGACCTTCGCACGCACCTTGCCAAACCGGCGATTGCGCGCACGCTGCCGGACCGTCAGCCCATGTCCGGGCTTGGCCTTCTCCTTCACCGCCCAGAGCACGCCCGCCGCTTCGGCCGCGCGCTTCCTGCTGCCGTTGGCGTAGGCCTTGTCGCCATACACCGCGGTGTCGTCTGCCCGGATCAGGCGGTCCATCACCGTCGCGTCGTGCACGCTGCCGCTGGTCACGCCCGCCGTGTGCACAAGCCCGCTCCGGGCATCGACGCCGATATGCGCCTTCATGCCGAAGTACCACTGATTGCCCTTCTTCGAGGAGCGCATCTGCGGATCACGCTGGCCCACCGCGTTCTTGGTGGACGGTGAGGCGGCGATCAGGGTCGCGTCCACGATCGTGCCGCCCCGCAGCAACGCGCCGCGCGCTTCGAGATGCTCCGCCACCGCTTCGAACACGGCCTTCGTCAAGGCATGCGCCTCCAGCAGATGCCGGAAGTTCAAGATCGTCGTCTCGTCCGGGATCGCATCGCGGCCGAGCTCAAGATTGCAGAAGGTGCGCATCGATTGGATGTCGTAGAGCGCTTCCTCGGCGCCGGGGTCGGACAGAGCGTACCACTGCTGCAGGCAGTAGACCCGCAACATCGCGGCGATCGGGAACGCCCGGCGGCCGCCCTGCGGGCCAACTTTCGGATAATGCGGCTCGATGATCGCTTCCAAGGTCGACCAGGGCACCACCGTCGCCATCTCGGCCAGAAACACGTCGCGCTTCGTGCGCTTCTTCTTGCTCGCAAAGTCCAGCGACGCAAAGCTCAGTTGACCGTCCATCGGCGCCTCCTCCGAATCAACAGCGCCAGTGTGTCACCATCCGATGGTTGATCAGAGCTTCCTTAAGT
>CAVXOE010000002.1:0-46263 GCA_963763365.1 uncultured Alphaproteobacteria bacterium | reverse complement strand
CTATTGAGCGGTCCGTTCCCGCAATGGTGAACCGACCGCGCGCGAACTCGATGTCGCCGGCGGAGGCTTCGAGCACATGCGAGGCGATCTGCTTGCCCTGCTCGATCACCTTGCCGGCGGCTTCGACGATCGCGGTGCCGCTGTGCATGATCGACTTCGAGCCGCCGGTGCCGCCGCCGGCCAGCAACTCGTCGCTGTCGCCTTGCAGGAGCCGGATGCGCTCGTAGGGGACGCCGAGCTTCTCGGTCAGCACCTGCGCGAACGGCGCGGCGTGGCCCTGCCCATAATCGAGCGTGCCGGTGATGATGGTGACGGTGCCGTCGGGCTCGAAGCGCAGCCCGCCCATCTCCTTCGACGGTGGGGCGGTGACTTCGAGGAAGCTGCCGACGCCGATCCCGCGAATCTTCCCGCGCTTGCGGCTCTCGCGCTTGCGCCTGCTGAAGCCCTTGATATCGGCGAATTCGAGCGCGTGCTTGAGCAGGCCCGGAAAATCGCCGCTGTCGTAGGTCGTGCCGGCCGCGGTCTTGTGGGGAATCTCGCGCGGTTTGATCTGGTTGCGCTTGCGCAGCTCGATGCGGTCGATCTCCATCTCGGCCGCGGCCGCGTCAACCAGCCGCTCCATGTAGTAGTTGCCCTCGGGCCGTCCGGCGCCGCGATAGGCCGACACATGACTAGTGTTGGTGAATACGCACCTGGTCGAAACCTCGATCAGCGGCGTGCGGTAAACGCTCTGCACATTCTTCACGGTGTTGAGCGTGGAAGGCATCGGCGCGACTTGGGATAAAAAGGCGCCGACATTGCCCAGGCTGGTGATGCGCACCGCCAGAAAGGTACCGTCGGCATCGAGCGCGAGCTCTGCGGTCACCTCGTGATCGCGCCCATGGCTGTCGGAAACGAAGCTGCCCGAGCGCTCGTCGGTCCACTTCACCGGACGTCCGAGCGCGCGCGCGGCGTGCAGCACGCAGACGTATTCCGGGAAGGGCGCCGACTTCATGCCGAACGAGCCGCCGACATTGCCGGTGAGGATGCGCACCTGCTTGGGCTCGACCTTGAGGATCTCGGCCATGTTGCCCTTCATGCCGAACGCGCCCTGCGAGGGAGCGTGCAAGGTGAAGCGGCCGCTCGCCGGATCGTGCACGCCGATGGCCGAGCGCGGCTCCAGCGGGTTCACGACGAGGCGGCTGTTGACCAGTTTGAGGCGGGTGACGTGCGCCGCCTTGGCGAACGCCGCCGCGACCTGCTCGCTGTCGCCGTAGTGATAATCGAGCGCGACGTTGCCCGGGGCGTCGGTGTGGATGAGCGGCGCGCCTTCACGCACCGCCTCCTCGGGCCGCACCACCGCGGGCAGCGCGTCGATATCGACAGCGATTGCCTCGGCCGCGTCCTTCGCCTGCAGCGGCGTTTCGGCGACGACGAACGCAACGGGATCGCCCACGAACCTGACCTTGTCGGTCGGTAGCGCCGGGCGCGGCGGTTTGCGCATGTCGGTACCGTCGCGGTTCTTGAACGGCACGATGCACTTGAGCGTCCCGTAGTCCTTGAGATCGGCGCCGGTGTAGACGCCGAGCACGCCGGGCATCTTGCTCGCCGCCGCAGTATCGATGGACTTGATCGTGCCGTGCGCGACGCGGCTGCGGACGATCACCGCATAGACCTCGCGATCGAGCTTGACGTCGTCGGTATAACGGCCCTGGCCGCGCACCAAGGTCGGGTCCTCGGTGCGGGGGACCGGCTGGCCGATGCCAAATTTCATCAAGGCAAGGCTCTGCGGGTCGTCCTGCACGTTCATGAACAAATGCCTTCGTCAATTGGAGGGCGCGCCCGCCGGCCGGCTCCGGGGCGGTGGGTTTCGCAGGCTTTTCTGCCGGATCGGCAATGGGCTTGGTGGAAAAAGCCGCGAAAGCCCGATTGAGATAAAGGACGCCGCCCGCTTCGACAAGGACGTCCTAGGGCGCCATGCGCCGGGCGCGCACCTGTTGCGCCCACGTTTGGCGTGTTACACTTGCTTGATTTGAAATTTGGACATCGTCGCAGCCGTCGAGCCGCCAGGAGGGCTTCGGCGCGGCAGGAAGGTTCGGAATGAGTGACGAGGCCCGGGGAACCGGCAGCCTCGACCCTGCGCGCGATTGGGCGCCGCAGCAGCGGTCCCGCGGGGGTCGGCGGTCATTCTATGGTCAGGCGCGTCCGGACGGGGCGCAAAGCGCTTCCGTGCAGTCCGGGCCGGTCTATGCGGCGCTCGACCTTGGCACCAACAACTGCCGCCTCCTGGTCGCGCGTCCGACCGGCGAGAGCTTCCGGGTCATCGACGCATTCTCCCGCATTATCCGGCTGGGCGAAGGAATTTCGGCGACCGGCCGCATCTCCGATCCGGCGATCGGTCGCGCGGTCGACGCGCTCGGCATTTGCCGGGACAAGATGCGCAATCGCGGTGTTACGCGGGCGCGGCTGATCGCCACCGAGGCATGCCGCGCAGCCGCGAACGGCATCGAGTTCCGCACGCGCATTGCCGAGGAGGTGGGCCTCGAACTCGAAATCATCGATCGCGAGACGGAAGCGACGCTGGCGGCGACCGGCTGCACGCCCCTGGTCGATCCGCAGGCCGAGGGTGTGATCCTGTTCGATATCGGCGGGGGATCATCAGAAATCGTGCGGCTCGGGCGGTGTGCCCCCACGCTGCGCGGTCCGCCGAAGCCGCATATTCAGGCCTGGGCTTCGCTTCCGGTCGGCGTGGTGACGCTGGCGGAACGCTACGGCGGGCACGCGGTGACACCGGAAATCTACGAGGCGATGATCGACGAGGTGAAGGTGTTCGTCGACCGCTTCGTTGCCGAGCAGGGTAGCGACAAGATCGACCGCATCCACATGCTCGGCACCTCCGGCACCGTGACGACGATCGCGGGGGTCTATCTCGAACTCAAGCGCTACGAGCGCCGGCGTGTCGACGGCTGCTGGATGGACAACGCGCAGGTCACGCGGGTGGTCGATCGCCTGCTCATGATGAGCTACGAGGCGCGCGTCGCCAATCCCTGCATCGGCGCGGAGCGTGCCGACCTCGTGCTGGCGGGTTGCGCGATCCTCGACGCCATCCGCCGCGTGTTCCCGTGCCGGCGGCTGCGCGTCGCCGATCGCGGCCTGCGCGAGGGCATGCTGGTGCAGATGATGCGCGAAGACGGAGCGTGGGGCGGCGAAGACGGCGGAGCAGGCATGCCGTGACCACACGCACAGGCGGACGCGACCTCAAGGTCCGGGTCAAAACGGGCAAGAGCCGTTCGCTCTCGTCCAAGCTCTGGCTCGACCGTCAGCTCAACGATCCATACGTGGCGCGCGCTAAACGCGAGGGATTGCGCTCCCGCGCCGCCTACAAGCTGATGGAGATCGACGACAAGCACCACTTCCTCAAGGCGGGCGCGCGCGTCGTCGATTTGGGCGCAGCGCCCGGCGGCTGGAGCCAGATCGCAGCGAAGCGATGCGGCGCGGCCGAAGGGAAGGGGCGTGTGGTTGCCATCGACCTGCTTGCGATGGCGCCTGTTCCGGGCGTCGAGTTCGCCCGGCTGGATTTTCTTTCTCCGAGCGCGCCGGACGAGATCAAGGAGATGCTCGGCGGCGCTGCCGATGTGGTGCTCTCCGACATGGCGGCGAATGCGACCGGCCATCGCAAGACCGACCATCTCAAGATCATGGCGCTGGCGGAAGCCGCGGCCGAGCTTGCGCGCGAAGTCCTCGCGCCCGGCGGCGCGTTTCTCTGCAAGGTGCTGCAGGGCGGCACTGAGACGACGCTTCTGGCCGGCCTCAAGCGCGACTTCACGACCGTGAAGCATCTGAAGCCAGCAGCGAGCCGCTCCGATTCCGCCGAACTCTATCTTCTGGCGATCGGCTTTCGCGGATCGGTCGCTGGCTGATTTGCGAAAATGTCGCGAGTTGATCTCTCTCCGCTCGTCCCCGCGCAAGCGGGGACCCAGAACTTTGCCATCTGTGCGTGACGAAAACTGGGTTCCCGCTTCCGCGGGAACGAACGGAGTGTGTGGCTAAACCTGAGCACAATCGGCTACAGCTTCTGATCCGCCGCCTCGGTCGGGCTCGGTGCGGGCGCCCGCTGCGCGAGTTCGGCGCCGGCGTCCTCAGGCATCTGAGCGACCACGAACACCGCGCAGCCCGCGATGATCGCAATCGCGATGAAGGCCGGCTGGAAATCGGCCGCGGTGATCACCGTGCTGCCGCGGAACCTGAGCGTCAGGTCGACCGCGAGCGCGCCGATCGCGACGCCGGCCGAAATGGACACCTGCTGCGCCACCGCCACTAGCGAAGTGGCGCGGCTCATGCGCCCGTGGTCGACGTCCGCGTACGCGATGGTGTTGAGGCTGGTGAATTCGAGCGAGCGGAAGAAGCCGCCGACCACCAGCACGCCGACGATCCAGGCAAACGACACGCCCGGCTGGAAGGTCGCACAGAGCCCGACCAGCACGGCACTCACCAGCGCGTTCACGGTGAGCGCCCGCTTGAACCCGAAGCGCCGCAGGATGATCGGGATCACCGTCTTCATCCCCATGGCGCCGACCACGTTCGACAACGTGATGAGGCCCGACTGGAACGCCGTAAGGCCGAAGCCGAGCTGCAGGAGCAGCGGCAGCAGAAACGGCATCGCACCGATCCCGCAGCGATAGATGAAGCCGCCGAGGATCGCGGCGCGCATCGTCGGGATCTGGAGCAGCGACAGGTCGAGCACCGGCGCGGGCGTGCGTCTCGCATGCCGCACGTAGGCGAAGGTGGAGGCCGCGCCGGCCGCGATCAACGCCAGCACCATCGGCAGGGGGAGATAGTCCATGCCGAGCAGCGAGCCGCCAAACGCCAGCCCGCCGATTCCGGCGCCGGCAAGTGCCGCCCCCAAAGGGTCGAACGGGTCGGGCGTGGGCGCCTTGACGTCCTCGATGAAGATCGTCGCCAGCACGATTCCCGCGATCCCGATCGGGATATTGATCAGGAAGATCCAGTGCCAGGAAATGAACGTCGTGATGAAGCCGCCAACCGGCGGGCCAAGCAGCGGCCCGACCAGCGCCGGCAGCGTGACCCACACCATGGCGTTGATCAATTCGCGCTTGCTGACACTGCGCACCAGGATGAGGCGGCCGACCGGCGACATCATGGCGCCGCCCATGCCCTCGACGATGCGGGCGGCGACGAACTGGCTGAGCGAGCCCGACAGCGCGCAGCCGATCGAGCCCAGCAAGAAGACCGCGATGGCGGCGCGGAACACCGTCCGCGCGCCGAAGCGGTCAGCGGTCCAGCCACTGACCGGAATGAAGACGGCGAGCGAGAGCAAGTAGGAGGTGACGGCGAGCTTGAGCGCCAGCGGATTGGTGCCGATGTCGGCGGCGATCGCGGGCAGCGAGGTGGCGATGACCGTCGAGTCCATGTTCTCCATGAACAGGGCGACCGCCACGATCAGCGGTACGATGCGATTGGCCGGCATGGGATATAGGTCGCTCGAAACGGCGCGCGGGGGCAAGGTGCGCCGCAGGGTAGCAGAATTGCCCCCGGCACGGACCAGCGGGCATTGTTAAGGCGCGGGTACAGCCTAGATGAAGGGCGGTTGCTTCGTCCGGAGATCGCTTCGATGATCTACATTCTCGCCGCCCTGGTTCCGCCGCTCGGCCTGTTGCTGAACGGGCAGCCATTCGCGGCCGTCTTCAACCTGATCCTGATCGTCCCGAGCATCCTCCTCGGCCTGCTCTTTCCGATGCTGTTCCTCGTGCCGTCAGTCCATGCCCTGATCTTGGTCCACATGAAGCGCGAGGACCGCCGGCACCGCGAAGTCGTGGAAGCGATCGAGCGGCACGGCCCGCCGCCCGGCTGGCGTTCCTGATCGGTGCGCCTGCTTGCGACGACCTGGTGGCGTGCTCATGTTTCGGTGAATTGCGGCGGAACCGCTAGGATTTGGCCGCCTGGCATGCTAACGACCACCGCCAACCCAAACGGGCTCCGAGTTCGAGCAGGCCGACGGTTTTGCTCCTTAGCCCAGCGGGACAATGCCGAGCGGGATAATGCCGCAAGGCCACTTGGAGTTGGCGATGGACCCCAAAAATAACGGCAAGAACAACGGCAACCCACGCGAGGCGCTCACCTTCGACGACGTCCTGCTGAAACCGGGACTGTCTGAGTTGCTCCCCTCCGACGCCGATATCCGCTCGCGCATCACGCGTGAAATCTCGCTCAATATTCCGATCGTCGCTTCCGCCATGGATACGGTGACCGAGGCCAAGATGGCGATCGCCATGGCGCAGGCCGGCGGCATCGGGGTTATTCATCGCAATCTCGAGCCGGACGAGCAGGCTGCGCAGGTTCGCCAGGTGAAGAAGTTCGAGGCCGGCATGGTGGTCAATCCGGTGACTATTCATCCGGACGCGACGCTGGCCGATGCGCTGGAGCTGATGAAGTCCTACAGCATCTCCGGCATCCCAGTGGTGGAGGGCGGCGGCAGCGGCAAATCCGGTCAAATATTGGCCGGCAAGCTCGTCGGCATCCTCACCAACCGCGACGTCCGCTTCGCCACCGATCCGCGCCAGAAGATCGCCGAACTGATGACCAAGGAGAATCTCGTCAGTGTGCGCGAAGGCGTGGGCGAGCACGAGGCCAAGCGCCTCCTGCATCATCACCGCATCGAGAAGCTGTTGGTCGTCGACGAGCAGTATCGCTGCGTCGGGCTGATCACCGTGAAGGACATCGAGAAGGCGGTCGCCAATCCGAACGCCTGCAAGGACGAGCAGGGCCGTTTGCGGGTGGCCGCCGCCACCACGGTCGGCGACAAGGGCTACGTCCGCACCGAGCGGTTGATCGAGGCCGGCGTCGATCTCGTGGTGGTCGACACCGCGCACGGCCATTCGCGCTCCGTGCTCGATGCGGTCGGCCGCATCAAGCGGCTGTCGAATGCCGTGCAGGTCGTCGCCGGGAATATCGCGACCTCGGAAGGCGCCAAGGCGCTGATCGACGCCGGCGCCGACGCCATCAAGGTCGGCATCGGGCCGGGCTCGATCTGCACCACCCGCATCGTCGCGGGCGTCGGCGTGCCGCAACTCACCGCCATCATGGATGCCGTCGAGGTGGCGCGGGTGAGCGATACGCCGGTGATCGCCGACGGCGGCATCAAGTATTCCGGCGATCTTGCCAAGGCGCTCGCCGCCGGTGCCGATTGCGCAATGGTCGGCTCGCTGCTCGCCGGCACCGACGAGACGCCGGGCGAGGTGTTTCTCTATCAGGGGCGCTCGTACAAGACCTATCGCGGCATGGGCTCGGTCGGCGCCATGGCGCGCGGCTCGGCCGACCGCTATTTCCAGCAGGACATCAAGGACACGCTCAAGCTCGTGCCCGAAGGCGTCGAGGGCCAGGTGGCCTACAAGGGCGCCGCCGCGACCGTTCTGCACCAGCTCGCCGGCGGCCTGCGCGCCGCCATGGGTTATGTGGGCGCGGCGACGCTGAAGGAATTGCACGAGAAGGCCGAGTTCGTGCGTATCTCGGGCGCCGGCCTGCGCGAGAGTCACGTGCACGACGTGACGATCACGCGTGAGAGCCCGAACTATCCGAGCCGGGGCTGACGTGAGCGCGAACGAGAGCGCCAGCCGTATTGTCCTGGCCGCCCGGCCGGTCGGCGAGCCGAGGTCCGCCGATTTCCGCCTCGAAGAGATGGCGGTGCCGAAGCCCGGCGCGGGCGAAGTTCTCCTGCGCACTAAATGGCTCTCGCTCGATCCTTATATGCGCGGCCGTATGAGCGACGCGCCGTCCTACGCCAAGCCGGTCGAGATCGGCGGCGTGATGGAAGGCGGCACGGTCAGCGAGGTGATCGCCTCCAACAATGAACGTTTCGCGCTTGGCGACCTCGTGCTCGGCCATACCGGCTGGCAGACCCACGCGGTATCGAGCGGCAAGGGCCTGCGCAAGCTCGATCCAGCGCTGGCGCCGGTCTCGACCGCCCTTGGCGTGCTCGGCATGCCGGGGATGACCGCGTACACGGGACTTCTGGAGATCGGCAAGCCGCAACCCGCCGAGACCGTCGTCGTCGCGGCGGCCTCCGGCGCGGTCGGCGCGCTCGTCGGCCAGATCGCGAAGGTCAAGGGCGCGCGTGCCGTCGGCATCGCGGGCGGGCCGAAGAAGTGCGCCTACGTGAAGGACGAACTTGGCTTTGACGATTGCCTCGACCATCGCGCGCCTGATCTTGCCGAGCGGCTCAAGGCGGTCTGCCCGAAAGGCATCGATGTCTATTTCGAGAACGTCGGCGGAGCGGTGTTTGAAGCCGTGTTTCCGCTGCTCAATCCGTTCGCGCGCGTGCCGGTCTGCGGCCTGATCTCGCAATACAATGCCGCGTCGCCGCCTGCGGCCACGCTGAGCGTGCCGCAAGTCATGCGTGCGACGCTGACCAAGCGGCTCAATATCCGCGGCTTCATCGTGAGCGACTTCGCCGCCCGCCACGCAGACTTTCTTCGGGAGATGGCGGCGTGGCTCAAGGAGGGCCGCATCAAGTACCGCGAGGACGTGGTCGACGGCCTGGAGCACGCGCCGCAGGCCTTCATCGGGTTGCTGCGCGGGGAGAATTTCGGCAAGCGCCTGGTCCGGGTGGCGTCATAGATGGAGACGCGATCCGCGGAGAGGAACGCTGAACGGTCCGGCGCATTGACCTGCGAGTGCCACGCGTCCGCTGCCATTCGGCTCGCCGTTCCGGGGTAAGACTCATGTCCATTGAAGCCATTCTGCTGCCGCTGTTCGTGCAGGTGCTGCTCACCTTCGCGCTGATGTTCGGCATGATGTATTACCGCACGAACGCGCTCAGGAGCGGGGAAACCCGGCTGTCCGAGATCGCGATGCGCGAGCCGAACTGGCCGACGCGCGCGACCCAGTTCGCCTATGCGTTCAGCAATCAGTTCGAACTGCCGGTGCTGTTCTACGTTCTGACGATCCTGGCGATCATCACCCGCCATGCGAACACCCTGTTCGTGACGCTCGCGTGGCTGTTCGTTCGTCTTCCGTATTCTGCAGGCGGCGGTCCATGTGACCGGCAACGACGTCCGCCTGCGCGGCGGATTCTACGGCATCGGCGCGCTGATCCTGGTCATCATGTGGGTGATCTTCATCGTCCGTATTCTGCTCGGGCTCGGATGACGCCGGGCGCGCGTCTTTCCGCAGCGATGGAGGTGCTCGCCGACATCGCGACGCGGCGGCGGCCGGCGCCTGATGCGCTGAAGGACTGGGGCTTGGCGCACCGCTTCGCCGGCTCCGGTGACCGGGCGGCGATCGCCGGCATCACCTACGACGCCCTGCGCCGCCGCGCGTCGAGCGCGCATATTATGGGCGATGATCAGCCGCGCGCGACTGTGCTCGGCATGCTTCGCCTTGAGCGCGGGCTCGATGCCGCGGCGATTGCCCGGCTCGCCGACGGATCGGGCCATTCACCGGCGCCGCTCGACGATGCCGAGCGCGCGCGGCTCGAGGCGGCCGATCTCACCGGCGCGCCGCCGTGGGTCGCGGGCGACTATCCGGAATGGCTCGATCCCTATCTCGCGCGCATGTTCGGCGACGAGCGCGCCGCGGAAGGCGCCGCGCTCGCGAGCCGCGCGCCGCTCGACCTGCGCGTCAACACGCTCAAGGGCGACCGCGAGAGCGCGGCCACCGAGCTATCCGACCTCAACCCCGCGGCGACGCGCTGGTCGCCGTTCGGCCTTCGCATTACCCATGCGCCGGATGCTAAATCGCCCGCGATCCATGCCGAGCCCGCATTCCTCAAAGGCCTGATCGAAATCCAGGATGAGGGCTCACAGCTTGCGGCGCTGTTCGCGGGCGCCAAGCCCGGCGAGCAGGTGCTCGATCTCTGCGCCGGCGGCGGCGGTAAGACGCTGGCACTCGCGGCCGCGATGGAGAATCACGGCCAGCTCTATGCCACCGACAGCGACAAACGGCGGCTCGCGCCGATTCATGACCGGCTGGCGCGCTCCGGTGCGCGCAACGTGCAGGTCCGCACGCCCAAATCCGTCGGCAACGAACTCGACGATCTGAAAGGCCACATCGACCTTGTGCTGATCGACGCGCCTTGCACCGGCATCGGCACCTGGCGGCGCAATCCCGACGCCAAGTGGCGCATCCGTCCCGGCGCGCTCGAACAGCGCGTGAAGGAACAGGCCGCGATCCTCGACCGCGCCGCGACGCTGCTCAAGCCCGGCGGCCGCATCGCCTACGTCACCTGTTCGCTGCTCGACGAGGAGAACGGTGCGCAAATACGCGGCCTGCTGGCGCGTCACACCGGATTTGCCATCGTCCCGCCGGCCGAGGTCATGGGCGCGCTGGGCGAGCGCGCGTTCCTGTTCCGCCGGGCCGTGCTGATGTCGGAAGAGGGATTGCTGATGACACCCCGGCGCACCGACACAGATGGGTTTTTTGTCTCGCTCATCCGGCAGAAGTGACTGCAAGCCGGCTGTTGGCGATGCGCTATTCCACAACGAAACCCTGCCGGCAGCCTTGACCCGACGGCCCGCGCGCCGCACATAGTGCGATGGCCCTTGCGCTCGATTCCACTCCCGCCAGCGGCGCCGGATCGGACCGGCTCGCCATGCATGACCAGGTCGTGCACGACAAGATCCTCATCGTCGATTTCGGCTCGCAGGTGACGCAGCTCATCGCGCGGCGGGTGCGCGAGGAGAAGGTCTATTCCGAGATCGTGCCCTACCAGAAGGCCGACGAGGCGTTCCGCCGCCTCAAGCCGAAGGGCGTGATCCTCTCCGGCGGGCCGTCCTCCGTGCTCGACGACGGCGCGCCGCTGGCGCCACCTGCGATCTATGCGGCAGGCGTCCCGATCCTCGGCATCTGCTATGGCGAGCAGGCCATGGCGGCACAGCTCGGCGGCAAGGTCGAGGCCGGCCATCATCGCGAATTCGGCCGCGCCGAAATTCTCGTCACCGAGGACTCGCCGCTGTTCGAGGGCGTGTGGCGCAAGGGCGAGCGCTACCCGGTGTGGATGAGCCACGGCGACCGGGTGACTGTTCCGCCGGCGGGCTTCCGCGTGGTCGGCACTTCGGTGAACGCGCCGGTCGCCATGATCGCCGACGAGACGCGGAAATTCTACGCCACCCAGTTCCATCTCGAAGTGATGCACACGCCGCAGGGCGCGGCGCTGATCCGCAACTTCGTGCGCAAGATCGTGGGCTGCCGCGGCGACTGGACCATGCGTGCGTTCAAGGACGAGGCGATCGACAAGATCCGCGCGCAGGTCGGCAACGGCCGGGTGATCTGCGGCTTGTCCGGTGGGGTGGACTCATCCGTCGCGGCGGTGCTGATCCACGAGGCGATCGGCGAGCAGCTCACCTGCGTGTTCGTCGACCACGGCCTGCTGCGGTTGAACGAAGCCGAGAAGGTCGTCGAGCTGTTCCGCGGCCATTACAATATTCCGCTCGTGCACGTCGATGCGTCCGATCATTTCCTCGCCGCGCTGGCGGGCGTCAGCGATCCGGAGACCAAGCGCAAGATCATCGGCAAGCTGTTCATCGACGTGTTCGATGCCGAGGCGAAGAAGGTGGCAAGAGAAGGGCAAGGACCGGCGGAGTTCCTCGCGCAAGGCACGCTCTATCCCGACGTGATCGAAAGCGTGTCGTTTACCGGCGGCCCGTCGGTGACCATCAAGTCGCACCACAATGTCGGCGGCCTGCCCGAGCGCATGCACATGAAACTTGTCGAGCCCCTTCGGGAGCTTTTCAAGGACGAGGTGCGGGCACTCGGCCGCGAGCTTGGGCTGCCGGACGTATTCGTCGGCCGGCATCCTTTCCCCGGCCCCGGGCTCGCGATCCGCTGCCCGGGCGACATCACGCGCGACAAGCTCGACATCCTGCAGCGCGCCGACGACGTCTACATCGAGGAAATCCGCAAGGCCGGACTTTACGACGAGATCTGGCAGGCCTTCGCCGTGTTGCTGCCGGTGCGCACCGTCGGCGTGATGGGCGACTTCCGCACCTACGACTACGTGGTGGGGCTGCGTGCCGTGACCTCGACCGACGGCATGACGGCGGACTTCTATCCCTTCGACATGAAGTTCATCGGCCACGTCGCGACCCGCATCGTCAACGAGGTGAAGGGCGTCAACCGCGTGGTCTATGACGTGACGTCAAAGCCGCCGGGCACGATCGAGTGGGAATAACATGGCGAAGGCCAACAAACCCGTCACCATCTACGGCATCAAGAATTGCGACACGATGAAGAAGGCGCGCGCCTGGCTCGACAAGCACGGCGTGGCCTACGACTTCCACGACTACAAGACCGCCGGCATCGAACGCGAGCAATTGGAGCGCTGGTGCAAGAAGGTCGGCTGGGAGGTCTTGCTCAACCGCGCCGGCACGACGTTCCGCAAGCTGCCCGAAAAGGACAAAGCGGGACTCGACGCCAAGAAGGCGATCGCGCTGATGCTGGCGCAGCCGTCGATGATCAAGCGGCCGGTGCTCGATCTCGGCGGCGGCAAGCTCCTTGTGGGCTTCAAGCCGGAGCTTTACGCGGAATCCGTTACGGCGTGATCCACGGCGGGATCAGCGGCTGGACTTGAGAAGCTCGTAGACCGTCGGATTGTCCGGGCAGGCGCGGAAGCCGCATTCCAACACGGTCGAGACCACGTTCAGCGCGGTCAGGCCGATCACCAGCCACACGGCGGCGCGCGCAAACAGGCCGATGTGGCGCCTGTGCTCATCCTCGCGCTCGAACTGCCGATCGAACAGCAGGACGAATGCAATCAGCACGATGGCGGCGGCAAATCCGATGAAGGCCCAGGTGTAGTAGTGATAGCCGAGCAGCGCGGTGCCGAAGCCCGTGTCGCCCGGTAGAATGTGCAGAAGCATCTGGCGGGCGGCGACCGCCGCGCCGAGAATGGCGGCGAGCAGCGAGAGCGCGTAGTGGCTGGGCCGTGGCCCGAACCGGATGTTCAAGATCGGGCCGATCGCCAGCATGGCGAACTGGATGCGCTGCAGCAGGCACAAGGGGCAGGGGAGTTCGCCCAGCACAAGCTGCGCCGCGAACGCGAGGGCAAGAACCAGCGCGACGCCGTAGAGCGCGAGCGCATTGAGGAAGATCGCCTGCGACTTCGTCATGCCCAGCCCTAGAATGACAGCTTCAGCACGTCGGTCGCGTGGTCGAGATAGGTTGTGGCCGCCGCGATCAGCACAACGACGAACAGAGCGAGGACCTGCGCGCGCGAACCCCACCAGGCGACGGACCATCACGACCGTGACGCCCAGGAACAGTGCGCTGAATATCCATTTCGACTCCCGGATTGATGGCGGCGTGTCGATCGGATATTGTGCAGACTACCACATGACGACGCGTCGGGTGTGCGGGACATTATGGATCAGACCACACTCAAGGCTTACGAGGCCGGTGCCGAAGAGTTCGCCAAGGATTGGCACGAACAGCCGCCGCCGAGCGATTTGCATGCGCTGGTGCGGCGTTTCTTCTGTCCGGGACTGACGGCCGACATCGGTTGCGGCAGCGGCCGCGAGGTGGCGTGGCTCTGCGCGAACGGCTATCCGGCGAAAGGTTACGATCCGTCGGAGGGGCTGCTGGCGCAGGCGCGCGCGCGATATCCGTCGTTCGAATTCGCCAGCGCTGCGCTGCCGGAATTGGCCGGCATTGCTGGCAACAGCTTCGACAACGTTCTGTGCGAGACGGTGATCATGCACCTGCCTGCCGAGCTGATCGCGCCGTCGGTCGCGCGCCTCCTGTCGATTCTGAAGCCGGAGGGTATTCTGTATCTGAGCTGGCGCGTGACGCAGGGCGCCCACCTGCGCGACGCGCACGGCCGTTTGTATGCAGCCTTCGACAAGCGAGTTGTGCTAGAAGCCCTTCCGAATGCGACCGTCCTGCTCGATGAAGAAGTCGTGAGTGCATCGTCGGGCAAGACGATCCACCGCATCGTCGCGCGCAAGAACGCACACGATTGAGCGCCTGTCAGGGGCTTGCAAGGAGAAGAGCGAATGGAAATCAGTCTCGCGGGCCGCACGGCCCTGGTCACCGGCGGCAGCAAAGGCATCGGCTACGCGATCGCCACGCAATTTGCCAAGTCCGGCGCGGATGTCGCCATCGTGGCGCGCGGACGCGAGACGCTCGATCAGGCGGTCGCCGCGGTCGGCAAGGGCGCGAAAGGCCGTGTCGCCGGCTTCACCGGCGACGTCGCCAAGGCCGCCGACATTCAGCGCATGTACGATGAGATCATGAAGGCGTTCGGCAAGATCGACATCGTCGTCAACAATGCCGGCACGTCGGCGACGAGTCCGTTCGAGAAGCTCACCGACGATTTTCTGCAGCACGATCTCGACCAGAAGCTGTTCGCTTCCATCCGCTTCTCGCGGCTGGTCTGGTCGCAGATGAAGGAGCGCAAATGGGGCCGCATCATCAACGTGCTCAATATCGGCGCCAAGGCGCCGCGCGGCGGCAGCGCGCCGACCTCGATCTCGCGCGCCGCCGGCATGGCGCTGACCAAGGTGCTCTCGCACGAGGGCGCGCCGCACAACATTCTGGTGAATGCCATGCTGGTCGGTTTCATCGAGGCCGACCAGCACGTGCAGGCCGCGAAGAAGGCCGGCATCGACCTCAAGGATTACATCGCCGCGCGCGCCAAGGAGATCCCGCTCGGCCGTATCGGCAAGGCCGAGGAATTCGCCAACCTTGCCTGCTTCCTGGCGTCCGACGCCGGCTCCTACATCACCGGCACCGCCACCAATGTCGACGGCGGCCGCTCGCCGGTGGTGTAGACGCGCGATCGAGCGGCGGGCCCGTCAGATATCAAGGTCTGCAAAGATCGCCGCATGGTCGGAGGCGGCTTCGCTTTCTTTGGTGATCTCGGGGAAGTGGGGGAACAAGGTGCCGTTGGTGCCACCCCAGACGCCCATGCGGAAGATCCCGCCACCGGTCGCCCTAGCAAACAGGGCGGGTGACAGTAGAATGTAGTCGATCTTGTTGGACGCGGTACCGTTCTTGAACGTGCCGGGACGGCCGCCGTCGTCAAATCCGTTCACCTGGCTGATGTCTTTCAGGCCAGTTCCGTTGAACAAAGGGCTCAGGGGATCGCTGTCCGGCGTGTCATTGAAATCGCCAATGACCGCGATGAACTCATGTTGCTGACGAAGCTCCCGGAAGATGTCGGCCGTGCGCCGGGCTTGGCGCTTTCGTTTGGCATTCGACTCCGCGGGAGTGCCAAAGCCTTTGCTCTTGAAATGGTTGATCAGCACTAAGAGTGTGTTGCCGTTCGCGGTCTTGATCTCGTACTGGGCGCAATCGCGGCTGTAGATGCGGCCGCCGCCGTCCGCATCGTCGACGTGACTTCGCATGGATACGATTTCGAACTTTTTCCGTGTCATGATACCGACGTCGATGCCGCGCTCGTCGTTGCCGTCGATCAGCATGATATGGTCGTAGGTGGCGCCTCCGACCGCGGTCAGCACGTTGTCGGAGAAACGCAGCAAGGCCGGACGGCTTTCGGCTTCGACCACGCCGAGGATATCGGCCTTCAGATCCCGGATCACCTGTCCGGTGTTGCGGGTTGCAACCTCGTTCACCTCCACGCGCACGAGGTCAACCCAGCCGATCCAGTCGTCGCGGCCATTAGCGACGATCTCGGGCGGTCCGCTGCGGGGTCGCTTGATCAGGTGTCCGCGGTTCTGCCGCAGGATCGCGAATTTGCTTTCGTCGGATTTTCGAAGTCCCAATGCGCCGAGCAGATCGAGTATCTTCGTTTTGTCGACGGCGGTGTAGCTTGCCTTACCGAGGATGCGATTGATGTCAGCGTGCGCTTTCAGAATCTCTTTGCCCTCGGCGAAGGTATCGAAGTTGAGCGCACGCGCGCGCATGAACAGGTTTTCGACATTGTAGGATGCAAGCTTCATGGCCTTCTCCCATGGCTTGGAAGGTCCAGCTCGTTATCCTAGCATGATCGTCGCAACCTGGCATTGAAATTTTAGACTTATTCGACCGTACGCTCGCTATTGTGATCCTTCAAGCCCGAGGCTCCGCACCAGCGAGCCCCACTTGTCCTGCTCGGACTTGATGTAGGTCTTGATGCCGTCGATTGGCGGCGACTCGAGCGGCAGGAGGCCGATGTCGGAGGCGCGCTTGGTCATCTCGGGCGTCGACATGATCTTGCGCATCTCCTGATGCAGCCGGTCGACGATCTCCTTCGGCGTCGCGGCCGGCGCGAACAGAATATGCCAGGAAACCGCCTCGAAGTCCTTGGCGCCGGAGGCTTCGGCGAACGGCAGCACGTCCGGCAGGGTGGGCAGCCGCGTCGCGGACGAGACCGCGAGCGCGCGCAGCTTGCCGTCGCGGATCAGCGGCAGCGAGGCGCCGGCCTCCGCGAAGCCCATGTTGACGTGACCGGCCGCGATGTCGGTGATCGCCTGTGTCGAGACCCGATAGGGCACGTGCGTCAGCTTGAGGCCGAAGCGCTGCGCCATGTACTCCATCGACAGGTGTTGTGAACTGCCGACGCCCGCCGTGCTGTAGTTCATCGGCGTCGCGCTCTCCTTGGCGTACTTGATCAGCTCGGGCACCGAGTTGACCGGCAGCTTCGGATCGACCACCAGGACGAACGGCGACTTCACGTAGAAATAGATCGGCGTGAAATCCTTGGTCGGATCGTACGGCATCTTCTTGTAGAGCACCTGATTGGCCGACATCGGCGTCGCGGTCGAGACGCCGATGGTGTGGCCGTCGGGCGGTGCCGACGCGATCGCGGCCGCGCCGATCATCAATCCGGCGCCCGGCTTGTTCTCGATCACGACCGGCTTGCCGAGTGCGTGTCCGAGCGGCTCGGCGTAGAGGCGCGCCAGGGTGTCCATGCCGGTGCCGGCCGCGAGCGGTATGACCAGCGTCACCGGCTTCGAGGGATAGCCCTGCGCCTGCGCCGCGGCGCCCAGCGCGAAAGTCTGCACCGCGGCAAGCGCAAGCGCGGCGAGCTTCAACCGTTCGAACAGCATGGCGTTCCTTCCTGTGGTGTTATTTTTGGTTATCGTCTCTCTCCGCTCGTCTTCGCGCAAGCGGGAACCCGGAGTTTTTGCGGTTCTCAAGCGTGACTCAACGTCACTGGAATCCGGCTTGCGAAGCGCTGAGCGGAGCTTCAATTGATCTTGATGTCGATCGCCTTGATCACCGGCGCCCAGCGCGCGAGGTCGGCGTCGATCTTGGTGCGGAACTGCGCCGGCGTCGTGGGAACCGTCTCCATCAATTGCGTGGCGAACTTTTCGCGGATCGCGGGCTTGCCGAGGGCGTCGACCACCGCGCCGTGGATTTTCGCAATGATCGCGTCCGGAGTCTTTGCTGGTGCAATGAGCCCGGTCCAGGCATCCGCCTCGACATCGATGCCGCTCTCCTTGAGCGTCGGGTAGTCCGGCAGCAGCTTGGAGCGCTGGGCGAGCGACTGGGCGAGCACTTTCACCTGGCCGGATGCCACGTGTGGCGTCACCGCGATTGCCGGCATGCAGGCCATCTGCACGTCGTTGCGCAGCACCGCGGTCATTGCCTGCGGCGAGCCGGGGTAGGGGATGTGCACCATCGTCGCGCCGCTCTTGAGCGCAATCGCTTCCATGGCGAGATGCGAGAGCGAACCGTTGCCGATCGAGCCGTAATTGTACTTGCCCGGGTTGCTCTTGAGCAGCGTCACCAACTCGGCGACGGAATTGACGCCGAGGCTCGCATTCACCACCAAGAGGCTCGGCTGCGTCGCCAGCATGCTGATCAGCGCGATGTCCTTCTTCGGGTCATAGGGCATCTTGGAGAAGAGCAGCGTGTTGATCGCGAGCGGACCGCCGAGGCTGATCCCGATCGTGTAACCGTCGGGCTCCGCCTTCGCCACGATGTCGGTGCCGGTATTGGCGCTGGCGCCCGGCCGGTTCTCCACAACGAACGGCTGGCCAAGGGTCTGCTGCAGGTTGTCGGCGAGCACGCGCCCGATCATGTCGGGGGTCGAACCCGGGCCGAACGGCACGATCAGCCGCACCGTCTTGGTCGGCCATTCCTGCGCCGCCGCCGGTGTGAGTACGAGGAGCGTGGCAAATAGAGCAAGCGCGAACCGTGGCGTCATGGAGGGTTCTCGACCAGGTGGGACGATCACTTCAGCGCGGCTGTCTTAGCGCGTCGCGGAACGGAAGTCTGCCAGGGCTGGTGCGGCAAACTCCACCTTTCACGCCAAGCCAAGCTCGGCGAACGCGGTCTTGTGATGCTCGGCTGCGTCCGGCGAGAAGCAGCAGAACACCACGCGCGTCATGACACCGGGCGCGTTTGCGATCTCGGAAGCCACCGTTCCAACCGCGATCTGCGCGGCGCGATCGGCGGGAAAGCGGTAGATGCCGGTCGAGATCGCCGGGAACGCGATGGACGTGAGCCGATGCGCGGCGGCGAGCGAAAGCGCTGTGCGATAGCATGACGCCAGCAGGTCGTCCTCGCCGCGCCCGCCGCCGTCCCAGACCGGTCCGACGGCATGAATGACGTGCCGTGCCTTGAGCCGGTAGCCACGGGTGATCTTGGCCGAGCCGGTGTCGCAGCCGCCGAGCGTTCGGCATTCGGCAAGCAATTCCGGCCCGGCGGCGCGATGGATCGCGCCATCGACACCGCCCCCGCCCAACAGCGACGCGTTGGCGGCGTTCACCAGCGCATCGAGATCGAGCGTCGTGATGTCGGCGACGCAGATTTCAAGGTGCGCGGGGCCGATCTCGGCGGCGGGGAGAGGAAGGGAGATCATTTCGTCAAGAGTAGCACAGTGCGCGCGCAGCGGACTCGGTGTGCTCCCTCTCCCGGCGAAAGGGCGTTCACGCCCGTCGTCGACGGGCTATGCGGGGGAGGGAACGCTGCGGCGCCACCGCGGTTCATTCGGGGGAGTAGAGCTGGGCTAATGTGGAGATCGAGCGGATGCGCTCGCGCCGCGTCACGCCACCTCGGCCTCGACCTCGTCCGGCGCGTCGATTGTGCTGCGGCGGCCGATGTTGTCGAAGTGCGCATCGAGAAAGCGCCGCATGGCGCGCTGGCCCAGCTTGTGCAGCGTCTCGAAATACTCGAAGTCGGTATTGAGTGCGCTGCGCGCGCCGAGCGTCTCGCCCGCGTCGCCGAGCGCGATCCGGTGCAGCCGGATGCGGCGGAATTCGCCGCGCCGGGTTCCCCGCGGGAGCCGCCCTTCGTCGATCAGCTTGTTGACGAACTCGACCTCGCGCAGTTCGGACAAGAGCGATGCGTTGAAGTTGATCTCGTTCACCCGGCTCATGATCTCGCGCGTGCCGGTCGGCACCGTGCGGCGGCGCAGCGGGTTGATCTGCACGATCAGCGTGTCCTCGGTCGTGGTCGCGCGCAGGAACGGCGAGACGGCCGGATTGCCGCTGTAGCCGCCATCCCAGTAGGGCACCCCGCCGATCTCGACGGCGCGAAACAACAGGGGCAGGCAGGCCGACGCCATGACGACTTCCGGCGTGATCTCCTTGCGCGTGAAGATGCGCAGTTCGCCGGTATGGACGTCGGTCGCCGAGATGAACAGTTCGAGGCCGCGCTGTTTGCGGACTTCCTCGAAATCGACGAACCGGTCGATCACGTCCTTGAGCGGATTGATGTTGAGCGGGTTGAGTTCGTAGGGCGACCAGAAGCGCGACAGCGCGCCGAACCACACGCCCTGGCGCGGAACGAAGGAGAACAGCCGGTCGACCACGCCGCGCTGCAGGTCCGGCAGATGGCCGTTGCTGCTCACCGCGCGCCAGAAGTCGGCAAGCCGCGTGCGTGCCTCCTCTGGACCACCGTGGATCAACCCATCCGCGAGCATCACCGCGTTGATGGCGCCCGCCGATGCGCCGGAAATTCCTTCGACCTCGATGCGGCCGTCCGCGAGCAGTTGATCGAGCACGCCCCACGTGAAGGCGCCGTGCGCGCCCCCGCCCTGCAGCGCAAGATTGATGCGCTTGCGGTTGCCGCCGGCCGGCCACAACGCGTTATGCTTCGTGCCCGCCGTGGCGCGCGGCGCGGCACGGCGTGTCGTGGCGTAAAGATGTTGCAGCAGCATCGGGAACATGCGTCTTACAGACTCATGAGATTCGGGGTGTAGGGGGAATGTGGGGGTCTGATTGCTGCATTGCAATATCAAAATTTGGCACTGCAGCAAATGCCAATATTCGGGCAAAACAGGGTAAATTTCGGGCATGGCGAAATCTAAACCAATGCGCGAACAACGGCTGGTGCAACCTGTCTTCCCGGCGCCCGATCACGATCACGATCGCTGCAGTCATGACGCAATGGCGACGGCAGAGGCGGTGTGCCTAGAGCGCGGGCAGCGTCTCACGGCGATCCGCCGCAAGGTGCTCGATGAATTGCTCGGCAGCCACAAGCCGCTGGGCGCCTACGAGATCATCGACCGGCTGGCGCAGCGCGGTGCGCGGCCGGCGCCGATCACCGCCTATCGCGCGCTGGAATTTCTGCGCGAGAACGGCCTCGTGCATCGGATCGAGAGCCGCAATGCGTTCATCGCCTGCGTGCACGCGCACCCCGCGGGCGAACTCGTCGTGTTCCTGATCTGCGAGCATTGTGGCGCGGTCGGCGAAGCGTCTTCGGTGGATCTTGCCGCGTCGCTCACATCGGCGGCGCGCGCCGTGGGCTTCTCGCCCAAGTCGCCGGTGATCGAGATCACCGGCGAATGCACGCACTGCCGCGCGCGCTGATGTATCGCGGCGTGCCATGGCGGTCGGTGCGTCCCGCATCGAGACACGTTGCATGAAGCAGGACGTTTCTCCCGCCGCGCGTCCGCTCGATACCGCCGCCGCAATGCTCGCGGTGCTGCTTTGCCTGAGCTGGGGCTTCAATCAAGTCGCGGTGAAGCTCGCGCTCGCCGACATCCCGCCGCTCATCCAGGCGGCGTTCCGCTCGACGTTCGGCGCGCTGATCGTGGTGGTTATCGCTCGCGCGCGCGGCGTCAAGCTGATGGAGACGGACGGAACGCTCTGGCCGGGCCTCATTGCCGGGTTGCTGTTCGGGCTCGAATTCCTGCTGATCTATCGCGGCCTCGTCTGGACGACTGCCAGCCGGGCCGTGCTGTTTCTCTACCTCGCGCCCTTCGTCGTCGTCATCGGCGCGCGCTGGTTCCTGCCGGGCGACCGGTTCGATCGCTCGCAATGGCTCGGCCTTCTGCTGTCGTTTGCCGGGATCGTAGTCGCATTCGGCGTGCCGACACCGGGCGGCCATCCGCGCGAGCTTCTCGGCGATGTGATGATGGTTCTCGCCGCAGTGGCGTGGGGTGTGACGACCCTGGTCGTGAAAGCCTCGAAGCTCGTCTATGCACCGTACGAAAAGACGCTGCTCTATCAGCTCATCGTCTCTGCGCCGATGCTGGCGTTCGCCGCGCAGGTGCTGGGCGAGCGGGTGACGTCGCCGCCGTCCGCGGTTGCGATCGGTTCGCTCGCCTACCAGACGCTATGGGTCGCGGGTTTCACCTTCCTCGCCTGGTTCGCACTCGTCCAGCGTTACTCCGCGAGCCGGCTCTCCGCCTTCACGTTTCTCACGCCCTTGTTCGGGGTCGCGGCCGGGTTCATCGTGCTGTCCGAGCCGCTGACGCCGGCCTTCGCGGCGGCGGTAGCGCTGGTCATTGCGGGACTGGTGCTGGTCAATCGGCCGCGGTGAAGAAGCAGGGCGCCATGGCAATCGGCGATCAAGCGGCACTCGAAGAAGCGCTGCGGCGCGCGATGGCTGCAATGCAGAATCGCCGCCCCGACGAAGCCGAACGCATCGCGCGCGACGTCCTGGCGAGACAGGCGCAGCACGTCGGTGCCTTGCACGTCCTCGGCCTTGCGCTGCTGTCGCAAGGGCGCGCGAACGATGCAGTTGCGCCGCTCGAGGCGGCGTCGCGCCTGAACGCCAGCCCGTTGATCGCGACGCATCTCGCGATCGCGCTGCGGCAGAGCGGGCGTTCGGCCGAAGCCATCACCTTGCTCGAGCGAGCCGTCACGCAGCAGCCGGCGCTGCCGCTCGCGTTCCACGAGCTTGGCGTGCTGCTGTTTTCGCAGCGCCGGCTTGCCGAGGCGGAAGCCGTGCTCAAGCGCGGCCTCGCGGCCGCGCCCAACATGCCGGAACTGTCCGTGATCCTCGGCGGGATATTGCTCGACCGCGCCGACTGGGCGGGTGCGCGGGTTGCGTTCGCGCGGGTGCTGGCGGCGGCGCCGCGTCATCCGAGCGCACTTTATGGGCTCGGGACCGCGCTGATGGAGGCCGGCCAATTTGCCGAGGCCGCCGAGCGCTTCCGTCAGGCGCTGGCCGTCGATCCCGCCTACGCGCAGGCGCGGCTCAGTCTTGGCAAGTGCCTGCTCGAGCTCGGTGAGGGCGAAGAAGCCTTGGCCTGCCTGCGCGCGGCGATCAAAGCCGTTCCGCAGCTTCAGGGCAAGGCGTTGCAAACGTTGGCGACCGCGGCGCATGGCCAATTCTGGCTCAAGCCGAGCGATGCCATGCAGGCGCTGCAACCGAGCGACGAGCGCCGCGAATAGCTGGCTACAATTTCGCGTCAGCAGGGAGGCGGCTACCTCGACGGTCTATCGCGAGGCCGCTATGACTGCGCGACCATGCAAGGAGCTTCCCGATGATTGATCTTTACTATTGGACCACGCCGAACGGCCACAAGATCACGATTTTCCTCGAAGAGGCCGGATTGCCGTACAAAATCTTCCCGATCAACATCGGAAAAGGAGAACAATTTCAGGCGCATTTTCTCAAGGTCTCGCCGAACAACCGCATCCCGGCGATCCTCGATCATGAGCCCAAGGGCGGCGGCGCGCCCATCTCGGTGTTCGAGACCGGAGCAATCCTGTTCTATCTGGGCGAGAAGACCGGAAAGTTCCTGCCGACCGAACCGCACAAGCGCTACGACGTCATGCAGTGGCTGTTCTGGCAGATGGGCGGGCTCGGGCCGATGGCCGGGCAGAACAATCACTTCCGCAACTACGCGGTCGAGAAGCTGCCGTACGCCATCAAGCGCTACGAGGACGAGACCAACCGCCTCTACGGCGTGATGAACAAGCGGCTCGCCGACGTGCCATTTCTCGCGGGTGAATATTCCATCGCCGACATGGCGAGCTATCCGTGGATCGTGCCGTGGGAGCGGCAAGGCCAGAAGCTCTCCGACTTCCCGCATCTCAAGCGCTGGTTCGATGCGATCGAAGCGCGCCCGGCGGTCAAGCGCGCCTACGCGAAGGCGAAGGAGATCAATCCGAGTGCGGGCGGCATCCGCACGCCTGAGGAGCGCGCCATCCTGTTCGGCCAGACCGCCGCCGTGGTGAAGTGATCGCCTACTGCTGCACGATCACCTTGGTGCCGACCGGCACGCGCTCGTAGAGGTCGGCGATCTCGTCGTTGACCAGCCGGAAGCAGCCTGACGACACCGCGTGCCCAATGGTTTCGGGCGCGTTGGTGCCGTGGATGCGGTAGACAGTGCTGCCGAGATAGAGCGCACGCGCCCCCATGGGATTGCCCGGGCCGCCGGCCATGAAGCGCGGCAGGTAAGGCTGCCGCTCGATCATTTCCGGCGGCGGCGTCCAGTCCGGCCATTCCTGCTTGCGCGTGATCTTGAGCAGCCCGTTCCACTGGAAGCCGTCGCGGCCGACGCCCACTCCGTAACGCAGCGCCACGTTGTTGGGTTGGATCAGATAGAGGAAACGGTGCGGCGAATCGATGATGATCGTGCCCGGCGCCTCATTGCTGCGGTAGTAGACCGGCTGGCGCTGATAGACGCTGGAGAGCTTCGCGTCCGGTGACGGCATGGTTCCGGGCGCGGCATCCTCGATGGTCGGCGTCATCACGCGCAGCTCGCGCGGCGTGCCGTAGTGCTGGGCGTGGGCGGCGGCCGGTACCAGCACCGCGGCGAGCAAGGCGAAGATCGCGCAATCAAGACGCAGGGCCATCGTTTTGTCTCGTGCCGGGAATCTGACGGACGGAGGGTGCTCCGCTGCCCGATATTGGCGAGGGCACGACGGAGTTTCAATCGGCGAGTGCCGCCACAGCGCGTCGAGAATATGGGGAATGTGTGGCTATCGCTCGGGCGATGCAGTGCGGAAAAGCTCGGCGAATTTCTCCAGATCGCCGGCCGCGACATCGGAAACGGCCCAGTAATCGACGCCGTCCTGCTTCCATCCCACGAGATTGTAGCCGTTGATCGTGCGGCGCGCGGTGGCGTGCATGCTGTGGCCGGCTGCGGGCACCGCCAAAAGGCTGATGACATGCTGGCGGATGCGATAGACCAGCGTCGGTACCGGCGTGCGGTCGATCACATCGACGCGGCCGCCGACCAGCGTGAAGCCGTCCGGCGCGAGATCGACGACGCGCGGCGCCTGCGAGACGCGGCCGTTGAACCATGGCTTCACGGTGTGCCGGTCGGACGAAGCCACGTCGAACGGCTGCGATGCCATCAGCGCGCGCAGGTGATCGTCGAGCGCCTGCTCGGCGACGCGTTCGGTCGGCATCGGCCGCATGGCGTACCAGGTCGTTCCGCTTGCCAGCACCATCCCGAGCAGCACGGACGCCGCCAGCGCACGCCAGGACGGACCGGCCGGCGCCTGCTGCAATCCGAGCGACGACTCGATACGGCGGCGCAGATTTGGCGGCAGCGCCTCGCGTGGAATCTTCTCCCGCAGGACGTTGCGCAGCGCCTCGATGCGCGCGCGTTCGGCCGCGAGCGCCGGATTGGCGGCGATCTGCCGTTCGAGCGTGAGCGTGTTGGCCGGGTCGAGTTCGCCGTCAACATGTGCGTTGATCAGCAGCGCGTTCTCGTCATCGCGCGGAGGTTCGTGCGTCGTCGTCATGGCTTGTCCGTTCCGATCGACTCGATCAGGCGGCGCCGTGCGCGCGCCAGCCGCGACATCACGGTTCCGATCGGCACCTCGGTCACCTGTGCGATCTCGCGGTAGTCGAGCCCCTGAATGTCGCGCAGCACCAGCGTCTCGCGGAACTGCTCCGGCAGTGCCGCGATGGCCGCTTCGAGCTGGGCTGCGTCCGCCTTCATGATCAACTCGGCCTCCGGTGTCGCCGCGCCCGGATCGTCCGGGTTCCCGCCGTGCTTCGCCTGTGCCTGCTCGACAGCAGCGAGGTCGTCGACTGCCACCAGCGTGGGCCGGCGATTCTTGCTGAGCCAACTATAAGCGGTGTGGCGCACGATGGTCAGAACCCAGGCGCGCGCGCTGCCGCCGGCATAGCCGCCGATCGCGCGAAAGGCGCGCAGGCTTGCCTCCTGCACCACGTCCTCTGCATCCATCCGATCGCCGGTAAGCCACCGTGCGAGCGCATAGGCATCGGCGAGGTGAGGCATGACCACGCGCGTAAACCGGGCTTTGTCGTCGTCACCGCTCACATGACTCTCTGGAATGAGACCGGATGATCTACAACTATATTCCCGGGAAACGGCAAATTTAATGTTGCCGGCCGGTCGATGCTTCGCTGTCGCGCCATTGAATTTTTATCAGTTACTCCAGTGTCTTAAGCGCAATAACGGCTCTGGGTCGACCGTGGCTTTGTGACGGCAAGCGCGGGAATAAAACACAACCGCCTTTGGTCATCCCTGTATCGGCAGCAGACCGCCACGGGCGACTGACGGCTGTTGCCGCATGAACCGGAGGAAGCAATGATCAATCTATCGCGTCGTGACTTTGTCGTATCTACCGGACTTGCCGCAGCGCTCGGTCTCAATTCGCGGCTCGTCGTGTCGCCGGCCTTTGCGCAAAAGACTGCCGATCCAGCCAAACCGTTTGTCACCTACAAGGTCGGCTCGGCCGAGGTGACGGCGATCTACGACGGCATCTGGGAAAAGCCGCACGATCCGGCCTTCATCTCCAACGCCTCGGTCGACGATGTGAAGGCCGCGATGGTCAAGGCCGGCCTGCCGCCCGACTTCGTCTCGATCCCGTTCACGGTCGTCATCGTCAAGTCCGGCGGCAAGACCATCATGTGCGACAGCGGCACCGGCGGCCAGGTGCAGCCCACCGCCGGCAAGCTCGCGGCCAACATGAAGGCGGCCGGCATCGATGCCGGCAAGATCGACACCATCCTGATTTCGCACTGTCATCCCGACCATATCTTCGGGCTGATGGAGAAGGACACCAACAAGCCGGTCTATCCGAACGCCGAAATCGTCATATCGGACGTGGAGTACAAGTTCTGGACTGACCCCGCGGTGATCGACCGGCTGCCGGAAGCGCGCAAGGGCCTCGCCCGGCGTATCCAGGCCGTGTTCCCGACGTGGAAGAATATCCGCCAAGTCTCGGGCGAACCCGAAGTCGCCCCCGGCATCAAGTTCGTCAACGCGCCCGGCCACACGCCCGGCCATCGTGCCTTCCTGCTGGGATCCGGTTCGAGCCAGTTGATGATCTCGAACGACACCGCGTATCAGCCGGCGCTGGTCGTTGCGCATCCGGAGTGGCGCGGCCAATACGATCAGGATGGTGCCACCGCGGAGGCGTCGCGTCGCGCACTGCTCGATCGCGTCATCGCCGACAAGACGATGATCTGCGGCTACCACTTCCCGTTCCCGGGCGCGGGGACGATCCAAAAAGACGGCACGGGCTATGCGCTCACCGTCATGAAGTCCTGACGGCCACATTGGTCGAACTCTCTCCGCCGCTCGTCCCCGCGCAAGCGGGGACCCAGCGCTAGCATCGCCGCGGAAGCACGTTGAGATGCCTGGATTCCCGCTTGCGCGGGAATGAGCGGAGAGAGTCCGTCTGGAACACACCAGTCATGAACACGTGGAGATCACGATGAAGTGGAGATCACTATGAAATCGCACAAACTCTGCCTCCTGCTCGCACTGTCGCTGACGGTGGCGCTGCCGGTGACCGCACGCGCGGTCGACAACATCACCTCGAACGATGCGCCCGACCTGACCTCGGTGCGCGCCAAGATCAAGGCCAAGGACTTCAAGGGCGCGCTGGCCGAGCTGACGCCGATGCTGGCGACCCATCAGCACGCCGACGTCTACAATCTGATGGGCTTCAGCCTGCGCAAGACCGGCGATTACAAGCAGGCCTACACGTTCTACCGCAAGGCGCTCGACTTCAATCCGGAGCACAAGGGGGCGCTCGAATACCTGGGCGAGCTCTATGTCGAGACCGGGCAGGTCGAGAAGGCGCGCGAGAACGTCGTGCTGCTGAAGAAGCTCTGCCCCGGCGGCTGCGAGGAGCTCGAAGACCTCGAACAGGCCATCGCGGCTGCGCCGAAATCGAACGCCACCAAGGTCAATTGAACCCATGTGGCCGGCACGCATGGATGCGGCCGCCGCGCTTGTCGGCCGCATCCTCCTCTCGGCGATCTTTCTGCATGAGGCTTACGCCAAGCTCACCGCGTATGCGCCGAGCCAGGCCTACATGCGGGCGTTCGGCGTACCGGGCGAGCTTCTGCCGCTCGCCATCGCGGTCGAACTCGGCTGCGGTCTTCTGGTGCTCGTGGGTTATCAGACGCGGATCGCCGCAGTGCTGCTTGCGGGATTCTGCATCGTCACGGCGATCCTGTTCCACGCGAAGCTCGGCGACCGCAACCAGCTCTTGCATCTGGAGAAGGATCTGGCGATCGCGGGCGGCTTCCTCGTGCTGTTCGCGCACGGTGCCGGTGCCTGGGCGCTTGATGCACTCCGCAAGGAGGCGTAGTCGCGACGCGCGCTGAGCTGGACTCCCTCTCCCCATTCGCGCGGCGAATGGTGGGGAGGGCAGGGGTGGGGGGTGTGCGTTGGACCGAGGGCTTTGCCCACACGCACCCCCCACCCCCAACCCCTCCCCACCGCTACGCGGGGGGAGGGGAGCCGGACCGCGGTGTGTCGCTCAATCGAGACGCAGGTCGGACCGGAGCGTGTTGGTCAGCCGAAACTCACGCCGGCACCGGCCGCTGCTTCAAGCGCTCGATGCTGGGACGGTCGCCGCCCGCCTTGCCGGTGATGGGCGGGCGGGGGAGGCGCGATACGCCGGTTTCCATGGTGAAGGTGTAGTCGAGCGTGTACCAGGGCGCGGCGACGTCGGACGCCGGCGGCGTGCCGCCGTCGTGGCGGACGAAATCACCGATCAGGTGGCGGGTCACGCCGAACTGCGAGTCGGTCTCGAGGTTCGGATCGTCCGGAACGTAGACCTGCGAAACGAGCGTCTTGAAGCCGGCCTTCTCCGCGAGCACATGCAGATGCGCCGGCCGCATGTTGTGTCGGCCCTGCTTGCGCAACAACTCGCCGACCGGACCATCCACGGGAATCGGATAGCCCGAGGGCTTCACGCTGCGGAAGCCGATGTGGCCGTCCTTGTCGGAGGTGAACTTGCCGCGCAGATTCATGTCGGCCTGGACCGGGTCTTGGTTCTCGTAATAGCCCTCGGGCGACGATTGCCACACGTCCACGACAGCGCCCTCGACAGGCTTGCCGGCCTTGTCCCTGAACCAGGCATTGACGAACAGCGCGGGTCCCGGCGTCGGCGAGCGTACGATCGAGCCGCCATTGGGCGTCGCCGGCGAATGCTCGCGCCAGAATGGACCGAGCAGGTTCTGCGAGGTCTCGGTCTGGCCGTTGTCGCCGTTGTTGAGCAGGCAGACGAGCGTCGAGAAGCCGAGCGCGCCTGCCATCAGCACGCCCTCGTTGTGGGTCTCGTTGCTCTGCTTGCCGATCGCGATGAGATAGCCAACGGCGGCCTGGAATTCCTGCTCGGTGAGTTTCACCTCGCGCGCGAAGTCGTGCAGGTGTCGCACGAAAGCCGACATGATCTCCTTGAAGCGTGGATCGGTCGCCCGCTGCAACTCGGACAGCACCGCGTTCGTGACGTCTTTTTGATTCTGGATGATCATGGCTCGGTGCTCGGTACCTTTGCTGGGGTGTAACGGTTCTGGGAGCCTGCCGCGGCCCGCAGGCAGGCCGGACAAAGGCAATCGTCCGCCGCTCCGGCCTCCGGGACCGGCAAACGAAATGTCTCGGCGGCGCACCAGCAGTCGCCGCCGAGCCCGCAGTCGAAACCAACGCCGCAGCGCGCGCAAATCACGCGGCGCAACGCGGGAAGGGGGCGGGAGCCAGAGTCCATTGCACAATTATGCGCGGATTCGGCTCCCGTATCACCTCCCTGAAATGCCGCGATCAGGTGCCGCGGCCCCAGAGCCCGCAATAGCGCCGCGCGACAAACGGCAGGCCGTTCGCATAGCCCGCCAAGTTCTCATATTTCGGCAGCTTGAACTCCTTCTCGGCGGTGTCCCAGCATTTGCCGTCCTGGCCCATTTTCTTCATCTCGGCGGAGGCGTCCTGGTAGAGCGCGAGGACATTCTTCGCGTCCTCCTTGGTGCCGGTCTGCTTGCCGCCCGCCGCCGGATGTCCGGGGATCAGTTTCTCCCAGTCCATGGCGATGACCTTCTTCATGAAGGCTTCGGTCTCGAGCGGGAAGAAGTCGATCATGCCGCGACCCGGGAACGAGCCGACCGGGATGGTGTCGACGACGAAGATGATCTTCTCTTTCGGCAACCGGATGACCAGGTTTGAGTCCGAGTGGTTGGGACCGAGATAGAACATCTCGACCCGGGTGCCGCCGAGCGTGATGACGCTGCCGCCGTCGCCGATCGACTGGTCGGGCAGCGGAGTGTGCGGATCGGCGAGCGGCGCGAGATGCTCCTTCACCTTGCGATGTGCGACGATGGTGGCGCCGGCATCCTTGAACGCCTTGCCGCCCGCGATGTGGTCGTAATGGTGATGGCTGTAGATCAGGTATTTGATCGGCGCCTTGGTGACCTTCCGGATCTCGTCGACATATTGCTGTCCGCCGGTCGGCCTGCCGTAGGCGATCGGGTCGGTGGCGATGACGCCGTCCTTGGTGACGACGAACATCGACTGATGGTTGCCGTTGCGGAAAATGTAGACGTTGTCGGTGCCTTCGACCTTGGTTGTTTCGATCGGCGGCCGTTGCGCCTGTTGTGCCAGCGCCGCCGGCGCGAAACCGCCCGCGATCAGCGCCGCCATTGCAGCCAGATATACCCGAGACATCAGCATAACCTCCCTTGGTTTCGTAAGGTTACGACGCCGTTGCTCGAAGCGTCGCCCCGCGCGCACTATAGCCAAAAGAAAACGCGGGAAACATGCGTTCCCCGCGTCAAAACAACGTGTAGCCGACGAAGCCGGCTAACGGCTGTGCTCGCCGCCGAGATAGCCGGCGATCTTCCAGGCGTTGCCTTCCTTGATGTAGCAGATCTGCTCGCCGACTAGCGGCAGCACCGAATCGATCGGCACGTAGCCGACTTTGCCGTTTGGCGTCATCACCTTCACGAACGTCGCGGTGACCACGTTTGCGGGCGAGTCGTCCGGCAGCACGCGCACAAGATGGAGGCCGAGCTTGTCGACCACCGGCGCATTGGCCTGCGCGCTGGCGCGGACCTCGATTCCGTTTTTGGTCGGATAGCCCCAATCGGAAGCGTCGGTGTGTGTCGCGTTGGCAAGCTCGTCGGCAGCCTTTTCGTCGAAGCTCGGCTCTCCCGGCGAACAGAGCACGCCCTGCCGCTGCGGATCGGACATGGCGGTCTGCTCGACCGCGTAGCCGGAGATCGCGTCCCAGCCGAGCGCGTCCTTACCGTCGAGACCGATGGCCTTCGCGAGGTTGTCGATGCCGGGCTTGCTCTTGTCCGCGACGTCGGTGTCCTCGGGGATCCAGAAAAAGGTCGCGGAGACGAGCCGCGCGAGTGCGGCGCGGTCCTTCTTCTTCGCGATGTCCGCGAGCTGCTTGCGGAACGGCTCGAACGACGGGTCGGGCACCGGGACCGGCAGGACAATGGGCACCGCCTTGTACGGGCCAGGCGTGACCTGAGGTGGTGCCTGTGATGGTGCCGGCGCTGGCGCTTGCGCGCGCGCCGTCGCGCCGGTGATCGCGATCGCAGTTGCGACCACGATCATTGAAAAAAGGCGAGGATGCCGCATCGCGAAGTCTCCCAGTTTGAAACGGGCCATGATAGCGGGGGAAATGAGTCCGCTCTACGGCTCAAAGCTGGGGAGAGCGCCCGACCGGGTAAAAAAATCGAGGGTGAAATACTGGGCACGGCCCAGGCCTGCCGGCCTGCGGGCAACAAAAAGCGGTTCCAGCCTCGGGGCAGACGGAGGCTGGAACCGCCAGTCGTGACGCCGAAACGCTACTCGCTACCGAAGTCCGTTTACGAGAAAGATACACAGCATCTTCAGGCGTCGCCGTCTTAGCGGCCGGCCGTGACACCGCAGTGACGCCGCCGGGGATGCTGTGGACGAAACCGGCGATCGCGGTGACTGATTGGGCTGGCGTTTTTCTTCCGCCGGGGATCGAGGCCGAATCGCCGTTGGACGCGTTAAGGTCCGCGGCAAACCGTGCCGTCGTCCCCCGCCTTTTTCGCAAGGAGCCGATGTTCGCCATGCCCTCCGTATCACCCTATCTGCTGCCGATCCTGCTGCTTGTCGGGTCCAATGTGTTCATGACGATCGCCTGGTACGGCCACCTGCGCTTCAAGGAAGTCCCCCTGACGACCGTCATCCTGGTCAGCTGGCTGATTGCGTTCGTGGAATATTGCATGGCGGTGCCGGCGAACCGCTGGGGCAGCGCGGTCTATACGACCGCCCAGCTCAAGACCATCCAGGAGGTCATCACGCTCCTGGTCTTTGCGGCCTTTTCGATTCTCTACCTGAAGGAACCGATGACCTGGAACTATCTGGTCGGCTTCGTGTTGGTGGCGCTGGGGGCGTTCTTCATCTTCCGCGGCCCCTTGTGACGCCGGGCGCGACTTCCGCGCGCGCCTCGTTCATCGTTCATTCAGAATAAATCCCGCAAGACTCGGATCGCATGCCCGAAAATGGCAGCCGGCGGCGATAACCATTCCAATTTTTCATGCTGCCGTCATGGTTACGAAAGACGCGCAGCCGCAATCTCGACACGAGCATTGCGGACGATAGTTGAAGTCGAGGGGCGACGCCGCGTCCGAGTCGAAAGGACATTGCCGGATGGCCTCCGATCCGAAATCAGAAGCAGCATTGGCGCTTCATCGCTTCGGTCTCGGCCCGCGCGCCGGGTCGATCGCCGCGATCGCGTCGGATCCGCGCGGCGCGCTGTTGGCTGAACTCGATCGGCCCGGTGCCGGACGGACCGCGGACGCGAATTTGCCGACGACCGGTGCAGCGGCGCGCGCGGCCTTCGAGTTTCAGCAAAAGCAACGCATTGCGCGCCAGGCCGAGCAGCGACTGGCGCAGCAGGCCCGCCAAAATAATCCCGATGCGGCGCCGCCAGCCGAACAGCAGATGAGCGGGCCGCCCGCCGAAGCGCCGAGCACATCTTCGCCTTCGCCGGCGCCGCGGCCGAATGCCGGGCCGGCCGTACCGCAGCAGCTATATCTCGAAGAAGCCAAGGCCCGCATCCACGCCGCGCTCGGCGCCGACCTCGGCTTTGCGGAACGTCTCGTGTGGTTCTGGTCGAACCATTTCTGCGTGTCGGCCGACAAGGGCGGCGTGCGCCCGATCTGCGGCGCCTACGAGCGCGAGGCGATCCGCGCGCACCTTCTCGGCCGCTTCGGCGACATGCTGCAGGCGGTCGAGACGCATCCCGCGATGCTGATGTATCTCGACAATGCGCGATCGATCGGACCCGATTCGATCGCCGGCCAGCGGCAGAAGCGCGGCCTCAACGAGAACCTCGCGCGCGAAATCTTGGAACTGCATACGCTCGGCGTGCGCACCGTCTACACTCAGGAGGACGTGACGCGGTTCGCCAACGTCATCACCGGCTGGACGGTGATCGGTTTCCGCCAGGACCTCGCGCGCGCCGGCGAGTTCGTTTTCAATCCCAACATGCATCAGCCGGGCGCGCAGACCGTGGTCGGCAAGAGCTATCCGGACGCCGGCTTCGAGCAGGGCCGCGCCGTGCTCGCCACGCTCGCGAAGCATCCGGCGACCGCGAAGCATGTGGCCACCAAGCTCGCGCGCCACTTCGTCGCCGACGAGCCGCCTCCCGCGCTGGTCGACCGGCTCAACAAGCGCTTCATGGACACGCAGGGCGACCTCAAGGAACTGGCGAAGACGCTGGTGACGTCGTCCGAATCCTGGTCGGCGCCGCGCGTGAAACTCAAGCGGCCGGGCGAATGGGTGATCGGCGCGTTGCGCGCCACCGGCGTCACGCCGCCCGACATCGGCCCCGTGATGCAGGCGAACAACCTGTTGGGTGAGCCGCTCTGGCGGCCGTCGTCGCCCAAGGGATTCGCCGACGAAAGCGCGGTCTGGCTAGACGGCCTCTCGCAACGCATCGATGTCGCAAACCAGCTCGCGCGCAGGATCGCCGCCAGCGCCGACCCGAAGGCGGTGTTCGAGGAGACGGTCGAGCCGCTTGCATCGGCGGAGACCCGACAGGCGATCACGCGCGCCGAGTCGCGGCCGCAGGCTCTGGCCTTGCTGTTGATGTCGCCCGAATTTCAGCGGAGATGACAATGACCCTTCATGCCCCCACGCGCCGTGCGCTGTTGCTCGGCTCCGGCACGCTGTTCGCCTGGGCCTATCTGCCGAAGGTGGCGCTGGCCGAGGGCCGCGATCCGCGTCTTCTGGTGATCGTGTTGCGCGGCGCGCTCGACGGCTTGGCGGCGGTCGCGCCGGTCGGCGATCCGGACTGGGTGAAGTTGCGCGGCGACAAGGCGCTGACGCTCGAGGGCAAGACGCCGGCGCTGCCGCTCGAACTCGTTCTTTGCGCTCAATCCGGCGATGCCGAACCTGCACCGGCTCTATCAGGCGGGCGCCGCCACCATTGTTCACGCGACCGCCACGTCCTACCGGGAGCGCTCGCATTTCGACGGCCAGGACGTGCTGGAAAGCGGCCTCGGCAAACCGGGCGCGGCCGACACCGGCTGGCTCAATCGCGCGCTCGCCTCGCTCGCAGCCGGCGGGACGCGCCAGTGGCCGCGATGCATTCGCGGTCGGGCCGATTGCGCCGCTGGTGGTGCGAGGGCCCGCGCCGGTGCTGTCATGGACGCCGCCGCGTCTGCCGCCGGCCAGCGACGACACGCTGACGCGGCTTCTCGATCTCTATCGCCACACCGATCCGGCGCTCGCCCGCGCGCTGGAGGAACGCATGGGGCTCACGGAAATTGCCCGCGCCGGCGGCATGGATGGTCAGCAGCCGCGTGCCGCGGGCATCGCGCAGGTGCGCGCCTATTTCGCCGAATCGGCGGGCACGGCGGCGAAATTCCTTGCCCGGCCGAACGGTCCGCGCATTGGCGCGCTCGCGTTCGACGGCTGGGACACCCATGCCAACGAAGGTGTGACCGGCGGGCGGCTCGCAGGGCTGCTCGCCGCGCTTGACGGCGCCATTGCGGCCATCGAAACGGAAATGAAAGACGCGTGGCGCGAGACCGTGGTCGCGGTGATCACCGAGTTCGGCCGCACCGCGCGCATCAACGGCACCGAAGGTACCGACCACGGCACCGCCACCGTGGCGCTGCTGGTGGGCGGCGCGCTCAAGGGCGGCCGCGTGGTCGCCGACTGGCCGGGCCTCAAGCAGGCAAATCTGCATGAGGGCCGCGATCTCAAGCCGACGACCGACGTGCGCGCCGTGCTCAAGGGATTGCTCAAGGACCATTTGCGAGTCGACGACAGCGTGCTCGCCAGCAAGGTCTTCCCGGAGAGCGCCAACGTGAAGCCGACCGCGGGGCTGGTGGTCTGATTACTTGCTGCCGCGCATCGGCTGGCCGGTCGCCTCCATCTTCGCCTCGATCTCCTGCTGCGGCCAGCCGGTGAGATTGGCGAGATTTTCGGCCTCCTGCCGGAATCGCGCAGGCAGCGCTTCGCGATACTGATTGCCCGCGGAGCAACTCGCCTCTTTCGTCCACGGATGGCGCAGGATGTAGCGGCCCTGGAAGTTGGTGCGATCCTTCGTCTCCAGTAGCACGAGGTCCTCGGGAAACGTCTTCGCGTCGTAACGCACGTGCAGCCGCGTCACGTAGGCATTGGCGCCCTGGCCCGAACGGAACGGGACGTTCTCGTCGCTCGTGATCCAGCGTGCGCCAAGCTCCACCAGTTCCTTGTTGGTCAGCGGATCGGCCGCGCAGGGATCGCACCAGCCCATGTCCCAGGCATATTCGACGAACACCGCCTGCATCTTCTCGCGTTCGACCGCGCGCTCGAACATCGCCTTGTAGAACGATCCGAACTCCTGCTTGACGTAGAGCGGCACCTCGATGTTGGACGGCAGCTTCACGGTGCGGTAGTTCGCGGTCTCGACGCGGCCGTTCTTGCTGAGCGCCAGGATGATGAGATCCTGCGGTCCGCTGGCGTTCACGGTGCCGAGCCGCAGCGGCAGCATGAACTTCGGCGTGTCGTAGCGCACCTGCAGCGGCCGCAGGTAACTGCCGGTCAGCGCCTGCATGCGCTCGATGTTCACCTTGGCGACGAAGAACCGCATCTTCTGCTTGATGTAGCTGCCGAGCACGGAATCGGCACCGGCCGGAATGCGGTAGCCGTTGTCGGTGAGGAAGTTGACGAGACCGTCGCTTTCGTTTGCCGACAGGATCGACACATCGTACTCGCCGACGTCGTAATTCGCCTCGACGGTCACACCCTTGTAGCGGCCGTCGCCGAAGCTCATCGCAGCGATGCCTGCCGGCGCGGGCAGGGCACCCGAACGCCGCATCGCCACCACGACCGGCGAGCACGGGTCCTCGTCGCGGTATTCCACCAGCCGCGGCGCCGTGAACGCATCGAGATGGTCGATGGTCTTCATCTCGACGACGCCGATCTGCTTGCGCTCGATGAAAGTCGGCACCGGAATGACGACGGCGAATTCCTTCGGCTCGCCCTCGTAGTCGCTCGCCATGGTGATGGCGGTGGTTTCGCCGTCGCGCGCCAGGACGACCTTGGAGGATTTGTTGAACAGCTTCGAGTCCGCCTTGGCGACATAGAAGCCGCAGAACGCGGAGGCGGGTCCGGCGAGCGTGACGAGCTGGGCGGCGATGGCCGCGATCGCGACGCCGGAACGCAGGCGCGCATTCATTCGTGATGAACGGCTTACGGGTCATTGCGGGGCTCCTTGCATGGCCGGCTTCCAGGAGAAGCGCTGCGCCGGCAGTATCCGGTCGATGAGCAGGATGAACGGGGAGAGCGCGATCAGCGCGACGTAGAGCGCGGGCCGCATCTGCATGAAGAACGTCATGTAGTGCGCCAGCGACCGCGACCGAGGCGGCGAAGATGAAGCGGCCGAGCCGCGAATCGGGCGACGTGCGCGGGTCGGAGATCATGAAGAACGTGAAGATCAGCAGCGAGCCGCTCTGCAACTGGTGGATCGGAATGGCAAGCGGATCGCCGAGCCACAAGGCGCGCGCGAACAAGAGCGCCGCATGGCTCGCCAGAAAGAAGATCGCGATGTCGGAGCGCCGTGCGGCGTGTAACACGAGGATCGCAAAGAAGCCGACGAGTGCCGCGAACCAGACCGTCGAGCCCCAGGAGCCGGGCGAAATCCACACGCCGTTCGAGGCAAACAGCAGCACGACGATGGCGAAGCCCGCCGGATTCCAGATGTGCTTGCCGTCGATGCGGAAGACGAACTTCGAGCCGATGGCGATGACGCCGGCGAGCGCGTGCAGCCAGGGGTCTTCGGCGCGTAGCAGCAGGCTGAGCGACAGTCCGGTGATCAGCGGCGAGCGCGGATCGAATTCCGGCAGCTTGAACCACCAGGTGCAGACTGCCTGGGTCGCCAGCGCGGCGGCGATGGCAAGCGCGCTGTTGAGCGGCCGTGCGCCGAAATCGAGCCAGCCGAGATTGTAGATCAGGAGTGTCGCGAGCGCGGCGATCTGGTAATGGCGCGCGTCGGACCAGAAACGGGACGCGGAGAGTTGCGTCATCGCCATGCCTCCGAAGCCCGCCCGGCCGTGTTAATGCCCGCTCAAAGCGACGCAATGTGGGCCGGGCGTGGTCCCGACTGAGACGACACGGCGGAATTCTCGCGGCTCGATTGGCGATGTGGGATGGTGATCGGGCCGCAGCTTACCCTCCCCCCGCGAAGCGGTGGGGAGGGTCGGCGAGCGAACGCGAGCCGGGGTGGGTGGGGGCGGAAATCAGGCATCCGTAATCAGAAGTCAGAACATCGCTGCTTCTTAGTGACTCCCGCGCCCCCACCCCCGACCCCTCCCCACCGCTTCGCGGGGGGAGGGGAGTGGAGGGCGTGCCGACCATTGCGGACTACTCCGCCGCCTGCATGTCGGCGGTGTCGAGGAAGCCGCCCGACTGCCGCCGCCAGAGCGCAGCGTAGTGACCGCCGTGCGCGAGCAGCTCGGCGTGCGTGCCCTGCTCGACGATACGGCCGTGGTCGAGCACGATCAGCCGGTCCATGCGCGCGATGGTCGAAAGCCGGTGCGCGATCGCGATCACCGTCTTGCCGGCCATCAGCGTGCCGAGCGACGACTGGATCGCGGCCTCGACCTCGCTGTCGAGCGCGGAAGTCGCCTCGTCGAGCACCAGGATCGGCGCGTCCTTGAGGATGACGCGCGCGATCGCGATGCGCTGACGCTGGCCGCCCGAGAGCTTCACGCCGCGCTCGCCGACCTGCGCGTCGTAACCCGTCCGCTGCTTCCAGTCCTCGAGCTCGTGGATGAACTCGTCGGCATGGGCAAGCTTCGCCGCCTCGACGATCGCCGCGTCGGTCGCCTGCGGGCGGCCGTAGCGGATGTTGTCCCTTATGGACCGGTGCAAAAGAGACGTGTCCTGCGTTACCATCGAGATCTGCGAGCGCAGGCTCTCCTGCGTCACCGTGGTGATGTCCTGGCCGTCGATGCGGATGTGGCCGCCTTCGACATCGAAGAACCGCAGCAGGAGATTGACGAGCGTCGACTTGCCGGCGCCCGAGCGTCCGATCAGGCCGATCTTCTCGCCGGGCTTCACCGTCAATGTCAGGCCATCGATCACGGCGCGCGAGCGCAACGTCCCGTCGGCGCGCGCCAGCGCCTCGCGGCCGTAGCCGAAGTTCACGTCCTCGAAGCGGATCTCGCCGCGCGTCACGATGAGCTCGGGTGCCTCCGGCTGGTCGGTGAGCGCGATCGGCCGGGCAATGGTCATCATGCCTTCCTGGATCACGCCGATGTTCTCGAAGATCGAGGTGATCTGCCAGGCGACCCAGCCGGCGATGTTGACGATCTGCCAGGCGAGCGGCAGCGCCATCGCGACGGTGCCGATCTCGACCTTGCCCTGTGTCCACAGGATGAGCGCAAGCGCGCCCGTTCCGGTGACCATCATCGCGTTGAGCGACGACAGGCACAGGCCGAACAGCGTGTTGAGCCGCAGCGAGCGGTAGAACAGCCCGGTGTGCTGATCGATGGCGTCGCGCACATAGGCGTCTTCCTCGCGCGCGCGAGCGAACAGCTTCACCGTCAGGATGTTGGTGTAGCTGTCGACGATGCGCCCGGTCAGCATCGAGCGGCCTTCCGACACCTCCTTCGATCGGTCGCGCATGCGCGGCACGATGATGCGCAGGAAGATCAGGTAGCCGACGAACCACAGCACGATCGGCAGCGCGAGGATGGGATCGGCCGACGCAAGCAGGATCAGCGCCGCAGTGCCGTAGACCAGGATGTACCAGACGCTGGTCAGCATCGCGACCATGGTCTCGCGGATCGCGGGACCGGTCTGCATCACGCGATTGGCGATCCGCCCGGCGAAGTCGTTCTGGAAGAACGTCCACGACTGGCGGACCACGTACCAGTGGTTCTGCCAGCGGATACGATTCGACACGTTCGCCGCCACCGCCTGGTTGGCGAGCAGGTTCTGCGCGAACATCGCCAACGGACGCGCGATCAGGAGCACCAGCGCCATGCCGACGAGGTGCGGCCAGTAGTGCGCGAACAGTTCCTGTGGCGGGGTCGCGGTGATCAGCGTGACGATGCGGCCCATGAAGACGGGGATCGTCGAATCGAGCAGCGCCACCACGAAGCCGGCCGCGAACAGCGCGACGAACAGGCCCTTCGACTGGCGAATGAAATGCCAGAAGAACGCCATGAAGCTCGCCGGCGGCTCGGCCTGCGCGGGCGTATCGGTTGGGTTCAACAGTCGTTCGAATTTCGTAAACATGGCACAAGCTCGAAATGGGCCGCCCGGCACGACGATGCCTGCGGCGCCGTCATCCGGTGCGACCCTCGATTCCCTTTTATCGGATCGGGGCGAGGCGGTAGAGACACTTTTTGTCGGCACTATGACGCCGGCGGCCCCTAGGTCGTTTCTTCCGCGATTTTATACGGTTGCGGCACCTTCCACGGTGTATTTGGCCGGCACGAAGCCGGCATGACGGGTCATCTGCCGCCGATCACTTCGCCGGGGCGACCCGGAGAATCCGGCCGTTCGAGGCGTCGGTCACCAGGTAAATGGCACCATCCGGTCCCTGCCGCACGTCGCGGATGCGCTCGTTCGAGACTATGCAGCAGCCGCTCCTCCTTGACGGCCTTCTCGCCGTCGAGTTCGAGCCGAACCAGCAACTGTCCGGCGAGGCCGCCGACCAGAAGATTGCCGCGCCAGGCCGGAAACAGGTCGCCAGTGTAGAAGGTCATGCCCGAGGTCGCGATCGACGGCACCCAGTACCAGACCGGCTGCTCCATGCCGGCCTTTTGCGTGCTCTCGTAAATCTTCGCGCCGCTGTAGTCGATGCCGTAACCGATCACCGGCCAGCCGTAGTTCTTGCCGGCAAGCGGAATGTTGACCTCGTCGCCGCCGCGCGGCCCGTGCTCGGTCTCCCAGAGCTTGCCGGTCTGCGGATGGAGCGCCGCGCCCTGCGAGTTGCGATGGCCGTAGCTCCAGATTTCCGGCTTGACGCCCGGCTTGCCGACGAACGGATTGTCGGCCGGTACCGAGCCGTCGGGGCGGATGCGTACGATCTTGCCGAGATGGTTGCCGAGGTTCTGCGCCTCGTCGCGGAACGCCGCGTGCTCGCCCATGGTGAGGAACAAATTGTTGTCCGGCGTCTGCACGATGCGGCAACCGAAATGCATGCCGCGCGACAGTGGACCGTCCTGGCGGAAGATCACCTTCACATCGTCAAGCCGTGGCTGGCCTTCGTCGATCAGCCGCGCGCTTGCGAGCGCGGTGCGGCTGCCGCCGTTCACCGGGTCGGCGAAGCAGACATAGATCGTCTGGTTCTGCGCGTAGTTTCGGTCGAGCACGACATCGAGCAGCCCGCCCTGGCCGGACGCGGCCACTTTCGGGACGCCGCCGACCGGCGGCGAGATCTTGCCGTCCTTGCTGACGATGCGCAGGCGCCCCGGCCGCTCGGTGACCAGCATGCGGCCGTCCGGAAGGAATGCGAGCGACCACGGATGGTCGAGCCCGCGCGCAACAGTCTCGACGTTGAGGTTGCCGATGGACGATGGGTAGGTCTCCCCGGCGGCGCTCGTCGCACCGATGGCCATGAGGCCGGCCACGATCGAACAGCTCGTGATGGCCGATGATAACGTGCGAATTCGCCGCATACGGCTCTCCTGCGTTCCGATCCATAACCATGGGCGGCAGCGTGCGTTCCAACAAGGCAAGCCCGTTCACTTCGGTGTGACGGCGCACCTTTCGCGTTAGTCCGCAGCATGTCATCGTATTGCGACGTAAACGAAGAAACGGCTCGAAGGGAGACTGACGTGAAACTGTGGCTTGCAGTGACGCTCGCGGTGTTGTTCGGCATTCCGGACGTGAAGGCGCAGCCTTATCCGTCACGGCCGGTCACCATGATCGTGCCGTTTCCTGCCGGCGGCGTGACCGACATCGTTGCGCGCATCGTGAGCGAGCGCATGAAGGTCTCGCTGGGACAGCCGGTGCTTGCCGAGAATGTCACGGGCGCCGGTGGCACCATCGGCGTGACGCGCCTGTTCCGGTCGGCGCCCGACGGCTACACGGTCGCGATCGGCCAGTGGACATCGCACGTCGGCGCGGGCGCGATGTATTCGCTGCCGTTCGACTACCTGAAGGATTTCGAGCCGGTGGCGATGCTGTCGATCGGCCCGCTCTGGATCATCGGGCGCAGCAACTTCCCCGCCAAGGACATGAAGGAACTGATCGCCTGGCTAAAGGAGAATCCCGGCAAGGCGACGGCGGGCACCATCGGCGTCGGCAGCGGCATCCACATGTGCATGGTCTATTTCGCCAGCAAGACCAACACGCAGATGCAGTTCGTGCCGTATCGCGGCGCGGCGCCCGTGATGCAGGATCTGCTGGCGGGGCAGATCGATCTGTCATGTCCGGAGGCGGGGCAGACGCTCGCGCAATATCGCGCGGGCGGGATCAAGGCTTTCGCGGTGCTCACCGAAAAGCGCTGGTTCGCGGCGCCGGACGTGCCGACCATCGACGAAGCTGGCGTGCCGGGCGTGCACTTTCCGTTCTGGCACGCACTGTGGGCGCCGAAGGGCACGCCCAAGGATATCGTCGCCAAGCTCAATGCCGCGGTGGTGGAGGCGCTCGCCGATCCAAACGTCAAGCAGCGTTTCAACGAGCTTGGCCACGAGATTGCTCCGCGCGAACAGCAGACACCGGAGGCGCTCGCCGCCTACCACAAGGCCGAGCTGGACAAATGGTGGCCGATCATCAAGGCGGCAAATATCAAGCTGCAATAGCGCCGCCGCGCGATTGCGTCGCGCAAAATGCATCACCGCCGCACGTCCCACGACGTGCGGCGGTGACACCCCCGACCGACCCTGCCGCCTGCAGCTTGAGAAGAGTTGAACCGTCCCCGAACGGATTTCGTAAATCGATTAACGGTTGCGCGCCATCAGCGCCGTCAGGCCGCCCATCCCCGTGAACAGCAAGCCGATGAAGATCGCGATTGCGAGCGGCGCACTGTCGCCCTTCGCGACGGAGCCGAGCACATCGGCGCGCGCCATGCCGATCGACACCGCGGTCACGGCGACCGCGGTCGACAGCGCCAGTGCGGCGGTCGTGATCAGTTCGACGAACAAAGTGGAGCCGTGCTTTCCGGACTGCGGCGAGGCGCAGCCATTGGCGCGGTTGAAGTCCTTGGGCATGGGGTGGTCTCCGCGAATCGGTTTCGTTGTTGACTCGAAATTCGCGGTCGACGGCGGCGCCTGTTCGGCCAGACTTAGGCGAAGGCTTTGACAAATAAGGGCAATTTTATGTTTTGGGTTAATGAAGGGTTAACGCTGCGGCGTTTTGCCGGGAGGTGTGGTGCATTTGCGACACTTTTGGCCTGCGCCTGATCCCGGCGGCAGGCCATTCAGGCCCGATCGAGCGGATTATTCCGCGGCCGCGACGTTTTTCGCCTGCTCGATCATGGGCACGTATCCGCGTTCGGTCTCGACGCGGTCGAGCCAATCGCGAATCGCCGGAAACGGCGTGAGGTTGAAGTCGCATTCATGCGCGAGATGCGTATAGGCGTAGAGCGCGATGTCGGCGATCGTATAGTGACCGGCCGCGAAGTAGTCGTGATGCTTGAGATGATTCTCCATCACGCCCAGCGCGCGATAGCCGCTTTCCATCCAGTCCTCGAGCGCATGCTGTTGCAGTTCGCGCCCGCCCTTGACCAGCGCTAGCCAGAAATAGGCGGCGCCGAGGTTGGGCTCAAGGCTGTGCTGCTCGAAGAACATCCATTGCAGCGTCTCGGCGCGGTCGATGCGGTCCTCGGGCGCAAGCGCGGTGCCGCCGGCCACGTACCAGAGGATGGCATTTGATTCGGCGATGAAGCGGCCGGGCATCGCTTCGAGCAGCGGCACCTGGCCGCTCGGATTCTTGGCGAGGAATTCGGGCGTGCGGCTTTCACCCTTGAGAATGTCGATCTCAAAGAGCCGATAGTCGATGCCAAGGTGAGCCAGCGCGAGCCGCACCTTGTAGCTGTTGCCCGATCGCTGCATGGAATAGAGCGTATACATCGCCTTCTCCGCATGACCTCCCAGCGTGCCTCGCAGCGTGCCTCGCAGCGCCAGCGGCGTTCTGACTATGCCACGAACACGGCAATGTGGTGATGACATTCGCGTGCCCCGCACCGCACAAAATATCGATGGCACTTTGATGTCGTGCGATTGCTGCGCTGCGAAAAAGAGAATCGTCCTCTTTACGAGATGTTTGCGAGGACATCATCGCCTGGGCTCAGCCTCGGGTGGAACGATTCGATTCGAATGCGCTCGATCGCGGCGGCTTGCGAAGCCGCTGCGAAGCCATGGCGCATTGCGTTTTTGGTGGGTCGGGCGGACGATGTCCCTGTTGATAAGAAACGTTCCGGGATGGATGCCTGGGAGGTGAGCGATGCGGTGCATTGTCTGCGTGGCTTATGTTGCGGTCGGCGTTTGCTTGGACCTTGCTGTCGCGTCTCCAATTCGGGCGCAGACCTTCACCCTCGACCGGGCCGACGAGGCGGCGGCGCGCAAGGAAGGTGCGTTGAGCTGGTACACCTCGACGCCGGTCGCGCTCGCTCAGCAGCTTGCCGACAAATTCCAGCATGACACCGGAATCAAGGTGCAGCTCCTGCGCACTGGCGGTCAGGCGGTGTTGCGCCGCTTGCAGCAGGAAGTCGCCGCCGGCCGTCCGGGCGCCGACGTGATGACGATGTCGGATGCCGGCGCCGCCAATGGTCTCGCCAAGCAGGGCTTGCTCGTCGCGATTCCGGCCCGAGGGATTCGACAAGGTGGTAAGCGAGGCGAAGGACAAGGACGGCCGCTGGATCGCGCAGCGGCTGTCCATGGTCGGAATTCCGATCCGCTCCGACAAGGTGGCGGCGAACGACGTTCCGACAACCTGGTCGGATCTCAAGCAGCCGAAATACAAGGGCCTCATGGTGATGCCCGATCCGTCGTTCACGGCCATCCAACTGGTCGTGGTCGGAATGCTGTCGAAGGCGCTCGGCTGGGAGTTCTACAAGGCGCTGCGCGCGAACGACACCATGATCGTGCAGGGCCACCAGCAGGTGTACTCGACCATGCAGCAGGGCGAGCGGGTAATCGGCGCGGAGGGCGCCGATCCGCGCAGCTTCTCGGACGGCCGCGACGTCCCCAATCAGAAGATGGTCTATCCGACCGAAGGCATCTTCATCGTGTCGTCGCCCACCGCCTTAATCAAGGGCGCCGCGCACCCCAACGCCGCGAAGCTGTTCGCGCAGTTCATGATCTCGCCGGAGGCGCAGAAGATGATCGCGGAGGGCGGCATTCACTCCTCCCGGGTCGATGTCGCCCCGCCGCCCGGCCAGCCGGCACTCAGCGAGGTCAAGTTTCTCCCCGTCGATCTCGATCTGATCGAGGCGCGCGGACGCGAGCTCAAGGCCCGATTCAGCGAGATATTTCAATGAACCTGGAGGCTTGCCGGAGCGACATAGGAAACACACGAACTTGCGATTAACGTGCGTTCGGTTGAGACTTGCCGTCCGTCCCGGCGCGCTCTAGGAAGCTCGCGCCCGTGCGGGCAACAGGAGATTCCCATGGCCCTCGTCGCAGAGCAGATCAAGCCCGTAGCCCCGGTCGAGCTTCTGGCGAAGTCGCTCAAGCGCATCAAGCCGTCCGCCACCATTGCGGTGACCGACAAGGCGCGCGCGCTGAAGGCGTCCGGCCGCGACGTGATCGGGCTCGGCGCCGGGGAACCCGACTTCGACACGCCCGACAACATCAAGCTGGCGGCGATCCGTGCCATCACCGAAGGCAAGACGTCGAAATACACCGCCGTCGACGGCATGGCCGAACTCAAGGCCGCGGTCGCGCGCAAGTTCAAGCGCGAGAACGCGCTCGACTACAAGCCTTCGCAGATCATCATCGGCACCGGCGGCAAGCAGGTGCTCTATAACGCGTTCATGGTGACGCTCAACCCTGGCGAGGAGGTCATCATCCCGGCGCCCTACTGGGTGAGCTACCCGGACATGGTCATGCTCGCGGGCGGCGAGCCGGTCACGGTACCGACCACGATCGAGTCCGGCTTCAAGATGTCACCGGAGGCGCTCGAGCGCGCGATCACGCCGAAGACCAAGTGGGTGCTGCTGAACTCGCCGTCGAACCCGACCGGCGCCGCCTACACGCGCGAGGAGCTCAAGAAGCTCACCGACGTGCTGATGCGCCACCCGCATGTCTACGTGATGACCGACGATATGTACGAGCATCTCGTCTATGACGACTTCAAGTTCTTCACGCCCGCGCAGGTCGAGCCGCGGCTGTACGACCGCACGTTGACGATCAACGGCTGCTCCAAGGCCTATTGCATGACCGGCTGGCGGATCGGCTACGCGGGCGGGCCCGAGCAACTGATCAAGGCGATGGCGATGATCCAGTCGCAGTCGACCTCGAACCCGACCGCGGTCGCACAATGGGCGGCGGTCGAGGCGCTCGACGGACCGCAGGATTTCATCGCCAAGCACAACGCGATCTTCAAGGAGCGCCGCGACCTCTGCGTCTCGATGCTCAACCAAGCCAACGGCATCAAGTGTCCGAAGCCGGAAGGTGCGTTCTACGTCTATCCCTCGTGCTCCGGCACCATGGGAAAGACCGCGCCGAGCGGCAAGAAGCTCGCGACGGATGAGGATTTTGTCACCGAGCTTCTGGAAAGCGAGGGCGTCGCGGTGGTGCAGGGCACGCCGTTCGGCTTTGGTCCGGCCTTCCGCATCTCATACGCGACCAAGACGAGCGATGTGGAGGAAGCCTGCCGGCGCATCCAGCGGTTTTGCGGCAATCTGCGATGACGGCCGGCGGCTTTGTTGCCGCCGGATACGCCCTACCCCGCTTGCGCCAGATCAATCACCAAGGGTGCAGGCCGGACTAACTTTTATAGTAAGTCTCAAGAGGGCATTCCCCATGTTGCGTACCGTCATCAGTGTGGGCGCGTTTGCGCTCGCCTTTACCTTCGCCCAACCGGTTGCCGCGCAGCGTATCAAGGCCGGGGTCCTGACGTGCGACGTCTCGGGAGGGTGGGGATTTATCATCGGATCGTCGAAATCGGTTTTTTGCAATTTCTCGCCCGACCAACCGGGACCGCCGGAAGCCTATGTCGGATCGATCAGCAAGTTCGGGCTTGATATCGGTGCGACCTCCGGTGGCGTCATGATCTGGGCGGTGTTCACGGGCACCGGCGGTTATGGCCCCGGATTTCTCGCCGGCGACTACATCGGCGCGACTGCCGAGGCGACGGTCGCGGCTGGTCTCGGCGCCAATGTCCTGATCGGCGGTTCGGGCCGCACCATTGCGTTGCAGCCGCTTTCGGTCAGCGGCCAGGTCGGTCTCAATATTGCGATCGGCGTCGCGGAACTGCGGCTGCAGCCGGGCGTGAACGAGCCGCCTGCCAGAGCACCCGGCCCTCGTTAAGGGCGGCACGACGGCGCTTCGCGGGTGGCG
>CAVXOE010000001.1:0-438803 GCA_963763365.1 uncultured Alphaproteobacteria bacterium | reverse complement strand
CGGCTGTTCGGCCGGCGGTGATGCGCCACGTATGCGACGGCTCTTGTGTGAGAGCACCGGCCGTGCCGCTTGCGTCCCCTCTCCCGCTTGCGGGGGAGGGGACAGACCGCGTTCGGGGCGCGACTATCCAAAACTAGTTGCTACGACGATCCGCCGAGGAAATCCTTGGTCCAGCGCGCGTAGTCGCTCTGGCGGGTGACGCGCTTCATCAGGTCGGCCGACGCGATGTTCTTCAGGTCGCGCACCGGCGTGCCCTCGCGCAGTGCCTTCAGCGTCTCGTAGGTCGCCTGCACGGCCGCCATGAACGGCGCATGTGTCTGCAGGCAGATGCGGACATTGCGCGCGCTCAGGTAATCGAGATCGTAAAGCTCATCGCCCGCCCCGCCGAGAAACAGCGGAAGCTTCACGGCGGCCGAGACGGCATCGAGCTGCGCGCGCGTCTTCACCCCGGCCATGAACAGCATGTCGACGCCGGCCGCCTCGTAGGCCCGAAGCCGCGCGATGGTGTCCTCGACGCCGCTGATGCTGAGCGCGCTGGTCCGGCCGACGATGACGAGCCGCGGATCCTGCCGTCCGGCAATCGCGGCCTTCATCTTGCCGACGCCTTCGGGAATCGGGATGAGCCGTTGTCCGGTCTCGCCGAACGCTATCGGCAACAGCGTGTCCTCGATGGTGAGCGCCGCGACTCCCGCGGTTTCGAGCTCCTCGACCGTGCGCTTGACGTTGAGCGCGTTGCCGTAGCCATGGTCGGCGTCGACCAGGAGCGGCAGCTTGCCGGCGCGGTTGATCCGATAGGCCTGCGCGGCGAATTCGCTCAGCGTCAGCACGACGATGTCGGGCGCGCCCAGCACCGCGAGCGAGCCGACCGAGCCCGCGAACATACCGGCCTCGAAGCCCAGGTCCTCGGCGATACGGGCGGAGATCGCGTCGTAGACCGAGCCCGGGTGGATGCACCGTCCGCCGCTGATGATGGCGCGCAGGCGCTCGCGCCGACCGGTCCACTCCATTCGATCCCCCTTGCTGAAAGCGTCGCAATTCGTGTCGCGCGGTGGAGCGCGCGTGTCAACGTTAACGCCAGCAAGGCGGACTGGCGTCTTGCGACTGACACGATTGCGCCCGATGTCTGCGGCGCGCCCGCAGAATGGGACGGACTTCGTCGGGCGCGACGATAAGGATTGATGAACCATGCCGGCACGTCCGCGCACCACTCGTGGTCCTCTCCTGGGCGCCATCCTCGCCGGCGTTTCGGCATTCGCGCTCGCAGCGACTGTGGCGCCGGACGCAGCGCACGCCGACGGCAAACTCACCGCCAACTACACGATATCGGTCGCACGTATTCCGGTCGGCAAGACCAATTGGACCGTGGACGTCGGCCCCGACGCCTTCACCACGCGCGGCCAGGGCGAGGCGAGCGGCGTCGCGAGCTGGGCGGTGAGCGGCAAGGGCACGGTCTCGGCCAGCGGGACCGTCGACGACGGCCGGCTGCAGACAACGAGTTTTGCCGCGGACATCACCCGCGGCGACGAGAAGTCCGACATGACGATGATGCTCGACCGCGGCAACGTCACCGAGATCAAGGCCGAGATATTGGCGCCGGGCGACGATCGGGTCGCCGTGAAGGAGGAGCACCGCCGGGACATCATGGACCCGCTGACCGCCTGGCTTATTCCAGGAGTTCAGGACGGCGTACTGACGCGCGAGGCCTGCGAGCGCAAGCTGCCGATCTTCGACGGCCAGCGCCGCTATGACCTCAAGCTGACGTTCAAGCGGATGGACAAGGTAAAGACCGACAAGGGTTACCAGGGGCCGGTTGTCGTCTGCGCTATCGCGTTCCAGCCGGTCGCCGGGCATCGCGCCAGCAGCACCCTGGTCAAGTTCCTCTCGCAGGGCCGCGATATCGAGGTCTCGCTGGCGCCGATCGCCGGCACGCACCTTCTGGCGCCGATCCGCCTGTCGGTCGCGCACCTGCTCGGCAATCTGGTCGTTCAGGCCACCGAGTTTCAGGCCGAGGCGAAACCGGCGCCGCGAGCGTCACTGGAGAATCCTGCGGCGAATTGACTAAATCGGTGGCCATTCGCAAAATTTTTTGTCCATTCCATTGATCACTGGCCAGGAAATTGTTTATGGTATTTTTATGCCGGTGACATTTGTGCGAATCTCCCGGTATCTGAAGGCCTCTGCGCAATAGCCTGGGGGTGAATAACAAAAGTGATCTCGCGTGCCGGCCCAGCAAGAGGCCGGGCGCCAGGGGAGCGAAAATTGGCCTATCAATGGGTGGATTGCGAACGGGCCTTCATTGCCCGACGGTATGATCGTATGGCCGGACTGATCGGCCTGTTCGACTGGCTCCTGTTCGTTCCCCCGCAACTTCGCCGCCGTGCCGCTGCCGACCTCGGCCTGAAGCGGGGCGACAGTGTCATGGAAATCGGCTGCGGCACCGGGCGGAATTTCCCCCACCTGCGTGAGCGGGTCGGGCCAGGCGGCAGAATTTATGGGGTCGATCTCTCCACCGGCATGCTGCGGCGGGCGCAGGCGCTCTGCGACCGCGAGGGCTGGGGCAACGTCGAACTGACCCAGGCCGACGCCGCCGAATATGTCGCGCCGGAACTGCTCGACGCCGTCCTGTTCGGTCTGTCCTACAACACCATGCCGCATCACCTGACCGTGCTGCAGCATGCGTGGAAGCAGTTGCGGCCGGGCGGGCGCCTCGTCATCGTCGACGCGAAGCTGCCGTCGGGCCTCGGCGGCGATCTCGTGCTGCCGTTCAGCCTCTGGCTGATGAAGAAGACCATGCTGGGCAATCCGTTCGTCAAGCCCTGGAGCGATCTGGCAAGCATCGCCGACGAGTTCGCGATGACGGAGTTCCTGTTCGGCTCCTACTACATCTGCCGCGGCACCAAATCGGAGAGATCGAGCAGCGGCCTGGCCGACGACGCGCCGCGGCTGATCGCGGCCGAATAGCGGCAACCCACTGCGTCCCGCACCACCTTTGCGCCAAAAAGCTGCGGCCGGCAGGTCACAGCGGCCCGAATAGCGCCCGTGCCACAGTATCGCCGCTTGCTCCTTCCGGCCGGCGGCTCGAAAATAGTCCGCATGAAACGGATCGCTGCGGCACTCTGGATGTGCTTCGGGGCGTACTGCGGATACCAATCCAACGTGGCCCCGCTGGCCTTTGGCATGACACCGGTCGAGGTGTCGGACGCCCTGGGCGTGCCGCTGGTCTACCATTCCGGGCCACCCGGGTCGGAAGTCTTCCTCGCCTACGGACGGGCCGGCTACAGGCCGCAGATGCTGGCGATCGACACCGCGATGGCGTTGCAATTCCGCAGGGGACACCTGACGGGCTGGAAAAAGGATTGGCAAGTGGGGCGGCCCATTCCATTCTGACGGCTGCCCGCCATCAGCCCGGCGCTCCCACGTGCTCCCTCTCTCGGTTCTCGATCTTTCTCCGGTCGTCTCCGGCGTGTCCGGCGCGGTGTCGCTGCGCAATTCGCTCGACCTCGCGCAACTCGCCGACCGGCTCGGCTACACCCGCTACTGGGTCGCCGAGCACCACAACCTGCCCTCGATCGCGAGCTCCGCCCCCGACATCATGATCGGCCAGATCGCCGCCGTGACGACGCGCATGCGCATCGGCTCGGGCGGCGTCATGCTGCCGAACCACGCGCCGCTGATGGTCGCCGAACGGTTCAAGGTGCTGGAGGCGTTGTTTCCCGGCCGCATCGACCTCGGGCTCGGGCGCGCGCCCGGCACCGATCCGGTCACCTCCTACGCGCTGCGGCGGCGGCAGGACAACGCCGACGATTTCCTCGAGCGCTTCCAGGAACTGATGCTGTTCGAGAGCCGCGGCTTCCCGGAAGGCCATCCGTTCCGCAACATCCGCGCCATGCCGGCCGACGTCCCGCTGCCGCCCATCTGGCTGCTCGGCTCGAGCGACTACAGCGCGCAGCTCGCCGCCATGGTCGGCATGGGGTACTCCTTCGCCTACCATTTTTCCGACCTCGATCCGCGCGGTCCGATGCTGGCCTACCGCGAGCAGTTCAAGCCGTCGGCCACGCTCGACAAGCCGTACGCGATCCTCGGCGTCGCGCTGGTGTGCGCCGACAGCGACGCCGAAGCCGACCGCCTCGCCTCGACCATCGATCTCAACTTCGTGCGTCGCCGGCGCGGCGAATATGTCGAGCTCGCGAGCCCCGAGGAGGCGCTCGCGTATCCCTACGCGCCGGCCGAGCGCGGGCTGATCGCGCGCAACCGCTCGCGCCTGATCGTCGGATCGAAGGCGACGGTGCGCGAACGCCTGCTGCCACTGGTCGAGGCGACGCGCGCCGACGAGGTGATGATCACAACGATGATCTACGACCATGCCGCACGTCGGCATTCATACGAGCTGATGGCGGAAGAGTTCGGACTGCGGGCCTGACCGGCCGCGGCAGGCTGTCCCCGGGGTGCTTGCACTTTGCGGCGGACCGCCGCACAAACTGAGGGCAACGACCCCAGAATAACGCCAGGGAGAAAAACGCATGGCCGCCAAATCCGACAAGGTCATCATCACCTGCGCCATCACCGGCGCGATCCATACGCCTACGATGTCGGATGCCCTCCCGATCACGCCCGACCAGATCGCCGAGCAGGCGATCGGCGCCGCCGAAGCCGGCGCCGCGATCCTCCACCTGCACGCGCGCGATCCGCAGAACGGTCGCCCGACCGGCGATCCCAAGGTGTTCATGGAGTTCCTGCCGCGCATCAAGCAGGCGACCGAGGCGGTGGTGAACATCACGACCGGCGGCTCGCCCACCATGGCTGTCGAGGAGCGGCTCGCCGGCGTGATGCAGTTTTCGCCCGAGATGTGCTCGCTCAACATGGGCTCGATGAACTTCGCGCTCTACCCGATGGCAGCGCGCTACAAGAAATGGAAGTACGACTGGGAGGAGCCTTATCTCCTCGGCACGAACACCACGATCTTCAGCAACACGTTTCGCGATATCGAAAGAATTTCGAAACTGATGGGCGAAGGGCACGGCACCAAGTTCGAGCACGAGTGCTACGACACCGGCCACCTCTATAATCTCGCGCACGGCGTCGACAAAGGCTGGTTCAAGCCGCCGATCTTCCTGCAACTGATCTTCGGCATCCTCGGCGGCATCGGTGCCGACATGGAGAATCTCGCCTTCATGAAGCGCACCGCCGACAAGCTGTTCGGCGACGATTATCAGTGGTCGGTGCTGGGCGCGGGCCGCAATCAGATTCCGTTTGCGACGCAGGCCGTCATGATGGGCGGCAATGTGCGCGTCGGTCTGGAGGACAGCCTCTATATCGGCCGCGGACAGCTCGCCAAGAGCAATGCCGAGCAGGTCACCAAGATGCGCCGGCTGATCGAGGAACTCGGCTACCAGATCGCCACGCCGAAAGAGGCGCGGGAGATGCTGGGGTTGAAGGGCCCCGACCGCACGAAGTTTTGACCTCTACTGTCATCGCCCGCGTAAGCGGGCGATCCAGTCTGAATTTTAGCATTTGGAAAGCTGGATGCCCGCTTTCGCGGGCATGACAAGCGAGAGTGTGATCCGAGGTTTTCTCATCATGGCCAGCGACACCATCGTCGACATCTACTGCCACATCTTCCCGGACAAGTTCTTCCAGGAGATGAACCGCATTGCACCGCGGCTCGGAAATATCGGAGCGCGGCTGCGCGGCGTGAAGAAGCTGTTCGATCTCGACGAGCGCTTCCGCGAGATGGACAAGTTCGGCGACTACCGCGAGATCATCTCGCTGCCAAATCCGCCGATCGAGGATTTCGCGACCGGTGACGTGGGACTTGGTCTCGCCCGGATCGGCAACGACGCGATGGCCGAACTCTGCGCGAAGCATCCCGAGCGGTTTCCGACCTTCGTGGCGGCGGTGTCGATGACCGACGTGGAGGGATCGGTCAAGGAGGCTCGGCGCGCCGTCACCGAGCTGAAAGCGGGCGGCATCCAGATCTTCACCAACATCGCCGGCAAACCGCTCGACGACCCGTCGTTCGAGCCGATCTTCAAGACCATGGCGGAACTCGACCGTCCGATCTGGCTGCATCCGGCGCGCACCGCCGCGATGACTGACTACGCGAGCGAAGCCAAATCACGGTACGAGATGTGGTGGTGCTTCGGCTGGCCCTACGAAACGTCGGTCGCGATGGTGCGGCTGGTGTTCTGTGGGCTGTTCGACCGCTACCCGAAGCTCAATATCATCACCCACCATCTCGGCGGCATGATCCCGTTCTACGACGGCCGCATCGGTCCCGGCTTGCAGGTGCTCGGCAGCCGCACGCTCGACGAGGACTATTCGAAGGTGTTGCCGTCGCTCAAGCGCCCGCACCTCGACTACCTGCATGACTTCTATGGCGACACCGCGCTATTTGGCGGCGGCATCCATGCGGTACGCTGTGGACTCGAATTCTTCGGCAGCGAGCACGTGGTGTTCGCGACCGACACACCGCTCGGCCCGATTTCGCCGACGATCGAGGTGATCCGGCAGCTCGATATCGCGGAGAGCGACCGGTACAATATTTTCTGCGGCAACGCGGAGCGCCTGCTCAAGATAAAGATGACCTGATACGGGAGAGATAAACGATGGCAAGGATGTTGGCCGCGCTGCTGGCGCTTGGTTGCATCGCCCCGCTGGCGGCGGCGGCGCAGGACTACCCGACCAAGCCCGTGACGATCGTGGTACCGGCGGCGCCGGGCGGTGTCACCGATGCGCTTGGCCGCTTGCTCGCACAGCGCTTCACCGAGGCGTGGGGCCAGCAGGTGATCGTCGAGAACAAGCCCGGCGCCAACAACCAGATCGCCGCGGAGTACGTCACCAAGGCGGCGCCCGACGGCTACACACTGTTCGTCGGGCCGGAGACGACGTTCGTCGTCAACCCGAGCCTCTATCCGAAACTGCCGTACGACCCGGTCAAGGGTTTCACGCCGATCAGCGGCCTCGCCACCATCAACCACGCGCTGATCGCGCACCCTTCGGTGCCGGTGAAGAACGTCAAGGACCTGATCGCGCTCGCCAAGCAGAAGCCGGGCGAACTGAATTACGGCACGTTCGGCGTCGGCTCGAGCGGCCATCTCAACATGGAGCTGTTCCAGACGCTGTCGGGCGTGAAATTCCAGGCCGTGCACTACAAGGGCGCCACGCCGGCGCTCACCGACGTGATCGCCGGCCATATCCAGATGATGTTCATCAGCGTGGGCAGCGCGGTGCCGCAATGGAAGACCGGCAAGGTGAATTTCATCGCGGTCGGCGCGAACAAGCGCATGGCGTTGTTGCCCGAAATGCCGACCGTCGCGGAAAGCGGGCTGCCGGGCTACGAGGCCGTATCCTGGTTCGGCCTGTTCGGACCCCCCGGCATGCCGGCCGATGTCGTCGGCAAGATCAACGCCGAGGTGCGCAAGGTGTTCGCCGATCCGGCGGTCAAGAAGGACTTCCTGGAGCGGCAGTACTTCGAATCGATCGCCGGCACGCCGGAGCAGCTCGCGAACTACATCAAGTCCGACGAGCCGAAATGGCGCAAGGTGATCCAACAGGCCAAGGTGAAGCCGGAGTGACAGCCACTCTCCCTCGGTTGCCGGTCAGTATTGTCCTTTTGGCTCCAGTCCCAGCACGTACTGCCCGTACATGGTGCTGACCGCGTCCCAGTTGAGACTGATATGAGAGGCGGCGGCGTGGGCATCCCGCCAAATCCGCTGGAGCGGCTTTTCGAGGAAGATCCCCTGTCCGCCGGACGCGGCGAACAACGCGTCGATCGCCTGCACCAGCAACCGCGTGCAGAACGTGTGACTGAGGCGGTTGTGCAGCCGCATGTCGAGCGGCGTCCGCTCGCCGCGCGCAGCCGTCGCGGAAGTTTCGGCCAAATCGCGGAACATCATCAGGCGGGCCGCATCGATGCAGCCGGTCGCCTCCGCCACCCGTGACTGGATGGTGGCGAACTCGGCCATGCGTCGATTGCCGCCGGCGACCGCCCCGCGGGTCGAACGCACCTTCACCATGTCGACGAAATCGGCAAGCGCGCCCTCGGCCATGCCGAGCACGGGCGCGACCAGCGTGGTCGGCACGACCGAAAGAAACGACTGGCGATAGAGCGGATTGGTGTTGATCAGCGTGCCCGGGCCGGTGCCCGCCGCCAGGTCCGCGATCGCCAATGCGCGGTGGCTGGGGACGAACATGTCGTCAGCCACGATGTTCTTGCTGCCGGTCCCGGCGAGTCCCATCGTGTGCCAGTTGTCGTCGATCCGGGCGTCCGCGCGCGGCACCAGAAGAAAGCTCGGACTTGGGCTGTCCGATCCGGGCGCCGGGGGAACCATGGTGGAGAGCAGGAACCACTGCGCATTGTCGCAGCCGCTGGCGAAGCTCCAGACTCCGGAGGTCCGATAGCCGCCGTCGACCGCCACGGTCTTGCCGACCGGCGCGTACGATCCCGCCGTGATCGCCCCCGGATCGGCCCAGTACTCCTCCTGCGTCTCCTTCGGATAGGACGCCACGAACCACTGGTGCACGGCGCCCAGCCCATAGACCCAGGCCGATGATCCGCAGCCCCGTCCGATCGTGGCAACCAGTTCGGCAAAGACATCGAAGCCGTATTCGAAACCGCCGAACGCCTGCGGCTGCAGAATGCGGAACAGCCCGGCCTCGCGGATACGCTCGACGACGTCTTCGGCGACGCGCCGGTTGTCTTCGGTTTCCTGGACGCGAGCGCGCACGACTTCGGCGATGCCGCGGGCGCGTGACAGCAGTTCCGGAACGTCGGGTTTGAGCGGAGACGAACGGATGGCTGTCACCGACATGCTCGTATCTCCCTTCTAGTTGCTACTGCATCATCTCGTCCGGCGGCATGGGCCCCCAAAGGTTCGCAGCTTCCGGTGTCTTTGGCCAGGTTTTCGGCCGCTGCGGATTGTCGCGATGCCACGGCCGCGGATCGAAATAGCCGAGCGCTTCATCCTTCATCTGGTCGAGCTCGGCGAAGAGCTCGGTGATCAGCCCATTCGGACCGCGATGATAGGTGAAGAGATTGTGCCCGATGCCGTGACGTCCCGGCCCCCAAAGAATCTTGTAGCCTTGCTTGCTCAGGAAATCGCACGCGCTCTGCATGTGTGCCCAGTCGCGCAATTCGAACGCCGTATGAAAATGCTTGTTGGAGCCCGTTTCGACCAGATTGATCGTGTGATGGTCCACCCCGCATCGAAGGAACGAAAAGTAATCGCCCATCCAATCGGAAACTCGAAAACCGAGAACGTCGCAATAGAAGCTCGTGACTGTCTTCACGTCGGCCACGTGAAAGGCCACGTGGCCGAGTTTGTGCGGCACGATACCGTTCTGGCGGAATGGTTGTGACTGCGGCTCGGGCTGCTTGAACACCTCCATGACGGTGCCTTTCGGATCTTCGAACGTCACCATGTCCTTGATCGTGGGCTCCGGATCCTTCTTTCGCGACGTGCGAACGCCGTGCGCGGCGGTCTGCTTCTCGAACGCATCGAGATCGTCGTCGGGACCAAGCTGGAATCCGATCTGCGTGCATCGCGCCTGTGAACCGCTGCGGAGAATCACCGAATGATGGTCGATGGTATTCGCCAGGTAGGCCGCGTCCTTGTCTTTCGCGATCAACGAAAGTCCGAGGACATCGGTGTAGTACGCAACCTGCCGTTCCAAATCCGGGGTCTCGTAGGTGGCGTGCGAGATTTTCTTCACTCTGATCATACGGGTCGTCCCTTTTGGTTTCCGCCGGTGGCTTCGAAATATTCAAGCATGGCTGCGACGTCGCGTTCGCCGATCCGCGGCACCGCGCGGGCGAAGACGTCGATCAGGCAATCGAGAAGATCGGTCGCGATGCCCGCGTCGTCGGCCATCTCCTTGGCCGTGTCCAGGTAGTGGGCGAGACCGGCGGCCGATCCCTGCTGCGGCATGAAGCGCCGCTCGCCCATCCACGGCGCACGAATGCCGAACTGCGTGGAGCCGCCGCTTCCGGTGGCCACGGCCTTGATGAGCAGATCCTTGTCGACGCCGGTGCTGAGCCCCATCGCCATCGCTTGCGCAGTGCCGGCGATATGGAGCGCGACGAGGAAGTTGTTGACGAGTTTGACCTTGGTGGCCGCGCCGAAATCGCCGAGATGAAGACACAAGTCGGCAAACGCCGCCACGATGGGTGTAACCGCCTGGACCGCCTCGGTGGGGCCGCCGAGATAGACGACGCCTTTTCGCTGCACCACCATGCCGGGCGTGCCGCTGATCTCTCCATCCAGAAACGCGACGCCCTTGTCCGCAAACGGTGCGACGTACTGCTGCTTGATGGGGACCGGGTGGGAGCCGAATTCGACCACGATTTGGCCGGCCCGCGCCGTTTCGAGAAGGCCGCCTTTGCCGCGCACGGTTTGTTCGAGCGCTTCATCGCTCGGCAGGCAGGCGAACACGATTTCGGCACGTGCGCCGACCTCGGCCGCGGATTTGGCGGCGACGCCGCCAAGCTGCTCGAAATCCTTCATCGAGCTGCGCCGGTAGCCGATAACCGTGTAGCCGGCCTTGATCAGGTGTTCGCAGATCGGAAGCCCGATCTTACCCAGGCCGATGAAGCCGATCGTTCTCATGGACTTTGTTCCCTCCGGTCACGCGTTATGCTCCCTTTTGATTCTTTTTTGTTAGGACGAACTCAAGTGCCGCGACGGCCGCGACGACGCGGGCGATGAAGCAGCCGCTATTTCGATCGCCCGAACTCAGACTGTGCGGCGCAGCCGCGCAAAAAAACCTTCACGGCGATCCGCACCGTTTCGTCGATCTTGTCGCGGCTCGCAGCGCGCGGCATTCCGGTCAGCCGGCTCAGCTGGTGCTCGCCGAGCAGCATGTCGAGAAACAGGACGGCGAGCCGATACGGGTCCTCCGCGATAAGATGTCCGTCCTTTTGCTGCTTCGCGACCCAGTCGGCAACAAGCTTGTAGGCGGACGCCGGTCCGGTCTGGAAAAAAAGCCGGCCAGTCTCGGGAAACGTGCGGCCGATCGACACCATCAGCCGATGAAATTCGAGAATCGGCGGCGAGAGGACCATCGCCAGGAATGACTGGCCGATCTCGGTCAACTGTGCCTCCAGGCTGCCGGCGGCGTTCACATGAATCGCCAGGACGACGTCCCGGCACTCCTGCTGGACCACGGCTTCGAACAGCCCCTCCTTGCCGCCGAACCAGGCGTAGATCGTCGCCTTCGAGCCGCCGACCATGCCGATGATCTCGTCGATCGAGACGTTGTCGTAACCCTTCTTGAGGAAGAGTGCCGCGGCGGCGCGGATGATGTGCTCTTGACGCTGTTCGGCGCTCTCCGCGCGGCCGGGAGCGCGCGCCGTCGCCGGCTTCCGCCCGCGCGCGGGTCGCTTATTGCTTTGAATCGGCATCGGATTTTCTAACCGCAGCGCCATTCGGCTTCAACCTTAAAACTTTTCGATTGCATCATCGCATGAATTTACTGTAACGTACAGTACGCTGTAACGTACGGTACAGTACGCAGTCAATAAGAAGAATTCGATTGGGAGCGAAACTCGATGCAATCCGCCCTCCCGCCCGACGACACGCTCGCCGCCCAGACGAAGCTCGCGCTGCGCAGGCTCGCGAGTTCGGTCGCGGTCGTGACCTGCCGGGTCGGACAAATGCGTCACGCCATGACGGCGACCGCGGTCAACGCGATGAGCATGCAGCCGCCGTCGATGATCGTCTGCATCAATCGTTCGACGGCGTTTCATGCTGCGATCGGCGGTGCCGGCAGCTTTGCGATCAACATCCTCAATCGCAACCAGATCGAGATTTCGACGGGGTGCGGCGGTCAGGCTCGCGGGGAGGATCGTTTCGGTTACGGCGCGTGGGGCGAGGAAGCCGGTGTTCCGATTTTGACCGACGCGCAGGCCCGCGTCGTCTGCATCAAGGAAACGAAGTTCGATTATGGGTCGCACACGATATTTGTCGGACGCGTCACGTCGATCGGAATTCACGGCAAGGTCGATCCGCTGATTTATGTCGATGGAAGGTACACGTGCCTGCCGCCCGATGCGGTTGCCGTGCCGACGCTGCAAACGGAAATCGAGATACTGCGTCAGCTCGCGATGTAACGCGGGCGGCCATGAACAATGCCGAGACCGCTGGGAAGCCAGCCCAGCACAATCACTCGGCGTAACGCGCAAGGACCAGGAAACGTAACGGTCGCTACAGTGATCAGGGAGGATAACGCTATGCAGATGGAAGCAGCGCTCCACGTTGGTAGCAGCAAGGCGACGACGCGGCCGGAGTTCGCCGAAATCCTCGGACGGGTGCGCAAGTTGCGTCCGGAGATAGCCTCGCGAGCTCTTGCAACCGAAAAGGCCAAGCGGGTTCCGGCCGAGACGATCGAAGCGCTGCGCGACGCCGACGTCTTCCGCACCATGCAGCCCAAGCGCTTCGGCGGCTACGAGTACGGCCCCACGGAGCTTGCAAAAATCGGATTCGAGCTCGGGCGCGCCTGCGGAAGCACCGGCTGGTGCGGAACGCTGGCGGTTTGCTTCGGCTGGATGACGGCATTCTTTCCGATCGAGGCGCAGCAGGAGGTCTGGGACAATCCGGACAACCTCCTCGCCGTCTCCTACGTGCCCACGCCAAAAGTGGAAGAGGCCGACGGCGGCTACAAAATTTCCGGCAGTTGGCCCTGGGCGAGCGGCGTCGACAGTGCCGCCTGGCTCATCCTTGCTGCTCTGCTTCCCGGCAAAAGTGGGCCGCCGACGCTGGCCTGGTGCCTGGTCCCGGTCAGTGACGTCGTGATCGATCACGACAGTTGGAACGTGAGCGGGCTTGAGGGAACGGGTTCCAAAACCGTCGCGATCACGGAGCCTGTCTTCGTTCCGAAGCACCGTGTGCTGCCGATCGGCGCGATCTTCTCCGGCAAGGTGCCGGGACTAGAGGTGCCGGGGAATCATCAGGCCCGCTTCGGCTATCCGACCTTCGGTCCGACCGCGCTGGTGTCGCCGATCGTCGGCATGGCGCAGGGCGCGCTCGACGCGTTCACCGAGACGGCCCGCGATGCCAGGCGAATGGCCCGGCCGGGTGTTTTCGAGAAAGTCGCGGACTCGCCGCTGATCCAGAGCCTGATCGGTCAGGCCGCAGCGCGCATCGACGCCGTGCAAACGCTCATGGTGACAAGCCTGCAGGAAGGCCAGGACATCGTCCGCGCCGGCGGCACGCTCGACATCGAACAGCGCGTGCGCATCCGCCGCAACCACGGCTTTGCCGCGCGGACTTCGGCCGAGGTTGTCAACGATATCTTCTTCAAGTCCGGCGCAGCCGCCGCGGATGAGAAGAACGGGATACAGCGCTTCTGGCGTGACGCCAACGCGGCGGCGCTGCACGCGAGCATCGACTGGGACACGTTGTCGGCACTCTATGGGACGCAGCAACTCGGCCTGCAGCCGCAGGGCATATTCTGAGCCGGACTGCCCGGCGAGGCTACAAGCGACGCCTGGACACATAACGCTGATCGAAAGCAGAGAGAACCAAATGATCTACGTTTCGAAGGAAGTCGCGGCGAACGAAGGTGTCCAGTCGGGTCATCCGAAATTGAGCCGAAGCGACATCTGGAAGGGCCTGGTGATGAAGGCCGAGAATGCGCTGCCGTTCGTTCCCGGCATGGCGAAGTGCAACGTCATCAAGCGCATGCCGAACGGGCTCGTTCGTGACATCATCTTCCGCGGCGAGGATGCGCGCGAGCGCATCACACTCTATCCGGAACAAAAGGTCGTCTTCGTGCGTGAGTCCGGCAACGTCGACGGATTCATTGTCAACGAGATACTGGGCGGCGACGACGACCTGCGCCTGCGGTTCAGCTTTGCGTTGCAACTCGTCGATGCTCCCTCCGACAGCGTCGAGGAGCGCGAATTTCGGCAGATCATGGAGCGGGACTACCTGAAGGCGGTCGACGCCACCCTCGGCGCGATCCGTCAGATGGTCGCCGATCCGCTATTCGCGAAATAGGGGTGCCGTATGGAGCATTGGTTCTCCAAACTGTACGCCAGCATCGACGCGATGCACCTTGACGAGTTTGCCGCGGGATTGACGCCCGACGTCAAGCTCATCGTCGGTAACAACCCGCCGATGAACGGCCGGCTGGCCGCCAAGGAGGGCATCGGTTACTTCTTCTCGACGATCAATGGGATCAAGCACCATTTGGTGAACATCGCGGAGAGCAATGGATTGACCTTCCTGGAAGCGAACGTCGAATACCTGCGCAAGGACGGCAGGACGGTGACCATTCCCGCGGTCACGGTGCTTGAGCGGAGCGGTGATCTGGTGAAATCGCTTCGCATTTATTTCGATGTGGCGCCCGTGTACGCCTGAATCGATATGAAAGAGTTGCCGCGCTGCCTGTCAGCTCGGCGCACTTACTAACGAAAAGCCGATTCCAGAGAAGCAAGAAATTGGGGAGGCGAGAGGGTGCTATCGATCAAGTGGTTAAGCTTCGCCGCCGCTTTCGCGGGTCTGTTCGTGGGGGCTACCACCTGGTGCGCCCCTGCGGGTGCGCAGAATGAGCACGCACCGGACATCGTCGTTACGCTCCTCGGCACCGGCTCACCGGTTCCGGAGCCCGGCCGTCTTGCGCCGGTTTCACCCCGCGATCGCGCGAATGCGATGACACTGGTTCAAGCCGGCCAGGAGGTTCTGCTGTTCGATGCAGGCCGCGGCGTCGTCGAGCGGCTTTCGCAAGCCGGCATCAACGGGCGGGACATTACATCTGTTTTCCTGACCCACTTTCATTCCGATCACGTCGTCGGCCTTCCGGACCTCTGGTTGACCAGCCGGCTGACGCTTTCGTGGGGAAACCGCGCGAAATCCATGGAGGTGGTCGGTCCCGTCGGAACCAAGGAATTCGTCAGCAATCTGGTCAAGGCTTACGCCCCCGACATTTCAGCCCGTCCTGATCAGCCGCAGATCGATCTTGTGGGCCGTGAGTTCGAAAAGGACGGCGTCATTTTCGATCGAAACGGAGTGAAGGTGACGGCCTTTACGGTCGATCACGGTCCCGCCAAGCCTGCAGTGGGATATCGCATCGACTACAAGAGCCGATCGGTGCTGATTTCCGGCGATACGCGCCTCGACGACAACGTCATCAAGTACGGCACCGGAGTCGATCTGCTTCTGCACGAGGTCCTGGCCGTCAATCCGGCGCTTCTGCGGAAGATTCCGAAACTGATGTCGATATTCAATCTGCACGCGTCTCCGGAGCAGTGCGGCCAGGTTTTCGCCAAGACCCGGCCGAAGCTCGCGGCCTTCACTCACATCGTTCTCATGGGCGCTCCTGCGTTCGGCGTGCCTTTACCGGCGCCGACCGTGCAGGACATGATCGACGAGACCCGGAAGGCGTATGATGGCCCGCTCGAATCCGGCGTCGACTTGCTATCCTTCGAGATCGGGGACAAGGTCACGGTCAAACGGCCAATGTAATGCGACTTTGATGCTTCGAAGGAGTCGAATTTGGTATGACTCCAACCGAAGCAATGATCTGCGGTGAGTCTGATGGTCGCGCTCGAACAGTTGCGATACGCACGTCTGGTTACGGACGACCTCGGTCGCGCTGCGGATTTCGCCCAGCGCGTTCTTGGGCTCGAGCTCATCGACCGAAATCAGGAGCTTGCGACCTTTCGATCGGATTTCCGGGATTACACGCTTGCATTCGAAACCGGGGATCATGCGGTGCGATCCGTCGGTCTCGAAGTGCGCTACTCGGACGATCTTGACGCGGCGCTGGAAGGACTGCGCCGGCTAGGGCTCTCCGCCGGTCGGGGCGCCGCCGGCGACTGCGCCCGGCGCAAGGTCAAGGACATGGTTTGGTTTACCGATTTCAGCGGCAATCGCATCGAGCTGGTGGTGCGGCCGCTGAATTCGGGCTGGCGCTATTTTCCCAGTCGCGATGCGGGCATTCGAGGCCTCTCCGGCGTGATTCTGCGCTCCACCGACATCGAGAAGGACCTGTCGATCTGGTCCGGCATCTTCGGCGCCCAGGTCAGCGACTGGGCCGGCGATGCCGCCTATCTGCGGTTCGACGACGCCCACCATCGCATCGCCTTGTTCCCGGCGACCCGGCCGGGCATCCTCGCCGTCGAATACGCGGTCGAGGACGTCAATCTCCTGATGCGAAACCACTACGTTCTGCAGGATCTGCAGGTCGCCGTTCTGCACGGGCCGGGACGCCGTCCCGCCTCCGAGCAGATTTTTCTGACATTCGCAGGGCCTTCGGATACCCATTTCAGCTTCGTGGTTGAAGGACCTCCCGTCGAGGTGGGGAAGCGCGCGGCCCGTCAGTTTCCCGCCGGTCCCATGGGACTGTGCAGTTGGGGAAGCGAATGCAAGATCGGTGAGTTCGGCGGCGTTTCAAACGGCCGGAACGATCCCTCCGCGAGGGCTGAGACGAGTGCTCCGACATGATCAAACTTCAAGACGTGTCCTATGTCCGGCTTGGCACCGACGATCTCGATGGTGCCACCACATTCGCGACGGACTATCTGGGCCTGGAGATCGCGCACCGGTCCAGGGACGCCGTCTATCTCAAGTCCGATCAGCGCGAGCACACGCTTTGCTATTTCAGTGGCTCGCCGGCCGATCAGGCCGCGGCCTTCGAGGTGTCGGAGCGTGCGGATCTGGAGGCTGCCGCTTGCGAGCTTGAGCGGCTCGGGCATCATGTCCGGCAGGGCACCGCGGCGGATGCGGAGTTGCGCCATGTGCGGGACTTCATCGCCTTCAAGGATCCCACTGGCAACAACATCGAACTTGTCTGGCGGCCCGGCTACAGCGGCCAACGTTATCATGGCGAGCGAGACGCCGGGATCACCGGATTCAGCCACATCGGGCTTTGCACGACCGATGCGGCCCGGGACGAGGTCTTCTGGACCAAGGTATGCAACGCGCGGGTCAGCGACCGGATCGGCGACGCCGCGCTGTTGCGCATCGACGAGGTCCACCACACCATTGCGCTGTTTCCGTCGGATCGCGCGGGCATCCAGCACATCAACCACCAGGTTGCGACCGGTGACGATGTGATGCGCTCGTTCTATTTCCTATCCGAACGGCAAGTGCCCATGGTGTTCGGCCCCGGGCGGCATCCGACGTCCTCGGCACGCTTCCTCTATTTCGAGGGCCCCGATGGAATGGTCTTCGAATACTCTTCGGGCGTGCGCGAGATTGCCGACGAACTGCTCTACCGCGAGCGTCAGCTTCCGTTTGACCCGAAGGGCTTCTGCGAGTGGGGAGCGAAGCCGCAGATCAAAGAATTCCGCAACTGAGCGGTTTGTAGACTTCCGGCTATCTGGAGTGAGAGGCCGAGCTGGTTTCAGATTGCCGGCTTCGGCGCTTCCGTGGCGAACACACCGGACTGCAGAGCTTCTTGCACCGGCGCCCAGCGGTCCTCGAAGGACACCGGCGTGTCCTGAACCGAAAACGCCTTCGATTGCGCGGACAAGCCAGCCGCAATGACGACGGCGGCGAGAGCAACGGCGACGGCGAACTGCTTGAACATTTGAAATTCCCCTTGGCAAGACTGCGCGGATTGCGCTGTCGATGCAGGGGAGGCTATGGCGGCGGGCCCTGTCCGGCCGTGACGGGGATCACAGAATGGCGGATTTTCGCGGGTCCAGGGCCTCCAATTCCCCCTGGACTGGCTGCGAAGTTCACGCCGTCTTTTCGAACTGGCCCGTCTCTCGTGCGCGCGTGCGCATGTGTTCGCTCAATTGCGCTACACGCTCAGATAGTTGCGCAGCACGAATTCATTGCCTTCGAGTTCGGCGGATGTGCCGGTGAAGCAGATTTCGCCCTTGTTCATCACATGGTTCCGGTCGGCGACCGCGAGCGCGGTGTGCAGGTTCTGCTCCACCAGCAGGATCGCAAGGCCTTCGCGTTTGAGCGCCTTCAGGACGTTGACGATCTCGAGCACGATCATCGGCGCCAACCCTTCCGACGGCTCGTCGAGCAGCAGCAAGGCCGGATTGAGCATCAGCGCGCGTGCGATCGACAGCATCTGCTGCTCGCCGCCCGAGAGCTGAAAGCCGAGATTGCGCTCGCGCGCCTTGAGGTTCGGGAACAGATCGTAAATCCGCTCGAGGGTCCATCGGTTCCCCCGCTGTGCACGCGCGAACACGGTTAGATTTTCGCGCACCGTGAGACTCGGGAAAATTCCACGCTCCTGCGGCACAAAGCCGAACCCGAGACGCGCAATGGCGTAGGGGGGAAGCGCCGCGATGTCGCGGCCGTCGTAGACAATACGGCCGGGACGCGGCTTCAGGTACCCCATGATGGTGAGGATCGTCGTCGTCTTGCCGGCACCGTTGCGGCCGAGCAGGCAAACAACCTCGCCCTCCCGCACGCTGAGTGAAACGCCGTGCAGAATGTGGCTGTCACCGTAAAACGCGTTGACCTGGTCGAGATCGAGCATATCAGTGCGCCATCCCGAGATAGACCTCGCGGACGCGGTCGCTCGCCTGGATTTCCGCAACGGTGCCGGTGGCAAGTACCTCGCCGTAGTAAAGAACGGTGATACGGTCTGCCACCGAGAACACCACCCGCATGTCATGTTCGATCATGAGGATCGACAACGTGCGCGGCAAACTGGCGATCAGATCGATCATCCTCGCTGTTTCGCTCGGCGACATGCCCGAGGTCGGCTCGTCGAGCAGCAGGAGGTCAGGATCGCCCGCGAGCGCAATTCCGATTTCGAGCTGCCGCTGTGCGCCGTAGGACAAATGGCGCGCGAGCGCCCTGCCGTTGTGATCGAGATGAACCTGCCGCATCAAGCTCTCGGATCGCTCCAACAAGTGAGGCAGCTTCCCGACGGGCGTGAAGAAATTGAGCGGTTGCCCGTGGCGCGCCTGGACGGCGAGCCGCAGATTCTCGATCACGCTCAGGTTCTGAAACAAGTTATTGCGTTGAAACGTACGCGCAACGCCGAGGCGGCTGATGCGGTCGGGCGGCCAGCCGGTGGTGTCGGCGTCCTTGACAAAAATCCGGCCGCTGCTTGGACGGAGCTGACCGCCGATCTGATTGATCAGGCTGGTCTTGCCGGCGCCGTTCGGGCCAATGATGACATGACGTTCGCCCGGCTCGATCGATAGGTTCACATGGTTGGTGACCACCAGGCTGCCGAACGAGCGAACCAGATCTTCGGTACGCAGAACCGTCATGCGAACCGCCTCTTGAGCGCGGACCGCCACTCGATCTGCCGCAGCGTGCCCCAGATCCCCCCGGGGAAGAACATCACGCAACTGATGAAGACCACGCCAATGATCAACAGCCAATGATCGCTGTACGAACTCACCACGTTCTTCATGAGCAGGAACAGCGCTGTGCCGATCACCGGCCCGATCAGCGTTCCGGCGCCGCCGAGCATTACCATGATCAGGATGTCGCCGGAGGCTGTCCAATAGATTGCATCCGGTGAGATGAAGCTGTTGAAGACCGCATAGAGCCCGCCGGAAAATCCAGCGAGACTACCGGCGATCACGAACGATAACAGCTTGTAGGCCCGCGTCGGATAGCCGATCGCCAGCATGCGGGGCTCGTTCTCGCGGATGCCCACGAAAGTGTGCCCAAGCGGCGAATTGAGCAGCCGTCGCAAGCCGCCGTAAGAGAGCAGGAAGAAGGCCAAGCCCATGAAATACATGTTCAGGGAATTGGAGAGTTCGAATCCGAAGAGGCTGGGCTTTTCCGGAACGGCCAACCCGTCCGTGCCGCCGGTTAGATCGCGCCATTTCAATGCGGCTGAGAAGATGAGCTGCGAAAACGCCAGCGTCAGCATGAGGAAGGAGATGCCGGTCGTTCGCACGCAAAAGAAGCCGATCACGCCCGCGGCCGCGGCCGCGATCAGCACACCGGCGGCGACACCGATCCACGCGTTCAGCCCCAGGTGAGCGGCCAGGATCGCAACGCCATAAGCGCCGAGGCCGAAGAATGCAGCGTGGCCGAGCGACATCAGGCCCGTGAAGCCGAGAAGCAGGTCGAGGCTCATGGCAAAAATGGAAAAGATATAAATCTCGGTCACGAGTTCGCGCGGATAGCTCGATACGAAGAACGGAAACGCGACCATCGCGGCGATCAGGATCAAACCGATCAGGTTCGCATACTTGGACCGCGGCAGGCTCAACGACACGGTGGGCGCCGAGGCGGCCGGAGCGTGCGCGATGCCGAACAGCCCTTGCGGCCGCACCAGCAGCACGATCGCCATCACCAGATAGATCAGGAACAGCGCCATGCTGGGCAAGTAGGCCTTGCCGAACGTATCGGCGATGCCGATGACCAGGCTTCCAACGAAGGCGCCGCGCAGGCTGCCCATCCCGCCGATGACGATCACGATGAAAGCAGGGATCAGGATCTCGGCATCCATCCCGGGATAGAGGCCGAGGATCGGGCCGGCGGCGACGCCACCGACCGCGGCCAAAGCCACGCCGGCGCCGAAGATCGCGGAGAACAGGGCGGGGATATTGGCGCCGAGACCAGCCGCCATGGCGCTGTCGTCGACACCGGCGCGCACCATGGCGCCGAGCCGGCTGCGTTCGAGAAACAGCCACAGCAGCAACGCAAGCAGAAAGCCCAGACCGATCAGGAACAGCCGATAGGTGGAAAACACGCCGATCCCGATCTCCACGGTGCCGCGCAGGGAGGCAGGCGCCGGCAAGCTACGGACCGTGCGCCCCCAGACCGACTGCACGAGGTCGAAGAAAACGAACGTCAGTCCGAACGTCAGCAGGACCTGGTCCATATGGCCGCGACGGTAGAGCGGCCGCAGAAACACCATCTCGGTCGCCACGCCGATGATCACAACGGGAATTGGCGCCAGCACGAACGCCACCCAGAAATTACCGGTGAGTTCGAAGATGCTGAGTCCGAAGAATGCGCCGAGCATGAAGAACGAGCCGTGAGCGAGGCTCACCACGTTCATCAGCCCAAAGATGAGAGAGAGGCCCGCTGCCATCAGGAACAGCAGCATGCCGTAAACCAGCCCGTTCAAGAGCTGGGCGACCAGGAATTCCATCAGCCACTCAGCCCATTTTCGAGTTCGGATCTGCCGGTCAGTATTGTTTCGATCCGGGGTCGCGCACGTCCCTGAATGTGGCGATCACCTTGTTGCTGATCCAGCCGCCTTCGAGTTCCGCGCACTTGCAGATGTAGACGTCCTGGATCGGATTGTGGGTGATGGGATCGAACCGGAACGGGCTGCACGGGAATGCGGTGTACACGGCGGCCCAGCGCGCCGAACACCGTGCGGAATACATCTTCGGCGGTCGGTGCCGCAAAGCTGCCGAGTAACAGGACATCGCGATGGGAATGACGCATGAGGGTTTCCCCCTTCTTAGCGGTGAAAATGACGTTCGAAAATTTGCGCAGATGCAGGGCGCTTAGTACTGCTTCGACCCCGGATCCTTGACGTCTTTGACCGTCGCAAGAACCTGGTTGCCGATGCGGCCGCCGGGCAGCTCGGCACCTCTGCAGACGTAGACGTTCTGGATCGGATTGTGGGTGACCGGGTCGAACCGGAACGGCCCGCGCGGCGCATTGAACTGCACCTTGATCATGGCCTCTGCCAGTTTGTCCTTGTTGGCGGTGTCGCCATCGGTCGCCTTAAGAGACTCGTCGATCACGCGCGCGGCGACATAGCCATAATCCGAGAAGTAGTCCGGCCAGATCTTGAACCGTTCGTTATATTCGGGAGCGAATTTCTTGTTTTCCGGATTGTCGACCGTGTCGGTGTAGACGGTTGTGGTCGTGACCCCGAGCGCCGCTCGGCCGATCGTCTTGAGCGCGAGTGAATCGATCAGCGCGAAGCCGCAGAACGCCGTCTTTTGCTTGAGCCCGAACTCATCGTACTGCTGCATGTAGCGCACGCCGTCGGTGCCGGGCATGAAGTTGTAGGTCGCCGGGGCGCCGACTGACTTGAGGTCGGTCAGGTACGGGCTGAAATCCGTCGTGCCGAGCGGGGGAAACATTTGCTTGATGATCTTGCCGCCGCGTTTGGTGAACGGTCCGACGAATTCGGCGATCACGTCGCGCCCGCCCGCATAATCGGAACCGGCGGTGGCGAATTCCTTGGCGAGGTTGTCGTAGGCCCAGTTTGCCATCGGCTCGCTCAATTGCCATGCCGATAGCGAGGTCCGGAACACGTAAGGGTCGCGGGTCCACGTCACCGCGTCGGCACCCGCGCCTGTGACGATGTAAAAGGCCTTCTTTTGTCTTGCGTAGTTGAGCACTGCCAGCGCGACGTTGCTCGCCTGCACGCCGATCAGCAGGTCGACGTCATCGCTCTCCACCAGCTTTTTCGCCTTTTGCAAACCGACCTGCGGATTGAACTGATCGTCCTCCTTGATGAGCTCGACTTTGCGTCCCGCAATGGTCCAGTTGATGCTGTCGAGATACATCGTCATGCCATTGACGTTGTTCTCGGCAGCGTACGCGATGGCCCCGGTAAAGGAGTTCAGGTTGCCGAGCCGAAGGGGTTTTCGCGTCTGCGCCAGAATAGGGGGGGCGGCAACGGAGAATGCGGCCGCGACGCCGAGACCGGCGGTGCCGGTCATGAATGTGCGGCGCGATACGCGACGTCGAAGACGAGTTGGTCTGGTCATTTTTTATTCCTCCCGGGATGGGCAAAATTCTATGTCGGCTTTCATAGTACGTCTGCGAAGTCCTGTTGCACAGAGCTTGCGGCGGCCGCGAGGCGCCGCCACGCGCTCCGCAGGGCGAAGCGGCGTCGTGCGCGAGATTACAACCCCAGCAGTCGCTTCGCATTCCCGCCTGTGAGGGCCGCCACAGTGGACGCGTCGAAGCCCTCGGTCGATGCGACGTGGCCGATGGGATCGAACTCCGCCATGTCGAAAGGATAGTCCGTTCCCATCACGACGTGATCGGCGCCGAACAGCCGCACCAGTTCGGCAAGCTGATGCGGCGTGAACACCACGGTGTCGAAATAGATCTTCTTGAGGTAGGCGGTGGGCGGTTGCGGCAGGCTGCCGTGCGAATCCGAGCGCGCGCCCCAGGCGTGGTCGATGCGGCCGGAATAGGCGGGGAGGAACCCACCTCCGTGCACCGCCAGGATTTTGAGGTTCGGATGGCGTTCCAGGACGCCGTCGAAAATCAGGTAATGCAGCGCGATGGTGGTTTCGAGCGGATTGCCGATCACGTTGTTGAAATAGAAGCGGGTGAACCGCTTGGCGTCGGTGAAACCGTTGGGGTGGATGAGGACGAGCGCACCGAGCTCTTCGGCCTTCTTCCAGAACGGCGCAAAGGCCGGCTCCGACAGTTCGTGGCCGTCGACATTGGTGAGGATTTCCACGCCCTTCATCTCGAGCTTTGTCATGCAGCGCTCGAGCTCGCTTGCCGCCTCCGCGCCGTCCATCAGCGGCACCGTACCGAGCGCGACAAAGCGGTCCGGCCTGCGCGCGACGTATTCGGCGAGCCCGTCGTTGACCATGCGCGAGGCCTTGACCGAAATGTCGAGCGGCACTGTGTAGAAGCACTGGTTAGGCGGCGGCATGACGAGCTGCAGGTCGATGCCCATGGCGTCGAGATCGGCGAGGCGGTCGTCGTAGGACGTAATGCGCGAGCGGATGTCCTCTTCCTGCTTCTGGCTGAGCGCGCGCGTCTCGGCGTTGGCGAAATGAAACAGCGGGATGCGCGCCATGTCGACGTGCGGCTTGACGAACGCGCCGGCCTGCGGGATCGCGACATGCGAATGAATGTCGACGGTCGTGCTCTTCGGCCGGATGTCACGACCCCGCTTGCCGTGCTTGCGTGCGGCGGTCGGCTCGTACTTGTTCCATTGCTCAGGCATGCGTCATTGTCCTTGGTGGAATAGCTCCGCCCGCCGTCATGCCCGGCCTTGTGCCGGGCATCCACGACTTTCTTGGCTGATGATAAGGAAGACGTGGATGGCCGGAACAAGCCCGGCCATGACGACGGCAACACGATCCGCACGCAACTCGCATCAGAACACGCCGAGGTGCTGGGAGACGATGGCGTCGTCGAGCTTGAGCCCCGCGGCCTCGCCGCGGAACACGACCGCGCCGGTGTTGATGATGACGACATCGTCGGCGAGGTTGAGCGTGAGCTTGATGTTCTGTTCGACCAGCACGATTGACTGACCCTCCGCTTTCAATTGCGCGATTGTGCGGCCGACTTCGGCGACCAGTTGCGGCGCCAATCCTTCAGACGGCTCGTCCATCAACAGCACGCGAGGATTGCCCATCAGCGCGCGGCCGATCGCCAGCATCTGCTGCTCGCCGCCGGAGAGCGAACCCGCGACCTGGGCGTGCCGCTCCTTCAGGCGCGGAAAGACCTGGAATACGCGGTCGAGCGACCAGCCCGGCCCGCCACCCTTCTTGATCGGCTGTGCCGCGACCATCAGATTCTCGCGCACCGTCAGGGTGCGGAACATGCGCCGGCCCTGCGGCACCAGGCAGATGCCCTTGCGGGCGATCACGTCGGGTGCAAATCCGGCGACCGGCTCGCCGTAGAGGCTGATGCTGCCGTTGCGCGGCTTGATGAACCCCATGATCGCCGACATGCAGGTGGTCTTGCCGGCGCCGTTGCGGCCGAGCAGACCGAGCAGCCGCCCGGGCTTGAGCGTGAACGACACGCCGTGCAGCACATGGCTGTCGCCGTAGAAGGCGTCGATGCCGGCGATGTCGAGCGCGTCAGTCACCGAGATAGACCTCCCGGGTGCGCGGATCGGCCACCACCTCGGCGCGCGTTCCTTCGACGATCACCTCGCCGTAATGCAGCACGGTGATGCGCTCGGCAAAGCCGAGCGCCGTGTCCATGTCGTGCTCGATCATCACGATGGTCACGTCGCGCGGGATGGTGTCGAGCAGCGCGCGCAAGGTCTGCCGTTCGCCTTGCGAGAGGCCAGCGAGCGGCTCGTCGAGCAGCAGCACCTTCGGTTTCTGCGCCAGCGCCATGGCGAATTCCAGTCGCCGCCGCTCGCCGTAGGAGGTTTCCACGACGATGCGATTGGCGGCGTCGCCCAATCCGACCTTGTCGAGCGCCTCGCGGGCGGTGACGTAGAGATCGCGCTGATCCGTGAGCACCGACAGCGGGTTCCAGCGCCGCCGGTCGAGGCCGAGCAGCGACAGCACCACGTTGTGAACAAGACGCTCGCGCGGGAACAACGTGAGGATCTGGTAGGTGCGCGCGAGCCCGAGATGCACGCGCCGCTGCGTACGCATCCCGAGCAGCTCCTGCCCGAACAGCTTGACCGAGCCGCTGTCGGCGGTGAGATCGCCGGTGATCAGGTTGAACAGCGTGGTCTTGCCGGCGCCGTTCGGTCCGATGATCAGCCGGCGCTCGCCCGGCATCACCTTGAGCGAGACATCGCGGGTCGCCGGCAGGCCGCCGAAGCGCTTGCTCAGGTGCGAGACTTCGAGCGCCGGCGCGGTCATGCGGCGCCCTCCGGGGCCGCGCTTTTCGGCGCCGGCTTGCGGCGATTCTGCAGTCGCCGCCACAACTGCTTGCAGCCCGGCACGAGGCCATACGGCATGAAGACGATGACGATCACGAAGGTCGCGCCCAGCAAGCGTGTTCCAGCGCTCCACATAGGTCGAGACCACGTTCTTGATCAGCGTGATGATCGCGGCGCCGACGATCGGGCCGGTCAGCGAACTCGCGCCGCCGAGGATCGCCATCAGCAGGATTTCGGCCGACTGCTGCAGCGAGATCGCGTGCGGGCTGAGAAACAGGTTGTAGTAGACGTAGAGGATGCTGGCGACCGAGCCCCAGAATCCCGCCATCACGAACGTGACCAATTGGATGAGCCAGGGATCGTGGCCGAGCATGCGCATGCGGCGCGGCTGGTCGCGCGTGCCCATCAGGCTCGCGCCGAACGGCGAACGCGAGAACCGCCAGATGAAGAACAGCGCGATCAGGAAGACGACGAGCGTGAAGTAGTAGAAGCTCGGCGCGTCGCGGATATCGATGCCGAACGGCATCGGGCGCGCCGGATGGCGGATGCCGTTGTCGCCGCCGGTGAGGTCGTTCGCGCGGTAGGCCACGCCCCAGACGATCTGTCCGAGCGCGAGCGTGATCATGATGAAGCCCAACCCCGGCGCACGCAGTGAGAGCACGCCGAAGAACGCCGCCGCCGCGGTCGACAGGAGGACCGCGAGGATCGCGGCGAGCAACTGGTTGTAGCCCGCGATGGTCAGCAGGATGCAGGTGTAACCGGCGATGCCGAGATAGGCGGCATGCCCGAGCGACACCATGCCGCCATAGCCCAGCATCATGTTGATCGACAGCGCGAACAGCGCATAGATCAGCACCTGGCTCGCCATGTTGATGTAGAACTCGTTGCCGATGATCCACGGCACGGCGATCAGCAGGATGGCGGCGATCGCAAGCCCGACGATCCTGCCTGCCGTCATAGCTGCACCCGCCCGAACAGGCCCTGCGGCAGAAACACCAGCACCAGCACCATCGGCAGAAACAGCACGAAGTAGGCGAGGTCGGGCACCAGCGCGATGCCGAAATTGTAAATGAAGCCGACGATGAAGCTGCCGACGAAGGCGCCGAGCAGCGAACCGGCGCCGCCGAGGATCACGACGATCAGCGCAAGCGGCAGCATGTCGTTGTCGAGGCCCGGATAGGCATTGAGCATCGGGCCGCCCAGCACGCCGCCGATCCCGGCGAGCGTCGCTCCGAGCATGAACACGGTGGTGAACAGCCGCGACACCGGGATGCCGACGCCGCGCGCCATCTCCATGTCGTCGACGCCGGCGCGGATCATGGCACCCAGCCGCGTTCGCTCCATCAGCAGATAGAGCGCGATTGCGGCCACCAGTGCGAGGCCGAGCACGACCAGCCGGTAAGTCGGGAAGGCGAAGTCGAGGACGCGCAGCGGCGGGCGCAGCGCCTGCGGTGCCGGCAGCGGCATCGGGTCGCCGGTCCAGACCAGCAGGCAGATGTCGGCGATGATGAACGAAATCCCCAGCGTGACCAGGACCTGGCCCTGCTCGTTGCCGGCGAGCCGGCGCAGGATGAATCGCTCCATGACGATGCCGAGCAATCCGACGCCGAGACCGCCGACGATGGCGGCCAGCCAGAAGTGCAGGCCGAATTGCAGCAGCGAATAGCCGAAATAGGCGCCGAGCATGAAGAATGCGCCGTGCGCCAAGTTGGGAATCCGCATCAGGCCGAAGATGAGCGAGAAGCCCGACGACAAGAGGAACAGCAGGCCGCCGAAGGCCACGCTGTTGAGCGTCTGGATGATCCAGAACTGCCACTGCATCGTTCTGAACTGGCTCCGGCCCATTTCCGGCGAGATAGGATCAGCGCGAGCGGCAGTCTCGGGCTCCTCCCCCTTGAGGGGAGGGGTGGGCAGGCGGGTAATGAGTTAGACGAGAACTATACGGCGACGTTCACTGTGCGACCCTCACCCCGACCCTCCACAAGGGGAGGGCGAGCGCAGCGAGCTTGCTGCACGTTCGCTACTAATCATTCCAGGTTCTTCGCCGGCGGATAGTCGCGCGAATAGACCGGGTTCTTGAGGAACTCGTCCTTGCCGTAGGTCCAGAACTGGCTCACGTCCGGGTAGGTCTTGACGACGGCGTTGACGTATTTGCCGTCCTTCTTCTCGACCTTGCGGACGTAAGCGTTGCCGACGACGTTGCCGAGTTCGTCGAAGCGCACCGGGCCGCGCAACGTCTCCGGCACCTTCGCCTCGTGCAGCGCCTTGTTGAGGAGCTCGCGGTCTTCGGCCTTGCCGCCGATCTGCTTGAGCGCATGATCGAGCACTTCGCCGCAGACATAGGTCTCGGCCGCGTACACGCCGGGGTCGACCTTGTAGTCGCGCTGGATCGCCGCCACGAAGCGCTTGTTGATCGGAAAATCGAGCTGCGCCGAATACCAGTTGCCGGTCATCGCGCCGAGCGCATCCTCGCCCATCTGTTGCAGCAGCGACTCGTCGACCGGCGTGAAGCCGCCGAGGACCTGCACCCGGTTGCCGTACTCGCGCAGCTGCTTGATGAACTTGAAGCCGTTCGAACCGGCATGTGCGGTGAACACCGCGTCGAGGTTCGGTTTGAGCTGCGAGATGTAGGTGCCGTAGTCGGGCGCGTTGAGCGGCGTGAACAGCTTCTGCACGATCTTGCCGCCGTTGTCCTCGAAGGTGCGCTGGAAGCCCGCGACACATTCGTGGCCGAACGCGAAATCGTCGCCGATCACCGCCGCGCGCTTGAACTTCAGCTCCTTGGCGGCGTACTCGCCGAGCGGATGGCTCGTCTGCGCCGACGTGCAGCTCGGCCGCACCAGGTAGGGATTGGCCTTGCGCTGGGTCATGTCCTCGGCGCCCGCCACCGTCAGGATCGGCGTCTTCGACGTGCGGATGTAGTCGTCGATCGCGAGCGCCTCGAAGGCCGCGAGCGGACCGATCAGCACCGACACGTTGAGACGCTCGACCAGTTCCTGCGTCTTGGTGCGCGCCTGCGCCGGGTTGCCGGCGGTGTCGGCGGTGTGCAGCTCGATCGGCCGGCCGGCAAGCTTGTTGTCGCGCTCCTTGAAGAAGACCGTGAGGCCTTGCTCCATCTGGATGCCGCCGGAGGCCAGCGGGCCGGTCTTGATGGTCAGGAAGCCCACCTTGATGGGCCCGGCCTGCGCGACCGCGGCGGGCACGCGCAGCGCCTGCGACGCTAAGCCTGTGGCGAGCGCTCCCTTGATGACGGTTCGGCGATTCACAGTCATTGTGCGTATTCTCCCTGGGAAGTGATGTAAGCAGGCGGCCTTTACGGCTCGATGTTCTTATTGCCCGGCCAGCTTTCGCGGTTGTAGACGGGGTGCTTGAGGAATTCGTCGGGATCGTAGGTCCAGAACTGGCTCACGTTCGGATAGGTCTTGATCACGGTGTTGACGAGCTTGCCGCCCTTCTTCTCGACCTTGCGGATGTAGACGTTGCCGACCACGTTGCCGTACTTGTCGAAGCTCACCGGGCCGCGCGCGGTCTCGACCTTGTCGCTGGCGCGCAGCGCCGCCATCAGTGCGGTCTTGTCCTCGATCTTGCCGCCGATCTTCTTGAGCGCGGTTTCCAGCACGGCGCCATTGGTGTAGGTGGCGGCCGCATAGAAGCCGGGATCGACCTTGTAGTCGCGGTTCATGCCCTCGACGAACTTCTTGTTGGTCGGCGTGTCGATCTGCGCCGAATACCAGCAGGTCGAGATCGTGCCGATCGCTTCGTCGCCCATCTGTTGCAGCAGGGCCTCGTCAACCGCGGTCTGGCCGCCGAGCAGCGGCTTGGTCTTTCCATATTCCTTGTACTGCTTGAAGAACTTGAAGCCGTTGGAGCCGGCGAACCCGATGAAGAGGACGTCGATGTTATCCTTGATCTGGCTGATATAGGTTCCGTAGTCCGGCGTGACCAAGGGCGACCAGAGCTTTTGCACGACCTTGCCACCGGCATCCTCGAACGCGCGCTGGAAGCCGGCGTTGAGCTCGTGTCCGTAGGCGATATCGTCGGCGATCATCGCCGCCCGTTTGTATTTCAGCTCCTTTGCGGCATAGTCGCCCATCGGATAGCTGCACTGAGCGGAAGAGGAAGTCGCCCGACAAAACCACGGATTTGGCTTCCGCTGCGTCATGTCCTCGGCAGCGGCGACGCTCGAGCGTCGGGACCTGCTTGTCGCGGATGTAGTCGTCGATGGCGAGCGCCTCAGCGGTGGCGAGCGGCCCGATCAGGCAGGCGATGTTCTCCTTCTCGACGAACTCCTGCATCTTGGTGCGGGCAACCGCGGGTGCGCCGGCGCTGTCGCCGGTGAGGAGATGCACGGGCCGGCCGGCGAGCATGTTGTTGCGCTCCTTGAGATAGAGCGTGAGTCCCTGCTCCATCTGGATGCCGCCGGAGGCGAGCGGGCCGGTCTTCACGGTCAGGAAGCCGATCTTCATCGGGCCGGTCTGGGCGCGCAGGATCGCGGGCGCGGCGATCATCGCGCTCGAGCCCAGCATGCCCTTCAAAACGGTGCGGCGTTGCACAATCATGCCTTCCTCCCTGGTTGGCTCAATTCGCCCCTTATGACGGTGGGGCGTGCTTTATCGGTGCGAGCCTTTTTCGGCCCAATATTCGCGCCCCGCGTGCGACTTGTCACGCCGTTTCCTGCGTGAAGGCGGCAGTGACGGGCAGGACGCCGCAAGCGAAATCGCTTGCGTTCTCGCGCCGCTTTTTTAGGCGGGATTATGGGCCGCGGAAGTAGGCCGTTTGTCGCGGCGGCCAGCGCCCCCCGGGGTTTGCCGCGACTCGACGCCCGTATGCGAGCGAGGCGTTCGCGCGGCGGAGGTTTTGTGCCCGCGGCCTGATATGATAGGGACCGGCCACAAATCCGGCGAAGCCAACGCCGTCCAGCCAAAATGGGGGAGGTCCCGTGAAATTCTTTTCCTTCTGGCGATCGCTCGCGTCTTTCCGCGTGCGCATCGCCCTTAACCTCAAAGGCATCGTGCCGGACGAGGTCATCGACGTGAACCTGCTGCAGGGCAAGCAGCGTGAAGAAGCGTACCGCAAGGTCAACCCGCAGATGGTGCTGCCGGCGCTGGTCGACGGCGACGGTCCGGTACTGTTCCAGTCGATGGCCATCATGGAATACCTCGACGAGACGCACCCCAACCCGCCGCTTCTCCCGAAGGAGCCGCGCGCGCGCGCACGGGTGCGTGGGCTCGCACAGATCGTCGCCTGCGATTCCCATCCGCTCCTGGTGCCGCGGGTGCGCGAGTATCTCGAGCACGAGCTGCATCTCGACGAGCCGGCCCGGCTCAAGTTCATCCATCATTGGATCGGCGCGGCACTGACGGCGCTCGAGACCGACCTCGCCGGCAGCAAGGAGACCGGGCGCTATTGCCAGGGCGACCAGATCACCATTGCGGATATCTGCCTCGTCACGCAGGCGACCGGCGCGGGCTTCTACAAATACGACACGAAGCCGTACCCGACCGTGCGGCGGATCGTCGATACCTGCATGCAGAACGACGCCTTCGCGCGCGCTCATCCGCTCAAGCAACCGGGCGCGCCGGCGACGATTTCGCACTAAATTCCTCCACCGTTCGTCCCCGCGAAAGCGGGGACCCAGGGTCGCATTCGGTGCTTGTTATACTGGGTCCCCGCTTTCGCGGGGACGAACGGAGAAAGAGCTGAGATCACTTGCAACAAAACGAAAGAAGATCAAATGCGCCTCGCATCATTCAAAGCCCAGGGCCGCGCCAGCTACGGAGCGGTGAGCGGCGATACCGGCATCATCGATCTCGGCCGCAAGCTTGCGAAGTATCCAACCCTGCTCGATGTGTTCCGCGCCGGCGCGATCGCGGAGGCGCGCTCGGCGGCGAACGGTCCGGCGGACTTCCAGATCAAGGACGTCGAACTGCTGCCGCCGATCCTGACGCCGGAAAAGAACATCTGTGTCGGTATCAACTATCCGGAGCGCAACGCCGAGTACAAGGACGGCCGCGAGGCTCCGAAATATCCGAACCTGTTCTGCCGTTTTGCCAGCTCTCTGGTCGGCAGCGGGCAACCGATCGTGCGGCCGAAGGTCTCCGACAAGTTCGACTACGAAGGTGAGATCGTCATCGTCATCGGCAAGGAAGGTCGCCATGTCCCGCAGGAGCAGGCGCTGTCGATGATCGGCGGCTTCACGCTCGGCAACGAAGGCAGCGTGCGCGACTGGCTGCGCCACGGCACGCTCAATGTTACGCAGGGCAAGAACTTCGACAAGTCCGGCAGCCTCGGACCTTGGGTCGAAACCGATCTCGATACCGGAAAGCCGCTGCGCGTCACCACCAAGGTGAACGGCGAAGTGCGTCAGGACGACACCACCGACCGGCTGACCTGGGGCTTCGCCTGGCTGATCAGCTATATCTCGACCTTCGCGACGCTCAAGCCCGGCGACTATCTCTGGACCGGCACGCCGACCGGCGCGGGCGTGCATCGCAACCCGGCGGTCTGGCTCAAGCCCGGCGACGTGGTCGAGGTGTCGTCGCCGCAGATCGGCGTGCTGCGAAACACCGTGGTGGACGAGGCCTGATTTGCGATGGCGACAGGCTGAGCCACAAGTTCGGTCTGCTCCCTCTCCCGCTTGCGGGAGAGGGGTGGGGAGGGGGAAGCTGCGCAAATCTTTCCGTATGCCCTCTCCCTAACCCTCCCCCAAGCGGGGGAGGGGACGCACTGAGATTGCCGCGCGACTCGAAGCATTCGAGCTACGATCGGTCCCGGAAAACAAACGGCCGGAGCGAAAGCTCCGGCCGCAAGCTTTTCAGCCGTCGAACGGTTCAGTGCAGCTCGGTCACCTTGCCGTGTCTGTCGCGGCCCTGCGCGTAGTACTGACCGATGTTCTTCATCAGCGCGGCATCGGAAACCGAGTAGATCACCGCGTCGGTCTTGCCGGTGTTGATGTGCTTGCGCCACGTGAAGGTCGGCACCACGAACAGATCGTTGTGGCCCCATTCGAAGCGCTTGCCGCCGACCTCGGTCGCGCCGGTGCCTTCGATCACGACATAGTACGTGCCGGCGGTTTCGCGTTTCAATTCGGTTTCCTCGCCGGGGCGCAGGAGCTGCGCCGAGTAGTTCAGCGTCTTGAACACCGGCTCGCCGGTGACCGGATTGACGAAGTCGACCTTGATGCCCTCGTATTTGTCGCCCTTCTCTTTGCGCAGGTCGTGCAGCATTTCCTTCACGTCGGCGCCGCGGTAGTGGAATAGCGGCGCGGGCGCGTGGCCGACGCCGCGCTGGTGGTTGACGAAGGTCGGCTTGATGCCGCCATGACCGTACAGCGCACGGGAGTAGCCTTCGGTTACAGTCACGGGCTGCACATTGGCGTTGCCGCCCTTCAGGCCCGGCATGTCGTGGTCGACCCAGGCGGCGTCGAGGAATTCCATGAGCGGCCAGTCGAGCGTGTCGATCCAGACCACCGGCTCGCTCGAGTTGTTACCATGGTCGTGCCACGTGCCGTTCGGCGTCAGGATCAGGTCGCCGCGATCGGCGGTCACGCGCTCGCCCTCGACCACCGTGTAGCCGCCCTTGTTGGACAGGATGGTGCGGCTGGCGTTGGGTGAGTGCAGATGCACCGGTGCGACGTCGCCCGGATTGTAGATCGAGATCGCGCAGCGGATGGTGTTGGTGACCTGAAGCCGCCCGTTCAGGCCTGGGTTGAGCAGCAGGATGCTCTGCCGGTCGGCGAACTCGATCGGCGACACGTCGGCCTTACGGGCGATCTCGGAAATCTGGTTGAGGTAGGGGCTGTATTCTTTCCAGTGCCAGATATAGGGCTGGGTCTTGAGCTGAGCGACCGCGACGCGGCCGCTGGCGAGTTGCCCGCTGCCGGCACCATCGGTCTCGCTGAACCAGGGCTTCTGTGCCGGCGCGTTCGCCTGCGTGCGCACCCAGACGTTATGCTTGCCGGCGTCGGTGTTGATGGCCTCCATCAACTCGCGCGCCTTGTTGGAAAGCCCGCCCGCGGCGGGCGCCTTCATTGTCACGGTGGCCATGACGTTCGCTCCTGATTGACAGCCTCGCGGCCGCTATTCGTGATTTCCCGACAGTATGCCCAAGCGGGCGGCCGTTATCCAGGGTCAGCCCCCCGTATGGCTGATGCGGCAAGTTTGCAACCGTCGCGTTGATCTGCGTCAAGGACGCGGTCAGGCCGCGAGGAAATCCCGGATCGCGCCGGTGAAACCCTGCGGCTGGTCGAGATTGGAGATGTGCCCGGCGCCGGCAAGCTCGACATAGCGCGAGCCTTTCAGCGCCTCGTTCAGCTTGCGCATGGCGGCAGGCGTGACCCCGTCCTTCTCGCCCGCGATGAACAGCACCGGCCGCGTCACGGTCGCGACTGCTGCGGCGTAGTTGTGGTCGGCGAGCGCCGCCGCGCAGCCGATGAAGCCGTTGACCGGCGTCGCGCGGACCATCGCCCGCACCTTGTCGAGATAGGGCGGGTTGGCCTTCATGACATCCGGCGGGAACCAGCGCCCGACGGTCGGCTCGACCAGCGGTTCCATGCCCTGCTTCTCGGCGATCGTGATGCGCTCATGCCACTGCTGCGTGCTCTGCGGCGTCGACTGGCAGGGCGAATTGCAGACGATCACCTTGTCGAGGCGATCGGGATGCTTCTCCGCGAACCCGAGCGCGGTCGCGCCGCCCATCGACAGGCCGCCGAAATGCGCGCGCTTGATGCCGAGCGCGTCCATCAGCGCGACCGCGTCCGCGATCAGTAATTCGAAGGTGTAATGTCCGGAAGGCGCCTCGGTCTGGCCGTGGCCGCGCTGGTCGTAGCGCAGCACGCGCAGCGACTTCGACAGCTCGGCCGCCTGTGGGTCCCACATGTGCAGGTCGGTGGCGAGCGAATTGCTGAAGATGAGCCAGGGCGCGCTCTCCGGCCCGTCGACCTGGTAATTGATGTTAATGCCGTTGGCTTTGATTTTCATTGCTATGTCCTCACGCTAGGTTGTCATGCCCGCGGAAGCGGGCATCCAGTCGCGCCGTCTTCAATACTGGATCGCCCGCTTTCGCGGGCGATGACAGCCGAGAATGTTACGCGGCTTGGCGGCTGGTTGCTACCGCGCATGCTGGCCCAAAAAATCCTGCAGCAGCGCGAGCAGCGGGCCCGGCGCCTGCGCGGGCATCATGTGGACGGCGTCGATCAGCTCGTAGCGTGCGCCAGGGACTGTCTTGGCGAACGCCTCGCTCGCCGCTGGCGGCCGCACCTTGTCGAACCGGCCGCCGACCACCATGGTAGGCTTGCTGATGTCTTTTGCGAGGTGTGTCACGTTGGGCTGCGCGATCGACCGGTTTAGCGCCGCAAAGCACACCGGATCGTGCGCCATGTAGCGCCCGCGATAGGTGGCGTACGCCGCCGGATCGCCGATATTCGGCGGCCAGGAGTTGTCGAGCGTGGTCGGAATGGCGGCGCGCAGGCCTTCGCGCTCGGCCAGGCCCGCGCGCTCCTGCAGCATCGCGACCCGGCTCGGATCGGCGCCGGTGAAAGGATTGCAGAACGTGAAGCTTCCGATCCGGTCGGGATACTTCTCCATGTAGAGCAGGGCCTGCATGGTGGCCGCCGCGACGGTGACGAAATGGTACGGCGGAGGGAGACCGCTTTGCTGCAGCACGGCTTCGAGATCGGCCAGCAGGATTTCGGTGGTGACGTTGCGCACCTTCTCGGTGAGGCCCGCGCCGCGCTGATCGTAGCGCAACGTGCGGTAGCGGCCGCTCAGCGCGGGGAAGATGCTGTCCCAGCTCGCGAGGGTCCCGCCCATCTCATGCAGCAGCACGACCGAAGGGCCGCTTCCGGCAAGCTCGTAGTGAATGCTGATGCCGTTCGCATCCATAAAGGGCAAGGCCGATCCTCCTGTGTTGGCCGGCATAGAGGCATGGCGGCTTGCAAAATTCAACACGGGCCCCGGAGAGCATTGCGTGGGCGCCCCCGAATCTCCGATTGTCATCGCCCGCGAAAGCGGGCGATCCAGTCTGGTGCTGGTCAAAGGGTGATGCCTGTGACTTAGATTCAAGGAATACTGGATGCCCGCTTTCGCGGGCATGACAACGAGAGCTGGACACCACTAATGCCATCGCCGCGCCGGATCGACGTTCATTTTCATCTCATCCCGTCATTCTACAGCGACGCCGTCTACGCGGCCGGCCGCGGGCCCGCGATCGGCAAGTATCCCGACTGGACGCCCGAGCTTGCGCTGGAACTGATGGACGACCACGGCATCGAGGTCGCGCTCACCTCGCTGGCGCAGCCCGGCGTGGGCTTCGGCAGCCCGGAGAGCGGGGCTGCGCTGGCGCGCCGTTGCAACGAATATGCGTCCGACCTGACGGCGCGCTGGCCCGGCCGCTTCGGCGCCCTTGCGACGGTGCCGATGGGCGACATCGATGCGGCTGTCAAGGAAACGATCTATTGCCTCGATACGCTCAAGCACGACGGCGTCTCGCTGTTCGCGAGCTACGGCGAGCAGTTCCTGGGCGATCCGTTCTTCGACCCGCTGATGGAGCTGCTCGACGCGCGCGGCGCCGTGGTGTTCGTGCATCCCGGACTGCACCCCTCGAGCAAAGGCCTCGCGTTGCCGTGGCCGGCGTTCATGATGGAGTATCTGTTCGACACCACGCGCGCCGCCGTGAACCTGATCTTCACCGGCGCGCTTGATCGCTTTCCGCGCATCCGGTTCATCCTGCCGCACGCCGGCGGCGTGATGCCATATTTCGCCTGGCGGCTCGCGGTCTCGCCGATGATCGACAAGCGGCTGCCGCAACTCTCGCAGGAGCAGGTGTTCGCTGCCTTCCGGCGCTTCTGGTACGACAACGCGCTCGCGCCGGGCGACGTGACATTCGGCGCGCTCGATCACGTGGCGCTACCGGAGCGGATCGTGTTCGGGACGGATTACCCGTTTGCCAACCCGCGAGTGATCGCCGAGGCGGTGAAGACGCACGAGGCGCGCGATCTGCCTCCCGCGCAACGCGCCGCCATCGACCGCGATAATGCGCTCGCGCTGTTTCCGAGATATGGGTGAGGTTGCTTCTGACAGTGCCGCATACTCGGTGGGCCCCCTCTCCCGCTTGCGGGGGAGGGGTGGGGAGGGGGTGAGCATGCCGATCGCGAGGCGATTTCCCCCTCCCGGCGCCTTCGGCGCCGACCTCCCCCGCAAGCGGGAGAGGTGAAGCCGGCTAGGCCGGCTTGGCGAGCGAGTCGAGAAGCGGTGCGATGTTGTTCATCGATTCAATCGCCCAAAGCTGCCCCGTAAGTTCGTGTGTCCGCGCCGCGCCGAACATCGGCCCGACGAGGTCGTAGAACTTAGCCTTCAGCCCGGCGTCGTCGAGCGGCACGATGCGCGAGCCAAGCGCTTCGTCCGCCTGCCTTACGAATTTGCCGCGCGCGGTCTTCACCGTGACGCGCGCGGGGCGTAGCCGCGGATAGAGCGCATCGATCTCGACCGGCGCGGTCACCGTGAGCTTCTGCGCAAATGCATGGAAGGCAGGATCGGCCCGCGTCTTCTCGTCGAAATGCGCGAAGCTCACGCCGCGAAAGCGCGCCGCTACCCCCATCATGTAAGGGAAGCTCAGTTGCGCGCTGGCGAAATCGTCCCAGCCGGTATGCGCGTGTTCGGCCGCGATCTTGTAGGTCTCGACCTCGACCCGCTCAATGTCATCGGTCGCAATCTTCTCGTCATTGAGCAGCCCGAACAGCGCCTCGACCGCCGGCTGGATGTGGCGACAGCAGGCGTAAGGCTTGATGTAGCAGTCGGTGATGCCGAACGGCACGGCCGGCGGCAGGGCAATTGCTCGCGCTTTGTCCGAACGGCCGAACGCGAACGCCTGCATGAAGCCGTCGCGCGCCTCGATCACGGCGGGCGGCCCCTCGACGCCCTGCTCGGCGAGCAGCGCGGCCTGCAGGCCTTCGCGCGAGGCGTGGCCGGCGTGCAGGCGCTTGATGTCGCCGCCGCCGTTGACGAAGGCGAACAGGCCCGCCGCGCTCGAGGCCGCAAGGCCGAGCGCATGGCCGAGCTTGTCGGCGTTGAGCCCGCGCAGCTTGCCGGTCGCCATGGCGGCGCCGAACGGGCCGACCGCGCTGGTTGGATGAAAGCCGCGCTGGCGCAGATCGGGCGCGCAGGCGCGCGCCAGTGTGATGGCGGTCTCGTAGCCCGCCACGATGCCTCGATCAGCGCCGTGCCGGACGCTTTCTGCGTATAGGCGACGCTGAGCGCGGCCGGGATGACGGTGCAGCCGCAATGCGCCGAGCCGTGGCGGTAGCCGTCATCAAGCTCGATGCCGTGCGCCGCGGTGCCTGCGAGGAACGCGGCATCAAGTAGGTCGGCACGCCGCGCGCGGCCGGGTACCGGCACGTTGCCGGCCGGACGCACCGCTGCGACCACGGCTTCCGCACGCGTGGCCACGTCGCCGGGCGCGCCGGCGATCATCACCCCGACGGTGTCGAGCAGATGCCGCCGCGCGTAGTGGCGCACCTCCTCGGAGAGCGCGTCATGACGCAGCGTGCCGACGAAATCGACGATCGCCTGTGTCGCGCCGGCAGCGGGATGCAGCGTGTGGACGGCTTCGGCGTGGGACATGGAAGCTCCGGAACATCAGCCCTGACGGAGGGACGTTAACGCATGCGAATGAGCTACGCGAGACGCACCAGCGCGTCGACCGCGATAACGCCCTTGCCGGCGGGGAGCACGATCAGCGGATTGACCTCGGCCTCGGCCACGGCGGGGTCCCCGGCGAGTTGAGACAACGCAACGATCGCTCGCGCAAGCGCCTCGAGATCGCCCTTTGGCTTGCCGCGATAGCCGGTGAAGACCTTGAGCCCACGCACCTCCGCGATCATCTCGTGCGCGGTCGCGAGGTCGACTGGAGCGAGCCGCAGGCTGCGGTCGCGCTCGATTTCGGTCAACACGCCGCCCGCCGCGACGAGCACCAGCGGGCCAACATCGCGGTCGATGCGATAGCCGATCAGCACTTCGCCCAGCCCCGACACCATCGGCTGCACCAGGACACGTTCGACGGCTGTGCCCGAGGAATGCTGAGCCACCGAAGCGGCGATATTCTCGGATCGCGGCTATGAGAGCTTCGTCGTCGATTACGTTGAGCACCACGCCGCCGACATCGGTTTTGTGCGCGATGCCGGACGACAGCACCTTGACTGCGACCGGATAGGCGAAGGGCAGGGCAGGGGCTTCCCGCAATCCGGGATCGAGCGCAACCGATGGCGCGCGCGCAATGCCGAGGCGATCGAGCAGTGCGCCGGCTTCCAGTTCGTCGAGCATCCCCGGACTCACTCCTTCGTCATGCCCAGGCTTGCCTGGGCATCCACGCCTCTCTTCTCTTCTATGACGCAAGACGTGGATGGCCGGGACAAGCCCGGCCATGACGGTGTTGAAGTATCGGTCATTAGATCGGGCCGCGGCGCGCGCCGCGACAGCGCGGCCGCAATTGCATCGGCGCAGGCTTCCGGCGTGCGGAAGCCCGGCACGCCCGCCTGCGCGAGCATCGCCAGCGCCTGTGGCGCATCCGGCACCAGGAAGGCGGCGAGCGGCTTTCCGGCGCCAGCGCTGTCGATGATCGGCTGCACCGTCGTCTTCGGGATGCGCGCGCGCCGACGAGCCGACGGCGGCGAGCACGAAATCGAATTCCGGCGCTGCCAGCATGATGTCGAGCGTTGCCTTCATGGCGTCGTAGCGCGCGCCCGCGACCGTGAGATCGATCAGACGCGCGGACTTCACCGGGATGCCGGTCGCCGCCTGGATTCGCCCCAGCGTCTCGGGGCTCGGCGCCTCGACCGAAAGACCGCGCAGGCTCAGCGGATCGACCACCATGGTGGCGCCGCCGGCCGTGGTGGTCACAACCCCGACCGTCTTGCGGGTCGCCGTGCGGGCAGCGATCGGCACGCGCGTGATCAGCGGCATGCCTTCGATCAGGCCGTCGAGCGTCAGCACGCGCGCGATGCCGCATTCGGCGAGAAACATGTCGGCGACGTCGTCCTCGCCGGCAAGCGCGCCGGTATGCGAGACCGCGAGTTCGCGCGCTGCGGCCGAACGTCCGAGCTTGTAGGCGAGAATGGGCTTGCCGCGTGCCGCCGCGCCGAGCGCGAAGCGCCGCAGCCAGTCGGCATGCCGCATGGTTTCGAGAAACAGCATGTAGCCGTCGATGCCGGGATCGTCGAGCGTCGCGGCGCAGATCTCGCCGAGCGAGAGATCGACCTCGTTACCGACTGAAACCAGCGCGGCAAAGTCGATCCCGCGCGCGCGAGCGCGCGAGAAGATCGAGCCGATCATGCTGCCCGAATGCGAGGCGACGAAAATCCGGCCCACCGGCAGGCCGGGCTCATCGAACGTCGGATTGGCGGTGAGCATTGCCTTGCTGCGCAGGTCGACCACGCCGAGGCTCGACGGCCCGACCACCCGGATGCCGGTCTCGGCGCAAACCTTGCGCAGCCGCGCTTCGCGCGCCATGCCTTCGGCGCCGTATTCGGCAAAGCCGTCTGCGAGGACTGTCGCGACCTTCACGCCGAGCCGGCCGCACTCGGCGATCGCCTCCACCGCTGCTTCGGTTCCGGTCACGATATAGGCGTGCTCGGGCGCCTCCGGCAGCGCCGCAAGCGACGGCCAGGCGCGCTCGCCCAGTACCTGCTCGCGCCGCGGATTGATCGGATAGATTTTTCCCGTGTAGCCCGCCTGCCGCAGATATTTCAGCGGCCGCCCGGCAGTCTTCGACGCATCGTCCGACTGTCCGACGATCGCGACCGAGCGCGGCGAAAGCAGCGGCTGCAACAGATGGCGTGACGTTGCGGCGGTCTCTCCGCTCCCTCCCCCGCTTGCGGGGGAGGGGTGGGGAGAGGGCGATGAGCTCGTAGCTATTGAGGATTTTGATTCCATTCCCCCTCCCAACGCGCTGCGCGCGTCGACCTCCCCCCGCAAGCGGGGGAGGTGAAGCGGAGAGACGCGGACCCGCGGCAAGAGCATTACTCCGCCGCCTGCGCGGTCTTGGGCGGCCGCTGGTCGAAGCGGCGGTCGAACACATGCTCGGCGATGCGGTTCTTCAGGATCTCCACCGAGCCGCCGGCGATCATCCAGCCGCGGCAGCGCCGCATGCACCATTCGACGAGGTTCTCGCGGCTGTAGCCCATGGCGCCCATGATCTGCACCGCTTCGCTCGCCACCTCGAAGCCGGTCACGTTGCACGCGGCTTTCGCCACCGCGGTCTCGTAGGCCGACGGCAGGCCGCGGTCGGCATTGGCGGCGGCGCGGTAGAGCAGAAGCTGCGCGCCCTCGAGCCTGATCGCCATGTCGGCAAACTTCCATTGCAGCCCCTGGAACTCGCACAGCGGCCGGCCGAACTGTTTGCGAGTGAGCGCATGCTCGCGCGCCTGATTGAACGCGTAGCGGCCGAAGGCGAGCGAGCGCGCAGTGTTGCCGATGCGCTCGATGTTGAAACCCGCCATCTGCTTCTTGAAGCCGCCGGGCCCGAGCAGCACGTTCTCGGTCGGAGATGCGGCAGTTGTCGAAATGCAGCTCGCACCATTCCTCGCCGCTCATGAAGCTCGACGGCTGACCGATGGTGAAGCCCGGCGTGCCACGCTCGACGATGACCGAGCCGATGCCGCCGAGGCCGGGTCCGAAGCGCACATAGACCAGGAAAATCGCCGCGTCCGGGCTGAAGGTGGAGAACAGCTTGCTGCCGTTGAGGATGTAGTGCGTGCCGTCGGCCTTGGCGGCGGTCTTGAGCTCGGTCGCCGCCGAGCCGGCGTCCGGCTCGGTGATCCCGAGGCTCATCACCATGCGGCCTTGCAGCAGGTCTGGCAGCCAGCGCGCCTTCTGCGCCGGCGAGCCATATTCGGCGAAGGTGCGGATCGGGCCGAAATTGCCGAACTGCACCACGTCGGACGAGCGCGGGCACACTCCCGCGACCTGCTCGATGGCGATCACCGCATCCATCAGCGAGCCGCCGATACCGCCGTCGGCCTCCGGGATGGTGATGCCCATGAGGCCCTGTTTGCTCATGAGTTGTGCGACGTCGAACGGGTAGTGCGGGTCGTGGGCGCGCTTGAGCTTGTCCTTCTCGAGATGCGCGAGCGCGAACCCGCGCACGCTGTCGGCGAACAATTGCTGCTCTTCGGTGAAGCTGAACTGCATCCTGTACTCTCCCAAGAAGGCCGATCAATCGCTTCCGTTCGTCCCCGCGAAAGCGGGGACCCCGAAAAGATCAACAAAGAACTGGATGCCCGCTTTCGCGGGCACGAACGGAGAATGGGAAAATCCTGGCTCCAATCATCTGGCGTCGCATCATCGTTCTATGGCGTCAGCGCCGCCTTGAAGCGGTCGCGGCAGAGCGAGGCATCGAAGTTGCGCTTGAATTGTGCCGGCTCGGTCGGCCGCACGCGCAACAGCACGAACGAGGTGCCGTTGCCCTCGCGGATCATGCGCGCGCCCTGCGCGATGTCGCTCTCGGCCGCGACCGTGCAGGTGCGTTTGATGCCAGCGCCAATCGCCATCTTCTCGAGATCGACGCCCAGGCTGGTGTGGCTCTTCTGCCAGCCGGTCTCGCCGTAATGGCCATTATCGACGCAGACGATCGCGAGGTTCGGCGGGTTGATCACCGCGATGGTTGCGAGCGCGCCGATGCTCATGAGTAGATCGCCGTCGCCGGTGACCACCAGCACGCGCTTGTCGGGCCGCGCCAGCGCAAGCCCCAGTCCCATCATGCAGGGAGCACCCATTGCGCCGCCGAGCGAATAGACGTGCGCGCTGTCGCCCGTCACCGCGCCGACGTCGCACGCGGTGCCGCCAAGGCCGGCGATGAACAGGAAGTCCTCATGCTTGCCGATCAGCGCCGGCACCGCTTCGCTGCGCTCCAGCACGAAGCCCGGCGCCGCAGCCGCGGCCATCGCTTTTTCCCGTTTCGCTTCGACCGGCACAGTGAACCTCAAAACGGCTTGGCGCCAATCAGCCGCTGGGTGAGCAGAACCGCCACCGCCTGGCCGCCCTTGTACACCATGGTGAGCGCGGCGCTCACGGTCGAGATGACGTCCTCGGGCCGCTCGATGCGCAGGCAGATGACGCCCATCGCTTCGAGCGCCGGTTGCGTCGCCTGGCCCATGGCGAACTGCCAGGGATTCCCTTCGCCGAAATCGCCGCGCATGCTGACCAGCGTGAGGAACGGGAAGCGTCCGCCCTTGATCAGCGACAGCATGTTGATGCAGTTGCCGACCCCGCTCGACTGCATCAGCAGCACGGCGCGCGCGCCGCCGAGGTCGGCGCCGGCGATCATCGCCACGCCTTCTTCCTCGGTGGTGAGCGCGACGGAGTGGACCTCGGGATCGGCGAGCGAGCGGTCGATCAGGATCGCGTGACCGGCATCCGGTACGTAGCAGAACTGCGTGATGCCGCCGCGGCGCAACAGATCGTAGAGATCGTGCTGCCACGTCGCCTCGCTCTTGCCTTTGGCGTCGACTGTGGCGTCCATGCGCTCTTATAGCAGGTCGTTGCAGCGGGACACGAGGCCCAAGCCGATGGCTTCCGTTTTAATCCGCCCTGGCGCCCGACTTCTTCACGACGGCCGACCATTTCGTTTCCTCGCGGTCGATGTCGGCGGCGTATTCCTCCGGCGTCGAGACGAGCGGCTCGGCCCCGTCGTCGGCGAGTTTCTTGCGCAAGTCGTCCGACATCACGGCGGCGCTCAACGCAGCGCTGAGTTTCTCGACGATCGCTCGGGGTGTGCCGGCGGGCGCCACGATGCCGTAGTGCAGCACGGCCTCGTAACCTGGAAGCGCGGCCTCGGCCACCGTCGGCAGATCGGGCAGGAGCGGGGAGCGCTTGGCACCGGTAATCGCGAGGGCGCGCACCTTGCCTTCGCGCACAAGCTGGATCGCGGGCGGCAGCGAGGAGAAGTAAATCGATACGTGTCCGCCGACGAGATCCGTCAGCGCGGGTGCGCTGCCTTTGTAGGGGACGTGCACCAGCTTGATGCCGGCAAGCGTTGCGAAGTATTCCGCTGCCAGATGGATGCCGCTGCCGGTGCCGGCGGATGCGAAGGTGATTTTACCCGGTTCCTTTTTGGCGAGTTCGATCAACTCTGGGATCGAGCGTGCCGGCAGTGACGGCTTCACCACAACGACCAACGCTCCGGTGGCAATGAGGCCGATCGGCGCAAAATCCTTGCGCGGGTCGTACCCGACATTGGCGTAGAGCGTCGGATTGATCGCGAGCGTGCCGGTGCCGCCGAGGCCGAGCGTATAGCCGTCGGGCGCCGCTTTGGCGATCTGGCGGGTGGCGATCGAGCCGCCGGCGCCGCCGCGGTTCTCGATCACGATCTGCTGGCCGAGCGTCTTGCTCATCTTGTCGGCCGCCACGCGCGCCATCACGTCGTTGCCGCCGCCCGCCGAGTAGGGAACGATCAGCGTGATCGGACGCGTGGGGAAGTCCTGCGCGGCGGCCGTGACCGATACGGCGAATGCCGTCACGACTAGAATCGAACCGATCGATACGCGCGTCTTCATCGTTCAGTGCTCCGCCTTCAGTCCGGCTGCCTTGATCAGGGCCGACCATTTGGTTTCCTCGGCGTCGATCACCGCCGCGTGCTCCTCGGGCGTGGTCGGCATCGGTTCGGCGCCCTCCTGTGTGAGACGGCGCTTCACCTCGTCGGTCACCAGCGCCGCGCGCAATTCCTTATTCAGCCGGTCGATGATCGAGCGCGGCGTGCCGGCCGGCGCGACCAGTCCGTAGGTCAATACGGCATCGAAGCCGGGTAATCCGGATTCCGAGACCGTCGGCAGGTCGGGAAGATAGGTCGAGCGTTTGAGAGATGTGCCGGCGAGCGCGCGAATGAGCTTGCCTTCGAGCGCGGCGCGCGAGACCGGAATCGGATTGAAGCCGACCTTGACATGCCCGCCGATCAGGTCGGTGATAAGCGGCTGCGAGCCCTTGTAGGGAATGTGCTGCAGCTTCACGCCGGCCTGTTGGGCGAACAGCACCGCGGCCAGATGATTGACCGTGCTGACGCCCGGCGTACCGACCTGGAACGGCTCGCTGGAACTCTTCATCAGCGCGATCAGCTCGGCGACGTTGCGCACCGTCATGCTGGGATGCAGCAGGAGCAGCGCGGGCGCCGATGCGATCAGGCCGATGGGCGCAAAGTCCTTGCGCGGATCGTAGCCGACATTGGGAAATATGTGCGGCCCGGTCGCAAGCGTCGAAGTGTAACCGAGCAGGATCGTGTAGCCGTCGGGCGGCGCTTTCGCGACCTGGCGGGTGCCCACGGTGCCGCTGCCGCCCGCCGGGCGGCTTTCGACCACTACCTGTTGCCCGAGCGATGCGCTGAGCCTGTCGGCGACGGCGCGCGCCATGATGTCGTTGCTGCCGCCCGTCGGCAGCGGAATGACAAGCGTGATCGGCTTGTTCGGATATGGCTGTGCGCCTGCCGGCGCGAGCAGTGCGGGACAGATGATCAGCGCCGCCGCGGCGAGGCCGCTCCTGATACAATCCGGCATTGGCATCACCCTTTCCTCCGCGGCCAGCCGTTCCGAGGGCCGGCTCTATTTGGGCGTCGCCCTTATTCGGGTTTGATCCCGACATCCTTGACGAGCGTCGACCACATTGTCACCTCGTGGTCAATCAGCGCGGCGTACTGTTCCGGCGTCGTCGGTGCCGCTTCGGCGCCTTCGACGGCAAGGCGCGAGCGCACCTCGTCGGTTGCGAGTGCGGCATTCAGCGCCTTGTTGAGCTTCTCGACGATTGCGCGCGGCGTGCCGGCCGGCGCCGCCATGCCCCAGCGCAGCGGCACGTCGATGCCGGGCAGGCCGGCCTCGGCGAACGTCGGCACATCGGGAACAAGCGGCGCGCGTTTTTTCCCAGTGACTGCCAATGGCACGATCGTCCCGGCGGAAAGCTGACCGGCCGACGTCGGGATGGCAGTGAACAACAGCTTGATGTGCCCGCCGATCAGATCGTTGAGCGCGGGAGCTGCGCCCTTGTAGGGGACGTGGGCAAGCTTGATGCCGGTCTCATGCGCCACAAGCTCGCCGGTGAGATGATTGAGCGTGCCGACGCCCGGCGAGCCGTACGGGATGGGCTCGGCAGCCGCTCTGCCGACCTTGACCAGTTCGGCGACCGTGCGGGCCGGAAAGCTCGGATGCACCACCAGGAGATTGGGTGTCGCGGCGATCAGCCCGATTGGGTCGAAATCCTTGCGCGGATCGTAACCGAGATTCTTGAACAGGCTCGGCGAGGTGCCGACCGTCGCGCTGGTGATGACCAGCAGCGTGTAACCGTCCGGCGCGGCCTTCGCCACCGCGCGGGTCGCGACCGTACCGCCGGCGCCGCCGCGATTGTCGACCACGATTTGCTGACCGAGTGCTTCCGCCATCTTGTCGGCGACGCTGCGCGCCACAATGCTGGCGCTGCCGCCCGGCACGAACGGCACGACCAGCGTGATCGGGCGCGCTGGGTAGGGCTGCGCGAGCGCCGGTGGCGCGGCGGGTACGAGGGCCAGCGCGGCCACGGCGGCAAAAATCATCCGGACCATTCCGATATGCTCCTGCGCGCCGGCCGCGCGCCCGGCCGCGGCGCCGACGATTTTCAATAGCCTATCCCACCTTTGCGCTCGCGTGTTCTAATGTCGCGCCCGATATGACGGCGGCACGGGGACGGGAGCGCTTTTGCGCATGGCTTGGTCGGACACTTTCCTCGACACGTTGAAGGCGAACGACGTGCGGTGGGCTGGCGCGTTGGTCGTCTAGGAAATGGCCGGGGCCAGTTAAATTATTTCGTCTTCGGCGATGGTCCGGTGAGTGCGCCGGTTCGGGAGAAGCCCGGCACCCGGCGCAGCAGCGCCTTCAGCGGGTCCTTCACCCATGCATCGGTGACGAAGTCCACGTGCTTCACGTCGTCGGGCGAGTCGACAAACGCCACGCTATCCGGGCGCCAGGCTTGCGGGCAGCGTGGTCTCGAAATCCCACCCCGCGGTCAGTCAACAGCCTTCTGCAGTTGCCCATTGTCGTCGCGCGCGGTCTTGCCGTAGGCGCTGACGAAGAAAGAGGCCGGCTTGCGCGCCAGCCAGTCGGCGAACTTGTCGAGGTCGCCGAACGGCGCGTCGAGCAGGATGATGCCGCGCACGCGGTCGTCGATCGTGCCCGACTTCAGGATGAACGCCAGCGGATGGTAGCCGCCGCTGTAAGCCACGATGACGACCGGTGCGCGATCGAAGACGCCGCGCACACGCTCGTCGCCGTAGAGCCGTGTCAGCCGCTGCGCGGCTTCGGCGAGATACTGCGCGAACACGCCGCGCTCCCAGAACCGGCCGGCGCTCGAGTTCGAGCGCATCGACGGCAAATTGCGGCGCCACCAGCACGGCATTCAATCCGGATTGGGCGACCTGCCGCGGCACCTGCTGACGGTCGCGCACGTCGCGGGTCAGCATCGCTTCGTTGCCGTGGAAGAACACCACGATCAGCGCTGGCCGCCGCGGGTCGAAGCCTTTCGGAATAGTAAAGCAGCGTGCGGCGGTCGTTGTAGTTCCGGTCTTCCCAATAGATGCCGCCGCGCGGCGAGGTATGGCCGCGCCGCTCGCCTTCCACGGCGTCCATGAACGGCCGGTTCTTCTCCGGTATCTCGCCACGATAGGGAAACGGCGAATTCTCGAACGGCACCAGTGCGGTCTTGGCGGCGGAGAGCGGCCCAGGCTCGCGCGCGCCTTGCGCCAAGCTCGTGCCGTTCGCGCCCAAGGCGAGCGCGGCGCCGAGGATCAAACCAAGTTGCCGCAAAAACAGTCTCCGCTCGGATTGAGGAGTTTCCCGCAACCCGCGTGTGATGAGGGCCAAGCTATTGCCGGGGCGTGTGCTGCTCAAGCATTATCCGCCGGCCAACGATAACGCATACGCCGCCCAAGGCGCATCATAGGAAACGCAAATTGCCGCATCGGGAATCGTTTGAGACGATCGACAACTGCCGCGTGCGGCTCATGCGCGGCGGAAGCGGGCCGCCGCTCCTCTACCTGCACGGCGCGCGCGGCGCGGCGGAATGGCTGCCGTTCATGGAGCTGTTGGCGCAGCGCTTCGACGTGATCGTGCCGGAACATCCCGGCTTCGGCGGCTCCGACATGCCGGACTGGCTCGATAACATCGGCGATCTGGCCTACTTCTATCTCGATTTGATGGACGAGCTTGGCCTCGACGGCGTCCATCTCGTCGGTACTTCACTCGGCGGCTGGATCGCGGCCGAGATCGCGGTGCGGTCGAGTGCGAAGCTCAAGTCGCTGGTGCTCTCGGCCTCGGCCGGCATTCACGTCAAGGGCGTCAGCAAGGGCGACATTTTCCTCTGGTCGCCGGAAACATTCGCGCGCAACCTGTTTCACGATCAGGCATTTGCCGACGCGCAACCGCGGCAGCCGGTCGGCGAGGCCGAACAGATGGCGGACATGAAAAACCGTCTCGCCTCGGCCAAGCTCGCCTGGCAGCCGCGGCTCTACAACCCGCATCTCGCCAAGTGGCTGCATCGTATCAAGCTGCCGACGCTGATCCTGTGGGGCGACGACGACAAGGTCATCCCGCCGGCCTATGGCCCGGCATTCGCCAAGCTCATCCCGGGCGCGCGGCTCGAGGTGATCAAGAATTGCGGCCACGTCCCGCAGGTCGAGCAGGCCGATCAGTGGGTCGGCAAGCTCACAGCGTTCATCGAGGAGGCCGGGCCATGAAGTTCTATTTCTTTCACCTCATGCCTTATGCGGCGCTCGATCTCGACTACGACAAGACCTACGACTCGGCGTGGGTGACGCTGCCCAACAGCTACTACGATCCCAAGATCGGCCACCAGCTCTACAACCGTTATCTCGACGAGATCGAATACGCCGAAGAGGCCGGCTTCGACGGCGTCTGCGTCAACGAACATCATCAGAACGCCTACGGCATCATGCCGATCCCCAGCATCATGGCGGGCGCGCTCGCGCGCCGCACCAAGACCGTCAAGATCGCGGTGCTCGGCCGCGCGCTGCCGCTCCTCAACAATCCGCTGGTGGTGGCCGAGGAATACGCGATGCTCGACAACATCACGGGCGGGCGGCTGGTGGCGGGCTTCGTGCGCGGCATCGGCGCGGAGTATCACTCCTGGGGCGCCAATCCGGCGGAGTCGCACGCGCGCTTCCAGGAGGCGCACGATCTCATCATTCAGGCGTGGACGCGGACCGGCCCGTTCCCGTTCGAGGGCAAATACTATCACTTCGAGTATGTGAACACCTGGCCGCGCTGTTATCAGCAGCCGCATCCGCCGATCTGGATTCCCTCGCAAGGTTCGCGCGAGACCATCGAATGGGCCTCGCATCCGTCGCGCAAGTACACCTACCTGCAGACCTACAGCCCGGTCGCGGCGCTCGCACGCTACATGGCGATGTACCGCGAATGCGCCGACCGTTACGGCTACACGGCGACCGCCGAGCAGGTCGGCTGGTCGATCCCGGCCTACGCGGCCGAAACCGACGAGATCGCCTATCGCGAAGCGAAGCCGCACATCGAGACCTTCCTCAACAAGTTCCTCAGGATGCCGCGGGAGATGCTGCTGCCGCCCGGCTACCTGTCGCTGCAGTCGATGATGGGCGTGATGCAGGCCAAGGCGGCGATCGGCGGCAAACAGACGATCGACGATGTGATCGAGCGCGGCATGTTCCTGTGCGGCAGCGCCGCAACGCTGCGCGAGAAGATCGAGAAGTATCAGAAGGAAATCGGTTTTGGTTATCTCCTGCCGATGATGCAGTTCGGCACGCTGCCGCATGAGCTGACCAAGAAGAGCACGGAGATTTTCGGCAAGGAGGTCATCCCGTATTTCCGCGGCCGCGCTGACGCGGGCCCCGCGCGGGCCGAATTGGCCGGTCAGCGCGCGTAGCCTCCTTTCGACTCAGACACGCTCGCGCGAATTTTGCACCGCCCGTGCCGCTGGCTTCACCTCTCCCGCTTGCGGGAGAGGTCGCCGCGCGCAGAGCGGCGGGAGAGGGCCTGAGGGCCAAGTCTGAGCAAGCTTACCCCCTCCCCAACCCTCCCCCGCAGGCGGGGGAGGGGGCGCACCGAATTCGCGGCAACGCGTCGCGCCGAACTACTGGCCGACGGGCTTGAATTTCTGTACGCGGCGGCCCCAGTCGGTCTCCGCCACGTAGATGTTGCCCTTGGAATCGACCGCCAGCGTATGGCCGTGGGTGAAGTTGCCGAGCTGGTGGCCGGGCCGTCCGAAGCTCGACAGAATTTTTCCGCTGGCGTGGTCGAGGATATGCACTTCCTCGATGCCACCATTCATCATGTACATGTACTTCTGCTCGGGGTCGGGCGAGAACGCCACCCACCATGCGGTGCCGCGCTTGTCGGGCAGCTTGCCCGATTTGTTCGGGATCGGGATGCTGCGCACGAAGGTGCCGTCCTTCCGGAACACCTGCACGCGGTTGCCCTGACGGTCGCAGGCATAGATGAGGCCGGCGTTGCTCATGGCGATGCAGTGCACGACCTCGGCGAACACGCCCGGCACGCCCTGCTGCGTCTCCTCGTCGGTCGCCTGGCGGCCCCACTGCCGCAGGAACTTGCCGGACTCGTCGAACACCGCGATACGGCGGTTGCCGTAGCCGTCGGACACGTAGATGTCTCCGTTGGCCGGATCGGTCACGATGGCGGACGGCATGTGGAACTGGTCGTGCGCCGCGTTGAGGCCCTTGCCGCGCCGCGTGCCGTCGACCGAGTCGAACTTTCCGCGCGTGCCGATCTGCAACAGCAGCTTGCCGTCCGGTGAATATTTCTGGATGGCTCCGTCGGCGTTGCCGGCAACGAAGACATTTTTCTCGCGATCGACGAAGCAACCGTGGATCGAGCGCGGTACGGTGCTGTCGTCGCCCCATGAGCCGGTGACGTTGCCGTCGGGATCGAACTTGATGATGGATGGCGCGGAAATCGAAGTTTCCTTCTCCTCGTCGGTGATGTTGCGCCGGTTGACGACATAGACCTCGTCGCCACCGCCTACGCAGACGCCGCCAAGCTGGCCGGTGATCCAATCCTTCGGCAGGTCCTTGGGCCAGGTCGAATCGACCGCGAACTTCGGCACGCTCTGGGCGAGCAGGGGCGAGATGGACAGAGCAGCGGCAACGGCCAGCGCCGCCGTGACAGCGATCAGCATCGTTTTCATGGGGGCGCTTCCTATTCGAATTTCTGGCCGCCGAGATAGACGGCTTCAATGCTGCGCATGTTGGTGATGTCGTCGAGCGGGTTCTTGGTGAGCACCAGAAGGTCCGCGGCCTTGCCCTTGGCGAGCGTGCCGAAGTCCTTGTCGATCCCGAGCATCTCGGAGTTGTTCTTCGAGAACGCCTGGACGATCTGCATGGGCGTGAGGCCGGCGTCGCGCATCAGCTCCATCTGGCGGTGCTCGAAATAGCCCTGGATGAAGTAACGGTCGAGCGCGCCGCCCGAGTCGGTGCCGAAACCGAACTTGATGCCGGCGTCGGCGAGCTTCTTGAGATTCTTCTTGTCGGTGTCGAACATCCTGAGCCAGCGCGGACGCGCCGGGTCGTTCGCCTGCTCGTCGTGGTGCTTGCTCTTGAGCAGCGCGAGCCGCTCCGGCGTCAGGCCTTTCTGAAAGAACGGGTTATCGGTGAACGCCGGCCCGTTGCTGCCCTCGCCGAACACGAACAGCGCTTCTTCGCGCGCCAGCGTCGAGATCACCGAGACGTTCTTTTCCTTCAACGTCGCGATGAAGTCGTCCGGAATCTCCTGGTCGCGCACGTTGTGCGCCAGGATGTTGACGCCCTGGTCGACGATCCGGCGCGCGTCGGCAAGCTCGACGATGTGCGCCATGCGGATCTTGTTGTGCTTCTTCGCCTGATCCATGACGGCGGCGGTGAACTCGGGCGTGAGCTTGGGATGCCGGCCACCCTGGGCGTCGATCCACACCTTCACGAAGTCGGTGCCCTTATCGACGATCTCGTCGACCTTGGCGCGCGCTTGCTCCGGTGTCTTCATCTCCGAGCCCGGCCGGAACGGCTCCGACATGAAGCGATACATCACTGTCATGATGCGCGCGCCGCGCAGGTCGCCGGCCTTCTGCCGCTCCTTGAACGCCTGCACGTCGTCCTGGTCGAAATACATGCTGGTCGTGGTGGTCACGCCGTAGAGCGCGTACTGGCGCAATTGCGGGTCGCGCGGCGGCGGCCCAACATGGCCGTGGCCGTTGATGATTCCGGGCACCACGAACTTGCCGGTGAGGTCAATCACGGTCGTACCGGCCATCGTCGCGGTGACGGACGGCCCTTGCGGCGTGGGCGCGATGTCAACGATGCGGCCGCGCTCGATCGTGATGGTGATATTGGCCTGCGGCGGTGAGCCGGTGCCGTCGATCACAGTGGCATTGCGCAAGACCGTGACCTGCGCAGCGGCGTCCGCGCCGAACACAACGGCCGCAATAAGACCGGCCCACAAACCCAGGCGCATGATTGTCGCTCCCTGTGTCGCTTCTTGTTTGTCGATTGCGAAATTATCAGGCCGGTTCTGCCAGGTCCACGCGGTTGCAACGCGTTCGCGTTTGGGGTTTCGCGCACGATCGATTGGCGGGAATGTTACCTCGCGCGATCGAATCAGCGATTGAGGCGATTGGCGAAAACTGGTTAGGTCGGGCTCCCGCCACCAGGCCCGTCTCCCCATGAAAAACATCAATCCGAATCCCTTCACCACGCGTCCGGAGATCGACGGCACGTTCGGCGTCGTGACCTCGACGCACTGGATCGCCACCGCGGTCGGAATGGGTGTGCTGGAAAAGGGCGGCAACGCGTTCGACGCCGCGGTCGCGACCGCCTTTACGTTGCAGATCGTCGAGCCGCATCTCAACGGTCCTGGCGGCGACGTGCCGGTGATCGTGCACGACGTGCGCAAGGGCAAGGTCGAAGTGATCTGCGGCCAGGGACCGGCGCCGGCCGCCGCCACCATCGCGCATTTCCGCAAGCTCGGCCTGGACATGATGCCCGGCACCGGGCTCCTGGCCGCGTGTGTGCCCGGCATGTTCGACACCTGGATGATGCTGCTGCGCGATTACGGCACCATGTACCTGTCCGAGGTGCTGGCGCCGGCGATCTACTACGCGAGCGAGGGCCATCCGCTGGTCGAGCGCGCGAGCGCGACCATCGCCACCGTCGAGCAGTTGTTCAAGCAGCACTGGCCTACTTCCGCCGCGGTCTATCTCCCGGACGGCAACGTGCCGACGCCCGGCACGCTGTTCACCAATAAGACGCTCGCCGACACCTACCGCCGCATCCTGCGCGAAGCCGAGAGCGTGGGCGGCGACCGCGTGAAGCAGATCGAGAAGGCGCGGCTCGCCTGGAGCGAGGGCTTCGTTGCGGAAGCGATCGACCGCTTCTGCCGAACGCAAGAGATCATGGACACATCGGGCGAGCGCCATCGCGGCGTGCTCACCGGCGACGACATGGCGGGCTGGGAGGCGCACGTCGAGGCGCCGCTCACCTACGACTACGGCCGCTACACCGCCTGCAAGGCCGGCGTGTGGTCACAGGGGCCGGTGATGCTGCAGCAGCTTGCGCTGCTCAAGGGCTTCGACCTCGACGGCGCCGATCCGACCGGCGCGGAGTTCATCCACACCGTGGTCGAATGCTCCAAGCTCGCCTTCGCCGACCGCGAGAAGTTCTACGGCGATCCCGACTTCGCCGAGGTGCCGATCGAAACGCTGCTGTCCGACGCCTACAACGACGAGCGGCGCAGGCTCGTCCACCACACTGCGTCGATGGAGCTGCGCCCGGGTTCGGTCGAGGGCTTCGGCTCTATCGTGAAGCTCAAGACCGGCGCCAAGATCGTCGCCGGCATGGGCGCCGGCGAACCGACCGTCGGCCGCATGGGCGAGGTGGTCGGCGACACCGTGCACTTCGACATCGTCGATCAGGCCGGCAACATGGTGACGTCGACGCCGTCGGGCGGCTGGCTGCAATCCTCGCCGGTCATTCCCGAACTCGGCTTCTGCCTCGGCACGCGCGGACAGATGTTCTGGCTCGAGGAGGGCCACCCGGCGGCACTGGCGCCCGGCAAGCGGCCACGCACCACGCTCTCGCCGACAATGGCGCTGCGCGACGGCGAACCGTATCTGGCCTGGGGTTCGCCCGGTGGCGACCAGCAGGACCAGTGGACCGCGCAATTGTTCCTGCGGCACGTGCACTGCGGACTGAATCTGCAGGAGGCGATCGACGCGCCGGCGTGGCACTCCGAGCATTTCCCGATTTCGTTCTGGCCGCGCACGTCGCGTCCGGGCGTGCTGGTGGTCGAAGGACGGCTGCCGAAGGAGACCGTGCAGGAGCTTGAGCATCGCGGCCACAAGGTCGAGGTTGACGCCGATTGGTGCGAGGGCCGCCTCACCGCTGCATCGCGCGACGGCCGCCGCCGCCGCGCCGCCGCCAATCCGCGCGGGATGCAGGGCTACGCCGCGGGACGGTAGCGCGGATTATTGATCATCGCTCATTCGGCGTCATGGCCGGGCTCGTCCCGGCCATCCACGCCTTTGTCGTGTTGTAGCAAAGACGTGGATGCCAGCGACAAGCGCGGGCATGACGAAGTTACTCACTTCACCTTCGCGTTCATCGCCTTGATGGTCGGTGTCCACTTCTCGACTTCGGCCGTCATGAAGCGCGTGAATTCGGCCGGACTCATCGGCTTGGTCTGGATGGTTTCCTGTGCCAGATGGGACTTCACCTTGGGGTCGTCCATCGCCCTGTTGACCTCGCCGTTGAGCCGCTCGACGATCTCCGTCGGCAAGCCCTTCGGACCGGACAACGAATACCACGTGGTGACCACCAACTCCGGATAACCGAGCTCGGTCAGTGTCGGCGTGTCGGGCAATTCCGGTGCGCGCTGCGCCGACGAGATCGCCACCGGCCGCAAGGTCCCGGCGCGGATATGCTGCAAGGTGGTCGAGAGCGTCATGCTGGCGACCTTCACGTGGCCGGCCACCACGTCGAGGATCGCCACCCCGCCGCCGCGATAGACCACGTGGATGAGCTTGAGCTTCTCCTTCGCGCCGATGTATTCGGCCACCATGTTGCCGACCGAGCCGACGTTGGGCGACGCATATTCCACACCGTCCGGCTTACCGCGCGCCAGTTCGATGAGCTCCTTGAAGTTGCGCACCGGCAACGAGGCGTGCACCACGAACACGTTTGGCGGTCCGCCGAAATAGGCGATGTGGGTGAAGTCGCGCACCGGATCGAATCGTGCCGGGTTCATCGCCGGCGCGATCACGTGCGAGGGCATGCCGGACGCCATCAGCGTGTAACCGTCCGGATCGGCGCGGGCGACGGCCTCGCCGCCGATCAGGCCACCACCACCGGTGCGGTTTTCGATCACGAACTGCTGGCCCAGCGCTTCGCCCAGGCGGTCGCCGAAGGTGCGCGCGACGAGGTCGTTGGCGCCGCCCGCCGAGTAGGCGACGATGATCTTCACCGGCTTTGCGGGCCACTCGGCCGCCGATGCGGCCGACAGCAACAGCCCCACGACGACGAACGGTAGACCCCGGCGCATGGTTGTCATGGTGTGCCCCGCTTCAGCGTACGCCGCCGCGATTGACCGGCAGACCGGTGAAGGATTCGAAACGCTTGCGCAGCTCCGCGACCTGCGGCGCGTCGGTCATGAATTCGCGATAGCGGTTGGCGAGCCGATAGGACCACAGCGGCTTGAGGCCGTTGGGCGGCGCCACGTCGGTGCGCGGCGAGAATACGCCGATGCGGCCCTGCTGCTCCTTCGCCAGATACCAGGTCAGATAGAGCCGCGCCGTATTGGGATGCGGTGCCTCTTTGAGGATTCCGGCCGTCACCGTGAACACCGGGGTTTCATCCTCCGGCGAGAACAAGACTTCGATCGGCTGGCCCTCGCGTTTGAAGCGCCAGACCGACGAGGTGGCGTCGAAGGTCGCGTGGTTCTCGCCCGACACGATGCTGCGCGCGACCGGAAGGTGCCCCTGGATGAAGTTCGGCTGGTTGGCCATGTATTTGTCCATGAAGCTCCAGCCGTATTTCGTCACGATGGTGGTGTAGAGGTAGAGCGCGGCATCGTCGTCGCCCGGATAGACGGAGATGAGCTTGCCGCGGAACACGGGTTTCAGAAAATCAAGCGCCGATTTCGGTACGTCCGCCGGCGCCACCAGCTTGGTGTTGTAGGCATAGGTCATCGGAATGGCGCCGATCGCGACATAGGCGCCGTCGTTGTCGCGGAAATTTTCGGCGACCTGATCGAAGCCTTCCGGCTTGAAGTTCAGCAATGCGCCTTGCTGCTTCCAGCCGACGAAATCCTGAATGGTCTGGAAGATGACGAGGTCGGCCTCGACCTTCCCGTCCTTGATCTGCTGGTTGATGCGCGAATTGAGCACGTTGCTGAAGCCGCCGGTGATCGACACCTTGAGGCCCGGAAAGCGCTGTTCGAAGTCGCGCGCGAAGCGCTCGTGCGGCTCGGTCGGGCCGGCCGCGTAGATCGCGATCGAGCCCTCCGTCTTGGCCTTGGCGTAGAGCTCGTCCATGGTTTCGGCGTTCGCCGGCACGACAGCGAACGGCAGTGTGGCGAGTGTCAGAACGGCAAGCCGCGCCTTCCGGCGAAACAGCTCCATGGAGTCCTCCGTGATTCTTTTGCGGCGCGCTGCGGCGCCGTTTGATTTGTGCGCAATCCTCGCACGCGCCGGGAATGCCGCCAAGCCTCGTCACGTAGATCAGGATCGCGGCCGCGGCGTTACTCCGCCTTCCAGGGCACGGCCCAGCGCTCGACCTCCTGGAACACCACCGAGGTGATCAGTCCGAGAATACCGATGCAGACGATGCCGACGAACATCACGTCGACCTGGAGCAGTTCCCACGAATTCCAGATCAGGTAGCCGATGCCGTTCTTGGTGGCGACGAATTCGGAGGCCACAAGCACGATGAACGACACCGCGAGCGCAATGCGCAGCCCGGCGAAGATTGTCGGCAGCGCGCCGAAGAAGACGACGCGGGTGAACATGACCCACTGGCTCGCGCCGTAGTTCTTCGCCACGTCCCAGTAGATCTTGTCGATATTGGAGGCGCCCACATAGGTGTTGACGATCACCGGGAAGAACACCGCGATGGCGACGAGCGCCACCTTCGAGGCGTCGCCGAAACCGAAGGCAAGCAGGAGCAGCGGCATCAGTGCGATCTTCGGGATCGGAAACAACGTGGCGATCAGCGGGTCGAAGAAGATGCGCACCGGCTTGAACATCGCCATCAGCAGCCCCATGGCGACCGCCGGAACCGAGCCGAGCACGAAGCCGAGGAACACCCGGTAGAGCGTCACGCCGACGTGCAGCCAAAGCTCGCCGCTGACCGCGAGCTTCCAGAACCTGATCGCGATGTCGCTCGGCGCCGGAATGAAGCGCCGGTCGCCGATGCCGGCCATCAGCAGGAGTTGCCACACGATCAGCAAGCCGATCGGCGAGATCAGGTAGAGCAGCCGCTCGCGCGTCTTGGGGGACAACCCGCTCATTGCTCGATCTCCGCCCGCGCGCGCGTCACCTCGTCTTCCAGCACGCGCCAGATGTCGAGCTTGAGTGCGCCGAATTCTGCGGATGCCGAGAGCGCCATCAGGTTACGTGGGCGCGGGAAGGGGACGTCGATGATCTCTTTGATCCGGCCGGGCTGCGCGGTCATCACCACGGTGCGGTCGCCGAGCATCAGCGCCTCCTCGATCGAATGCGTGATGTAGACCACGGTCTTGCGGGTTTGTTCCCAGATGCGCACGAGCTCGGCCTGCAGGATTGCGCGATTCTGCGCATCGAGCGCCGCGAACGGCTCGTCCATCAGCAGCACGCCCGGATCGGTGACGAAGGCGCGCGCGATGGCGCCGCGCTGGCGCATGCCGCCGGAAAGCTGGTGCGGGTAGTGGCGGCGAAATTTCGTCAGGCCCACGAGCTTGAGGGCGGCCTCGACACGTTCGGCCGCCTCGGCGCGCGGCACGCCGCGCGTCATCAGGCCGAAGCCGACATTGCTCTCGACGCTCATCCAGGGAAACAGCCCGCTCTCCTGGAACACCATGGCGTTCTCGACCGGCCAGCCGGGCGCTTCGATCGCGAGCGTGCCGCTCGATTGCCGGTCGAGGCCGGCGAGAATGCGCAGCAGCGTCGATTTCCCGCAGCCCGACGGTCCGACGATGCAGACGAACTCGCCGGGCGCGATCGTGAGGTCGATGCCGTCGAGCGCCAGCACGTGGCCGCGCGCGCTCAGATACTCCTTGCGCAGTCCGGCGATCCTGATTGCCGCGCCGCGCCGCTCCACCGCCATCGATACGCTCCCCCCTCGATGTCATCATCCGCGAAAGCGGATGATCCAGGCTTCTTATATTAGAGGGCTTAGTCTATCCGAAGTCGGCTACTGGATGCTCCGCTTTCGCGGAGCATGACAATCGAGATAGTGCCGGCTCGCCTCAGCGGCAGCCTTCGAGCTTGCTCTCCTTGTTCTCCAGCACGAAGGGCCCGAGCTTCGAACGCGCGTACTCGATATAGCTTTTGTCGACGATCCGCTCGGGCGGGAACTGCATGTTGCTCATCTTGTTCTTCACGTACCATGCCTGCATGTCGAGCATGCTGGCGATGTTGATCTCGCCGTTCGGGCTGCGTGCCGGCCAGGGATATTTGTGCAGCAGCTCGGCGCGGGTTTCGGTGCCGGTGCGGATCGAGGTCTCGATCATCGCCGGTCTGATCGAACCCCCGTGGTAAGCTTGGCAGTAGTCGCGGATGCCGCGCAGATAGGCGACATAGTAGTTCTTCATCAGCTCCTGATGGCCCTTCGCGAAGTCGGTGTTGACCATGCTGACCGCGATGGTGAGCGGGCGCGGGCTCACGAGCTGGTCGGGGTTGGCGAAGTTGACCGCATGGCCGCCGTCCAGCAGTTGCGCGGTGAACGGCGGTATGGTGATCGCGGCGTCGATCGCCTTGTTGGTGAAGGCGAGCGCGTATTGCGTGAACGGCAGAACCTTGATGTCGACGTCGTTGATCGTGAGCCCCGCGGTCTCCAGCATCTTGCCGACCTCGTAGGTCGAGACCGCGCCCTGGCCGTTGGTGGCGATGGTCTTGCCCTTGAGCTGCTTGAGATCGGTGATCTTGCCCTGGTGGTCGGGCCGCAGCATCAGGTTATGGCCGAGCGGGCTCGACACCCGGTCGAGCACCATGGTGACCGGCAGATTCTTCTCCAGGGCGTTGAAATAGCCCGCCGAAATGCCGCCTTCCACCAGCTGCAATTGGTTCTGCGCGAGCAGCGCTATCGAGTTGGCGGCGGTGTCGAGGTTCTCGTTGACCACCTTGATGCCGAACTCCTTGAAATAGCCCTTCTCGACCGCCCACAGAATCGCGACCGTGGAGATCGAACGCACGGTGCCGATCTTGACCGTGACCTCCTGGGCGCGCGCCACCCCGGCGCTCGCCGCCACGGCGAGACATGCAAGCAGGGCTTTCTTCAACACGTTCATCGACAAGCGCTCCTCGTTATTTTTTTTCGCTCAAGATGTTGTTCGTCCGCCTTTGTACATCGATTGCTTCACCGGCAGCCGGGCAGTTTGCTCTCCGGATTTTCTAGCACGAACGGTCCAAGCTTCCGTGCGGCATATTCTACGAAGCTCAGGTCGACCAGCCGCTCGGCCGGATGGCGCGCAGCGGCATACTTGTTCTTCACGAACCAGTCCTGCATGTCGATCATGCTCGCGACATTGAGCCGGCCGTCGGGATCGCGCGCAGGCCAGGGATATTTGTTGAGCAATTCCTCACGCCGTTCGGCGCCACTCGACACCAAGAGGTCGATCATCTGCTTGCGCACCGCGCCGCCATGGTAGGCCTGACAGTAGTCGCGCACGCCGCGCAGATAGGCGGTGTAGTAGTTGCGCACCAGCTCCGGATTGGCCTTGGCCCAGTCGGTGTTGATGAAGTTGACCGAGATGGAGATCGGGCTCGGCTTGACCAGTTCGTCGGCATCGAGGAACGGCACGGCGTGCCCGAGGTCCTGGAACTGCGCGGTGAACGGCGGGATCACAATCGCGGCGTCGATCGCCTTGTTGGCGAATGCGATCGGCATCTGGGTGAATGGCAGAATCTTCACGTCGACATCGGCGATGCTCAATCCCGCCAGCTCCAGCATTTTGCCGACCTCGTAGGTCGAGACCGAGCCCGGCCCATTGCTGGCGATGACCTTGCCTTTGAGCTGCGCCGAGCTGGTGATCGTGCCCTTGAGATCGGGCCGCAGCATCAGGTTGTGCCGGATCGGCGAGTTGACCCGGCTCGCGGCGATCGCGACCGGCAGGTTCTTCTCGACCGCGTTGAAGTATCCCGCCGAGATGCCGCCTGCGACGATCTGGTAGCGGTTCTGTGCCAGCAGCGCCATCGCGTTGGCGGAAGAATCGAAGTCCTCGACCTCGATCTTGATGCCGTACTCCTTGAAGTAGCCGCGCTCGACCGCGATCAGCATCGAGCCGTTGCTGATGGTGCGCACTGCGCCGATCCGGATGGTGGTGTCGGCGCCTTGGGCGCCGGCGCTCGCCGCCAGCATGGCGACTGTCATGATTGCAACGGCGCTGCTTCGTCCCATCGCGTGGCTTCTCCCCGGTGATCGCGGCTCTCTGCGGCCAGCTTCTTGTTCGTTGCGGTAGGATAGCACGTCTCGCGGGCCGGCCCGCCACCACCTTTTAACGCGGCCGGCAGTTGGGATAGCCTCTAGCCGCGCACCCGCCGCGATGGAGCGAGATCGCATTGCAACGTCCGCCCGCAAAGTCGCTTTCACGCCGCCGGCTTCTGCGCCTCGCCGGAGGTGCCGCTTTGGTTCCAGTCGCGACAAGTGAGGCCGGCGCGCAGGCCTACCCGAGCCGCCCGATCACCATGATCGTGCCCTATCCGGCGGGCGGACCGACCGACACGGTCGGCCGCGTCGTCGCCGAGCGCATGCGCGCCGAACTCGGCCAGCCGATCGTGCTGGAGAACGTCAGCGGCGCCGCCGGCAGCATCGGCCTCGCCCGCGTCGCGCGCGCGGCGCCCGACGGCTACACGATCAATGTCGGCAACTGGAGCGCGCACGTCGTCAACGGCGCGATCTACACGCTGCCGTACGATCTCCGCACCGACTTTGCGCCGGTCGCATTGCTCGCGCAGGCGCCGCAACTGGTGCTCGCGCGCAAAACCATGCCGGCCGACGACCTCGCCGGCCTGATCGCCTGGATGAAAGCCAACCCCGGCAAGGCGACCATCGGCACCGCCGGCGTCGGCAGCCCGCCGCATATCGCAGCCGTATTCTTTCTCAAGCTGACCGGCACCAGCGCCCAGCTCGTGTCCTATCGCGGCGGTCTGCCCGCCGTGCAGGACCTAGTCGCCGGACAGATCGACATGGTGTTCGGCGACCCGACCTCGTCGGTGCCGCAGGTGCGCGCCGGCACGATCAAAGCCTATGCGATCTCCTCCGCCGAGCGCCTGCCGGCGCTGCGCGACGTTCCGAGCGCGGACGAAGCCGGCCTGCCGGGCTTTCATGTCTCGACCTGGAACGCGCTGTTTGCGCCCAAGGGAACGCCACAAGACATCATCGACAGGCTCAACGCCGCGGCGGTGGCGGCGCTCGCCGATCCTGCGGTCCGCGCGCGCTTTGCGAGCCTGGGACAGGATATCCCGCCGCGCGGCAAGCAGACGCCGCAGGCGCTTGGTGCCTTGCTCGCAGCCGACATCGAGAAGTGGTGGCCAATCATCAAAGCGGCCGGCATCAAGCCCGAGTGACGATGGGCATGGCCGCACGGGGCAGCGACGTATGTCGTCTACCCGACGCTGTAATTTGAAGGTGCGAGCACAAAGTTCCATGATGGATCTCTTTGATCCAGCCGGTCCGGCGCCTTCAGCCGTCCGCCCTCGGTTGAGCGCTACCGACGGCGGAAAACTTTGCGGTCCCATCAAGGAGCCACTAAGATTATTCCGTGCCGCCGCCCAACATCACCAAGCCGCTCGCTCTGTTATTTCGCGGTGTGCTCGCCAGTGCCCTCCTCGGAGCGCTGTTGGTCCTGGCGACGTTTTGGCTCACGCACCGGGCGCAAACGGAAGAGGAATGGGCTCAACACACGCTGGCGGTGCGGAACCAGCTTTCCGCGGTGGTGATCCTGGTGCAACGCGTCGAGACCAGTCAGCGCGGCTATTTGCTGACCGGCCGCGATGCCTACCTCGCGCCGTTCGAATCCGCCGCGGACGAACTCCCGCAAGAGCTCGACAAACTTTCCGCGCTGGTTGCCGACAATCCAAGCCAACGACAGCTTGTCAGTGAACTAGGACGTTTAGGTACGGCCAAATTGCGCGAGTTGCGCAGTACGATTGACCAATGGAAGGCCGGCCACCCGGAAGCTGCGCTTGCAATCGTCAACGACGACGACGGATTGCGTCTGATGAGCGAGATCAGGCGGGTCGTCGGCGAGGTGGACCGGCAGGAAAATCAATTGCTCGACGCCCGCCAGTCGAAATCCAAACGCTTTAATCTGTTCCTGCAAGCCGGTGTCGTGACGGCTTTCCTGCTGATGTGCTTCATCGGTGCGCTTGTGAGCGTATTGAACCGGCGCTCCCTCACGGAAATCGCGACGGCGCACGAACAGCTCGTTCTCACCAACCAACAGCTCACGGAACAGATCAAGGAGCGCGAAAAAGCGGAAAGTCAGTTGCGGCAATCGCAAAAGATGCAGGCCATCGGTCAACTCACCGGTGGGATCGCGCATGACTTCAACAACATGCTGGGCGTGATCATCGGCAGCATCGAGTTGATGCAAGGCCGGATCAAGCGCGGAGATTTTGCGATCGAGCGCTTCCTGGACGCCGGGCGCACGGCGGCCGACCGCGCCGCGTCCCTGACAAAAAGATTGCTGGCGTTCGCGCGGCAGCAACCGCTGTCGCCGGAGCCACTCGACGCCAACAAGATGATCGCCAAGATGTCCGATCTCCTGCGTTCGACGCTCGGCGGGCACATCCGGATCGAAACCGTAACGGCCGGTGGATTGTGGCTCACCAAAGCGGACCTGCCCCAACTCGAAAGCGCCATCCTGAACATCGCCATCAACGCACGCGATGCCATGCCCGATGGCGGACACCTGACCATCGAGACCGGAAACACCTACCTGGACGAGGCGTACTGCCGGCAGAACACCGAGGTCGAGCCCGGGCAATACGTGATGATCGCGGTCAGCGACACCGGAACCGGAATGCCGCCCGATGTGCTGGCGCATGCCTTCGACCCGTTCTTTACGACGAAGGCCGCGGGAAGCGGAACGGGACTCGGGTTGAGCCAGGTCCACGGCTTCGTAAAGCAGTCGGGCGGTCACATCAAAATCTATTCCGAGCCGGGGTCCGGCACGACCGTCAAGCTGTACCTCCCGCGGTTCATCGGGAAGGCCGATGAGTTGGAACAAACCCCGGCGCGGGCGCCGTTGGCTCCGCCTCATGACGACGTCATCCTGGTGGTGGAGGACGATCTCCTCATGCGGCGGCACACCTGCGAGGCGTTGCAGGAGTTGGGATACACGGTTCTCGACGCGGAGAATGCCAAGCAGGCGCTTGAGGTCCTGGACAGCCGGCCGGACATCAGACTGCTGTTCACCGACATCGTCATGCCGGACGTCAACGGCAAGAAGCTGGCGGATGAAGCGCTGCGGCGGCGGCCGGAGCTGAAAGTTTTGTTCATGACCGGCTACACACGCAACGCCGTCGTGCACGGCGGCGTTCTCGATCCCGGCATTCAATTTCTGAGCAAGCCGTTCACGCTTGAGCAGGTCGCCGCGAAAATTCGTGCGATCCTGGATGAAGCCAAGAAGGCGTGATTCCGGCGCTTCCGCGACCGTGCGAGGCAAGGTCAGGATGACTTCGGGCGCCCCATCCGGAACGGTTTGAGGATGGCGTAGACCGCCTCCTGCGTGGGCGTCGCGATGCTGTACTTGCGGCCGAGGGCGACCACCTTGCCGGCGAGCCAATCCAACTCAAGCCGATTGCCGGCTTCGAGATCGTTCGCCATAGAAGCGCGCATGGTCGGCGGAAAGGTCGCGATCGAACGATCGAGCTCCGCCGTGAAGTCGTCGGCGAACGGCACGCCGGCCGCACGCCCGACGGTCGTGGTCTCCTGCATCAGGCGTTGCAAGAGCACGCGCATGTCGGCGTCGTCGCGGATCACGCCGAGCGGCTGGCGGGTGCTCGCGGTCGCGCCGGACGTACCGGTGAGCAGCGCGAACTTCTTCCAGAGATCGAGCCACATGTCCTCTGCCAGCGTGACGTCGATCTTGGCCGCCATCATCTCTTCGACGTAGCGCGCGAGCACGGCATCCGGCCGCCGGTCGAGCCGGCCGCAGCGGATTTTCGCGATCGCGCCGGTGTGGCGGATCACGCCCGGTGCCGCGATGTTCGACACCACATAGGTCGCGCCGCCGATCGCCGCCGCATCGCCGATGATCGGGGCAAGGCGCTCGACGCTGTCGACGCCGTTCTGCAATGTGATCGCGCGCGTGTTCGCTCCGACCAGCGGGCGCATGCGCTCGCCCGCCGTCTCGGTATCCCACAATTTGACGGCGAACAGCACGAGGTCGACCGGCCCGACCTCGGCCGGGTTGTCGGTGACCTTGGCGTCCTTCAGATGCAGGTTGCCGAGCGTGCTTTCGACCTTGAGCCCGTCGCGTTGGATGGCGTCGCGGTGCACCCCGCGCGCCATGAACGTCACATCGTGTCCGGCGGCGGCCAGCCGCGCGCCGAAATAACCTCCGACGGCTCCCGCCGCCATCACCGCGATTTTCATCCTGACTTCTCCATCAAAGGACAGGATAGCAGACGGCTCGGCAGGTTCGCACCCGCGATGCCGCATACCCCGCCTTCCTTCGACACCGCCCGCTTGCTACCATTGCGGCCGCTCGTGACATCAAGCCGGGGATGCGGGAGCAATAGCGATCGACAAGACAGAAGCGTGGCCGCCCGGCAACCACGCCGTCGTATAAGGGAGGACATCATGATTCGTGCCGTGACCACGGCCGCGGTGCTGCTTGCCGCCGGCTTCACCGCCATTCACCTTGCGCCGCCGGCCTCCGGGCAGACCGGCCCAGGCTGGGTGCAACTGTTCGATGGCAAGACCACGGATGGCTGGTCGCCGACCGGAGAGGCCAATTGGCGCATCGAGGACGGTGCCATCGTCGCCGACAAGGGCAAGGGCGGCCACCTGGTCAGCAAGGACTCGTACAAGAACTTCATGATCTATTCGGAGTTCTGGTCCGACGAGAAAGCCAATAGCGGCATCTTCATCCGCTGCAAGGATCCCAAGGCCATCGGTGCCAAGAGCTGCTACGAGATGAACATCTTCGACGCCCGCCCCGATCCGAGCTACGGTACCGGTGCGATCGTCTACTTCGCCGAGGCCAACCCGGCGCTGAAGGCCGCCGGAAAGTGGAACACCTTCGAGATTTTGGCGGACGGGCGGCACCTCGCCATAACGCTCAACGGCCAGAAGACCGCCGATGTCCGCAGCGGCATGTTCGAGGAGGGGCACCTCACGCTGCAGTACGGCGCGGGCGTGATCAAGTTCCGCAAGGTCGCGATCAAGCCGCTCTAGTACGAGACAGGCTCAAACAATCTTAGCGCGCGGGCCGCACTTCAGATCCGCGCGCTGCCTCACGTCGATTACAGCGTCTTCTGGGCGTGGCCGCACTCCTTGCACTTGTATTCGACCCGCGTCTGCCCCATGTCCGCGGATACCCGGTTGGGCGCGCCACATTTCCCGCATTTGACCTCGATCCGGGTCTTCCCCCGGGTGACGGCGATGTTCCGCTCCATGGCGTCCTTCATCAGCCGCTCGCTCTGTTCGCGCAGCTCCGCCTTGCTCATAGCCGGTTGACGGGTTTTCATCTCATTCCTATCGGTTGGCGTGGTCGCGCGTATCTAGACCACTGCGGGCGTCTTTTCCAGGCAACTGCGCTTGATCTTGATAGAGACTAACTGGCGTCACCGCGTCACCACATACCGCCCCTCGGCGTCTCGGCCGAGCGCGCCGTCGGCGCGCAGCGGTTCGAGCGCGAGGACGACATCGCGGCCGTCGCGGCTGCCGACCGCCGTCATCAGTTCCTCGAAATATTTCGGGCCGTGCGCGAGCGCGGCTTCGACCGACACGAAGCGCGCGCCGGCAAATTGCGGCGGCTCCGGCACGCGCGTTTCGAGCCGTCCGCCGGTGCCGAACGGCCAAGTGAGGTCGAAGCCCGCCTTGGCACCGGTGCGGGTTCCCGGCGTGACGGACGGATCAAGCGGCAGGGTGCGCAGGCCGGTTATCATCACAAGGTCGCGATCGGCCTGGAAGCGCGTGGCCAGGGCCCAGTCCATCTGCTCGTCGGAAAAGATGTCAATGTCGGGATCGACCACGAACACGTTCTTGACGTTGGCGAGTGCGCCGAAGCAGGCCGCGATGGCGTTGCGCGCCTCGCCCGGCACGCGCTGGCGCAACGCGACCCTCAGGTTGAACATGCCGCCGCTCGATGTGGTGGCGTAGACCGCGACCGGCTCGCGTACCGCGGTTTCGAGCGCGCGCCAGATCATCACCTCGGTACGCAGGCCGGAGAGTTGCGCCGTGTCGGTGCGGCCGAGCGAACGGCCGCCGATGGTCGCGGTCTGGAACAGCGCGTCGCGCCGCCGCGTGATCGCAGTGAGGTGGAACACCGGATTGAGCTTGAGCGCGCCGTAGTAGCCGAGGAACTCGCCGTATGGCCCTTCCGGCTCGACGTGCCCGCGCTGGTCGAGATAGCCCTCGAGCACCCATTCGGCATCGGCCGGCACACGGATATCGTTGGTCACGCATTTGACGACCGGCAACGGCGCATCGCGCAGCGCGGAGATCAGGCCAAGCTCGTCGACCGGCAGCCGCATCATGGCGGCGACCTGATCGATCGGATGCGAGCCGACCACGAAGCTCACCGGCAGCGGATTGCCTGCTGCCGCGCTTGCCTCGTAGATCGCGCGCAGATCGCTTGGGGAGACCAGATCGATTCCGGTCTCGCGTCGCCCGCGCAGCATCAGCCGGCGCATGCCGACGTTGGTGAGGCCGGTGCGTGGATCGACCGCGAAATCGACCGAGGCCGAGATATAGGGCCCACCGTCGGCGCCATGGCCGAGATGCACCGGCAGCTTGGTCAGATCGGCCTCGTCGGTCAGTACGACCTGCTGCACGGGCGCTTCGCCGCGCACGACCTCGAAGACGTCCGGCTTGTTACGCAGCCGGCGCTGGATCTCCGCCACCAGGGCGCGCGGTTCGACCCCGAAGGCGCGGGCCAGCCGCGTCCGGCCGCCGGCGACGTTGGCGACGAGTTCCTGCCGCTCGGGCCCGACGGCGCGGAACAGCACGGCGCGCGCATTGCCTTCCAGCGCCGGTGCGATCTCGACGAGATCGAGCGGTTCGCTACGGGTTTCGAGTTCGTCGGAATCGAGCGTCTCGATAAACCTGCGCAAGCGGAAACGATCGAAGTCCGCTGCTGCGGACGACGTGCGTGCGGGTGCCTTTTCGACAATGCCCATCTTTGCGATGCCCTTTGGGGCGGACTATAGACGAAAGCGCTGCCACAGGCACAACCGGCGCGGCGGATTGGCAAGCACATGCCGGCTTCGATAGGGTGCCGCCGGCCGCCACGTCCGGCGGTCATCTGGGGAAGGAAATGACCATAAGCCATCGCGGTTCAGGCACGGCGCCGGCGCGCGGGCCGTTCATCGGCCGGCCGATGCCGCGCTACGAGGACCTGCGGCTGGTCCGCGGGCAGGGCCGCTACACCGACGACGTTTCGCTGCCGCGACAGGCTTACGCCGTGTTCGTGCGGGCACCGCACGCCCACGCGCGCGTGCTTCGCATCGACGCGTCCGCTGCCCACAAGCTCCCGGGTGTGGTCGCGGTGCTGACCGGCCGCGACTATGTCGACGACGGCTTCGTTGGCATGCCGCACTTCCCCAATCCGGCCGACGCGAACGACATCAAGGTTCCATCCTTCGCGCCGACGCCGGACCGCAAGATTCTGGACGAGCCGCAACTGCCGTTCGCGGCCGAGCGCGTGCGCTTCGTCGGCGAGGCGGTCGCCATCGTGGTGGCCGAAAGCATCGCGGCAGCCCGCGACGGCGCAGAGGCGGTCGCGGTCGAATACGAGGTTTTGCCGGCGGTCACCGACGTGTTCGAAGCGCTCGAACCGGGCGCCCCGGCGGTCTGGCCACAGGCGGCCGACAATCTCGCACTCGACAACGCATTCGGCAACCGAGCCGCCGTCGAGGCGGCGCTCGCAGGCGCCCATCTGGTCGTCGAGCAGACGATCCGCAATCAGCGCACCGCGAGCGCGTTCATGGAGCCGCGCTCGGCGCTCGGTGACTATTCGTCCGCCGAAGGCAAGTACGTCCTGATCTCGGGTTGCCAGGGCGTGCACCGCATTCGGCACCCGCTCGCGGTGTGTTTCAAGGTGCCGCAAGAGCAGGTGCATGTCGTTTGCCCCGATGTCGGCGGCGGTTTCGGCTCTCGCACCAACCTGTACCCGGAGCAGGTCGCGGTGGTGTGGGCGGCCAAGCGTGTGGGCCGGCCGGTGAAGTGGACCGGCGACCGCACCGAGGCGTTTCTCACCGACTATAATGCGCGCGACGTGGTGACGAAGGCGCGGCTTGGGTTCGACAAGAAGGGCCGCATGCTGGCTCTGGCGCTCGAACTCACCGCCAATACCGGCGCCCACACGGTGTCCTATGTGCCGCTCAGCAACGGCTACCGGGTGGCGCCGACGGTCTACGATATCCCGATAGCGTACGTCCGGCTGCGCGCCGCCATGACCAACACGGTGCCGACCGCGCCTTTCCGCGGCGCCGGCCGCCCCGAGGCGACCGCCGTGATGGAGCGATTGATCGACATCGCGGCGCGGCGGCTGAAGATCGACCGGGTCGAGTTGCGCCGCCGTAACCTGATCGCGCACGAGAAGTTGCCGCATCGTACGCCGACCGGGCTCACTTACGACAGCGGTGCGTTCGCCGAAAACCTCGCGCGTGTTCTCGACGCTGCCGACTGGGCGGGATTCCCGAAGCGCCGCGCCGAAGCAAAAAAGCGCGGCCGCCTGCGGGGGATCGGCGTCGCCAACTACGTCGAGACGCCGGTCGGCATGCCGCATGAGCGCGTCAAGGTCGGCGTGTCGGCGAGCGCGGTCGATCTCATCGTCGGCACGCAGTCGAGCGGGCAGGGTCACGAGACGAGCTTCCGGCAAGTGATGGCCGACCAGCTTGGAGTCGAACCGGATGCGATCAACTTCGTGAGCGGCGACAGCGCCACGCTCGCGTCCGGCGGTGGCACGCACTCGGATCGATCCATGCGGCTTGCCGGTTCGCTGATGGTCGAAACGTCGCGCACCATTGTCGGCAAGGCGCGCCGTGTCGCCGCCTTCCTGCTCGACGCCGCCGAGGACGACATTCAGTTTACCGATGGGCTGTTCGCTGCGCCTAACACCAATCGGCGGCTGAGCCTGTTCGATGTCGCTCGCGCCATCGGCGATCATCCCGATCTGCCCGGCGATCTGCGCGCACCGCTCGGCGCCGAGGCCACCTTCACCGGACGCATTCCCGCCTATCCGACCGGCGCGGCGGTATGCGAAGTCGAGGTCGATCCGGACACCGGCACGATCGACATTCGCCGCTATGTGTCCGTCGATGACGGCGGCCAGGCGATCAATCCGTTGATCCTGCACGGGCAGGTGCACGGCGGCGTCGTGCAGGGCGTCGGTCAGGCGATGATGGAAGCGCTGGTCTGGGAGCGAGGCTCCGGGCAGTTGGTATCGGCGAGTTTCATGGATTACGCCATGCCGCGCGCGGATCAGTTCCCCGAGTTCGACATCGAACTGACCGAGGACCCGTACAAGGGCCAGGGCAACGCGCTGCGCGTCAAGGGCGGCGGCGAAGCCGGGATTACGCCGAGTTCAGCTGCGCTGATCAATGCGGTGATCGATGCGCTTTCGGGCATCGGGATCGAACATATCGACATGCCGGTGACGCCGCAGCGGCTCTGGGACGCGATCCGCGCCGTGGCCGCGCCCGGCTGAGCGGGCTGTCGTGCGCATGCCGCACCGCGGCCGCGGCGCGCCGGTGCTTGCGATGGTTGCGCGGGGCGATAAGCTATCGATCATGTCATGTCGATCGCTTCAGTGCGCCAGCGTGGCCGCGTTCATCTGCGGCTTCATCGCCGTTGCCGCCTCGGCCCAGGTCGAAAGACCACGATTGAGCGACGTCAAGAGCTGGGCGTTTCAATTGCAGAACGTCGATCCGCTCGAAATCAAGCTCAGCCCCTACGACCTCGTCGTGATCGATTACGGCTTCGACAAGCGCAACGCGACTGCCTTCCCGCGTGAGGTGGTCGAGATGATGCGCAGCAAGCCGAACGGGCGGCAGCGCTTCATCTTCGCCTATCTCAGCGTCGGCGAAGCCGAGAACTACCGTTACTACTGGCAGGACGGCTGGCTCACGAAGCGCCCGGAATGGCTCGAGCCCGAGAATCCGAACTGGCCGGGCAATTACCTCGTGCAATATTGGAATCCGGCTTGGCAGTCGCTGATCTTCGGTAGCCCCAACGCCTATCTCGACCGCATTCTCGATGCCGGCTTTGACGGCGTCTATCTCGATGGCGTCGACAAGTTCGAACAGTGGACGCGCCGCCGCCGCTTCGCCGCCACCGACATGGTCGATTTCATTTCGGCGATCGCCGCCTACGCACGCGTACAGCGCAGCGATTTCAAGATTATTCCGCAGAATGGTGACGGTCTCCTCGGCAGCCCGCAGTTTCTGCGGACCATCGATGGCTTCGGCCGCGAAGACTTGTTGTACAACGAGCGTGAGCAGGGGGCTCGCAATAGTCCGGCCAGCATCGCCGAGTCGATCGCACGGCTCAAACCGCTGGTCGCGCTCGGCAAGCCGGTCTTCGCGATCGAATACACGACGAATCTGGAGCGGGCCGCCGCGATGCAGCGCGAAATCCGCGAACTCGGCTACATCGGCTATATCGCAAACCGCGAACTCAGGTCGCTGTCGCCGCCTGTCTTCGGATGCGGACGGCCGGATTGTTCGCGATGAAGGTCAGGTAGTCGAGCCGGTAGAGCGTGCGGACCAGTGCCAGATAGGCGATGGCCGCGGAGATCGCCGCGGCGGCGAGAAAGCCGAGACCAAGATAGTTCTGCCCGAACGGAATGAGGGCCCAGGTCAGGCCCGCGTTGAGCACCATGAAGCACGCCTGCAAGATGAGGAAGACGAACCGGCGATCGAAATAGAGCGTGAGCGATGAGCAGGTCACGAACAGGAACTGAAACACTGCGCCGATCAGGCCGAATCGTAGCGTCCCCACCTGCCGGAATTGCATGTCGAGTGCGTAGATCACCGCGGGGGCGGAAAGCGCCACGAGCCCGCAGATCAACAGCTGCGGCACCGTGATGCCGGACAACGAGGCGATCGTCTCTTCGCGCAGGCGGCGCCCGTTCGCGCGAATCTGCGCCAGCGTACCGTGTTCCAGGATGCTGTTGTAGAAGTGACGATAATTGCGGAAGAACTTCACTTCGAGATGGGCGACGAACGCCGCGTAAGCCGGGATCACCACGAGGTACGACACGAACATCGCGCTGTCATAAAGCGGTGCGTGCAGCAGGTTGTTCTGGATCGTGGTGCCGAAGGGCGAGAGCCACACCACCCACTTGTCGATCCACACGCCGACGGCTCCGAACAGTCCGCCCAGCGCGATCGGCCAGTAGTCGATGAACGCGCGGCCGAGCGCGCGCATCGGCCTCGCAAGGCTGCCGATCCTGAACGGGAATGTGGAGATGATTCGTACCAGCAATCCGAACAGCGTCAGGCCGAGGCCGACGCTGAAGCACCACAGCATGGTCGCGAGGTCCGGCCGTGCGTCGTAGCCGGCAGTCACCGCGATCACCGACACCAGCATGCCGATCGCGAAGTAAGCTGTCACCGCGTTGTAGTCGCGCGTGACGCTGCAGAACAGGCAGGCCATCCAGACGAGCGCGATCAGTGCGCAGTTCGCCACCGCCGCGACGCTCGCGGTAGTTTCAAGCTCCAGCGCGACGCCGAACAGGAGCACGCCGGCCGCCAGAATAACGATCGTCGACAGTGCAAAGGCCGACAGCATGATGCCCGGAACCGCCGCGACCTCGCGGTCATGCAACTGGTCGGAGATCAGACGGGTGCTGACGAGTGCAATCGGCGCGGTGACCACAAAAGATAACGCGAAGCTGTAGATCACCAGCGCCCGGAACGCCGCGATGGTGGTCTTGCCTTCCAGCTCGCTGATGGTGGCGCTGATGAGCCAGATGCACAGCACGGCGGCGAGGCACGGTCCCGCCGCGATGACCGAGGCATGCGCGAATGACGCCATGCGGTCGGCGATCGAATTGCCGCGGTAGAGTCGCTCCAGTGCAAAACCGATGCCCGCCATGCGTCACCCGTGCGCAACCGTCTGCGTCGGCGCCTCGCGGTGGTGCCGGTAAATAGCCGCGTAGGCCTCGTCGACCAGCTTGAGATCGTAGTAATGCTTGACGCGCTCCTGCATCGCGCGGCCCATGCTTTCGCGCCGCGCGGGATCGCGCAGCAGCGCTGCGATGGCGGCCGCGGTCTGCTCGGGAGAGGAGACGTCCGTCAAAATGCCGCCCTCGCCCAGGGCGGGGATTTCGTCGCGCCGGCCGCTGAGGATTTCCCGGCAGGAGCCGACATCGGTAGCGACGGTCGGGATCGCAGCGGCGCCCGCCTCCAGCACGCTCAGCGGCTGCAACTCGCTGAGGCTGGTCAGGACGTTCACGTGAATGTGCGGGAAATACTGCGTGACGTCGACTTGGCCGGTGAAGCGCACGGTCTCGGCGAGCCCGAGGTCCGCCGCCGCCGCTTTGCAGGTCTCGTGATAGTCCGGTTGCTCGTCGGTCGGGCCCATCACAAGGGCGACAAGCCCGGGGAACTGGGGCTGCAATATCTTGATCGCTTGCAGATACGTGATGATGTCCTTGATCGGCACGACGCGCCCGACCAGGGCCACGGTCAACGGGTCGTCGGGGCCGACGGTCGGCAGGCGGCTCAGTCCCTGATAGTCGACGCCATTGGGGATGATTTTCATCCGCTCCGGCGTGGCACCGAGGTTGGTCTGCGCCGGCTGATTGGCGCCGTGCAGCGTGATGACTTCGGTGCAGCCCTGATAACAGGCGCGGGCGTAGCTCTCGAACGCCGCAGACCAGAAGTCGCGCAGGTCGCGGCGCGGATCGTGGATGGCAAAGCCCTTGTCGACGGTATCGACGATCCAGTCGGCCTGCAGGATTTCGATGCGGCGCTCGTGGGTGTAGATACCGTGTTCGGTGATCAGCGCCGGGCGGCCGGTCTCTACCGCCGCGCGCGCGGCGAGGAGCCCGGCATAACCGGTTGAGACGGTATGATAGACCCGCGCCGGCGGCAGAGGGAACGACAATGTCGCGACCAGTCCGCCGAACAGCGCGCGCCAGGCCCAGAAGAAATGCAGGAACAATTCGTGCGGCATGGCACGATCGTAAAGGTCGCACACCAGCTTCCAGGCGAGATCGGAATCGAGCAGGTCACCGGTGCGCCGCGCCTTCACCAGCGGCGAGAGCAGTTCGATGATCCGCGCCAGTTCCCTGAGCCCGCCATTGTGCAGGAACACGCCAACTGCTTCGTCGAATTTCACCTGGTCGAATGTATGCGGCCGGCGCCACCCGCCGCTGCGGTAGGAGCCCGAAAGATAGAGATGATGCAGAGACGTGAGGTTGGGCAACGCGGCGTATTTCGATTCGGGTGGCGGTGGCTCCGGCAGGATGGCGACGACGCAGAAGCGTAGCCCCGGCTGCCTGCGGATCAGGCCGTGCACCCAGGACGAAACACCGCCCGAAACGTAAGGGTATGCGCCTTCGACAATCAGGCAGACGTCGACGGGCTGATCGTTCCTGGCCGATGGAGCCGCCTGCCGGTCCGGGTCTGAATAGGTCTCGACACGCATCTCGAGCCCTATGAGCCGCGCTGCTGGGCATCGGCCGCGCTGGCGGGGGGCGTGCGATCGGGGGTCTGTCCGGACCAGAGGCTGTTCTTCTCCTCGGCACTGAGGCGGCTCGCAATTGCAGCCGCCTGTGCCCGGATGAAGCCATTCCTGTTGCGCAACGCCTTGCGCAGCACGGGACGAAAATCCGCGTGATAGCGACGGCCGATGACGCCGAGCACACGCTGCTGCTCCTCGATCGAGGAGCCCTGCAGGATCGGGGTGAAGCGCGGAACCTTCGCTTCCGGATCCGTGGGCAGCCGGTCGGAGATCAGTTCGTCGTAGAGATGGCCTACTCGGCCGCGTTTCACGACGCCGGAAATGTAGTCGTACCATTCCTGCAGCCGCGCGGGCGACGGCCGGCGGGACCACAGTGACAAGGCCATCGCGGCGCAACCGATTGCGCCGATCGGCCCGGTCGCGCAGGTGACGATCAGCAGCAGTGCCGGAACCGTCAGGTCTTCGTTCCGCCGGGCACGCGCAATCAGCAGTGCCGTCGGGATTGTCAGCACGGCGAGATGCAGAAGCAGGAAGACCGGCAGCCACGCCTGCGCACTCATGCCGTAGACAAGCACGGCGAGGCTCGCGACGAAGGTCAGCAGCGCGACCAACACGTCGGCGAGATGCACGTCGAGCGCCGCGCCCCTCGCAAGCTCGACCGAGCGAAGCCGTGCCGCCTCCGGCTGCGGGGACTGAACGATGTCGGTCATTGTAGGGTCACTTCGCCCGGCCGTTCGTGGCCGGCGGATGCCGGAGCGGGAGCTCCGTTGCGCGGATGCGATGTCCCGGCATCCAGTCCGTTCGCATCGAGATGTCCGTTGGTTTGGCCCGGCGCCGCGGCGGCGTGCCAGTTCTCGATCAGGATGATGCGGCCGAGCACCCGCGATATTTCCGACAGCGTGAGCGAGAATCGCCGTTCGATGTCTTCGGGATGATCGTCGAGCGCGCCACCGCCAATGGCGAACATGCCGATGACGCGGTTTTGCGCATGCGCATCGAGCAGCGGCCCGATCAGGACGCCGCGGTTGCCGAGCATCTCCTGGTCAGCCGGTCGGGTCGCCAGCAGCGTCCGTCTCTGGTGGACGATCGCCTCGAACAGAGGATCGCCGGGCGAAATGGTGACATCGCCGGCCGCGGTATGCTCGTCGTTTGGTTGGAAGACGACCTTGAGGACGTCATCGCGCAGCAGATAGACGGAAAACTCCGCGGCGCCGGTCATCAGCGTGACGAACCGCGTCAGCCTCTCAGCAAAGCCATCCCAGGTCGCGTCGTTCAGCTCACGTATCGCCTCCGCGATATCGACATTTGACGAATGGGCATTGGCGGCGATGTGCCGCTCCAGCAGCTCGCTCCGGTCGCGCAGATCGACGCACAAGTCGGCGACCGCCACACACTGGGCGTTGCGTTCCGTCAGCTCCGCTTCCAGCCGCTCGACCTGCCCAATCTGCTGGCTGCGGACATGGCCGATCAGCAGTGCAACGCAGGCCCAGCTGATGGGCTCGGCGGCGATCCGGCCGATATACGAATACATATCGTCCGTCAGCAGCATTGGCGGCAGCCCGGTGGAGAACTGCAATCCGATGGCGAGGATCGTCGCGGCGAGCCCGGCCGCCAGGCCATGTTCGAGGCTGAGCACGATGACCGGCAGCCACAGCGGATTGGGATAGGGTGCTCCAGACGGGCCGCCCAGGAACTGCTTGAGCAGCAGCGCGACCGCAAACAGCAGCGCGAATTCGATGGAGAGACGAACCTTCGTCGGCCGCAGCGGCGGGCCGGCGCGCTCGCCGTCCGGTCCCAACGGATGGTCGCGCTCGCTCACCGGCGTCTCCTGCGGCCGATGTCGTCGCGCGGCTCGACGCTGGTCACGCCGGTGTTGGCGGGGGCATCCGGATCTCGTTCCGCGTCCGGATCCTTGATGTCGCAGACCGCGTAGGGCGAACGCGCGCTAGGCGCGGGTTCGCCGAATTCCTCGCGCTGCACATCGCAGATGGCTTTGCGCGCCGCCGGCTCGTCGAGCGCAATCATCATGCTGATGAGGCGGGCGGCCGGCAGGCTCTGACCGGCGGGACGGTGCATGCTGGACTTGCGCCAATAGACCGTCCAGGACGCTCCTTTGTTCAAGGCGGTCGTCTTGTCGCCGATCTGCACGAGCACGTCGAACAGGGCAAATCGTCCGACGGTTCGCTCGGGATTGGCAATTTCGTCGAAGCGAACGAGCGCATCGCGCGCCCCGAAAAGATCGCCGTTCGATGCGAGCAGCAGGCCCAACCGCTCGGCGTCGTTGGCCGTGATGATGTTGTTGGCGAGCAGGGTCCGCAGCAGTCCCTCTTCGCGGGCGAAATCTCCCTCCAGCCGATAGTGCGAGAGCAGGCTATGCGCCGTCGGCAGCGACGGCGCCACCGCGAACAACTGCTCCAACGTCCGAATTTCGCGGCGCTTGTCCTGGACGTCGCCATAGTGGCGAGCAAGCAGCGTCAGTGCCGCGGGATCGCCCGGGTTATCGGCGACGAATGTCTCCATGATGCGGGTCGCACGCTCGATGTCGGCGGACGACATGTAGAGCTTATGCATGTGCAGCACGGCATCGGCCTCGCGGTGGCCGGCCTGATAGCGCGTCTCGAGGACGCGAAGCGCCTCCTGATTGCGTCCGTCGCGCACCAGCATCGTCCACTGCTCGCGCTCGCTGGGAACCAGCGCCACGCCCGCGGCGAGCGCGGCGATCGTCAGCGAGACGATGAGCAGAATATGCCGGAACATCAGCGTGGACCGCCCGGATCGAGACAGGTGACGTCGATATTGACCGGACCGCTCAGCGCGTCCGCATCGACCGTTAGGGCCAGAATACCGTCATCACCGACCTCCGCCACCTCCTCCCACGAACGGTCTTTGGTATCGAATGCGCTGATCTGATAGGTGCCGGGCTTGAGCCCGCCCCAATTCATCTGGCCGGTTCCGTATCCTTTCGCCATGACGTTGAAGCCGCAGTCGCGCCGCCGCAGGTCGCGGAAGGTCCAGCGGCCGTCGATCAGGAATGGCGCATGCGTGTTGGCGGACGCGCCTGCCGTCGGTTCCAGCGCGACGATTGCTTCCTCGCGCGCCTCGTCGAGCGCGACGTAGAGTGTCGTCCCCTTACGCTGCTGGCCGATCACCCCGACGCTGCGACCGAAGTCCACCGAGAAATCCGCCACGTCGTCGAAGCGTACCGTCTGCAGTGCGCCGCGGTTGCGGATCAGCCAGGTCGTTTCGCCGAGTGCCGATATCTGCGTCGAAAAGAAGCCGTCCGCGATCGCCGCGTAGTGCGAGGCCGCGACCGGCGTGACCTGCGCCTGCCGGGCGGAGTCGAGGTGATGACGGACGCCCTCGAGCTGGGCGGTCTTTTCGCCGGCGAACATGTGGTAGTAGACGTTGATCGGCTTCAGCCGGCGGGGATTTTCGGTCGACCGGATGGTGGCTTCGAGATGCAGGAAGCCGTGGTCGCGGCCGCCGCCGTCGGTCGTGTAAATGAAGTCGTTGGCATTGGCGGCGTAAATCTGCCGCTCCGCACCGGCAACCCGCGAGATCGCCGACAGGTAGCTGATCGACGGGTAGTCGGCGTCGTAGCGTGAATCGCCGCCGTTGAGGTTGCGCAATCCAAGCCGCCGCGTGCGGGCGATCGCGCCCTCGAACGGTTCCGCGCCGCCGCTCCACAGGTAGAGCGTGCCGCGCTTGCCCTCGGGCGCGTATTCCTCCGAGGCCGCGATCGCGCCGCGGATTTCCTGGTCGAGGTCGAACGGGAATTCGCTGTAGGCGCGCGGGGGATCCTCCTCGATGAACTTGCCCTCCGCGACATCCGAACTCTTGCGCAACAGTCCGGGAAAGAGCCGCCGCGCCCATTTGCGCATGCGGTCGCCGACGACCGCTTTCCATTCGTTCTCGTCCGGACCGATAAGACGTTCCTCGAGCCGGCGGTCGTAGTTCTCGAAGAAGCTCCATTGGTAGGGATGAGTGTACGAGTGCGTGGCCACTTCAACCTGCGGCAGCGCATAAAGCTCGCGCGCCGCCTGCCGCGCGGCTTCCGGCGTGCCGTAGCGCTCGTCGACGTCCGCGCCGATCACGCCGATGGCAACCGGCAGGTCAGGGTAGGGCGCAATGAGTTCGCGCAGGATCACGATCGACGCGATGGTCGGCTTGTCGCGGTAGGACTCGACGCTCGAGACGTTGTTCCAGCCGTCGCCGTCGATATGGCTGAACCACATACGGCGCCCCGACAGGGTGGTCACATCCGGGATCGGCATCATGTCGACCCCGAATGCCTTCTGGAAGAACGCGAACGGATCGACGATCCACTTGGTGCGGCCGGTGCCCGGCTCCTCGTAGACGAAATAGCCGTTCGCCGCGAAACCCCCGCGATTGCTGGTCAGCACCACGCTGCTTGCCAGCACCATACTTCCCTCGCGATGTTCCAGGATCAGGTGCGAGGAGACATCGTGGCCGAACGTGCCGACGATCGGAAACGCCGGCAGGACCGGGTCGAGCGGACGCTCGAAGCCGATCAGGTCATCGCGGTGCAGGACGCGGGCGCTGTAGGTGATGTCGACGCTCGCGCCGCTCAGACCGAATCCGATCTCGGCGAATACCTTGTTCGCATCGGCGAGCGGCGTGTTGCCGGACGGCAGTCCGCTGTTGCCGATGACCACCATGCGGACGCCGCTCGCGACCGCGCGCTGCGCCCAGTCGTAGAACGAGGCCGGCGGCGCCCGGCGGAACCAAGTGATGATGCCGCGCGTATTCGCAATGCGCTCCGTGCTCGGGAACTCGGTATTGACGTCCCAATACGTCAGCGTGAAGCCGAAATAGTTGAGCGGCATGTCGGCGAAGCGGTGGATGCGCGTCTGGTCGGGCCGCGGCTCATCGCGGCTGTCGTAGAACGCCAGGATTTCGCGCCGGACCGGTTCTTGTTCGTCTGCGAACCGTTGTGCGCTGCTCGCGCACGGCAGCAGGAGTGCCATGGCGAGAACTAGGAATGCGGACACGCGGCAGAAGGGGGTCATGCGGCCGCCTATTCGCCCCCAGGAGGTGTTGATAATGCGGCAAAGCTCTGCGGCCCCAAGCCAGATGAACAAATGTTCAAAATCTGGCGGACGGTGTCGTGCTCCGGATAAATCTCGCCCGCGCATGTGAAGACCGCTGTTCCCGGCCTGCATGGCTTGATGTCCGGATGGCGACCGACGCCCTAAACGCCCGTCCAGTCCCTGTTTTTTGCGCCGCGAGCCTATGGCTAACCGGTTGGTCGATCAACCGTTTATTGCTCTCGGCGGGTGTAGGTCGTTAACCGTGAAATCGCGGCGTTTCCGTTCCACCTGCTCAGCTCCGTGAGCTTCGCCCGACCTCGCCGCCGGCAGGTGTGTTTGGCAAGAGGAAACGCCACGTTTCGCACAAATGGAAGGCGACATAGACGCCCGGTCCGGCCTTTGTGGCGCGCCGGACCTCCGCCCGGAACGGATCGGCTACGCCGGTGCCCGGCTCCCGCTGAATTGGCCGCGCGCAGCGAGCGCCCGGATGCCTGGCCACGACGAGGGAGCACGTCTCGAAGGGCGGCGGCCCCTTTTGGCACCAGCGGGGCCGTGCATCCTTCGAGGGCCGTCAACAGCAGCCACCTCATCAGGATGACGGGTTAACGTCCAGTGTCGTTGTATTACTCGGCCTTGCCGCCGATCCGCTTGAGCTTGGCGAACACCGCGTCGACGTCGGCCTGCTCGCTCTGCTTACTCTGCTTGCCATCCTCCACCGGCTCGGGCTCGCGCGGACGGATCGTGGTCTCGGAGGCCGGCAGCAGCGTCGCGCCCTGTGCCTCGATGTCGACCGGCTTCTCCTTCGCAGCGCGGTGCACTTCGAGATCGAGATCGATCTGCGAGCACAGCCCGAGCGTCACCGGATCCATCGGCTGCAGGTTCTGTGCGTTCCAGTGGGTGCGGTCGCGAATGCCGGCGATCGTCGTCTTTGTGGTGCCGACGAGCCGCATGATCTGGCTGTCTTTCAGCTCAGGATGATTGCGCACCAGCCAGAGGATGGCGTTCGGGCGGTCCTGCCGGCGCGACACCGGCGTGTAGCGCGGACCCTTCTTGCGCTTGGGCTCGGGCAGCCGGACTTTTGGATCGAGCAGCTTGAGCTTGTAGCTCAGATCAGCCTCGCCCTTCTCGATCTCGTCGCGGGTAAGCTGGCCGGTCTGGATCGGGTCGGAGCCCTTGATCCCTTGCGCGGCGTCGCCGTCGGCGATCGCCTTCACTTCGAGCGGGTGGAGCTTGCAGAAATCGGCGACCTGGTCGAAGGCGAGCGAGGTGTTCTCGACCAGCCAAACGGCGGTCGCTTTCGGCATCAATGGTGCTTCGCTCATGGTCAAATCTCCTCTGCGCTCCGACCGCCCCATTCGGGCGAAGCCTGGATGTCATCGGGGATGACGGGAATGGCCGGAATATAGGCACTCCTCCCGTGCCGGCGCAATGGCCGAAATCAGCCTGATGCCGCCTATTCGAACCGCTGAACTAAGCGGCGGTCGCGCCGCGAGTTACCCTCCTCCCGCGAAGCGGTGGGGAGGGTCGGCGAGCGCTGTAGCGCGAGCCGGGGTGGGGGGTATGTCTCAATCGATCCCGCGTTCAACGCTCTTCCCCCCCCACCCCCGACCCCTCCCCACCGCGCTTAGCGCGGGCGGAGGGGAGCGTAGAGACCGATCACACGTTGCTAGTAGCCTTTGTGATCTTCGCCGCCTTATCCGAGCGTCGGGTCGAGCACGATCTTGCCCTGCGACTCGCCCGATTCGACCAGCCGGTGCGCCTGCGCGGCCTGCGAGAGCGGCAGGATGCGCTCGATCTGCGTCTTCACCAGGCCTTCGGCGGCGGCGGCGAAGCATTTCGGCACATCGGGCGGATGATAGCCCGGCATGCCCTTGATGGTGATGCGCTTGTGGTAGAGGTGCGAGAAGTTGATCGTCACGTTCGGCCCGGCGTGGGCGCCCGCGGTCACCAGGCGGCCCTCGTATCCGATCGTAAGGAATGCCTGCGGCAGCACCTTCGGATTGGCGATGTTGTCGTAGAGCACATCGACGCCCTTGCCGCCGGTGAATTTCATGACCTCGGCATGCAGATCGTGCGTGTTGTAGTTGATCGCGCAGTCGGCACCGAGTTCGCGGCCGGCAGCGGCGCGATCGTCGGAACCGGCGGTCGTGATCACCTTGGCGCCGATCACATTCTTGGCGATCTGGATACCGATGGAGCCGAGGTTTCCGCCCGCGCCCATGATGAGGACGGTTTCACCGGCCTTGAGTTCGGCGACATGAAACAACAGGTTCCAGGCCGTCGGCACGTGACGCATGACGACGGCGGCGTGGTGGAAATCGAGCTTCGCCGGAACCTCGATGGCCGCGCAGGCCGGTACGGTCACCATTTCGGCGAACCCGCCGGGCCGCTTGATGCCCATCATGCCGACCGGACCCGCGTAGCCATCTCCGCTCTCAGGCACGAGGTCGAGCGGCATCATGCCCGCGGCCGCGACCCGCATGCCAGGGCGCCAATTGCGCACATTTGGCCCGACCGCATCGACGATCCCGGCGCAGTCGACGCCCGGAATGAGCGGCAGCGTCGCGCCGCGCGAGCCCTCTCGGCCGGCGCGCAAACTCACGTCGAGTACGCGGTTCACGGTCGCGGCGTGGACCTTGATGCGGATTTCGCCCTCGCGCGGCACCGGATCGGGCACGTCCTGATATGCCAGAACGTCCGGCGGGCCGAATTCATGGATGACGATTGCCTTCATGCGGCTTCTCTTAATCTCGCGGCGATGGATGAGGGAGGGACGTAGGCGGCGTTGTCAATCGGGCTTCGCGCCGGTTGCGCGGACGATGCGTTCCCATTTGACCGCATCGGCCTTGACGAAGTCGGCGAATTCCGGCGCGGTCATGATCATGGGATCGATGAAATTGGCATCGAGCCTTTTGCGCATGTCGGGGTCGTGCGCGAGTTCGCGAATGTAGCCGTTGATCTGGTCGACGATTTCCTTCGGCGCGCTACGCGGCGCGAACACCGCAAACCAGGTCGACGTCTCGAAGCCCGGAAAGCCTTGTTCGTCGAAGGTCGGAACGTCCGGCAGATAGGGCGCGCGCTTTGCTGTCGCGGCGCCGAGGATTCGCAACCGCCCCTGGCGCACGAACTCGATGTGCGGCCCCATCGAGACGAACGTCACCTGCACGTCGCCGCCCAGCACCGCACCGACAGCGGGCGCGGTTCCGCGAAACGGCACGAACACGAAGTTCAATCCGGCGCGCCGGCCGAACTCGCGCGCCGCCAGATCGGGCGTGGTGCCGGCGCCGGCCGACGCGTAGCTGACCTTGTCGGGGTTGGCCTTCGCGTAGGCGACGAACTCCTGCAGCGTGCTTACGGGCACGCTGGCGTTCATCACCAAAAAATTGGGAACGCGGCCGAGCGGTCCAACCGGCACCAGATCGTTCATCGGGTCGTACGGCATATGCCGCATGAGATGCGGATTGACCAGGATGTTGCCGGTGTTGGCGACGCCGAGCGTGTAACCATCGGGCGCGGCCCTGGCGACCGCCTCCATGGCGATGTTGCCGCTGGCGCCCGGGCGGTTGTCGATCACGACCGGCTGGCCGGTGCGGGCGGTGATGTAAGCGCCGAGAATGCGCGCCAGCAGGTCGGTGACGCCGCCCGCCGAGGTCGAGACGACGACCTTCACCGGCTTCGCCGGATAATTCTCGGCTGACGCCTCCGTCGCACCGATGGCGGCGAGGGCCAGCGCAAAGATCCGCAGCACGTTCATCATGAGGGAGCGCTTCATTTGCACAGCCGAGGTTATGCCACCTGCCGGGCGCCCCGCAAATTGACCGCCGCGCTTCGGCTGGCTTATTCTAGTTTGGGCTTTTCAGAGAGAACGCGAGATGAGGGTCTTGGTTAAGGTTGCCCTTGCGCTGCTCCTTGTCTGCTTTTCGATGGCATACGCGTCCGCGCAGACGGTGCCTCCGAATCCGCAAGTCGCGATCGCCTATCAGCAGCCGCAGAAGCGCGAATATCTTGCGATCTACAATCGGTTGAAGGATCGCAAGGTGCTCGAGGAATTGAAGCAGTTCCTTGCTCCGCTTCGCCTGCCCAAGCCATTGACTATCCAGGTCGCGCAGTGTGGCGCCCAAAACCGCCCGTATGCGGGGAACGGAGTCGCTACGATCTGCTACGAGCTTCTGGAGCAGATCGAGCGGGTTGCCGCCGGCATGAAAGCGGAGTCCCGTTCGTCGGTGGTCGCCGGCGCGTTCATCCAGGCGGCGATGTACAACGTGTCGCAGGCGATTCTCGATCTGTTGCAGTTCCCCGTCTGGGGGCGTTCGGGCGATGCCGCCGATCGGCTCTCGGCGTTCGTGATGCAGCATTTCGGGGAGGACCTCGCGATCCAGACCGTCACGGCGACGGCGGTGTTCTTCGACGCGACTAAGAAGACCTGGACGGGCAGCGCGTTTGCGGACGCCGACTCCCCCGAAGAGCAGCGGTTCTACAATTATCTTTGCATTGCCTACGGCGGTTCTCCCATTTCGTTCCGTTTCCTGGTGGACAAGGAGGACAATCAGGATCCGATCCTGCCCTGGGCGCGCGCCAGACGATGTGCCGGCGAATATGAGCAAGTGCGCAAGGCCTTTAATCTGCGGATAATGCCTTATGTCGACCCGGAACTTCTGGTGTGGGTCAAATCGCGGGAGTGGCTGCTGCCGGGAGACACCAGATGATCGTCAAGGCAAGGCGTTTTGCGTTTTCTGCGGACGGGGTTGCCATGAGACTTGCGACATGTGGGCGCATATTCGCTTTCGCCGTGGCTTGGATGGGATTGGCGAGTGCGCCGGCATTTGCGCAAACGATCGACGCCAACAGCAAGATTGAGATCAATTATTACCCTCCCAAGAGTCTCAAATATGTCGGGACGCTGGAGCGCCTGAAGCAGTTCCAGTTTCTCGAGCAATTGAGCCAGTTCTTCTCGCCGTTGCGGCTCCCGCATAATTTCTCGATGGCGACGGTCGAGTGCGGCTTCGTGAACGCGCAATACGTGCCGTCACGGCGGCGCATTGAGTTGTGTTACGAATTCGTTGAGGCGGTCGAACGCATCGCCCCCAAGCAAGGCGAAACGTCCGAATTCTCCTACGAGGACATCGTGGTTGGCGCGCTCGTCGGCGTGATGCTGCACGAACTGGGGCACGCGGTCTTCGGCATGATCGAGGTGCCCGTGCTCGGACGCGAAGAAGACGCGGCCGACGAAATATCCACCTTCATCGCGCTGCAATTCAACAAGGACATCGCGCGCACGGTCGTCCGGGGCAATGCCTATCTGTACAAGGTGTGGTACGCGTTCGGTGCGCCACTCTATTCGGACGAACACGGCACCGGCTTGCAGAGGTACTTCAATTCGCTGTGCCTGGCCTACGGCGGCGATCCAAACGCGTTCAAAGATATGGTCGACCGCGGCGAACTGCCGAAAAGCCGCGCCGAGAACTGCGCGCGCGAATATCAGCAGGTCAAAAGCGCATTCGAGAAAACGGTGCTGCCCTACATCGATCAGGAGCAGATGAAGAAGGTGCAGTCGCGGCCCTGGCTCAAGCTCACGCCGCAGCAGGTTGCGTTGCTGAAGCAGCAGCAGCAACAACAGTCCAAGTTGTTCAGCTTGGCGGTATGCAATCGCAGCGCGATCACCAATGTCTCGGTCGCGCTGCTGGTGCGCCTGATCTCCGATCCGCAGAAATGGCGTGCGCTCGGCTGGTATTCGATTCCGAACAACGGCTGCAATCTCATCGGCTCGTTCTACGGCGATCGTGCCTACTATTATGCCGAAGGCAACAACGGCAAAGTGGCGTGGCATGCGTCGGACACCGACAAGGCCGCCGCTAAGCAATGCATCGATCCGCAAAATGCGTTCGATCTGGTCGCGGCGACCCGATGTCAGCAAGGACAGGTCGCGGTGAATTTCGTTCGGAGGGACGTCGATCCCTCCATTGCGGGTATCACCTGGCATCTGTTCGGGGGGAAGTGATGCTTCGGTTCGAGGCGCCCGGATTGGGCTTCGGCGAAATCAGGACGAGCGGAGATCTCTGATGAGACGAGCAAGTGCCGTCGCCGCCTGCTGCGCGCTCGGGCTATGCGCCATGACGCCGGGCCAGGCCCAGCAGCAGAGCCAGGACTTCCAATTGGCGTTCTGCAACATCAGCGCATATTCCGGCGTTGTCGTATCGCTGACGTATCGGCAGAACAACCAGCAATGGCAGGTTGACGGTTGGTATCCGATCCCCAACAACGGCTGCGCGGTGGTCGGAATTTTCCCGCGCGACTCGGTCTACTACTATGCCGTCGGGCTTGCCAACGACGGCCGCTACGTCACCTGGAGCGCAGCGGACACCGACCAGACCGGCTCCTCCCAGTGCATTGATCCCGACAAATTCTTCCGGGCTTTTGCCGGCGTCCCGTCGTGTCCCGCCGGCCAAGAGCCCGCCAAGTTCAAGTTGATCAAGGTGGCGCCGGATGTTCCGCGCGTGACCTGGACCTTAACGGGAGGTTGAAGGCCTAGCCTCGAAGCCTATTTGGGCGACGCCCGATCGATTGGCAGATTGTTAGCCGAGTTGTTCCCGCGCGGCGCGAGCGGGATGACGGTCTGGGTGTCACCGGTGGATGGCGTCTCACCGAAGACGAAGCTGATGCCTGGATTTTCGGATGGCCGGTCCGCGCGGTCCGACATAGTTTGGGTCCCGCGGTTCGACGGTTGGCCCTCAGTGACGTTGGGCGGAACGTTCTCCGACTGCGCGAGAGCAACAGGCGCAATCGACACGCCGGCCACCAGCAGCATGGCCAAGCTCGGGAATTTCATCGCCATATCCTCCGACCGTCCGGCAAGCGCATTGCCGCTTGCGCGATCTTCCCGCTAGAATTCGGTGCCATTGTGACGCCTCTCACACGCCAGGACCATGGATAATCCCGCCGACAAGTTTGCCTGCACTGAAGTGATCCAGCGCTGGGGCCTTTGCCGCGACCAGGGCAAGTGGGCCGATCTGCTCGCGACCTTCACGCCCGACGGGACGATCTCGGTGTCCTGGTTCAGCGGGCCGTTTGCACAATTCGTCGACCGCTGCCGCGCGGGTTTCGAAGCGGGGCAGCGCTCCAAGCATCACATCCTGCCGTCGGTGGTGCGCGTCAGTGGCGAGCGTGCCATCGGCGAGACCTCGATCGTGATTCATGTGCGGCAGAACATCGGCGGCGTGCCGGTCGACATGACCTCGCATGGACGCTTCCTCGACCGGCTGGAGCGGCGGGACGGCCGTTGGGCGATCCGCGAGCGTTGCGCGATCTACGAACGCGACCGGCTCGACCCGGTCGAGCCGTCAGAGGCATTCGACAAGTTGTTCAAGACCAGCGATTTCTCGGCCTATCCGACACAATACCGCTACATGGCAGCGCGGCTGGCGGCCGTCGGCCGCGCACTCGCACCGGTGGTCTATCGCGAGGGCGAAGCGGAGACGGTGGAGCTTTACGCGCGCTATGAGGATTGGCTCGCGGGAAGGTGAGCGGCCTACGTCCGATACCGGATTTCGGAAGGGTTCCAAAAGCGGTAGGTTGCTCGGGGCGTCCTTGGAGAATGAGGAGGCGATCGATGCGGCGCCGTGAGTTTATGACGCTTCTGGCCGTCGCGGCCGTCGCTGGTCCGAAGGCGGCGGCTGCCCAGACCTCCAAAGTATACCGTCTCGGGACGTTGGGCGGGGGGCCGCCAATGACCCCCAGCGGCGGCGACGGCCAAATTCTCATCGAGGGCTTGGCACGGCGCGGTTACACGCTCGGCCAAAATCTCGCCTTCGAAGGGCGCGGCGTCCTGGGCCAAGTCGGCCAGATGCCTCAGAAGATGCAGGAGTTGAAGGCCGCCAACGTCGATGTCGTGGTCACGATCAGCTATCCGGCAGCGCTCATCGCCAAGTCATCGAATATTCCAACCGTGATTGCGTCCGGCTCGGGCGATCCGGTGGCGACCGGACTCGTCGCGAGCCTCGCGCATCCCGGCGGCAACATGACCGGCGTATCGGACGTGGCCGAGACGCTGACGACGAAGCGCCTCTCGCTGCTCAAGGAGATGTCGCCGCAGCTTCGCCGCGTCGCCATGCTGTGGAATAAGAACGATCTCGGCATGTCGCTGCGCTACGAGGCATCGGCGAAGGCCGCGCACGAGCTCGGCGTGGTCGTGCAGCCGCTGGGCGTGCGCGAGCCGGACGATTTCAACGATGCATTCGAGGCAATGAATCGCGAGCCGCCGGATGCGATCCTGATGGTGTCGGATTCGCTCACGCTGCTCAATCGCAAGCGCGTCTTCGACTACGCCACGGAGCGGCGCCTGCCGGCGATCTACGAGGCCGACACGATCGCACGGGAGGGCGGCCTGATGTCCTATGGGCCCGACCGTCGCGAGGTCTTCGATCGTGTGGCGGCGCTCGTCGACCGCATCTTCAAGGGCACCAAGCCCGCCGACCTGCCGGTCGAACAGCCGACGCGCTTTCTGTTCGTGCTCAATCTGAAGACCGCGAAGGCGACGGGGATCAACGTACCGAATACACTGCTCGCGCTCGCGGACGAGGTGATCGAATAGCGCCGGTAGCGCAACGCCAACACGGGCGACGCATCGGCCGCTATCGGCGCTGCTCCAGCAGCAGCGGCCGGCGTGCTGCAGCGATCCTCAGGGGTTCGCGCCGGTAGCGATGCAGCCGGTCGACGACGAGGACGAATGCGCAAAGCGCCAGGCTCGACCACACCGCGGCGCTGAAATAGAGCGACATCCAGGCGATCTCGTCTTTCCATTGCGCAAAGTCATGTGTCACCAGCCAGCGCGTGCTTACGTCGTGCAGGCCTGCGAAAACGTCGAGCAGTTGCTTGCCGTTCGCAAGGTCGGCTTGCCATCGGCCGAAATACATCGGCACGTCGATTGCGACCAGGAAAGCCAGATAGCCGACGACGCCCACGATCGCGACGCCGATCGCACACTGCAGGACGCCGCGGAACGCATACAGCAGCCGTAACAGCGCGACCGCGATGAGCAGGAACGTCACCGTCCAGATGGAGTTTTCGAGCGCGTTGCCGAGATAGCTCGTGGTGACGACCGCGTACCACGAGCAGGCCTCCGCCAGCACGATAAGCGGGACGATAGCCGTCGAGATGTTCCGCGCGGTGTCCGAGTTTGCGATGTTGGCAAGAAGCCGCAGCACGATGGCCCATTGGATGACGAAGCAGACCTCCGCGACGGTGGCGACTGATCGCCCGACCAGCACGCTCGAGAGCCAGGTGTCGAACAGGCAAATTCTCTGAACATCGGCGCGCGGCAGAATCGACCGGAACGCACAGCCGAAAACGTAGGCCGCGCACAGCAGGACCATGAGCTCCGCCTGGACGGCGCGCCATTGACGATTGCGGAAATGGCGGTGAAGCGCCAGCCAGAGCGCGACGTTCGCGCTACTGACGGCGAGCAGAAAGCCCCACCAGACCGCCACCGGATTGGACCACGCCAGCCAGTCGAAATGCATCGCGCCTACCCGTCATCAAACACTCGCGGAACTGAAATAATAATGACACAAACTCGTTCGGGGGCAAGCCTGCGCGGCCCGAACGGCGAAGCATCGATCGTCGAGCCGCGAGCGGTGGCTGGGCAATCGCGAGACGACCGCAACTAGTCCGCCAGGATATCGGCCGCCTTGATCACGCCGCGCCAGCGCGGAATTTCGCTCTGGATATAGGCGCGGAATTCTTCGGGCGTATTGCCTACCAGTTCGACCTCGGTCTTCGCGGCCTTCAGCCGTTCGCCGACGGCGCCGGAGACCACGGCCTTCTTCATCTCGTGCGCCAATCGATCGACGATGGCTTTCGGAGTGCCGGCCGGTGCCAGGAAGCCGAACCAGACATTGGCCTCGTAACCCGGAACGAACTCGGCGATCGCCGGAACCTGCGGGGCGGCGGTGGTGCGCGCGGCGCTGGTGACGCCGAGGGCCTTCACCTGGCCGGCGTCCGCGTAGGTCATGCCGCCGCCCGTGAACGTGAGGTCGACGTGCCCGGCGATGGTGTCGCGCACCGCCGGTGCCGAGCCGGTATAGGGAATGTGCGTCATGTCGATGCCGGCGAGCGACTTGAGCAGTTCGCCTGCGAGGTGTGTCGAGGAGCCGGGACCGATCGAGGCGAAGTTGAGTTTGCCCGGCGCCCGCTTTGCCAGCTCGATGAGCTGCGGAATCGAGTTTGCCGGAAGATCGCGGCGCGTAATCAGGTATTGCGGTGAGAAGAAAGAGAGCGAGATCGGCTCGAAGTCCTTCACCGGATCGTAGGGCAGCGACCTCTTGAGGCTCGGGTTGATCGCGAGCGCGGTGACGCTGCCGAAAAAGACCGTGGCGCCGTCAGGCTTCGCGCTGGCCGCAAGCCGCGCCGCGATGATCTGGGTTGCGCCCGGCCTGTTGTCGATGATGAAGTTGACGCCCATCTGCTGCGTCAGGGTGTCCGCCATGGCGCGCGGCAGGATGTCGCCCAGGCCGCCGGCCGGGTAGGGCACGATGACGGTGACGACCTTATGCGGATAGTCCTGCGCGGACGCGGGCGCCACAAAGTACGGCACCAAGGTCGCGGCCACAATTGCGATCAACTGGAGGCACGCGCGGCGAGGCATTTTCGTATGCGCTGTCATGGTTTATCTTGTATTGGTTGGCGGCCTGCCGGTCCCGCGGGGATCATACGCTAATTCGGCCAATGCCACTGGCCATTTGCTTGACAGCGCCCGGCCGCAAGGCCATGTCGGGTGTGTCGAAAGCCGAGGTTGGTATGACTGTTTCCGAGTCCGGTGCGACCCGCTCGAAGCCCGCGCTGAAGGTGCTGCTGTGCTCGCCGCGCGGGTTCTGCGCCGGCGTGGTGCGGGCCATCGACACGGTCGAGCAGGCGATCGTCCGCTACGGCGCGCCGGTCTACGTGCGCCACGAGATCGTGCACAACCGCTTCGTGGTCGAGAGCCTCAAGGCCAAGGGCGCGATCTTCGTCGAGGAACTCGACGAGATTCCCGACACCCAGGCGCCGGTGATTTTCTCCGCTCACGGGGTGCCGAAATCGATCCCGGACGAGGCCAAGAAACGGAACTTTTTCGCGCTCGATGCCACCTGTCCGCTGGTCACAAAGGTTCATCGCGAGGCGGAGATTCATCACAAGCGCGGCCGCCACATTCTGCTCATCGGGCACGCCGGCCATCCCGAAGTGGTGGGAACCATCGGCCAGCTTCCGCCCGGCACGATCACGCTGATCGAATCGGTCGATGAAGTTGCGGCCTTCGTGCCGCGCGATGCGGCGAACCTCGCCTATGTGACACAGACCACGCTGTCGGTCGACGACACAGCCGATATGGTGGCGGCGCTGAAGGTGCGCTTTCCCCAAATCCATGGGCCGCACAAGGAAGACATCTGCTACGCCACCACCAATCGCCAGGAGGTGGTCAAGCAGGTCGCACCGCGCGTCGACGCCATGGTGGTGGTGGGCTCGCCGAATTCCTCCAACACCCAGCGACTCAAAGAGGTGGCTGAGCGTGCCGGCGTGACGCGCGCCGCGCTGGTCAATCGCGCCGCCGACATCGACTGGTCGGTCTTCGGCGACATCGCGAGCCTCGGCGTGACCGCCGGCGCCTCGGCGCCGGAGGTCCTGGTCGAGGAAGTGATCGCGGCGTTTGCCGAGCGCTACGACGTCAAGGTCGAAACCGTCACGACCGCCGAGGAGAGCATGTTCTTCCCGCTGCCGCGCGTCCTCAGGGAGAACGAGGCCGCGGAGTAATTCCTCGTGGCCGTCTACACCGACGTTGTGGCGGAGGACTTGGCGGCCTTTCTCTCCGACTACGATATCGGCGAGCTTCTCTCCTACAAGGGCATCGCCGAGGGGGTCGAGAACTCCAACTTCCTGGTCCACACCAGCCGCGGCTATTTCATCCTGACGCTGTACGAGCGGCGCGTCGCCGCGAACGATCTGCCGTTCTTCCTCGGCCTGATGGAGCACCTGCACGAGCGCGGCATCATCTGCCCGCAGCCGGTGAAGAACCGCTCAGGCGATGTGCTCGGCCGTGTCGCCGGCCGGCCGGCCGCGATCATCACCTTCCTCGACGGCATGTGGATCAGGCGCCCGACCGCCGATCATTGCGCCGCGCTCGGCGAGACGCTGGCTAAGCTGCATCTCGCCGGGCTCGATTTTCCGGGCAAGCGCGCCAACGCCCTCTCGGTCGAAGGCTGGCGGCCGCTCTATGAGAACTGCCGCGCGCGCGCCGACGAGGTGCAGCGCGATCTGCAGCAATTCCTGTCGGCGGAGCTTGCGCAGCTTGAGCAATCGTGGCCGCGGCAATTGCCGCAGGGCGTGATCCACGCCGACCTGTTTCCCGACAATGTGTTCTTTCTCGGCGACAAGCTGTCCGGCCTGATCGATTTCTACTTCGCCTGCAACGATGCACTCGCCTATGACGTCGCGATCTGCCTCAACGCATGGTGCTTCGAGACCGACCAGTCCTACAACGTCACCAAGGGCCGCAGCCTGCTCGCATCCTACGCGGCGGTGCGGCCATTGACCGAAGAGGAACGCGCTGCGCTGCCACTGCTGGCGCGTGGCGCCGCGCTGCGCTTTCTGCTGACGCGGCTGGTCGATTGGTTCGACGTGCCGCCGGGCGCGCTGGTGCGGCCGAAGGACCCGATCGAGTATTATCGCAAGCTGCGCTTCCACCAACTGGTCAAGAGCGCGCGCGACTACGGGATCGACGGATGAGCGAGCCGCATGTCGTCATTCACACCGATGGTGCATGCTCGGGAAATCCCGGGCCGGGCGGTTGGGGCGCAATTCTGGCGTTTGGCGATCGTCAGAAGGAGTTGAAGGGCGGCGAGGCGCACACCACCAACAACCGCATGGAACTGATGGCCGCCATCTCGGCGCTCGAGGCGCTCAAGCGGCCCTGTCTGGTCGACCTCCATACCGACAGCCAATATCTGCGCAACGGCATCATGACGTGGATCAAGGGCTGGAAGCGCAACGGTTGGCGCACCGCCGACAAGAAGCCGGTCAAGAACGTCGACCTGTGGCAGCGGCTTGAAACCGCGCTCGCCCACCACAAGGTGCATTGGCACTGGGTGAAGGGCCACGCCGGCCACGACCTCAACGAGCGCGCCGATCAACTGGCGCGCGACGGCATCGCGGCAGTGCGGGCGGGCGCGCTCGGTGCGCTATCGCGGGAATAAGCGGACAGCCCCAGCCAAAAAGAAAATGCCCGGCGCAAGGCCGGGCATGACGTCTCGGTATTTCTGCGCTGCGACTAAAGCTGTTTGAGCAGGGCGTCCGCGCCGGACAGGTCGGCCTTGCCGGGCGCCTCTTCGACATTGAGCGCCTTCACCACGCCGTCCTCGACGATCATGGAATAGCGCTTCGAGCGCAGCCCGAGACCGTTGCCCGATGCGTCGAGCGACAGCCCGATCGCCTTGGCGAAGTCGCCGTTGCCGTCCGCCAGGAATTCGACCTTGCCTTCGGCGCCGCTCGCCTTCTTCCAGGCGTCCATGACGAACTGATCGTTGACGCCGGTGACTGCGATCGTCTGCACGCCCTTGGCCTTGATGGCGTCTGCGTTGTTGACGAAGCCGGGCAGGTGATTCTTGTGACAGGTCGGAGTGAAGGCGCCGGGCACGGCGAACAGCACGACTTTCTTGCCCTTGAAGACATCGTCCGTGGACAATGGCTTCGGGCCCTCGGCCGTCAATACGCGGAACGTCGCGGCGGGCAGCCGATCGCCGACCTTGATGGACATGACTTTCATCCTCTCGCTGATTGTTGAGTAACCTTATGGGAGCTTCGCCCGGGCCTCGTCAATGCCGGGTCGCGCAGGCACGCCGGGCACAAGTTAGCGTCCCCGGCGAATTAGTCGAGGCGGGTCGTGACCTCGATCGCCTCGCTTCCGGCGACCGCCGTCAGGGTCACGGCGGCGCCCTGGTATTGGGCACCGGGCGGCGCGCCGTCGAGCGCGAAGGAGAAACGCCGTACGCCCGATGTCGCGCCGCCGATTTCGTTGGGCACCGGTAGCGCCCACTCCGGCGTTGGACCTTCGGCAAACAAGTCGACCGTGACACCGTCCGGTGCTGCCACATCCACGATGATACGTGGCTGGCCGCCGCCGTCCCGCTTGACAGATCGGATACTAAAGCTTGCTCCCTCGCCGAGCTTGACCTTCTTCGGCACGCGCGCGTCGGCTGTGACCAAAGGCTCCGATGGCCCGCCGTCGAGAACAAGCTCGGCCTTTCCGTCGGCCGGTACGCACAGCTTCTCGCACACCGCATAGTCGAGCTTGAGGCGCAGCACGACCGGCTCGCCCGGATCCTGCGGCACGATGACGAGCGGCAGGATCACGTCGCGGTCGTAACCGATCGCCGTCATGCCGGCCTCCGGCAGGCGTTTTGGCGCCGGCCAGCGCACGTCGACCGATTTGATGTTTTGCGATCCCTGGAAATCGAAACGCGGCGGCACGCCGGCGTCGCCGGGATACCGCCAATACGTGTGCCAGCCCGGCTTGAGCCTGAGCTCGACGCCGGCGCGAACGATACCGCCGGACCGCGGTCCGGCAATCAAGCGAATAGCGCTCCTCGCGTCGCCATCCCAGCGCGATGCGTTCTCGGCGGCGGCCTGAACAGCCGGTATGGAGATCGCACATGCCGCGACCGCCAGTCGCAGGTATGGGAACATTGCACTCATGAACACTCGTCTAAGAGCGACGCATTGTTTGTGCCATTGAATTCGTCGTGAGCCGGCGCGTGATCGCAAGGTAACCATTGAGGTCTCACGAAAATGACACATATCGTACTATCTGTCGCAATATGTGAACTGTGGCGCAGCCGCGCGTAAAGGGTCCGGTATCAAAGCGTTGTTTGCAATCTGCGGACAATCGGGTAGCATTTCGCCATGAAAATCGGCCGCAAAACAGGTTCGCGGGACGACGATGCCGAGCCGAAATTGGAGCCCGGCGGCGACCGCGACGTGCGCGCTGCGTTCAAGCCCGGCCGCTCGGCGGCGAAATCCAAATCGCGCGGCGCCGCCAAGCGCGGCTATCTCGACGGACAGATGCTGATCGCCATGCCGACCATGGGCGACGAGCGCTTTGCGCGCAGCGTGATCTACATGTGCGCGCACTCGTCGGAAGGCGCGATGGGCATCATCGTCAATCATCCGGCCGGGCACATCAGCTTTTCCGATCTGCTGGTCCAGCTCAACGTCATTCCGGCCGCCGACATCATCCAGCTTCCGACGCGTGCGGAAGGCGTGAAGGTGATGAAGGGCGGACCGGTCGATACCCAGCGCGGCTTCGTGCTGCACTCGGCGGATTTCTACGTCGAGAACTCGACGCTGCCGATCGATGAGGGCATCTGCCTCACCGCGACGCTCGACATTCTCAAGGCGATCGCACGCGGCGACGGGCCGCAAAGCGCCATTCTGGCGCTCGGCTATGCCGGCTGGGCGCCCGGCCAGCTCGAGCAGGAGATTCACCAGAACGGCTGGCTGCATTGTCCGGCCGATCCGGAGCTGATCTTCGGGCAGGATATCGCGGGCAAGTACTCCAAGGCGCTGCGCAAGATCGGCATCGATCTCGGCATGCTGTCGAGCGAAGCCGGCCACGCCTAATCTGCGTCGTTGCTCGCGCGGACCCATCCGCGTCATTGCCGGGCCTGACCAGGCTTGACCCGGCAATCCATCTCTTGAAAGACTTTTCGACGGATCGTCCGGGCGCGCCTGACGATGACATCGAGCCAAAGCTGCATTCCATTCGCGGGAGCGTCACGATGGCTGCCATGGTCCGTCTGGCTATCTGCTGTGTGCTGTTGACTGCGGCACCAGCCAATGCCGCCGACCTCAAGGTCATCTCGGCCGGCGCTGTGCGCAGCGTGATCGGTGGGATGATCGAAGACTATTCGCGGCAGACCGGAATCAAGTTCAATTTCACCGTCGGTCCGACCGGCATGCTGCGCAAAGTCATCGCGTCGGGGGAGCCGGCCGATCTCATCATCGCGTCGGGTCCGCTGATGGCGGAGCTGGAGAAGACCGGCAAGATGACAGCAGACAGCCGCGTCGATCTCGGCCGCATCGGATTAGGCGTCGTGGTGCGCGAGGGCGCCGAGGCGCCCGACGTCTCGACGCCAAACGCTTTCCGTGAGGCGCTGGTCAACGCGCGCTCGATCGCTTTCACCGAGCCCGCATCGGGCGGCACGTCGACCACGCATCTCATGGCGCTGGCCGAGCGCTTCGGCATCAAGGAACTCGTGACGCAGAAGGGCGTGCATGCGACCGGCGGCAACGACGCGGCGGCCAAGGTGGCCGACGGCAAGGCCGAGATCGCGATCGTGCTGATCAGCGAAATCCATGCCAAGGGCGCCCGGCTGGCGGCGCCGCTGCCGCCAGAGCTGCAGCTCTATACGGTCTATGCGGCGGCGATTCCGGCGAGCAGCACCGACCCGGCGGCTGCTCGTGCTTTCGTGGCGGCGTTGACCGGGCCCACGATGGCGTCGCGCTGGTCTGCGGCCGGATTCGAGTCGCCGGCGAAATAGGCTCGTTCGAAGGATTGCGCGCCGGTTTTGCGGTCGGCGCTATGGCACGCGCTGCTTGGCGCGCGGCGTCGGCGTTTCGCTGCTGCCCTGGTCCTTGACGGCGGAGGCGTGCAGCATGTCGCGCGCGGCGTCGGCGCTCATCGGCTCGCCGAAGTAGAAGCCCTGCGCGTATTCGCAGCCGAGTTGGTAGAGCTCGACCGCATCGGAATCGGTTTCGACGCCTTCCGCGACCACCTCCATGCCGAGGTCATGCGCCAGCGCGATGATCGAACGCAGGATCACCGGGCGGGTGCCCTTGTTGTTCGGGCGCACGAAGGACTGGTCGATCTTGATGGTGTCGAACGGGAAGCGCTGCAGATAGGCGAGCGAGGAATGGCCGGTGCCGAAGTCGTCGAGCGCGAGGCCCGCGCCCAGGTCGCGGATGCGCGTGAGCATCTGCGTGGCGTGCTCGGGGTTTTCCATCACCAGCGACTCGGTGAGCTCGAGCTTGAGCGAGCCGCGTGCCAGGCCGGAGCGCGCGATCACGGTGCGCAGGTCGTGGATCAGGTCCTGCCGCAGCAACTGCCGTGACGACACATTGACGCTGGCGAAGATCGGCTCGCGCGGACGCACCGTGCGCTGCCAGGCGGCAAGCTGGCGGGCGGTGCGTTCGAGCACGAACATGCCGAGGTCGACGATCAGGCCGATCTCCTCCGCGATGGCGATGAACTCGGACGGCGAGGTGCGCCCCATCTTGGGGTGGTCCCAGCGCGCGAGCGCCTCGAAGCCGGCGACCGAGCGGTCCTCGAGCCGGATGATCGGCTGATAGAGGATGGTGATCTCGTCGCGCTCCAGCGCGCGCCGCAACTCCGACTCGAGTGTCAGGCGATCGGTCTTGCGCGCCCGCATCGACGGCTTGAACACCTCGATGCGGTCGCCGCCGATGCGCTTGGCGTGATACATCGCCAGTTCGGCGTCCTTGAGCACTTCCTCGGTGCGCTGCGGCTGGCCGTCGCCGAGCGTAAGGCCGATCGAAGCGGTCAGGAAGATTTCGCGGTCGTTGAAGGTGATCGGCGAGCGCAGCCCTTTGCGCAGCGTCTCGGCGAAGGCGATGATCTTCTCCGAGTCCCGCTCGGACATGAGGATGAGCGCGAACTGGTCGCCGGAGAGCCGCGCCAGCGTGTCCTGCGGCTTGAGCAGCCGCCCGAGCCGGCGCGCGAGTGTGAGCAGGATCGAGTCGCCGACCGCGATGCCGACCGAATCGTTGACCTGCTTGAAGCGATCGAGGTCGATCACCACCACGGTCGGCTTGATCGCGGGATCGACCTTGCCGAAAGCCAGCACGTTCTCCAGCCGGTCGATGAACAGTTCGCGATTGGGCAAGCCGGTCAGGTTGTCGTGGACCGCGTCGTGCAGCAGACGCTCCTCGGCATTCTTGAACTCGGTCACGTCGGTGAGCGTTCCGACGAGCCGCACCACCTCGCCGTCCGATCCCACCACCGGCCGCGCCTTGAGCGCGAACCAGAGATAGTGGCCGTCGGGGCTGCGCAGGCGGAAATCCTGGGTGAGGCGGCCGCGGCGCTGTTCGAGCACGCTGTCGAGCGCGGCGCGGAAGCGGTCGCGATCGAGCGGATGCAGGACTTCGAGCCAGCCGGCCGCCGGCCCTTCGAGCGTGCCGCGCTTGAGGCCGAGCAGCGTCTCGGTTTCCGGGCTGGTGTAGACCTTGTCGGCGGAGACGTCCCAGTCCCAGATCATGTCGCCGGCGCCGGTCAGCGCGAGCGCGCGGCGCTCGACGTCGGACACGATGCCGGTCGTGATGCCGCCCGCGAAGGCGTGCTGCATCACCGTAAAGCCGATCAGCATCACGATCAGCACGAGGCCGCCGAGCAGCGCCGGTCCGACGATGTCGTTGGTCACGAAGCCCAGCACCGCGAGCGCGGCCGCGATCACCCACACCACCAGCAGGAGCCAGGTCGGGATCAGCAGCACCGCGCGGTCGAAGCCGTGCAGCGAGAGGTAGATCACCAGCGCGAAGCCCGCGATGGCGACGGCAAACAGCGAGATGCGGGCAATGCCCGACGCGATCGCCGGATCGAACAGCGCGACCGCCACCAGCATGACCATGCATGCCAGCCAGCCGACCGCGATGTGGGCGTAGCGCACGTGCCAGCGGTTGAGATTGAGATAGGCGAACAGAAACACGATCAAGGTCGCCGCCAGGATCGCTTCGCCGGAGGCGCGCCAGACGCGCTCGGCGCCGGCCGACATGTCGAACACCTTGCCCCAGAAGCCGAAATCGATGCCGATATAGACCAGCACCGCCCAGCCGAGCGCGGCCGCGGCCGGGAACATGATCGAGCCCTTCACCACGAACAGGATCGTCAGGAACAGCGCGAGCAGGCCCGCGATGCCGATGACGATGCCGTAGTAGAGCGTGAGGCTGTTGACCTTGTCCTTGTAGGCTTCCGGCTGCCACAGGTAGAGCTGCGTGAGCTTGTCGGTACGCAGCTCGAGGACGTAGGTCATCACCGCGCCCGGATCGAGCGTGATGCGGAAGATGTCGGCGGTGGCGCTGTCCTGGCGCTCGGGGCGTTCGCCGCTCGACGTGATGCTGGCGACCCGCGAAAGGCCGAGATCGGGCCAGAAAATGCCAGACCCGACCATGCGGTAGTGCGGCACAACGATGATGCGCTCGATCTGCTCGTCACCCGAATTGGCGAGCGCGAATACCACCCAGTTGCTGTTGTTGGGCTCGCGCGCGCGCACGTCCATGCGGCGGATGATGCCGTCGGGACCGGGCGCTGCGGAGACGAGGAGGCGGCCGTCTTCGCTGCGATGGCGTTCGGCGGCGTCGGTGAGGTCGATTGCTGACGCGTCCGTGCGGACGTTGACGGCCTCGACCGCGCGAGCAGGCGTCGCGCCGGCGATGACGATGACCAGCATCGCCATGCGGCAGGCAGCGCGGAAGAACTCCAAACGACGTCTCCCCCAGCTCGTGCCCGGTTGCCCCAAATCCGGCCGGCCAGTCTATTGTCGTAAAGGAGGGCAACGTCAGTCAACTTTACGTCGATTTCGCGGCTTGCGCGACCCGTTCGTGCGCCCGAACTGCAGCTAAGATGAATCTCGCTTCAAGCCGCATAACATAACGATTTCAATTGTTTGCCGGATCGAAGGCGGCCGTCGGTCGTCGGCGCCATCAAACCGTCAGGACGATCTTGCCGATGTGCTCGCTCGCCTCCATGCGGGCATGTGCGGCGGACGCCATGTCGAGCGGGAACGTGCCATCGATCACCGGCTTGACCCGGCCCGCCGCGATCATCGGCAGCACGCGCTCCTCGACCGCGCGGGCGATCGCGCCCTTGTCGGCAACCGAACGCGCGCGCAGTGTCGAGCCGGTGTGGGTCAGGCGCTTGAGCATGATGCGGACGAAATCGACGGTCGCCTTTGATCCGCCCTGGAAGGCGATCTGCACGATGCGGCCATCGACCGCCGCGGCCTCGTAGTTGCGCCCGACATAGTCGCCACCGACCATGTCGAGGATGACGTTTGCACCCTTGCCGCCGGTCGCAGCCTTGGTCGCGGCGACGAAATCCTCGCTCTTGTAGTTGACGGCGACGTCGGCACCGAGCTTGCGGCAGGCCGCGCATTTTTCAGGCGAGCCGGCGGTGGTGATGACCTTCGCGCCGAACGCTTTGCCGAGCTGGATCGCGGTGGTGCCGATGCCTGACGAGCCGCCGTGCACGAGCAGGGTTTCGCCGGTCTGGAGCCCCCCGCGCTCGAAGGCGTTGTGCCACACGGTGAAGAACGTCTCCGGAATGGCTGCGGCCTGAATGAGATCGATGCCGGCGGGAATCGGCAGACAGTGGCTCTCATGCGCCGGGCAGTATTCCGCGTAGCCGCCGCCCACCACCAGCGCCATGACCTGTTCGCCGACCTTCCACCGGCTGGCGCCCGGGCCGAGCGCCACCACCTGGCCGGCGATTTCGAGCCCGGGGATGTCGGTTGCGCCGTGCGGCGGCGGGTAGAGGCCGAGGCGCTGCATCACGTCCGGCCGGTTGACGCCTGCGGCGGCCACCTTGATGAGCACCTCGCCGGCGCCCGGCTGCGGCAGCGGCCGCGTCTGCGGGACCAGCATTTCGGGTCCGCCCGGCGCGCGAATTCCGATCACGGTCATTTCGGCGGGCAGCGTGGGCATCGTTGCGGTTCTCCCGGTGGTAACGGCGTGTTTAGTGTCCGCAACGCCATGTGACAACCGCGGTGGCGCTGGCTAATTTGGGCCATCGAAGGAGGCGGACCATGCCGGCGATGGACGAGGACGATCGGCCGAAGAAGAAGATCATCCACGAGATCGGCCAGGAGCTTGCGCTGATCTCCGTCAAGGAACTGCAGGAGCGCATCGCGTTGCTGCGCGAGGAGATCGAGCGGCTCGAGGCCGACATCAGGAAGAAGGAAGCATCCCGCAACGTGGCCGACCAGTTCTTCAAGAAATGACGGACCGGCAAGAAATGACCGACAGGCAAGCCGCGCCGCGGCGCCGGTCGAAAGACACAGTCAACTTCGCATCGGCAAATTTCTTAAAATTGTTAACGTCTTATTAAGCTTTCTCGATCATTACTCTAAGCGTCCATCTTCTGGACATTGAGTGGCTCCTGTCCACTCTGTTTGACGCCTCCCTGTTATAACTTCGAGCCGCCGGCAACGGCGGCTCTTTTTTCTTGGGCGCCGAGGATAACGCGCACCGCGTATTCCGCCGGCGCCCTTGGTTCCCATTGCGCGCCCTCCTACAATTGCTTGCCTTGCCACACGCCTGGACCTCCGGGCCGGTAAGCCATCTGCCGCCAAGGATCGAATTGAAATGGATGCGGTTACCAAGCCCAAGCGGAAATCGGCCGTGTCGGCCGGTCGCGCGTACCCGGACCTGCACGACCACGTGCGCGCGCTCGAAAAGGCCGGTCAGTTGATCCGGGTCGACCGACCGATCAACAAGGACACCGAGATGCACCCGCTGGTGCGCTGGCAGTTCCGCGGCGGCATCGCCGAGAAGGACCGCAAGGCGTTCCTGTTCACCAACGTCATCGACAGCAAGGGCCGCAAGTACGACATTCCGGTGCTGGTCGGCGGGCTCGCGGCCAACCGCGAGATTTATCGGATCGGCGTCAACTGCCCGTTCGAGGAGATCGACGCCCGCTGGGTCGAGGCCGCGCAGCGGCCGCTGCCGCCGCGGCTCGTCGACAACGCGCCGTGCCACGAGATCGTCATCACCGGCGCCGCGCTCGACAAGCCGGGGCAGGGGCTCGACGGCATCCCGCTGCCGATCTCGACGCCGGGCTGGGACATCGCGCCTTACGCCACGCTGTCGCAATACATCACGCGCGACCCGGACACGGGCGTGCAGAACATGGGCAACTACCGCGGCCAGGTGAAGGCGCGGCGGCGGCTCGGCATGAACCCGTCGCTCGAACTTCGTCCCGGCATCTACAACCACTGGGAAAAGCTGCGTGAGCGCGGCTTCAAGAAATTGCCGTGTGCGGTCGTGCTCGGCGCGCCGCCTGCCATCACCTTCGCGTCGGTGCAGAAGCTTCCCGAAACGCTCGACGAGATTCATGTCGCGGGCGCGCTGGTCGGATCGCCGATCAACGTCGTGAAGGCGAAGACCGTCGATCTCCTGGTGCCGGCGGAGGCCGAGATCGTCATCGAGGGCTTCATCGACACGGAATATCTGGAGCCGGAAGCGCCGTTCGGCGAGTCGCACGGCCACGTCAACCTGCAGGAATTCAACGCCTACATGGACGTGACCGCGATCACGCGGCGCAAGGACGCGATCCTGACCTCGATCATCTCGCAGGTGACGCCCTCGGAATCGAGCCTGATCAAGCGCATCGGCATGGAGCCGCTGTTCTTGAACTACTTGCGCAGCACGCTCGGCATCAAGGGCATCAAACGCGTGTCGATGCACGAGCCGCTGACCAATATCCGCAAGGTGATCGCGCTGATCTGCGAGCGCGACATGCCGACGACCGAGGTGTGGCGCGCGCTCTACGGCGCCGCGGTGCTGCATCGCGCCGCCGGCAAGTACGTGATCGCCATCAACGACGACATCGATCCGGACAACGCTGACGCGCTGCTGTGGGCGATGTCATATCGCGCCAATGCGGCGATCGACATGCACATTCTGCCGCACCGCGACCAGGGCCATGGCCCGCGCAGCAAGCGCAACGACGGGCAGGACGCATCGGTGTTGATCGACGCGACGCTGAAGGAAAACTTCCCGCCGATCTCGCTGCCCAAGCGGCCCTACATGGAGCGCGCCAAAAAAATCTGGGAGGAGTTGGGATTGCCGGAACTCAAGCCGGAGGCGCCGTGGTTCGGCTACTCGCTCGGCGAATGGTCATCCGATCTCGACGAGGCGGCCGAACGGGCGACGCGCGGCGATTATCTGGAGGCCGCGAAAGGCCTCGAAAAGCGCCGCCGCAAGGACGTGCGGATGAATACCGAGGTCCGCAACGTCAAGGAGAGTGCGCCGAAAGCGATGCGCAAGTCGAAGCCGAAGCGCTGAGCGCTCCGGACTGGCTCATTCTCACGCCGCCGCGGTGACGGCGAAGCGGTGAGCGAGCGCGGTCGTGCGCAGAACCGCGGCAAGCGCGGTCATCTCGTCGTTCGTGAGCGAGACGTAAGGCGGATAGGGCTCGCCGGCCGGCACGCCGATGAGCTTCATCGCCGCCTTCATCACGGGGGCAAGGCCGCGGTGCATCCATTTCGACGGGAACAGCGCGAACTGCAGTTGCAGCGCCGCAGCGCGCTCATGATCCTTGGCGACGAACGCATCGATGATGTGCCGCGCGATCTCGCAGCCCGGCGGCGGCATGGTGGCGCCCGAGCCGCCGAGCTGCAGCGTGGCGAGCAGCATCTGCATGGTCGTGAAATAGCGGGCGTGCCCGGCGCGATCGATCTCGACGATCAGGCGGGAGACGCGCGCGAGGTCGCGCGAGCTTTCCTTGATGAGCCGGACGCTCGGCAGTTTCGCGAGCGCGATAGTGTCGGGGATCGACACGTCGGCGCCCGGTCCGGGATTGAGGTAGAGCGTGATTGGTAGCTTGGTTTCGCGCGCAATCGCCTCGAAATAGGCGATGAGATCGGCCTGCGTGGGTGGGCCCGCGAACGGGCGCAGCGGCGCCAGGAGTTGCACCGCGGCCGCGCCAAGGCCTTCGGCGAAATGCGCGAGCTCGATCGCGGTCTTGAACGACGGATGCGAAATCCCGACCATGACCGGCACGCGCTTGTCCACGCTCTCGATGGTGTGCCGGATCAGGGCCTTGCGCTGATCGAGGCTGAGATAGGTATATTCCTGGGTCTCGACGCCGGCCGCGACCACCATGGTGGCGCGGCAGTCCCGCACCACGTAGTCGATCTGGCGGCGCAGCGCGGCTGGGTCCACCGTGAGGTCGGCCGTGAACGGGGTCAACGGCGCAACGATCAGTCCTGGCATTTCCATACCGCTACCTCCGCCGGCCAGCATGTCTTGCGCCGAATTGATATCCCACCAACGCGCCGTGTACCATGGCACAAACCGGAGCGAGCAGTCGGTGCGAGCCGCTATCAGGATTCGAATCTCCCCCGCTGCCCGGATGACAGCCGTTTGTGCGCTCGTTGCGCTGGCGGCGGCGTGCGAGATCGCTGCGGCGGAAACCATTCCGTTGCCGCCGCCACGGCCGGCACCCGCGGTTTCGGCTGAGCCCACGCCGGAAGAGCCGGCGCCATCCGCCTGCTTCCTCCAATTGAACGCCAAGCTCGCGGTCGCGACCGCGCTGCCGCGCCTCGAAGGAGCCGGAGAGTGCGGCGCCGGGGACGTGGTGCGGCTCGAGGCCGTCGTTCTCACCGACAAGACGCGGGTCGCCGTGACGCCGCCAGCCGTCATGCGATGCGGTCTTGCGGAAGCCATCGCGCGCTGGGTGCGCGAGGACGTGGCGCCGGCCGTTCGTCCGCTCGGCTCGAAGCTCCAGAGCATCGACAACTACGCGTCCTACGACTGCCGCGGGCGCAACCGGATCGTCGGCGCGAAACTCTCCGAACACGGCAAGGCGAATGCGCTCGACATGCGCTCGTTCAAGCTTGCTAACGGCAAGCTGGTCGAACTGACCAGCACCAACGTCGCCAAGGACGTTCGCGAGAGCCTGAAGAAGGCGACCTGCGCGCGCTTCTCGACCGTGCTGGGGCCGGGCTCCGACGGCTACCACGAGGACCACGTGCACGTGGATCTGGCCGAACGCCGCGGCGGTTACCGGATGTGCCAGTGGGACATCCGCGAGGAGAGTGACCAGCCGGCGGTGCCGGTGGCGGACACGTCGCAAATCCCGCTGCCGCGGCCGCGGCCTTTCGCGCGCGTGCAACGGTAGACCCGGGCGCGGAAACCATCGGATCGAAATATTGGCTCGGCGTCCGAGCGGTGTTGTCAACATGCCCAAGCGCCAACGCATCGATCGCCTGCTGGTCGAGCGCGGACTGTTCGAGAGCCGCGCCAAGGCGCAGGCCGCGATCGCGGCCGGTGGGGTGACGGCGGACGACGTGGTCGTTGCCAAAGCTTCGGACGAAGTCTCGACCGATGCGGTGCTGCGCGCCGAACCCGCGCATCCTTACGTCTCGCGTGGCGGCCTAAAACTTGCGGCGGCGCTCGACCATTTCGGCTTTGACCCCGCAGGACGCGTCTGCCTCGATGTCGGCGCGTCGACCGGTGGATTTAGCGAGGTCCTGCTCGCGCGCGGTGCACGGCGCGTCTACGCGCTCGATGTGGGACACGGCCAGTTGCACGCGAGCCTGCGGGCACGGCCCGAGGTCGTCTCGCTCGAAAACACCGATATTCGCAACATCGCACCGACGCTATTTCCGGAGCCGCCGGATTTCGTCGTGATCGACGTGAGCTTCATCTCGCTCAAGCTCGTGCTGCCGGCCGCGCTCGCGTGCGTGCGGCTCCCGGCGCAACTCATCGCACTGATCAAGCCGCAGTTCGAAGCTGGCCGCGCCGCGCTCAAGAAAGGGATCGTGCGCGATCCGACGATCCACGCCGCGATCTGCGACGATATTGCAGCGACCGTGACTTCGCTGGGCTGGACCGTTGCGGGCGTCATCCCCTCGCCGATCACCGGCGGCGACGGCAATCGCGAGTTCTTGATCGCCGCAACCCGCCGTTAACCGCGCCCGGCCTTTCTCTCGCCGCCACCTTCGCTATGGTGCCGCGCCATGAGCGCGCCGGGAACAACTGTGACGAATGCGTTCGCGGCGTCCGCCGCGCGCGCCGTGTGGCGGAACGAGATCGTCGAAACCGTCCGCCTGGCGTGGCCCATCGCGCTGACCCAGCTTGGGCAGATCGCCATGATGACGACCGATCTCGCGCTGATCGGCCGGCTGGGCGATCACGCGGTCGCCGCGGCCGGGCTCGCGCATCTGATCCTCTTCGCCGGCTTCGTGCTCGGCATGGGGATCGTCTCCGCCGTCGCACCGCTTGCGGCGCAGGCCTTCGGGGCGCGCGAGCCGCGCCTGGTGCGCCGCGCAGTGCGCATGGGGCTCTGGTCGGCGGTGCTGATCGGCATCCCGGTCAATGTCGCGCAGCTCTGGGGCGAGGACATCCTGATGGCGGCCGGGCAGACCCCCGAGACCACGGTCGCTGCCGCGCGCTACCTGAGCGGGCTGGCCTGGTCGATGATTCCGGCATGGTGCTTCATTGCGCTGCGCAACTTCATGGGCGCGGTCAATCGGCCGGAGCCCGCGCTATGGATCACGCTCGCGGCAATTCCGCTCAACGCCCTGCTCGCGTACGCGCTGATCAACGGCGCCTTCGGAATGCCCAGGCTCGATCTTCTGGGGGCCGGGCTCGCAACCACGACGGTGAATAGCGCGATGTGCGTTGCCGCCGTGTGGGTGTGTTACGCCCGCCGTCCGTTCCGCAAATATCGTGTGCTCGGCCGGTTCTGGCGCCCGGATTGGCAACTGATGAGCAAGCTCTTCGCCATCGGGCTGCCGATCTCGGGCGGCTTCATGCTCGAGTGGGGTTTGTTTTCTACGGCGGCGCTGCTCGTCGGCTGGATCGGCACCACCGCGCTCGCCGCGCACCAGATCGCGCTGCAGGTGGCGTCGGTCCTGTTCATGGTGCCGTTCGGCATCTCGCTCGCCGCGACCGTGCGGGTCGGCCACGCGGTCGGCCGGCACGACCCGGCGGCGATCCGCCGCGCCGGGTTTGGCGCGATGGCGCTCAGCGTGGTCTTCATGTTGGGGACCACATTGGTGGTGATCGCGATGCGCCACCAGATTCCGTATTTGTTTCTTGGCGACGACAGCACGAGCCCGGCGACCGCGAATTTGGCGGCGACCCTGTTGCTGATCGGCGCGAGCTTTTTCGTCACCGACGCCTTGCAGGGGGTCGCCGGCGGGGCGCTGCGTGGACTGAACGACACGCGCGTGCCGATGCTGTTCGCCGCGCTGAGCTTCTGGGTGATCGGCTTCCCGGGCGCCTACATGCTGGCGTTTCCGGCTGGCCTCGGCGCGATCGGCATCTGGATCGGCTTTTCGCTTTCGGTCGCGACCTTCGCCGTCTTGCTGGTCTGGCGCTTTGAGCGCTTGAGCCTGCACGGCGAAATGCCGTCGCTTCCCGAATAGTCGCGGTGAAACTGGACGCCCGTCGACACAGCCGTTATCCAGCCGCCATGGTGGAGCGCCTGACGATTACGCAGCTCGGGCGGCGCGGCGACGGCATCGCGCAGACGCCGGCGGGCTCGATCTACGTGCCCTACACGCTTCCAGGGGAGATCGTTGAGGTCGAGCCGTGGCCCGGTCATCCCGACAGGCGCCATCTCGACAAGGTCGAGACCGCGAGCCCCGAGCGCATCGCGCCGATCTGTCCGCATTTTGGCACCTGCGGCGGCTGCGCGTTGCAGCACTGGAGCGGCCCGGCGTATCGCGCGTGGAAGCGCGGGCAGGTGATCGAGGCGTTACGTGAGGTCGGGCTTACCGCCGACGTCGATGATCTGATCGAAGCGCACGGCGAAGGCCGCCGGCGCGTGGTGTTTCACGCGCGGCGCGGCACCCACGACGTGCTCGAAGTGGGTTTTTCGGCGCTGCGCGCCCACCAGGTCGTGCCGATCGACCGTTGCCCCATTCTGGTGCCGGGGCTCGATGGCGCGCTGGCGGCGGCCTGGGACATCGCCGAGGCGCTGACCGGCGAACGCAAGCCGCTCGACCTTCAGATGACGGCGACCGACACGGGCCTCGATGTGGATGTGCGCGGATCGGGCCCGTTGAAGCCGCGACCCGCGACCGAGCTTGCGGACATCGCCAATCGTCATCGGCTCGCCCGGCTGACCCGGCACGGCGAGCTTGTCTCCCAGCGCGCAACGCCGACCGTGATGATGGGAAGAGCGCGGGTCCCGTTGCCGGCGGGCGCCTTCCTGCAGGCAACGGCGGCGGGCGAGAACGAACTGGCGGGGCTGGTGATCGCCCATTGCGGCACGGCGAAGACGGTCGCCGATCTGTTCACGGGCGTCGGGCCGTTCGCCCTGCGGCTCGCGGAGCGCGCCCGCGTCACGGCCGCCGACAGCGATGCCGACGCCATCGCGGCGCTCACTCGCGCCGCCCAGATGACGCAGGGCCTCAAGCCGATCGAAGCGGTTACGCGCGATCTCTTTCGCCGGCCGCTCGTACCGGTGGAGTTGAAACCGTACGACGCAGTCGTATTCGACCCGCCGCGTCAGGGCGCACAGGCGCAGGCGACGGAGCTCGCGGCCAGCAAAGTGCCGATCATCGTCGCGGTGTCGTGCAACGCGGCGACCTTCGCGCGCGATGCCCGCATCCTGGCCGATGCCGGCTACCGCCTCACGCGGGTCACGCCGGTCGACCAGTTCCTCTATTCGCCGCATGTCGAGCTGGTCGCGCGATTTGCGCGGTGATGTGCAACGGAATCTGGCTCAGTTGCCCCAGCGGTCGCGCCACATCTGCTCGCCGATGCTGCACGAGACGCGCGGCGCGGTGGCTTGGGCCGGGATGACGCGTGGCTGCGGCGTGTGTCCGGCGATTTCGAGCACCAGCTTGGTGCGGGTCGCTTCCTTGAACTGATCGCGCTCGCGGATCGGAATGACGAAGGCGCCGGGCCCGCCAATCACGCAGTCCTCGTAATAGACATCGAGGTTGTCGATATCCATCGTGAACGAGTTCGGCCGCTTGAGCATGATCGGCAGGCCGTTGATGGTGATTCCCGACCCGACAAGGTCATCGCGCACCAGCGTGACCACACCGCCGCTATTGTTGGCGCCATCGCCGGAGACATCGACGACGCGGCGGATTCCCCGGTAGCCCGAGCCGTCGAACAGCGGCTTGGCGAAGGTGAGCGCGCTCGAAATCGAGGTCCGGGAGGCCCGCCGGTAGGGCGCGCGCGCGATCTCGTTGGCGAAGGCGTCCGCCGCCTCCGGGCCGTCGATCATCCGCCACGGCACGATGATCTTCTGGTCATAGGGGCCGGCCCATTCGAAATAGGTCACCGCCACCTTGCCATGCATCCCGCCGCGTAAAGCGTGCATAAATTCGCGCGAGGTGATGCCGGTGATGTAGCCCTCCCGCTGCAGGGCCTGTTCGTCCGGGTCCATCGAATAGGAGACGTCGACCGCGATCACGAGCTCTGTATCGACTGCGATCGCGGACGGCGACCGGTCGGCCAGGACCGGTCCCGCCTTGGGGGCGGCCAAACCGCCGGTCCAACTGCCGGAAAGGCCGGCAATGGCCGCTGCTCCAAGCGAAATTAGCGCGAGGTAAGTCCGCATCCGACCCTCCGTCGGAGAAAGCAAAGCAAGACTCGCGCCGCATGCTGCCACGTGCGACCCGCCGGCGAAAGGCGCGTACTGCCACCGCAATCTGCCCCCAGGCTGCCATCTTTGTCCGAAAGAACACACTCCGAAAAACTCGGGGGCGCGTGCTTGAAGTGCCCAAATTGCCAAAGTAGCTTCCCTGCCGTTTCCGGCGCGGCCGATTCTTCGGGGGAATTCGGGGTGGACATGACGCGACGATTTCGCACCCAATTGGCGATCCTTGCCGTCGTGCTCGGCGGTCTGGTGTTCGGCTCCGCTGCGTCAGTGTCCGCGCGGGACGACGTCATCCTGGCCAAGCTCGGGATGGAGATGCTGAGCAAGGACCAGCAGCAGACGCTTTGGCTGCGGGTCGAGCGTTTCGCCAGCATGGAGTCCTTTGCGAACTTCTGTGGAAAGCCGTCGAACATCGAGCGCCGGGTGGTTGGCGCGGTCCAGGCCTGCATCACGCCCACCACGCTCCAACAGGTGGTGACGACGTTCCGCAAAAAGCTGCACGAGAAGAACGGCAGCATCACCGCCGACAAGACCATCTGCCAGGAAGCGCGGATCAAGAACCTGGTGAAGGAAATTCACACCTCGATCGACACGCTGGTCAACGAGGTGGCGCGGATGTGCCAGAGCTGCATCATCTGCTGATCTCGCGCCCGCCCTTTCCGCAAGCACACTTATCGTTGTTGCGCCCGCAGCCGCGGCTTTAGGGCAGTGAGAGCGTCAAAGCCGCAGCGCCTGTTCGGGCGGCGTATATTTCAGCTTCAGCGCCGCGGAGACGGCGCGGCAGGTGACCTCCCCGCGATAGATGTTCAAGCCGTTGCGCAGGTGCAGGTCTTCGCCCAGCGCGCGGCGATAGCCCTTGTCGGCAAGCGCCAGCACGAACGGCAGCGTTACGTTGTTGAGCGCGAAGGTCGACGTGCGGGCGACCGCGCCCGGCATGTTGGTGACGCAGTAGTGCACCACGTCGTCCACCACGTAGGTGGGTTTGGAATGCGTAGTCGGTCGCGAGGTCTCCGAGCAGCCGCCCTGGTCGATCGCGATATCGACGATGACCGAGCCGGGCTTCATCGCCTTTACGGTCGCAGCGGTGATGAGCTTGGGCGCGGCGGCCCCAGGCAGCAGCACCGAGCCGATGACCAAATCGGCGCGCCGGCAGAGCGTCTCGATCGCGTCGCGCGTCGAAAACACCGTACGCACATGCATGCCGAGCTGGTTTGAGATCCGGCGCAGCGCCTCGGGATTGCGATCCACCACCGTCACCGTCGCGCCCATGCCGGCGGAGATCAGCGCGGCGTGGCTGCCGGCCACGCCACCGCCGATCACGACCACATCGGCGGGCGGCACGCCCGGCACGCCGCCGAGCAGGACGCCGCGCCCACCGTTCTCCTTCTCGAGGCAGCGCGCGCCGACATGCGGCGCCATCCGGCCGGCCACCTCCGACATCGGCGTGAGCAAGGGCAGCGTGCCCTGCGCACTGGTCACTGTTTCGTACGCGATGGCGATCACGCCCGAGGTGAGCAGGTCTTCGGTCTGCTCCGGGTCGGGCGCGAGATGCAGATAAGTGAACAGCACCTGTCCGGCCCTGAGCTTGCGGCGCTCCTCCTTGAGTGGCTCTTTGACCTTCACGATCAACTCAGCCTGCGCGTAAACCTCCGCGGCGTGCCCGACGATCTCCGCGCCGGCCGCGACGTAGTCCGCATCGGACAGGCCCGCACCGACGCCGGCGCCGGATTCGACCAGGACGCGATGTTCGTTGGCGGTGAGCTCGCGCACCGTCGACGGCACGAGACCAACCCGGAATTCGTTGTCCTTGATCTCCTTCGGGACGCCGACGAGCATCGTCCTTCTCCGTCACCCGCAAGCTGCCGAACCGGGCACCGCATTGTTCCGGCGATCCGTTCGCATGGCAATGCGCGTTCCAGAGCTTCCGGACATCCGAATCATCGCACCCGCCGCATTGCTCGGGTTCTGCGCGGCTTGCTGGGGTTGTGTCCCGTGTGTCATACGACACTGCCGGTCGCCCGCCGGCTTGACGAGGACAGCATGCCGGAACCCTCAGGCCTCATGCGGGCCAAGCGCGGCCTGATCATGGGGGTCGCGAACAACCGATCGATTGCCTGGGGCATCGCGAAGGCCTGCCATGCGCAGGGCGCCGAGCTTGCGCTGACCTATCAGGGCGATGCCCTGAAGAAGCGGGTCGAGCCGCTCGCGCAGGAGATCGGCGGGTTCGTCGCCGGACATTGCGACGTCACCGAGCCCGCGACCATCGACGCTGTCTTCGCCGCCATCGTGGCCAAGTGGGGCACCATCGATTTCCTGGTGCACGCCATCGCTTTCTCGGACAAGGACGAGCTGGTCGGGCGCTATGTCGACACCACGCCCGACAATTTTTCAAAGACCATGCAGATCAGTTGCTATTCGTTCACCGCGGTCGCGCAGCGCGCCGAGAAGCTGATGCCGAACGGCGGCTCGCTGCTGACGCTCACCTATTACGGCGCCGAGAAATGGATGCCGCACTACAACGTCATGGGCGTCGCGAAGGCGGCGCTGGAAGCGTCGGTGCGCTATCTCGCCGCCGATCTCGGCGGGCAGAACATCCGCGTCAACGCGATCTCGGCCGGGCCGATCAAGACGCTGGCGGCGTCCGGCATCGGTGATTTCCGCTACATCCTGAAATGGAACGAGCTCAACTCGCCGATGCGGCGCACGGTGAGCATCGATGAGGTCGGCGACGCCGGGGTCTATCTGTTGTCCGATCTCTCGCGCGGCGTGACGGGCGAGGTCCATCACGTCGATGCCGGCTACCACATCGTCGGCATGAAGCATCCCGACGCACCCGACATCGCCGTCGCGAAGGAATGAGACGCGACCTGCCGCGAATCCGCCATGCCGAAGCCTGTCATCTACTACGTCCGCCACGGCCTGACCGAGTGGAATGTGCAGCAGCGGCTGCAGGGCCGGCACGACGTGCCGCTCAATCCGGAAGGCCGCAAGCAGGCGATGCGCAGCGGCACGATCCTCCAGGAACTGTTCGAGCGCGACGGCCGCAAGCCGGAGGATTTCGTCTACGTGTCGAGCCCGCTCATCCGCGCACGCGAGACCATGGAGCTGGTGCGCGCGACGCTCGGCATGCCGCGCACCGGCTTCGAGGTTGAACCGCGGCTCGCCGAGATTGCTTTCGGTGAGTGGGAGGGGCTGACCTACGACGATGTGCTCAAGCGCGACGGTGACGTGGTCGCCCGGCGCGAGCACAACAAGTGGGGCTTCCTGCCACCGGGCGGAGAAAGCTATGCGCAGGTCACCGCGCGCGTCGGCGCGTGGTACGACGAGCTCACGAGAGATGCCGTCGTGGCGGCGCATGGCGGCACCGCGCGGGCATTGCTGGCGCACCTGTCGAGCGGGCCGCCGGAAGACGCCACCCACCAGGCGATCGATCAGGGCGTGGTCTACGTCTACGCCGGCAACGGCTTGACGCGATATGCCTGAGCGCCCGGCGATTTGACCGGGGGCGACCTGCGGGCTACGACACCGCGGGCAGAACACCATGTCGTTCAATACCTTCGGCCATATGTTACGGGTCACGACCTTCGGCGAAAGCCACGGGCCGGCGATCGGCTGTGTGGTCGACGGCTGCCCGCCCGGCATCGCGCTGACGGAAGCCGACATCCAGCCGTATCTCGACAAGCGGCGGCCCGGTCAGTCGCGCTTCACCACGCAGCGCCAGGAGCCGGACGCGGTCAAGATTCTCTCCGGCGTGTTCAACGACGAGAAGGGCGTGCAGGTCACCACCGGCACGCCGATCGGGCTGCTGATCGAGAACATGGATCAGCGCTCCAAGGATTATTCCGACATCAAGGACAAATATCGGCCGGGCCACGCCGACTACAGCTACGACGTGAAGTACGGCATTCGCGATTATCGCGGCGGCGGCCGCCAGTCGGCGCGCGAAACCGCAATGCGGGTCGCGGCCGGCGCGATCGCGCGCAAGATCGTGCCGGCGATGACGGTGCGTGCCGCGCTCATCCAGATGGGCGAGCACAAGATCGACCGTGCGCGCTGGAACTGGGCGGAGGTCGAGCAGCAATCCGTTCTTCTGTCCCGACGCGCAGACCGCGAAGCACTGGGAAGGCTATCTCGACGGCATTCGCAAGAGCGGGTCGTCGGTCGGCGCCGTCATCGAAGTGGTGGCGGAAGGCGTGCCACCCGGGCTCGGCGCGCCAATCTACGGCAAGCTCGACGGCGACCTCGCCGCCGCGCTGATGGGCATCAACGCGGTCAAGGGCGTGGAGATCGGCGCGGGCTTCGCGGCGGCGGCGCTGTCAGGCGAGGACAATGCCGACGAGATGCGCATGGGCAACGATGGCAAGCCGATCTTCCTCTCCAACCAGGCCGGCGGCATCCTCGGTGGCATCTCCACCGGCCAGCCGGTGGTCTGCCGCTTTGCCGTCAAGCCGACATCGTCGATCCTCACGCCGCGGCGCACGGTCGATCGCCATGGCGCCGAAACCGAGATCATGACCAAGGGCCGGCACGACCCCTGCGTCGGCATTCGCGCCGTGCCGATCGGCGAAGCGATGGTGGCGTGCGTGATCGCCGACCATTATCTGCGCCACCGCGGACAGGTTGGCGAGACGCCCGCTTGGCCGTTTGAGAAATCAAGTTCGTGAGGCTTGCTCCGTTACCTCTGCCCTCGTGGGAGAGGGTGACGGAGCAAGCGGAGAGAATGAGAGAATAGAAAAAGTGACCGATATTTATCAGCGTGTCGAAACGGTGCTGGCGGCCTTCGCCAAGGGCGAGATCGTGGTCGTCACCGACGATGACGACCGCGAGAACGAGGGCGATCTGTTCGTCGCCGCCTCGCTCTGCACGCCGGAGAAGATGGCGTTCATCATCCGCAATACCTCGGGCATCGTCTGCGCGCCGCTCTCGGCCGATCATGCGAAACGCCTTCACCTCGATCCGATGGTGGCGGCGAACGACGCGCCGCTCGGCACCGCGTTCACCATCACGGTCGATGTGCGCCACGGCCTGACCACCGGCATCTCCGCCGAGGAGCGCAACAACACCGTGCGCGCACTCGCCAATCCCAACAGCGGTGCGGCGGACTTCGTGCGCCCGGGCCATGTCTTTCCGCTGGTCGCCAAGGACGGCGGCGTGCTGATGCGGTCGGGCCATACCGAAGCCTGCATCGACCTGTGCCGCCTCGCGAATTTGCCGCCGGTCGGCGTGCTGTCCGAATTGATGAACGACGACGGCACCGTCATGCGCGGGCCGGTGGTCACGGCGTTCGCCGAAAAGCATAAGCTTGCGCAGGTTTCGATCGCCGATCTCATCGCCTACCGGCAAGCGCGCGACAAGCTGGTCAAGCGGATCGGCGAGTTCCCGGTGCAGAGCCCGATCGGCACGCTGACGGGATACGCCTATGTGACGCCGTTCGACGCCATCCAGCACATGGCCTTCGTCCATGGCCGTATCGGCGACGGCAAGAACATGCCGGCGCGGCTCCATCGCGCCGACATCATCCGCGACGTGTTCGGGGGCGGCAACACGGTGCACCTCTCGCTCGAACGCTTCAAGCGCGAGGGCCGCGGCGTGCTGATCTTCCTGCGCGACGGCGCGGCGGGGGTGCCCACCCACGCCATTCCGCAGGCGGGCGCAAGTAACTCGGAGGCGGCGCGCTCGCGGCAATGGCGCGAGGTGGGGCTTGGCGCTCAGATTCTGAAGGACCTCGGTATTACGTCGATCCGCCTGCTGACCTCGCGCAAGCTCACCTATGTGGGGCTCGCCGGGTTCGGCATCGAGATTGCGTCGACCGAGCCGCTGGAAGGGTAGGGGAGATCACTCCATCCCGTTGCGGGGATCGTACGGCTTGGTGTCGCGCCAGGTCTGCATCAGCGCCTCGAGCTCGGGGTCCTTGCCGTCCGGCAGCATGATGCGCACGGTCGCCATCAGATCGCCGCTGCCGCTCTTGGCCGGAAAGCCCTTGCCCTTGAGCCGGAAGGTGCGGCCCGAATTGGTGCCCGCGGGCAGCGTCAGCTCGACCGCGCCGTCGAGCGTCGGCACGCGCACCTTGCCGCCCAGCACCGCCTCGTAGAGCGTGACCGGAAGATCGAGCCGCAGATCGTTGCCGTCGCGTTCGAACACCGGATCGGGGGCGACCGAGACGCTGATCAGGAGATCGCCGGCCTTGCCGTTGCCGAGGCCCGGCTGTCCCTGGCCCTTGAGCCTGATCTGCTGGCCTTCGGCGAGGCCGGCGGGAATCTTGACCTCGACCTCCTTGCCGTTCGGCAGTTCGACGCGCTTCTTCACGCCCTTGGCAGCCTCCGGCAGCGTGATGGTGAGCGCGGCCGAAATGTCGGCGCCCTGGCCATTCAAGTCGTCGGTCTCGAACTGGAAGCCGCCCGGTCCACCAGGACGCGCGCGGCGTCCGCCGCCGGCACGTCCGCCGAACGCCTCTTTCAGAATGTCCTCGAAGCCGCCGAACCCGCCGGCACCCGCGTGGGCGCCGCCGCGCCGGGCACCTTCGGGTCCCCAGGTGTAGGTCTCGAAATTGCCCTCGCGGCCGAAGCCCGCGCCAGGGTGCGGTCCCTGTCCGGCACCCGCGCCCTCGAATCCCTGGAAGCGCGGCTTGCCTTCGGCGTCGATCTCGCCGTTGTCGAACGCCTTGCGCTTGTCGGCGTCGCCGGCGATCTCGTAGGCGGCGTTGATCTCGGCGAACTTCGACGCCGCGTTCTTGTCGTGCTTGTTGGCGTCCGGATGGAGCTTCTTGGCGAGCTTGCGAAAGGCGCTCTTGATGTCCGCAGCGCTCGCGCTCTTGGACACCCCAAGCACCTCATAGGGGTCGCGCATCGTCGAAAACTCCCGTGCCCTCTCCTGGCCCGTCCCGGTGGGACCCGGTACCGGCTCCACTCACAGTCTACAAGCGCGCCTGATGTTGCTGGGAGGCCGCCCCGACCACGCCCTGAAATGTGGGGGGTCTTGTGGCGGACTGCAACGCGCGGAGGTGGAAATTCGGAGACCCGAGGCCGTCAGGGCCGGTCCATCGCCGGACAGCCGGCGGTCAGGTCCGCTGCCAGGGCTTGAGGTTGCGTACCTCCCAGCGGCCCTGATGCTGCCGGCAGGCCTCGCCCCGCATCCAGGACTCGGTGCTGTTGCGGACATAGCTCGCGAGAAAATCGCGGCAGACGAAGCCGTCCTGGGTATAGGCCGTGGCGATCGGCGTGACGGTCCCGCGCGCGCCGGTCTGCGGATTCTCCCACGGCAGGCTCGCATCCTTGCCGCCGCGGGCGAGCACCTCGCTCGCCGCCGCGCGCGCGATGGCAAGGTCACCCTCGACCATGTCCGATCCCGGCGCGGTCGAGGCCTGCTTCACCGCCGCGGCCTCTTCCGCCTTGTCGTCGCTTTTTCCGAACAGCGAATCGAGCTGATAGGAGAAGCTGCAGCCGCCCACCGCATAGCCGAGCGCAAGCACGAGCGCGCCTGTCAGCAGGCGCCGCGGCGTCGGGTGCCACGGACGAGGCCTTGCACTATATAAACGTTGCCGGAACCCCGGCATCGACGCGACCACCTGGGTACTCCGCAGAATGTCCGAATCGGCACCGATCAAACACCCGATCTGGTTAACGTCCGGTGATTTTACCGAGGCCGACGAGCCGCTGCGGCTGTTCGCGGCCTGGTTCGAGGAGGCGACCGCGAGCGAGCCCGGCCTGCCCGAAGCGGTGGCGCTCGCCACCACCGGCTCTGACGGCTTGCCCAATCTCCGCATGGTGCTGATGAAGGGCTTCGACGAGCGCGGCTTCGTCTTCTACACCAACACCGACAGCGCCAAGGGGCTGGAGCTCGACGCCGCCCACAAGGGCGCCCTGCTGTTTCATTGGAAATCGCTCAACCGGCAGGTGCGGCTGCGCGGTCCGGTCGAACGCGTGACGGATGCCGAGGCTGATGCTTATTTCGCCACCCGCCCACGCTTGGCGCAAATCGGCGCCTGGGCGAGCAAGCAATCGGCGCCGCTCGAGAGCCGCCTCGCTTTCGAGAAGGCGATCGCGCTCGCCACGGCGAAATTCGCCGTTGGAACCATTCCAAGGCCGCCGAACTGGACGGGCTATCGTCTGCTGCCCGCGACGATGGAATTCTGGCAGGATCGGCCTTACCGGCTGCACGACCGCATCGAGTTCCGCCGCGAGCAGGCTGGCGCACCTTGGAGCAAGACGCGGCTCTACCCTTGAGCTAGCATGCGCCAGACACCTGGGATTTGAAACTTCATGCCGACGCCGCACTCGAATCAGCCGCGCCGCGCGCTTCTGCTCACCGGAGCAAGCCGCGGCATCGGCCACGCCACCGTGAAGCGGTTCTCGGCGGCCGGCTGGCGGGTGATCACCTGCTCGCGCCATCCGTTTCCGGAAAATTGCCCGTGGGAGATGGGCCCGGAAGATCACATCCAGGTCGATCTCGCCGAGCCCGAGAACACCGTCGCGGCGATCTCCGAGATCAAACAGCGCCTGGAGAACGGCGAGCTGCATGCGCTGGTCAACAACGCCGCGATCTCGCCCAAGGCCGAGGGTGGCAAGCGGCTCTCCTCGCTCGACACCGCGCTCGAGGTCTGGCAGCACGTGTTCCGGGTGAACTTCTTCGGGCCCATCATGCTGGCGCGTGGCCTCGTCGACGAACTCAAGGCCGCGCAGGGCGCGGTGGTCAACGTCACCTCGATCGCCGGTTCGCGCGTGCACCCGTTCGCGGGCGCCGCCTATGCGACCTCGAAAGCCGCGCTCGCCTCGCTGACCCGTGAAATGGCAAACGACTTCGGAGCGCTCGGCATCCGTGTCAACGCCATTGCGCCGGGCGAGATCGACACCGCGATCCTGTCGCCCGGCACCGAGGAGATCGTCGCGCACCAGATTCCGCTGCACCGCCTCGGCACGCCCGACGAGGTCGCCAAGATCATCTACGTGCTGTGCACCGAGACCTCGTCCTACGTGAACGGCGCCGAGATTCACATCAACGGCGGCCAGCACGTGTGACGATGCGGCGGTTTCCGACCTTGACCCGTCAGGGTGACGATGAAAGTTCAGTGAGTAGGGCGCAAAAAGCGAAGCGCATTGCGCCGTGACGCTCACGAATGATGCGCGGAAAAGAATGGCGGATTGCGCTTCGCTTAATCCGCCCTACGAGTCAGTGGCCGTCGCCTACAGCCACTTCTTCCATTTGAAGATGACATACGGCAGCAGCGCCGCGACGAGCATCAGCCCGATGGCGAGCGGATAGCCGTACTCCCATTGCAGCTCCGGCATGGTCTTGAAGTTCATGCCGTAGATCGACGCCACCAGCGTCGGCGGCATCAGCACCACGGCGGCGATCGAGAAGATCTTGATGATGTTGTTCTGCTCGATGAAGACGACGCCCAGCATGGCGTCGAGCAGGAAGGTGATCTTGTTGGAGAGATACGTGGCGTGGTCGGAGAGCGACTGCACGTCGCGCTGCATGCCGCGCAACTGCGAGCGCGATCTCCTTCGCCCAGCGCATGCCCTCGGCCTCGTTGGCGAGATAGAGCAGCAGGCGGCCGATCGACACGAGGCTCTCGCGCACCTTGGAGGTGAGGTCGCCCTTGCGGCCGATGGTGCGGAGGATTTCCTTCTGGCTGCGGGTCTTCTCGCCTTCCGGCTCGAAGATGATGTGGGAGACCTGGTCGACCTCGGCGCTGATGCGCTCCAGAATGTCGGCGGCGCGGTCGATCACGGCGTCGAGCAGTTCCATCAGCACGGATTCGCCGGTGATGCCGGCTGGACAGACGCGGGCGAGCTTGTTGCCGACGATCATGAACGGGCGCGGCTCGTCGTAGCGAACGGTGACGAGGCGGTGGCCCGACAGGATGAAGGTGACCGCCGTGGTCTTCGGCATGTCGGTGTCGGACTGACACATCAGCGTCGCCGTCATGTAGCGCGCGTTGTTCTCGACGTAGAGACGGCTGGTGACCTCGATCTCCTGCATCTCTTCGCGCGTCGGCACCGCGATGCCGAGGTGGCGCTCGAGCAGCTTGTCTTCCTGCAGGCTGGGGGAGACGAGGTCGAACCAGACCGCCGCATCCGGAATGCCCCCATCGGACGTGACCGGGACACGTTCGAGCGCTGTGCCGTTCGGAATGTAGACTGACAGCATGACCCCTCCGGTTCCCGCGACCTACTTGTGGCCCCCAATCAAGCGGGAAACAGCGAAACCGATGTGACTGGATCAGTGATGGCCCAATCACGCCGTGTCTTGCAAGAAGTCATGCAAGAATTTTGCGCAAGCGGCCCCCCGAAACGGCCAAGGCCGGCAAAGCCGGCCTTGGATGGAACAGAGTGTCCGATCTGGTGCGCCGTGCGCACGCGGGCGTTGCCGCGCGACGGCCGCGCTAGTTTAGGCCGCGATGTCGGCGGTGAACCGGGTGTCGCGTGGAACCGCAGTCTCGGCGGCCGGGGATTTCGCGTCGGTCTTGTATTGCATGGCCGCGGCAACTGCCGGGATGCCGATGTCCCCGTATCGGCTATGTAGGCTGGCCTCGGTGTGCCGAGGACGCTGGGCGTTTTCGGTATTGGTCGATTTCATTATTCGCTCCGTTGCAGTCTTCTTGATCTTGCCGGCCGCGCTGATCTTGCTGGATGCTCGCGCTTCACCCCCGCACCCCCGCGACGACTTGAGCCTCGGCGTAGTGGCGTCGGAGTGGGGCAGAAATGCGCAGGAAATTGTGTCCTATCGTGACATTCGCCCGCCCCGCCGGCGCGGGCGTCAGAGACCCGGCATTTGGTTAACGAGATATTTAAAATCCGTCGGTTCGCGGGATTTCGCGGCCGATGTGTCCCATTTCTCAACAGGGGCCGCGCATTCTGCGACATTCCTGCCACAGGTCGCCGACACAATGACGCCCGCCGGCCCAAAGCCCTAGTTGCGCCCAACCCTTTTAGCTAATTGGGATGGTCGAGATCGAAGTCGGGGAAACAGGCGTAGGGGCACGCCACAAAGTCAAAAAGGGTACGGGCCATGATGCTACGGGGATTAGCTCTCCTGCTGATCGGAATTTCGCTCGGCGGGTGCATGCAGGGGACGATCGAAGCGGCGTCGGACGCCAATTTCACCGCGCGCGACCGCAAGCTCCTGGCCAACGCACCCTACGCCAAGGCCACCATTCCGGCGGCCTATCAGCGGACTATCGTCCAGTATCACCGCAAGGAAGCGCCGGGCACGATCGTCGTCGATTCCGACTCGCACTACCTCTACTACGTGATGGCCGACAACAAGGCGATCCGCTACGGCGTGACCGTCGGCGAAGAGGCGCTGTCCTGGTACGGTATCGCCAAGGTTGGCCGCAAGACAGAGTGGCCGACCTGGACGCCGACCGCGGACATCAAGAAGCGGCTCGGCAACGTCCCGAACTTCGTCGAGGGCGGACCGCACAATCCGATGGGCGCGCGCGGCATCTATCTCTACCAGGGCGACAAGGACACGCTGTTCCGTATCCACGGCACCAACCAGCCGGAATATATCGGGCAGTCGATCTCGTCGGGCTGCATCCGCATGACCAACGAGGACGTGATCGACCTCTACAGTCGCGTGAAGATGGGTTCGATCGTGGTCGTGCTGGCGCCCCAGCAGGGCGACTCGCCGGTCAATCCGCGGATGGCGACCGTAAACGATCCCCGCCCGGACTGAGCGGGATCGACTGAATTAGCTTGAGGGGGCCGAGACGGCGCCGGGCGAAAGCTCGGCGCCTTTTCGTTTGGGAATTGCTGCCGGTATCAATGCCGGATCAGCTTCACGGCCTCGCCGCGCAGGTTCTGGCCGAGCGCCTCGAACGCCTTGGCGACGATGCCCTTGGCGTCGAGACCGGCGGTAGCGTACATGGCGGCCGGCGAGTCCTGGTCGATGAAGATGTCGGGCAGCACCATGCAGCGGACCTTGAGGCCGTTATCGAGTACGCCGTGTTCGGCCAGCGATTGCAGCACATAGGTGCCGAAGCCGCCAATCGAGCCTTCCTCGATGGTGATCAGTACTTCGTGCTCGCGGGCGAGCCGCAGGATGAGGTCGACGTCGAGCGGCTTGGCGAAGCGTGCGTCGGCGACCGTGGTCGACAACCCGAGCGCACCAAGCTCTTCGGCGGCCTTGAAGCATTCGCCGAGCCGTGCGCCGAACGAGAGCAGCGCCACCTTCGTGCCTTCGCGCAGCACGCGGCCTTTGCCGATCTCGAGCGGCACGCCTTCCGCCGGCATCGGCACGCCGAGGCCTTCGCCGCGCGGATAACGCAATGCAGACGGCCGGTCGTCGATCGCCACCTGCGTGGCGACCATGTGGACGAGTTCGGCCTCATCGCCCGCCGCCATCACGACGAAGCCCGGCAGGCAGCCGAGATAGGCCACGTCGAACGAACCGGCATGCGTCGGCCCGTCGGCACCCACGAGGCCGGCGCGGTCCATGGCGAAGCGCACCGGCAGCCGCTGGATGGCGACGTCGTGCACCACCTGGTCGTAGGCGCGCTGCAGGAAGGTCGAATAGATCGTGGCGAACGGCTTCAAGCCTTCGGTTGCGAGCCCGGCCGCGAACGTGATGCCGTGCTGCTCGGCGATGCCCACGTCGAAGGTCCGATCGGGGAATGCCTTGCCGAATAGGTCGATGCCGGTACCCGACGGCATCGCGGCCGTGATGGCGACGATCTTGTCGTCCTTCTTGGCTTCCTTGATCAGGCTCTCGGCGTAGACCTTGGTGTAGGCCGGTGCGGCCGACTTCGATTTCGCCTGCGCGCCGGTTGCCACATCGAACTTGACGACGCCGTGATACTTGTCGTCGGAGGCTTCGGCGGGCGCGTAGCCCTTGCCCTTCTTGGTGACGACGTGGACCAGGAACGGCCCGTTCTTGGCATCGCGCACGTTGCGCAGCACCGGCAGCAGGTGATCGAGATTGTGGCCGTCGATCGGGCCGACGTAGAAGAATCCCATCTCGTCGAACAGCGTGCCGCCGTTGACCAGGCCGCGCGCATATTCTTCCATCGCGACCGCGCGCTGTTCGAGAAACGGCGGCAGGCTTTTCGCGACCTTGCGCACGAAGTGGCGCAGCGAGCGGTAGGCGCGGCCCGAGACACGGCGCGCCAGATAGGCCGAGAGTGCGCCGACCGGCGGCGCAATCGACATGTCGTTGTCGTTGAGGATGACGATGAGGCGGGAGTTCATCGCGCCGGCGTTGTTCATGGCCTCGTAGGCCATGCCGGCGGACATCGCACCGTCGCCGATCACCGCAACGACGTTGTTCGAACCTCCGCTGAGGTCGCGCGCCACCGCCATGCCGAGCGCGGCCGAGATCGAGGTCGAGGAATGCGCTGCGCCGAACGGGTCGTATTCGCTCTCCGCCCGCTTGGTGAAGCCGGACAGGCCGCCGCCCATGCGCAGGGTGCGGATGCGGTCGCGCCGCCCGGTCAGAATCTTGTGTGGGTAGGCCTGATGGCCGACGTCCCAGATCACCCGGTCGGCCGGCGTATCGAAGACGTAATGCAGCGCCACGGTCAACTCGATGACGCCAAGGCCCGCGCCCAGATGGCCGCCGGTCGCCGACACGGCGTCGATGGTCTCCTGCCGCAACTCGTCGGCCACCTGCCGCAGTTGTTCAGGCTCCAGGCGGCGCAAGTCCGCCGGCACCTTCACTTGGTCGAGCAGGGGAGTCTTCAAGGGACTTCTTGGAGGGCTCTGGCAAACGGGAAGCTCCACGGTCTGGACGGCGCGGCAGACTATCGGGTTGATGCAAATTTCACCAGATCGAATAGTGCGGGTAAACAAACCGGGAACCGGCGAGCGAGTTCCCGTATGGAACTCGTGTCCCGACCTGACGTTTCGTTGCGGTAAGCTTGGGCAGGTTATCATTCCCTGAGAGCGCGTCTCAGCCACGCGCATCGAGCCGATCAGCCAATTGAGCGATTCCGTGGGCCTCCAGACCTACCGCAAGAAGCGCAAGTTCGACGCCACGCCCGAACCGCGGGGAAGGCAGGCGCGCGGCAAGGGCAACCGCTTCGTCGTGCAGAAGCATGCCGCCACGCGGCTGCACTACGACTTCCGCCTCGAACTCGACGGCGTCATGAAAAGCTGGGCGGTGACGCGCGGGCCGAGCCTCGATCCCAACGACAAGCGGCTGGCAGTCCACGTCGAGGATCATCCGGTCGAGTACAACGATTTCGAGGGCACCATCCCGAAGGGCCAGTACGGCGGCGGCACCGTGATGATCTGGGACCGCGGCGCGTGGATCCCCGAGGGCGATCCGCACAAGGGCTACAAGAAGGGCCACCTGTCCTTCCGGCTCGAGGGCGAGAAGCTGCATGGCGGCTGGCATCTCGTGCGCATGCACGGCCGCAAAGGCGAGACGAAAGAACCGTGGCTCCTCATCAAGGCGCAGGACGACGAAGCGCGCACCGGCAAGGCGGCGGACATCCTCGACCAAGAGCCGCGCTCGGTCATCAGCGGCCGTACGATCGCTGAAATCGCCGAAGGCAAGGGCAAGGCGCGGGTCTGGCACTCGAACCGCAGCGTCAAGGAGAACGTGCAGGCCGGGGCCACCGCCAGCACCGCCACCGCCAACACCGGCGCACCGCCGAGCCGGCAGTCACGCCCGGCGAACGCGCCGCGCGGCAAGCGCAGCAAGCCGAGCCGGGGCAAGACGGCGAAAGGAGGCGCGCCGCTGCCCGACTTCGTGCCGCCGTCGCTCGCAACGCTGCGGACGCTCGCGCCCACCGCGGCCGACTGGGTGCACGAGGTGAAGTTCGACGGCTATCGCATCCAGGCCCGGCTCGATCACGGCAAGGTGCGGCTCATCACCCGCAAGGGGCTCGACTGGACCGCGCGCTTCCCGAGCGTCGCGCATGCGGTCGAAGCGCTGCCCGCCGACACGGCCTTGATCGACGGCGAGATCGTGGTGGAGGAGGGCGGCGTGCCGAGCTTCTCTGCCCTGCAGGCGGCGCTCAAGGCGGGAAGCGGCGAGGTCTTCGTCTATTATGCCTTCGACCTCCTTTATCTCGACGGCCGCGATCTCAGGCCGCTGCCGCTGGTCGAGCGCAAGGCGGAGCTGGCGCAACTCGTCGGCCGCGACGGCCACGCAACGATCAGGTTCAGCGAGCATTTCCGCGAAAGCGGCGCGCACATGCTGGCGAAGTGCTGCGGCATGGGGCTCGAGGGCATCGTCTCGAAGAAGCTCGACGAGCCCTATCGCAGCGGCCGCTCGGAGGCCTTCGTCAAGGTCAAGTGCTCGAACGCGCAGGAACTTGTGGTCGGCGGCTATGCCCCGTCGAACGTGATGCCGAATGCGATCGGCGCGCTCATCGTCGGTACCTACGATCGGGGCAAGCTGCATTACGCCGGGCGCGTCGGCACCGGCTACACGCAGACGGTCGCGAAAGATTTGTGGAAGCGGCTGCATCCGCTCGAGATCGCCAAGCCGCCGTTCGACGACATCCCGCGCGAAGAGCGGCGCGCCGCGCGCTGGGTCAAGCCCACGATGGTGATCGAAGCCAATCTCGGGGGCTGGACGGCGGACGACATGGTGCGCCAGGCGGCGTTCAAGGGCGTGCGCGAGGACAAGCCGGCCAAGGAGGTCGTGCGCGAGGTACCGGTCATGGCGAAAGATGCAACTGCGGGAAAGAAGCAGCGCGGCGCGGCCAAATCCGCGGCGCCCCGCACAAAGACGGCGGCGCCGCGTACAAAATCGACTGCGCACCCAACGAAGCCGGTCGACAAAGCCGCGGCGAGCGAGGTGCGCTTCACCCATCCGGATCGTGTCTACTGGGCGGATGCCGGGGTCACCAAGCAGAACCTCGCCGACTACTATCGCCTGGTGTGGGACTGGATGGCGCCGCAGGTCGTGGACCGCCCGCTCAGCTTCCTGCGCTGTCCGGATGGAACGGCGGGCGAGTGCTTTTTCCAGAAGCACGCCTCCGCCGGATTGACCGAGGCAAGACTGCGCACCGTCGTCGACCGCAAGCGCCGGCAGGTCATCGCGATCGAGAATCTCGATGGTTTGCTGTCGCTGGTGCAGGCCGGCGTGCTCGAAGTGCATGTGCGCGGTTCGATGATCGACAGCCTCGAAGTCTGCGACCGCATCGTGTTCGATCTCGATCCCGGCGAGGGCGTGACCTGGTCCGGCATGGTGGCGGCCGCGCGCGATGTGCGCGAGCGGCTGGCGTCGATCAAGCTGACGAGCTTCGTCAAGCTCTCCGGCGGCAAGGGCCTGCACGTGGTCGTGCCGATCGACGGCGCCGATTGGGAGACGGTCAAGACCTTCGCGCAGACGGTCGCGCAGGCGATGGCGGCCGACGATCCCGGCCGCTATGTGGCGACCATCACGAAGGCGCGGCGCGAGGGGCGCATCTTCATCGACTATCTGCGCAACTCGCTCGAGCAGACGTCGGTCGCGGCCTATTCGACCCGCGCTCGCGCGGGCGCGCCGGTCTCGGTGCCGGTGACGTGGGATGAACTCGGTCGCACCAAGGGCGCGAACCAGTACACCGTGCTCAATCTCGCCAAGCGCCTCGGCGGACTGAAGCAGGACCCGTGGGCCGAGATGAATCGCGTCCGGCAGGCACTGCCCGCGTTCAAGACAGGCAAGCGCGGGTGACTCGTCATTGCGAGAAGCGCCAGCGACGAAGCAATCCAGGCTATTTTTCTGCTCGTCTGGATTGCTTCGCCTTCGGCTCGCAATGACGCCCCGCGATCGTCTCGCTACGCACGCCCTTCCCCGTTAGGATAGAGCCAAGAACATCACAGGGGAGGACGGCGCATGGGCGCAGACCACAGCCAGCATCCGATCGTGCATTTCGTCGGCAGCATTCCGCTGCCTGATACGGAAACCGTCTTCCGCACGTTGTCGAGCGCGACCGGGCGGCACGCCGTTCGCCTCCCGGACGGCGAGACCGGCATCCGCAAGTCCTGGATCCGGTTTCTGCAGGATGTGCTCGCCGAGAATCCCGCGCTCGAGTACGCCAAGGACGTCCCGCCGTTCAAGTTCGTGCAATGGGACGGCAAGGTGGTGCGCGAGATTCCGCGCCAGCGGATCAAAGCGGGCGCCACGCCCGACCCGGCCGCTTTCAAGACCGGCTATGCCGACATGGCGATCGAATCCTGGGGCGTGTTCGAACGCCTGCAGAAGGCCGGAGCCATCCCGGCGAACGTCAAGTTTCAGATCAGCATCCCGACGCCGATTGCGCCCACCTACAACAACATGGTGCCGGCCGACCGGCCCAAGCTTCTGCCGGCGCTGACACAGTCGTTCATCGGCGAGGTTGCAAAGATCGCCAAGACGCTGCCCAACGACCGCATCGCAATCCAATGGGATGTCTGCCAGGAGGTGCTCGCCTGGGAGAACTATTACGATCCGGGGCCGGTCGATTTCCGCACCGAGACCATCGACGTGCTCGGCAAGATCGGCGATGCGGTGCCGCCTGCGATCGAGCTCGGTTATCACCTGTGCTACGGCAGCCCGGCCGACGAGCACATGGTGCAGCCTAAGGACACCGGCATCATGGTGGAGATCACCAACGCCATTTCGGCGGCGGTCAAGCGTCCGATCCAGTTCTTCCATCTGCCGGTGCCGAAAGGGCGCACCGACGACGCCTACTTTGCACCGCTCGAGAAACTCAAGCTGGGGCCGCAGACCGAACTCTATCTCGGCCTGATCCACCACGACGATGCGGCAGGCGATGCCGCCCGGCTCGCGGCGGCGCGCCGGCACGCGCGCGTCGACGGGATAGGCACCGAGTGCGGCATGGCGCGCGGCGATCCGGCACGGCTGCCGGCCTTGCTGGCCGCGCACGTGCGCGCCGCGGAACTCGCCGTGTAGGCGAGCCGTCAGCCGGCGTTGCCGTCAGCGAGCGCGGTTGGCGTGGAAATCGAAACGGAAGGTGACGGTCACTTGACCTTGAGCTTCACCGCCGCTTCCTTGCCGCGGTTCATCTCGATCTCGTAGTCGATCGCCTGGCCCTCGTTGAGGGAGCTCAATCCGGCCGCCTCGACGGCCGAGATGTGGACGAAAACGTCCTTGCCACCGCCACCAGAAGGCTGAATGAACCCATAACCTTTGGTCGGATTGAACCACTTCACGGTGCCTGTAGGCATCCCAGCCTCCACATGTTGACATTCAACGATACCGCCGCTGCGCCCGATTGCCCAGTGGCATGACGGGGCTTCATCCCCTACTTCGTCGTACGCGGGGCGCGCCGCCAATCCTTCCGCCATTCCTTCTGTTCACGACGGACGAAATTGGCCGCACGGGTTGCGGCTGATGCGAGCCAGTCGGGATCGCGGCCTTCGAGGTCGCGCTTGATGGCGGCGCCGGCGTTGCCATTCCCCAGGTGGATGGCGGCGACTTCTCGCCCCATCGCGCGCAGGTATCTTCGGCTGATGAGTTCGAGCGGATGGGACTCGGCGTCGAGCTTGCGGTTGTTCGGCGACAGGCGGCGCACGACGATGCTGTCGCTGAGCGCAAACCAGGGATCGGGGGCGCGGTAGCGCCCGGTGGCGATCTTGTAGCAGTTGAGCTCTTTCCCGCCGCCATTGGCGAGCGCCCAGGCCGACGGCAACGCTGCCTTCACCTCGCGCACCACCGGCGCGCCCCGCCAAGTCGCGAGCCCGACAAAACGCGGGCGGCCGAGGCTTCCCAAGCCGGCAGTGCGCGGGCTGAACGACATCTTGAGGTCGGCTTCCGGCATCGCGCTTGCAAGCACCTTCACGTATCGCTTCGGCGGCGGCTTGGTGGGCTTGAGCGAATCCATCTTGGTCCAGAAATGAATGCGCTCGGAGTTGGGAACGACCACGAGGTCGCGCAGCCACGCGTAATCCTGGTCGAGCGTAATCGGCCGCGGGTTCTCCAGACCGCGCAGGTAGCCGCGCAGCATGTTGTTGGCGATGCTTCTGGCGGTGCCGACGTGCGGGCAGCCGAGCAGCGCACTTGCCGCCAGCCGTACGAGGTCGAGTGGGTAGGGCATTTCGGCGGCTTCGTCGAAATCGTTCACGCCCCATACCAGCCGTCCATCGACATCGCGCCAGGTTCCAAAGTTCTCCAGATGCAGGTCGCCGACCCCGAGCACGGACGATGCGCCTTTGAATTCCGGGCAGATGTCGAGGATCGTCTCCGCCCAGCGCCAATAGGTTGCGCGCAGGAACGGGAAGGTGGCTTCCGCCATCCGGAGGTGTTTGGTCCGCAGGTCGCCGGCCACGACCTCGTCACCCAATTGCCCGCGAAGCCAGGTCTCGTAGGCCTTGGCCGATTCCGTAATCGTCTTCTGTGGTGTCTGTAATCGTCTTCTGTGATGTCTTCTGCGATGTCTTCTGCGGCGTCTTCGCCATCATTTTCCTCCCACTGATCCACCGGCGCTCGTGATGTGCTGCGCCGTTTGGCGCAGCCACACCAAGCTCGATGGTCTTGCTCTTCGCGTTGCCCTTCCGCTTACCGTGCCGGTCGACCTGCCGAGGCCGGCGCCACCATCGGGGGCACTTCTCTGGTTCTCCACGGGAAATCTTAGCGGATTTCAACTCGATTGCATCGTGGAATTGCAGCCTCGGCAGCCGCTCCGGGCACCCACGGCAAGTGCGCGCCGCGACGAAGCGGGTGCCGCCGAGCGGCCATGCGCGGCGTCGGGACCCACTGGAAGATCAGGCAAATCCCCTCTAACGTTTGGCAACGGGGCGCGCCGCCGGTTTCGTGCGCGGTGCGGCTGACAAGTCTTCACAACATTTCCGCACTTGGGAGAAAACGCATGCGCTTGAAGACGAACTCTGCGGCGATCGCGGCGCTCATGGGCTGCGCATCGGTCCTCGCGGGCACCTCCGGCGTGCTGGCGGCCGACGTGACCTACGAGCGCCTGCTCAAGCCCGAGCCGCAGAATTGGCTGATGAATCATCGCGACTTCGGCTCGCACCGCTTCTCGCCGCTGGACACGATCAACAAGTCGAACGTCAAGGACCTCAAGCTCGCATTTGCGGTGGCGCTCGGCGGCACGTCGCCCAACGAGTATCTCGAGGCGACGCCGCTGGTCGATGACGGCTACATGTACATGACCGACGTCTGGGGCGTGGTCTACAAGATCGACGTGCGGTCCGGCACGCAAGGTCGCATCCTCTGGAAGATGGACCCTGGCCAGAAGAAGCCGGACCGCAACCGCGGCGTCGCGCTCTGGAACAACCTCGTCATCTCGGTCACCGGTCTCGACGGGCGCGTGATCGCGACCGACAAGGAGACCGGCAAGATCGTCTGGGACACCAATCTGCTCGACCAGGAGGGCATGGAGATCAGCGCGGCCCCTCTTGCGTTGAAGGACTCCGTTATCATCGGCGGGTCCGGCGGCGACAACGGCGTGCGTTGCTGGGTGGTGTCGCTCGATCCCAAGACCGGCAAACAGCAGTGGAAGACTTTCGCGGTGCCGGCGCCCGGCGAGCCCGGCAGCGAGACCTGGAAGGACAAGGTCAACGCGTGGGAGACCGGCGGCGGCGCGTTCTATGTCACCGGCTCCTACGACCCGGCCACCAACCTGACCTATTGGGGCTCCGGCAACCCTGCGCCGCGCTATGACTCGGCTTATCGCCCGGGCGACAACCTGTTCACCAACTCGTCGATCGCATTCGATGCCGCGACCGGCAAGATGCAATGGCATTTCCAGCACACCGCCAACGACAACCGCGACTACGACTCGAGCGGCTCGCAGATCATCCTCGACGGCAAGGTCAACGGCGAAGACCGCAAGCTCCTGGCGCATGCCAACCGCAACGGCTTCCACTACGCGCTCGATCGTCAAAACGGTCAGTTTCTGAAGGCCGTGCAGTATTCCGCCAAGGTCACCTGGACCAAGGGCATCGATCCGAAGACCGGCAAGCCGGTCGACTACGATCCCGGCAAGGACGTGCAGAACTTCGCGCTGCCGTGGAAGGGCGGTTCGGACGTGCTCAAGGGTGCGTGTCCGGACGTGCACGGTGGCACCAACTTCTGGCCGCCGGCCTACAGCCAAAAGACCAAGCTTCTTTACATTGCCGGCAACGAAGGCTGCGCCAACATCACGCCCGACCCGACCGCGCACGTGAAGGGCAAGTTCGGAGGCGGCAACTACGTCAACGAGGAGCGCATCACCAGCTCGCTCGCGGTGGTCGACCCGGCCTCGGGCGAACTGAAGACCCGCAAGGAACTGCCCTACGCCAACCACGCCGGCGTGCTGGCGACTGCGGGTGGTGTCATCGTCACGGCGCTGCTCGACGGCACGATCATCGCGTTCGACGACCAGACGCTTGAAGAGCTGTGGAAGATCAATGTCGGCTCGGGCTTCGTCGCGCCGCCGATGACCTACTCGGTCAACGGCAAGCAATATATCGCGATCGCGTCGGGTATCGGCGTGGTCGGTCGCGCCAAGCTCGCGCGCTCGCCCGAGATGCGCACGCTGTCGAACGCGACGATGCTGTTCGTGTTCGGGCTGTAAGACGCCGCCCCGGCCTCGTCCTGAGGAGCAGACCGCCGGAGGCCGGATGCGGCGCACGGCTCCTCAGCACGACCGCGGCGGAGTGAATCCGGCAAGTTACGAAAAGAACAACTCAGGGAGGCGACAGTGAACACCAAATCAGCGGCCGCGCTTGCGGCCTTCGCGAGCGCATTGCTCGCGGGCACGTCGATGGCAAATGCCGCCGACGTGACCTACGAGCGCCTGCTCAAGCCCGAGCCGAACAACTGGCTCATGGTGCATAACGACTATGCCGCGCAGCGCCATTCGGTGCTCGACCAGATCAACAAGTCGAACGTCAAGAACCTGAAGCTCAAATTCGCCATCGCGATCGGCGGCACCTCGCCGAACGAGGCGCTGGAGGCAACGCCGCTGGTCGAAGACGGCTTCATGTACGTGGTCGACGGCTGGGGCGCGGTCTACAAGATCGATGTACGTTCCGGTACGCACGGCCGCACGCTGTGGAAGATGGACCCCGGCCAGGAGAAATACGGCCGCCATCGCGGCGTCGCGCTCTGGAACAACCTCGTGATCTCGACCACCGGCAAGGACGGCCGCGTGATCGCGACCGACAAGGAAACCGGCAAGGTCGTCTGGGACAAGAACCTGCGCGATCAGCCGGAAGTCGAACTGTCGTCGGCGCCGCTCGCGCTCAAGGACGACATCATCGTCGGCGCTTCCGGCGGCGATCAGGGCGTGCGCGACTGGATCGTCTCGCTCGATCCGAAGACCGGCAACGTGAAGTGGAAGACCTTCGCGGTGCCGGCGCCGGGCGAGCCCGGCAGCGAGACCTGGAAGGACAAGAACAACGCCTGGCAGACCGGCGGTGGCGCTTTCTACGTCACGGGCTCCTACGATCCGCAGACCAATCTGACCTACTGGGGCTCCGGCAATCCGGTCCCGGGCTATGACGCGTCCTACCGTCCGGGCGACAACCTGTTCACCAGCAGCGCGATCGCCTTCAACGTCGCGAACGGCAAGATGGAGTGGTACTTCCAGTACACGCCAAACGACAGCCGCGACTACGACGAGACCGGTACGCACATCCTCATCGACACCAAGGTGGATGGCGAAGATCGCAAGATCGTCACGCATCCCGGCCGCAACGGCTTCAACTACACGTTCGACCGGCTGAACGGCCAGTTCCTCAAGGCCGGCCAGTATGTCGGCAAGGTCACCTGGACCAAGGGCATCGATCCGAAGACCGGCAAGCCCGTCGATTACGATCCGAGCAAGGACCTGCAGATCTATGCCGAGCCGGCGAACGTGAATGCCGACAAGGTGTCGCGTCGCGTCTGCCCCGATCAATCGGGCGGCAACAACTTCTGGCCGTCGTCCTACAGCCCGAAGACGAAGATGCTGTATGTCCCGAGCGTCGAGGGCTGCTCCGACATCTCGCCCGACCATGCGGCGCACGTGAAGGGCAAGTTCGCCGGCGGTAGCTACGTCAACCCGGAGCGGCTCACATCGAGCATCGTCAAGGTCGATCCGACGACCGGCGAGCAGAAGGGCCGCAAGGACCTGCCGTATCCGAATTCCGCCGGCGTGCTGACGACGGCGGGCGGCGTGGCCGTGACCGCGCTGCTGGACGGCACGATCGTCGCGCTCGACGACCAGACGCTCGAAGAGCTGTGGTCGATCAATGTCGGTACCGGCTTCAACGCGCCGCCGATGACTTACTCGGTCGACGGCAAGCAGTACATCGCCATCGCGTCGGGGCTGTGGCGCAATGCCAAGAACAAGCTCACGCGCTCGCCGGAGATGAAAACCCACTCGCAGGCGACCATGATCTTTGTCTTCGGGCTTTAGTCAGCTGACACCGTCATGCCCGGCCTTGTGCCGGGCGTCCACGTCTTTCTCCAGTGCGGCAAGCAAGACGTGGATGGCCGGGACAAGCCCGGCCATGACGAGATTTGCGCCAGCACTGTCTTATCATCTGAGCAATTCAAAGCGCACCATGCTCTCGAACTGGTCCTTCGTTTCGCGGCCGGACTGCGGGTCGAACTCGCTCTGACCCTTCTTGCGGTAATAGCTGGTGCGCAACGTGGCGATGCCGACTGCCGGGATCGCCTTGCTGCAGCTCTGCTTGATGAATGTGCGGCCGACCGGGGCCTCGCCGTCCTCGAGCGGATGGTCGGCGCAGTCCCAGCCGTCGCGGCCGAAGCGCGCGGTGAGGAAATTGCGCAGCGAGTGGGCATCCTCGCGCCGCCGCGCGGTGTCGCGCGGATCGCTGACGATGCGCAGTCCCGCGAGGACACCCTGCTCGTCGAATAGCGCCGACAGCACGACCGGGAAGCCGTACACGCGGGTACCGGAAAACCGCTCGATCTCGGTAGTGAAATTGTTGGCCTTGGCCCAGTACTCGAGCTCGTCGTCGTAGCGGAAATAGACTTCGCGCAGCCCGGTTGCTTCGGGCCGGCAGCGGCGGAACTCCTTCCACCCATTGAGCTGCCGCGAGGGCGGTCCGCCATTCGTGCCGCAGGCATAGTCGGAAAAGGCATCCGGCAGATTGTCGGCCGTCGTGCCGAGCCGCAGGTCCCACACCTCCGGCCGACTCGGTTGTAGCTGCGCCACGGCGTCACCCGCGAGCGCAACACTCGCAAGGCAGCCGACGGCAGCCAGCAATGCGGTACGGGTCATGCGCGATTCCACTCAAGGAGGACGCTCAGCTTTCGAGATGATATAGGACCGGGGCGAGCCGGCGAAAGCCGGCGGGGCGTGACATGAGGATGGGATGCATTTGTCTCGACAGATCGGAATCGCAATCGCGTTGCTCTGCGTCACGACCGGCGCGTGCCTCGCGCAAGACGATTCCTATGGCCGCAGAACTCTATCTGGACAAGGCGCAGTGCGCGTTCTGCCACGGCTGGGCGGGCGACGGGGCAGGCGAGCCGCAGTCGAACGGCGGCGCGGCCGATCTGCGCAAGAGCTTCCTCAACCGCGCGCAACTGATTGAGGTGATCCAGTGCGGCCGTCCCGGCACGCCGATGCCGCGCTTCGACGAGGACGCCTACTCCGACAAGCGCTGCTACGACATCACCGAGGCGGAGCTTGGCGCGAATACGCCGACCTTGCCGCCAGGCTCGACCTTGCAGAAGCGCGAGATCGAGGCGGTCGCCGATTATCTTCTGGCGAAATTCATCGGCCGCGGCGCGATCACGCGCGAGGAGTGCCATGAGGCCTTCGGCCAGGCCGCGCGCTCCTGCCAGAACTATCCGCCCAGGCCCTGACGTCAGTCGAAGGGATCGTTCGAAAGTTGATGCGATCACCGTCGCGCCGCAGCTACCCCCCCCGCGAGCGCAGCGAGTGGTGGGGAGGGTCGGCGAGCGAAGCTCGCCGGGGTGGGGGGATTTCACCGCACTGCACGTCACCATCTAACCAAATCCGCGGCAAACAGCCCCCCACCCCCAACCCCTCCCCACCGCTTCGCGGGAGGAGGGGCCGAGCGCGCCATGTGGAAAGAGGTGCGTGCCTTGGCGCGCAGGCGGCAGCGTCAATCGTGCGTGCGGCCGTCCGGCATGAGGGCGCCGGTGAACTTTGCGCCGTCGAGTACAGCGCCCGTGAGATTGGCGCCGGTCAGGCGCGTGTCGAGATCCGCTCCGGCAAGATTGGCCCCGGTCAGATCTGCGCCCATCAGGTCGGCGCCCGACAGGTTGGCGCCCTTGAGGTTCGCTTCGGTCAACACCGCGTCCACCAGGCCGGCGTTGTTCAGATCGGCGCCTTCCATGGTGGCGCGGCGCAGAGAGGCCCCGACGAGGTTCGCGCCGGGCAGTTGCGCGTGACGCAACGACGCGTCGTCAAGGCGCGCACCGGTGAGGATGGCCTCTTTCATCTGCGCGCGGTCGAGCGTTGCGCGGACCATGCGCGCCTTCCCGGCCTTGATGTCGACGAGCGTGGCGCCGGTAAGATCGGCGAGCGCAAGGTCCGCCTCGTAGAGCATGGCACCCGCAAGCGTCGCCTCGGCAAGGGACGCGTACTTCAGATCGGTCTTGTTGAGGTTGGCCTCGGTCAGGTCGGCCCCCGTAAGTTTGGCGCGAGCGAGCTGCGCGCGATGCAGCACGGCGCGCGCCAGCTTCGCGCCCGACAGGTCCGCGCTGGAGAGATCGCGCCGCTTCAAGGCCGCCTGTTCGAGCGCGCATCGCGGACATGATTTCGTGGTGCCGGCGAGGAATTCGGCCTCGCCGTCAGCGCGGACCGGGTGGGCGGATGACGCCCAGAGGCCAAGCGCCAGCAAAGGGCCGGCGGCCGCCCGGAAATGCGGGTTCTCGATCATGCGATTTGCCAACGGTGACGCGGGATTCTGCATGGCGCCGTAAGCTATTGTATTATTGTGATATTTCCAACGGTTTCCGTTTGGGAAACCTTGGCGGCGATGCGCTCCGGAGCGCCCTGAACCAAAGCCGCGCGGGCGGCGACTAACCTTCTGGGCGGGGTTCGGGGCTTTCCATGCCGGTCCTTCGCTCGATCTGAGGCCAATGTCGCGAGCAGCATCGTGAATGGCGCTACGGGCGCCGACGTGCAGCTTCTCGCGTTCAACAGTCCGGGACCTCGCGCGGGTGATCCGCCGCGGGCCGGGTCAGGGTCGGAGTTGAAGATGCGCAGGACCATTCAATTGCTTATCGCCGCCGTCGCCGTGCAGGCGCTGGTGGCCGTGGCCGGATCGACCGCACAGGCGCGCGAGACCGCGCTGTCGAGCTACGAGCCCGGCACCATCGTGGTGAAGACGAACGAACGCCGGCTCTATCTCGTGCTCGGCAACGGCCAGACCAAGTCCTACACGGTCGGTGTCGGCAGGGCCGGCAAGACCTGGTCGGGCGTGAGCTACGTCAACGGCAAGTATCTCAAGCCGGCGTGGTCGCCGCCCGATGAGGTTCGGCACGACAAGCCCAGCCTTCCCGCCGTCATTCCGGGCGGCAGCTCGAAAAATCCGATGGGCGCGGCGGCCATGACGTTGAGCGTCGATCAGTACGCCATCCACGGCACCAACGATCCGGGCTCGATCGGCGGCTTCGTGTCCTACGGTTGCATCCGCATGCACAACAGCGACATCCTTGACCTCTACAGCCGCGTCAGCGTCGGCACCAAGGTTGTCGTAACGCGCTAGCCTTAAGTATGCGCCATCTGCTCTGTCGTCGCCCGCGAAAGCGGGCGATGTCGTTTGAGCAGGCTGTTACTTCTGCGTCAGGCGCCGGCGCACCAGCGCGATATGATCGCGCAGCAGGTAAAGCAGTCCCGCATAGCCGATCGGCATGCGCAGGTGGTTGGCCTGTTGTTCGATCGTGTCCAGCCGCTCGGTCATCGCGGCGGTGTCGGGTGGTGCGTGGGATTCCATCTGGAATTCCAGCAGCCGCAGCTCGCCATAGATGCGCGTGATCTTGCGCCGCATCGTCCAGTCGTAGACGGCCGGCATGAATTGCATCAGCGGGTAGAGCACGCCGAGCACCGGGATGAGCAGGAAGAGGAAACGGCCGACCCAGGCCGCCATCCAGAACGGCAGATAGTTCCGCAAGAACGGCCGTCCGGATTTGTAGAACTGCAACGCCTCGTCGCTGAGCGGAACGTCGAGTGGCTCGGCCGCCGGGAATTGGCCGGCGCGCTGGAAAATCCCCGGCCCGGAATGAATCTGCACCGCGGCATCGAGCAACAGGTACTGCAGCGCGGCGTTGAGGTCCTTGCGCACCACGAGGCTGGCTTTCGGAGCCACGAGCGTGGCGTTGGTCGAAGGCTGGTTTTTCGCGAGGTCGGCGACGCCGGCCGGCACGATCAGCTTGCTCAGGTATGGAAACAGCGCGACGTAGGCGTCGGCGCGCTGAAAGCTCGCAAGCTCGGTACGTACGTCCGCCAGGAGCCGCTTGATTGCGGGAGAATCCCAGGAGATCAGCAGCAGCGCCGCATCGATCTCGCCGTTGAGCAGCTTCTCCTCGGCGGCCTGCGGCGTGAGCGACAGCAGTTCGCCGATCTCCTGCTCGACCCCGCTGCGCTTGAGGAGATCGAGCGCCACCACGCGCGAACCGCTGCCTTCCGGCCCGATCGCGACCTTGAATCCGCGCAGGCCGTCGATGTCGAGGGGATGAAGCGGCGCGCGATAGAACAGCCACAGCGGCTCGTAGAACACCGTGCCGAGCGATTCGATCTTGTCGGCGTCGCCGTCGCGGGCGGTGCCGCCCTGCATCAGGGAAACGTCGACACCCGAACTCGGGTCGCGCAACAGCGCAAGATTTTCCATCGCGCCGGCGGTCGGCCGCAGCCGCAGATCGACGCCCGAATGGGCCAGGATCGTGCGATAGAACTTTCCGACCTCGTGGTAGGCGCCGCCCTCGGGACCGGTTGCCATGGTGATGGTGCGCGGTGGCATCGTGCGCCACAGCAGGATCGCGGCGATCAGGACAGCAAGCGCGAACAGCGCCATCGCGACCGCGAGCCAATGGTGCCGGATAAAATCTCTGGCCGTCATGCCGCCTTCGCCCGGTGCAATGCCATCATGCGCGGCTGCGCGTTTGCGCACTCTCCGATGTCGGTAGGCTAGCGGTGTTCGTGCGGATTGTCCCAAGTGGTGACGTGATAATCTGCGCAACGGTTTGCGGGCATGGTTGCAGGCCGGCTTGACCGGCTGGGGCGGCGGTGAAAATCACGGATAGCGGGTTCGTCTCATGCTGCATCTGCTGCGTAAAACGGTCGGCTCTTTCCCGTTGGTGCCTGGGAGCGGGCTCGGACATGCGGTTCGCCGGTCCGCCGGCGCCGTGCTGATGTCGCTCGCATGTTACGCGCCGTCGTGGGCCGCTCCGGTCGCTCCAGGGTCCGGCGAGCAGACCGCCAACCTCGGCCGCACGGCGCTGCCGATCTACACCTACCGGCCGGACTGCCCCGACCCCTCGCTGCTGCTGGTGTTTCACGGCCTCAACCGCAATGCCGACCGCTACCGCGACTACGCACGTAGCCTGGGCGACCGGCTCTGCATGCTGGTCGTGGCACCGAAGTTCGACAAGGAGCGGTTTCCGACCTGGCGCTACCAGCGCGGCGGTATCGTCGATCATCGCGGCGTCGTGCAGCCTCCCGCAAGTTGGACCGGCCGCCTGGTGATCGAGCTCGTGGCCTGGTTGCGCACGCAGGAGGGCCGTCCGCTCGCCTATTCGATGATCGGCCATTCGGCCGGCGGCCAGTTCCTGAGCCGGCTCGCGGCGTTCATTCCCGAACGAGGCGCGGCGGATGGTGGTCGCCAATCCATCGACCTGGGTGTTTCCCAGCCTGAGCGTTGCCGTCCCGTACGGGCTTGGCCGCGTCTATCCCAAAGGCGAGGGCGAGGCCCATCTGCGCCAATACCTCGCGGCGCCCGTGACGGTGTTCCTCGGCCAGGAAGACGAGGGCGACGAAAACCTCAACGACAGCCGGGAAGCGGTCGCGCAAGGCGAGACGCGTTACGACCGCGGCATCAATGTCTTCGACGCCGCGCGCAAAGCGGCGCAGGCGACAGGCGCGACACTCAACTGGCGCAAGGTCGAATTGCCCGGCGTCGGGCATAGCGCGTCGAAGATGTTCTCCTCGCCGCAAGCTGCCGAGGCCCTGGCGCCGTAGTCGGCCGATGCTCTCTCCGCGTCATGGCCGGGCATCGCCGTCCGAAGGATGTGGATGCCCGCGACAATTCGAGGCTCCGGTTTAGGAGCTTGAATCACGCGCCGGTCGACACCATCAATCCGCAAAAGCCCATCGCGGCGGATGCCAATACCCTGATTTTACTTCCGCTTTCGGACCATGACTGGACATGCCGGACCTGCTGCTGGATCGCCTCGGTCGCGAATGACCCAGAGCGACCGTTGGAAGGCGCGATCAAGTTACGGCGAGCTGCGGTCCGTTGACCTGCGCGTCTTGGCTTGTTTCCACGCCTTATCAGGCTTGGGTTCAGACGGGCGCGTGATCGGAAAGACTTCACGTGCATATACCGAGAGCATCCGACAGAAGGCAGTTGCATACGGCGGCAGCGGACGCCGCTTGTCCCAAAAAACCGCCAATGGCTCGCGTAGCGGCTTTCCCTGGTAGGTCAGTCTGACGATACGCAATGCGTAGCGATGCGCTTGTAGGGTCGATGGGACGATTGCCACGCCATGTCTGCCTTCGGCCATTGCCAGAAGGGTATGCGGCGTTCGGCATTCGAACACGATATTGGGCTCAAGCCCCGCGAGGCGGCAGGCGGCGTCGAAAGTCCGCCGAAAGATGTAGCTCGTATCCAGCATCAACAATGGATGAGGAGCAAGGCGCTCGATCTCGATGGTTAGTCGCTTGCCAAGGTTTATCTCTGGATGGCATGCGGCGAGTTGGTCTACAGGTTCCAACAACTGGTTCTCAAATCGTCGATCGCCCACCTGAACCGCATTTGCCAAATTCTGGCCGAGGTGAATCTCGCCGCGTTCCAACAAACCCCGAATATCGGACCATCCAATTGCCTCGACTAGTTTGACTTGCACGTTGGGGAAACGCTCTTTGTATTGGTGCAGGAAATTCGACATGACGCCGTCTATGAATTGCGGGCCGGCCGCGACCTTCAGCACGCCGGTGTCGCCACGCCGGAGCAGTTCCGCTCGCTCGCCGAGGGCGACCGCATAGTTCAAAAGGCTGCGGCAATCGCTGAGCATCTGCTCGCCTTCGCCGGTCAGGACGAGGCCGCGCCCCGAACGATCGAATAGCTTGAGACCGAGCTCCTGCTCGAGCGCGCTGATCTGCCGGGACAATGCAGGTTGGGCAATTCGCAGGCGCAGCGCCGCCTTGGAGACCGTACCGAGTTCGGCCACGGTGACGAAGGTTCGCGCGTGACGCAGGTCCATAAATCTAGCCTATGCCGAGTGAGCATGAATGAGTAGAGAATTTATGTATTGGACGGCAAGGCCGGCCGGTCGCACGATACTCCTGTAAATCGAATGCTTCGCGCGGACCATTGCTAGGAGAGTGCCTCATGAAGCCAAGCCGCCTGACGGTGCTTTTGGTCTGTCTCGCTTTTGCGCCTTTCAACGCGGTGGCTCAGACTTGGCCGGCGAAACCACTGAAGGCGATCGTCCCATTTGCGGCGGGGAGTCCTACCGACATCGTCCCCCGCTTGGTGTTCGAGCAGATCTCGACGCAAATCGGTCAGGGTATCGTCGTCGAAAATCGCGCCGGCGCCGGGGGCACGATCGGCGCTAGCGTCGTCGCCAAGGCCGCTCCTGACGGCTACACGGTTCTCGCGCCCTCGTCCGCGCACACCATCGCGCCGGCTCTTTACCCGAACCTCGGCTACGATCCCGCGCGAGATTTTGCCGCGGTCGCCCCGCTCGGCAACGCGCCTTTCGTTCTGGTGGTGACGCCCGACAAAGGCTTCAAGTCCGTCGGTGATTTGGTCGCAGCAGCAAAGGCAAAGCCAGGCGCGTTTAACTTCTCGTCGCCCGGCGTGGGGAGCGCCTCGCATTTGAGCGCTGAACTCTTCCGACTCGGCGCCGGCGTGCAAGCCGTCCATGTTCCATTCAAGGGCGGAGTAGAAGCGATGACCGAGGTGATCGCGGGACGGATGGATTTCTTCTTCATGGCGCTGGGGGCAGCGTTGCCGCACATTCGCGACGGCAAGCTATCCGCGCTTGCGGTGAATGGCCCCGCACGCTCCCCGGCCTTGCCGGACGTACCTACTCTGCGAGAGGCCGGTTTCAGCAAGGCCGAGAACCCGACATGGTTCGGCCTTTTCCTGCCGGCAGGAACGCCGCAGGATGTCGTTGATCGGCTCTACCGCGAAACGGCGAAGGCGCTGCAACAGCCGAAGGTGCGGGACAAACTCACCGCACTCGGCGTCGATCCGATGGCGATGACGTCGCGTGAGTTCGCCGCGTTTGTCGAGATGCAGATCGCCGCCGATGCCGCGCTTGTGAAAGCGACTGGCCTGCGGCCGAAGTGACAAGCGACCTGAGCTTGACGATGGCTGCTTCGTCCACGTTCGTTTCTGCGAATGGCGATGGCTACGAACGGCAGATGGGGCGATGGAGCCGCCGGCTCGCGCCCTTGTTCGTCGAGTTTGCCGGCATTGCCGGCGCGGCGCACGTGTTGGACGTGGGATGCGGCACCGGCAGCCTCAGCTTTTGCATCGCGCAAAATCCCGAGATCGTCAGTGTGTGCGGCATCGACCTTTCTGAGGCGTATATAAAGCATGCGAATTGCGGGAGCCGCGATGCCCGCCTTGCCTTTCAAGTCGGAGATGCCTGCGCGTTGCCGTTTCCGGATGCGGCATTCGATCTGACGGCTTCGATGCTGACTCTGCAATTCATCCCGCAAGGCGAGAATGCGGTGCGGGAGATGCGCCGCGTTACGCGCGCGGGTGGAACGGTCGCCGCCGCAACATGGGACACGCGCGGCGGATACATTGCGTATCGCATGTTTTTTGACACGGCGGCGATGTGCGTTCGCAATGGCAACGAGCGTAGGGCGCGAGCGTATACTAGACCTATGAGCCGTCCTGGCGATCTGGGCAGCGCTTGGCGTAATGCCGGGCTGACAGATGTCGAGCAAGACATGCTCACCATCCGCATGGACTTCGCATGTTTCGCGGATTTCTGGGAGCCTGCCGAGGGTGGGGATGGCCCGGTCGCGGAGTACGTCCGCACACTCGATGTCGAAACCAGGACTAAGCTCAAGAACATGGTCGCACTTGCTTACCTGGACGGTGAAGCTGATGGAGCGCGTTCCTACGCCGCAACGGCCTGGGTCGTGAAGGGCAAGGTGCCCTAGTTGACGGAGCATATCCGCTTCTGTGCACATCGCGACATGTTTGCGTTGCGGCCGCTGGCGCGTGGTCGCTTTCGGATTAGAGCGGACTTCCGCAAGTGGTCCACCCGGACGAATTTATGAGTTCCCGCCCTGGCTCGCGAACCTATTGCGATTATGCGGCGCCATGAAATCGAGCTCGGGCCCGAGCGGCACGATACCGGTCGGGTTCACGTGACGCTGGCTGCCGTAATAGTGCCGCTTGATGTGGTCGATGCTCACGGTCGCGGCGACGCCGGGCTGCTGATAGAGGTCGCGCACATAGTTGGAGAGGTTGGGAAAGTCGGAGATCCGGCGCAGGTTGCATTTGAAATGGCTGTAGTAGACCGCGTCGAAGCGGATGAGCGTGCAGAACAGCCGCCAGTCCGCTTCGGTGATGACGGGGCCGGCGACATAGCGCTGGCGCGCAAGCGTCGCCTCGATCTCGTCGAGCGCCGCGAACAATGCGCGGAAGGCTTCCTCGTAGGCCTCTTGCGATGTGGCAAATCCCGCGCGGTAGACGCCGTTGTTGACGTTCTGATAGACGAGGTCGTTGACGCGGTCGATCTCGTCACGCAGCGGCGCCGGATAGTAGTCGGTCGAGACATTGGTGAAGCGGCCGAACGCGCCGTTGAACATCCGGATGATCTCGGACAACTCGTTGTTGACGATGGTCTTGCGCTCCTTGTCCCACAGCACCGGCACGCTCACGCGTCCGGTATAGCGCGGGTCGGCGAGCAGGTAGATTTCGGCAAGCTCGCTCTTGCCGTTCACGCTGTCCGGAATGGTGCCGGGGCTCGTTCCGAACCACCAGCCGTGCGGACCGTAGAGCGGCTCCACCACCGAAAGCGACACCACGTCTTCCAATCCCTTGAGGGCGCGGAAGATCAGCGTTCGGTGCGCCCACGGGCAGGCGAGCGAGATGTAGAGATGATAGCGGTCGCGCGCGGCCGCGAAGCCGCCTTCGCCCGATGGGCCGGGGCTGCCGTCGTCCGTCACCCAGTTGCGAAACCGCGTCGTCGGACGCACGAACCGGCCGCCCTGCGTGCGGGTCGCATGCTGTTCGTCTTGCCAGACGCCGTCGACGAGCAGGCCCATATGCGCTCCCTTGGTTCGTGCACAATGTAGGTCGTAGTGCGCGGTACGGAACCGTCATGCGGCGGCAAGAACGGGCGATGGACCGCACGCCTGCCAAGTGATAAGCGCATACGTCATGACTGTCGCCATACGCGGCCGATGACCGATCTCACCATTCTGCCGGAAACCGCCGATGACGCCGTGGCGATCGAACGCCTGCATGAGCGTACGTTCGGGCCCGGCCGTTACGCCAAATCGGCCTACCGGTTGCGCGAGGGTGCTGACCATCGGCTCGACCTGTCGTTCACGGCGCGCATCGGCACGCTGCTGGTCGGCTCGGTGTGGCTGTCGCCGATTGAGATCGGCACCGCCAAGGCGCTGCTGCTCGGTCCGCTCACGGTCGAGCCGCCGTTCCGCGAGCGCGGGATCGGCCATGCGTTGATCGAACGGGCGCTCGCCGCCGCGAAGTCGAGCGGCCACCGGCTGGTCGTGCTGGTGGGCGACGAGCCTTACTACGGCAAGGCTGGCTTCAAACCCGTCCCCAAGGGGCGCGCCGTCATGCCGGGGCCGGTCGATCCGGCGCGGCTTTTGGTGTGCGAACTGACCGAAGGCGCTTTCGAGGGTGTCGCCGGACTGATCAGGCCGGATGCTGCTCCGGGCTGATTTTCGCGTTATCCACTTTGTCGCCCGATATTAGCACTAACGGTTGATTGATTTTGACGGCACGCGGACGCGCGACTAAGCGTTGCATGCGTCGGTTTGAAGTGGCATTCACCTCATCATGATGAAGCTCGTGAAACTCGCCGGTGCGGTGATCATGGCCGGCCTGTTGGCCACGGGCGCCGCCGACGCGCAGCAGGTGGAACTTTCCAAGCTGCGATGCCGCGAGTTTATCGATCTCCCGAAGGAAACCATCGCCAACATCACGCTCTGGCTCGACGGCTATTACACCGACGAGGAGGATCCCGCGGTGGTCGATTTCGACAAGGTCAAGGCCAAGGCCGACCGGCTCGTGGCGTTTTGCGCGCAAAATCCGAAAAGCCGCGTGATGACCGCCGCCGAGGACGTCGTCATCGTCAAATAGAGGCGACGGATTTTCGTTTACGCCCGGGTTACCGCAGGACCGCGTTCCCCACCATCACGGCCCCGCCGAAGATCACCACAACATCGAGCAGCGCAGTGTGCAGGTGGAGCGGCAGGCGGTCGACCAGCCGCTTGGCGATGAAGGCACCGGGAAATGCCACGGCGCCGATCAGCACCGCGACCGCGATTACGGTGGCATTCACCGCGCCGGCGAGCCCGAACACCGTGAACTTGGTGATGCCGATCCCGATCGAGATCACCGCATCGGTCGCCACCACGGCGGCGCCCTCCAATCCTGCGGCCATCAGCAGCGAGAGCAGAATGATGCCGGCGCCGACCGTACCGCCCGCCAACGGCCCCCACGCGAACGCTGCGCCCGCAAGACCCCGGTGAGTGAGCGTCATGCCGCGCCGGCGCATCAGCCGGCGCAGCGGCACGCTCGCAATCAGCATGCTGCCGATCACGATCAGCGCGCCCTTGCCGCTGAGCAAGGTATAGCCCCAGGCGCCCAGTGCGCAGGTCGGCACCGCGGCGAGGAGCACGATCGGCACCTTGCGCCAATCGACGAGGGTTCGGAATGCCGCCACCCGGCCGGTATTGGTGAACAGCGCCGAGAGCGAGATGATCGGTACCACCGGCTCTGGCCCGACGATCGGCACCAGCACGAGCGGCATCAGCGCCCCGGTGCCGTAACCCGCGACGCCGCCGATCAGCGAAGTGAGGAGCGCGGTACCGGCGATCAACGCAAGCTGCGCGAGCGAGATGTCGGCAAAGGCGGCGGTTAAAGACGCGAGCATCTCGTCACAAAGGCAAGGTCACGTTGCCCCTTCATCCCGTTCGCGCCGCGCACCGATAAATCTCCTTCCCGTGATGAAGCTTCCGAGTCCCCGCTACCGTGCCGTCAAGTCCGCTGGTGAGATCAGCACGCTGAAGCGCTCGCACCAGATCACCACGCTGGGGTAATCCTTGAGCGTGACTCCCGCCGGGATCGCATAGCGCTGGCTCCCTTTGAAGGCGCGCAGGCGGCCAAGGTCGACATACATCTGATCCTTCACGTCGGATGAACTCCGGATGCTGCTCTTCGGCACCAGCAGAACGTGGAAGTCGGGCCCCGGCCCGACCTCAAAATCCGGCTCCAGAAACACAGCGCGCTCGTAGACCGAGACTTTGCCTTTACCCTGATGCACCGGGTCGGATGGATTGGGGCGGATGAAAGTGCCGGCTGCGATCGGATTTGCGCGATCGGCGTCGGTGAGCATCTCAGCCGCGGGCGGAGGCGGAAATACGTAGGGGAAAAAGAAGAAGCCGAGCGCCGTGCCGAAGGCGGTGCCGAGCACCCCGCCCAGAACGAAGATTGCGATATCACGCCAGAGTCCGCGCATGGCAAGCTCCCTTGGATCAACCGTCATCGGTATTCTTGCGGTGATCAATCTTCACGCATACTCGCGGCAAATATCCGCGATAACCCCGGCTCCGTGCACGTTCTCCGATCCAAGGGCCGCGCGAGCGGATTGGGCGGGCCGTGCACTAATCCGCGCTCGGCAGGCGCCGCATGGTGAACTCGATGCGGTCGCCGGGAAGCTCTCGCCAGGATTCGATTTCCGTCATGTAGGCCGCCTTCGGAAAGCGCAGAAAGAACTCGCGCGCTTTTTCGCGCGCGGCCGCGCGCGGCAGTGCAAACGTCTCGCGCCGGAAGGAATCGCGCGGACCCACGCGGCGCGCCAGCGCATGCGCGGAACGCTTGGCGATCTCGGCGGGGCGGCGGTTCATGGCCATGACCCGACACCCTAGCGCGCGGCGGCGGGCTAGGCGAGTCGCGGCTTTACGGCTGATTGGGACCCGCTGCCGCGTCGGCGATAGCGGCGACGGCGGATGCATCGCGCGGAAAGTCGGCCGCGATCCACGCCGCCTCGGCGGCGCGCATCACGTCGCCCAGGCGCGGCCCCTTTGCGACGCCGCGGGTCATGAAATCCGCCGCCTTGAGCGGAAACACCGGCGCCGTCCAGCGCGCCGGCAAGGTCGCGAGCGCGCGCCAGCGCACGTCGGCCGCACCCTCGGGCGAGCGGCTCCAGGCCAGCAGCACGCGGTCGGTGAAGCGTTCCGGGCGTAGCTCATAGAGCAGCGCGCGTGTCTGCCGCTCGTCCCAGGACGACGCAATGCGCCACCACCGATCGCCCATCGATCGGATGCGCTCGTATTCGGCGTTGGCGAGCCGCAGCCGCTCGCGCAGCCGCTCGGCATCCTCGACCACGGAGACGCCGAGCGCGCCAAGGCGGCGCACCGCATCCGGCGCAAGTTCGAGCGTATGCTCGAGCTTGATCATGTTGCTTGCACTGGCAAGCTGCGGCACGCCGCCGAGAACGGTTTCGAGCAGCCCCGCCTCGGTCATCACCGCGAGCGTCGGCACCGCATGTTCGGCGAGCAGCAGCTTGAGCATCTCCATGCGGACGCGCTCGCGCGACAATTGCCCAAGCCCGGCGCGGCCCGCGATGCAGGCATGGACGCCGTCCGGATCGGGTGCGCCGCGGCCATAGACCGCGTGAAAGCGGAAGAACCGGAGAATGCGCAGATAGTCTTCGGCAATGCGCGTTCCGGCATCGCCGATGAAGCGCACACGCCGTGCCTTGAGGTCGGCAAGCCCGCCGACGTAATCATAGAGGGTTCCGGCGGCATCGACCGACAGCGCATTCATGGTGAAGTCGCGGCGCTGCGCGTCGCGCTGCCAGTCGCGCCCGAATGCCACCTTGGCGTGGCGGCCGAAGGTCTCGACGTCCTCGCGCAAGGTCGTCACCTCGAACGGGCGCCCGCCAACGATCACCGTGATGGTGCCGTGCGCGATCCCGGTCGGGACGGCTTTGAGGCCGGCCGCTTCCACCCGGCGGACCACCTCGGGCGGCGGCGCCGTGGTAGCGATGTCGATATCGCCATGCGGTACGTCCAAGAGCGTATTGCGCACCGCGCCGCCGACGACGCGCGCCTCCTCGCCGTCGCGGTCAAGCACCGCAAGGAGTTGCGCAAGGTGCCGTTCCCGCAGCCAGGGGGCATCGAGACGGCGCGGCGCCTCCGTCACTTGGTCTGCCCCGGCACGAAGACGCCGTTCTCGACATGCGCCGGCACATAGGTCGAGCCGGGCGGCGAGCCGCCAAAATGCGCGAGCAGGGCGAAGCTGCCGATCATCGACACCAGAGCGGCAATCGTCAGCCAGGCGATGCGCGAGATCGGCCAGTTCACCCAGTCGAACACGCCCGCCCGCGTCGCCCATAGGAAGATGGCGTAGACGGCGAACGGCGCCAGGAACAGCGCGACTTCGGTGAGCACCGGACGGATCATGGGGCGCCGCCTGCGGATACTGCTATGCGCGGAGGAGCGTGCCCGCGGCCTGCCCGGTGAAATGCTCGCATCGGACGACCGCACTCCTTGTCAGAACAATGAGAGGGAGAACCCCGGCCCTGCCTCATGTCCCGTAAATCCGCTCGTAGAGATTTCGCAGTATACCCATCGTCGCGCCCCAAATGTAGCGGCTCTTCCGGCATTGGAGGGGATCTCTACGTCTTCCCCAGTACGGGCCTTGCTCGTTGCTATCACTCGCTGATAACATATATTAATGGCGGCACGGCGGGACCGCAGCCTTGATGACTTGCTCGCGCTGGACGGAGAGAGCTTCTTTGCGGATTCCGACGGCCGGTTCCTTGTCAGGTTCCTCGTCAAGCGCGTCGAACGAAGCGCCGAACGGCCCCACGGGTTGAGCTACAGCCTCACCCTTCATGACGAAGTCGGCAACCGGCTCGTTGGATTCGATAATGCCCATCCGGTGCGGCCGAGGAGGGGCCCGTCGGGGCGGTCACGACGCGAGCACGACCACCGGCACCGATTGAGGTCGGTCCGTCCCTACAAATATCTCGACGCCGCGACGCTGCTGGCGGATTTTTGGGCGCAGGTGGACGCCGTTCTGAAGGAACGAGGAGCGTTGTCATGAAAAAGTTGAAGGTCGGCATCGTCGGCTATGAGCAATACAAGAAACGGACGATGGCGATCGCGCGCGGCGAGTTCAAGCCCGCGCCCGACGATCCGAAAATCTGGTTCCGGTCGATCGAGAGCTTTGCCAAGGTGCTTTCGGACAAGAACCGGGAGTTGCTCGCGCTGATCGCCGTGACGGCGCCGGCGTCGATGAACGAACTGGCGGAGAAGACCGGCCGTGCACGCTCGAACCTGTCGCGCACGCTGAAGACCATGGAACGTTACGGTCTGGTTCGCTTTGAGAGAGGGGCCGGGCGTACGCTCGCGCCGCGGGTCCATTATTCCGGGATCGTTCTCGACATGCCGCTGAAACGGTCGTCGCCGTCGCGGCGCCCGGTCCCGGCATGACACCGCAGCTCAGGCGAATCGAATTTCAATTGCCGTAAATCCGCTCGTAGAGATTCCGCAGTATACCCGCCGTCACGCCCCAAATGTAGCGCTCGCCGAACGGCATGGCGTAATACCTGCGCTCGATCCCCTTCCAGTCGCGGCTGTGCAGCGCGTGGTTCTGCGCATCCATCAGGAAGGCCAGCGGCACCTCGAAGGCGTCGGCGACTTCGTGCTCGTTGAGGGTCAGCCGATAGTCGGGCGCAACGCGCGCCAGCGTGGGCAGAATGCGGAACCCGGAGAAGGTGAGATAGAGGTCGAGGTAGCCGATCGGTTCGATGAGATCATGCGTAAGGCCGATCTCTTCCTCGGCTTCTCTTAACGCCGCCGAAGCAGGCGTGGCGTCGTCCGGATCGATCTTGCCGCCGGGAAACGCGATCTGCCCGGGGTGGCTGGGGAGTTCGGTGCGCAGCGTCAGCAGCACCGCGGGCTCGGGGCGGTCGATCACCGGGATGAGCACGGCGGCAGGGCGCGTGGCCTTTACACCCGCGCGGTCCCACAGCGTCGGGTCGAGATCGAGATCGCCGCGCACCGCCGCTTCGACCGTCGGGTCGGCAAGCGCGGCCGGCACATCGAGCCTCAGGCGTTCCCGCGCGCGCTGGAAGAATTCCGTCGCGCAATAAGTTTCGTGTGACGGCAACGCCGCATCCATCAGATCAGGTCCTTCAAGCTCTCGGCCGGTGCCATCGCGAAGAATTCGCCGTCCGACGCGACACCGAACATCGCCACTCCGTCCACCTCGCGCTCCTCGCCCAGTTCGACCAGGTCGTAGAACAGCGCCCGCGTCACCTTCGCCCAGAGATCGCGCCGCACATGCAGATAGGGCTTGAGGCCGCCGGTTGCTTCCTCCGGCTCGAAACGCAGCACATGATCGGGCCCGCAGGTCACCCAGTCGTCGACGTTGGTGCGGAACGAGAGCACCTGGCCTTTTTCGCTTTGATCACCCTGCTCGCCCTGCTCGACCTTGAGCTCGACCGCGAGGAATGGCGCATCCTCGACGACGATCCCGCACTTCTCGACCGGAGTGACGAGGAAATATTTGTCGCCCTCGCGCTTGAGCACCGAGGCGAACAGCTTCACCAGCGCATGCCGGCCGATCGGCGTCTTGAGATAGAACCAAGTACCGTCGGTGGCGATCCGCATGTCGAGATCGCCGCAGAACGGCGGATTCCACAGATGCACGGGCGGCGGCCCCTTGCCGCCGGCCTGCTTGGCGGCGCCCGCAAGCGAGTCGAGCCCGCGCTGCGGTGTCGTGCCGTCGCTTGTTCCGTCTCTTGCGCGGTCCTGCGTCATGCGGCGTCAATCTTGCGCCGGGGCGACGCGCCGTCAAATCTCGACGCGGAAGCCCACTTCCGAGAGGCCGTCGTGCGGGATCTTGAAGAAATCCGGCGCCCGGCTGGCAATGCGGGTAAGGAACGCGAACACCGCAAACGACACCGGCCCCATCGCCGAGTCCTTGGCGCGGCGCACGACTGTCTCGTGCGCGATATAGTAGCTGACGTGATCGAAATCGACGTCGAAGCCCAGCATTTCGCAGTTCTTGAGCGTGCGCGGAATGTCCGGCGTCTGCATGAAACCGAGGCGGACCTTGATGCGGTAAAACCCGTGTCCGAGCCGCTCCAGCGAGTGACGCTCGCCGAACGGCACGCGCGGGCGCCGCTCGTGCAAGAACGTGAGCAGCACCACCTTCTGGTGCATGACGTTGTTGTGCTTGACGTGGTGCAGCAGCATCGGCGATGCGCCGTGCTCGACCTTCGTCAGCCAGACGCCCACGCCGGGGCAACGCGCCACCACCATCTTGTCGATGTTCTCGATGAACTCAGGGAGCGGCATCGACAACTCGTGCAGGCGGCGGTGCACCTCCGAGGTACCGCGGCGCCAGCACAACATCAGCCCCACGATGGCGCCGCCGACCAGGATCGGGAACCAGCCGCCCTCCATGATCTTGATGGAATTGGAGACGAGGAAGACCGAGTCGATTGTGCCGAAGATCGCGACCATCAGAACCGCCGCCGCCGGCCACCATTTCCACCGCCCGACCGCCACGCGATAGAGCAGGATGGTGGTGATCAGCATGGTGCCGGAGACCGCGATGCCATAGGCGGACGCGAGGCTTTCGGAGGTCTTGAACAGCACGACGACCAGGAGCGTGCCGATCATCAACAGCCAGTTGGCGGTCGGCACGTAGATCTGGCCGGCTTCATCGCTCGACGTCGGCACGATCCGGACGCGGGGACAGAGTCCGATCTGCATCGCCTGCCGGGTCAGCGAGAAGACCCCGGAGATCAGCGCCTGCGACGCGATGATGGTGGCGAGCGCAGCGAGCGCCACCATCGGGATGAGCGCCCAATGCGGGGCCATCTGGTAGAATGGACTCTCGGCGGCCTTCGGATTGGTGAGCATGAGCGCGCCCTGGCCGAAATAGTTCAGCAGCAGCGCCGGCAGCACGAGCCCGAACCATGCGCAGCGAATCGCCCGCGCCCCGACATGGCCCATGTCGGCGTAGAGCGCCTCGCCGCCGGTCAGGACGAGAAATATCCCGCCGATCACCGCGAAGGCGACGACCGGATTGGCAGCCAGGAAGCGCCCCGCCTCGGCCGGATTAATCGCCTTGAGGATTTCGGGGGCGGCCCAGATATTGATCGCTCCGAGCAGGCCGATGACGATGAACCAGACCAGCATGACCGGTCCGAACAGCTTGCCGATGCTCGCGGTTCCGCGCCGCTGGATCGCGAACAGTGCAATTAGAATCACGATCGTCACCGGCACAATGAATTTTTCGAATTCCGGTGTGATGAGCTTTAGCCCTTCCATCGCCGACAGCACGGAGATCGCGGGCGTGATGACGCCGTCACCGTAGAGCAGCGCCGCGCCCACCACGCCCAGGAGCACGAGCAGCGGAATTTTGGGGCTCCATGCGATCCCGCCCTCAACCAGCGCCAGCAGCGCCAGGATGCCGCCTTCGCCGTCGTTATCGGCGCGCAGGACGAAGACGACGTATTTCAGCGACACCATCACCATCAGCGCCCAGAGGATCAGCGAGATGATGCCGAACACGTCGGCCGCAACCGGCGGCGTCTGGCCGGTGGCCGAAAGCGCGACCGAGAAGGCGTAGAGCGGGCTCGTTCCAATATCGCCGAAGACGATGCCGACTGCGGTCAGTGCCAAGGACCCGGTGCTCCCCGCGTGCAGGTGCCTGGGATGCTCGTCGGTGTGATGGACGGGTGGCGGCGACTGCAAAGGGTCGGAGGCTGCCTGCGAGGGCGCCGCGTGGGCGATGGAGGCATCCACAGGCGACTTGCTCCCAGACGATGCAACGGTTGCACATCGTCTCACGTCTGGACGTCATTCAAAAGTCGGGCCAGCCGTCAGACCAGCGGCGGGGGCTTGTAGAGGGGAGGCCGCCTTGCCGGCTTTTGCAGGCCTGCCCCGCGCTCCCCTTTCCGTGATGGCTCCTGCCCTGCCTTCGCCACGGTTTGCCCGGAACTTGCGCGGGTGAACGGCCGTTTTTTCCGCGATTGTGATCGCCCGCAACCTTATCCACCGTTCGCCGAGAGTTCCGGCGAGGTCGAAAAGGTCCATACTTCAAGCGCTCACGTCACGCTAAGCCCGTCAGGGCTGGGTCTTTCGCGGCAGCGCTGCGGGAAGGCGGGCTCGCGCCCAGTGAAAAATGGCATAATCTATGGGCAGTTCCGGAGAATCGGGGCGTCGGCGCCGTCCCGCGCTGCGACACTTGGCCCGAATGTTGCACGTTTTTTGCTCAAACCGGATGGCCTAGTGGGCTATCTGGAGCAGAACAAGCCTCGATAGCAGGAGCGAATTCATGGCGGTTGCCGGCGAAAACCTCGAGAAGTTGGAAGACATGATCGTCCGTCAGGCCGAGGCGACGGGCGCCCAGGTGGCTGCCGCGCGGTCCGCGATCAGCAACGTGATCTTCGGCCAGGAACAGGTGGTCGAGCATGCGCTCATCACCATCCTGTGCGGCGGCCACGCCTTGCTCGTCGGCCTTCCCGGCCTCGCCAAGACCAAGCTGGTCGAGACCATGGGCATCGTGCTCGGGCTCGACGCCAAGCGCATCCAGTTCACGCCCGACCTGATGCCCTCCGACATCGTCGGCAGCGAAGTGCTGGAAGAGGGCGTCGGCGGCAAGCGCAGTTTCCGCTTCATCCCGGGCCCGATCTTCGCCCAGTTGCTGATGGCGGACGAAATCAACCGCGCGAGCCCGCGCACCCAGTCGGCGCTGCTGCAGGCCATGCAGGAGCTGCACGTCACGGTCGCGGGCAATCGGCACGACGTGCCGCGGCCGTTCCACGTGCTCGCGACGCAGAACCCGATCGAGCAGGAAGGCACCTACCCGCTGCCGGAAGCGCAGCTTGATCGCTTCCTGATGCAGATCGACGTCGATTACCCGGACGTGGCGGCCGAACGGAAGATCGTGTTCGACACCACCGGTACGGAAGAGAGCAAACCGCGGCCGACCATGAGCGCCGAGGAACTGATCGCCGCGCAGCGCCTGGTGCGCCGCCTGCCGGTTGGCGAGTCGGTGGTCGAGGCGATCCTCAGCCTGGTGCGTTCGGCACGGCCGGGCGCCGAGACCGGCGAACTCGGCAAACTGATCTCCTGGGGTCCGAGCCCGCGCGCCAGCCAGGCGCTGATGCTGGTGTCGCGCGCGCGTGCGTTGCTCGACGGGCGGCTCTCGCCGTCGGTCGACGACGTCATGGCGATGGCCGAACCCATCCTCAAGCACCGCATGGCGCTCACCTTCGCGGCGCGCGCCGACGGCGAGACCGTCGAGGGCGTCATCGGCAAACTCAAGACGCGCATCGGATGACCTGATGGCGTCAAAGCCAAGAGCGCCGCGCGAAGAGGTCAAGGCAGCGCAACTGGCGGGCGGCGAAGGCCGTTCGCTGGCCGAGGCGATGCCGCGCCTCATTCTCGAAGCGCGCCGTATCGCCGCCACCGTGATTCATGGGTTGCACGGCCGCAAGCGCGCCGGCCCCGGCGAGAACTTCTGGCAGTACCGGCGGTTCATGTGGGGCGAACCGGCGCGCCGCGTCGACTGGCGCCGCTCCGCGCGCGACGATCATCTCTATGTCCGCGAGCAGGAATGGGAAGCGGCGCATACGGTATGGATCTGGCCCGACCGCTCGCCGTCGATGCACTTTAAGTCGCAGATGGCGCAGGAGTCGAAGCTCGACCGGACCCTGGTCGTTGCCTTCGCGCTGGCCGAAGTGCTGGTGCAGGCCGGCGAACGCGTCGGCATGCCGGGCCTGATGCGCCCGACCGGCAGCCGCAACGTGCTCGACAAGATGGCGAACGCCATCATCCACGACGTCACCCCGCGCGCGAGCCTGCCGGTTGCGTTCGCGCCTTCGGCGCTGGCCGAGATCGTGGTGATTTCCGATTTCTGGAGCCCGATCGCGGAGGTCAAAAAGACCCTCGCGCAGTTGTCCGCGACCGGCGCGCACGGCCACACGCTGCAGGTCGTCGATCCGGCGGAAGAGACCTTCCCGTATTCCGGCCGCGTCGAGTTCATCGAGCCGGAGGGCGGCGGCTCGATCACGGCGGGCCGCGCCGAGGCGTGGAAGGCGGACTATGACGCCCGCGTCGCGCAACATCGCGCCGAAATCCGCGCCGAGACCGATAAGCTCGGCTGGAGCTTTGCGATCCACCGCACCGACCGTACGGCGACCGAACTGATGCTCGCGCTGCACGCCCGCATGGGCGCGCCGCCGCCCGGCGCGGCGAACAGCGGCCGCGTCACCGTCGCCCAGCGGAGGTCGGCATGACGCTTATTCAAATTTCAGGAACTGGCGCATGCTAGGGCTGCCGCTTGGATTTGCGCAGCCGCTGGTGCTGCTCGGCCTGTTGAGCCTGCCGGTGCTGTGGTGGCTGCTGCGGCTCATTCCGCCGCAGCCCCGGCGCGTCGACTTCCCGCCGACGCGGCTTCTGTTCGACATCCATCCCAAGGAGGAGCAGCCGCGGCGCACGCCCTGGTGGCTCACGCTGCTGCGCCTGACGCTCGCCGCGCTCGTGATCATCGCGGCCGCCGGGCCGCTGTGGAATCCGCCGGTCGCGACCTCGAGCGCGAAGGCGCCGCTCGCGATCCTGATCGACGACGGGTTCCCGGCCGCCGGCACCTGGGACGCGCGCATGCGCACCGCCGACGATCTCGTTGCACGGGCTGAGGCCGATGGGCGCGGCGTGGCGCTCATTCCGCTGTCGGAACCCAACCGCGACATCTCGTTCGAGACCCCGGCCGCCGCGCGCGTGCGGCTCAAGCTGATCAAGCCGAAGCCGAATGCAGTCGAACGCGCCGATACGCTGCCGGCGATCGGCCGGTTCCTCGCCGCTACGCCCGACGTGGAGATTGTCTGGCTCACCGACGGCGTCGATCTCGGCGGCGGCTCGGAGTTCGTGGCGGCGCTCGGCAGGCTGATCGAGGGCCGTCCCGTCACCGTTGTCGAAGGCGGCCTCGCCGGTGCACGCGCGCTCGCCGGGGCCGACAACACGGCCGGCGCGCTCACCGTCAAGGTGCTGCGCGCGACCACCGATACACCGGAAATCGGTACGGTGCGCGCGCTCGATCTGAAGGGCCTGCCGCTCGGCGATACCCCGTTCACGTTCAAATCGGACGAGCGCGAGACCGAGGCCGAGTTGACGCTGCCGGTCGAGATCAGGAACGACATCGCGCGGCTCGAGATCGCCGGCGAACGCTCCTCCGGTGCCGTCGCACTTCTTGATAAGCGCTGGCGGCGGCGCTCGGTCGGTGTCGTCACCGGTTCGACGACCGATACCGCGCAGCCGCTCTTGGCCGCCACCTTCTATCTCTCGCGGGCGCTCAATCCGTTTGCCGATGTTCGCCTGGCCGATCGCGGCTCGCCCTCGCAGGCGGTCAGCCAGTTCATCGAGCAACGCCTGCCGATGATGATCCTGGCCGATGTCGGCAACGTCGCGGAGGCGCGCGAGCAGCTCACGCGCTGGATCGAGGACGGCGGCGTGATCGTGCGCTTTGCCGGTCCGCGGCTTGCCGCTGCCGACGACGATCTCGTACCCGTGAAACTCAGGCGCGGCGGGCGGGTGCTTGGCGGCTCACTCTCGTGGGATCAGCCCCAGCAGCTCGCGGCCTTCTCGCGCGAAAGCCCGTTCTTCGGCATGGCGGTGCCGACCGACGTGACGGTGAGCCGGCAGGTGCTCGCCGAGCCGGATGCGACACTGACCGAACGCACCTGGGCGACGCTCACCGATGGGACCCCGCTGGTCACCGCGCAGAAGCGCGGCAAGGGCCTGATCGTGCTTTTCCACGTGACCGCCGATACGCGCTGGTCCGATCTGCCGCTTTCGGGCACATTTGTCGAAATGCTCAAGCGAGTCGTTTCCCTTGCCGGCTCGTACGCAACGGGCGACAGCGCCGCCGGCGGGAGCCGCGCCACCCGCGAGGTGGTGCCACCTAGTCGAATTCTCGACGGCTTCGGTGTGCTCGGAGTGCCGCCGCCCGCGGCCCGGCCGGTTCAAGTCGGCTTTACCGGGCGGGCGACGTTCGACCACCCGCCGGGGTTTTACGGTCCGCCGGAAGGTTTGCTGGCGGTCAACACGCTTGCGCCCGCTGATCGTCTTGCGCCGCTCGATGTCTCGGCGCTCAGCGCACGCCGGGAGGCTTATCGAATGAGCGAGCCACAGGACTTACGCGGCCCGATTCTGCTCGCAGCACTCGCGATGCTCGCGCTCGACGCGCTGATCGTGTTCGTGCTGGCGGGCGGGCTCCGCCGGTTCTCTCGCGCGGGGCGCCCGGCAGCCGCTGCGCTCGTATTGGCAATCCTTGGTGCGGCCCTGATCGTGCCGCCGCACGCATTCGCGCAGAGCGGCGAGCAGCAGGCGCTGAAATCGACGCTCGAAACCCGGCTCGCCTACGTGATCACCGGCGATGCCGAAGTCGATCGTATCAGCAAGGCCGGCCTGCAGGGCCTCACTCTGTTCCTCGCGCAGCGCACCGCGCTCGAAGCCGGCGAGCCGGTCGGACTCGATCCCGCGCGCGACGAGCTCTCCTTCTATCCGCTGATCTATTGGCCGGTCGTGCCGAGCGCACCGAAGCCGTCGCGCGAGGCGCTGGAACTCGTCGACTCCTACATGAAGCGTGGCGGCACCGTGCTGTTCGACACGCGCGATGCCATCGAGGCACCGACCGGTCCGGGCAGCGACACCCGTGGCCCCGGCATGGCGGCGCTGCGCTCGATTCTTTCCGCGCTCGATATTCCGGAACTCGAGCCGGTTCCGCGCGACCATGTGCTGACCAAGACGTTCTACCTGCTGAAGGAGTTTCCCGGGCGCTTCACCACCGGCCAGCTCTGGGTCGAGGCGACGCCAACCGCGAACGACGAAGAGCCCGGCAGCCGCCCCGCGCGCGCCGGCGACGGCGTGTCTTCGCTCATCATCACGTCGAACGATCTCGCCGGCGCCTGGGCGATGCGGCCGGACGGCCAGCCCATGCTGCCGTTGGTCTCCTCGGAGCCGCGCCAGCGCGAATTCGCGTTCCGCGCCGGCGTCAACATCGTGATGTACACGCTGACCGGCAACTACAAGGCCGATCAGGTTCATATCCCGGCGCTGCTTGAGCGGTTGGGACAGTAGGAGCGTTCATTTGAATTTCGGTCTCTCGTTCGCGCCGCTGGTTCCGGTCCAGATCGTCTGGGCGGCGGCAGCAGTCGCATTGCTGATCGCACTGCTGCTCATATTCTCCCGCAGTCGTGGCGCGTTCATGCGTTCGCTCGCGCTCGCGCTGTTCGTGTTTGCCCTGGCGAATCCCTCGATCACGCGTGAGGACCGCGACCCGCTCACCTCGGTCGCGGTCGTGATCGTGGACAAGAGTCCGAGCCAGGAGTTCGCGGACCGCACGGCGCAGACCGAGGCGGTGCGCGCGCAGGTCGCGGAGCGGCTCGGCCGCATTCCCAATCTCGAAGTGCGCTTCGTCGAGGCCGGGCAGGCCGACGGCGAGACCGACGGCACGCGGCTGTTCTCGGCACTCTCCGCCGCGCTCTCCGACGTGCCGCACGACCGCATCGCCGGCGCCATCATGATCACCGACGGCCGCGTGCACGACGTGCCGACCGATGTCGCGGCGCTCGGCTTTCCGGCCCCGGTGCACGGCCTGATCACCGGTCATGCCAACGAGCGCGACCGCCGCGTCGTGCTGATCACGGCGCCGCGCTTCGGCATCGTCGGACAGACGCAGGCGATCACCTTCAAGGTCGAGGACCAGGGCGCCTCGTCCGGCACCGCCCAGGTCACCATTCGCCGCGACGGCGAACCGGTCGACAGCCGCAACGTCCGGGTCGGCCAGAACGTCAGCGTCAACGTGCAGATTTCGCACGCCGGGCCGAACATCGTGGAGATCGAAGCATCGCCCATCGAGAACGAGCTCACCGGCGTCAACAATCGCGCGGTGGTGTCGATCGACGGCGTGCGCGACAAGCTGCGCGTGCTGCTGGTCTCGGGCGAGCCGCATGCCGGCGAGCGCACCTGGCGCAATCTGCTCAAGTCGGACGCCTCGGTCGATCTCGTGCATTTCACCATCCTGCGGCCGCCCGAAAAGCAGGACGGGACGCCGATCAACGAGCTTTCGCTGATCGCGTTCCCGACGCGCGAACTGTTCCAGCAGAAGATCAACGAGTTCCAGCTCATCATCTTCGACCGCTACGCTCGCCAGGGCGTGCTGCCGATCATTTATTTCGACAACATCGCGCGCTATGTGCGCGCGGGCGGCGCGGTGCTGGTGGCGGCCGGGCCCGATTATGCCAGCCAGACCAGCATCTGGCGCACGCCGCTCGAAGTCATCCTGCCGGCGGAGCCGAGCGGCCGCACCACGGACGGAGCTTTTCGGGCTGCCCTCACCGACCTCGGCAAGCGCCATCCGGTGACCCGCGGGCTCGAAGGTTCGGAAGCCAATCCGCCGCACTGGAGCGAGTGGTTCCGTCTGGTCGACAGCCGTACCCGCAAGGGCACCGCGGTCCTGCAGGGGCCGGACGATAAGCCGCTGCTCGTGCTCTCGCGCGAAGGCGAAGGCCGGGTCGCGTTGCTTCTCTCCGACCACATCTGGCTGTGGGCGCGTGGCTACGAGGGCGGCGGCCCGCATATCGATCTGCTGCGGCGGCTGTCGCACTGGCTGATGAAGCAGCCCGATCTCGAGGAGGAGGCACTGCGCCTCATGGTACGTGGGCGCGACCTGACGGTGCAGCGCCAGACCATGTCGGACAGCGTCAGCGACATCACGCTAACGACGCCGTCAGGCAAGACCCGCACGCTCTCGCTGACGCAGGCCGACCCAGGCGTGTGGCGCTCGACCATCGAGGCAAACGAACTGGGGCTTTGGCGTGCGACCGACGGCACGCTGACAGCGCTCGCCAATGTGGGCCCCGCCAATCCGCGCGAATTCTCCGAGGTGACGTCGACCGTCCAGGTCATGGCGCCGCTCGTCAACGCGACCGGTGGCGATGTCGTGCGCATCGAGGACGGCAACGGCGTCAGCGTTCCGCGTATTGTCGGGACGCGCTCGACCGACAGTTTCCACGGCGACAACTGGATCGGCCTGCGGATGCGCGAGGCGAGCGTGGTGCGCGGCATCGGCGTGCTGCCGGTGTTCGCCGGCCTGATCGGGCTGCTCCTGCTGGTTGGCGCGCTTGCCGCCACGTGGGCACGCGAAGGCCGCTGATAAGGCCTCACCTCGATGATTCAACACTGATGACTTTCGGCAACAGCGCGGCGGAATCGCCAAAGAGCCGATTGCCGTAATGTTACATTGTAACTAGCGTGTTCCGGCGGCGTGGGGACGCCGCTGAGGGGACTGCGTCGAGTCAACAGCCATGAGCTGGTTTCGATCGCGTGCACGATTGGGGGCTTGGCCTGCGCTCTTTGCGCTCGCGCTCCAACTCGTCCTGACGTTCGGACACGTTCATCTGGACCGCGCCGCGCCGCTCGCGCCGGACAGCGCCATCGCCGCTGCCGCGTCCTCCAACGATCCCGCCGCACCGGCCGTGCCCGACAACGCCGCCGACGATTATTGCGCGCTCTGCGCGCTGGTTCATTTGGCCGGCTCGCTCACGCCGGCCGAAGCGCCGGCTCTGCCGGTGCCCATCGCGTTCGTTCGCCCAGCACCTCCACCCGCCGTCTCCATTCGATTGACGGCGTCATCTCACGCGCTTCATCGCGCCCGAGCACCTCCCACCGCGTGACATCGTCCGGCGCCAGCACGCGTACGCGTGCCATCGCCGATGTGATGCAGGAAGGGGAGAGGGAGATGTCTGTTCATCATCGACGTTTGATCTTGCTAGGCAGTTCGGCGCTGATCGCCGCTTGCTGCCTCGCGGGCGGGGCTCGCTCGCAAACGCCTGCGGAAAGCCCACCGGCGCCTGCGCCAAGTCCGCCGGCGCCTCCGCCAAGTCCTGCACCGAGCCCTGCTCCGGCGCCCGCACCCACTCCAGCACCAGGGCCGGCGACCACGCCATCACCGTCGCCAGCCCCTGCTCCGGTTACGGCCGAACCGCCAGGCGCGACGCTGACGTTTCCTCCCGTCAATGTAACGGCGCCCAGGCCGCCACGCGCGCCCACGCGCGCACAGGCGGTTCCCGCTCCGACACCGGCTCCGGCCCCGCCGCCGCCCGCCGCCACGCCGGCTGCTCAAACCAGCGCACCGACCGCGACGGCTGCTCCGGCCCAGCCCTACACACCGCTCGGGACAATCAACAGCGGCCAGATTCAGGAGAGTCCCAGCAACAGCTTCGGCAACCTGTTTTTCACGACACCGGGCGCCACCTCCGCCGGCCTCGGGCCGGGCGCGGCCCGGCCGATCCTGCGCGGACTCAGCGACTTCCGTGTGCGCATCCAGGAGAACGGCATCGGCTCCAGCGATGTCTCCGATCTGGGCCAGGATCACGGCGTGCCGATCGATCCACTGGCGATCCAGTCGGTCAACGTCCTGCGCGGTCCGGAGGCGCTGCGCTTCGGCTCGCAAGCGACCGGCGGCGTGGTCGAAGCCAACAACAACCGCATTCCCACGGCTGCGCCGCTGGGCGGACTGGCAGCGGAGTTGAAAGCAGGCGGGACCACGGTCAACAACGGGTGGGAGAGCGGGTTGCTGCTCGACGCCGGTGGCGCCAACGCGGCGATTCACGCCGACATCTTCGGCCGCCACGCGAGTGACTACCGTATCCCGAGCTATCCGTACCTCTTTCCGCCGTTCCCACCACCCGCGGTCGACGGCAGGCAGCCAAACTCATCGATGTTCAGCGAGGGTGGCGCCGCCGGCGGCTCCTATCTGTTCAACGGCGGCTATGCCGGCGTCTCGATCTCCCGTTTCGCCAGCGACTATCACATCCCCACTCTGGATGGGGCGGCGAGCCTGACCCATATCAGAATGGAGCAGACGAAATTCGCCAGCAAGGGCGAGTATCGTCCGGATTTCACCGGAATCGCGGCGCTGCGCTACTGGGCCGGATATAGCGACTACAAGCACGACGAACTCGGACTTAACGACGGCGGGTTCGAGCAAATCGCGGCGACGTTCAAAAAACGGACGACCGAGGCGAAGGCCGAAGTCGAATCGATGCCGATGTTGACACCGTTCGGCGCCCTCACCAGCGCCGTCGGTGCACAGTTCGACCACGCGCAGATCGACACCTTCGGGGACGCCGGCAGCCTCCTTGGCTCGGCGCGGACCATTCGCGCTTCAGCCTATTTCTTCAACCAACTCCGCCTGACCGACACCTGGCGCACGCTGCTGGCGGGCCGCATCGAGGATAACCGCGTTGACGGGGCGTACGGTGTGTTCCCGCCAGCTCTTGTGCCGCCGCCGGACAATCCGACCATCGTGCCGGCCTCGCTCGGTTTCGTCCCCAAGAGCATCAGCTTCAGCCTGCTCAAGGACCTGCCGTCCGACATGGTCGCCAGCGCCACCTTGCAGCGCATTCAGCGCGCCCCGACCGCGCTCGAATTGTTCGCCCATGGCGCGCACGACGCGCCGGGCACGTTCGAGATCGGCAATCCCAACCTGCAGATCGAAACCGCCAACACGGCGGAGATCGGCCTCAAGCGCACGCTGGGTGCGTTCCGCTTCGACGCCAAGGTTTATTACACCCGCTACGACAACTTCATCTACCGGCAATTCACCGGCATCGAATGTGGCGATGCTTTCGCGACCTGCGGCAATGGCGGCACCGGCTTCCTACAGGCGATCTATTCCCAGCGCGACGCGATCTTCCGCGGCGGCGAGGTCGCCTGGCAGTGGGACCTGGTTCCAGTGGCTAACGGTGTCTTCGGCGTCGACGGTCAATACGATTTCATCCGCGCGACGTTCACGGACGGCGGCAATGTCCCGCAAATGCCGCCGATGCGCCTCGGTGGCGGCGCCTATTGGCGCAGCGACAACTGGTTCGTGCGCACGGGGATCCTGCACGCGTGGTCGCAGAACGATGTCGGCCCGTTCGAAACTTCCACGGCCGGCTACAATCTGTTGCGGGCGGAGATCACGCATCGGGAATTCTGGAAATATTCGCCGTGGGGACCGGTCGAGATCACGACCGGCATCTCCGGCGACAACTTGCTGAATGTCGATGTGCGCAATTCCACCCAGTTCCACAAGGATGAAATCCTGCTGCCTGGAAGCAACGTCAAATTCTTTCTCAACGTCAAATACGATGCAGACAAGTTCAGCGGCCCGCCCGGTTCCTTCAAGACGAAGAAAGGCTACGGCCCGGGCAACGGCGCGCCGATGGTATACAAGGCACCGGTCGTGACGGGGTGGAATTGGGGCGGGTTGTATGTTGGCGTCAACGCCGGTTACAGCGCCGGCAGGACCATCACCGACACGAGTTACAACGTTCCCTTGGCCGGGGACCCGCTGTTTGCAACGAACGGCTCGGACAAGCTTGCCGGTGGGTTCTTCGGCGCCCAAGCCGGATACAATTGGCTGGCAAACATCTGGGCCATCGGCATCGAGGCGGACATGCAGTACTCGCGCCAGCGCGGCAGCGCGACATCCGTCTGCGTCACCGACATCTGCAACGCGGCCCTCGCCCCGGCCGATGCGCCGGTCATCGTCAGCCTCGACCATAAGCTGGGGTGGTTTGGAACGTTGCGCGGGCGCCTTGGCACCACTGTCGTTCCGGATGCGCTGGCCTACGTCACCGCCGGCGTCGCCCTCGGCGATATCACGATCGGCGGAACGCTCTCCGGTTTCGACGGCGCCGGCAACCCGAGCAACGTCGCCGTCAGCAACCACCTGACGCGGGTAGGCTGGACGATCGGCGGCGGCTTCGAGAGCCGTCTGGTCGGCAACTGGACCGGCAAGATCGAATACCTGCACATGGACTTCGGCTCGGTCGCGACCATCCCAGCCGTCACGATGGATGCGACGGTTGCGACCATGCTCAATACCCGCCTCGACCGACAACATCGTGCGGGTCGGCGTGAACTACAAATTCAATTAGACCGATTGCCGGATGGATACCGGTCTGGACGAGTTGAGGAATGCAATGACTTGTTCCCGCGTGACCGAGGGAAAGCCGGCAAGAAATTCGTCGATGGTGTCGCCCGCTTCGAGGTAATCAAGCAGCGTTTGCACGGGAACTCGGGTTCCAAAAAAGACCGGAGTCCCCCATGACGTCCGCGCTACGTGAAATAACCCGCTGTCCCATTGCAACAGTTTACTCGCAAAGGAACGCGTCGCGCAACGACGGCACCCGTCCGCGCTTTAGCTCCCTTCATTCCTCCTCCCCCTCCTCGAAGTCGCCGCCGCGCGTAAGCCCCTCGATCCAGGTCTCGCCGTCGCGCTTGATGACGGTGCGCGGCACGACGGCGCCGGCATCGGCGAAGGCTTTTGCCAGCCGCTCCGAATGCGTGACGACCCAGATTTGCGTGCGCTCCGCCGCCCGCACGATCAGGCGCGCCAGCGGTTCGAGCAGTTCGGGATGCAGGCTCGTCTCTGGCTCGTTGAGCGCAATGAAGGCGGGCAGGCGATAGCCGAGCAGCGCGCCGGCGAGCGCCAGATAGCGCAGCGTGCCGTCCGAGAGTTCGCCGGCCTCGAACACGCGCTTGGGGTAATCCGGCAGCCTCAGGCCAAAGCTCGCCGTCCGTTCCGGTGCCGGCACAACCAGGCGGGCGCCCGGGAAGGCGTCGTTGATCGCGGCGTCAAGGTCCGTGGTGTCCTCGCGAATATGGACGAGCGTCGCGAATACGGCGGCGAGATCGGCGCCGTCGGATGCGAGCGTCGGCGTCGTCACCGCCAGGCAGGGCTGGCGCAATGGCGACGCCCGGTCGCTGCGAAAATCATGGAAGAACCGCCAGTCGAGCATGGTCTTGCGCACCGCATCGATGTCAGGAAAGCGTGCCGGGTCCTGCAACGCGCCGAGCGCGGTCTCGGAGGCGAGCAATTCTTCGCCAAACGGCTGCTTGCGGCCGTCGACATCGACGGCGAGCGCACGCGGTCCGCGCCGCTCCAGAATCGCAAGCGGGCACCGGCGATCGTGGAATGTCAGCGTCTCTTCCTTGATCTGCGGTTCGAGCGGGAACGCGGCCGCGGTCGGCATGCGCACGCCGATGTCCACCTCGTACGAATAGTTGACGCCGCCCTCGCCACCGTAGCGCAACTCCCCTTGCGCTTGTCCTCCGCGCTGTTCGGCGCCCAGCGCCGCCGACAGCTTGATGCGCGCCGGCTTGTTCACCATGCGTTTGCCGGCCCATAGCGCCGACTCCATGCCGCCTTCGGATGCGAGCTCGCGCGCGAGCGTACCGGCGGCGGAGGCTTGCAGGAGTTGCAGCGAACGGTAGAGGTTCGTCTTGCCGACGCCATTGGCGCCGACGAACACGGTCAGCCCGCCGACCGGAAAACGAATCGCGCGCAGCGAGCGGTAGCCGGCGATGCTGATTTCGCGAATGCGCATGGCCCCAAACCGGTTCGCGACGAATGACGTGTCGCGCGCGGACTTCTCACCTCATCGTACCGCCGCGATCATACTGTTGCGAGCGCGCGGTGGTAATACGAGAGATCGACGTATTTGTCCGGAGACGCGGCTGGGCCGCCTTCAAATTCCGCCCGCAGCGCGAGCACGTTCTTGAAACCATCCGCGTCGAATTCAGCGTCGCGCGCGAAGCCCTGCGCGGGGTCGGTCGCGGCCGCATAGAGTTGCGCGGCGATATCCGCCGGCACGTTGAGCCGTTCGGCGTAAAGCGCTTCGGCCGTCGACTGGTTCGCGGGGTCGAGCGACCAGCGCAGCCCCTCGATGCAGGCCGCGAGATAACGCGCAAGCATGTCGGCATTCGCCTGTGCCCAGGTCCGCAGCACATAGGGCACGGTCCCGAGATATGGGCCGATCGTATCGACCACCGCGCCCATGTCCTTGAGGCCCGCGCGCCGGGCGTGGATCGCGAACGGCGGATTGAGGATGGCGGCGGCCATGTGCGCCTCGCCCCGCATGGCCTCGAAGCGCCGGTAGGGTGCGCCGACCTCGTGCACGGTGTAGTCGCTACGCTCAAGTCCGTGTTGGCGGAGAATCCTATACAGCACGAACGACCAGCCAGTGTTGACGGCGTCCGCCGCGATCGTCTTTCCGCGCAGGTCGGCGAGCGATCCGATCTCGGGCTGCACGAACAGCCGGTTGAAGCCGTTGTCGCCGCCCATGACAATGACGGCGTCGCCCCAACCGGCATCGGCCATCGCCACGGCTTGGTCAGCCGCGCCGTGCGCGATCTGATAGCGTCCGTCCGCCAGCCCGCGGCGCTGCTCCGCCGAATTGGGAGCGTTGTGCAGATCGACAGCGAGCCCGCGCTTTTCGAAAAATCCCTGCGCCTGCGCTGCGTAGAGCGGCAGCGTCTGCGTTCCCGGGAACACCATCACGCTGAGCCGTGCCGCTCCCGCGCGCGACGGATCGCTCACGGCCACTTCACCATCGGCGGCAGCGAAGACAGAATCGAATCGACATTGCCGCCGGTGCGCAGCCCGAAGATCGTGCCGCGATCGTAGAGCAGGTTGAACTCGACGTAGCGGCCGCGGCGGACGAGTTGCTCGTCGCGTTCGGCCTCCGACCAGGGCATGGCGAAATTCTTCCGCACCAGCGCCGGGTAGACCTCAAGGAAGGCGCGGCCGACGTCCTGCGTGAAAGCGAAATCGGCGTCCCAATCGGTTGAATTGAGATAATCGTAGAAGATGCCGCCGATGCCGCGCATCTCCTTGCGATGCTTCAGGTAGAAATACTCATCACACCACGTCTTGTATTTGTCGTAGGGCGCGACCCGCGCATGGGCGTCGCAGGCCGCGCGCATCGCGGCGTGGAACGCGATCGTGTCGGGATCGTCCTGCCTACGGCGCTTGTCCAGCACCGGTGTCAAATCGGCGCCGCCGCCGAACCAGGCCTTGGTGGTCACCACGAAACGCGTGTTCATGTGCACGGCCGGCGCATTCGGATTATGCAGATGCGCGATCAGCGAAATGCCGGAGGCCCAGAAGCGCGGGTCGTCGGCGGCGCCTGGAATGTCCTTGCGGAATTCCGGGGCGAATTCGCCGAACACCGTCGAGACGTGCACGCCGACCTTCTCGAACACGCGCCCCTTCATCAGCGACATCACCCCGCCGCCGCCGTCTTGCCCGGTATGGTCGGTGCGCTGCCAGGGCGTACGAACGAAACGGCCTGCCGGACGATCGGAGAGCGGCGCCCCAGCAGGCAGCGCGTCTTCCACCGCCTCGAAGTCCGCGCAGATGTCATCGCGCAACCGCTCGAACCAAGTGCGGGCGCGGCCCTTGCGGTCGGCGAGTTGCTTGACCTCCGGCGGCGGCCCCGGTTGAGACTCTGGCATCGCTGCTTCACCTGTCGCTGACGTGGCGGCGAAATACCGTCAGCCTTGGGTAGAATATTCCGAACCCGAACAAAAGAATTGAGCGGGCGCAAAGTCAGGGCGTCTTTTTGCTTCGTGATGGGAGTGAACGACGGACTGTTCCGCGATGTCCCATCTTTCGCTTGCGGGGAGGCACCAATTTTCATGCCGTCGTGCAGATCGAATCGCAGAAACTTCCAGCGTGTCGATTCGATGCAACATCTTTGTTCCGGTATTGACAGCTTTTTTGAGATTCACGTTTTGCAAAACATTGCGGGATCGGCCCGGGGATAGACACAAGCCAATCCTTTTTTTGCCATGGTTGTACGAAAACCTTCACGCCGTGGGGGAGATCGGGGAGTGTGATGTCGCCCACCGCCTGTTCGGGGAATTTGCAGGCGGTACTAGCGGCGACTGAGCGCCAGCGAGCGAGGCGGGTGAGGGGCAGCGCCACGGGGCGTGAGAATGCACCTCACCCGCCTTGTGCTTTTTTCAAGATATCTCGCAAATCACTTACAAGCTGCGGTCCGCGGGATTTGCCGCCGCGCCGAGCTGCCGCGTCGCTTCGCCGAGTACCATCGCGGCTGCCATCGCCACGTTGAGCGACCGCAGGCCCGCTTTGACGGGAATCACCAGCCTTACCTCGGCCGCCTCATGCACGGCCTCCGGCACCCCGGCTGATTCGCGGCCGAACAGCAGGATATCGTCGTCCCGGTAGATATGGTCGAGGTAGGAGCGGGAAGCCCGCGTAGTCAAAAGCACGAGCCGCGCCTGCTCGCTGCGGCGCCAGGCTTGAAACGCCTCCCAGTTGAGATGGCGAACGATCGCAACCTGATCGAGGTAATCCATGCCGGCGCGGCGGAAGGCGCGGTCGGAGACCGGGAAGCCCGCCGGTTCTATGATGTGGACCTCGGTGTCCAGGCAGGCGGCGAGCCGCAGGATGGTGCCGGTGTTTTGGGGGATGTCGGGCTCGTAAAGCGCGATCCGCATACCAGCCTAGCGCGAATTCCAGCCCGATTGACCCGTCATTGCGAACGAAGCGAAGCAACCCGGAATCGCAATAAGAAATCTGGATTGCTTCGTCGCCCCGGGTGGGGCGCCTCGCAACGACGGCTGATTTGATTGCACCGGAACGTGCCCTAGAAGAACGCCAGGGTGCGGATTTCGATGCTCTCGCGTGGGCGGGCGTGCGGCGGTGAGGTGGGGTCCTCGAAGGCGGTATGTGCGGTCCAGCGCGCACGCCCGTCCTTTGCCGAATCGAACACCTTGAACACCAGCGCCTCGTCGCGCCGCATGCGCGGAAACCAATACCAGTGGTGTCCGGGATTGTAGCCGACCGCGTAGGTCTGACCGACACGGTCGGGGTAGATCCGCTCGGAGATCACGAAGTCCTTTTCCAAGACGCTGCGCGCGTCGCAGATGCCGAGCGGGAAGGTCTCGACCGGGTGGCGGATCGGCCGCCACACCTGGATGATGGCAAACCGCCCGCGCAGAAGGTCGTCCGCCTCGTTCGGGAAGCAGGTCGCGCACGCGCTGCGGGCCGGACCACTCGGTGTAGTCGTTGTGCACGCGTCGCACGACCTCGCGAATCTTGGTCTTTTCGCGCAATTCGTCGTCGGCGGTGCGCAGCGTGTGGTCGAACACTACGACGCGCTTGGCGCCGCTTTCCGCCTTCACCAGCGCTTCCATCTCCGGGTAGTAGACCCGCTTGATCTGACCCTCGTCGAAGAAATCCGTGACCTTGGTGGGATGCGGGACGAAATGAAAGCCGTTGCGGTCGAGCGTGAAGTCGCGCGTCTCGTGCCGGCCGTTGCGGATCGTCATATCGTGCGGGTCGACCGTGCCGCCGGTGCGCACGTCGAGCGAACCCGGACCGCCCGTGTAGGTGAAGAGCTTCTCGCCGGTATTCTTGATGTAGTTCAACGTCGCCTCGACCGCCGGCACGCTTTCGGGATCGATGGTCTGTTCGAGAACCTGCGCCATGGGGAACTCCTGCGCCCAGCCCTGCGGGCCATGTTCGGGCGATTAAGGTAGGGGCGGGCTGCGACAAGCGAAAGGGGCTCGATCCGGCCCTATCGATCACCTCCCAGAGAGCGGCGATGGCGCCTCCCTCCGAAAAAGTGTGGCCTGCACGACACACCAGGCCCCGAGTTCATCCCCCGCTTGAACCATTCCGCTCCCCGGCGCGACCAACCATACAGAACAGGGGAGGCCATCATGCTTGCACGGCTCGACTACGATCTCGGCTCGCTCGCGGTCCTGATGATCGGAATTTGCAGTGTTGCCCTGCTTGCAGCGATGAGCGTTTGAATTCGCATTGATCTTCTCGATATCGTGTCCCGCGCGGGCGCTTAAGCGCCGAATTGGCCCGGGACCGAGCCCCTTCAAGACCTAGCGCCAAGCCCGAAAACCCCAGCGCCCTGGGGATTTAGCTAACTTTTCCGCAATGCGGCAGGCGGCCACTTGCACTCCCCCCGCAAGGGTGCCAATAAACCCGCAGGAACAAGCCGCTTGGCCTCCTTCCCCAGGATGGAGAGCGGCCAATTCGCCCGCTGCCGCCATGGGCGTCCTCCGCATTTGAGCGTGGGAGGGCCGCGGCGCTCCGGAGGCAGGCAAGGATGATGTGCGCTTGCACGCGTTCGGTTGTGGGCGGATCGCGGGGCTGAGAAAGGGACTTTGAAACGTGACAACGATGCATTCGGCGCATTCGGCTGAGCCGACACGTCGCGACTTCCTCTATATTGCGACCGGAACTGTCGCGGCGGTGGCCGGGGCTGCCGTTCTCGTCCCGCTCATCGCCCAGATGAATCCCGACGCCTCCACGATCGCGGCCGGCGCGCCGATCGAGGTCGATCTCACGCCGATCGCCGACGGCCAGGTCATCAAGGTGTTCTGGCGCGGCAAGCCGATCTACATCAATCACCGCACCAAGAAGCAGATCGAAGATGCCGAGAACGTCAACGTCGCAAGCCTGCCCGATCCGCAGGCCGACTCGGCGCGCGTCAAGCCGGGCCATGCGCAATGGCAGGTGCTGATCGGCATCTGCACGCATCTCGGCTGTATCCCGATTGCGCATCAAGGCTCCTATGACGGCTACTTCTGTCCGTGCCACGGCTCGGTCTACGACACCTCCGGCCGCATCCGGCAAGGCCCGGCGCCGCTCAATCTCGCAATCCCGCCCTACGCGTTTCTTTCCGACAGCAAGATCCGCATCGGCTGACGGCTGTTTGACGCCACCTTTCGCAAGGTTTCTCCCATGAGCGGACATCAGACCTACCAGCCGCAAAACGCGTTCATGAAATGGATGGAGCGGCGATTACCTATCGCCGGCCTCGTCTATTCATCGTTCATCGTCTATCCGACGCCGCGCAATCTGAACTACTGGTGGACGTTCGGCGGCATCCTCGCCTTCATGCTGGGCGTGCAGATCATCACCGGTATCGTGCTGGCGATGCACTACACGCCGCATGTCGATCTCGCGTTCAGTTCCGTCGAAAGCATCATGCGCGACGTGAACTACGGCTGGCTGCTGCGCTATGTGCACGCCAACGGCGCGTCGATGTTCTTTCTCGCCGCCTACATCCACATGTTCCGCGGCATGTACTACGGCTCCTACAAGGACCCGCGCGAGGTACTGTGGATCCTCGGCGTGATCCTCCTGCTGCTCATGATCATGACCGGCTTCATGGGCTACGTGCTGCCCTGGGGCCAGATGAGCTTCTGGGCGGCGACCGTCATCACCAACCTGTTCTCCGCCATTCCGATCGTGGGCGAATTGATCGTCAGCTGGCTGTGGGGCGGCTTCGCGGTCGGCAATCCGACGCTCAACCGCTTCTACTCGCTGCACTACCTGCTGCCGTTCGTCATCGTCGGCGTTGTGGTGCTGCACGTCTGGGCACTGCACATGGTCGGGCAGAACAATCCGACCGGCATCGAGCCGAAGTCCGACAAGGAGACCGTGCCGTTCACGCCTTACGCCACCATCAAGGACGGCTTCATGATGGTGGTGTTCTGCATCGTGTTCGCCTGGTTCGTGTTCTATCTGCCCAACTTCATGGGGCATCCCGACAACTACATCCCGGCCAATCCGGCGGTGACGCCGATGCATATCGTGCCGGAATGGTACTATCTGCCGTTCTACGCGATCCTGCGTGCGATCCCGGACAAGCTGATGGGTGTGATGGCGCTCGGCGCCTCGATCGTGATCCTCGCCTTCTTGCCGTGGCTCGACACCTCGAAGGTGCGCTCGGCGAACTATCGCCCGCTCTATCGGCAGTTCTTTTGGCTGTTCGTGATTGTCTGCATCGGGCTCGGCTGGCTCGGCTCGAAGCCGCCGGAAGGCTACTACGTGCTGTTCGCGCGCATCTTCACCGTCTACTACTTCGCTTATTTCCTCGTCATCCTGCCGATCCTGGGGTTCGTCGAGAAGACCAAGCCGCTGCCCAATTCGATTTCCGAGGCGGTGCTGCCGCCATCGGGCGCGAAGGCCTAGGAGGGAACCGCCATGGCTTTCACGCGCGCAATCTTTGCCCTTGCGGTTTCACTCGCGGCGATTGCCGGTCCGGCCTTCGCGCAGGACCATGCCCACGAGCAGCCGTCGCCGGCGACCAACAGGTGGTCGTTCGCTGGCCCGTTCGGCAAGTACGACCAGGGCCAGCTCCAGCGCGGTTTCAAGGTCTACCGGGAAGTCTGCCTGCAATGCCACGGCATGCAGCAACTGTCGTTCCGCAATCTCGCCGAGCCGGGAGGCCCCGGCTTCTCCACCGCGCAGGCCACGGCGGTCGCGGCGGAATACAAGTATCAAGAGGGCGTCGACGACCAGGGCAAGCCGATCGAGCGCGACGGGCGCATCGCCGATCGTTTCCCGCCGCCGCTCATCAAGTTCCCAGGTGCGACGCCGCCCGACATGTCGGTGATCGCCAAGGCGCGCGGCTTCGAGCGCGGCTTTCCGCTCTGGGTGCTCGACATGTTCACGCAGTATCAGGAGCAGGGCCCCGACTACATCGTGGCGCTGCTGACCGGATACGAAAATACGCCGCCGGCCGGCGTCGAGCTTCCACCGGGCGCCTCCTACAACAAGATCTTCCCCGGCCACGTGATCCTGATGCCGCCGCCGCTCTCCGACAAGCGCGTCGAGTACACGGACGGCGCGCCGATGACGACCGAGCAGTATGCCAAGGATATCTCAGCCTTTCTGATGTGGTCGGCCGAGCCCCACCTCGATGCGCGCAAGCGCATCGGCCTGCAGGTGATGATCTTCCTGCTCGTGTTCGCAGGGCTGCTCTATTTCACCAAGAAGAAGGTGTGGTCGAGCGTGCATTGAGGCGCATGCGCTGATTGTTGACCTCTTTTCGTCATGGCCGGGCATAGCCGTCCGAAGGACGGCGTCGCTTCGCTCCGCCTGCGTCCCGGCCATCCACGTTTTATTGATGCGTAACGAATTCGTGGATGCCCGGCACAAGGCCGGGCATGACGTTGATGGATGGTCGGTTACAAATCGAGCCGCGCGCGGATGACGTCCGGGTCGGTGGAGAGAGTCGTCGGATCGACCGCCACCTTCTCGAACTCGCAACGCGCGAAGCGGGCCTTCTCGGCGAACGGCACGGTGGCGTCGATGCCGAGCTTGGCGCGGATGCCGTTCTGCCCGGCGCGGATATACTCATGCCCGCGCGCCGCCGGCATCACGATGAGGTCGCGCGAGGCTTCCATGCGGGTGGCCAGCGCGTATTCCACGTCGTGCGGATCGCGGATGTCGATGTCCTCATCCACCACGATGACGAGGTCGAGGTCCTTGAGCGCGCCGAACGCCGCGAAGATGGCGTTTCGCTGCAATCCGTCCTGTTGCGGCGTCGCCTTCTTCACCTGCACGACGGCGTGGAAGCGATGCAGGCCGCCGGCCGTCATCTCGGCATCGGTGACGATCGGTACCGCCGACTGCAGCACCTTGAGCAGGCTCGCCTCCAGCACGTATTTGCGCAGCATGATGGTTTCGCGGCCATAGCCGTTGATGGCGTGATAGATCGGCTTGTCGCGATGCGTCACGGCGGTCACCTCGAACACCGGCGCGGCATCGGCCGGCGAGAGATAGCCGACGAACTCGCCGAACGGCCCTTCGGTCACGGTCTCGTTGGCGAGCATGCGGCCTTCCAGCACGATCTCGGTCTCGGCCGGCACGATCAGGTCCTGCGACACCGCCTTCACCACCGGCAGCGGTCGGCCGCATAGCCCGCCTGCGACCGCAAGTTCGTCCGCGTGCTCAGGCATCTGCGAGCCCATGGTGGCGGCGGTGTAATGCAGCGCGAGATCGGAGCCGATGCAGACCGCGATCGGCAGGTCTTCGCCCTTCTTCTTGGCGCGCTCGAACGCAAACCGCAGATGCCGGCCGAAGTCGAGCTTCACGCCGGTGCGGCCGGGGCCGGTGATCTGCAGCCGGTGATACGACGCATTGTAGGTGCCGGTGTCGGGATCGCGCACGATCACGATGCCGGCGGTGATGAAGCGTCCGGCGTCCGCCGCGGTGTGGTGCAGCGCCGGCAGCATGCGGGCGAGATCGATATCCTTGGTGTGGACGTGCTGCTGCACGGGCGCCCGCTCGACCAGCACTGGTGGCTTGGGTTCTCCAAGCGCGCGGCCGATGAACTGGCGGATGCCGTTGAAATCGATGCCGAACGCCGCCTCGCAGTTCTCCTGGCAGGAAAGCAGATTACCGATCACCGGAATGTCGTAGCCATCGACCTTGCCGAAGAGCAGCGCCGGCCCGCCGTCGAGTTTTTTCATGATGGCGGCGACTTCGAGATGCGGGTCGACCGGCACCGTGTAGGCCGCGAGCCGCCCGGCGGCCGCCATGCGGCCGAGCGCCGAGCGGAAGCGGGTATCGAGGACGCCGAAGTTCGACATTGTGCTTTCTCTTTGCCGCGGTGCGATTGCAAACTAGCGCGAAGCATGACAATGGCAAGCGAGACTAGCCCGGCAATACGGTCATGCAGGTTGTCGAAACCATCATGCCCGGCGCCAGCCCGGCCACGGTGGAGTGAAGGGCATGACCAAAGCGGTTCTCGGCATCATCGGCGGCTCCGGCATCTACGATTTGCCCGGGCTGGAGAAGGTCAAGGAGAAGCGGATCAAGAGCCCATGGGGCGAGCCGTCGGCGGTGCTGCGCGTCGGCGAGATCGCCGGCACGCCGGTGGTGTTTCTCTCGCGCCACGACAAGGGCCACCGTCTCTCGCCGTCCGACATCAACTATCGCGCCAACATCGACGTGCTCAAGCGCGCGGGCGTGACCGACCTCGTCTCGCTCTCGGCCTGCGGCTCGTTCAAGCGGGAAATGCCGCCCGGCACCTTCGTGCTGATCGACCAGTTCGTCGATCGCACCCACAAGCGCGAAAGCTCGTTCTTCGGCCGGGGCTGCGTCGCGCACGTCTCGATGGCACACCCGGTGTCGCCGCGCCTGCAGGACCGGATTGCCGCCGCCGCCGGCTCAGAGAACATCAAGATCGCGCGCGGCGGCACCTACGTGTGCATGGAGGGCCCGCAGTTTTCCACCTACGCGGAGAGCATGACCTACAAGGGCCTCGGCTATTCGGTGATCGGCATGACCAACATGCCGGAGGCGAAGCTCGCGCGCGAAGCGGAGATCTGTTACGCGACCGTCGCGATGGTGACCGACTTCGACTGCTGGCATCCCGAGCATGACGCCGTCACCGTGCAGGACATCATCCGCGTGCTGCTCGCCAATGCCGAGAAGGCGAAGCAGCTTGTTGCCCGTCTTGCGAAGGATTTTCCGAGCGAGCACGAGCCGTGTCCGATCGGCTCCGACCGCGCGCTCGATACCGCGCTGATCACCGCGCCCGAGGCGCGCGACAAGCGGCTCTTGAAGAAGCTCGACGCGGTCGCAGGCCGCGTGCTCAAGCCGGCAAAGACGAAGAAGAAGCGGTGAGCGGCTACAGTCGGGCCGCCTCGTGCTTCGAGACGCGACCTTCGGTCGCTCCTCAGCGTGAGGCCGCCAGCACGCGTAGCTGCATTGATTTGACAGGCACCTCCTGCTCGCCACAATGCGCCAAACACGCGGCCGAAAGTGCCCGGGAGGAAACATGAAGACGATCTTTGCAGCGCCGCTTGCGGCGGCGTTGCTGGCGATTCCCGCACAAGCCGAGACGCTCGACCAACTCTACGCCAAGGCGAAGGCCGAGGGCGCGCTGCACATCTACGGTGGCGGACCGGCGCGGCTCTATGAAGGCTGGGTGAAGGAGTATGAAGCGAAGTTCCCGGGCATCAAGGTGACGGTGACCGGCGGCTACGCCGGTGGCCTCGCGCCCAAGATCGACAAGGAGATCGCGGCGAAAAAGGTCGAGGTCGATTTCGTGACCTTCCAGGCGGTGCAGGAGTTCATCCGCTGGAAGGCGGAAGGCGTGCTGTTGCCGTTCAAGTTCGAGGGCTTCGAGGCGCTCGACCCGCGCTTTCGCGATCCGGACGGCGCGTTCACGCCGATCGGGGCATTTGCGATCGCGCCCGCCTACAACACCAAGCTGGTCAGCGCGCAGGACGCGCCGCGCTCGGCGCGCGATTTCCTTAAACCCCAGTTCCGCGGCAAGCTGATCACCGCCTACCCGGCCGACGACGATGCTACGCTCTTTGCGTTCCACACCATCGTGAAGAAGTACGGCTGGAGCTACATGGACGATTACATGAAGCAGGAGCCGAAGTTCATCCAGGGCCACCTCGGCGTCGTGCGCAGCGTTGCCGGTGGCGAGAGCGTGACGACCTTCGACATGATGCTGCATCACACCATGGTGGAAAAGAGCGAGGGCAAGCCGATCGAAGTGGCGTTCCCGAGCGAGGATGCGATCCCGATCTGGGGGCAGCTCGGCGCGATCTTCAAGGACTCGCCGCACCCGAACGCCGCCAAGCTCTATCTGCAATGGTACATGGCGAAGGAGCAGCAGAGCCGGATCGGTACCTGGTCGGCGCGCTCCGACGTGCCACCGCCGTTCGGGCTCAAGCCGATCTTCGACTACAAGGTTGCCAACGATCTGGCCGACATCGTCACCAGGCCGGACGTGCTCGCCGACCTGCGCAAGCGCTTCGAGCACTACACCGGCGAGATCAAGAACCGCGGCGGGATTCGCTAATCCGGTGTCATCGTCCGCGAAAGCGGACGATCCAGTCTTGAGTCTCACTGGATGCCCGCTTTCGCGGGCATGACACCGAGAGACGCTCTTAGAAGGAAGCATCCAATGTATTTGTCACGGACTCTTTTGTTCGCCGCCGCGGCGCTGTTGACGCCGGCCGCCGCTCCGGCGCAAACCACGCTGCGGGTGCCGGTGGTGTCGCGCACCATTTTCTACCTGCCGGCCTGGACGGCGGAGCAGCAGGGCTTCTTCAAGCAGGAAGGCCTCGACGTGAAGCTCGAGGTCTACGACACCTCGGAAAAGATCTTCCACGACCTGCGCGCCGGCAGCCACCAGATCGGCATGGCGTCGATCGAAAGCGTGATCGCCGAATCCCAGAAGGGCGGAAAGCTCAAGCTCGTCGCCGGCATCGCCAAGCGGCCGCCGCACTTCATCGTCGCGCAACCCGAGATCAAGACGCTTGCGGACCTCAAGGGCAAGAAGATCGGCGTCGTATCGATGCATGAGGGTACGACGTTCTTTGTTGCCGACATCGCGCGGGCGGGCGGCTTCAAGCTCGAAGACGTGACCGTCGAGGCGGTCGGCGGCTCGCCGGCCCGCGCACGCCTGCTCAAGGAGCGCAAGATCGACATGGGGCTTGCAGCCCTATCCCTTGAGCTACGAGGCCGAGGCGCAGGGTTTCAGCAATCTCGGCCCGATCGCCAAGCTCGTCCCCGACTATCAGTTCGTCTCCGTCATGGTCGACGAAACCTGGGCGAAGGCCAACCGCGATGTGCTGGTGCGCTATCTCCGGGCGATGCGGCGCGGCATGGACTACATGTTCGCGCACCCCGACAGCAGTGCGGAGCTTGGCGCCAAGGAGCTGCGCACCAGCCCGGCGTTCGCGCGCCGCGCGCTCGAAGACACCGTCACGATGGACATCATGTCGCGCGACCTGTCGCTGCCGGACGCAAGCCTGCGCCGCGTGTTCGACATCATGCTGCAGGCCGATGCGCTGCCGCGCGGCACGCCGTACGAGCCGGCGAAATTTCTGGACGACAGCTATCTGGCGGCGAGCCGGAAGTAGCCATGCGTTAGCTTCGGCCAAGCCGCCGCTGGATCTCGCGCGCCGCCATGGTGCCGCCGGCGATCGCGGTGGCGACGCACGGATGCGCCGGGTTGGCAACGTCGCCGGCCGCGAAGATGCCGGGACACGACGTCTCCATGTTGCCGTCGACCACGAGGTGCCCGTCGGCATCCTGCCGCAGCGCGAGTTCCTTGAGCCATGGCTCGTGCGTGTTCGGGCGATAGCCGAACAGCAGCACGATCCGGTCGGCGTCGAACACGGAGCCGTCGTCGAGGCGCAAAGCGATCCGGCCGCCGGCATCGGAGAGCGCCGCGACGGTCCGCCCTGCGATCACCTCGGCGCGCCCGTTGCGGATATAGCTCTGCAGATGGGCGACGAGGCGCGGCTGCGCCTGCGGCTCCGTCGCACGCATGACGATCGTCACGCTGATGCCTTTGCGCAGCAGGATGTGCGCGATGTCGAAGGCGTTGTCGCCGCCGCCGATGAGCGCAACATGCTCGCCGAGTTGGGCGTCCTTTTCGCCGATCGCGGCGGGGCCGACATGAACGCGGGCAGCCGCCGCGAATCGCCGCGCATTGGGCACATGATCGAGCCAATCCTCGCCGCGGAATTGCGTGCCGGTGGCGATCACCAGCGTGCGGCAGGAGAGCGAGTGCGGGACCTCGTCGCCCGCGATGTCGAGCGCGAATGCGCCATCGCCTTCCTGCACGATCCGCTGCGGCCGCGCGTTGAACCAGACCTCGATGCCGGCCTGACCGATATGCCGCGCGAACGCATTGGCGTGGTCGCGTGCCATCGCGCCAGGCCAACCGAGCAGCCACGGATTGGGGTAGGGATTGCGCTCCGCCATGCCGCCAAGCACGGCCTCCTGCTCGATGATAACGGGATGGAGCCCGTAGTTGTGAAGCCACAGCGCGCAGGACATGCCCGCCGGTCCGCCGCCGATGATCGGCACGACCTTGCCGGACGCCATCTCAGGCGGTCCCCAAATTGCACAGGCGAGGGCAGCCGGGCATGGTTGCGCGTTCCGTCATGGTTCGCCAGAGTGGGCCTATCGATACGGTCGCACGTCCCGTTTGTCGCGAGAACCCCACGAAGAGAGCCCCAAGACCTCCCATGATTACGCCGTCAATCGAGCACGATCTCAAGGCTTCGATCCGCACCATACCGGACTATCCCAAGCCGGGGGTCATGTTCCGCGACATCACCACGCTTCTCGGCAATGCGCGCGCCTTCCGGCGCGCGGTCGACGAATTGGTACAGCCCTGGGCGGGGATGAAGGTCGCCAAGGTCGCCGGCATCGAGGCGCGCGGCTTCATCCTGGGCGGCGCGGTGGCGCATCAGGTCTCCGCCGGCTTTGTTCCGATCCGCAAGAAGGGCAAGCTGCCGCACAAGCGTGTGTCGATCGCCTATTCCTTGGAGTACGGACTCGACGAGATGGAGATGCACGAGGACGCGGTGGAGCAGGGCGACCGCGTGATCCTGGTCGACGATCTCATCGCCACCGGCGGCACCGCGGAAGGGGCGGTGAAGCTCTTGCGCAAGCTCGGTGCCGACGTGCTCGCCGCCTGCTTCATCATCGATCTCCCCGACCTCGGCGGCGCCGCCAAGCTGCGCGCGCTCGACGTGCCGGTACGCACGCTCATCACCTTCGAGGGGCATTGAGGTCCATAGCCCGGGCGACGAAGGCTCACCGTGCCAGCGAAGCGCGCAGCTCTTCGAGTAGCAGGCGCAACTGCAGTTCGCGAAATTCCAGGAAGGTGCGGCGCGTCCAAAAACGCAGCTCGACGGCGATGGCGGCCGGAAGCTGCGGTGGCAACCGGTCATGGACGTAGGCGAATGCATACGGCAACCGGTCCGCTTCCACCTTGAGCGCGGGCGCCAGAAACGGAATCTGCAACGGTACGGCGGCGGCGCGCTGAGCGGGGAACTGCTCGCGTAACAGGCGGCCCAGCGTGATCGCATCGTTGAACACCGGCACCACCACGGTGTCGGGCAGCCGCCGCTGCAGATCGGCATAGGCCGCGGCCGAAGCAGGATGCGCATCGGCGGCGAACAGGATCGTCAGTTCGATCGTGCGGCGGCGGGCCTCGGCGACAAAACCGATCTCCTCGACAATCGAAAAGAAACGCTGGTACGCGGCGCCGCCGAGATCGACCACCTTGACGATCCCGTCATCGACAATCAGGCGGTCAAACAGCGCAACATGGCTCGGCGTCTCGGCGATGTCGGCGATAGGGGCGACAGCGGGCAGATAGTCCTTCAGGGCGTCGTCGCCGGGCGCGACGTCGAAGCCGCAGATGCTTCGGCCTTCGAGGCGGAGAAAGTCGCAGAGGAGGCGTGCCAGAAAGGTCTTGCCGACCTGATGCCGCGGCGATGCGACGATGTAGACCGAGGTGCGCTTGCGCGCGGCGGAGACCAGCGGACCGAAAAACTCGTAGTGCAGGCTCGCATCGCGGACGGCCGCCAGGAAATTTCGGCTGTCGCTCGTCGGCACCATGCGCCTCGCGTCCCTGCAGCCGAGGCCGGCGCGTCGGCACAAATGACCAGCGGATGGCGCGTCCCGCCGCCAATCTTCCGATGCTAGGCCCGCGCTTGCGCCTTGACCTCCGCCGCTTGCGCGCGCGAAGCGGCCAGATCGGCGAGCGCGATGCGGTCGTACTCGGCCCAGACATTGCCAAGCCAGTGACGGACATAGCCGCGCAGCACGAACGAGTAGGCCGCGGCCTCGCCGTTCAGCTTCTTGTTGGCGATGAAGCTCAGATACGGCACCGACGCGAGCTCGACCTGCTCGCTCGCCATCTCGTTGAGCTTCGGGATCGCGATCTCGACGGCGTTCTTGAACTTGTTGAAGTAGGAGCTGTGGGTCGCCTCGTCCCACTGGAAGAAGTGCGTGTTGTTGATGAAGTTCTTCACCAGGAAGTACTTGGCGTCGTCCAGGTAGGTTGCGGTGTCGGCGATCTCGTCGAGCGAGGCGATGGTCGGCCCGAGAATATGGAAGACCGCGAACGTGATCTGCCCCTTCTTGGCCGCCTCGATGAAGCCGATATCGCGCAGCGCCTTGAGCGTCGGCGACATCAGGCCGGCGCGCACGTCGATCAGCGTGACCGCCGCTTCGGCGGAGTTGAGCGTGTCGAACACCTTCATTTGATCCGGGATCTGCGTCATGTCCACCACCTCGGTGGTATCCGGATAGAAGCGCTTGAGCGTGCCGCGCGGTGCTTCCGTATCGAAAGCGCGCGTCGGCACCTGATGGGCGTTGAAGTAGTCGAGCAGCGTGCGGGAGACCGTGGTCTTGCCGACGCCGCCCTTGTCCGCTCCGATGATGATGACCGCAGGTTTTGCCATGGGTTGCCCCCCGAATCAGTTGCGCAACTCTAGCAAGCCGGCGCAGAAGCGAGGACGGATCGGCGACGATAGGCACACGATAGGCACATGTTTCTGGCGTGCGCGGCCGCAGGCGGGCGGTCCGCGGGCGCTGATATTAACTTTGATCAATCGAATTGATCGCTTCGCTAACCCTGGCCGCGCGGTCCCCAGGGGCCCGGCACCGGGGGCGGGCCGGCGGGCGGAGAGGGGCCGCCCAGTTCGACCGGCGGCCGGGACGGCAGGAACGGCGTTTCGCCGCCGGCCTGTTGTTCGGGCGAACTGCTCCACGGCCCGGCGGGCTCCGCCTGGTCTTCGCCTTCCTCGCCGTCATGCGGCTCGTCGACGTCGGGAAGCGCAATCGGTCCCGGGTCGTGACCGCCCATGAATTTCACGATCGCGCCGACGCGGGCGTCGATCGGCGGATGGGTGTCGAACACGTTCGAGAAGCCCACGCGCGGATTGTCGATGCACATTTCCATGACGGCCGAATTGGCACGCGCCAGTTCGCCGCGGCCTTCGATCTTGCGCAGCGCCGAGATCATGGCGTCCGGATTCTTGGTGAGCTCGACCGAGCCCGCGTCCGCCAGGTACTCGCGCTTGCGCGAGAGCGCGAAGCGGATGACGATCGACAGGACCCACGCCACGACGACGAGCGCGACCGCGATCAGGATCGCGATCCCGGCGCCGCCCTTGCTGCGGCTGTCGCTGCTGCCGCGGCCGAACCGCATGCCGCCCTGGAACATGAGCCGGAACACCAACTCGGCGAAGAACGAGATCACGCCGGCGATCACCACCGCGATGACCAACATGCGCACGTCGCCGTTGCGGATGTGGGTCAGTTCGTGGCCGAGCACCGCTTCGATCTCGGCGTCGTCGAGTCGATCAATGAGCCCCGTTGTCACCGTGATGGAGTATTGCTTGTCGTTGAGGCCGGTGGCGAAGGCGTTGAGCTGAGGGTCGTCGATCACCTTGAGCTTCGGCATGGTGATGCCGCGAGAGATGCAGAGATTCTCCAGGAGATTATAAAGCCGTGGCTCCTCGTCGCGCGTCACCTCGCGGCCTCCGGTGACGGCGTCGATCATCGACTGGTGGAACTTGTAGGCGATCCAGATCCAGAGCGCGGTGCCGACGGTGGCGAACGGCGCAGCATAGAGCGCGTCGGTCAACGCGCGGCGCATCAGCACGTCTGGCGGCGCCGGCGTGGTCATTGCCTCGCCGATCAGCGCGCCGGCATAGACCAGCAGGTAGACCAGAAAGAACAGGCCGATCAGCAGAGCGACCGAGCGGCGCTTGTTCGACTGGATATGGGAATAGAGCCCGTAGGCGGCCATGGGGGCCTCTGTATTGCCTCACTCGTTTCCCGGGCGCGGTGCAGCGCCATAAGCGCGTTAACGCGCGTCTTAGACGCGCTATGGTCGTGCGCTGCAGACCCGGGATCGTGACGGATACCGACCCTGGAGCGGTCCCGGATCAGCGATACACCACTTCGCACTTCGTGCTCGTGCTGCATCGCGTCCGGGACAAGATGCCGAGATCGTCAGAACTTCACCTGCGGCGCCTGTTCGAGCGTCTTGCGCTCCTCGCCGACATCGAAGAACTGCTTGGGCGTAAATCCCATCGAGCCCGCGAACAGCGCGGCCGGGAACTGCTGGATGCCGGTGTTGTACTCCTGCACCGCATTGTTGAAGAAGCGCCGCGCCGCCGCGATCTTGTTCTCGATGTCGCTGATCTCGCGCTGGAGTTGCTGGAAGTTCTGGCTCGCCTTGAGGTCGGGGTAAGCCTCGCTCAGCGCGAACAACTGCCGCAGCACGCCACTGAGCGCATTCTCGGCGGCGGCCTGCGCGGCGACACCGCCGCTTTGCGCCGCGACGGCGGCGTTGCGCGCCTGCACGACTGCTTCAAGCGTGCCGCGCTCGTGACTGGCATAGCCTTTCACGGTCTCGACCAGATTCGGGATGAGGTCGTGGCGCTGCTTGGTCTGCACGTCGATGTCGGAGAAGGCCTGGTTGACCCGCTGCCGCATGGCGACGAGCCCGTTGTAGATCATGATGATCCACGCCACGAGCAGAACGATAGCGCCGATCACGAGCCAGGTGACGACGGTGGAGGACATGAGGCGGCTCCTCGAAAGGGTTTGTGGTTTGTCGGGTTTGTTGTTCTCCCGGTTCAATTTATGGTGTCGCCGGGCCGGATGGAAGCGCCCGGAAAAAGGAAGCAGAGGACGTGCAGCATGGAAGGCAAGATCGCACTCGAAGAACATTTTGCGATCGACGATACCGTGAGCGATTCCAAGGGGTTCTTTCCCGACGAGGTGTGGCAGGAGGTGCGCGCGCGCGTGCTCGATCTGCACGACCGGCGGCTTCGTTTGATGGATCAATATGGCATCGAGATGATGCTGTTGTCGCTCAACGCGCCGGCCGTGCAGGCGATCCCCGACAAGGCGAAGGCGAACGAGATGGCGCGCAAGGCCAACGATTATCTTGCCGAGCAGGTGGCGAAGCGCCCTACGCGCTTTCAAGGCTTGGCGGCGCTGCCGATGCAGGACCCCGACCTAGCCGCTAGGGAGCTTGAGCGCTGCGTCAAGGACTTCGGATTCCGCGGCGCGCTGGTCAACGGCTTCTCGCAGGTCGGCGACCTCGACACGACGGTCTACTACGATCTCAAGCAGTATTGGCCGTTCTGGCAGGTGGTCGAAGAGCTCGACGTGCCGTTCTACCTGCATCCGCGCAACCCGCTGCCACGCGACGCGCGTATCTACGACGGCCACCCCTGGATGCTCGGACCGATCTGGGCGTTCGGCCAGGAGACCGCCGTGCATTCGTTGCGATTGATGGGCAGCGGGCTATTCGATGCGTACCCGCGAATCCAGATCGTGCTCGGCCACATGGGCGAGGGGCTGCCGTTCAGCATGTGGCGCGTCGATCATACCAACGGCTGGATTCAAAACCGGCACAATCTGCGCCCGTGCAAGAAGAACATCGTGGATTACTTCAACGCCAACTTCTACGTGACCACGTCCGGCAACTTCCGGACCCAGTCCCTGATCAATGCGATCAGCGAGTTGGGATCGGACAGGGTGATGTTTTCGACCGATTGGCCGTTCGAGAACATCGACCACGCGGCGATCTGGTTCGACAGCGCGAGCATCAGCGAGAACGACCGCGTCAAGATCGGCCGTACGAACGCGGCGCGGCTGTTCAAGCTGGGGATGAGCTGATCTTATTTGCTCTTAATTAATGCCGCTTGTTCGGTCAGCTCTCTCCCCCGCAAAGCCCGTCGAAGACGGGCGTAAACGCCCTTTCGCTGGGGGAGAGGTGGAGAGGGGGTGAGCTTGCACCAATCGCCGTGCGTGCCCCCTCCCTAACCCTCCCCCGCAAGCGGGGGAGGGGACGCACCGAGCGAGCCAGCTTGTCAGCTCGCCTCGCGCAGCTTGACGGCGCCTTCGAGGTCGACCGACACGAGCTGCGAGACGCCGCGCTCGGCCATGGTGACGCCGTAGAGCCGGTTCATCCGCGCCATGGTGATCGGATTGTGGGTAATGATCACGAAGCGCGTGTCGGTCGAGCGCGTCATCTCGTCGAGCAGGTCGCAGAAGCGCTCGATGTTGTGGTCGTCGAGCGGGGCGTCGACCTCGTCCAGCACGCAGATCGGCGCCGGGTTGGTGAGGAACACCGCGAAGATCAGCGCAAGCGCGGTCAGCGCCTGCTCGCCGCCGGAGAGCAGCGACAGCGTCGCGGGCTTCTTGCCGGGCGGCTTGGCGATGATCTCGAGCCCGGCTTCCAGCGGGTCCTCGGCCTCGACCAGATGCAGATCGGCGGTGCCGCCGCCGAACAATTCGGTGAACAGATGCTTGAAGTGGCCGTTGACGACTTCGAATGAGGCGAGCAGGCGCTCGCGCGCTTCCTTGTTCAGGCTCTGGATACCCTGCCGCAGCCGCTTGATCGCTTCGACCAGATCGTCGCGTTCGCTGGTCAGCGTCGTGTGCTGGGTCTCGACCTCGCGCAATTCCTCGTCGGCGCGCAGATTGACGGCGCCGAGCCGTTCGCGTTCGCGCCGAAGTCTTTCAAGCGTTGCCTCGATATCGGCAACGTCCGGCAACGGCTTGTCGGGATTGAGTTCGGCGAGCGCGGCGACCTCGGTGGACGCAACCTCCAGCATCTCCATGATCTCATGGTCGATGTCGGCGAGCCGGCGCTTGCCGCCCTCGTAACGCTCCTCGGCGCGCGCGGCGTCCTCGCGCGCCGTGCTCATCGCTTCGAGTGCGGTGCGTGCGTCGCGATCGGCTTCGGCGAGCCTGGTCTCGGCTTCGGCGAGGCGATCGGCGGCGGCGCGGCGGTTCCCTTCGGCCGTCTCGATCTCGCTGATCAGCGCGACGCGCTGCTCGCCGAACAGGCGCGGCGCGTCTTCGAGCCCGGCACGTTCGGCCTTCGCTTCTTCGACACGGGTGTCGAGCGTGGTGAGCTGGGAGGCGGCACCCTCGTTGCGTGCCGTCCAGCTTTCGCGTTCGGATGCGATCGCGGTGAGCCGGCGGGCGGAGATTTCCGCCTCGCGCGCCAATCCCTGCGCTTCCGCCCGCACCTCGGCAAGATGGGTGCGATGGTTTTCGACGTCGGTTCGGACGGCGGTGAGCTTCTCCTCGACGTCGGTCGAGGGCGGCAAAGCCGCGAGCGACGTCGCCGCATCTCCGCGCGCCGTGGCCGCTTCCGCCGTGCTCGCCGCCAACCGCGTCTTCGCCTCGCCGAGCGCCGAGCGCCGCGCCGAATTGCGGCTCATCTCGCGTTCGGCTTCGGCGTGGCGGTCGCGCGCAGCGTGCGCCGCGTGTTGCAGTTCGCGCCAGCGCGCACGGGCGGCTGTTTCGGTCTCGGTCGCGGACGCGACGTCGGCTTGCGCCTGTGCGGCCGACTGCTGCCGCGTTTCGACGTCGGCGCGCACCGTCAGCAGTTCGGCCTCGATATCGGCGAGCCGGTTCTTGCCGGCGAGGCGGCGCGCGGCGCCGGTCGGCGCATTGGCGGCGACCGAAAAGCCGTCCCAGCGCCAGAGATCGCCGTCGCGGGAGACGAGTCGCTGGCCGGGCTTGAGCATGGGCGCGAGCCGGGGCGCGTCGTCGCGTGCCACGACGCCGATCTGCGCGAGCCGCCGTGCCAGTTCCTTCGGTGCGGCCGACATATGCGCCTAACGCCTCGGCGCCGTCCGGCAAAGCGGGATCGGCCGGATCGATCTCCGCGCCCGCCCAGCGCATGGGCGCGGTCGGGTCGACCGGCGCTTCGAGGTCGTCGCCGAGCGCGGCGCCGAGCGCGGCCTCGTAGCCTTTCTCCACCGTGAGGTCGTCGATCACCGCCGGCCAGAGGTTCTTGGTGTCGACGTGCAGAAGCTTGGCGAGTGTCTTGGCCTCGGTGTCGAGGCGTTGCGCGCGGCGTTCGGCGTCGGCGAGCGGGCCGCGGGCGACATCGAGCGCCTGCCGGGCGGCGGAATGCGCCGCCTCGGCGCGCAATGCGGCCGATTCCGCCTCGGTGACGGCGGCCTGCGCCTCTTCGGCGGCGAGCGCGAGCGCGGCGAGATCGGGATGACCGGCAGTCGCCGTATCGAGCGTGGCGAGTTCCGCCTCGACCGAGGCGGTCTCGTCTGCGAGCCGGGTAAGGCGGTCGTCGTGTTCGCGGACAATGCGGTCGAGCGAGTTGCGGCGGGCGGTGAGGTCGGCGAGCGTGCCGGTAAGTTCGCCGAAGGTCTTTTCGGAGGCGGCCAGGACGGCGTCGGCTTCGGCCACGCTGGCATCGGCACCGGCGCGCTTCTGCGCATTGGCGTCGATGTCCTGCTTGAGAGCGTTCTCTTCCTCGGCGAGCCTGCCGAGTGCGGCCTCGGCGTCGGCCGCGAGCTTGCGCTCGCGCTCGATGTCGGCCGTAAGTTGCACCAGCCGCCGGTCGAGTTCCGCCATGCGTTCGCGCGCGCGCGTTTCCTCGCGCTCGAGCGTCTCACGCGCGATGACGAGCCGTTGCAGCCCGGCCGCGGCTGCGGCCTCGGCTTCGCGCAACGCCGGCAGTTCGGCCGCCGCCAGCGCCTGGCGGGTCGAGGCTTCGGCCTGCGCCCCGGTGCGTTCGGCGACGATGCGCACCGCCAGGTTCTTGGCGTGCTCGGCTTCGGACAATTCGGCGTTCGCCGCGACCCAGCGCAGGTGGAACAAGGTCGCTTCGGTGCGGCGAATCTGCCCGGCGATGTTGCGATAGCGCACGGCCTGGCGCGCCTGTGTCTTCAGTGCCGCGATCTGCGTGCTGAGCTGATTGATCACGTCTTCGAGCCGCAGCAGGTTCTGCTCGGCTGCGCGCAGCCGCAGTTCGGCCTCGTGACGCCGCGCATGCAGACCGGAAATGCCGGCGGCTTCTTCCAGCACGCGCCGGCGCTGCTCGGGCTTGGCCTGGATGATCTCGCCGATGCGGCCTTGATGCACGAGCGCGGGCGAGCGCGAGCCGGTCGAAGCGTCGGCCAGCAGAATCTGCACGTCGCGCGCCCGCACTTCGCGGCCGTTGATCCGATAGGTCGAGCCCTTCTCGCGCTCGATCCGCCGCGCCACGTCGAGGCTCTCGTGCTCGTTGAACTGGGCGGGCGCCTTGCGCGAGCTGTTGTCGATGTGCATCGCGACTTCGGCGTTGTTGCGCGCCGGCCGGATGTTGGTGCCGGCGAAGATCACGTCCTCCATGTCGGCGGCGCGCAGCGACTTGTGCGAGGTCTCCCCCATGACCCAGCGCAGCGCCTCGACGAGATTCGACTTGCCGCAGCCGTTCGGCCCGACCACGCCGGTGAGGCCCGGCTCGATCAGGAAATCGGTCGGCTCGACGAAAGACTTAAAGCCGAGCAGGCGTAGCCGCGTGAGCTTCATGCCGACGCTATTCCATTCAAAACGGGCCCAGCGCCGAGAGAATCCCTCCCAGCTCTCGGGCCCACGGGTGGGTCGAGTGGTGAAGATGTCGCCGCATCGGCGCGAGAATGAATCGCGGATGTTGATTCCGCAATAGAAAGAACACGTTATTCAAAGCCTAATCGGTAGCCTGATGCGGCGGCCCAAATCGGCCGCCGAGTGTCGCCCGCCGGGGAGCCAAGGCTCCGGCGCCGCCAAAAACCCTTGTCAGCTCTTGAGATAGGGCTCGATCTGCTTGGTCAGCTCCTCCATCGTGGGGGCGCCGCGCAGCATCTTGCCGTTCACGAAGAACGTCGGGGTCGACGAAACCTGGAACTTCTGCGCCCCCCGGGTGCGGACCTCCTCGATGCCATCGAGGATTTTCTGATTCGCCAGGCAGGCGTCGAACGTCTCCTGCGTGAAGCCGGCCTGCTTGGCGATGGCGAGGAGCGGCACCAGCGGCTTCTGCACCACCCAGTCCTTCTGCTGGGCGAACAGTGTCTCGATCATCGGGAAGAATTTGTCGCCGCCGCCGCAACGCGCCAGCATGAAGCCGGCTGCGGCCAGGGGATCGAGCGGAAACTCCCGGAAGATAAAGCGGACCTTGCCGGTATCGATGAAGGCCTTCTTGAATTCCGGATAGACGGTCTCGTGGAAATGGGCGCAGTGCGGACAGGTCATCGACGCGTATTCGATGACCGTGACCGGGGCGTCGTCCTTGCCGATGGATTGTTCGCCCAGCGGTCCTGGCACCATCAACTCGGTGGCGGCTACGGGCGAGGGAGTGCTGGTCGCCGCCGGAGTGGCGGGTGTGGCCGGGGAGGCGGGGCTCGGTGCACGGCCCTGGCTCCACGCATAAAAGCCGCCGCCAGCCGCGACGATCACGACCGCCGCGGTGCCGATCAATAGGTTTCGACGCGAGATATCCACAGTCGTTGTCCCTGTGCTGTTCGGACCGCTGCCGGTCCCCAAGTGATTGGCCAAAACAAGCCATTGGCCAAAACAAGCCATTGGCGAAAAGAGGTTGCCATCTAGAGATAGCAATTGTGGCAATGGCGCGCCAGTTGGCAAAGACCATGGCCATTCACGCCTGTTTGATGGCGGCCCCCAGCCGCCCGAGCGCCTGCCGCAGGTTTTCGTCCTCGATCCGGGGCAAAGCCGCCGCGATGGCGGCCGCTGCCGCGGGATCCGGGGCCCGATGCGGCTTCCGGGTGTCGCGGCGCAGCGGCGCCTGCCGCAGCCTCAAGCCTCCGATCGCCTGCCAGCCGAAGAACCGGTTGACCCGCTCGAGAATGACCGCCGAGAGGTGCTGCACCTCGATCGCGGCCGGCCCCTCGACCCGCAGCAGCAGGGTGCCGGGCTCGGACGGTTGCCCCTCGTAAGGCCGCGGCCACTGGATTTTCTCCGGCTGCGAATGCGCGGCGATCTCCGGTCCGGCGATCTCGCTCCAGCGTGTGACCAGTTCGGTCGAGGCGAAGCCCTGCTTGGCGAACGCATCGCTCAGCGTCTTGCCGAGAAGTGCGGACAACGGGCGGGCGCGCGATCTGCCGGGCTTGTTCATCGCGGATTGGTCTGCCATCGATCGACGCATGACGCTAGCAGGCCGCAAAGGCGAAAAGAACAAGCGCGGCGCCGATGCTGCGCTGGAGAGCGGGGATACTCACATCGAGTTTTCGAGACGCGGCACAACTCTTTCCTCACCGAGCGACACTATAGATACCCCCCTCCCTAACCCTCCCCCTCAAGGGGGGAGGGGACCGACCGAGCAAGCGGCGAGGATATTGCCCAAGCAAACCGCCAAGCCCAACGCGGTCGCGCTGCTCGCCTGGTACGACCGCCATCGCCGCGAACTGCCGTGGCGGGCGAAGCAAGGCGAGACGCCCGATCCTTACCGGGTGTGGCTCTCGGAAATCATGCTGCAGCAGACGACCGTGAAAGCGGTCGGGCCGTACTTCATCCGCTTCCTCGCGCGCTGGGGAGATGTGCAAGCGCTCGCCGCGGCGCCGCTCGACGACGTGCTCAAACTCTGGGCCGGGCTCGGCTACTACGCCCGCGCTCGCAATCTGCATGCCTGCGCCAAGGCGGTGGCCGCGCGCGGCGGAAGATTTCCGGCAACCGAAGCGGAGCTCACGGCGCTGCCCGGCATCGGCCCCTACACGGCGGCGGCGATCGCGGCGATTGCGTTCGACCAGCGCGCCGCCGCGGTCGACGGCAATGTCGAGCGGGTGGTGACGCGGCTCTACGCGCTCGAAGACGAACTGCCGGCCGCCAAGCCTGCGATCCGGGCGCATGTCGAGGCGCTCGTCCCGGCGCGGCGTTGCGGCGACTTCGCGCAGGCGCTGATGGACCTCGGCGCCACCATCTGCACGCCGAAGAAGCCGGCCTGCGCGCTCTGCCCCTGGATGGAGCCGTGCGCGGCGCGCTCTCGTGGCGACGCCGAAACCTTCCCGCGCAAGGCGCCGAAGAAGGAGGGAAAGCTACGCAAGGGCGCCGCCTTCGTGGTGCGCCGTGCCGACGGCTTCGTGCTCGTGCGCACCCGGCCGCCGAAGGGATTGCTCGGCGGCATGACGGAAGTCCCGACGACGCAATGGTCGCACGACTTCGATGCGGACGATGCTTTGGCGGACGCGCCGCGCTTCGCGCGGGCCAAGGGCATACGCGTGACGCCAACGTGGCGAAAGTTGCCGGGCGTTGTCACGCATGTCTTCACGCACTTCCCGCTCGAACTTACGGTCTACGTGGCGGAGGTCGCCGCCGCGACGCCGGCGCCCGCCGGCACGCGCTGGGTTCCGCTCGCAGAACTTCCCAGCGAGGCGCTGCCCAACCTGATGCGCAAGGTGCTGGCGCATGCGGGGCTTCACAGCCCGTAGCCCGGATTGAGCGCCAGCGAAATCCGGGGGATGCGGCGAGATCGGTCCCGGATGTCGCTTCGCTCCATCCAGGCTACACTCACCGCCCACTGCCGAACGCCCTGCTCAAATTCCCCTCACATGCGCTAGGATGGCGGCCCGCACGGCCCGCAGAGGCCGGCGAGCAGGGAAGGAAACGCCATGACCATCAGCAAGCGCGATTTGCTCGCGGGTGCCGCGAGCATGGGAGCCCTCATGACGATGACGCAGACCGCTTTTGCCCAATGGAGACCGAGCGAGCGCTATCCCGATCCGGCGGTGCAGGTGCTCGATCCGAGCTTCAACAAATACCGGCTGCTGCTCGCGAGCGTCGAGCGGCTGGCCACCGGCATGCGCTGGTGCGAGGGACCGGTCTATATGGGCGACGCGCGTTGCCTCTTGTGGAGTGACATCCCCAACAACCGCATCATGCGCTGGGACGAGGAGACCGGGCGCGTCAGCGTCTATCGCAAGCCCTCGAACAACGCCAACGGCAACACCCGCGACCGGCAAGGGCGGCTCATCACCTGCGAGCACGACTCGCGGCGCATCACCCGCACCGAATACGACGGCTCGATCACCGTGCTGATGGACAAGTTCGACGGCAAGAAGCTCAACTCGCCGAACGACGTGGTGGTGAAGTCGGACGACACGATCTGGTTCACCGATCCGGTGTTCGGCATCCTCGGCAACTACGAGGGCCACACCGACACACCCGAACTGCCGATGAACGTGTACCGGCTCGATCCCAAGAGCGGACGGGCGACCATGGTCGTAAGCGGCAACGATCTGCCCGGGCCGAACGGGCTCGCCTTCTCGCCCGACGAGAAGAAGATGTACATCGTGGCGTCGCGCGACGCGCCCGACCGCAGCATCCGCGTCTACGACGTGACCGACGATGGCAAGCTCGCGAACGGCAAGTTGTTCATCCAGGCCGAGACGGGCGGCACGCCCGACGGCTTCCGTGTCGATGTCGACGGCAACCTGTGGTGCGGTTGGGGCATGGGCAACGAGAAGCAGGACGGCGTGAAGGTGTTCAACGCGGAGGGCAAGCCGATCGGCTTCATCGCGCTGCCCGAGCGCTCCGCCAACGTCTGCTTCGGTGGGCCCAAGCGCAACCGCCTGTTCATGGCGGCGAGCCATTCGGTCTATTCGCTCTACGTCAACACGCAGGGCGTGAAGGGCGGGTAGGACTAGGAACGTGCCGCGGCTTACCCTCTCCCCGCGAGCGAAGCGAGTGGTGGGGAGGGTCGGCGAGCGTCAGCGAGCCGGGGTGGGGGGTGTCGCGATTATCGAAGAAGCCCCCCACCCCTGACCCCTCCCCACCACTCGCTTCGCTCGCGGGGGGAGGGGAACCCAAGCATCAGTCATCAGGAGAGAAAGAACATGAGCGTCGAACGCAAGGAAGTCGGGCCGCGGATGAGCCAGATCGTCATCCACGGCAACACGGTCTATCTCGCCGGTGTGGTGGCACACGCGAACGCCGGCAAGAGCGTCACCGAGCAGACCAAGGAGATTCTCGCCACCATCGACGGCTATCTCAAGCAGGCCGGCACCGACAAGAGCAAGCTTCTCACCACCAACATCTGGCTCACCGACATGGCGACCTTCGGCGAGATGAACGCCGTGTGGGACGCCTGGGTCGCGCCCGGCCACACGCCCGCGCGTGCCACCGTCGAAGCGAAGCTCGCGGCGCCGCAGTACAAGGTCGAGATCATGGTGACGGCGGCGCGCTGAGGGTGACTTGATGCTGTCCCGCCGGCGGATCTTGCAGCATGCGGTGCTCGCCGCCGCGATCCCAGCGTCGTCGCGCCTGGCGCGCGCGCAGGATTACCCCATCCGGCCGCTGCGACTGGTCGTCGGCTTTCCGCCCGGCGGGCCGAACGACATCCTCGGCCGGCTGGTGGCGGGATGGCTGTCGCAACGGCTCGGCCAACGGGTGATGGTCGAGAACAAGCCCGGTGCCTCCGGCAACATCGCGACCGAGGACGTGGTGCGCGCGACGCCCGACGGCTACACGTTGCTGCTGATGGGACCGGCGAACGCCATCAGCGGCTCGCTCTATCCGAACCTCGGCTTCAGCGCCGTGCGCGATCTCGCGCCGGTCGCTGCCATCACCCGCGAGGCGCTGGTGATGGTGGTGCATCCGTCGGTCGCGGCGAAGACGGTGGCGGAATTCATCGCCGGCGCCAAGGCCAATCCAGGCAAGTTCAAGCTGGCGTCGACCGGCAACGGCAGCTCGCCGCATGTGACCGGCGAACTGTTCAAGATGATGACGGGCCTCGATCTGCCGGTCGTGCATTACGCCGGTGGTGGGCCGGCGCTGAAGGCGATGATCGCCGGCGAGGCGCAGGTGATGTTCGAACCGATGTCGGCGTCGATCGAACCGGTGCGCAGCGGCAAGCTACGCGCGCTCGGCGTGACCACGCGGAAAGGGCGCCCGCGCTGCCCGACGTTCCGGCCATCGCAGAAGTCGTGCCGGGCTACGAGGCCAGCGCGCTCACCGGCATCGGTGCGCCCCGCGATACGCCTGCTGAGATCGTCGAGCGGCTCAACCGCGAGATCAACGCGGCGTTCACCGATCCCGCGATGGCCGCGCGGCTTGCCGACACCGGCGGCGCCGTACTGCCCGGCTCGCCGGCCGAGTTCGGCAAGCTGTTCGCCGCCGAGACCGAGAAGTGGGGCAGGGTGGTGAAGGCTTCGGGCACTAAGGCGGATTGAATACAGCGCCGCGTCGTATGAACACGCAGGGCGCGGCGGGCGGATGAACGCCGCCGTCAACGCATCGCGGTCGGCGGATCGTACAGGTCCGGCTCCATCGCCCACGGCGCCTGCTCATAACCTGCTGCGTAGTTGCGGTTGGTCTGCGACGGATTGCGGTTGACCAGCGGCCGCAGGAACATCGGGTGCGTCGTTGAGCGCACCTCGTGCTCGATGGTGAACAGGTGCCGCCCGCTGTCGAGATCGACAATGTCGCGGAAGCGGTACTGGTAGCGGTTGTCCTCCTGGCTGACGAGATTGCGCTCGCGCAGTCGGCCATGCGGGCCCGAGAAATTCGTCACGTAGATCGCGATGTGATGTCCGTCGAACTCCGGCTGCGGCCGGTCGGTCTCGCGGAAGAAGAGATGCTGCTCCTTGCCGATCTCAACGCGCGCGGCCCGTCCGTCGCCGTTGACCACGTCGGCCGGGGTATCGACCATCGCGCGGTAGAACGCCGCGATGCCGTCGGCGCTGCCGGCCGGAACGTCGAACTCGACATAGGGCATGCCGAGCGCGATGCGGCCGAAGCGCGCCGCGTCCGGCTCGTAACAGCGATAACGGTTGCCCCAGGGGCAGATGGCCTCGACGCAGTCGTTGTGCTCACGAAAATCGAAGCGCGTGCCCGCGAGCTTCGGCCGCACCGCAGTAAGCCGATCGAGCAAGGCGGCGCGCCCTTCGATCACCAGCCCGGTGTGCCCGCGCAGGACTTGCGGATTGCCGGTCGGCAGGTGGAACTGGCTTCGGCCGACATTGATCCACATGTTGTTGTCGGAGACCATGATGTACGGGTCGCGCGTCAGCCCGAGCCCGACCGCATAGAACAGCGTCGACAGATGCTGGTCCGGAATCTGCACGTTGACGTGTTCGAGATGGATCGAATTGCCGAGGTCCTCGGCCGCGCGGTCGAATGTCTGCTGCATGGTGCGCCGTGCCAAATGAGTGAGTCTGCTGTCAGACCGGCATCCTACACGGGTCGTGGCAGACTTGGGAGACGGGCGGCGCCTAACCGACGCCCATACCTGCTCTGACCTCGGCGCGCAGCGCGTCGATCGAGATGAGCCCCTGCGCCGTCTCGACATGCCAGAAGGCCCAGCCGTTGCAGGCCTCGAGGCCCTGCGCCAGTGCGCCGATGCGGTGGATCGAGCCAACCGTTTCTCCAAATGCGATGGCGCCGTCGGCGCGCACCAGCGCATTCACCTTGCGCTTGGCATCGACCAGCCGCGCGCCGGCGGCGACCAGGCCGCGCTCGACGAGGAGCGAGAAGGCGACGCGCGGCGCTTCGCGCGCGGTCATGAACGGGGCGAGGCTCGCCTCCGGCAACGGCTCTACTGCGGCGATTCGCCTCTGTCCGGCAGACGCGTAGCCGCGCTCGCGCTCGATGCCGACGAATCGCCGGTTCAGCCGTTTGGCCACCGCGCCGGTGGTGCCGGTACCGCAGAACGGGTCGAGCACGAGATCGTCCGGCCGCGAGGAGGCCAGAATGACGCGCGCAAGCAGCGCCTCGGGCTTCTGCGTGGGATGAAGCTTCTTCCCGTCGCCGCCCTTGAGCCGTTCCTCGCCGGTGCAGAGCGCGAGCGTCCAGTCGGAGCGGACCTGGATGTCCTCGTTGCCGGCCTTGAGCGCTTCGTAGTTGAACGTGTAGCCCTTGGTGCCGGCGTCGCGCGCCGCCCAGATCAGCGTCTCGTGCGCGTTGGTGAAACGGCGGCCGCGAAAATTCGGCATCGGGTTGGATTTGCGCCACACCACGTCGTTGAGAATCCAGAAGCCGAGATCCTGCAGGATCGCGCCGACGCGGAAGATGTTGTGGTAGGAGCCGATCACCCAGAGCGTGGCGGACGGCTTCATTACCCGCCGGCAGGCGATGAGCCAGGCGCGGGTGAAATCGTCGTAAGCTGCAAAGCTCGTGAACTTGTCCCAGTCGTCGTCGACCGCGTCGACGCGCGAATCATCGGGACGCTTGAGGTCGCCGTTGAGCTGCAGATTGTACGGCGGATCGGCGAATACCAGATCGACCGTTTCCGCCGGCAGCTTCGCCATTTCGGCGACGCAGTCTCCGATCAGAATACGGGCGGATTCAATGGACCTGAAACTGAAGCGGGGCGCCCGAACGGACGCCCCGCGACGCGGTACAACCATGACTCAAAAACTCTGACTCAGGCGACGCAGCCGGTGACGCGGGACCTACAACCGACACAAATCACTATGCCCATCTAAGGTAAAAAACGTTTTAACGCGGTGTGCGCGGGTGCTGGGAAAGTTTTGCCTAGGTCCTATATTGTCGAGGACGCGCCGGCCGGCGCGATGGTAAAGTTAGGCAGGACGGCCGCGTGGCGTGCGAGGCCATCGCGGCGGGTGGCGAGGAGACGGACCCATGCGGTTGGATGACCTGCCGGAGACCGGCAATATCGAGGATCGTCGCGGCGATGACGGTGGCGGTGGCGGTGGCGGCGGGTTCGGCATCCCGATCGGCGGCGGTGGTATCGGGATCGGCACGATCGTCATCCTCGGCTTGATCGCCTGGGCGCTCGGCATCGATCCGAGCTTGCTGATCAGCGGCGCCGAGCAGATGAGCCGCACGTCGCCCCCGCCAAGTGCGCCTTCCAGCCGGCCGTCGCAGACCGGCGCGCCGTCGGATGCGATGGGGCGTTTCGTCAACAAGGTGCTGAGCAGCACCGACGATCAGTGGAAGCAAATCTTTGCCGGTGAGGGGAGGACCTATCGCAAACCCGTTGTGGTGCTTTACAACAACAGGACGAGCGCCGACTGCGGTGGCGTGGCGCAAAGCGCCATGGGGCCGTTCTATTGTCCGTCCGACAAGAAGATCTATCTCGACACGGCATTCTTCGAGCAAATCGCAACGCGCTTTCGCGGCTGCGATGCGGGTAGCAAGTCCTGCCAGTTCGCGGAGGCCTATGTGGTCGCGCACGAGGTCGGTCACCATGTGCAGAACGAGCTCGGCATTCTGCAGAAGGCGCAGCAGTTGCAGCGCTCGGCCGGCAGCAAGGCGGAGGCTAACAACATCCAGGTGCGGGTCGAACTGCAGGCCGACTGCCTCGCGGGAGTCTGGGCGAGCCACGAGAACGAGAGCCTTCGCAAACAGGGAAAACCGGCGATGATCGAGCCGGGCGATGTCGAGGCCGCGTTGCGCACTGCCGCGGCGATCGGCGACGACACGTTGCAGCGCCGCTCGCAGGGCTACGTGGTGCCCGACAGCTTCACCCATGGCAGCGCCGAGCAGCGCCAGCGCTGGTTCGCCAATGGCTACAAGAGCGGGCAGATCGGCAGCTGCAATACCTTCAGTTCGCAGAGCATCTGACGCGCACCGTCAGAATCGATGCGCTCCAGGCTGGCGCGGTTTGCTCCCTCTCCCCAAGGGGGAGACGGAGCGCACCGAAATCGCGGCGCCTTCACTCGATCGATGCACTGACGAGGGGCGTGACACGGAACGAGCCATGCCGGGCATCGACGAGACCAAGCAGTTCATCCCGCTCAAGATCGCGGTCCTGACGGTGTCCGATACGCGCGAGCTCGCCGACGACAAATCCGGCGCGACGCTCGCCGAGCGCATCACCAAGGCCGGACATTCGCTCGCCGGTCGCGCCATCGTCACCGACGACGTCGAAACAATCCGCGCGCAGGTGAAGAGCTGGATTGCCGATCCGGCGATCGACGTCATCATCTCCACCGGCGGTACCGGTTTCACCGGCCGCGATGTCACGCCCGAGGCGATCGAGCCGTTGTTCGAGAAGCGCATGGAGGGCTTCTCCACGCTCTTTCTCATGGTGAGCTACGGCAAGATCGGCACCTCCGCGATCCAGACGCGCGCCACCGCGGGCGTCGCCGGCGCGACCTACATCTTCTGCCTGCCGGGCTCGCCCGGTGCCTGCCGCGATGCCTGGGACGACATTCTCGTGCATCAGCTCGACTACCGCTATCGCCCCTGCAACTTCGTCGAGATCATGCCGCGGCTCGACGAGCATCTGCGCCGCGCCAAGGCGCAGGGCGCGACGGTGTAGCTGCGGCGGCTGCCGGCGATTAGTCTTGCGCCGGTGCGGCTGCACGCAATATTTTGCGGGGCGCATTCACGATCCGCGCAAACTCGGCGTCGTCCGTTATTGTGGGTAAATAGACGTGTCACGATCGATAGGCGCGCCGCGGTCGCCGGGGCAGTCTCCTCCCGCGCGTCACCCGCGCGAGCAATTGGAAGAAGCGGACCGGCTGCGCCAACAAGGCAAGCTCGATCGAGCGGAGGCGATCTGCTATCCGTTGACGCGTCGCTATCCGGGCTATGTCGCGGCCATGCATACGCTCGGTCTGGTATATTTCGACAAAGGTAACTTCGAACGCTCGCTCGATTGCCTGGTTCGCGCATCGATGCTCGATCCGACCAACTGGATGACGCTCACCGCGTTGAGCCTGACCTATCTGCGGCTGGGCGCGAGCGAGGCGGCCGCTCAAACGCTCGAACGCGCGTTGGCTATCAGGCCGCAGGATGCCAGCATCTTTGCGTCACTCGGAGAAATCCATCGCGAAGAGCGCGAGTATGAAGTCGCGCAACATGCCTATCGGCAGGCTTTGACCCTCGACCCCAATCTGGAGTCGGCGGCCATCGGGCTGGCGTTGTGCCTGTCGGCCCTGGGGCAATCGGCGGAAGCTGCGAACGTTCTCAGCAAGGCATATGGGCTGGGGCATCGCTCGCTCAATCTGCTCCATGTCATGACGACGCTGCCGCCTGACACCGTGCGTATCGACGTGCTGAACGCATTGGATCAACTGGCGGCCGGTCGAAGCGCGGCGGATGCGGAGTTCAAGAACAGCTTCTCATTTGCGCGGGCGTCAGCGCTCGACATGGCTGGCCGCCACGCGGAAGCCTGGCAAACTCTCGTGGCGGCAAACCGGCCGCAGGCGGCTCAGCGTCAGGACGAACTCAAGGCAAATATCGCACGGCGCGAAAAGGCGCTGGCCTGGATTCGCGGCACGTCCCTCAGGCCGATGCAGCCTGGCACCGCTGGTGGGCATCCGATCTCGCTCTTTATTCTTGGCCCGTCGCGGTCGGGCAAGACGACCTTGGAGCGGCTGGTCAATTCATGGGACAGCGTGAAAGCCGGGTGCGAAGTTCCGATCGTGGAAAAGGCCGTGCGGCGGACCTTCCAAGCCGCGGCGATTCCGACAAGCAACGACCTTGAAGAGCTTCCGCCGCAGTTGCTGCCTTCATTTCGTGACATGTATCTCGGAGATCTGGCGCGGCGCACAGGCTCAGCGCGAGTATTCACGAATACGCTGCCCGGCCGCATCTATGACGCCGAACTCATCGCGATGGCGATCCCCAATGTCCGCTTTCTGCTGGTGAAACGCAGCCTGGACGATGTCGTTTGGCGAATTTTCTCGACCAAGTACCTGGCCGGAAACTCCTACGCGTATGATCTCAAGGCGATCCGCGATTATCTGAACTGGTACAATACGATGATCGATCTGACGGCCGAGAAGTTGCCGGACATTGCAAGGGTCGTGAGTTACGAAGCCATGGTCGATGACCCCGCCGCCGTGCTGCGCGAGGCGGCGGAGTTGTGCGGCCTCGATGCGAATGAAGGTCCGGTGCCAGCGCCAAGCCATGATCGCGGCTGCGCGGCTCCCTACAGGGAATTCATGGGGCTTGGGTAGGGGTGCGGCGTCGTTGTGGCGTGAACAACACAGGACCGAAGTTTGTTCCAACGCGCCTCGCAAATGGAACCATCTTAATGCATGATTAAACTTGGTGTGCGGCCGCCGCCTGCGTGTGGCTTCCGCTGGGGGACATTTCCATGCGTCGGGCCAAGCTCGCCATTCTTGCCAGCACTGCGCTATGCATGGGCATAGGATCTTCGCAGGCTGCCACCCCGGATCCCTGGGTCGGCCTCTACGTCGGCGGCAACCTCGGCTACAGTTGGGGCAATACCAACACCACGACCACCGTAGGGTCTTTCACGCAAACCGCACTATTTACGTTCGTGTTTCCGGGTGGAGCCAGTTCTACATCGTTGAAGCCCGACGGGGTTATTGGCGGTGGCCAGATCGGATACGTCTGGCGGGTCGCACCGCGCTGGCTCGCCGGCATCGAGACGGATTTGCAATGGTCCGGCGAGAAGAACTCCGGGCGCAGCGGTTTCGGTGGCGCCACGACCAACTGCACGAGTGGAAACTGCTCCTATACGAGCCTCGCGGATATCACCGCCAGGCTGAGCTGGTTCGGCACCCTTCGCGGCCGCCTGGGCTACGAGTGGAACGGTCTGTGGGTCTACGGCACCGGCGGGCTCGCCTACGGCAACGTATCCATCTCGGGTGCCAACACGTTGCTACTCATTAACAACAACGGCGGAGCCATTGTGGGGGTCTATTCGACGCCCTTCAGCTATTCCTCGACGAGGGTGGGCGTGGCAGTGGGCGCCGGAATCGAAGGCCTCTTGGGGCGCTATTGGAGATGGAAGCTCGAGTACCTTCATATCGATCTCGGATCGATCGGTGGGGGCACCTTTGGCGGCGTTCCGCTTGTCACGGTCAACACCGGCAGGTTCACCGACGAAATCCTCCGCTTCGGATTCAACTATCGATTTACCTACGGGCCATAGCCTCGCAGCAGTGAGCGTTGCACGGCCTACGGCGGGCACTTGCTCTGCACGAATGCGCCGATGCGCGCGATGGCGGCGGTTGCCTCCGGGATGATGCGTGCCATGCGCACCGAGTCATCGAGCAGGACTTCGTCGCACCTGCCGCGATGTCTAGGACGATATCCTGGTGCACCAGCTCGACTACCGCTGTCGCCCCTGCAACTTCGTCGAGATCATGCCGCCGCTCGACGAGCATCTGCGCCGCGCGAAGGCGCAGGGCGCGACGGTGTAGGCGCGGTTTCTCCATTTGTCGGGCCGGCTGCCGGATTCGATCGTTAAAATCAGAACCCACAGCATGTGGGCTTTAGGGACAAGAGCGGACGCCTGATTCTCGGTCTGGCAATTTTGCTTACGAGCCGAGTTGAATGCCCAACGTTCGGCAGTCGGTTCAGTCTTTGCGCTTGGCCGACTTCGCATCTTTGCGCGGCCCCTCCAGAATTGCAGCTCTTGACCAAATACTGTAAGCCATCTTACGAAATGCCGTCTGGCTGACCGCAATGCGGCCTGGACGCATCGAGGGAGGACATCGTCATGCTCTTGTCCGGCGCGGAGAAGCTCAAGCGAATGCGCGATGGCCGCGCGGTATATATCGGCTCGGAGCGGGTCGGTGACGTCACCGGACACAGGGCATTTGCTCGAGGCGCGCAGGTCGTTGCCGATCTCTACGACGTTAAGCGGTCATCAGAGAATGATGCCGACCTGACGTACGAGGAAAATGGCGACCGCCACTCCATTTGGTGGATGCGCCCGCGCAATCGAGATGATCTGTCCAGGCGGATGCGCGGAAGTAAGAGGTTGGCCGATATGACCTTCGGCTTCTTCGGGCGCTCTCCCGATCACATCGGCAGTCTGGTTACGGGGCTGGCTATGAAGCCATCTGTCTTGGAAACCTTGCACGCCGGATGCGGCGACAACCTCATTCGCTATTACGCGCGCGCTCGGGACGAGGACATCTACCTGTCCTACGCCGTCACGCCGCCTTCGGGCCTCCGCAGCAGCGAAGCCACGCCCGACGCGCGTGTCACTTATCCTAGCTTGCGGGTCGTTCGCGAAGAGGACGACGGCGTCGTCATCTCCGGCATGAAAATGCTGGCCACCGCGGCGGTTTATGCCGACGACATCTGGATTGGCAATTTGCAACCGCTCGATGAGTCACGTCTGGCCGAAAGCATCACCTGCGCCATCCCAATCGCCACCCACGGTCTGTCGCTGTGGGCGCGTCAGCCCTACGCGCTCAATGTCCGCGATCCGCTCGATTACCCTGTGAGCTACCGGTTCGACGAAACCGACTGTGTTCTCGTGTGTCAGGAGGTGAAGGTTCCCTGGGAGAGCATCTTTCTGCACAACAACGCTACGAAGTCTCGCGCCATTTACCTGGAGACTCCGGCCAACTGCCTTGCCAACCATCAATCCAATTGCCGCTTCTGGGCCAAGATGTCGCTGATCGTCGGACTGGCCAGTCGTACCTGCATGGTCAACGGTGTCGACAAAATACCGGCAGTACGTGAACAGCTCGGTCGCCTCGCAGCGCTGGAAGCTACTATTGGCGCACTGGTCCATGGCCAAATCGATGCCTGCGAGTCGTGGCCGGATGGCTACGCGATTCCAAACCGCCGGATGATGTACGCCGCGCTGAACTGGTGCCAGGAACATCACACCGAGATCGTTGATACGCTGCGCACGCTTATGGGAGGCGTCCCACTCCAAATGCCCGCAGACAGCAGCGTTCTGGATGATCCTGAGCTGAAGGACGTATTCGAGCGTTGGTGGGGCACGCCCACCATAGAGGCCAACGAGCGCATGAAACTCTACAAGCTGGGGTGGGACATCACCGGCTCGGAGTTCGCGGGGCGACACCAGCTCTACGAGAAGTTCTACGCCGGTCATTCGGCACTTGTCCGTGCATCGTGCGACCGCGAGGCGCCGTGGTCAAAATTTCATGCGACCGTCGACCGCGCGCTGACGACAGCATCCAGCGATTCGGCGGCAAGGAAGGTGGCGATGCGCGGCGCGGAGGAATGATCAGCTTCGATCACGCTCCAGATTGTCAATCACCCGCCGTAGTAGCGAGCGAAGTACCGAGATTTCGTCCTTGGACAGACTTTTGAGCGCGATCGAATTGACGTTCATACCAATAGGCACGAGGACCGATTGCAGCGCCTGGCCCTTCCTGGTGAGGCTGATCAGTTGCTTGCGCCGGTCCGTGGGATCGATACGGCGAGCGATCAGACCGGCCTTTTCGACGGTATTCAGCATGATCGTGAGAGAGGCGCGCTCGATCTTCATGCGCTTGGCGACTTCAATCTGACTCAGATTGTCCTCGTCCCAGAGAACTCGCAGCAGCGACCATTGGCCCGTCAGAATCTTGTGGTTCGAGAAAGCCTCGGCGAGAACGCGGTCGTAGGCCCGATGTGCATTACGGACCATATAGCCAATGCTTTCCTCCAACTGGGCAGGACTGATGTTAGAACGGCGAGAGGGGTTCTTTGGCACTGTCCAACCTGACCTCATGACACGGAAGGCGCTGCGAATTGCAGATGGGCGCAAGAATGAAGCTCTGAGCTCCGCCGCGATATGCATCCCGTAGCCGCACACACTGGCTCCTGCCATCCCCATTGCGCAAGCCTGCACGTGTTGGCGCGGCCTACGGCGGGCACTTGCTCTGCACGAATGCGCCGATGCGCGCGATGGCGGCGTTTGCCTCCGGAATGATGCGTGCCCAGAGTTGCCAGGCGTGCGGCATGCGCGGCCAGACTTCGATCTCGACGTGACAGCCGGCGGCCTGCAGCCGCTCCGCCATGCGCACCGAGTCGTCGAGCAGGACCTCGTCGCTGCCGACCTGGATGAGCGTCGGCGGCAGATCGGAGTGGTCGCCATAGAGCGGCGACGCATAGGGCGTGCGCGGGTCGGCGCCGGCGAGATACTGGGCGGCGAGCCGCGGCGTCTCTTCGCTGCGGATCATCGGATCGGCCCTGGCGTTGGTTTGCAGCGACGGTCCGGTCAGCGCGAGGTCGGTCCAGGGCGAGAGCGCCACGGCGGCGGCCGGCATCGGCAGGCCTTCATCGCGCAAGCGCAGCAGTGTCGAGAACACAAGTCCGCCGCCCGAAGATTCACCCGCGAATGCCATCCGCCGCGGATCGGCGCCATCGGACAGGAGCCGCCGGTAGGCGGCGATGGCGTCGTCGAGCGCCGCCGGGAACGGGTGCTCGGGCGCCAGCCGGTGGTCGAGGATGGTGACGCGCGCGCGCGTGGCGTCGGCGATCCGCCAGGTGAAATCGCGATAGAGGCCCGGCGAGCCCGACATGTGGCCGCCGCCGTGCAGATAGAGCAGGTGGCGGTCGTCGAGCGATCGCGGAGTGGCGACGTGCACCGCCGGGACGCCGTCGAGATCGAGCTTGGAGACCTTGGTGTCGCGCGGCGGCGGGGGCACGATATGACCGAACATCGCAAGCCGTTGCCGCACCTCCTCGACCGTCTTCGCCGCACGCTGGCGCTTGAACGCCACGCGCAGCCCGAGGCGGACCAGCTCGGCGCGCAGGCTCGGCCGCCTGCCATGCGGATGTCCGTGCTGCCGCCGGTCGTTCACGTTGTTCGCAACTCCAGGTCCCAGGTCTCGCCGGTCAGCGTTTCGCCAAGCTCGTCGTGCTGCCAACTGTGCACCAGCTTGAAGCCGGCCTGCTGGTAGATGTGGCGGGCGGCGGTCAGAATACTATGGGTCCAGAGCGTCACTTTTTCATATCCGGCCGCGCGCGCGAAGCGCACGCCCTCCTCGACCAGCCGGGCGCCGATGCCGAGTCCGCGGGCCTGCGGCTCGACCAGCAGCAGCCGCAGCCGAGCCACCTGGTCGTTCTCCTTGACGATGAATACCGAACCGACGTTCTCGCCGTCGCGCTCCGCGATCCAGCAGCGCTCCCGCCTGGCATCGTAGTTGCGCACGAAGGCGGCGACGATCTCGGCGGTAAGGGCTTCGATGCGCTCGTCCCAGCCGTAGTCTTCGCTGTAGCGCGCGCCGTGGCGGCTGACGACCCAGCCCATGTCGCCGGGACGCGGTGGCCGCAGGATGTAGGGCACCTTTCCTTCGGAGGCGTCGCCGAGCACGCGCTCGATGGTGTGGATGGCATCCACGAGGCGCACCTGCGCGGAGGGCGTGAGCCCCCCGAGCATGGCCGCCGCCGCGTCGTTGGTCTGCGCTTCGATCGGTGCGAATTTCCGCCGCCCTTGCGCCGTGATGGATAACAGGCTCTGCCGGCCGTCGGTGCCGGACGTCTTGCGGACGATCAGACCGCCGGCCTCGAAATCCCGCAGGATGCGGCTGAGATAACCGGCGTCGAGCCCGAGGTCGCGGGCGAGTTCGGTCGCGGTCGGCCTGTCGCGCTGCATGATCTCGTAGAGCACCCGCGCCTGCGCCAAGGTGAACGGGCTCTTCGCCCAGCTTTCCTGCAGCACGCCGATGCGCTGGGTATAGAGGCGGTTGAAGCGCCGCACGGCGGCGATGCGTTCCGCGACCTGATTGTCGAGCATGCGGCTCACCGAGTTCGAAAAATGCAATAGAAGACAGGGTCAATCAATTAATTGACTTAGTCAAGTATCGCTTGGCGCTAGCGGCCGACCATCGTGGCGCCGCACGGCAGCAGGACGATCCGGCGGCGGCCCAGACGGCGGTAGAGATTGCGCTCCGGCTCGGTGCTGGCCTCGTCGTGCCCGCCAAGCGCCTCATAGAACGCTTTGGTGATCAGCAGGCCCTGCTCGGGCGACGGACGAGCACCGAGCGCCCGCCGTAGCAGGCCCAGTGCCTCCTTGGCGATGGATCGGGATGGCCCGAGGCCCTGTCGGAACACCGCCGCCTGCGACAATGTCAAATCGTCGATCTCGGTGTCCTCCATGAAGCGTCGCGTCTCGTCGATCCAGGTCACGTCCGGAACTGCGCCGGGTTCGAGGAAGAGCAGCCACGGGGCCCGCGCGCTCGCGGCCGCCGCCTTGAGCCGGGCGCCGCGCGGCAGATCGGAAACCAGCAACCGGCAGCCGGCGACGTCGGCGATTTCGGCGGTCGCGTCCTGCGAGCCGCCGTCGGCCACGAGCACTTCGCGGATTGCGCCTGCCGCCGCGCCGGGGACGAGCGCCGCGAGCGTCGGCAGCAGCGGACGCTCACTGTTGTGGGTGGCGATGACCACGCTCAGCATCTGATTTGGTCTGAAGATTTGGCCTGAAGGTGGGGCCGCACGGCGTCGCTCAATTCGGCCGCGGCTGGCGCTTTTGTTGCGGGCGCGGTGCCTCGAAGGAATTGGGCCGGCAGATACCGCCGCTCCCGCGGGCGGTTTCCATGCACTGCTGATACGTGGTGAAGCCGCAGTTATAGGTCGAAGGATCGTAGAACACGCACCAAGCATAATAGGGCTTGGATTCGGCCCGCGCGTCGCCGGACGGCAAGGCCAGGGATGCCAGGAAGGATACGCCCGCAAGCGCGATCCCGATCGTCCGTTTCACCTCGTCCTCCAGCACCGATTCGACGATTCCCAGCGGGCAGCCCGCTGCCTGGTCCTGCCGACCGGTAAAATAGTTGTCATGACTATGGGTTGCTTTGCCCCCTTGCGCGAGGCTCGTTGTTCATTATGTTCTTGTTTTGTTCACATTTGCGCGTTAGGAAAATCCCATGGCTCGCAGTTCCGCAGCCGTCAAACGCCCGCCGGTGCCGGTGCCCTCCGCGTCGCCGGCGGGCGCGCCTGCGCGCGCGAAGCGGCCGAGTGCGGTCGATCTCGAGAGCGCGGCCGATGCCGATGTCGCGGTCGAGACCGATCGCCGGCGCGGGCGCGGCGCGCAATCGAATGCGTCGGGCCGCTACGAGCCGGTCGCGCGGGTCAAATTCGACGACGGCTGGCAGAATCTCGAAGACCTGCCGGCGTTCAAGACCACCGTGACGGTCGACGCCACTCGCAAGATCATCACGCGCAACGATTCGCCCGACCTGTCGTTCGACCGCTCGATCAATCCGTATCGCGGCTGCGAGCACGGCTGCATCTACTGCTTCGCCCGGCCGACGCATGCCTATCTCGGGCTGTCGCCCGGGCTCGACTTCGAATCGAAGCTGTTCGTGAAACCCGAGGCCGCGAAGCTGCTGGAGCGCGAGTTGTCAGCGCCGGGCTACGTACCGCGCACGATCGCGATCGGCACCAACACCGACCCCTATCAGCCGATCGAGCGCGAGCATCAGGTGATGCGCCGTATCCTGGAGGTGCTCGACCGCTTCAACCATCCGGTCGGCATCGTGACAAAATCGGCGCTGGTCACGCGTGACATCGACATCCTGTCCCGCATGGCCAGCCGCCGGCTCGCCAAGGTCGCGCTGTCGGTGACGACGCTCGACCCCAAGCTTGCGCGCGTGATGGAACCGCGCGCCGCGACGCCGGCGCGGCGGCTCGATGCTCTCCGGCAGTTGGCGGAAGCCGGCATCCCGACCTCCGTGATGGTCGCGCCGGTGATCCCGGCGATCAACGACGCGGAGATCGAGCGCATCCTCGATGCGGCCGCCGCCATCGGCGTGAAGGAGGCGGGCTACGTGCTACTGCGGCTGCCGCTGGAGGTGCGCGACCTGTTCCGCGAATGGCTGATGGCGAATTTCCCCGACCGCTATCGCCATGTCTTCAAGCTCGTCCGCGAGACGCGGGACGGCAAGGACTACGACTCGTCCTGGGGCAAGCGGCAGACCGGGACCGGTCCGGTCGCCTGGATGATCGGCCGGCGGTTCGAGGTGGCCTGCGAGAAGCTGCACTTCAACAAGACGCGCACGAAGCTCTCAACCGACCAGTTCAACCCGCCGCGCCACGGGCCCGAACAGCTCGTGCTGTTCTGAATGCGGTTCTGCTGAACCGTCACATCGTCATGCCGCGAGCCGGCCGCGAAGCATCCGAGCTTGCCTGGCCATCTCGATCTGCTTCGTCGCAAAAGACGTGGATGCGCCGGGACAAGCCCGGCGCGATGACGCTGACCGGAGATTGAGGCGCGACGAGCGAACTTACCGTACCGGAGCGTGCGCGTGCTTGTGCTTGCGGCCCGCGGGGCCATGGCGGGAAGCGCGCGGCGCGTCGGTCGGCATCATCACCACGCGCCCGTGCCGCACGCCGCGCTCGGCGATCACGTGCTCGGCGAAATGCTGCACGGCGCCGGTCTTGCCCTTGAGCACCGTCACCTCCATGCAACTGTCATGGTCGAGATGGACGTGCAGCGAGGACAGCGACATCTCGTGGTGATCGTGAAAGGTCTCGGTCAGCCGCTTGGGCAACTGCCGGGCCGCGTGGTCGTAGATGTAGACGAGCGCGGCCACGCAGTTCTGGTCGCCGTCCAGGCTCTCGGCGGCCTCGCGGATGCCGGCGCGGGCCAGATCGCGGATCGCCTCCGAACGGTTCTGGTAGCCGCGGCTGGCGATGATGCGGTCGAGTTCCGCCATGAGATCGTCGTCGATGGTGATGGTCACGCGCTGCATGAGATGGCCGCCATGGTGGGAGCGCTGCTCCGGACCATCACACATATAGCATTGCGCCGCAGGGCGGGCCCGCCCTGAATCAAATGAAGTCTGCCAACAGGCAAAGCAGGTCCGTCCAGACAGCTGATTGTCTGGACGGACCGCCCTGAGACCGACGCGGGGGTGGATGGGGGCGCACGCGCCGATCGCAACTTCTGGATCGGAGGGGATCCTCCGTAGTCATGGGTCTCCTTCGTCTTATTGCGGCGGCTCTTCAGGGCCGCACCATCGATAGGTCGCGGCAGCCCCGAAACAGGTTCACGGGACTTCGGCGCGCCGTGCATGCCGTTTGAGCAAAGTTTGAGATGCCGGGACGGCGGCAAAGCTGCTAGGCTGTCTCGCCCCGTTGGTGACGATGCCGTCCAATCTTGCCCATGCCCCGGCGCCTGAGATCCGGGCTCGCAATGCCGAGCCCGGCGACATCGACGCCCTGATCGATCTTGAGCATCGCGTGTTCGCGACCGACCGGCTGTCGCGGCGCAGCCTGCGGCGCTTCCTCAAGTCGAAGACCGCACAGGTGATCGTGGCGGACGAAGGCGCCAGCCTGGTCGGCGCCGCCGTGGTGCTGTTCCGCCCCCGCTCAACGGTGGCGCGGCTCTACTCCATCGCGACGGCGCCGCACATGGGTGGCCGCGGCGTCGGCTCGCTGCTGCTGGCGGCGGCCGAGGAAGCGGCACTGGCGCACGACTGCACGTCGATCAGGCTCGAGGTGCACGTGACCAACCACGCGGCGATCTCCCGCTACCGCAAGAGCGGCTACCGCGAGTTCGGCCGGCACAAGAGCTACTACGACGACGGCGGAGACGCGCTGCGCTTCGAAAAGAAGCTCATGCCCAAGCTCGCCGGTCTCACATCGCCGCCGCGTTATTTCCACCAGACCACCGAGTTCACCTGTGGCCCGGCCTGTCTGCTGATGGCGCTGGCCTGGGCCGAGCGCTCGTTCAAGCCGCCGCCGGCGCTGGAGTTCCAGCTCTGGCGCGAGGCCAGCACCATCTTCCTGGGGCGCGGGCCGGGAGGCTGCGAGCCCTACGGGATGGCGCTGGCGCTCAAGCGGCGCGGGCTGCGGCCGGACGTCTACGTGAGCCGCTCCGGCCCCTACTTCCTCGATACCGTCGCGGACGAGGACAAGCGCCGCGTCATGCGGCTGACACAAACCGAGTTTCATCGTGAAGCCCGGGCAAATGATATCCCCAGCCACCTGACTCCTGTGAGCGAATCAGTTCTGATGAAGGCATTCGATGCCGGGAGCGTAGCGATCGTACTGGTTTCGGGATATCACATGGTTGCCCGGGGCAAGCCGCACTGGATTTTTGCATTCGGCCGCGACGGACGTCATGTCCTCATGCACGATCCTGCGGCCGTCAGAGATGATCAAGGGATGGCGCGCGCGCCTGAGACCTACGCGGTGCCGTGGACCGCGTTCGAGCGCATGACCCAAGTGAAGGCTCACGTGGGTGGCGATCGGCTCAGTGCTGCCATTGTCGTCCGGAAAGGACCGTCAAAATGACCGGCTGGGTCATTCTGGTCGACCAGCCCAGGGACCTCCCTAACGCCGACACGCCGCACAAGGTGATCACGACGAGCGAGTACCTCGCGCGTCCGCGCCTGTTCGACATGGGGAGGCCGAAACTCGTCAACCTGGCACGCTCCTACGCCTACCAGTCGAAGGGCTACTACGCCTCGCTGCTGGCGGAGGCGCGCGGCCACCGCGTGGTTCCGACCGTCGAGACCATGCTGGAGCTGCGCGAATCCAAGCTCTACGAGCACGCGCTCCCGGAACTCGAGGACGAGCTCAACCGCTGCGCCCGGCGGGCGGATTTCCAGCCCGAGGGCGAGATCAAGCTCCTGGTCTGCTTCGGCATCGCCCGCGACCCGCGCTTTGAATCCTTCGGCCGGCTGCTGTTCGACTGGTTCCGTTGCCCGGCGCTGGAGGTGACGATCGAGCCCGGCACGTGGCTGTCGATCGATCGCATCCGGCCGCGCAACATCACGCGGCTCGCCAACGGCGAGGGCGAGTTCCTGCGCGAGTCGCTGCACCATCATACCAAGCGAGAATGGCGCGATCCGAAGGCCCGCACGATCGCCAAATACGACCTCGCGGTGCTGTACGACCCCAACGAAAAGATGCCGCCGTCCTCGCCTGCAACGATCAAGCACATGGCGCGCATCGCCGAGAAGCTGTCGATCGACATCGAGCCGATCACCAAGCGGCAGCTTTCGGAACTTGCCGAATACGACGGCCTGTTCATCCGCGAGACCACTTCGATCGACAATCACACCTACCGGTTTGCGCGCCGCGCCTGGCAGGAGGGTATGCCGGTCATCGACGACCCGATCTCGATGATCCGCTGCACCAACAAGGTGTTCCTGATGGAGTTGCTCGGCCAGAACCAGGTGGCCACGCCGCCGACGGTGCTGCTCGCCGAAGCGAGCGACCTGCCGCGGGCGATGGATGAACTGGGGCTGCCGCTGGTGGTGAAGATCCCCGACGGCTCGTTCTCGCGCGGCGTGCACAAGGTCGGCACTCCGGAGGAATTCAAGCGCATCGCCGATGAACTGTTCGAGGAGACCGACCTCGTGCTCGCGCAGAAATTCCTGCCGACCGAGTTCGACTGGCGCGTTGGCGTCCTCGCCGGCGAGCCGTTGTTCGTCTGCCAGTACCGCATGGCGCGCGGCCACTGGCAGATCGTCAAGCACCGGCCGGACGGGTCATTGCGCGAGGGCGGCTCGAAGACCTTCGACCTCGACCAGGCGCCGCGCGAGGTGATCGACATCGCGGTGCGCGCGGCGAAGCCGATCGGCGACGGCTTCTACGGCGTCGACATCAAGCAGACCGACAGTGGTTTCATCGTGATGGAAGTCAACGACAACCCCAACCTCGAGCACGGCATCGAGGACCAGGTCGGCAAGGACGAAATCTGGACCCGGCTGCTTGCGCTGGTTCGTCGAGCGGTTCGAGCAGTATGAGCAGTAGGGTCGCGGACTTCGGCGTCAATCCGCCGGGCCGGCGAACAGGAGCAGGTTGCCGTCCGGGTCCTTGACGATGAAATCCTTCGCGCCCCAGGGCTCGCGCTTGAGTGTCTGGTTGAATTCGACGCCGGCCGATTGAAATTCGAGAAAGAGCTGCTTGATCTCTTCCGCCGTGGCGACCGTCATCGCCGCCGAGAGCAGGCTCTCCTTGTCCCGCAGTGCCGGATCGATGACCGGACGATCGACGCAGCGCAGATTGAGCGCCGCGCCGTCCCGCTTCACCTGTGCGTAGAACGGCGGTTCGCCGTACATGAACACGATCGAGAAGCCGAGTTTCTGCGTGAAGAAGTCCAACGCGACTTTGATGTCGGCCACGAACAACTGCGGCTCGGCGGCGACGAGCGTCGCTTTCGACGATATGCGTTGAGCGGGGTGGGGCATGGCTGAACCCTATCTTGAGCTAAGGTCCGCGCTCCGAGTCAACAGAATTGGCGACATGAATCGGGTGGACGCGGCGCACATGCGGCCTATATCGGTGGCCATGGACACGCAACCCCACGCTCCCGGTCAATTGCGCTACTGCCTGTTCGAGACGGCAATCGGCGACTGCGGCATCGCGTGGAGCGAGCGCGGTGTGACCAGGCTGCAGCTTCCGGAATCCAACCGGGCGGCGACGGAAAGACGGCTCAAGGCTCGAACCGCGGGTGCGGAAGCCGGCGAACCGCCTGCGCCGATCCTTGCGGTCATCGCGGACATCCAGCGCTATGCGCGGGGCGAACGCGTAGACTTTTCGGTGATTGCCGTCGACATGCCCGAAATCGAACCGCTCCGCCGCGACGTCTATGCGGCAACGCGCGCCGTCGGCTGGGGTGAGACCGCAAGTTACGGTGAGATCGCCAAGCGTATCGGCACGCCCGACGCGCGCGAGGTCGGGCAGGCCTTGTCACGCAATCCCGTTCCGCTCATCGTCCCATGTCATCGGGTTCTGGCGAGCGACGGCACGCTGCATGGGTTTTCGGCCTATGGCGGCGTCTTGACGAAGGAGCGATTGCTTTCGCTGGAGGGATTCGGCGCCGATGCGCCGCGCCTCCCGGGACTGTAGCCCGGATTGAGCGAAGCGAAATCCGGGATGGACCTGGATAATCAGGCCCCGGATTTCGCTGGCGCTTAATCCGGGCTACGTTGCCTCGCCGTCAGCTCTTTTTCGTGGGACAACGATGACATCAGCCAGCCGCATAGCGTTCATTCTCGCCGCGACGCTTGGCTTCGCGGTGGCGCCCGCCGCCGCGCAGACGCTCGACAAGGTGTCGTTCGGCACGAACTGGCTGGCGGAAGCCGAGCACGGCGGCCACTACCAGGCGCTGGCCGACGGCACCTACCGGAGATACGGGCTCGACGTCACCATCGTGCCGGGCGGACCGCAGGTGAACAACCGCATCCTGCTGCCGGTCGGCCGGCTCGACTTCTACATGAGCGCCAACACCCTGCAGGGCTTCGACGCGGTCGAGCAGAACATCCCGACCTTGGCGGTCGCCGCCATGTTCCAGAAGGACCCGCAGATCCTGATGGCGCATCCCGGAGAGGGCATCGAGAAGTTCGAGGACCTCAAGAAGCTGACGCTGTTCATCTCCAAGGAGGGGCTCGCGAGCTATTTCCAATGGCTCAAGGCGGACTTCGGCTTCAGCGAGGCGCAGGTGAAGCCCTACACGTCGAACCCGCAGCCATTCCTCGCCGACAAGAAGAGCGCGATGCAGGGCTACCTGACGTCCGAGCCCTATGCGGTCGAGAAGGTGGCGGGCTTCAAGCCGAAGGTCTTCCTGATCGCCGACCAGGGCTTCAACAGCTACTCGACCTTGATCGAGACGCGGCGCGACCTGGTCGAGAAGCGGCCCGACGTGGTGCAGCGCTTCGTCGATGCGTCGATCATCGGCTGGTACAATTACATCTATCACGACAACCGCGCGGCGAATGCGCTGATCAAGCGGCAGAACCCGGAAATGACCGACGAGCTGCTGGCCTATTCGATCGCCAAGATGAAGGAGTACGGCATCGTCGACTCGGGCGACGCCTCGACGCTCGGCATCGGCGCGATGACCGACGCGCGCATGAAGAATTTCTACGACAAGATGGTGCGCGCCGGCGTGGTCAAGCCGTCGATCGATCTTGCCAAGTCCTATACGCTGCAATTCACCAACAAGAAGGTCGGGCTCGATCTGCGGCCGAAGTAACACGCCGCGAGGCGCGGTCTTTACCCTCCTCCCGCGTAGCGGTGGGGAGGGTCGCGAGCGAAAGCGAGCGGGGTGGGGGGCCTTTCTTTACGTGCGCCCCCCACCCCCGACCCCTCCCCACCGCTGCGCGGGGGGAGGGGAGAAGGAAGAATGCTGGGAGGTGAGGTCATGCGCGTGTTGTTGAGCTTCGTTCTTTGCACGCTGCTCTCGGCGACCGCCGCGGCGCAGTCCTATCCGACGCGCCAGATCAGGATGCTGGTGCCGTTTCCGCCCGCCGGTATCACCGATCTTTCCGGCCGGCTGGTGGCGGAGGGGTTGCGGGCGAAATTCAACCAGCCGGTGATCGTCGAGAACAAGCCGGGCGCCAACGGCGTGATCGGGCTGCGCGAAATGCTCAAGTCCGAGCCCGACGGCTACACCGTCATGGTCGGCACGGTGGGTTCGGTCGTCATCGGCTACGCGATCGATGCCAATGCGCCGTTCGATCCCGCGCGCGACATGGTTCCGGTCGCGGGCGTCGCCGAATACGCGACCGCCATGGCGGTCAACAAGCAGTTGCCGGTGAATTCGGTGAAGGAATTCATCGCATACGCCAAGGCGCGGCCGGGCAAGCTCAGTTTCGGTTCGACCGGCGTCGGCGCGCTGGACTATCTCGCTGCCGAACTGTTCATGCGCGAGACCGGCATCAGCATGGTGCACGTGCCCTACAAGGGCGGCCCGGCCGCGCTGCACGACCTGATGGGCGGCTCGATCGACGTAATCATCGAGGTGTTCCCGGTGGTGATGGAGCAGATCAGGTCCGGGCTGATCAAGGGACTGGCGGTCAGCAGTTCGTATCGATTGCCGTCGATCCCGGATGTGCCGACGTTCGCCGAAGCCGGCGTGCCCGGCGTGCGCCTCACCGGCTGGCTCGGCGTCTACGGCCCGCCCCGGCTGCCCGACGACGTGCGTGAAAAGCTCGGCGCCGCGATCGTCGACGTGGTGGGAAGGCCCGAGATGAAGGAGAAATTCCGCGCCATCGGCTTCGAGCCGACCGGACTGGGCGTGAAGGCGTTTTCCGAGCTGCACGCCGCCGAAATCAAGCGCTGGGTCACGTTCCTGACCGAAGCCGGCGTGCGGAAATGACGTAACCTTTGTTCCATCGTCGCAAACCGCACACTATTATGGCGGCGTGTCCGACCTTTCCGCCATTTCACCCGTCGTTTCTGGTGTTCCGGTCGTCACGCTCGACAATGTCGGCAAGACGTTCACGAGCGGCGTGGCGGCGCTCGATCGCCTCAACCTCGATATCTGGCCGGGCGAGTTCGTGTCCCTGCTCGGGCCGTCCGGCTGCGGCAAGTCGACTGCCCTGCGCCTGATTGCGGGACTGAGCACGCCGACGCGCGGCGCGCTCGATTGGACCGACAAGACCGCGGCGGCGCACGGCCCGGGCGGACTGGGTTTCGTCTTTCAGGACCCGACGCTGATGCCGTGGGCGACGGTCGAGCGCAATGTGCGCCTGCCGCTCAACATCATGCGAATGACCGACGATGCGGATTTCCGCGTCGGCGCGGCGCTCGCGCGCGTCGGGCTGACGGATTTCGCCTCGAGCTATCCGCGTGAGCTTTCGGGCGGCATGAAGATGCGGGTCTCGATCGCGCGTGCGCTCGTCACCGAGCCGAAGGTGCTGCTGATGGACGAGCCGTTTGCGGCGCTCGACGAGATCACGCGCTTCCGGCTCAACAACGATCTGCTGCAGCTCTGGCAATTGCTCGGCACGACCGTCGTGTTCGTCACCCATTCGGTGTTCGAGTTGGTCTATCTCTCGCAGCGTATCGTGGTGATGACGGCGCGGCCCGGCCGCGTGTTCACCGAGCTTGCGATCGACGCGCCCTATCCGCGCGACGAGCGCTTCCGCACCTCCGCCGAATATGCCGCCTTCTGCCGGCTGGCGTCGAACGCCTTGGCGCAGGCGTCCCGGGTGGGGGGCAAGGCGTGAGCGCGGCCTCCGACGCCGAACGCAGCCGCGCGCGCGAGCGGCTCGATCGCGCGCTGCGTGCGCTGCTGCCGATCGCCACGCTGGCGTTGACGCTGGCGGTCTGGGATATCGTGGTGCGGCACTACAACATTCCGCCCTACGTGTTGCCCGGACCGCGGCTCGTCTTCGATACGCTGATCTCCGACTGGGGCGTGCTGTCGGCCTCGCTCCTCGTCACGCTGACCACGACGCTCGAAGGCTTCGCGCTCGCGGTGATCGGCGGCGTTGGGTTGGCGATCCTCTTCAACCAGTCGCGCCTGATCGAATACTCGCTCTACCCCTACGCGGTGATCCTGCAGGTGACGCCGATCGTGGCGATCGCACCGCTCCTGCTCATTTATCTGCCGCAGCAGGGCGCGGTGCTGGCCTGCGCCTGGATCGTGGCGTTCTTCCCGGTGCTCGCCAACACCACGCTCGGGCTGCAATCGGTCGACCACAACCTCGCCGACCTGTTCCGCCTCTATGGCGCCTCGCGCTGGCAGGTGCTGTGCGACCTCAAGCTGCCGGCCGCGATGCCGTATGTGCTGGGCGGCCTGAAGATCGCCGGCGGGCTCTCGCTGATCGGCGCGGTGGTGGCCGAGATCGCGGCGGGTTCGGCCGGCGCCGGTTCGGGCCTTGCCTACCGCATTGCCGAATCCGGCTACCGCCTGAACATTCCGCGCATGTTCGCCGCGCTGTTCCTGCTCTCCGTCGCCGGGGTGGTGATTTTCTTCGCGCTCTCGCTTCTCTCCCATCTGTTGCTGCGGCGATGGCACGAGAGCGCACTGGTGAGGGACGTGTAGGGGGGTGCGGCCAGCGTGCGCCTTGCCAGTAGGGCGGTCTGTCATGCAGGTTAAGCGCACCGGACCAGCGCATTGGCGTTGACGCGTCCGGCTCAGTGCGGAGGGTTACATGGCCTGGATCGTCAGGGTCGTCATTGCGCTTGCCGTTTTATGGACTCCAGGCGCTTGGGCGCAGACCTATCCGTCGAAGCCGATCCATATTCTGATCCCCTACGCGCCAGGTGGCATCGCCGACATCGCCGCCCGCATCGTCGGCGCGAAGCTCACCGAAGCCTGGGGCCAGCAGGTGGTGGTCGAGAACAAGCCCGGCGGCAACGCCTTCATCGCCATGACGGCCGCCGCCAAGGCGGCGCCCGACGGCTATACGCTGGTGATGGCGACGGTCGGCGACATCGCGATCAATCCCGCGCTGTTCAAGGACATGCCATATGACATGCAGCGCGATTTCGCACCCATCGCGCAGGTGAGCGATGCCCCGATGGTGCTCGCCACCAACGCCGGCACGCCCTACAAGTCTGTGGCCGACGTCATCGCCGCCGCCAAGGCACAGCCCGGCCGGCTCTCGGTCGCGACGCCGGGCAACGGCAGCGTCAACCAGATCGTGTTCGAATGGATGGCGCTCAACACCGGCACCAAGTTCCAGCACATTCCCTACAAGGGCGGCGCGCCGGCCGCGGCGGCGCTCGCCGGCGGCGACATTCCGCTCGGCGTGCTCGCAAGCTCGTCGATCGCACCGCACGCCAAGAGCGGCCGCGCGCGCATCCTGGCGGTCGCCTCCGTCAAGCCGTCCCAGTTCAACCCGGAATGGCCGACCTTGCAGAAGGAAGGCGTCAAGGACGTCGATGCTTCGAACTGGACCGCGCTCTACGCGCCCAAGGGAACGCCGCAGGCCATCATCGACAAGCTCAACGCCGAGGTGGTGAAAATCCTGAACATGCCCGACGTGAAGGAGCGCTTCGCCGGCGGCGGCGTCGAAACCATTCCGTCGAGCCCGGCCGAACTCGAAGCCCGCGTCAAGGAGGCGGCCGCGCGCTTCAAGTCGATCGTCGACAAGGCGAACATCAAGCCGGATTGAGCCTGAGCGCCGCGTGATGCTTCTCGACGTAGGCGAAACTGGTGCGACTGCTTACCCTCCCCCCGCGAAGCGGTGGGGAGGGTCGGCGCTGAAAGCGCCGGGGTGGGGGGTGCTATCATCGCGGCAGACTTCCCCCCACCCCCAACCCCTCCCCACCGCTCCGCGGGGGGAGGGGAGCCCCGCCGAGCCCCTTTGATCCATGCACATCCGTTCGCCGAAGGACTTCTGGGCCGGGCTGATCTTCATCGCCATCGGCTTGGGATTCGTCCTGCTCGCGAGCCAATATCGCTACGGCGACATGCACCGCATGGGGCCGGCGATGTTTCCGACGCTGATCGGCGCATTGCTCGCGCTCCTTGGCGCCGTCATCGCGGTGCGTGCTTTCGCGTTCGCGGGCGAACCGGTGCCGCGCTTCCAGGCCCGGCCGCTCGCCGTGTCGCTGCTGGCAATCGTGCTGTTCGGGATCGCGCTGCAGTGGCTCGGGCTCATCGCCGCCGTCATGGTGCTGGTGCTGGTCGGCGCTTACGCGGCACGCGATGTGCGGCCCCTGGAGAATATAGCGCTCGCCGTCGTGATGGTGGTGTTCTCGGTCGCGGTGTTCGTCTGGCTGCTCGGGCTGCCGCTGCCGCTCTGGCCGGGTTCCTGAGGCCGCGATGGAGACGCTCGGCAATCTTGCCTTCGGTCTCGGCGTCGCGCTCACGTGGCAGAACATTCTCTACTGCTTCATCGGCTGCTTCCTCGGCACCTTGGTCGGCGTGCTGCCGGGGATCGGCCCGGTCGCGACCGTGGCCATGCTGCTGCCGTTCACCTTCGGGCTCGGGCCGGCGCCGGCGCTGATCATGCTCGCCGGCATCTATTACGGTGCGCAGTACGGCGGCTCGACCACCGCGATCCTGGTCAACATCCCGGGCGAATCGTCGTCGGTCGTCACCACGCTCGACGGCTACCAGATGGCGCGGCGCGGGCCGCGCCGGACCGGCACTCGGCATCGCGGCGATCGGCTCGTTCGTGGCCGGCTGCATCGCCACCTTGGTGATCGCGTTCTTCGCGCCGCTGCTCGCCGAGGTCGCGCTCAAATTCGGCCCGGCCGATTATTTCTCGCTGATGGTGTTCGGGCTGATTGCCGCCGTGGTGCTGGCGCGCGGCTCGCTCCTGAAGGCCATCGCCATGGTGTGCTTCGGCATCCTGCTCGGTCTCATCGGCACCGACGTGAACTCCGGCGTCACGCGCTTTGCCTTCGGCCAGCCGGAGCTGACCGACGGCATCGGCTTCGTTGCGCTCGCCATGGCGTTCTTCGGCATCACCGACGTGGTGCTCAACCTCGAGCGCGACGAGAAGCAGGAGGTGTTCACCTCGCGCATCGGCAGCGTTCTGCCGACGCTCGCCGACCTGCGCACCTCGTTCTGGTCGATCATGCGCGGCACCACGCTGGGCTCGGTGCTCGGCATCCTGCCGGGCGGCGGCGCGCTGCTCGCGTCCTTCGCCGCCTACATGTTCGAGAAGAAGGTCGCCAAGCCGCCGCGCATGTTCGGCGAGGGCGACATTCGCGGCGTGGCGGCGCCGGAATCCGCCAACAATGCGGGCGCGCAGACCTCGTTCATTCCGATGCTGACGCTCGGCATTCCGTCCAATCCCACCATGGCGCTGATGATCGGCGCACTGATGATCCAGGGCATCGCGCCGGGCCCGCAGGTGATGACCGAGCGGCCGGAGCTGTTCTGGGGCCTGATCGCCTCGATGTGGATCGGCAATCTGATGCTGCTGGTGCTGAACCTGCCGCTGGTGGGGCTGTGGATCAGGCTGCTGGCGGTGCCCTACCGGCTGCTGTTTCCGGCGATCTTCGTGTTCTGCTGCATCGGCGCCTACACGGTCGACAACAAGGTCTTCGACATTTACGAGATCGCCGCATTGAGCGCGGTCGGTTACGTGCTGCTCAAGCTCGACTGCGAGCCCGCCCCGATGGTGCTCGGCTTCATCCTCGGGCCGATGATGGAGGAGAACCTGCGCCGCACGATGATGATCTCGTTCGGCGACCCCTCGGTGTTCTTCACCCGGCCGATCTCCGCGACCTTCCTCGTGGCGTCGGTCGTGCTGCTGGTCGTGCTGGCGCTGCCATCGCTGCGCGCCAAGCGCGAGGAGGCGATGCAGGAGTGATGTGACGCTTTCGCCACTTGTTCGACCTCATGCTGAGGAGCGCCGCCATAGCAGGCGCAGCCTGCGTAAACTTGGCTGCGATGCGGCGCGTCTCGAAGCATGGGCCGCTCGTCCATGCTCTTGGCCATCCTTCGAGACGCATCGCTTCGCGATGCTCCTCAGGATGAGGCGAAGCAAAACCGGGCTCGTCAATGATCGGCCAGCGGCACGAACCCCGCCTTCGCCCAGGCGGGGCGGCCCTCGGCGCCGCCGATATAGCGGATGAATGCTTCCGAAGCTTCCACCGCCGAGCCCTCCGACATGCGCGCCGCCTCGAACGTCGCGCTCGACTGGAACGGCGCCGGCACCGGGCCGACGTATTTCACGCCCTTGCCGTCGGGGATTTCGCTCATGTTGTAGAGGCCGAGCTCGATCTCGCCCTTGGCGATCAGCGCCTGGCTGTTGGCGTGACCCGGGACGATCTTGAGCTTGGGCTTGAGCGTATCGAGCATTCCCATGCCGGCCAGCATCTTTTCGATCCGCTCGCCGCTGGTATTGGGGAAGACCTCGCCGTAGACGATCGACTTCGCGTTGGTGAGCGCCTGCTTGAACGCGTCCGCGGTCGCGATGTCGGGCAGCCGGCGCGCCCTCGCGCACCGCGACCCCGAGGCCGATATTGGCGAGCCGCACCCGGCTCTCCGGATTGACCAGGCCCTGCCTGTCGAGCTGATCGATCGCCGGCTCGGCCAGCACCACCACGTCGTAGACCTCGTTGGCCTTGATCTTGGCCATGACGGCGGCGGGCGAGCCGATGGTGAAGACGGCGCGGTGTCCGGACTCCTGAGCGAATTCCTTGGCGAGCGCCACCAGCGCGCCTTCGGTCGCGCGCGTCGCCAACACCCGCACCTCGGCGGCCGCAGCCATGCCGGCGAGCCCCAGCAGCGTTGACACAACCAGTACGCTTCGGCCGAAAGCCCGCATTGTTTCCTCTCCGTGGATTTGCCTATTGTGCCGATCCTATCCCCGATCGAATCGATCCTCCACCATGGACGACGCGTCCCACGAGCGCCGCCAGCGCATGACCGGCATCGCACTCATGTGCGGCGCGGTGACGTGCTTCGCGCTGCTCGATACGACCGCGAAGTTTCTCAACCTGCACATGGACACCTTGCAGGTCGTGTGGGCGCGCTATACCGGCGCGTTTCTCTTTCCCTTCATCGTGTCGAATCCCTGGACGCGGCCCGGCCTGCTGCTGACGGCGCGGCCGCGGCTGCAACTCTTCCGCTCGGTCCTGCTGTTGGGCTCGACGATCTGCAACTTCATGGCGCTGCGCTATCTGCAGCTCGACGAGTCGGTCGCGATCCAGTTCTCGACGCCGTTCTTCGTCGCGGCGCTGTCGGGGCCGATCCTGGGCGAATGGGTGCGCTGGCGGCGTTGGACGGCCATCTGTGTCGGATTCCTGGGCGTTCTGGTGGTGACGCGGCCGGGCTCCGGCGGCCTGCATTGGGCGGTGTTCCTCTCGCTCACGGCGGCGGTGTCCTACGCGGCCTACGCGATCATCACGCGCATCCTGGCGCGCACCGATTCCAACGAGACGACGCTGTTCTACTCGAACCTCGTTGGCGCGGTCGCCATGTTGCCGGTCGTGCTGTTCGTATGGACGACGCCGACCGATCCGCTCATCATCGCGCTGATGGTCGTCACCGGTGCGATCGGCAGCCTCGGGCACTATTTCCTGATTGCCGGCCATCGCCTGGCGCCGGCGTCGGTCCTGACGCCCTTCATCTACACCGAGCTCGTTTGGATGATCGCGCTCGGCTTCCTGGTGTTCGGCGACGTGCCGAACCGCTGGACGATCGCCGGTTCCGCGATCGTGGTCGCCTCCGGCCTCTACCTGCTGCACCGCGAGCGCGTGCGCGGCCGTGGTTAGACTGCGCCTGGCATCCCGGACGGATCGCGAGCGCCGTGCCGGACAGCGTGGATGATGATTTCGGCCTCGGTGACCTCGTAGAAGATGAGGAACGGGTAAGGCAAAGTCGTCAACCGCCTGATCGCCGGATCGTCGGTGTGAACCCCGATGTGCGGATGGATCGCGAGCAGATCGGCCATTGCCTGAATACGCGCTTGAACGCGTTTTGCGCCTTGCGGCGAGCGAGCAGCGATGTAGTCGAGGATCGCGGCAAGGTCAGCGAGGGCCGGGAGGGTGTAGCGGAGTTTCACAGGCCGTGCTTGGCCCAGACGGATTTCACCTCCTCGTCGGTCGCGAACTCACCACGGGCCGCCGCAGCCTTGGAAACCGCGATTGCGGTACGCTCTTCCGGCGACAGCGGGACCGGCCCGGCGTCCTTGCTGCCGGTGAGTTGAAGCAGGATCCGGGCGATTTCGTCCTGAACGTCGGATGGCAGGACGCGCACGGCTTCGAGCGCCTGTTCAAGGAGTTTGGTCATGCCGCAGGATACTCCCATTCGCGGCAGACGGGGAGGCAGACTTCACGCCTTTGTGGCCGTTGCTTCCCCTTCAAGACTAAGGCTAATTTCCCTCCCGGCCGCTTCCTGCCGCCGCCCGATTGGCCCGAATTCGAGGTTCCGGAATGAGCACCATGCCCGCGCGCGCGTCCAACGGTTCCCATCCGGGCATCAATGACGACATCGGCGAGGAGATGCGGCTGACGCTCTACCGCTCACAGGTCGTCATCCGCGAGGCCGAGCAGCGCGCCTACGACCTGTTCCTGCAGAACCTCGTCAAGGGCACGAGCCACCTGTCGCTCGGGCAGGAGGCGGTGGCGGCGGGCTTCGCCTGCGCGATGAAGCCCGGCGACCTGTCGTTCTGCACCTATCGCGGCCACGCCCATACGCTCGCGCGCGGCGTTCCGGTCGAGAAGGTGCTGGGCGAACTCATGCAGCGCGACAACGGGCTGATGCGCGGCAAGGGCGGCTCCATGCACCTGACCTCGGTCGAGCACGGCGTCATGGGCTCCTATGCGATCATCGGCGCGCATCTGCCCATCGCGTGTGGCGCCGCCTGGCGCGCGCAGTACAAGGGCGACAAGGACGTCTCGGTCTGCTTCTTCGGCGACGGCACCACCAACATTGGGGCCTTCCACGAGGCGCTGAATTTCGCCGCGGTGTGGAAGCTGCCGGTGATCTTCTGCTGCGAGAACAACCTCTACATGGAATATACGCCGATCGGCGATGTCACCGCGGTCGAGCATCCCGCCGCGGATCGTGCGTCGGCTTACGGCTTGCCGCGCATCGTGATCGACGGCAACGACGCCGACGCGGTCTTCCGCGCGGCGCGCGACGCCTACGAGAAGGCGCGCGCGGGCGGCGGGCCGTCGCTGATCGAATGCATGACCTATCGGCACAGCGGGCACTCGCGCGCCGACCCGGCCAAGTATCGCCCCGAGGGCGAACTCGAGAAGTGGAAAGAGCGCGACCCGATCAAGATCTATCGCGCGCGGCTCCAGCAATTCGGCATCGGCGAGGATGTGATCGCGAAGATCGAGACCGACGTGAAGCGCGTCGTCGACGAGGCGACCGAGGCGTGCAAGGCGGCGCCGATGCCGCCGCTCGATACTCCTGACCACCGACGTCTACGCCGACGGAGGCTTCGCATGGCGGAACTGACGTATCGAGATGCGGTGGCACGCGGAATTGCGCAGGAGATGGCGCGCGATCCCGACGTGGTCTTTCTCGGCGAGGACGTCGCCAAGCCCGGCGGCGTGTTCAAGGCGACGGTCGGGCTGTACGAGCAGTTCGGCCCGCTGCGGGTTCGCGACACGCCGATTTCCGAGCAGGCGATCCTGGGCGCCGCCATGGGCGCGGCGATGACCGGCCTCAAGCCGATCGCCGAGATCATGTTCTCGGATTTCTTCGCGGTCTGCTTCGACTACATCGCCAACGAGTTCCCGAAGAGCCGCTACATGAGCAACGGCCAGCTCAAGTGCCCGCTGGTGGTGCGCACCGGCAACGGCGCGGGCTCGCGCTTCGGCGCGCAGCATTCGCAGAGCGTCGAGAACTGGGCGATGATGATCCCCGGCCTGAAGGTCGTGGCGCCGTCGACGCCGCGCGATGTCATCGGTCTGATGGCGGCGGCGGTGCGCGATCCCGACCCGGTGATCTTCTTCGAGCACAAGTCGCTCTATGCGACCAAGGGCGAGGTGCCGGACGGCGAGATCGTCGACACGCTCGGCACCGCCGCGATCGCGCGGCCCGGCAAGGACGCCACCATCCTGGCGCTCGCCCTGATGGTGCCGCGCGCGCTGGCGGCGGCCGAGAAGCTCAAGGCGGAACACGGCATCGACTGCGAGGTTGTCGATGTGCGCTCGCTGGTGCCGCTCGACACGCAGACCATCCTCGGCTCGGTCGCGCGCACGCACCGGCTGTTCACCGTCGAGGAGAATCCGCGGCTGTGCGGCTGGGGCGCCGAACTCGTGTCGATCGTGGCCGACGAGGCGTTCTACGATCTCGACGGCCCGCCGGTGCGGATCACCACGCCGCACATCCCGCTGCCGGCCGCCGACATTCTCGAAGACATCGCGCTGCCGACGGTCGACCGCATCGTCGAGCGGGTGACAGCGGTCGATGGAGAGTTAGCTGAATCACGAGCAGGCGGCAAACTCGGTGTGCTCCCTCTCCCTGAGGGGAGATGGGGAGGGGGTACCGGAGACGTCGCGGCACCGCGCCTCTCCCAGGGACGAGCGCCGAGCTCGCGCGTGCATTCAGATCGATAGGAAACGCCCATGTACGACAATCTTCTCGCCAACGTCCCGACCGATCTCTGGATCGGCGGCAAGTGGCGCAAATCGTCCGACGGCGGCCGCTTCGACGTGATCGATCCGGCGACCGAGAACAAGATCGCCTCGGTCGCGAGCGCCACGGTGGAAGACGCCAAGGCCGCGGTCGATGCGGCGAGCGCCGCCTTCCCGGCCTGGGCGGCGAAGAAGCCGCGCGAGCGCGCCGAAATCCTGCGCAAGGCCTTCGACCTGATCATGCGCGACGCCGAGCGGCTCGCGAAGCTGATCACCATCGAGAACGGCAAGGCGCTGTCGGATTCGCGCGGCGAGGTCGCCTACGCGGCCGAGTTCTTCCGCTGGAACGCCGAGGAGGCGGTGCGCAACATGGGCGGCCTCTCGCGCGCGCCGGCCTCGGGCGCCCGCATCATGGTGCACCACAAGCCGGCCGGCATCGCCGTGCTGGTGACGCCGTGGAATTTCCCCGCCGCCATGGCGACGCGCAAGATCGGGCCGGCGCTGGCGGCCGGCTGCCCGGTCGTGCTCAAGCCCGCCTCCGACACGCCGCTCACCATGCTCGCCCTGATGCCGATCCTGGCGGAAGCCGGCGTGCCCGACGGCGTCGTCAACGTCATCCCGTCGCGCTCGTCCGGCAAGGTCGTGAGCGCGATGCTGCACGACCCGCGCGTGCGCGTCGTCTCGTTCACCGGCTCGACGGAAGTCGGCCGCAAGCTCCTGCACGAGGCCGCCGACAACGTCGTGAAGCCCGCGATGGAACTCGGCGGCAATGCGCCGTTCATCGTGTTCGAGGATGCCGACATCGACGCCGCCATCGAAGGCGCGATGATCGCCAAGATGCGCAACATGGGCGAGGCCTGCACGGCGGCGAACCGCTTCTACGTGCACGAGAAGGTGCACGACGAGTTTGCGAAGAAGCTGACCGCCAAGATGGCTGGCCTGAAGATGGGCAACGGGCTCGACGACGGCGTGGCGCTGGGACCGCTGGTCAACGCGGAGGGCCGCGACAAGGTCGTGCATCTGGTCGACGACGCGGTGAAGAAGGGCGCCAAGGTGCTGACCGGCGGCAAGGCGCCGGGCGGGCCAGGCTTCTTCTACCCGGCGACCGTGCTCGACCACGTGCCGGATACGGCCGCGATGCTCAACGACGAGATTTTCGGGCCGGTGGCGGCGATCCAGACCTTCAAGTCCGAGGACGAGGTGGTGACGCGCGCGAACGATACCGAATACGGTCTCGTGGCCTACCTCTACACCCAGGACCTGAGCCGCGGCATGCGCGTGTCGGAGCGGCTCGACTTCGGCATGATCGGGCTCAACCGCGGGCTCGTCTCCGATCCGGCGGCGCCGTTCGGCGGCATGAAGCAGTCGGGCATCGGGCGCGAAGGCGCGCACGAGGGCCTGATGGAGTTCCTGGAAACGCAATACATCTCGGTGACGTGGTGAGCGCAGACCTCAAGGGCGAAGGCGCCCGCCAGATCGCCGGCGCGTGGCGCTATGTCGGCGCGACGCTCGACGGCAAGCCGCGGCCGGGCCGCGGAGCCAACGCCAAGGGCATGATCTACTACGGTCCGCACGGCGAGATGGCGTGCCACGTCATGCCCGACAAGCAACGAACCAAGGCAGGTGCGAAGCCGACGCTCGAGGAGGCATTCAATGCGCTCGACGAATACATCGGCTACTTCGGCACCTACTCGGTCGACGAGACTGCGCGCACCGTGACGCATCATCGGCTCGGAAGCGTGCAGCCGAGCGACATGCACGACCTGGTGCGCACGTTCCGCGTCGAGGGCGACCGGCTCATCCTCAATCCGCCCGGCACGACCTATTACGTCACCTGGGAGCGGTTCAAGTGAACGAGCGGTCGTGTTGGGGGAGCGTGCGCGAATGGACGTGCTGATGCCGCAGCTCGGCGAGACCGTGGCCGAGGGCAAGATCACCAAGTGGTTCAAGTCGGCCGGCGATGCCGTCAAGCCGGGCGACAACCTGTTCGAGATCGAGACCGACAAGGTATCCATGGAGGTGCCGTCGACCACGACGGGGCTGCTCGCCGAAATCCGCGTCAGTGTGGGCGAGGTGGCGCCGGTCGGTGCTATCGTCGCGGTGATTTCGGACGGCGGTGGCGCGGCCGTCAGCGCGAAGACGCAGCCGGCGCCGAAACCAGCATCGGTGACTCCGCCGGCATCGTCGCCGCTGGCGCAGCGCATGGCCGCCATGGCGCCGCATGCGTCGCTCGTGGTGCAGCCGCACGCCGCGAAGGCGCCGATCGTGCTCGATCCGTTCTTCGAGGTGCGCACGCCCGAGCGCAACTACGGTCCGGCCCGGCTGCCCGGCGGGACGTTCGTGACACCGCTGGCGCGGCGGCTGGCCTCCGAGCAGGGCATCGATCTCGGCAAGGTTCGCGGCTCAGGCGCGCATGGCCGTGTCGTCGCGCAGGACGTGGAGCAGGCGGCACGGAGCGCGCCGCGCGCTGCGACGCTGGGCATCGCTGGTCCGAGTGCCGAACAGGTCAAGGCGCTCTACCGCGACGTGCCGTTCGAGGAAGTGCCGCTCGATGGCATGCGCCGGACGATCGCGACACGGCTGGTGCAGGCGACGCAGACCACCCCGCATTTCTACCTGACGGCGGACGTCGAAATCGGCGCGCTGATCAAACTGCGCGAAGACGCCAACGCGGCCGCGCCGAAAGACAAGGACGGAGCGGCAGCGTTCAAGCTGTCGGTCAACGATTTCATCATCAAGGCCTGGGCGGCTGCGCTGCGGCAGGTGCCGGCCGCCAACGCGGTCTGGGCGGAGGATCGCATCCTGCGCTTCCGTCAGTCGGACATCGGGATCGCGGTGGCGCTCGAGGGCGGGCTGATCACGCCGGTGATCCGGCAGGCCGACAGCAAGACGCTCTCGGCGATCTCGAACGAGGTGAAGGAACTGGCGGAGCGCGCGCGCGCCAAGAAGCTCAGGCCGGACGAATACCAGGGCGGCTCCTCGGCGATCTCCAATCTCGGCATGTACGGCGTGCGCGAATTCTCCGCCATCATCAATCCGCCGCACGCCACCATCCTGGCGGTCGGTGCGGCGCGCCGGCAGGCGGTCGAGCGCGAGGACGGCGGTGTCGCCTTCGCCAGCGTCATGACGGTGACGCTCTCGTGCGATCATCGCGTGGTCGATGGCGCGCTCGGCGCCGAACTGCTGGCGGCGTTCCGTGGCTTTGTGGAGCGGCCGGTCACCATGCTGGTGTAGATGTTGCGATGCATTGCGTATTAGCTGCCATCGGCGGGCAACCCGTGATCAGGACTTACGATGACTGAGAAGATCGATGTGCTGCTGATCGGGCCGCCCAAGCCGGTCGTCGTCAACGGGCTCACGAAGGCGTTCAATCTCACGCGCCTTGCCGACGTGAAGGACGAAGCCAAGTTCGCCGCCGAGATCGCGCCTCGCATTCGCGCCATCGCGTGCTCGGCGACGTCGGAGAAGATCGACGGCGCCTTGATGGCGCGATTCCCGAAGCTCGAGATCGTGTCGTCGTTCGGTGTCGGCTACGATCACATGGACACTCAGACCGCCGTCGCGCGCGGCGTCGTGCTCACCAACACGCCGGACGTGCTCACCGAGGAGGTCGCCGACACCGCGCTGGGCCTTCTCCTGAGCACCGTACGCGAACTGCCGCAGGCCGAGCGCTACCTGCGCGCCGGCAAATGGCCGGAAAGGGATTATCCGCTCAGCAAGGCGAGCCTGCGCAACCGCACGGTTGGGTTGGTCGGCATGGGCCGGATCGGGCAGGCGATCGCGCGGCGGCTCGACGCCATGCAGGTGCCGGTGGTCTATCACTCGCGCAAGCCGGCGGCGGGCGTGTCCTATCGGCACTATCCGTCGCTCATCGACATGGCGCGCGATGTCGATGTGCTGCTTGCGATTACGCCGGGCGGGGCTGGCACCCGCAACCTGATCGATGCAAGTGTGCTCAAAGCGCTCGGCCCGCAGGGCATCCTGATCAACATGGCGCGCGGGTCGGTGGTGGACGAGGCCGCGCTCATCGCGGCGCTCAAGGACAAGGTGATCCTGTCGGCCGGCCTCGATGTCTATCAACGCGAGCCGCAGGTGCCAGCCGATTTGATCGCCATGGACCACATCGTGCTGTTTCCGCATCTCGGCTCGGCGTCGGTCGCGACCCGCGAGCGGATGGATCAGCTCATCGTCGATAATCTCCTCGCATGGGCGGCCGGCAAGCCGCCGCTCACGCCCGTGGCCGAGACGCCGTGGCCGCCGAAAAAGCGGGCCTGATCGGCGCCCGGCGCGCTGACGCGGCGCCCGTCAGCATGGTAGAAATTTTGCAATGTTGAAGTCGGCTCAAAGACGACGCCTGCTGCGGGTTCACCTCCCCCTGAAAGGGGGAGGTCGGTTTGCGACAGCAAACCGGATGGGGGGCAGCGCGCGTGTGGAATGCAGCGGACCCCCACCCCGACCCTCCCTCTTTCAGGGGGAGGGAGCACACGGAGTTCGTGGTGCGCTCGTCGGCCTCTCTCTCTTCATGATGGCCTGCGTTGCTGTCAGCACGGCCTACGCGCAGACGCCCGCACCTACGGCCACCTTGAGCGACCCGGCCAAGGCAATGGTCGGCGCCTGGGAAATCTCCAACGCGGCGCGCGACAAGCGTTGCGCGGTCAGCTTCAAGGCCGATCCGGTGGCCGGGGGCTTCAAGCTCGAATTCGAGCCGCCCTGCACGGTTTTCCCTTCCCTGAGGGATGTCGGCACCTGGATCATGACGCCGAAGGAGGCGGTGCAACTCCTCGACAGCAAGGGCGCGGTGATCCTCGACTTCAGCGAGGTCGAAAACGGCATGTACGAGGCCGAACGCAAGGGGGAGGGGCTCTTCTTCATGCGCACCCAGGCGGCGATCCGAGCCGCGACGGTGAGCCCGGAGCAGTTGTTCGGCGAATGGACGCTGCTGCAGGAGGCCGACAAGCCGCTCTGCCAGCTCACGCTGTCGAATTCGTCGAGCGGCGACAACTACAGGATCGTCGTCAAGCCCGGCTGCGCGGCGGCCATCAACGGCCTCGGGCTGACGGCCTGGCGGCTCGAAATGAACGATCTCCTGCTGGTCGGCCGCGGCGCCACCTGGCGGTTCTCCGAAAGCGACGCCACGGTCTGGGAGCGCATTCCGCCCAGCACCGACCCGATGTTACTGATGCGGCAGTAGTTTCCGGGTACCTTGCCGGCGGTCAGCGCGCGCGATCACGGGTATCAAAGGCTGGGGAAGCCTGCTATCTTCGTGCGTCTGGGAGGCCGGCTTATGCGGTCCTGGCGAGGGCAAGGACCGTGGCCTTAATTTTCGCACGCCATTCGTACGCGTAAACCGACGGAGCTGTTGGACCGATGTTGGGTCTTATGCGCGAAGCCGAACCCGTGTCGCCGAACAGCCGGCCGGGGCAATTTCACTTCGTGATGATCAAGCCGACGCACTACGACGACGCCGGCTATCCGATCCAGTGGCTCCGCTCGGCGATCCCCTCCAATACGCTCGCCTGCCTCAATGGCCTCGCCGAGGATGCGAGCAGCCGCGATGTGCTCGGGCCGGACGTCGACATCCATCTGCACACCTTCGACGAAACCAACCGGCGGGTGCGGCCGGACCAGATCATCAAGATGATCCGCAAGGCCGGCGGCAAGGCGCTGATCGGCCTGGTCGGGGTGCAGTCGAACCAGTTTCCGCGCGCGATCGACCTTGCGCGGCCGTTCCTCGCCGCCGGGCTGCCGGTCTGCATCGGCGGCTTCCACGTCTCCGGCTGCATCGCGATGCTGCCCGAGATGCCGCAAGACCTGAAGGATGCCCAGGCGATGGGCATCTCGTTCTTCGCCGGCGAGTCCGAAGAGCGCCGGTTCGACGAGGTGCTGCGCGACGCCTGGAACGGCACGCTCAAGCCGCTCTACAACTACATGGACAATCTGCCGTCGCTGCAGGGCGAGCCGGCGCCGTTCCTGCCGCGCAAGCACGTGCAGCGCACCTCCGGCTCGCTGTCGAGCGTGGATCTCGGGCGCGGCTGTCCCTACCAGTGCTCGTTCTGCACCATCATCAACGTGCAGGGACGCAAGAGCCGCTTCCGCACCGCCGACGATCTCGAACAGATCGTGCGCCTGAATTACGCCGAGGGCATCAAGCGGTTCTTCATCACCGACGACAATTTCGCCCGCAACCGCGACTGGGAAGTGTTTTTCGATCGCCTGATCGAACTGCGCAACGGCGACTTCCCGAAGATCGGATTTACGATTCAGGTCGATACGCTCTGCCACAAGATTCCGAACTTCATCGAGAAGGCGGCCGCGGCCGGCGTGCGGCGCGTGTTCATCGGGCTCGAGAACATCAACCCGGACAATCTGATCGCCGCCAAGAAGCGCCAGAACAAGATCACCGAATATCGCGAGATGCTGCAGAAGTGGCGCGACCACGGCGCCATCACGTATGCCGGCTACATCCTCGGCTTCCCGGGCGACAGCAAGGAATCGATCGTTCGCGACATCGAGATCATCAAGCGCGAACTGCCGCTCGACATTCTCGAGTTCTTCTTCCTCACGCCGCTGCCCGGCTCGGAGGACCACAAGGTTCTGTCGGCGAAAGGGGCCTGGATGGACCCCGACATGAACAAGTACGACCTCAATCACCGCGTGTCGCATCATCCCCACATGTCGGATGCCGAATGGGAGGATGCGTACCGGGCGGCCTGGGCGGCCTACTACACGCCCGACCATATCCGCACGATCCTGCGCCGCTCGGCCGCCTGCAAGCTCGGACGGCCCGGCACCACGCTGTCGACCATCCTGTGGTTCTACCTGATGATCCTGTTCGAGGGCGTGCACCCGCTCGAAGGCGGCGCGCTGCGGCTCAAGTTCCGCCGCGACCGCCGCCATGGAATGCCGCGCGAGAGCATGTTCGTGTTCTACCCGCGCTACGGCGCAGAGACGCTGATGAAGATGTGGCGTTACTGGAAGGTCTATCGGAGCTGCAAGGGCATCCTCGACGAGGTGCTTGGCGGCGCCCGATCGCTGGACCTACAGCGACCTCGCCATCGAGGCCCCGAAGGCCGACGAATACGAGGCGCTTGAGCTTTACCACGCGACCGCCGGCGGCGAAGCGGCGCTCGCCCGCAAGCATCGCGGCGACGCCATCCGCGAGGGCGCTCCGCCGGCTGCGGCCCGGCCGGCCGCCGCTCCGGTGCCTAGCGCGGCAAGCTGATCAAGTTGCCCGATGGCGAGATCGCATCGGCTGTCATTGCGAGGAGCCCCAACGGGGCGGCGACAAAGCCATCCAGGCGTTATCGCACGATGCTGGATTGCTTCGTCGCTCCGCTCCTCGCAATGATGGGGTGGACGGCCCCCGACGGCATCATCGTGCCAGACTGGTGATGTCGATTCGACCAGACGAGGGAGCCGTCCATGACAGAAGTTAGCATGATTGGTTTGGATTTGGCGAAGAACGTGTTCCAGGTTCATGGCGTGGATGCGAGCGGAGCTGTGGTGCTGCGGCGTCAGTTGCGGCGGAGCCAGGTGGAGAAGTTCTTTGCGCAATTTCCGCCGGTGCTGGTGGGGGTTGAGGCCTGCGGCGGCGCGCATCACTGGGCGCGGGTGATTGGCCGGTACGGGCACGAGGTTCGGCTGATGCCGCCGAGCTATGTGAAGCCTTACGTGAAGCGGAACAAGAATGACGGGCGCGACGCGGAGGCGATCTGCGAGGCGTTGAGCCGTCCGACGATGCGATTTGTGCCGGTGAAGAGCGTGGAGCAGCAGGCGACATTGGCGGTTCACAACACGCGGTCACTTTTGGTTCGGCAACGCACGATGGTTGCGAACGCGTTGCGGGCGATGTTGAGCGAGATCGGGATCGTGGCGGCGCAAGGGATCAAGGGCTTGGGCGAACTGATGCAGCGGCTGGCACAGCCGAGCGCGGAGGTACCGGAGCTGATGCGCGGGGCGCTGTTGCTGCTGGTGCGACAATGGCAAGCGCTGGATGCCGCCGAGCGGGCGCTGGAGCGGCAGATCAAGCAGATGGCGGCGGCGGATCAAGAGGCACGCCGGCTGATGCAGGTGCCGGGCGTCGGTCCGATCATCGCGAGCAGCGTTGTTGCCAAGGTTCCCGATGCGCGCGTGTTCCGCAGCGGGCGCGGCTTTGCGGCCTGGATCGGGCTGACCGGCCGCGATCGCGGCACCGGCGGCAAGCCTCGCCCGGGGCCGATCTCCAAATTCTCTCCGTTCGTCCCCGCGGAGGCGGGGACCCAGAATCACAGGTGCCGAATGCGCGGTCCTGGGTTCCCGCTTGCGCGGGAACGAGCGGAGATAGGGCTGCGTCTTAACTCCGTTCGAACTCGCGCTAAGCCGCCTGGCGGCTCTTCAGGAATTCGCTCATGCGGTCGAGCGCGCGCAGGATGTTCTCGGTCGAGTTGGCGTAAGAGAGCCGCACATAGCCTTCGCCGAGGATGCCGAAATCGGGCCCGCCGATGATCGCGACGTTGGCGTCTTCCAGCAGCGATGACGCCAGCGCTTTCGCCTTCCAGCCGGTGCGCTTGACGTTGGGGAAGGCGTAGAACGCGCCCTTGGGCGTGGCGCAGGACACGCCCGGCAGCCGGTTCAAGCCGTCCACGACGACTTTGCGCCGCTTGTCGAACTCGGCCACCATCTTGGTCACCTCGTCCTGCGGGCCGGTGAGCGCCGCGAGCCCGGCATATTGCGCGCTCGCGTTGACGCACGAGTGCAGGTTGACGGCGAGCTTGCGCGCATAGTCGTAGAGCTTGCCCGGCCACACCGCGTAGCCGAGCCGCCAGCCGGTCATCGCGTAGGTCTTCGACCAGCCGTTGAGCAGGATCAGCCGGTCGCGGATCGACGGATAGGAGAGCAGGCACACATGGGTCTCGCCGTCGTAGACCATGTGGTCGTAGATCTCGTCCGACATCACGCAGACGTCGGGAAATTTCTCCAGCCCAGCGACCAGCTTGTCGATCTCGCTCTTGGGCGTCACGCCGCCGGTCGGGTTGGCGGGCGAGTTGATGATGAGCAACCGCGTCTGCGGCGTGATCAGCTTGAGCGTCTCCTCGGCCGAGAACGCAAAGCCGTTCTCCTCACGGATCGGCACCGGGATCGGCCGCGCGCCGGTGTATTCGATCATCGAGCGATAGATCGGAAAGCCAGGGTCGGGATAGAGGATGTCGGCGCCGGGCTCGCCGAACATCAGGATCGCCATGAACATGGTGGGCTTGCCGCCCGGCAGGATCATCACCTCGTCGGGCGATACGTTCACCTTGAAGCGTTTGTGCAGGTCGGCGGCCACCGCCTCGCGCAGCGGTGGGATGCCGGTCGCCGGCGTGTAGCCGTGATGGCCGTCGCGCAGCGCCTTGATCGCCGCCTCGACGATGAACTCCGGCGTGCGGAAGTCGGGCTGGCCGATGCCGAGATTGATCACGTCGCGGCCCTGCGCGATCAGCGCGTTGGCGCGCGCCAGCACCGCAAAGGCGTTCTCCTCGCCGATGCGATCGAAGTTGGGCACGGTCTTCAGCATTCAAGTCCCCCTCATCCAGAGGCGAATAGCGAATAGCGAGTAGCGAATAGTGGCAATAAGCCAAATTCGCACCCATTTCTGTTCGCTATTCGCTATTCGCTACTCACTATTCGCTTCGTTCACGCCCTTCGCACCATCGCGGGCGTGAGCGCCTTGATGTTGGGCGCGCCGACCTGCTGCATCACGCCGTATGTTTCAATGCGCAGGAGTTCGAGCACGCGCTCGACGCCCGGCTGGCCGAATGCGCCGAGCCCCCAGATGTACGGCCGGCCGACGCACACCGCCGTCGCCCCAATGCAGAGCGCCTTGACCACGTCCGTGCCGCGGCGGAATCCGCTGTCCACGATGATCGGGATGCGGCCCTTCACCGCTTCGACGATCTCGGGCAATGCGTCGATGGTTGAGCGGCCGGAATCCTCGCTGCGCGCGCCGTGGTTCGACACGATGATGCCATCGAGCCCGGCATCGGCGGCAAGCACCGCATCCTCATAGGCGAGGATGCCCTTGGCCAGGATCTTCATCTTGGTGGTGTCGCGCAGCCGTTTGAAGAATTCCCAGGTCATGGCGGACGACTGCGTGTTCCGGAGCCCGGTCAAATCGAGCCCCTGGAACATCACCCGGCCTTTCAGGTTGGCCTGGAAGCTCGAACGGTCATGGCAGCCGTTGCAGTCGCGGGTGTCGGTCGGCCGCAGGCGGAACAGGGTTTCCTGATTGCGTCCGCCGCTGCGATCGACCGTCACGGCGACCGCCGCACAGCCGGCGTTCTCGGAGCGCTTCACGATCCCCTGCGCCACCTCCCACTTGTTGGTGGCATAGAGTTGCAGCCAGATCGGCTTGTCGCCGCGCGCGGCGCGCACATCTTCGACACCGTAGGACGTCATGGTCGACATGATCTGAAGGTGGTCGCCGGCCTTCGCGGCCCTTGCGCCCGCCAGTTCGCCATCGTCATGGAACGAGCGCTGGCCGCCCACCGGCGCCAGCACGATCGGCGAGGAATATTTCACGCCCAGGATGTCGACCGACATGTCGACCTTGCTCACATCTACGAGCCGGCGCGGGCGGAGCTGGAATTTCAGGAAGCCCTCGCGGTTCGCCCGCAGCGTCACCTCGTCGTCGATGCCCGACGCCATGTAGCCGAAATGCGCTGGCGGCACGTTGTTGCGGCAGACCGGCTCGAAATCGAAGACGTTGATGGCGTCCTTCGGGGATTTGATGAGGGTGTCGGTCTTCATCGGTCCCCACATCAGCGGATCGGGAAGTTTCGGCACCGGCTGCGGCCCTTCTCCGGCGAAGGCTTCGAGCCCGCCGACCGCGGCCAGCGCCGGACTGCCGGCGAGGAATTGCAGGAATTTGCGACGGCTGGCGGCTTGAATCTCAAACGACGACATGGAGCCCTCCCTCAAGAGCAAATGTATCCGGCGTTCCGGCTCTTCCGGCTGGAGTGACCGCGGCACTTGGTTCATCCTACACTGGCGCATCTGCGATATAAATCGCCCTGGCACTGTTCCCGCGTTGGGCGACCATGCGCGACAAACAAGGCTCGCGATATGCCCACCATTGCCGACAAGCGAAAGACCTTCCGTGCGCTGCACGCGAGCGGATGTTTCGTCCTGCCCAATCCGTGGGACGTCGGCACGGCGCGCTACTTCCAGCATCTGGGCTTCAAGGCGCTGGCGAGCACGAGCGCGGGCTTTGCTTTCGCGCGCGGGCTTCCGGACACGGCGGTCTCGCGCGACGACATGCTCGCGCATCTGGCCGAGCTTGTTGCCGCGACCGACCTGCCGGTGAACGCCGATTTCGAGGGCGGCTATGCGCATGACCCGGCGGGTGTCGCCGAGAGCGTGCGGCTCTGCGTCGAAACCGGCGTGGCCGGGCTCTCGATCGAGGATTCGACGGGCGACCAGGACAATCCGCTCTACGATTTCGATCTCTCCGTCGCGCGCATGCGGGCCGCGCGCGCCGCGATCGATAAATCCGGCGGCGACTGCATGCTGGTGGGCCGCGCCGAATGTTTTCTGGTGGGCCGGCCCGATCTCGACGAGACGGTCCGCCGGCTCAAGGCCTACGCGGCGGCCGGTGCCGATTGCCTCTATGCCCCCGGGCTGCGCACGCGCGACCTGATCGAAGCGGTGGTCAAGGCCGCATCTCCGCTCCCGGTCAACGTGCTGATGTCCGGCGCGCTCGGGCTCACGGTCGCCGACCTGGCCGCGCTCGGGGTGCGCCGGATCAGCCTCGGCGGCACGATCGCGCGCGTCGCCTGGGCGGCGTTCATCCGTTCGGCGAAGCAGATCGCGAGCGAAGGCCGCTTCGACAGCTTTGCGGACGTGGTGCCGCATGCCGAGCTGAACACATTCTTCCGCGACGACATGAAGCAGAGATCGTCATGACCGAGAAACCGGACCGCCATCCTTTCACCGGCCAGCCGATCGGCCCGCCGGTCGATGCGATGCCGGCGCGGCGCCCCGAGCCGGTCGTGCTCGAAGGCCGCTACGGGCGGGTGGAGAGGCTTCGCCCCGACCACGACGCCGACCTGTGGAGCGTGGTCAAGGGCCACGATCCGATCTGGACCTACCTGTCGACTTACGGGCCGTTCGCGAACTTCGCCGCGTTCTCGGAATGGCTCGCCGGCCGGGTGAAACTCGACGATCCCTATTCCTACGCGATCATCGATCCGTCCGGCCGCGCCGTCGGCATCGCCACGCTGATGGAAATCCGGCCGGCGATGCGCGTGATCGAAGTCGGCCACATCGTATATTCGCCGGCGCTGCAGCACACGCCGCTCGGCACCGAGGCGCAATACCTGCTCGCGCGCTACGCGTTCGATGATCTGGGCTACCGGCGCTACGAGTGGAAATGCAACGCGCTCAATGCGCCCTCGCGGCGCGCCGCGCTGCGCTACGGCTTTGTCTACGAGGGCACGTTGCGCCAGCGCATGATCGCCAAGGGCCACAACCGCGACGACGCCTACTACTCGATGCTCGACAGCGAATGGCCCGCGCGCAAGGCTAACTTCGAGCGCTGGCTTGCGCCGGAGAATTTCGACGCCGATGGAAAGCAGAAGGTGAGCCTGAGCGAGTTGAACAAATCGGCGTAGCGTTTCCTCTCCCCGCCGCGCGGGGCAAGGGAGGAGAAAGGAAAAGCCGACATGCACATCCTGATTACCGGAGCGGCCGGCATGATCGGCCGCAAGCTTATTGCGCGATTGGTCGAGGACGGCGGCCTCAACGGCAAGCCGGTCGAGGCATTGACGCTGCTCGATGTCGTTGAGCCGACAGCGCCCGCCGGATTCTCCGGCAAGGTCCGGCTCGTGACCGCCGATCTCGCCGCCGCCGGCGAAGCGGAAAAAGCCATCGCGGCGCGCCCCGAGGTGATCTTCCACACCGCCGGCGTGGTGTCGGGCGAGGCCGAGCTCGACTTCGACAAGGGCTACCACGTCAATCTCGACGGCACGCGCGCGCTGCTGGAGGCGATCCGCCACGCGGGCGGCGGCTATCGCCCGAAGCTCGTCTATACCTCCTCGATGGCGGTTTACGGCGCGCCGTTTCCCTCCGCGATCGACGATGATTTTCATCTCACGCCGCTCACCTCGTACGGCACGCAGAAGGCGATCGGCGAACTGCTGCTGGCCGACTACACGCGGCGCGGCTTCTGCGACGGCGTGGGGCTGCGGTTTCCCTCGATCGTGGTGCGGCCCGGCAAGCCCAACAGGGCGGCGTCCGGTTTCTTCTCCGGCATCATCCGGGAGCCGCTCGCGGGTCTCGAAGCGGTGCTGCCGGTCGAGGAGACGGTCATGCACACGCATGCAAGTCCGCGCGCCGCCGTCGGCTTCCTCGTTCATGCCGCAGGCCTTGCGCGTGACGCACTCGGTCCGCGCGTCAATCTCTCGCTGCCGGGCGTCTGCTGCACGGTCGCCGATCAGATCGCGTCGCTCAAGCGGGTCGCCGGCGAGCACGTCGCCAAGCGCATCCGCCGCGAGCACGATCCGCTCGTGGCGAAGATCGTCGAAGGCTGGCCGCGGCGCATCGATGCACGCCGCGCGCAGGCGCTTGGCTTCAAGGCGGAGACCACGTTCGACGAGATTGTACGCACTCATATTGTGGAAGATCGCGGCGGTAATTTCGTTGCGTGATCCAAATCGCCGCACGTCCGGCAACCTGCCGGAATTAACGGAAAATAGGCTTGCCGCTGCCCAGCCAAATGGGCAAATTCGGACACCCAAAAAATCACTTGCCAGCTTTCGGCCGTAGCATGGCACCCTCGCGGCGCAGACCTCGAGGGCAACGGGAAATGACCAGGAGGACGCATCACATGAGAATGAAGACCAAACTCTATCTGAGCGCAGCGGCGATCGGCTTCGCCGTCCTGCTGGCGGCTCCGCCTGCGCAATTGCGTGCGCAGCAAACCCCGCCCGCCGTCGCGATCGACGCGGATGACATCGGCGGCGTCGTCACCGGACCGAACGGGCCGGAGGCCGGCGTCTGGGTGATCGCCGAGACCAAGGATCTGCCGACGCGCTACGCCAAGATGGTCGTCACCGACGATCAGGGCCGCTACGTCGTTCCCGATCTGCCGAAGGCCAACTACAGCGTCTGGGTGCGGGGCTACGGACTGGTCAATTCGCCGAAGGTGCAGAGCGAGCCCGGCAAGGTCGTCAATCTGCGCGCCGTCGCGGCGCCAAGCGAAGCGGAAGCCGCGAAAGGCTATCCGGCGATCTATTGGTACTCGATGATGAAGATTCCGGACGCGAGCGAGTTCGGCAACAAGGACGCCAAGGACAAGGACATCCCCGAGAAGATGACCCAGTCCGAATGGCTGAGCGTGCTGAAGAACCGCGCGTGCGTCGGCTGCCATCAGCTCGGCCAGCAGGCGACTCGCACCGTTCCGGCGGCGTTCGGCGAGTTCAAGTCGGGCGAAGATGCCTGGCGGCGCCGCACCATGTCGGGCCAGGCCGCACCGCTGATGATCAATCCGCTCGCCGGCTATCTCGGCGGCGCGCCCTACAAGTATCTCGGCGACTGGACCGACCGCGTCGCCAAGGGCGAACTGCCGCACAGCAAGCCGACCCGTCCGCAAGGCGTCGAACGCAATCTCGTGGTCACGACCTGGGACTGGGGCAACGAGAAGCAGTACCTGCACGACCTGATCTCGTCGGACCGGCGCAATCCGACGATCAATGCCTATGGGCCGCTGGTCGGCTCGCCGGAATACGCTACCGATATGCTGCCGATGCTCGATCCCAAGACCAGCAAGGTGACGTACTTCAAGGCGCCGGTGCGCGACAAGGACATGCCTGAATCGCTCGGCCCAGGCCACGCCGCAGTCGAAAAGCCGGTCGCGCCGTCGGCCTATTGGGGCGAAGAGAAGATCTGGGATACCAGGGTCAACAATCACAACTCGATGTACGACGGCAAAGGCCGGGTCTGGCTGGCGGCCGCGATCCGCGGCGCGGACAATCCGGCGTTCTGCAAGAAGGGCTCGGACCATCCGTCGGCCAAGGCGTTCCCGATCGAGAAGAACGTCCGGCAGGTCGCGATCTTCGAGCCGAAGACGCAGAAATACACGTTCGTCGACACCTGTTTCGGTTCGCATCATCTGCAGTTCGACGCCAAGGATCGCGTGTGGACGTCGGGCGCCGGCCCGATGGCGGGCTGGATCGATATGAAGAAGTTCGACCAAACCGGTGACGCGGCTGCGTCGCAAGGCTGGTCGCCCTTCGTGCTCGATACCAACGGCAACGGCAAGCGCGACGAATACACCGAGCCGAACCAGCCGGCGGATGCGAGCAAGGACGCGCGCATCACCGGCGGGTCCGGCACCTACGCGGTGATGCCGAACCCGGCCGACGGCTCGGTCTGGTACACCGTCGGCGTGTTCGCGGGCCGTGGCGGCGTCGTCCGCTTCGATCCCGAGACGCAGCTGTCCGAGGTGTACAATGTCCCGATGCCGGGCTTCGGTCCGCGCGGCGGCGACATCGACAGCAAGGGCGTGGTGTGGGTCTCGCTCGCCAGCGGCCACATGGGTGCCTTCGATCGCAGCAAGTGCAAGGCGGCGCTCAATGGGCCGAAGGCGACCGGCGACCATTGTCCGGAAGGCTGGACGTTCCACAAATATCCCGGCCCGGGCTTCCAGGGCATCGGCGATAACAGCGCCGAGGCGAGCTACTACTCGTGGGTCGACCAGCACAACACGCTCGGCCTCGGTAACGACGTGCCGATCTCGACCGCCAACCTGCAGGACGGCTTCGCCGCCCTGAAGGACGGCAAGATGGTGCTGCTGCGCGTGCCGTATCCGCTCGGCTTCTATGCCAAGGGGCTCGACGGCCGCATTGACGATCCGAACGCCGGCTGGAAGGGCCGCGGGCTCTGGTCGTCGAGCGGCGACCGCACCCCGTGGCTGATCGAAGGCGGCAAGGGCATGAAGCCGATGGCGGTGCACATCCAGGTCCGTCCCGATCCGCTGGCGCACTAGGCACAGGCCGAAACTTCGCAATACCGGGGCCCCGCGTTCAGCGCGGGGCCCTTCTTTTTTGACGCTGCGGACACTCGACGCGTTCGCCCGCAACCCGATTGCGCCTGCCCACGGAGTGTGCATGGATATCGCCACTTCCAAAGGTGGGCTCTGTTCCAGATCGGCCACCGATCAAGGCGCGGCTCGCCAGATAATAATCGGAAGACACGAGAGGAGCGCTAAGCATGAAGATCAAAGGCAGATTGTATATGAGCGTGGCGGCGATCGCGTTCGCCGGCTGTCTCGCCGGCGCGCCGGTGCCGTTGTCCGCCCAGCAGACGCCGCCGGCAGCGGTTGCCATCGACAACGACGACATCGGCGGCGTTGTCACCGGTGCGAACGGTCCGGAAGCGGGCGTATGGGTGATCGCGGAGACGCGGGACCTGCCCACCCGTTATGCCAAGATGGTGGTCACCGACGACCAGGGCCGCTACGTGGTGCCCGACCTTCCGAAGGCGAAATACAAGGTCTGGGTGCGCGGTTACGACCTTGTCGATTCGCCGAAGATCGACGCCGAGCCCGGCCAGACCGTCAACCATCGCGCGGTGGCGGCCCCCAACGCGGCGGAAGCCGCGAAGGGCTATCCGGCGATCTACTGGTATTCGATGATGAAGGTCCCGACTGCCGACCAGTTCGGCGGCAAGGACAAGGACATTCCCGACAAGCTCACGCAGCCGCTCTGGCTCAACAATATGAAGAACAACGGCTGCGTCGGCTGCCATCAGCTCGGCCAGCTCTCTACGCGCACCTTCCCGCAAGGGCTCGGCGAATACTCGTCCCATGCCGAGGCGTGGATCAAGCGGACGCAATCCGGCCAGGCCGGCGTGCTCATGGTCAACATCCTCGCTGGTACGTTGGGCGGCGCGCCGGTCAAGTACTTCGCCGACTGGACGCAACGTGTCGAGAAGGGCGAGTTGCCGAAGAACAAGCCGACTCGGCCGGCTGGCGTCGAGCGCAACTTGGTGGTGACCACGTGGGACTGGGCGAACGAGAAGCAATATCTACACGATCTGATCGCTTCTGATCGCCGCTACCCGACCGTCAATGCCTATGGCCCGGTGGTCGGCAATCCCGAATACAGCATGAACGTCCTGCCGATCCTCGATCCCAAGACCCACAAGGTCACGGATTTCCGTGCGCCGGTAAAGGATCCGAGCATGCCGCCGATGCTCGGGCCCGGTCATGCCGCGATGGAAAAGCCGCTCGGCCCGTCGCCCTATTGGGGCAACGAGGTGATCTGGGACAGCAAGGTCAACAACCACAACGCCATGTTCGACAAGGACGGCCGCGTGTGGCTGGCCGCGGCGGTCCGCGGCTCGAAGAATCCCGACTACTGCACGGATGGATCCAGTCCGTCCTCCAAGGCGTTCCCGCTCAAGGAGACGCATCGTGGTCTCTCGATCCTCGATCCGAAGACCCTGAAGTACACTTTCGTAGATGTGTGCTTCACGTCGCACCATGTGCAGTTCGGCTATGACGCCAACGACACGATCTGGGCGTCGAGCGGCGGCGGCGTGCCGGTGGTCGGCTGGTTGAACACCAAACTGTTCAACGAGACCGGCGACGCGGCCAAGGCGCAGGGCTGGTCGGCGCTCATCCTCGACACCAATGGCGACGGCAAGCGCGGCGAATATACCGAGCCGAACCAGCCGCTCGATCCGAACAAGGACCGCCGTCTCGCTCAGGGCATCTATGCCGTGATGCCGAGCCCGGTCGACAACTCGGTCTGGGGCACGATCCGCACCACCCCGGGCGCGGTCGTGCGCATCGTTCCGGGCAACAACCCGCCCGAGACGATGATCACTGAAATCTACAACGTCCCGATGCCGGGCTTCGGCCCGCGCGGCGGCGACATCGACAGCAAGGGCGTGGTGTGGGTCTCGCTCGGCAGCGGCCATATCGGCAGCTTCGATCGCACCAAGTGCAAGGGCCCGCTCAACGGCCCGAAGGCGACCGGCGATCAGTGTCCGGAAGGCTGGGCGTTCTACAAGTATCCCGGGCCGGGCTTCGACGGCATCGGCGACAACAGCGCCGAGTTCGAGCTACTACGCCTGGGTCGACCAGCATGACACCGTCGGGCTCGGCAAGGACGTGCCGATCTCGACCGCCAACCTGCAGGACGGCTTCGCCGCGCTTGTCAACGGCAAGCATGTGCTGCTGCGCGTGCCGTATCCGCTCGGCTTCTATGCCAAGGGGCTCGACGGCCGCATCGACGATCCGAACGCCGGCTGGAAAGGCCGTGGGCTCTGGTCGTCGAGCGGCGACCGCACCCCGTGGCTGATCGAAGGCGGCAAGGGCATGAAGCCGATGGCGGTGCACATCCAGGTCCGCCCGGATCCGCTGGCGAAGTAGGCGATCCGCGATCGGATGACGATGACGGGCCTGGGACGCCGAGCGCGCCCCAGGCCCGATTTGTCTTTAGACCACCCTTCAACTTTCCTTGTTGGAACCAGGCTTATGCAAACCCGTCGTTCGCTGCTCCTTGCGTCCATGTTTGGTCTCGCCTGTGCGCCGTTGGCGGCGCAGGACTTTCCCAACCGGCCGATCAAGATCGTGGTCGGCTTCGCGCCTGGCGGCGGCGTCGACACGGTGGCGCGGATGATCGGCCAGGAACTCTCGACCCGGCTCGGCCAGCCGGTCGTGATCGAGAACCGGCCCGGCGCCGCCGGCACCATTGGCGCGGCTGCCGCTGCGCGCAGCGAGCCCGACGGCTATACGCTGGTGATGCTGCCGGGCGGCCACCCGCTCTACGGCGCGACCCACAAGTCGCTGCCGTTCGACACGCTGACGAGCTTCGACTGGATCTCCACCGTCGTGACGTTGCAGTTCGTCGCACTGGTGCGCCCCGAAGCAAAGTTCCAGTCGATGAACGACCTGATCGCCGCCGCCAAGGCCGCACCCAACTCCATCACCTACGCGAGCGCGGGGGTGGGTTCGACCCATCACCTCACCATCGAGATGTTGGCGAATCGCGCCGGTGTCCGTTTCCTGCATGTCCCCTATCAGGGCGATGCGCCCGCGCTCGGCGCGCTGCTGGGCGACCAGGTCCAGTTCACGCTCGCCACTCCGACGCAGGCGATCGGCAACATCCAGGGCGGCAAGCTGCGTGCACTTGCGGTCACCGGCAACACCCGGATGCGGCAGCTCGCCAACGTGCCGACCATGGAGGAAGCGACCGGCTTCAAGGACTTCGACGTGCGCACCTGGTTCGGGCTTGCGGCGCCGGCCGGCCTGCCGCGCCCGATCGTGGACAGGCTCAACGCCGAAGTCCGCAAGGTGGTGGCGGACCCGTCCGTTGCCGCGCGCCTCGAACAGATCGGCGGCGAGGCTTCCTCAAGCTCGCCGCAGGAGTTCCGCGACCGCATCGCGCGCGAGTGGCAGATGTGGATCAAGGTCGTGGACGACATCAAGCTGCCGAAGCAGTAAGACCCTCACGGCAGCCAATTCGCCACATCCGCACGGGAGACATTCGTGGACTTGAACCTGCGTGGGCGCTCGGCGCTCATCACCGGCGGATCGAAAGGCATTGGGCTCGCGATCGCCAAGGCGCTCGCGGCCGAGGGATGCCACGTCCAGCTCTGCGCGCGCACGGCGTCGGAGCTCGACAAGGTCGCCGACGACATCCGCACACGCCACAACGTCATGGTGACGACACATCCGGCCGACCTCACCGACAGTGCGCAGGTGCGCAAGGTGGCGGCGGCCTGCGGCGATCTCGATATCCTGGTGAACAGCGCCGGCGGCATCCCGCGCGGGACGCTCTTGGAGATCGACGAGGAGCGCTGGCGCCGCGCCTGGGACCTCAAGGTGTTCGGCGCCATCAACCTGACGCGCGAAATCTACGGTCCGATGTGCCAGCGCGGCAAAGGCGTCATCATCAACATCGTCGGCATCGCGGGCGACCGGCCCGACGCGCATTACATCGCGGGCAGCGTGGGCAATGCGGCGCTGATCATGTTCTCGCGCTCACTCGGTGGCGACAGCATCCGCCATGGTGTCCGCGTGCTGGCCGTGAATCCGGGCCCGGTCGAGACCGAGAAGCACATCCGGGACACCGAGCGTCTGGCGCAGGAACGCTTCGGCGACAAGTCGCGCTGGCGCGACGTCATGACTGGACTGCCGATGAAGCGCGCCGCGCTACCGGAGGAAGTCTCCGGCATGGTCGCGTTCCTCGCCTCCGACCACGCCTCCTACATCAGCGGCAGCGCCATCACCATCGACGGTGGGCTCTTGTCGGATGCGGCCATCGGCGTGAAGCGCGGCTGAACGGTCCGAGCAGCGATCCGCCGCTCATCCTTTGAATTCGATCACGTCGAGGCCGCAGGCCTTGTCGGTGAAATAGATCAGGCCGCGGCTGTCCATCGCGACATCGTTGGTGAGCGGCGATTCCTGGCCGTCGCCGGGCTTGGGGATGATGTAGCCCTTCTCCTTCGGGTGCGCCGGGTCGTTGATGTCGAGAATGCGCAGGCCTGCGCCGAACCAGGTGACATAGCAGAGCCCGTCCTTGTCGATCTGCTCGCGCAACTGGTGCGCGCCGAAGCGCACCTTGTTGCCGTCGTAGGGCGATGCGCTGTGCGGCACCTCGTAGGTGCAGAGGATCGTCGGCTTGGTCGGATCGGTCACGTCCCAGGTGCGGAACGGTGCGTGCGGCTTGCCGGCGTCGGGACCGCGGTGATGGCGCTCCTCTTCGGTCGACACTGCGATCCGCCGCCCGCCAATCTCGAACGGCACCTTCAGAAAGGTGTGCGTCGGTTCCGGGTGCGGCGGGTTGTACTCATAGTGGCTGAGCGTGCGCGGCTTGCCGATGTCGGAAATGTCCACGATGGCGACGCCCGACATCCAGCAGCCGGCGTACATCTCGCTGCCGGCGCGCATGGCGTGATGGAGCTTGTGATCGGTGCCCTTTGGGTGTGGCGTCTCGCCCGCGGCGACGTTCTGGCCCTTCAGCCACCAGCGGCCGACCTCGGTCGGGTTCGACGGATCGCGGATATCGTAGATGACCAGGATGTTGCCGACGAAGCCTTCGACCTCGGTCGACATGTAGGCGTAGGTCTCATCGAGGTCGAAGCGATGGACCCCCTTGCCGTGGGTCCGCACGAACTTGATCAGCTTCGGATTGGCCTTGTCCTTCACGTCGTAGATGCAGAAGCCCGGATCGGCGAACTTGGCGCGCGCGGTGCCCGGCTGATATTCGGAATTGGTGAACATCAAGTCGCCGACCACCCGGACCTTGTGCGTGTGGGTGACGAAATTCGGCGTCATCAGCCGGCTGACGATTTTCGGTTTGCGCGGGTCGGAGATGTCGAGGATCGTCGTGCCCTCCGGTCCGTTCTGGTGGCCGACGAAGGCGAAATTGCCCTGGATGGTGATCTGCCCGCCACCGGGCAGTTCCATTCGGGAGAGGTGGCGGATATTGGAGGACGCGTGCGGGGACGTGCTGGCGGGCGCCTGGAGCGTTTCGGTCACGTTTCATCTCCCATTGTTGCCGCCGGTCTGCGCGGCCTATTGTCTGCAAGAGCAGTATCCCGCCGCCACCGCCCGATCAACCGGACAAGGCTGTGCGCAAGCGCGCGGACGGACTTGTCCCGCCGGCACGCATTGCGGAATCTCCGGCCATGCAGTTTCCCGCCCCGCTATTCCCGGCCTTGCTGGTCAAGCGCTACAAGCGCTTCCTCGCCGATGTCGAATTGCCCTCGGGCGAGACCGTGACGGTGCACTGCGCCAATCCGGGTGCGATGACCGGCCTCAACGTGCCGGGCGCGCGGGTGTGGCTCTCGACCTCGGACAAGGAGAGCCGCAAGCTCAAGCACAGCTGGGAACTGGTCGAGGTCGATCTCGGTAATGGCGCCGAGCTTGTCGGTATCAACACGGCGCATCCCAACGCACTCGGCGCCGAGGCGATCGCAGCCGGTGCGATCCCGGAGCTCGCCGGCTATGCGAACATGCGACGTGAAGTGAAATATGGCCGCAACTCGCGCGTCGATTTGCTGCTCGAACATCCGGGGCGGGCGCCCTGCTATGTCGAGATCAAGAACGTGCACCTGATGCGGCAGGCCGGCCTGGCGGAATTTCCCGATGCGGTGACCAAGCGCGGCGCCAAGCACCTCGACGAGCTGGGCGACATGGTGGCGGCCGGCGCCCGCGCGGTGATGCTCTATCTCATCCAGATCGGCTCGGCGCGGCGCTTCGCGCTGGCGCGAGACATCGACCGAGTGTATGGCGAGGCGTTCGATCGCGCGAAGGCGCGCGGCGTCGAGGCGATCGCCTATCGCTGCGCGATCACGACGGACGGTCTCTCGGTCGCGGCGCCGGTGCCGCTCACGGACTGAGCGGTCCGCCGCAGCATGACGTTGAGCTTGCTCCGCGACGACACCGTGTAGCCGTTGGCGGCGAGTGCGGCGAACAGATCGGCTGACCACATTTCGTGCGCGTCCTCGATCACGATCAGGCTCGGCCAGAGCGACGGCGGCGCATCGCGCAGGAACGGCATCAGGACGATGTCCTCCATGCCCTCTACGTCGATCTTGAGGGCGTCGATGCGTTCGATGCCTTGCTCGCGCAGCACGGACAGCAACGGACGGCAGGGCACCCGCACTATTCCGGCGACCAGTTGCGTCGCATCGAGCTTGCGCGCGCGTGTACCACCGCGGTCGCGGCGGTCGAGCTCGATGGCGAGTTCGCCCGCCTCGTCGGCGAGCGCCAGATTGAGCGGCCTGATCGGCGCACCCGGATTGGCGGCGACATTGAAGGAGAGCCGGTCGAAATTACCGGGCTCGGGCTCGATCGCCAGGATGCGGGCGCGCGCACCGGCACGCGAAGCGACGAACAGGGAGAACAGCCCGACATTCGCTCCGATATCGACGAAGACGAACGGGGATTTCGGTCCCATTCGGGCCATCTCGGTCGCGAGTTCCGCGCGCTCCTCGGGCTCGAACATCTGCGGGGTGAAGAGCAGGCCCTTCTCGCAGCCGTTGTCGAGGGGATGAAGCCGCAGGCGCAGGCCCCAGCGCTCGACGTCGAGCGCGCCGCTGTCGAGCCTCGTAGTGACCAGCCGGCGCAGCAGGATGGCGAGCCGCAGCCCGAGCCAGTCCGACGGCAGACGGCTCGTCAGCGCGATGACCGCCCGGTCGAGCCGCGATGGCGCCAGCGTGCCGTGCGGCGAGGATTGCGCAGCGTTCCCCAAAATCATGCTCGTTCAAATGGACCCGATGCCTCGCTCATTCACTTAGCACGCCGCACAGGATTTGCGCAGTCAATCGGGCGCTTGCGTCGCGGGCGCGAAACACTAAATTCCCACCAGGGCCGGGCCGGAAGGGCCTCCCAGCAGGGCAAGTCATGAGTTACGTCGACGCCGCGCTCGCGCCACAGCGCAAGACCGGGCAGATCAAGCTGCACGGCCCCATGGCCTTCGAGGGCATGCGCCGGGCCGGGCGGCTCGCGGCCGAGTGCCTCGATCTGCTCGCAGGCGAGGTCGCGCCCGGCGTGCCGACCGAGAAGATCGACCGGCTGGTGTTCGAGTTCGCCATGGACCACGGCGCGACGCCGGCCACGCTGATGTATCGCGGGTACCGCAAGTCGACCTGCACCTCGGTCAACCACGTGGTCTGCCACGGCATCCCGGGCGACAAGCCGTTGAAGGAGGGCGACATCGTCAACGTCGACGTGACGCTGATCCTCGATGGCTGGCACGGCGATTCCAGCCGCATGTATGCGGTCGGCGAAATCCCGCGCCGCGCCGAGCGCCTGATCGAGGTGACCTACGAGGCGATGATGCGCGGCATCGCGGTGATCAAGCCGGGTGCCACCACCGGCGACATCGGCGCCGCCATCCAGACATTCGTCGAAGCCCAGCACATGAGCGTGGTGCGTGATTTCTGTGGCCACGGGCTCGGCCGCCTGTTCCACGACGAGCCCAACATCGTGCATGTCGGTCGGCCGGGCGAGGGCGTGGTGCTGCGGCCCGGTATGTTCTTCACCGTCGAGCCGATGATCAATCTCGGTCGCCCGCACGTGAAGGTGCTGTCCGACGGCTGGACCGCGGTGACGCGCGACCGCTCGCTCTCGGCGCAGTATGAGCACACGGTCGCGGTGACCCACGACGGCGTCGAGATCTTCACGCTGTCGCCCAAGGGCCTCGACCGGCCGCCGGGCGCGCCGGCGGCCTGACCGGCCGGACAATGCGATCGCCGGCGCTTGCGCGGATCGCGTTCTGCAAACTATCGCATTGCAAATTGCGCCGTTGTCGTCATCCTGCACCCCGCAACCGGAGATTGGTCCGGCGCGCGCGAGCGGATGTCAATGGCGGTCGCGTATGCCTGCTGACGAAACACCCCATAAGTCCATCGGGCTTGCCGAGGAGGCCCCGCACTATCACGGCCACCGGCAGCGGCTGCGCGCGCGCTTTCTGGAGGCCGGGCCTGACGCGGTCAGCGACTACGAGTTGATCGAGCTCATTCTGTTTCGCGCCATTCCGCAGCGCGACCTCAAGCCGCTCGCCAAGGACCTGATCGCACGCTTCGGCTCGTTTGCCGAGGTCGTGTCCGCGCCCGTCGAGCGATTGCGGGAGATCAAGGGACTGGGCGAGGCGGCGATCGCCGAGCTGAAAATCGTGCAGGCCTCGGCGAGCCGGCTCGCCCGCGGCCAGGTGAAACGCCGGCCGGTGCTGTCATCGTGGTCGAACGTACTCGACTATTGCCGCACCGCGATGGCGTTCGCCGAGCGCGAGCAGTTCCGCATTTTGTTTCTCGACAAGCGCAACGCGCTGATCGCCGACGAACTGCAGCAGACCGGCACGGTCGACCACACCCCGGTCTATCCGCGCGAGGTGCTCAAGCGCGCGCTCGAACTCTCCGCCACCGCCATCATCCTGGTGCACAACCACCCCTCGGGCGATCCGACCCCCTCGCGCGCCGACATCCAGATGACGCAGGCGATCGTCGACGTGGCCAAGCCGCTAGGTATTTCCGTGCACGACCACATCATCGTCGGCAAGGAGGGACACGCGAGCTTCAAAGGATTGAAGCTGATCTAGCCGCTAGCCATATTGCCATCTCTATGGTATGGCTTTCCATATGAAGACGACGCTCAATATCGACGACACGGTCATGGCCGAGCTCAAGCGCGAAGCTGCGCGCCAAGGCCGCACGATGTCCGACCTGGTGGAGACGGCGCTGCGTCTGCTGCTTCGCTCGCAGCGGAAGCGCGAGGCAATTCCAACCCTGCCGAAATTCCACAGCGGCGGTACGCTCGTCGATGTCGCCGACCGCGACGCGCTGTATCACGCGATGGAAGGTCGGTGATGCTCGCCGTCGACACGAATGTTCTGGTTTACGCCGCTGACGCCGACTCGCCGTTTCATCGTTCATGCCGCGACTGGCTGGAACGGCAACGGCCACGGCCTGACGCCTGGTACACCAGTTGGCCGATACTGTACGAGTTTCTGCGCGTGACGACTCACCCGCGGGTGATGCGGCGGCCTTGGAAGATACCGGCAGCATGGGAGTTTGTTACAGCGCTGCTGGCGTCGCCGGGCCTCGCCGTCCTCATTCCAACCCAGCGCCACGCCGACGTAGCCGGGGAAGTCTTCACCGAGCTACCGCATCTCGCCGGTAACCTGCTGCACGATACACATACGGCTATCCTGATGCGCGAACACGGGGTCGGTCGAATCTGCACTCGGGACACGGATTTCAACCAATTCCCATTTCTCGAAGTGATCGACCCCGTTCGGCAGTGAATGTCCACTCTGGTGTGGAAGACACGCATCATCCGCTCACCGCAGTGTTCCGTTTTTGGCGCATCCGCGCGCCGACATCCAGATGACGCAGGCGATCGTCGACGTGGCAAAGCCGCTGGGGATTTCGGTGCACGACCACATCATCGTCGGCAAGGAAGGCCACGCCAGCTTCAAGGGGCTGAAGCTGATCTAGAATTTTGTGGTCAATCGCGTGAGCCAAGCCGGCGATGCATCGACCAGGACCGCTTCCAGCCGCTTGTCCATGCCGGTGAGGATCAGCACGCCCACCGCGATCAGCAGGCCGCCCATCAGCGTCTTGCCGCCGCTGCCGGCCGCAAGCAGGCGGCCGCGCCAGCGTGCGAGCGCCTCGCGCGACATCAGACCGACCGCGAGCAGCGGCATTGCCGCTCCGAATCCGAACGCCAGCATCGTCAAGGCAACGGCGGCCAGATTTTCGGCGCGTGCCGCGAGGACGGAGGCGGCGCCGAGGGTCGGTCCGACGCACGGGCTCCAGACCGCGCCCAGCAGCAGGCCGACGACAAATTGGCCGCCGACGCCGCGTGAGGAAACATCTCCGATCTGCGACTGCGCCCAGTTGCCCACCGGTCCCGTCGCCAGAACCAGCTGCGCCTGAAGGCGCGGCAGCAACAACACGCCGCCGACCAGAATGAGCATCAGTGCAGCGATCGCGCGGAACACGTCCTGGTCCAATCCGACGGCAAATCCGAGCGTCGCCACGAACAGGCCGACCGCGACGAACGACAGCGACAACCCCGCGGCGAGGGCCACGGGGCCATAGCGGTGTTCGCCGACCGAGGTGCCGATGACGATCGGCAACAACGGCAGCACGCAGGGGGACAGCGTCGACAGGATTCCCGCGATAAGAGCGAGGCCGATGCTGCCCATGGGAAATCAGATGGACTTGCCGAGCAAGGCGGTGATCGTGCCGGCGTTGGTGTCTCCGGTCGAGCGCCCCATCTCCTGCTTGCCCTTGAAGACGATCAGCGTGCTTTGCTTCTGCACGTTGAAATTCCGGAGCAGGTCCTTCTGCGAATCGAAATCGATGTTGAAAGTCACAAGCTCTTTGAATTGAGCGTCATTCCGCAGCTGCGAGAGGATCGGCGCCTGCGCCTTGCAGACCGGGCACCACGGTGCGGTCACCTCGACCAGGATCGGCTTGCCGGCCGCCTGGGCGGCATCGAATGCCTTCTGATCGAACGGCACTTTGTCCATCGCCCGTGCCACTGGCAGAACCGACAGGACGGCAAACAGCGCGAGCGCGCTCAGCAGATAGCGACGATTCAGCATTGAGTCTCCCTCCTTGGATGATGATCGCGTGGATTGATAGCAACTCCGAGAGACACCGCATTTCACATGACGCCTGCCGCCGATCACTAACGCGTTAGCGGCACCGTGGCGCTTGGGACCGGCCGGAGGCGGCGGTCGCTCTGCTCCGCGATTTCCGCGGGCCATTCAAAATTGTTTGGCGCAAGTGCCGATTGACACAAGCGCCGGTCGACGCGAGCGCCGGTCAGCGCAAATGCTTGCCCGCGCTCCACCCCGCCGCGGCTAGGTGTTTCTCGCCGAACTCCAGCGGCTCGTCCTCCAGTGGCGTCGCCAGGGTGTCATTCCAGCGATTGAGGAATCCGAACATCGCGATCACACCGACGATCTCGACCACCTGATCGTCGCTCCAGTGCTTGCGCAGATCCATGAACATCTCGTCGGTGACGTCGTTCGGGACACAGCCGGCCGCCACCGCCACGTCCAATGCAGCGCGCTCGGCAGCGCTGAACAGCGGGCTAGTCCGGTAATCCCACACGGCGTCGAGCTTCTGCTGCTCGACGCCGAGCTTTGAGGCTCCCTCCGCCGTGTGCGCCATGCAGTACTGGCAGCCGGCGGCGCGGCTCGCGACATGGGAGATCAGTCGCTTGAGCTTGAGGTCGACCTTTCCCTGCGGGTCCCAAATCGCCGCGCTGAGCTCGGTGAAGCCCTTCACCATCTTCGGATTGCGCTGCATGATCAGCACGCTGTTGGGGATGAAGCCCATCCGCTTGCGCGAGGTCTCGAACTGCTCTTTCAACTGCGGCGTATGTTCCGGCGGCAGCGGCGCAAGACGTGGCGCGGGTCGGGTTCTTTGGTCCATGCGGTCCTCCTGGGGGCTATTTGAATTTGCGGTCGCTTTGTTCTGCGCGTGTGCGGATTGTTCGAGCGGGTGCCTCCGCCCGTTATTCTAGGCACCGCAGCATCGTCATTGCTATATCGTCGAACATGCTACGATCCGGGGGCGACGGGCGTCTGAGGTAGTGGTGACGAGAGCCGCTGCGCCGATCTTCGTCATGCGGTGGACTTCACCAACGATATTGCGGAAACTGACGGTGCCAGCCGACATATCTTCCGCGTAAACGCCTGCCGCCGATGTCCTCCGAGGAGAAACGAATGAAGCCGACGCATTCCGGGACATCAGTCATGGCCGCGCTGCTGCTCGGGCTGTCCGCCGCGCCCGCTCTGGCGCAGAACGCGGGCACCGCCGTCCGGGACTGCCCGGATTGTCCCGAGATGGTAACGGTTCCCGCCGGCGCGTTTCTCATGGGCCGCAAGGCCGATCCGTTCAGCAATGCGCAGCAGCCGCCTGCCAACGAGCAGCCGCAGCACCAGGTGACGCTGAAATCCTTCGCGATCGGCAAGCACGAGGTGACGCAGGAGCAGTGGTTCGCGCTGATGGGCGACAACCCGAGCTACAACAAAGGCCGCACATTGCCGGTCGAGAACGTCTCGTGGGAGGACATCCAGACCTTCATCGGCAAGCTGAACGCCAAGACCGGCAAACGCTACCGGCTGCCGACCGAAGCCGAATGGGAATACGCGGCGCGCGCCGGCTCGACGACGCTCTATTCGTTCGGGGACGATCCGGCGCAGTTGAGCCGCTACGGCTGGTACGCCGCGAACGCGATCGACAAGACCCACCCGGTCGGCGAGAAGCTGCCGAACCAGTTCGGCCTGTACGACACGGCCGGCAATGTCTGGGAGTGGGTGCAGGATTGCTACACCGACAATTACGCCAGCGCGCCCGCCGATGGCGCAGCCGCCACGGGGCAAGAAGGCTGTGATCGCGTGGTGCGCGGCGGCTCCTGGGAAAGCGGTGCGGACTTTCTCCGCTCGGCCTTCCGCGGCCGCGTGCGCCCGGTGCATCGGGTCCTCAACCTCGGCTTCCGGCTGGCCTTGCCGGCGGGGTAGCGCACTTTGGTTTTGACCTGTTGATTGACCTGAGTGATCACTCCGTCAATTTGAGCGCGTGTCGCGCCGCAAGTTTAACCCTCCCCCCGCGCAGCGGTGGGGAGGGTCGGCGAGCGAAGCTCGCCGGGGTGGGGGGACCAGTAATCAGGTTTCAAATATCAGAAAAATGCACGTTGATTTCTGATCACTGACCACCGATTCCTGAACTCCTGTTCCCCCCACCCCCGACCCCTCCCCACCGCTGCGCGGGGGGAGGGGAGCGGATAGACCGAGTTGCCAGAGCCCGCGGCGAGTACCGATCCTCAGAGGACATTCATCATGTCGAATCTCTCCGAAGAGCAGCGCCTGATGCGGCAGTCGTGCCGCGACTTCGTCGACGACGCGGTCATCCCGTTCATCCGGCAGAACTGGCAGCGCGAATGGAGCATGACACCGGAGGACCGGCTGCCGCGCGAGATCCTCGCGGGTGCCGAGACGATCGGCGTTCGCACGCTGGGCGTGCCGGAGGAGTTCGGCGGCATCGAGCTCGATCCCAAGACCGAGGTGCAGACCTTCGCGCTGATCTCCGAGGAGATCGCGCGCGGCGATTCCGGGCTCGCCGACAAGCTGGTGCAGAACTGGAAGGTCTCGGTGCTGCTGCGCAATCTCGCGCCACGCCACCTGCAGGAGAAATGGTTCAAGCGGCTGCTCGCCGACCCGCAGTTCCTGCTCGCGCATTGCCTGACCGAGCCGCGTGGCGCCTCCGACCGGTGGCTGCCGTACAACGTGCCGGAAGCTGCGATGCAGACCAAGGCGGTGCGCGCGAGCGGCGGCTGGGTGATCAATGGGCGCAAGCAGTTCATCTCGAACGGCTACGATGCCGGGCTCTATGTCGTTTACGCCAACAGCAATCCCAAGGTCGGGATGCTGCAGGGCACGTCCTCGTTCCTGGTGCCGCGCGAGACCAAGGGACTGACGGTCGCGCGCTGTAACGAGACGCTCGGCTGCCGCTTCATGAACAACGGCGAACTGGTGTTCGAGGACATGTTCGTGCCGGACGACCACCTGCTCGTCGAGAACGACGCGCTCGGCAAGGCCGGGGTCTATTTCCGTCCCGGCAAGATCATCCAGGCGTCGAAGAATCTCGGCGTCGGCGTGCGCGCCCTCGAGGTGACGTCCGACTACGTGCAGAACTACGTGCAAGGCGGCCGTATCCTGATCAAGCATCAGGCGGTGGCGATCCGGCTCGGCGACATGGCGACAAGGATCGAGGCCGTGCGGGCGCTCACCGCGCGTGCCGCGCAGGCGGTCGACGACGACGCTCCCGACGCCGACGCACTGTGCAACATGGCCAAGGTGTTCGCCTCCGAGGAGGTGATGAAGGTCGCGCAGCACGCGGTGGAACTGCACGGCGGCAACGGCATGATGCTCGACTTCGGCGTCGAGAAGCTGCTGCGCGACGCCGCGATCTTTCTGCACATGGACGCGACCGTCGACATCTCGAAGCTCAAGATCGTCAAGTCGCTGTTCCCACAGACCGCCGGCAAGTATGCCGGCCCGGAGTGACGGCTCAGCCCTTCTGCGCCAGGCGAAAACCCGCAAGCACGATCGCAAAGCCGAGAAGCTGCGCCCAGGTCGGCACCTCGCCGAGGAAGGCGAACCCGATCAGCAAGGTGAACCCCGGCACCAGCGACGGAAACACGGCGGCGCGCCCGGCCCCCAGCAGCACGACCGAACGGGTGAACAGATAGGTGGCCGCGGCGCCCGCGAAGATGCCTTGCACCACCACCTGCAGCAGGTTCTCGACGAGGCCGAGCGCGATCATCCGCTCGAAGCCGAAGAAAAGCCAATGTACCGGCAGGTCGATCAGCGACACCACGCTGGTGATCGCAACCGCGCGCATCGGCGTGATCCGCCACAGTCGCAGCAGCATGCCGAAGACCGCGAACATGAAGCCCGCGACGGCAAACGAGAAATCGCCGAGCAGACCGTGCGTGCCGATGGTGGCGAGCGCTTCGCCCCCGATCACCGCAAGGCCGGCAACGATGATCGCCGCGCCGACCGCGCGCTGCGCCGGTAGCTTTTCCTTGAGCACCAGCGTGGCGAGCAGAAGTCCGCCCAGTGCTGCGCAGGAGGGCTGGATCACGCCGCCGTGCCCGAGCGGGACCAGCAGGAAGCCCGCATAGCTGATCATCGAGAAGATCGGGCCGACGAAGAACGTCAGGGTGATCGCCTTTAGCCAGCCGACGCCGCCTAGATTTGTGATGCCTTCGCGGATGAGGAGGGGCAGGAACACCAGTCCCATCCAGACGTAGCGATGAAAGGCCAAGTCGGCGGGCGAAAATCCGATGCCGATGCCGTGGCGCGCGGCGACGAAGCCCGCTGCCCACAGCAGCGCCGCCCCGGCGCCGCAGGCGATACCGGCGGCGGTTGCGGTCGTGGCTGTCGAGGGCAGGGCGGGATCGGGCGACGTCAAGCGAGGGACCTTTCGCGGCCGATCCCATAGCCCGGTGGGGCGATGCGCGCCACCCGGATCGCGGACCGCATGGCAGCCTTGTCGAGTGCCGACGCGGTCCGCGGACCGCGTTGTGCGGCAATTATGGGCACGGCGGCAATTAGCAGTTTGCCCGGCGGCGCGCGCCCATTACCAATGAGGCGAAGGATTGGAACCATAATGGCCTCTCTCGACGCTGTCAGCGTTGGCATCCTGCTTGGCTCGCTCCTGGTGCTGGCCGGCATCATGTCGAGCCTGGTGGCGATGCGATTCGGCGCCCCCTTGCTGCTGGTATTCCTGATCGTCGGCATGCTGGCGGGCGAGGCCGGGCCCGGCGGCATTAAGTTCGACGACGTCCGCACCACCTATGCGGTGGGCTCGCTCGCGCTCGCGCTGATCCTGTTCGACGGCGGCCTGCGCACCCGCTTTGCCACCTTCCGCAGCGTGCTGGCGCCCTCGATCGTGCTCGCCACTGTCGGTGTCCTACTCACTGCGATGCTGACGGCGCCGGTCGCCAAGTACCTGCTCGGTATGAACTGGGTCGAGGCGATGCTGGTCGGCGCGGTGGTGGCATCGACCGACGCGGCAGCGGTGTTCTTTCTCATCAATGCTGGAGGCCTGCGGTTGCGCACGCGGGTCGGTGCGACGCTCGAAGTCGAATCCGGCAGCAACGACCCGTTCGCCGTTCTACTCACCATACTGCTCGTCGAATATCTCATTGTCGGATCGGAATCGTGGCAGCACGTCGCCATCGAACTGGCGCAACAGGCCCTGCTCGGCACCGTTCTCGGCATCATCGGCGGGCGGGCGATGGTGTACGTGCTCAACAATCTCAATCTGGCGCAGGGTCTGCACGCACCGTTCGTCGCCGCCGCGGTGATCGTGATTTTCGGCCTTGCCTCGGTGGTGCACGGCTCGGGGTTTCTCGCCGTCTATCTCGCCGGGCTGGTGGTGGGAAACCGGCCGACGCGCGCGCACAACACGGTCGTGGCGTTTCTCGATGCGGTCACCTGGCTCGCGCAGATCGTGATGTTCGTGCTGCTCGGCCTCCTGGTCTGGCCGCAGCGGCTGTTCGAAAGCCTCATCCCGGCGCTGGCTGTCGCGGCGACGCTGATGCTGATCGCGCGACCGGTCGCGGTGTTCCTGTGCCTGGCGCCCTTTCGCTTCCCCTGGCGGGAAAGCGCGTTCATCGCCTGGGTCGGGCTGCGCGGGGCGGTCGGAATTTTTCTTGCATCGATTCCGCTGCTGGTTGGGGTGCCGAACGCGCACCGCTATTTCGACATCGCGTTCGTGGTGGTCCTGACGTCATTGCTGATCCAGGGCTGGACCATCGCGCCGGCCGCGAAGCGGCTCGGCGTGTCGTTCCCGCGCGGCAAGCCGCTGCCCCGGCGGGTCGAGCTCGACCTGCCGGGTCAGCTTGAGCAGGAGATCGTCGGCTACCCCGTCGTCGCCAAGAGCCCGTACCTGCGGCGCGGGCTCATTCCGGCCTGGGCGAAGCCGACGCTGATCGTGCGCGACGAACGCATCCTGACGCCGGAAGAGGGCGCGCCGGTGCGCGAGGGCGATTATCTTTACCTGCTCGCGCCGCCCGAAAAAGCGCAGGCGCTCGACCGCTTCTTCGTCGACATGCCGCCGCCCGCCGCACCCGACCCGCGCCTTCTCGGCGACTTCTTCGTGTCGGGCGACGTAACGCTCAATGCTTTGGCGGAGATCTACGGGCTATCGGTGGCCGAAGGAAGCGCGGGCCTGTCCCTTGCCGACTTCTTTGCCGAGGAACTGCGGCATACGCCGCGGCAGGGCGACATCGTGCCGCTCGGCCCGATCGCGCTCCTGGCGCAGAAGGTCACCAACGGCCGCGTCGTCACGGTCGGGTTGCGGCTCGCCGAAGACGATGAAGTACCGGCGGCGACGCTTGCCGGCCGCGCGAAGAAGATGGCGAAACGGGTGATGGCGCGGCTCGGCTGATCGCGTAGCGGCGTCTCGTTTCGGACGTGCACGGAATCGGATACTCGCTCGTCATCAGAGCGGGCGGCGCAGGAGCGGGATCGTGCCGACATCGGTGTCGGCGATGACCGCCTCAACACCGAATACCGCGGCGATCTGCGCGGGCGTGAGTACCGCGCGCGGCGCTCCGTCGGCCACCAGGCGCCCTCGGTCCATGATCAGCACGCGATCGGCATAGCGCGCGGCGAGCGCGAGGTCGTGCAGGATCGCCAGCACCGCGCCGCCGTCATGCGCCACGCGGGCAAGAAGCTCCATCACCACGAGCTGATGGCGCGGATCGAGCGACATGGTCGGCTCGTCGGCGAGCAGCACCGGCGCTTGCGTCGCCAGCGCACGCGCCAGTGCGACCCGCGCGCGCTCGCCGCCCGACAGCGAGGTGACGGCGCGCCCCGCGAGCGGTTCGATCCCGGTTGCGGCGAGTGCACGGTCGACCGCTGCGCGATCCTCGTCGGACACCGGCGCGAAAACGTCCGCATAGGGATGCCGGCCGAGCGCGACCACCGCCGCCACGTCAATCGGCCAATGCGCGATATGTCCCTGCGGCAAGTAAGCGATGTGACGCGCGCGCTCGCGCGCCGAAAACGTCGAGAGCGCGCGGCCATCAATCTCGATGCGCCCGTCGGCCGGCAACAGGCCGGCGAGCGCGCGCATGAGCGTGGTCTTGCCGGCGCCGTTCGGCCCGACCAGGACGGCGAGTTCGCCGGTCCTGAGCTCGAGTGTGGCGCGCTCGACGATCAGATTTTTAGCCAGACGCACCGACACATCGGCAGCGCGCATCGCGAGCTTCACGTCCGCTGCAACCGTCATGGCGGCGCCCCGTCGACCAGGCGCCGCTCGGAGAAGATCATCACCAGGAAGAACGGCACGCCGATCAGCGCGGTGACGACGCCGACCTTCAGCTCGATCGACGTGGCGTTGGGATTGGCCGGAATGAGCCGCACCGCGATGTCGGCGGCGGTGAGCAGCGCGGCGCCCATCAGCATCGCCGGCACGCACACGCGCGCCGGATCGGAACCGACCGCTCGTCTGACAAGATGCGGCGCAACCAGTCCGATGAAGCCGATCGAGCCCGCGACCGCGACCGCGGCGCCGACGCCGAGTGCCACACCGATCACCACCATGAGCCGGGTGCGGTCGATGTCGACGCCGAGCGAGGCGGCGGCATCTTCGCCGAGCGTGAGCGCGCGATAGGCCCGCACGTTGAGAAACAGCAGCAGCCAGCTCGCGGCGAAGAACGGCGCCGCGATCCACACATGTTCCATGCTGCGGTCTTCGAGCGAGCCGAGCAGCCAGAATGCGATTTCGAGCGCCGCGTAGGGCGTGGGCGCGAGGTTGAGAATGAGCGCGGTCACGGCGCCCGCGAAGCTCGCGAGCGCGAGACCGGCGAGCAGCGTCACGGTGAGGCTCGCGCGGCGTCCGGCAATGGCGACGAGACCGCCGATCGACACCAGCGCGCCGAGGATGCCGGCGAACGGCACCGCGAACGACGTGGCGCCGGCGAGCCCATAGGCGATGACGAACGACGCTCCGGCGGCGGCCGCCTGCGGGGCGCCGAACAGCGCCGGCTCGGCGAGCGGATTGCGCAGCAGCCCTTGCAGTGCCGCGCCGGACAAGCCCGAGCGTCGCGCCGATCAGCAGCGCCAGCAGCGTGCGCGGCAGGCGGATGCTGCGCACGATGATGCCGGCGGTGCCCTCGCCGTCGAACAGGCCGCGCGAGCGCCGCGCGTGGCGTAAGTCCCGCTGGCCCGACCATGAGCGAGAGGATCGCCAGCACCACGAGCAGTGCGGCGAGCGCCAAGATCAGGCCTGAACCACGGGTCTTGGCGCGCGTCATTTGCGGGACTCTCCAGCTGCTTTCCTACAGGCTTCGGGCTTGCGGCGGAACCGATTTGCACGGCACGATCGGCGCATGGGTACTGTCGTCTGTATACAAGTGAAATCGCTCCCGGCTTCCGTCGCGGGCGCGCGATCACGGGCGACGACGCTTGTATTGAATCGCGGCCGTGCCGCTTGCGTCCCCGCCCCCGCTTGCGGGGGAGGGACAGGGAAGGGGCATGCGGAAAGACTCGTGCAAGCCCGCCCCCTCCCCAACCCTCCCCCGGCAAAGGGCGTTCACGCCCGTCTTCGACGGGCTATGCGGGAGAGGGGGCGCACCGACATCGCGGAGATGTGGTCGCCTACTTCATGAGCCTCGCGTGCCGTGCGCTTATCGCAGCTACCGTCCTAGGTACGCTGATGTCGCGTGCCGCCGCTGCCGATCCACCACAGCGCATCGTGTCGTTCAACGTCTGCGCCGACCAGCTTGTGGTGGCGCTCGCCGACCCTTCGCAAATTGCAGGCCTGTCGCCCTACGCGGCCGATCCGTCGCTGTCGACGGTGGCCGACCGGGCGCGCGGCTTTCGCCGGCTCGGCTGGCAGGCGGAATCGACCATCCCGCTCGATCCCGACCTAGTGCTGGTCGGCTCGTGGGACCGCTCGCTTTCGCAGCGGCTTTTGCGCGCGCTCGGCTTCCGCGTCGTCGCGGTCGATGTGGTCGCCGATCTTGCCGGCGCGATCGCGCAGGTCCGCGAGTTCGCCGCGCTGCTCGGGCATCCGGAGCGCGGCGAGGCGCTGATCGCCGAGATCGAAGCGGCGCGGCAGCGGCTGGCGCAGGCGCCGCGGCCGCCCGCATCGAGCGCGCTCCTTGTCGGCAATGGCGGCTACACGGTCGGACCCGCCAGCCTTGCCGCCGCATTGATGAAGGAAGCGGGCCTCAATCCGCCGCCCGGCGCGCCGCCCGGCTACGGCGGGTTCGTACCGCTCGAAAAGCTCGTTGAGCTGCGCCCGGACGTGCTGGTGATGTCGAATTTTCTCGAATTGCCGGACGGGCAGGGCGCGGTCTATCTCACGCATCCGGCATTGCGGACACTTTACCCGCCGGCGAAGCGGGTGCTGCTGCCGAGCCGCTACACATTGTGCGGCGGCCCGAGCCTGGTTGCGGCGTTCGACTATCTGACCGAGGTCGTCACGCGCCTTGCCCAGTGATCCGTCATGGCCGGGCTTGTCCCGGCCATCCACGTCTGAGTCGCCCTGTGCATCAAGACGTGGATGCCCGCGCCGAGCGCGGGCATGACGTTCACCTTTGACGCGCGGACCATTCGGCGATAATGGCGGCGAGCGCGTCGAGCCCGTCGGTCAATGCGGCGGGGCCCGGCTGCAGGATGAGCGGCGATTTGATCTCGCGCAGGAACCCGTCGCGCACCGCTGGGATTGCGTCGAAGCCGGGCCGCGCCGCGACCTTGCCGGGCACGAATTTCTTGCCGCACCAGGAGCCGACGATGATGTCGGGATGCGCGGCGATCACCTCGCCGGCAGATACGATTCGATCCTTGGCGTTCTTGCGCAGCGACAGCTTCGGGAAGGCCTCGATGCCGCCGGCGACCTCGATCAGTTCGGCCACCCAGCGGATGCCGGAGATCATCGGCTCGTCCCACTCTTCGAAATAGACGAGCGGGCGGCGCCCGTTGCTCGCCGTCTTCTCGCGTACCTCGTTCAACCGCTGCTCCAGCGAGTGCGCGAGCGCGTCCGCCTTGGTGGCGGCTCCGACCAGTGCGCCGAGCGTGCGGATCATCGCCAGGATGCCGGCGACGTCGCGCTGGTTGAAGGCGTGCACCGCGACGTTCCGCCGGATCAGCTCGGCGGCGAGATCGGCCTGCAGGTCGGAGAAGGTGAGGACGAGGTCGGGTTCGAGCGCCAGCACCTTGTCGTAGTCCGCCGAGATGAAAGCCGAGACCCGCGGCTTTTCCTTGCGCACGCGCGGCGGCCGCACCGCATAGCCCGAGACACCGACGACGCGATGCTCCTCGCCCAGGAGATAAAGCGTTTCGACGGTCTCTTCGGTCAGGCAGACGATGCGCTCGGGCGGGAACATGCCGTCATGTTATCGCATCGGCATCCGCCTTAGCGAGCAGTTCAAGACCGCCGGTCGCGGTGACGCGGCCGGATTCGATCAGCACCACGGCGGTTGCGATGCGCCGCAACTCCCCCGGATGATGACTGACATAGACCATCGGCACGCGCGCTTCGTCGCGCAGCTTTTCGAGATACGGCAGAATCTCGCGCTTGCGCGCGGTATCGAGCGAGGCGAGCGGCTCGTCGAGCAGGAGGAGGCGCGGGCGCATCAGCAGCGCCCGCCCGATCGCGACGCGCTGGCGTTCGCCGCCCGAGAGCTTGCCCGGCCGGCGGTCGAGCAGATGCCCGATGTCGAGCAGGTCGACGATGCGCTTGAGATCGGCGGGATCGCGCGCGAGGCCGCACATGCGCCGGCCGTAATCGAGGTTCGCCGCGACTGTGAGATGCGGGAACAGCCGCCCTTCCTGGAACACATAGCCGATGTGCCGCCGATGCGCCGGCACATTGATGCCGGCATGCGAATCAAACAGCACGGCCTGGTCGACGGCGATGCGCCCGCGGTCGGGCGCGATCAATCCGGCGATCATATTGACCAGCGTTGTTTTGCCGGAGCCCGACGAGCCGAACACGCCGGTGACGCCGTCGGCGGTTTCAAAGCGCGCATGGAGCGAGAACTCGCCGAGCCGCTTCTCGACATCCACGGAGAGCATCGTTCACTCCCCGTGGAAGCGCACGCCGGCGCGTCGCGCCAGCCATTCGGCGGCGATGAGCGCGGCAAGCGAAATCACGATTGCGACCAGCACGAGCCGGCCGGCCGCGGCATCGCCGCCCGGCACCTGGGTGAGCGTGTAGATCGCCGCCGAGATGGTCTGCGTCTCGCCCGGAATGTTGGAGACGAACGTGATGGTGGCGCCGAACTCGCCCAGCGCTTTGGCGAAGCAGAGTACGAAGCCGGCGATCAGCCCGGGCACGGCGAGCGGGAGCGTGACGGTGGCGAACACCCAGCAGCGGCTGGCGCCGAGCGTCGAGGCGGCGTCTTCGAGCTTGCGGTCGATCGCCTCGATGGCGAGACGGATCGGCCGCACCAGCAGCGGAAAGCCCATGATCCCGCAGGCGAGTGCCGCGCCGGTCCAGCGGAACGAAAAGACGATACCGAAATACTGGTCGAGGAATGCGCCTATCGGTCCCTTGCGGCCGAACGAGATCAGCAGGAGATAACCGGTCACCACCGGCGGCAGCACCAGCGGCAGGTGGATGATGCCGTCGACCAGCGACTTGCCCCAGAACGTCTTGCGCGCGAGCAGCCACGCGACGGCGACGCCGAACGGCAGCGCCACGATGGTCGCCACGATGGCGATCCGCAGCGAGAGGCGGATCGCGGTCCATTCGTCAGGGGTCAGCTCAGGCACGCGTCACACTCCCCGGTCATTCCGGCCGAACGAGCGAAGCGAGTGAGAGCCGGAATCCAGGGAGGCACACTGGATTCCGGATTCGCGCCGCTGGCGCGCCCCGGAATGACAATGCCGTTTATCGGTCAGGACGTCGGCCGGATTAGATAGGAGAAACCGTAATTGTCGAAGATCGTCTTCGCCGCCTGCGAGCGCAGGAAGGCGATATATTGCGCGGCATCGGGCTTTGCGGTGACCGTCAGCGCCACCGGATAGACGATGGCCGGATGCGAATCTTCCGGGAACACGCCGACGATCTTCACGTTCGGCTCGACCTTGGCGTCGGTCGAATAGACGATGCCGAGCGGGGCTTCGCCGCGCGCGACCAGCGTGAGCGCCGCGCGCACGTTCTCGGCCATCGCCATTTTCGGCTCGACCGCCGCCCAGGCGCCGAGCTTCTCGAGCGCGGCCTTGGCGTACTTGCCGACCGGAACCGAGCGCACGTCGCCGGTCGCGACGCGGCCGTCACCCGCCAGCTTGGCCAGATCGAAACCCTGGCCAATCTTGACGTCGCCGATCTTGGAGTCCTTCGGCGCGATCAGCACGAGCCGGTTGCCCAGCAGGTTCACCCGCGTGTCGTCCTTGATCACCTTCTTCTGCACGCCGTAGTCCATCCATTCGAGGTCGGCGGAGGCAAAGACATCCGCCGGCGCGCCGTTCTCGATCTGCTTCATCAGCGCGGAGCTTGCCGCGTAGCTGGCCACCGTCTTGATGCCGGTCTGCTTGGTGAACGCCGCGTTGATGTCGTCGAGCGCATTCTTCATCGAGGCGGCGGCGAAGATGGTGATGGTCTTGGCGTCGGCGGCGGTCGTGGTGGACCGTTCCTGCGCGGATGCGGGCAAGGGGAAGCCGATAGCGCCAGAAAGCATCGCAGCAGCGGCTGCGAGGACGATGCGGCGGTTGAACATGGTGGCGCTCCTTCAAATGATACTGAGCGCGCATCAGCATGCGCGCCGCAAACGGGCGAGAAAGCTTCTCGGAAAGCGACCGGCCTGGAAGCGCCGTTCCGGGCGGGCAGGGCGCGCGTCACGGCGCGCCACGGGTCGCGAAAAGAACTCTAGCAGCCTCACGCGCCGGGTTCAAATCCGGCTATCTTGAGCCGGCCGTTCGAGCCCGGGAGAGAACGCATGGCTTCGCCGCCGCCGATCGAGGGCGACTACGACTACATCATCGTCGGCGCCGGTTCGGCCGGCTGCGTGTTGGCGAACCGGCTTTCGGCGGATTCCGGCAAGCGCGTCCTGCTGCTGGAGGCTGGCGGCAACGACAACTGGATCTGGTTCCACATCCCGGTCGGTTACCTGTTTGCCATTGGCAATCCGCGCTCCGACTGGATGTTCAAGACCGAGCCCGAGGAGGGGCTCAACGGCCGCAGCCTGAACTATCCGCGCGGCAAGGTGATCGGCGGCTCGTCGTCGATCAACGCCATGATCTACATGCGCGGGCAGGCCGCCGACTACGACCATTGGCGGCAACTGGGCCTCACCGGCTGGGGCTACGACGACGTGCTGCCGTACTTCCGTAAGCACGAGAATCACTTCCTCGGCGAGAGCGCCGCGCATGCGACCGGCGGCGAATGGCGCATCGAGGCGCCGCGGGTGCATTGGGGCATCCTCGACGCCTACAGCGAGGCGGCCGAGCAGGCCGGCATCAAGCGCATCCCCGATTTCAACACCGGCGACAACGAGGGTTCGTGCGCGTTCCACGTCAACCAGCGGCGCGGGCGGCGCTGGTCGGCGGCACGCGGCTTTCTCAAGCCGGTGCTCAATCGGGGAAACCTGCGGCTCGAAACCGGCTGTCTGGTCGAAGCCGTCGAGTTCAACGGCAAGCGCGCAAGCGGCGTGCGCTGGCGGCAGAACGGGGAGGTGAAATCGGCGCGCTGCCGCGGCGAGGTGATCCTGGCGGCCGGCTCGCTCGGATCGGTGCAGGTGCTGCTGCTCTCCGGTGTCGGCCCGGGCAACGATATTGTGGCGTCGGGCGTTTCCCCGTTGCTTGATCGGCCGGGTGTGGGGCGGAACCTGCAGGACCATTTGCAGATCAGGCTGATCTACAAGGTGACGGGCGCCAAGACGCTGAACGAGACCTATCACTCGCTGTCCGGCCGCGCCGGCATGATGCTCGAATACGCGCTCAAACGTACCGGTCCGCTCACCATGGCGCCCTCCCAACTCGGGCTGTTCACCCGCTCCGATCCCTCGCGCGAACGTGCCAACATCCAGTTTCACGTCCAGCCGCTGTCGCTCGACAAGTTCGGCGATCCGCTGCACACGTTTCCGGCGTTCACCGCCAGCGTATGTAACGTGCAGCCCACGAGCCGCGGCTTCGTGCGGCTGCGCTCCGCCGATCCCGCCGACAAGCCCGTCATCAAGCCGAACTATCTCAGCACCGATGAGGATCGCCGCGTCGCGGCCGAACTCGATCCGCGTGGCGCGCAACATCGCCGCGCAGCGCGCGCTTGCGAAGTTTCAGCCGGTCGAGTATCTGCCGGGACCCGCCGTCGGCAACGACGAGGCGGCACTGGTCAAGGCCGCGGGCGACATCGGCACCACGATCTTCCACCCGGTCGGCACCGCCAAGATGGGCCGCGCAAGCGATCCGATGGCGGTGGTCGACGATCGGCTGCGGGTGATCGGGCTTGCGGGCTTGCGTGTGGTGGACGCATCGGTCATGCCCACGATCACGTCCGGCAACACCAACGCGCCGACCATGATGATCGCCGAGAAGGGCGCCGCGATGATCCGCGAGGATGCGCGCCGGTAGCTGAGCGACGGACCGAAGCAATATCGGGGAGGCGACAATGAGAATCGTGGACGTGGTGGCGCGCGCGAAGGCGATCATGCTGACGCCGCGGACCGAATGGCAGGTGATCCAGCGGGAGCCGGGCGCGCTGACCGACCTGTTCGGGTCCTATGTGGCCATCCTCGCCGCTATTCCGGCGCTCGCGCGCTTCATCGGGAGTTCGCTGGTCGGCGGCTACGATCCCCTGTTCCACGGGCTGATCCGCACGGTGATCGCCTATGCGGCCACCTTCACGGTGGTTTACGTGATCGCCGGCATCATCGATTTGTTGGCGCGCAAGTTCGAGACGCAGAAAAATTTTCCAAGTGCGCTCAAGCTCTCGATTTATTGTCATACGCCGGTGTGGCTCGCTGGTATTTTTTTACTTATTCCCGGTTTGAACTTCCTGATGCTGCTCGGGCTCTACGGCGCCTATCTGCTCTGGCTCGGGCTGCCGCCACTCATGGGTGTGCCGAACGAAAAGGCCCCGCTCTACGCGCTCTGCGTCACCGCCTGCGCGCTGCTGTCGACCGTCGTGTACGCCGTCATCTAGCTGCAGCGATTGAACCGGCATGGCTGCTCCGCGTTGTCGCGGGCGTGCGCGCGGACGTGGTATCATGCCGGTTGTGAGGATGCATGGGCGACTTCATCACGACCGAGTTCATGCTGCTGATTGCAATCGGCTTCCTCGCCCAAAGCATCGATGGCGTGCTCGGCATGGCGTTCGGAGTGATCTCGACGTCGGCCATGCTGGTCATGGGCGTACCGCCGGCGCAGGCGAGCGCGATCGTTCACACCGCCGAGGTGTTCACCACCGGAGCGTCCGCGGCATCTCACGTCTATCATCGCAACGTCGACTGGCGGATGGTCGCGCGCCTCGGTGTGGCCGGCGTTCTCGGCGCCGTTCTCGGCGCATGGGTTCTCTCGAACGTCGATAGCGCGTTCGTGCGCCCCTATGTTGCCGGCTATCTGCTGCTCGTCGGTCTCTTCATCCTGTTCAAGGCGTGGCGCAGCGTGCCGGCGCGCGACGCGCCCGCCGGTTGGCTCGCACCGGTGGGTTTCGCAGCCGGTTTCCTCGATGCCAGCGGTGGCGGCGGCTGGGGTCCGGTCGCGACCTCAACGCTGGTCGGATCGGGCCACGCCCCCCGGATGGCGGTCGGCTCGGTGAACACGACCGAGTTCTTCGTCACGATCGCTGCCGCGACCACGTTCTTCGTCGAGCTCGGTGCGTCGCCGCTGAAGAACCTGATCCCGCTGGTGATCGGCGGCCTGATCGCCGCACCGTTCGGCGGCTGGGCGGTGAAGCGCATGCCGACCCACGCCTTGATGGTCGCGGTCGGTCTGCTGGTCGTGGGACTGGCGGCCTGGCAGCTCGCGCGCGCCCTCAAGCTGATTTAGGCAGTGGATTGCGAGTGCCATGCAGGCTCAGCAGAGCCGTGCCCAGATTTTCGCCGGGACGCCGTATGGATTGTGACGGTTTGGGATGAGACAATGGCGGCGCGCCGACCGATGATGTCTGGCTTCGGGTCCGCACCGCGCCGGCATCGTCGAACGGACGCCATTGCCATTGATTGCAGCGGTAGCGCAGGAGCGAGTCCATGACGCGAAGTCTGTCTTCGGCGATTGTGATCATTGCGGCGTTGCCCGCCGTCTTGGGTTGCATGGCCCTTGCCGCGCAGGACAAGTACACGGTGAAAGTGCCCAACGGGCTCGCGTTCTCCGAGTTCATGGGATACGAAAACTGGCAGGATGTCGCCGTCAGTCAGACCGAAAACGGCATCAAGGCGATCCTTGCCAATCCGGTGATGATCGACGCTTACCGGGACGGCGTGCCCGGCAACGGCAAGCGTTTCCCCGAGGGCTCCAAGATCGCGAAGATCGAATGGACCTCGAAGAAGAGCGCGGAGTCTCCCTATTTCGTCATGATACCGGATACTCTGAAATCGGTTTCGTTCATCGAAAAGGATACCAATAGATTTCCGGATACGAACGGATGGGCATACGCCCAGTTCCACTATGACGCCGTGTCCGACACGTTCACGCCATTTGGGAATGACGCCAAGTGCGGGCACGCATGCCATACCGGGGTGGCGGCGAAGGATTACATATTCACCGCGTATCCGAAGCGCTGATCGGCGCCGGAACGGGACGCAGCTCGTCGTCGCGACCACCGCTTCCGTTGGGCAAAAACGGTGGTGCTACCCGATCCGCCTTGGTACTTTGACTTTGGATCGGAATTGGACAGCAAGACGATGACGAAGAAACGCATGGTGCTCGAAATCGGCATGGGCACCGACATCCGCGGGGCGGAGCCGACCAAGGCCGCCTGCAGGGCTCTGCGCGATGCGCTTTGGCACAACTCGTTGTCGATCGCGCCCGCGCTCGGTCATTCGCTGGATGCGATGATCGTCGACGTGCATATCGGCGTGCCCCGGCCCGAATTGGTCGACAAGGCACAAGTGCTGGCCGTTCTGCCTTACGGGAAGGCCACGGTAACGGTGACCGAAGGTGGCCTGGAGATTCCCAACGACGCCGGCACGGACCGCACGTTGATTGCCAACGCGTGCGTCGTCGTCAGTCTCGACATCGCTTGAAGAAGACATTCATGCCAAAGACGCGAGTGATCCTGGAACTGGGCAGCGGCAACGATCTGCATGGCTCCGACTACACCAAGGCCGCGCTGCGCGCCGTGCAGGACGCGCTGCATCACAGCTCGCTTTCCTTCATTCGATCGTTGGCGATCGACAAGACCAAATTGGATGTGGAGGTGACGGTCGGTGTTCAGCGGCCGGAGCAGGTGGACCTCGAAAAGGTCAAGAGCTCCTTGCCCGTGGGCAACGTCACCGTGAAGGCCGTCAAGGGCGGTCTCGATGTCAGCGATGCCGACAACAACGATCGCGCGGTCATTGCGAGCGCAGCGATCGCGGTTCGCATCGAGGTGGCGTGACACCGGCGCGGTAGTTCAAATCCCAGCCGGAAAAGCACTATGGCGCCAGCAGCACCTGCCGGCAGGCCTGCGGCAGATCGGCCAGCTTCATCGGCGGCTTCGGCTGCGGCGGAATGGTCGACGGCTTGGGGTGCAGGATCGCATCGCTGAACCAATGGTCGAGTTCAGCGCCGCATCCGTCGCCGGACGGCGCCGGCTCCTGAGGCTTGCACTCGCCGCCGCCCGCGGGGCACTTGATACGCACATGGAAATGATAGTCGTGCCCGTAGTACGGGCGCGCCTTGTGCAGCCAGCCGCGATCGCTGCCGGCCTCGCGGCAGAGCGCCTTTTTGATCGCCGCGTTGACGAAAATACGCTCGACGATCGGATCCTGCGCCGCGGCCTTGATGATCGCGCCGTGCGCTGGTGTCCAGACTTTCGGATCGACGTCCTTCCTGTCCTCGGCGACCACCATGGTGGCGGACGTGTCCTCGCGTTCGGCGCGCGTCAGCTCGCGGTTCGGCATCGGGCTCAGCCAGATGTCGGCGTCGAGCCCGACCTGATGGCTCGCGTGTCCGGTGAGCATGGGGCCGCCGCGCGGCTGCGACATGTCGCCGACCAGAAGTCCCGGCCAGCCGAGCCGGGTGCCCTTGGCGGATAGCCGCTCCAGGAAATCCACCAGCGTCGGGTGGCCCCAGTTGCGGTTGCGGGAGAGCCGCATGACCTGCCAGGTCTTGCCGTTGATCGGCAGCGCCTTGGCGCCGGCGAGGCAGCCCTTCGAGTAGAATCCGATCACGCGGGTCTCGAGCGGAGCGGGTGTCGGACGGCGGCCGAACAAGGCCTTGGCGGGCGTGTCCGGATCGTCCGGATTGGCCAGCGGCGGCAGCGGCTTCGGATTGACCGTTCCGCGATCCTGCGCGCCGGCCGTGGTGCCCGCCAATAGTACCGTTGCCAAAGCGCAGACGGCCGCGGCCGTCCCAAAGCGATTGTTGGACCGATGTCTGGACCGTCTCATGGTCTGGTTTCCGATCGAGAGTTCCCGCCGCCCCGCGATGGGCGTCACGCTCGGTTGCGAGTATCGCCGCCAATTTCGGCTTTTTGCCGGGCAAACCCCACGGTCGAGCCGGCAAACTCATCCCCTCGCGCCCACTCACAAATTCCATCGAAGGACGTTTGGGTTAAGGCCGCCTTAAACCGCCGTCCTGCACATTCGCCAAAACTTCGGTCGCCAAGACTTCGGGCGCCAAGATTTCGGCCACCAAGACTTTGGCCCCTGAGACTTCGGCCTTATCCGGACGCGGCAGCATGTGGGAACAGATCAAATCGGGCACGTGGCTGACACCGGACCGCCTGCGCGGCTATTCGCTCATTCTGATTGCTGTCTCGGTCGTGGCGGCAGTGATCTGGATCGCGCTCGCCGACGGACTGGTCGATCGCAACGACAAGCCGATCGGCACCGATTTCTCCAACGTCTGGGCCGCCGGCAAACTGGTGCTGGACGGCCAGCCGGAAGCGCCGTTCGACCCGGTGCGACAGTACGCGGCGGAGAAGGAGGCGTTTCCCGGCCACCCGGTACCGTTCTTCGGCTGGCATTATCCGCCGATGTTTTTGATCGTTGCCGCGATGCTGGCCCTCATGCCTTACGGCTGGGCGCTCCTGGTCTGGACCAGCGTCACGTTGGCCGCATACCTCGCCACCATGCAGGCGATCGTGCCGCGGCGGGAGACCGTGCTCCTCGCGCTCGCCTTCCCGGCGACTTTCGTCAATCTCGGCCACGGTCAGAACGGCTTTCTGACTGCGTCGCTCCTGGGCGGCGCGCTGTTGTTGCTCGACCAGCGGCCGGTGATCGCGGGCGTGCTGATCGGGCTGTCTCGCCTACAAGCCGCAGTTCGGCGTGATGATCCCGCTGGTGCTGCTGGCCACGCTGCGCTGGCGGGTGATCGTAGCCGCAGCCGCGACCGTGCTCGTCGCTTGCGCGGTGACGCTGGTGCTGTTCGGCACGAAGGTCTGGGCGGCGTTCGCGGAGTTCGCCGGCTTCACCCGCGTCGTGGTGCTGGAAGCCGGCGACACCGGCTGGGAGAAAATCCAGAGCATCTTCTCGGCGGTGCGCATGTGGGGCGGCAGCGTTGACGCCGCCTATGCGGCGCAGGCGGCGCTCGCGCTGGCGGTCGCCGCGAGCCTCGTCTGGCTCTGGCGCAGCCGCGCGGCGGACGACCTCAAGGCGGCCGCGCTCGCCTGCGCCTGCCTGCTCGCGACGCCCTACGTGCTCGACTACGACCTCGTCGTGCTGGCGGTCGCGATTGCGTTCTTCGCGCGCCACGGATTGGCGCACGGCTTCCGCGATTATGAGATCAGCCTATTGGCCTTCGTCTGGGTGACGCCGCTCATTGCCCGTAGTGTCGCAGGTGCCATCGGCCTGCCGCTCGGTCTGATCGCCATGCTCGCGCTCTACGGCCTGACGATGCGGCGCGCCGCCGCCGATCTTGCGGAACGCGCACGCGGGAGCGGCGCGCTCGCGCAAGCCTGACGGACGGGCGCTCGGCGTTTGTGATTCTGGGTCCCCGCTTTCGCGGGGACGAACGGAGAGTGCGCCTAAGCCAGGCGTAATCTGCGTCGCGAAGCTAGCGAGCCGCGCGCCGCTTGCGCGTCGTCGCCGCCTTGCGGGCCGAGCGCGAGCGCGCCGCCGCCGGGCGCTGCGCGGATGCGCGGCCGCCGAGCCGCCCGCCCTTGCGCGACGAGGCGTGGCTCACCTTCTTGCCGCGGCCCGAGCCGCTCTTCTTGCCGCCGCCGGTCTCCTTGTTGACGGTCGCCCAGGCCCGGCGCTCCGCTTCCTGAGTGCCAAGGCCGCGCTTCTCGTAGCCTTCCTCGATGTGTTCGGCCTGGCGCTTCTGCTTGTCGGTGTAGCTCGATTTGTCACCGCGGGGCATCGTTCTGCTCTCCCTGCTCTGAGTTCCTTGAGATGGAACGCAAACGTGGTTCCGGAGTTCCGGAAAAAGCCGCGGCGTGCGCGGAACCGCCTTTGCCTTGCGCGGTTCTCCTCCCGAGGCCGGCCGTTCGCGCCGGCTATTCACTCAAGGAGAAAACTCAATGGCAATTGGCACGCAAAGCGCCACGATCGACACGCGCGAAACCTCGAGCCTGATCGGCAGCGACAAGGTCGAGGGAACCGCGGTCTATCGTTCCAACGGCGACAAGGTCGGTGCGATCGAGCGCATCATGATCGACAAGCGCTCGGGCAAGGTCGCCTACGCGGTCATGAGCTTCGGCGGCTTCCTCGGGATCGGCGAGGACTACTACCCGCTGCCCTGGTCGCTGCTCACCTATAATCCGAAGCTCGAAGGCTACGAGGTCAATATCGCCGAGCAGCAGCTCAAGGGCGCGCCGAAGTACAGCAAGCATGAGAGCTGGGACTGGTCGGATCGCGCGCGCGAACGCACCGTCTACGATTACTACGGCGTGACGCCCTATTGGGGCCTCTAGCCGCTCCCGATCGACGGGAGGCCAACAACGGCCCTCGGCATCCGCCGGGGGCCGTTTGTTTCTTACCGTCTCATGAGATTGAAACGACGCCGTTTGGCTATTTCGTCTGGTCGTCCACGGTGGCGTCCGGGGCGTGCTTCTTGATCGACGCAATCGCGTCGGTCGCCGAGGCCTTGGCCTTGTAGCCTTCCGAACCGAACATGATCTCGCCGTTCGGCGCCTTGAAGCGGAAGCGGAATTCGCCCGCCTTGTCTTTGAAGATCTGGAACGTGTAAGACGCCATTTTTGCCCTCCGGAGCCCATTAAATCGGCACTCGCGCGCCGACCGCGCGAGAATTCCCGTTCGGACCGAGCGAGTCAATCGCGTAGGCGCGGACTGCAACTCATGCGTCGCCAGCACGTGCGTCGCAGGCTACAATATGCGCGGCTCACGCCGATCAATACGATTGGAGACGCAACGATGCGAGAAATTCTACGCACCACCCTCGCGCTGCTGGCGCTTGCCGCTTTGACCGCGCACGCCGGTGCGGCCGAATACATGGAGAAGACCGAGCGGCAGAAGGCCCGCGCATTCTCGCCGGGAGTAATCACCGAAGGCGGCCGTGTGGTCTGGCTCGCGGGACAGACCGGACTGCGTGACGACCAGGGCAAGGACCTGACTGGAAATTTCGAAGCGCAGGCCCGGCAGGTGTTTCGCGCGATGGATCAGACGCTGAAGAAGGCGGGTGGCAGCCTCGCCAATCTGGTGACCATGACGGTGTTCATCGTCGATGTCCGTAACGGCGACAAGCTCACCGAGATCCGCCGCGAGATGTTTCCGGACGGCAACTACCCCGGTAGCGCGCTGATCACCGTGACGGGGCTCGCGCAGCCCGGGATGCTGGTCGAAATTCAAGGCATCGCGGTGATCGGCGACCGCTGCTCCAGCGCAAATTCCTGCCTGCCGCGATAGCGCGGGAGATCACCATGCTGGCGCTGCGTGCCACGAAGGTTGTGCTTGTCGCCGCCATCGCGCTGTTCGCCAGCCTCGTCACGTTCGGCAACATCACCGACTACAACACCAATTTCCTGTTCGTGCAGCATGTGCTGTCGATGGATACGATCTTCGAGTTCTCGACCATCAAATACCGCGCGATCACCGATCCGGCGCTGCATCGCGCGGCCTATGCGCTCATCATCGCCACCGAAGGCGCGATCGCCATCCTGTGCTGGATCGGCGTATTCCAGCTCGTGCGTCAAGTTCGTGGCGATGCGAGCGCATTCAACCGGGCGAAGACGATCGCGGTGGTCGGGCTCGCGCTCGGGTTCCTGCTCTGGCAGGTCGGGTTCATGACCATCGGCGGCGAGTGGTTCGGCATGTGGCAGTCGCAACAATGGAACGGCGTGCCGAGCGCGTTCCGTTTCGTCGTCGTGATCGGGGCGGTGCTGATCTTCGTCGCGCTGCCGGACAACTGAGGAGGCACTATGCGCGATCGAGAATGCTGCTCCGTACACGCCGGGACGTTTCCAAACCGGCGCGCCTTCCTCGCGGGCTTCGCATGCGCGGCCGTGCTGCCCGCGCTGGCGCGGGCGCAGTTCGCGCCGAATGCGGCTGACGATCTGCGGTTCATGCGCGACGCCATCGACGAGGCGCGGCAGGCCGACTATCCGTTCGGCGCCGTGATCGTGCGCGACGGTGCGATCATCGCGCGCGGCCGCAATCTCGGCCGCACCGACCGCGACCCGACCGCGCACGGCGAGATGGTGGCGATCCGCCGGTGTCTGGCCGCGCACGGGCCCGACGCGCTGCGCGGCGCGACGCTCTACACCTCCGGCGAACCGTGCGCCATGTGCATGGGCGCGATCCTGTGGTGCCATATCGGCCGGCTGGTGTTCGCCGCGAGCACGGCACAGCTTGCGACCAGGCTCGATCAGATCATGCTGACCGCCGCCGACGTGGCCGCCAAGGCGCCGTTCGCACCGATCTCGATCACCGGCGGGGTGCTGGCCAACGAGGCGATGGCGCTGTTCGCCAAATAGCCGCGGCCGCTACCCCTTCATGGCGGCCTTGATCGCCGCGACGCCGCCGCCCGAGCGCGCCGCCTCGATGATCTTGGCCTCCTTGTCGGCGAGCGCCACCAGCGCGACCTTCATGGCGTCGATCTTGTCTGTGGGCACGATGCAGGCGCCGTGGCGGTCAGCATGAATTAACTCGCCGCTCTTCACCGCCATGCCGTGGACGTCGACGTCGATGCCGTAGTCGACGACGTGCACATAGGCGTGCGACGGCGCGAGCGAGCCGGCCAGCATCTGGAAGCCGGGCGCGATCATCGGGATGTCGCGGATGCTGCCGTCGGTGACGACGCCGAGCGCGCCCAGAGCCTTGTGCACGTTCGACTGCACCTCGCCCCAGAACGCGCCGTAGCCGAAATGGCCGGTGTCGCCGTCGAGGTCGTGCATCACCATGATGGCGGGCTGCGGATTGCCGGCGACGTAATCGAGGTAGTCGAGCCGCTTCTGCATGTAGCCGGCCTCGCCGAGCGGCACCTTGTCCTTGGCCTTGAAGGTGACGGTCTTGGCGAAGCCGACGATCGGCGGCAGGTCGGGGAACGGGCAATGCAGGTGCCGGACGGTGTAGCCGAAGCCGCGCCGCTCGGGCGCGACGATCTCGACCAGGTTGCACACCGTCGGCGTGTCGATCGAGCGCAGGAATTCGAACTGGTGCGGCGTCGGCATGGTCATGTGTGAATCCCCGGCGTGATGGCAGAACCGTCAAGCCCGGCCATGACGAAAGTCTAAACGGTCACGCGGCGATAGGCGAGGGCGGCGACCAGCGCCATCGCGGCCTGCACGGCGACCACCATGGCGATGCAGGCCGGCCAGCCGCCCCGGACCCAGGCAAGGCCGGGCAGGAAGGCCCCCATGCTGCCCCCGATATAGAAGGCGGTGACGTAGAGACCGACCGCCGAGGAGCGGCCCTCCTTGGCGATCGCCGTGACGTAGCCGGTGGAGATCGTCTGCACCAGCATGCCGCAGGCCGCGCAGAGGATGAGCCCGAGCACGATGGCGGAAACCGGTGGCGCGAGCGTCAGCAGCGCACCCGTTGCCCACGCGGCCATGATGGCGAGCAGCAGCCGCCTTCGTCCGAGCTGGGCGATCGCCCAGCCGGTCATCGGCGACACCACGGTGCCGACCAGGTAGGTGACGAATATCGCGCCGAGCAGACTCGATGAGAAATTGTACGGCGGGCCGGCGAGGTGGAAGCTCACATAGGTGAACACGGCGATGAAGTTGAACAGCACGCCGAAGCCGATCGCGCAGGTGGCGACAAGCTGCGGGTTTTTCAAATGCCGCAGCATCTGCCGCGCCGAGACCGCAAGGCCCTCGGACCGCACGAAGTGCTTCTCGCGCGGGAGCAGCAACGCGAGGACGACCGCGCTGGCAAGCGACAGCGCGGCCAGCACCAGGAAGGCGCCGCGCCAGCCCACGAGGTCGGCAAGCACGCCCGGCACGAACCGGCCGCAGAATCCGCCGATGCTCGAGCCCGCGATGTAGATGCCGGCCACGCCCGCGACTTCGGGCGCCGGCCATTCGTCGCCGATGTAGGCGACGGTGACGGCGAAAATCGGCGGCAGCAGGAGGCCCTGCACGAAACGCCACGCGATCAGTGACGGCACGTCGGTTGCGAGCGCCGCCCCGGCCATCGGCAGCACGACCGCCAGCATCGCCGCGGTGATGACGCGCTTGCGGCCCAGCACGTCCGCGATGGCGCCGGTGAACGGCGCGGTCAGCGCGATGGCGAGCGCACTCGCCGTCATGATGGTGCTGATCTCGGCCGCGCCGACGCCGAACTCGCGGGCGAGCGCGGGCAGCAGCGCCTGCGGCGAGTAGAGATTGAGAAACGCGCTGAAGCCTGCGGTCGCGACGGCGAACTTGCGGGAGTCGAAGCGCATCAAAGCAGTCTACCCTGCCTTATGCCGCGTGGCCTCAGCGTCGCGATCGCATGGCGCGTGCGCTCCAGCGTCTGCTCCGGCGTGCCGGAGGCATCGACGTGCGCCCAGCGGAGATCGCCCAGGTCGTAGTCCTCCTGTTGCTGGGCGACCGCCGGGTCCGCGTCGCTGGCATCGCCGCGGCGCGATCCGACACGCGCAAGCCGCGTCGCGAGATCGGCGGTCAAGAAGAGGCCGTGGAACGGCACGCCGAGCACGCCAGCGGATTGCTCGACCGCGGCGCGCTCCGGCGCCGCCGCGAACACTGCATCGACGATCACCGAATGACCGGCCGCGAGCGCGCGGCGCGCCTTGTCGACGATGGTGGCATAGACGCGCCGCGTCACAGCCGGCGCATAAGCCTCGGGCGGCAGCTTCGCCAGCTCATTCTTGCCGAACAGCACCTTGCGCTCGATGTCCGACCGCAACACGACAGCGCTTGGATAGGGCAGAAAATCCAACGCAAGAGCGTGCGCGAGCAGCGACTTGCCGGTGCCTGACAGACCGCCGACCGCGATCAGCGCCGGATGCCGCGGCCGCAGCGCATCCTTGGCCAGGTCGAAATAGCGGCGGGCGCTCTGCGTTATCGTCGCGTCGTCCGGTGCGTGCGCGCGTCGCGCCGCCGTCACCTTGGCGCGGATCGCGGCACGCAGCGAGAGAAACAGCGGCAAGGCTGCGAGCGTGTCGAGGTCTTCAATCTGCCGGGTCTCGAGCAGGTAACGGTTGAGCACGCCGTGCGCGACGTCGGCGCGCCGGCGTTCGATCAGGTCCATCAGCAGGAAGGCGAGATCGTAGAGCACATCGCCGGAAGCGATGACCGGGTCGAATTCGATCGCGTCGAACAGCACCGGCCGCCCCTCGATCAGCACGATGTTGCCGAGGTGAAGATCGCCGTGGCAGCGGCGGACGAATCCGAGCCGGCCGCGTTCGAGCAACAGTGGACGCAGACGCGCGAGCGCCGCGCGGCTCGCCTCGGCGATCTCCGTCGCGGCTGTCCGATCGAACAGTTCGGGCGCGGCGCGGAAGTCCGCATCGTTCTGCCCGATATAGCTCGCCAGTGCGTCGATCCACGGTTCCGCCGCGACCGGCGGCGCGAGCGCATGAGCGGCGGCGACAGCGCGGCCGAGTGCGTCCGCGAGCGTGGCGTCAAGCTTACCGGCGTCGGCCAGGTGGTCGAGCGTCGCGGTCTCGTCGAAGCGCCGCATCTCGACCGCCCATTCGACCGGTATTCCGTCGCCGCCGAGTGCGAGCGTTCCATCCGCCGCGCGGGTGATCGGCACCACGCGGCGGTAGAGTTCGGGCGCGAACGGCCGGTTGACCTGAAGCTCCGCCTCGCAGGCGGCCTTGCGCTTGTCGAGCGTCGAATAGTCGAGAAACGGAAAGCGCACCGCCTGCTTGACCTTGAGCGCACGCTCGCCTGAGAGGAACACCGAGGCGGCGTGCGTGTCGATGCGCTTGACCGGCGCCCCGCCGTGCGTGGCGGGGTCGGCGAGGAACGCAAACACCGGCTGCTGGGATGCTGCGGTCGGCGGGTCGCTGATGTGAGCCTCCAAATTCCGGGCGGGGCGAGGACGACAGGCTAACGCACCGGCGGGACATATTCTTCCATCCGGGCCCCCTTGCCGGAACACGCGCATCTCACAATAATACGCGCCATGCGTGTTGGGGCAGTCAGCGTTCCGGCTGGTTTCTTCGTCTATTGGGCGGCGCTGGCGCCGGCATTTGCCGAAGCGCTCATCACCCAGTCCATGGATTACTACGACGTCACTGGCACGACCCCGCAGGAGGTGCGCGCGGGCCTCGACAAGCTTAGTCCTACGTCCACCCGCGACGGCGAGCACCGCGACGCCATCACGTATGGCGATATCGCCTGGCGCTTCACCTTCCGCGGCTTGCCGAACTGCGCGATCACCGGCGCCACGATCACGGCGAAAATTTCGGTCCGGTTTCCGCGGCTGCAGGCCGACGACCGGACGCCCGCGTCACTGAAGCAGGCGTTCGCCCGCTACACCGAGAAGCTCATGGTGTACCAGAAGGGCCACGTCGACAAAATCGCCGAGACCGCGCGGCAGATCGACATCGGCATTCGCGGCTTGCCCGACAACAAATGGTGCCGCGAACTGGAAAAGTCCGCCGACCACCTCGGCGAGAATCTGATGAAGCGCCTGCGCCTGTGGCGTTACGAATACGACGACGTCACGCTGCATGGCAAAACCCTCGGCGCGGTGTTCCCGCCCGTCGAGACCGCGGCGCCGAGCGCGAAAAGCGCACCCCCCGCGACGAAGAATGCGCCTGCCAGTGCGGCGAACACCCCGCCGGCCAAATCCAAAGCCGCGGCGCGAGGGTCGACCGGTTCCGGCTTCTTCATTACGAAGGACGGACATGTGCTGACCAACGCGCACGTCGTTGGAAGCTGCACGAACGTCGTCGTCCGCACCGCGCAGGGCACGACGGCGCCGGCCAGCATCCTGTCGCGCAACGAGCATGACGATCTCGCGCTTCTCAAGGCCGACGTGAAGACCGAGCACGTCGCGACGATCAGGGCCAACCCATCGCCGAGAGCGGGCGAGGCGATCGTGGTCTACGGATTCCCGCTGTCCGGGCTGCTCAGTTCCGCCGGCAATGCGACGACCGGTGGGATTTCCGCGCTCGCCGGCCTGCGCAACGACTCGCGCCACCTGCAAATCTCCGCGCCGGTGCAGCCCGGCAACAGCGGCGGCCCTTTGGTCGACATGAGCGGGAATGTCGTGGGGGTCGTGTTCAGCAAGCTCGACGCGTTGCGGGTCGCGCGCGCCACCGAGGATATTCCGCAGAACATCAACTTTGCGATCAAGTCTTCCGTCGCCGCCAACTTCCTCGATGCCGGCGGGTTCGCTTATGCGAGCGGCCAGCCCGGCAAGGAACTGCCCGTGCCGGACGTAGTCGAGCGCGCGAAATCGTTCTCGGTCGAGGTGCGCTGCGCCAAGTAGCCGGCCGCGTGTCGCGGAAGTGCCATGCGCGCCACGCGATTCCGGCATCGCCGCCGCTATTGACCTGCCGGCGGCAGCCCGAAAGATGTCGCCGCGATCCAAATCTCATCCCAGGAGGACAGCGTGCTCGTCGATCATCGCACCTACCGCATCAAGCCCGGCATGACGCAGGCCCATCTCGCCATCTACGAACAATACGGCCTTGCGCCGCAGTCGCGGCATCTCGGCGCGCCGATCGCCTACATGTTTGCCGAGAGCGGCGAGATGAACACGGTCGTGCACCAGTGGGGCTACGAGGATGCCGCCGACCGCGCGCAGCGCCGCGCCGGCATGTTGGCGGACCCGGAGTGGCGCACCTACCTGCAGAAGCTCAACGAGTTGGGCTACCTGGTCGAGCAAAAGACCTCGCTGATGATCCCGACCAAGTTCTGTCCGATCAAGCGGTAAGCCCACTACTCGTCAAACTCGTGCATTTTTGAATGCGATCGTGCGGCGGGTTTACCCTCCCCCCGCCATAAGCGCGTTTACGCGCGTCTTCGACGCGCTATGGCGGTGGGGAGGGTCGGCGATGTGAGCGGAGCGAACGAGCCGGGGTGGGGGGCGCTTCCATCTTGCACATAGCGGCCCCCCACCCCCGACCCCTCCCCACTGCTGCGCGGGGGGAGGGGAGTCCACGACCGCCTCCGTGGCGTGACGGCGCGCGGCGCAACTTGCTACAACACGGGTCACGAAAGATTCAGGAGACAGCATGCGCGCCAAGGACAACCTGCGAACCGGCGGCGAGATTCTGATCGATCAGCTCGTGATCCACGGCGCGCGCCACATGTTCTGCGTGCCGGGCGAGAGCTACATCGCGGCGCTCGACGCCTGCCATGGCAGCGAGCTTGCCGTTACCATCTGCCGGCACGAGAGCGGCGCCGCCATCATGGCGGAGGCGGTCGGCAAGGCGACCGGCAAGCCCGGCATCTGCTTCGTCACCCGCGGGCCGGGCGCCACCAACGCGTCGGCGGGGCTGCACATTGCACGGCAAGAACTCCACGCCGATGATCCTGTTCGTCGGGCAGGTCGCGCGCCACATGCGCGAGCGCGAAGCGTTCCAGGAGCTCGACTACCGCGCGGTGTTCGGCACCATCGCCAAGTGGGCGACCGAAATCGACGATCCCGCCCGCATCCCCGAGCTGATCTCGCGCGCCTACTACACGGCGACCAGCGGCCGGCCCGGCCCGGTCGTCATCGCGCTGCCGGAGGACATGCTGACCGAGCGCGTCGCGGTCGAGGACGCGCCGCCGTTCGAGCCGGTCGAGACCTGGCCCGGCCTCACCGACATGAGCCGCTGACAGAAGATGATCTGGGCGGCGGAGCGCCCGATCGTGCTGCTCGGCGGCAGCCGCTGGTCGGAGGCCGCCTGCGCGTCGGTGCAACGCTTCGCCGAACGTTTTGCGCTGCCGGTTGCTACGACGTTCCGCCGCGCGCACCTGTTCGATCCCGATCACCCCTGCTACGCCGGCGACCTCGGCATCGGGCCCAATCCGAAACTGCTCGCGCGCGTGAAGGGCGCCGACCTCATCGTCCTGGTCGGCGGGCGGCTCGGCGAGATGCCGTCGCAGGGCTACACCTTGCTCGACATTCCGGCGCCGAAGCAGAAATTCGTGCATGTGTTTCCCGATGTCGCCGAGCTTGGCCGCGTCTATCGCGCCGAGCTTGCGATCAACGCCGCGCCGACCGCGTTCGCGGCCGCGCTCGAAGGCCTGCAGCCACCGAACGACCTGCGCTGGAGCGAAGGCACACCCATCGCGCACGCCGATTTCCTCGCCTGGACCGACAAGCCGACGAAAGTGCCGGGCGCGGTCAACATGGGCGAGATCGTCACGTCGCTGCGCGCCAAATTGCCGGACGACGCCGTGATCACCAACGGCGCCGGCAATTTCTCGGTCTGGGTGCACCGCTATTCGCGCTATCGCAAATATGGCAGCGAACTTGCGCCGATCTCGGGCTCGATGGGCTACGGCGTGCCGGCCGCGGTCGGCATGAAGCGGCTCGATCCTGCGCGCACGGTGGTCTGCTTCGCGGGCGACGGCGACTTCCTGATGACCGGGCAGGAGTTCGCCACCGCCATGCAGTACGATCTGCCGATCGTCATCGTCGTGATGGACAACGGCATGTACGGCACCATCCGCATGCACCAGGAGCGGCACTATCCCGGCCGCGTCGTCGGCACCGCGCTCAAGAACCCCGACTTCGCCGCCTATGCGCGCGCCTTCGGCGGCTACGGCGCGACGGTGGAGAAGACCGAAGATTTCATGCCGGCGTTCGAAGCGGCGCAGAAATCAGGCCTGCCCGCGATCATCCACGTCAAGGTCGACCCCGAGGCGCTCACGCCCGCGATGTCGCTCTCGGCGATCCGCGACAAGGCGCTGGCGGAGAAGCATTGACCTCGCGCGTAGCCCGGATGGAGCGTAGCGAAATCCGGGGCCGTTCATAGGCGCGGCGGTTGGTCGGGTAGATGACATAGACTTGCGGAAATTTCCCTCGCGGGCGCGGTTTTCAGCCCGCGCGCAGTTGCAGAACGTCAGGGGGAGTCATAGGTTTTTTTCCGTCGGCTGTGGTGCAACGATCGGGACTTCAAAATGAGCGACGTGGCGGGCGTAACGCCTGAGCGCTTGGGGTCGTTGGAGTTCTTGCGCCCGGCGGCAGAGGCCTTGCTGCGGGGCGACGCCCATTTTCAGGCGGTGCTCGATGTGCTGCCCGCCGCCGTCTACATCACCGATGCCGATGGGCGCATCACCTATTACAACGAGGCGGCCGCAGCACTGTGGGGACACCGCCCCGAGCTCGGCAAGAGCGAATGGTGCGGCTCCTGGAAGCTCTACTGGCCTGACGGCACGCCGCTGCCTCACGACCAATGCCCGATGGCGCTGGCGTTAAAGGAGCGGCGTCCGATCCGCGGCATGGAGGCGGTCGCCGAACGCCCGGACGGAACGCGGGTGCCGTTCATCGCCAATCCGCAGCCGCTGTATGACGCGTCCGGCGCCTTCATCGGCGGGGTGAACCTGCTGGTCGACATCGACCAGTTGCGCACGCGCGAAGCGGACCTCGAGCGGATCTTCGACCGCACGCCGTTCATGCTGGCCCGCTGCGGCCGCGACCTGACGTATCGTTTCGTCAGCCAGGCCTACGCCAACATGATCGGCCGTCCGCCCTCGGATTTAATCGGCCGGCCGATTGTCGAGATCGTGGGCGAGGAAGCTTTCAAGGCGATCGTTCCGCACATCGAGGACATGCTGCAAGGCAAACGCGTCGAGTACGAGGACCGTGTCCGCATCCAGGGCGTAGGCGAGCGCTTTCTGCACGTCGTCTACACACCGGAATTCGACCGGCAGGGCAACATCGACGGATGGATTGCGTCGATCCACGACGTGACCGAGCGCCGAAGTGCCGAAGGAGATTCCCGGCGGCTCGCGCTGATCGTGGAGTCCTCCGACGATGCCATCGTGAGCAAGGACCTCAACGGCATCATCAGGAGTTGGAACAAGGGCGGCGAGCGGCTGTTCGGCTACACGGCGGAGGAAGCGATCGGCCAGCCAGTGACCATGCTCATCCCGCCCGAGCGGTACGGCGAGGAACACGACATCCTCGGTCGCATCCGGCGCGGCGAGCGCGTCGAGCACTACGAAACCGTCCGCCGGCACAAGAGCGGCCGCCTGCTCGATGTCTCGCTCACGGTGTCGCCAGTCAAGGATGGCGCCGGCCGCGTCATCGGCGCGTCCAAGATCGCCCGCGACATCACCGAGCGCAAAGTCGCCGAGGAGCAGCAGCAGCTCCTGGTGAACGAGATGAAGCACCGCATCAAGAATACGCTGGCGACGGTGCAGGCGATCGCGGCGCAGACCTTGCGCGACATATCGGATGTGGACCGCCAGGCCTTTATCGCGCGGCTGCAAGCCCTCGCGGGCGCACATGACCTGCTGACCAGCCGGAATTGGCATCAGGCTTCGCTGAAAGCCATCGTCGAGCGTGCGCTGGAGCCGTTCCAGGAGACGCACCACAAGCGCTTCCTGATCGAGGGGCCCGACGACATCTCGCTCGATGCACAGAGGTCGTCCTTGCTCGCCATGGGACTGCACGAGCTTGCCACCAACGCCACGAAGTTCGGGGCCTTGTCGAACGACAGCGGTCAGGTGCGGGTCATCTGGAAGCGCGGCAGTGAGCCCAACCGGGTCACACTTTGCTGGCAGGAGATTGGCGGCCCCCCGGTCGTGGCGCCGGAGAGCAAGGGATTTGGGTCGCGGCTGATCGAGCGCGCACTCAACAACAGTTCCGACAAGGCCAAGCTGGATTTTGCTCCCGACGGCCTCGTTTGTACGTTGGAGCTGACGGTCTGACGGTTTGCCGGCGCGGCCGGGAATTTCAACGCGGCGTGCCGCCTAATTGTTCTGCGGGCTCGGTGCGCCTTGCCGCGGCGGTTTGCGCTTTCAACGACATATTGGCTGTCAAAGCGCGTTGCAGAGATGCGCGGTCGATCGGCTTTTGCAGCACCGGCACGCGCCGGAAGCGTTCCACGACTGCCTCGGCACCGTAGCCGGTCACGAACAGGAGCGGGATATCGCGCGCCGAGATGGCGTCCGCCAGGTCGTAGACCAGTTCCCCGTTCAGATTGATGTCGAGAACCGCGGCGTGAAACGATTCCCTGGAGACGGTCTGCATCGCGTCGGCCATCCGGGTGATCGGCCCGATGACGGCGTAGCCAAGCTCGACCAGCATGTCCTTCATCATCATGCCGACGAGTTCCTCGTCCTCGACCAGCAGCAGCCGTATGGCAGTGTCGGAGGCCGGCGAGCGGTGATCGTTACTGTTCCGGGCGTCTTCCAGCGCCCGCCGGGAGTCACTCTTGGCGTCCTCGCTGCTGATCCGCGCCGACATGGCGAAGCGCAGCCCGGCCGGCCGCCAGTCGAAGCTCACCGTGCCGCCAAGCTGCCGCACCACGCTCGCGTTGATCACCATCATGCCGTGGCCATCGGAGGTGGGCACTTGAACGGCCGGTCCGTCGGCCTCCTCCCAGGTCAGTGCCAGGAAGTCGTCCCGCGCTTCCCAGTCCACCCGGACGCAGCCGTGGGGCGCGGACATCGCGCCGTATTTCGCCGCGTTCGTCGCCAGTTCATGCAGCACCAATGCCACGCTCTGGGCGCTGGCCGGATGCAGGAAGACGCTCGGGCCGGTCGCGGTGAACCGCTTGACGTCGCCCTGCCGGTAGGGGGCGAGTTCCTCGTCGACGAGCTTGCCGAGGTCGGCGCCCTCCCAGCGCGACTCCGACAGGAGGCCGTGCGCGGTCGACAGCGCCTTGATACGACCTTCGATCTTGGCAATGTAGTCGTCGATCGATTTTGCCCGCGTGAGCCGAATGATCGATTGTGCGACCGCGAGCACATTGCGCGCGCGATGATCGATTTCCCGGATCAGCAGCGTGTGGCGCGCCTCGGCCTCCTTGAGGTCGGTGATATCGATCGTGACGCCGCTCACGCGCCTCACGCGTCCCCGCGGGTCGAAGGATTTGGCGGCGGCGCAGATGCACCAGCGCACCTGCCCGGTCGGCCTGATGACCCTGGCCTCGGTCTGGAACGTCTGGTTCTGACTGTCAGGGTCCGCCACGATCGTCCGGATTCTGGCGAAGTCTTCGGGGTGGATCAGCGAGCGGATGCTGTCGACCGTCATTTTGATGGAGCCGGGCGCCACGCCGAAGATGCGGTACTGGCCGTCGTCCCATTTGCACTCGCCGCTCGCGACATCCCACTCCCAGGAGCCCATCTGGCCGGCCGCGAGCGCGAGGCTGCGCGACCGCTCGCTCTCCATCAAGCGCGCGTTGGAGGCTTCGAGCTCGGCGGTGCGCTCCGCGACGCGTTCCTCCAGGCCGCGGTTGAGCCGCTCGAGCTGCTTGGTCTTACGGTAGAGCTCGGCAAACACCTTCACCTTGGCGCGCAGCACCTGCGGAATAACCGGCACCGGCACATAGTCGACGGCCCCCATCTCGTAGCCGCGCATCAGATCGCTGTCGGTGAACTGGATCGCCGAAATGAAGATGATCGCGGTCTGCTTGAAGCGCGGATGCTCCCGGATCATCGCCGCCAGCTGGAAGCCGTCGAGTTCCGGCATGCAGACGTCGATCAGCAGGATCGCAACGTCATTGCGCAGGAGTTGATCGAGCGCCTCGCGCGCCGACGAAGCCTTGATCAGGTTCGCGTCGAGGTCCTTGAGGATGACCTCATAGGACAGCAGCTTCGCGGGCTGGTCATCCACCAGCAGGACGTTGACCTTGTCGGTTTTTGCCATGAGCCCGGCCACCTACCGATGCAGCCACATGCGCAGCGCGGACAATAGCTGCTCGGTGTTGACCGGCTTGGCGAGATAGTCCGATGCGCCGGCTTCGAGGCACTTCTCGCGGTCGCCTTTCATCGCCTTGGCCGTCAAGGCGACGATCGGCAAGCGGCGATAGGCCGGGTTCTCGCGAATCTTCCGGATGGTCTGATAGCCGTCCATCTCCGGCATCATGATGTCCATCAGCACGATGGCGAGGTCCGGTGTGTTCGCGATGCGCTCGATCGCCTCGCTGCCGGTCGTGGCGGTGAGGACGTTCATCCCGCGGCGCTCCAATACGCTCGATAGCGCGAAGATGTTGCGCGCATCGTCGTCCACCAGCAGGACCGAGCGGCCGATGAGCGCCTCGTCCGAACTCGTGAGGCGCTCCAGCATTTGCTGCTTCTCGGCCGGCAATTCGGTGACGATGCGGTGCAGGAACAGCGCGGTCTCGTCGAGCAGCCGCTCCGGCGATTCCACGCCCTTGACCACGATGCTGCGGGCCATGGTGTGCAGTTGCGCCTCTTCCTCGGGCGACAGCTCTTTCCCGGTGAAGACCACGACCGGAACGTCGGCCAGCGCCGGATCGTTGCGAATTTCGTCGAGAACCTCGAAGCCCGTCATGTCGGGCAGCCGCAGGTCGAGGACGACGCAATCGCAACGCTGGTCGCGCAGGGTCGCGAGCGCGTCGGCACCGGTCGCCGCGAACTCGATCTCGATATCGTCGTGGCCGAGCAGGGTATCGATGCTCAGTTGCTCCGCCTTGTTGTCCTCGACGACCAGCAAGCGTCGGCGTCGCGGCTGCGCGAATTCCCTGATCTTGTGCAACGCGTCCGAAATGCCTTCCCGGCTCGTCGGCTTGACGACGAATGAGAATGCGCCGCGCGCAAGACCGTGCTGGCGGTCTTCGTCGAGCGAGATGATCTGCACCGGGATGTGGCGGGTCAGCGGGTTTTGCTTGAGCTCGCAGAGCACGCTCCATCCCAGCATGTCCGGAAGAAAGATGTCCAGCGATACCGCCGTCGGCTGATATTGCTTCGCCAGATCGAGCGCGTCGTCGCCGCGCATCGCCAAGAGCGCCTTGAAGCCCTTGTCGCGGGAGAGATCGATCAAGGTCCGAGCATAGTGCGGATCGTCCTCGATGATCAGAAGGATCGGATCGCCCGGACGGATGGACAGCCGGTCGTCATCGGGCGCCGCCTCCAATGACCGCTCGATGCTCACCACATGGCTCGGCACAACCGACGGCCCGGGCACGCGGGTTGTCGTCCGCACGGCCGACGATGGGCCGACATAGCGCAGCGGAAGATAGAGCGTGAAGGTCGAGCCCGTGCCCGATGCGCTGCGGAGGTGGATTTCGCCGCCGAGCAGGTTCGACAGTTCGCGGCTGATCGCGAGCCCAAGACCGGTGCCGCCATATTTGCGGCTGGTCGAGGCGTCGGCCTGCTGGAAGGCTTCGAAGATCAGCTTCTGTTTCTCGAGCGGGATGCCGATGCCGGTATCGGACACCTCGAACGCGACCACGGCGGGCGCCTGGTTGAGCACAGGATGATCGGCGCTCCAGCCGCCATGCGCCGACGATACCGTGAGGCGGACGCTGCCTTGCGACGTGAACTTGAAGGCGTTCGACAGCAGGTTCTTGAGCACCTGTTGCAACCGCTTCGAGTCGGTCGTGATGCTGCGTCCCAGCGTGGAGTCGAGGTTGATCGCGAAGTCCAATTGACGCGAATCCGCTTCGTGCCGGAACGGCCGGCCCACCATGTCCAGGAGGTTGGAGAAGAAGATCTCATCCGCCTCGACCGTGACGGTGCCGGACTCGATCTTCGACAGATCGAGGATGTCGCTGATCAGGTTGAGCAGGTCGGTGCCGGCGCCGTGAATCGTGCGGGCGAACTCGACCTGCTTGGGCGACAGGTTGCCGTCCGGATTTTCGGTGAGCTGCTGCCCGAGGATCAGGATCGAGTTCAGCGGCGTGCGCAATTCATGCGACATGTTGGCGAGGAACTCGGACTTGTACTTCGAGGTGAGCGCGAGCTCGGTGGCCTTCTCTTCCACCGCGCGCCGCGCCTGCTCGATCTCCTGGTTCTTGCGCTCGACCTCGACGTTGCGCTCGGCGAGCTGCTGCGCCTTCTGCTCAAGCTGCTCGTTCGTCTGCTGCAGCTCCCGCTGCTGCGTCTGCAGCTCGCCGGCAAGATCCTGCGACTGCCGCAGCAGACCTTCCGTCTGCATGGTGGCTTCGATCGAGTTGAGCACGATGCCGATGCTGGTGGTGAGCTGCTCCAGGAAGGTGGTCTGCAGCGTGGTGAAGGCGTTGACCGAAGCGAGCTCGATCACCGCCTTGACCTGGTTTTCGAACAGCACCGGCAGCACGATGACGTTGTGCGGCTTCGCCTTGAACAGCGCCGAGCTGATCGACACGATGTCTGGCGGGATTTCGGTGATGAGCATGCGCCGCTTGTCGACGGCGCATTGCCCGATAATGCCTTCGCCGACCCGTAGCGCCGGCGGATGACCGTTCGCACCGTCGTCCGCGTAGGCCGAAAGGAGATTGAGGCCGAGCGCCTCGTCGCCTTCCATCTGGTAGATCACGCCCTGCTGTGCGTTGACCAGCGGCGTGAGCTCGGTCAGCAGCAAGCGGCCGACCGTCGACAGGTTGCGCTGGCCCTGCAGCATGTTGGTGAAGCGCGCGAGATTGGTCTTGAGCCAGTCCTGCTCGGTGTTGCGGTCGGTGGTGAGCCGCAGGTTGCCGATCATGGTGTTGATGTTGTCTTTCAGCTCGGCCACTTCGCCGCGCGCGTCGACCTGAATCGACCGCGTCAGGTCGCCCTTGGTGACGGCGGTCGCCACCTCGGCGATGGCGCGCACCTGCGTGGTCAGGTTTGCCGCCAGCAGGTTGACGTTACCGGTGAGGTCCTTCCAGGTGCCGGCGGCGCCCGGGACGTTGGCCTGGCCGCCGAGCCGGCCTTCCACGCCCACCTCGCGCGCCACGCTGGTGACCTGATCGGCGAAGATCGCGAGCGTGTCCGTCATGTTGTTGATGGTCTCGGCGAGCGCCGCGACCTCGCCCTTCGACTTCACGGTGAGATTCTGCTTGAGGTCGCCGTTGGCGACGGCGGTCACGACCTTGACGATGCCGCGCACCTGCTCGGTCAGGTTCGCCGCCATGACGTTGACGGTGTCGGTCAGGTCCTTCCAGGTGCCGGCGACGCCGGGCACCTGCGCCTGGCCGCCGAGCAGACCTTCGGTGCCGACCTCACGCGCTACGCGCGTCACTTCAGAGGCGAAGCCGTTCAACTGATCGACCATCGTATTGATGGTGTTCTTCAGCTCGAGGATTTCGCCCTTCACGTCGACGGTGATCTTGCGGGACAAGTCGCCGCGCGCCACGGCGGTCGTCACTTCGGCGATGTTGCGGACCTGCGTGGTGAGATTGGCGGCCAGCAGATTGACGTTGTCGGTGAGGTCCTTCCAGGTGCCGCCCACGCCCGGCACCACGGCCTGACCGCCAAGCCGCCCGTCGGTGCCGACTTCGCGCGCGACGCGCGTCACTTCGGCAGCGAACGAGCGGAGCTGCTCGACCATCGTGTTCAAGGTTTCCTTGAGCAGCAATATCTCGCCGCGCACGTCGACGGTGATCTTCTTCGACAGGTCGCCGCCCGCGATGGCGGTCGCCACCTCGGCGATGTTGCGGACCTGTGCGGTCAGGTTCGACGCCATGAAGTTCACGTTGTCGGTGAGGTCCTTCCAGGTGCCGGCGACGCCGGGCACCTGGGCCTGGCCGCCGAGCTTGCCTTCGGTGCCGACTTCCTTGGCGACGCGCGTGACTTCCGACGCGAAGGCGTTGAGCTGATCGACCATCGTGTTGATGGTGTTCTTCAGCTCGAGAATTTCGCCCTTCACGTCCACGGTGATCTTGCGGGACAAGTCGCCGCGCGCCACCGCCGTGGTCACCTCGGCGATATTGCGGACCTGCGCGGTCAGGTTGCCGGCCATCGAGTTGACGCTGTCGGTCAGGTCTTTCCAGGTGCCGGCGACGCCCGGCACGTTGGCCTGTCCGCCCAGCCGGCCTTCGGTGCCGACCTCGCGCGCCACGCGCGTCACCTCGCCCGCGAAGCGGTTGAGCTGATCGACCATGGTGTTGAGCGTTTCCTTCAACTGAAGGATTTCGCCACGCACGTCGACGGTGATCTTGCGCGACAAGTCGCCGCCCGCGATGGCGGTCGCCACCTCGGCGATGTTGCGAACCTGGTCGGTCAGGTTGCCGGCCATCGAGTTGACGCTGTCGGTCAGGTCCTTCCAGGTGCCGGCGACGCCCGGCACCTCGGCCTGGCCGCCGAGCTTGCCTTCGGTGCCGACCTCGCGCGCCACGCGCGTCACCTCGGCCGCGAAGGCGTTGAGCTGATCGACCATCGTGTTGAGGGTTTCCTTCAACTGAAGGATTTCGCCCGACACGTTGACGGTGATCTTCTTGGACAGGTCGCCCTGCGCCACCGCGGTCGCCACCTCGACGATGTTGCGCACCTGGCCGGTGAGGTTCGAGGCCATCGAGTTGACGCTGTCGGTGAGGTCCTTCCAGGTGCCGGCAACGCCGCGCACGACCGCCTGGCCGCCGAGTTTGCCTTCGGTGCCGACTTCGCGCGCCAGACGCGTCACTTCGCCCGCGAAGGCATTCAACTGATCGACCATCGTGTTGATGGTGTCTTTCAGCTCGAGAATTTCGCCGCGCACGTCGACGGTGATCTTCTTCGACAGGTCGCCGCTCGCGATGGCGGTCGAGACCTCGGCGATGTTGCGCACCTGGTCGGTCAGGTTCGACGCCATCGAGTTGACGCTGTCGGTCAAATCCTTCCAGGTGCCGGCGACGCCGCGCACGTTCGCTTGTCCGCCGAGACGGCCGTCGGTGCCGACCTCGCGCGCGACGCGCGTCACTTCCGACGCGAAGGCGTTGAGCTGGTCCACCATCGTGTTGATGGTTTCCTTGAGCTGCAGGATTTCGCCCGACACGTTGACGGTGATCTTCTTCGACAGGTCGCCGCCCGCGATGGCGGTGGCGACGTCGGCGATGTTGCGCACCTGGGCGGTCAGGTTCGACGCCATGAAGTTGACGTTGTCGGTCAAGTCCTTCCAGGTTCCGGCGACGCCCGGCACCTGCGCCTGGCCGCCGAGCTTGCCCTCGGTGCCGACTTCGCGCGCCACGCGCGTCACTTCCGAGGCGAAGGCGTTGAGCTGGTCCACCATCGTGTTGATGGTGTCTTTCAACTCGAGAATTTCGCCGCGCACGTCCACGGTAATCTTGCGGGAAAGATCGCCGCGCGCGACGGCGGTCGTCACCTGCGCGATGTTGCGGACCTGGTCGGTCAGGTTGCCGCACATGGCGTTCACCGAGTCGGTAAGGTCCTTCCACGTTCCCGCAACGCCCGGCACGATCGCCTGACCGCCAAGCTTGCCGTCGGTGCCGACCTCGCGCGCGACGCGCGTCACCTCCGACGCGAACGAGCGGAGCTGGTCCACCATCGTGTTGATGGCTTCCTTGAGCTGCAGGATTTCGCCGCGCACGTCGACGGTGATCTTCTTCGACAGGTCGCCGTTGGCCACCGCGATCGTCACGTCCGCGATGTTGCGCACCTGCGCGGTCAGGTTCGAGGCCATCGAGTTGACGCTCTCGGTCAAGTCCTTCCACACGCCGGTCACCTCGTTGACCTGGGCCTGGCCGCCGAGCTTGCCCTCGGTGCCGACCTCGCGTGCGACGCGCGTCACCTCCGAGGTGAAGACGTTGAGCTGCTTGATCATCGTATTGACAATGGTCGCAGCCTGGAGGAATTCGCCTTTCAGCGGCCGACCGTCGACATCGAGCCGTACGGTCTGCAACAGGTCGCCCTTGGCGACGGCCGCGACCGCGCGGGTGACCTCCATGGTAGGCCAGAGCAGGTCGTCGATCAGGGTGTTGATCGACGTCTCCATCTCCCCCCAGGAGCCGTGGAACATTCCGAGCTTGACGCGTTGGCGGGTCTTGCCGTCGCGCCCGACGTCCTGGCCGACGCGCTCCAATTGCTTGGCCATTCGCTCATTGGACGCGGCGATGTTGTTGAAGGCGTCGGCGATCTTGCTGGAAAATCCGGTCTGCTCGCTCGACATCCGCACGGAGAAATCCCCCATGCTGATGGCTTCGAGCGCGTGCAACAGTTCGTATTCGAAAGGTGCGTTGCCGTTTCCGGGGCGGTCTGCGGCGTCAGATAATGGTGGTTGGACGAGTTGGCCGTTGGGCTTGTTTTCGTTGATCGCCTCGGCTTCACGGTCCATATCGCCCTCCGGCACTACGTCAAAACGGCTCAATGCATTCTTGTCGGACCGCGTGCGCGGCCCAGTTGTTGCCGGCCTCGGATCTGCCGGATGGCGGTTCGAGAGGGCGCCCACCGCCCACGCGCGTCAACCAAAGCCTATGGACCGGCCTCAAATCGCAAGCGATTGACCGGTGGCATGACGCAACGTTCCCCAATGCCGCGGAATTCAACGCGGTCCGCGGTAAAACGTTCCAGGCAATGCCCGTCTTTTTTGGTAACTGCCGGTTTCGGCCGGCTCCCGGCCGATGATCAGCGCCGAATGGCGTTAGGCCCTTAGCGTTCGCCGTCTTTCATCTGGGCGAAATCATAGTGAAATCAAAATGTTATTGAGCGGGATTGCTTAAGCGGAGCGGTCCGGTCCTAGCCCGGCAGCTTGCTCTCGTCGGGCGGGAACAGATGGCTGAGTGTCACGACCGCGATGATCGTCAGCGGTACGGCCAGAAACGCGCCCATGGGCCCCCAGATCCAGGACCAGAAGGCGAGTGCGATCAGCACCGCCAGGGGATTAAGCGTCATCTGGCGGCCGAGAACCAAGGGGGTGATGAATTGCCCCTCGATGGTCGCAACGCCGACAAAAGCGGCGGGCGGGATGAAGGCATAGGCGAGCGAGGGAAAGGTCACGAGTCCCACGCCCAGGAGGATGAGGGTGGTGCAGGCAGACCCGATGTACGGAATGTAGTTGAGCACCATGGCCAGGACCCCGAACAATAGAGGATTCGGAAATCCGAACAGCCACGTTCCGATCGCCACCGTCACGCCGAGGCCGAAATTGATCGCCGTCACGGTGACCAGGTACGAGCCAAGGCTCTGTTCGATGTCGTTCGCGATGCGCATGAAGAGCAGCTTGGCCTGCCGGCTCGCAAAGAACGACACCATGTAGCGCCGGAAATCGATCTGCGCCGCCAGAAAGAAGATCAGCGTTACGAAGAACAGCACCAACTCGATCACCGCGGGCGTGACGACGCTGAGAACCGGTGCGACGATTTCCAGTTGGGACAATTCGACCGCCACCGCGTTTCCCTTCGAGGGCAGCAAAATCTCCTGCAGTTCGCGGATCGCGGCGAGCGGCTGATCCAGCACGTAGAGCTTCTGCTTGATGGTGGCGCCGATTTCCGGCGCCCGTGCAATCCACTCCGCGATCGGCTGAGCGAGGAACGTCGCGGCCATACCGGCCAGTGCTACGAAGGCCAATCCGAAAATGCCCGCGGTCAGCCAGGGAGGCATGCCCCGGCGCGCCGCCAGCTTGATGAGCGGAGCGATCGTCGTGCCCATCACCAGCGCGGCCGCAACCGGCAACAGGATCGGGCGGCAAACATAGAGCGACACCCCGAGCAGAATGGCAAAGATGCCGACGGTCGCCATCTGCGCAGCCGGCCCCCAGATATCGCCAACGGACTCCGGAGTCTGCTCGCGCGGCTTGTCGGGACGGGCTGCCGTCTGAAGCAAAGGCGAACCTCGTTGTCGGCGTCCGAGGACGCGTGCTTCGTATTGTTATCGTGATCCGCCCTAAAACGCGGTCTGCGCGGCAAAGTTCCATCGCCGGGCAAAAAGTTCCGGCGTGGAAATCGCCCGCGCAAAGGCGGCGGCCAGTTCTGGTGTTTGTGGGACCCGTGTCGGAACTTTTGTCCGCGCCGAAGGTTTTCACTGCATTCCAACGCAACAACACCTGCAGGAGGTAACGATGAATTGGGATCGTGTCGAAGGCAACTGGAAGGAGTTCAAGGGCAAGGTGCAACAGCAGTGGGGCAAGCTCACCAGCGATGATCTCGACGTGATCGAGGGCAAGCGCCAGGAGCTCTCCGGACGACTGCAACAGCGGTACGGCTATGCCAAGGATCAGGCCGATCGCGAGGTCGACACCTGGCTCAGGAGCGTGAACTAACAGTTGACGTCCGACGCGTCGCGGCGGCCGGCGTTTCGCTGGCGCTGCCGCGCTCGGACGTGCAGTTCGCTTATTCGTATTCGGCGTCACACCAACGACCGCCACAATCAACCCATGAGGCCTGACGTGTTCGGACGATCGGCGTACTCTCGCGCAATGCCTGCAAATCTTGGCGTTATCGAACGGCGCCTGCACTCCCTCGAGCAGCGCCTGGAATCATCGCGGAATCGCCTCTCGGCGAACGCGGTGGGTGCGGCGGAAGGCGCGCGCGACACGATCGCGGCGGCTTTGAGCAACATCGCCGAGCAGCTTCGCGGTGGCGCGACGTCCATGGGCCATGAGGCCACCAAGATCGGCGGCGAGGCGATGAAGCTCGGCAACGTTGCGGTCCGTCAGCTGGCTCGTGAGGTGGAGCACCGTCCGATGGTCGCGCTCGCCGTCGCGGTGGGCGTCGGAGTTCTGATCGGCGTGGCAAGCAACCGTCGATAGGCGACAGGAGTTGCTCGGCACGATGCCGTCGTGCTCGGCGCCCGCGGCGGCACCGCGATAGCGGATCGGATAGGAGACAAACCATGTATCGCGTTTATAGCGGGCCGCCCGGTGCCGAGATGGGTTCGGCGCTGGAAAAGAGCAAAATGCTTTTCAAGCAGGTCTCGTCACTGGACGACGCGCTCGCCTGGGCGCGCCATGTCAATGCCAGCGGCCGGGTGACTCTGCTGATTGAGAGCGACGACGGAACGTCTCTCACCAAGCAGGAAGTGGCGGGTGCGTTGCGCCACGCCGAAACCGAGGCGTTTGACTTCCGGACGCCTCGCCCGCGCGCAAACTAGGCGGCTCAATCGACCTTGATGCCGGCGGCCTTGATGATCGGCCACCACTTCTCGATCTCGGCCTTCTGGTAGGCGCCCAGCGCCTCGGGTGTCTGCTGTTCGCGCGGCGGCAGCTCCTGGCCGAGTTCGGTGAGACGCGCGCGCACCGTGGGATCGGCGAGCGCATCGACCGCCGCCGCGTTGAGCTTTGCGACGACGTCGTTCGGGGTGCCCTTCGAGGCCCATAGCCCGTGCCAGACCGAAATGTAGAAGCCCGGCAGTCCGGCTTCGTCCACCGTCGGAATGTCGGGCGCAACCGCGAGCCGTGTCTTGGCGGTCACCGCGTAGGCCTGAAGATTGCCGCTGCGAACCTGCGGCAAGCGAACTCGCCGCCTGGTCGAACGCCAGATGAATCTGGCCGGAGAGCATGTCCTGCATGCGCGGCGCCGCGCCGCGATAGGGCACGATCTGGATATCGGTGCCGGTGGTGTTTGCGAACAGGATGCCGGCGAGGTGCGATGCGCCTCCGACGCCGGTCGTCCCGACCATGCCCTTGCCTGGGTTGGACTTGAGCCAGGCAATCAGCTCCTTGATGTCTTTCGCGGGCACGGATTTCGCCGCGACGATGAGTTGCGGTCCGTCGGAGACCAGAGCGATTGGCACGAGGTCGGTGAGCAGGTCATACGGCAGCGAATAGATCGCACCATTCACCACATGCGAGCCCCAATGACCGATGCCGACGGTGTAACCGTCGCCTGGCGCGCGCGCCACGCGCCCGACGCCGATATTGCCGCCGGCGCCCGCCACGTTCTCGATGATCACCGGCTGTCCCAGCGACGCGCGCATGCGGTCGCCGATGAGCCTTGCGATGGTGTCAGTTGGGCCGCCGGCCGGATACGGCACCACGATGGTGACGGGGCGCGACGGAAAGCCTTGCGCGGCAGCAGGCCCGGCGGCGAGCGCGCAGCCGAGGGCGAGCACGGCGACAAGAACTCGGTAGGCGATCATCCTCGTCTCCCTGTGTCGTTTCTTGTGGCCGCGCTATCGATCCGCACGTGCGGTAGTTCCAATTATCGGGCGCCGGATCCGGCCTAGCGCGGATCCGATAGGAAGAATCGTCAGTCGCGCACCACGACAAAGCAATTGACGATCTTGTCGTGCAGCGCCTGCTTGCGCCTCGTCCATCCCGCCATCATGAAGCCGATGAACAAAATGATCGCGGAGAGAAACTTGAGGAGATTGCGGCCGGTCGCTTTCGGAATCGAAAGCCGGTTGCCGGAGCCGTCGACGACCTTCATGCCGATGGCGAGCTTTCCGAAAGATGCCTGGTAGCGGCTCGTTTCCATCGCGATCCAGTAGATCAGCAGCGCCGCCATGATGATCTTGTCGAGACCGGTGCCTCTGATCTCCTGGTGCGTCACCGGATCGATCCGCTGTCGAGTGGTCTTGCTGGTGGACCATGTGGTCGAACCCGAGGTCGAGGTCTCCCGCTTTACCTCGTTCACGCGGAAGTAGTAGGTCCACTTTCCGAGTACCGTCTCCTCGATGATCTCGTCAGTCGTCTTGACCGCCTTGCCATTCTCCTGGCTGTCGACGGTCTTGGTTTCGATCGTTTTTTCGGTGGTCCAGAGACCGAGCGGCGTCTGCAGAATGAAATTGTCGCCCACGGAGGGATATATCGATGCAAGCACGAGGAACAGGATCGCCACGCTGCCGCTGACAACGATCCAATCGATGATGAATGCGAGAAAGCGCCGCCAGAAGCCGCCGTAACGGACGCTGTCCGCTCCGGCCGCAAGGCCCTCCCCAACTTGAACGCTTGCCATATGGTTCGCCCTTCGACGTGAGTTATTTGACGGCGAGTTTCCGCAGGGCAACGTGCCGAAGCAAGCGCTTGCGTCGCGGAATCGGTCTGCGCGCCGGTTACGTTCGGTAGGTCGGATCCTTGCGCTCTAGCATGCGCAGCAACCCGGCCCATTCGGTGCCGAACGGCGCGTCGGGGGCGACAGCGAGTTTCGCCGTGTGTTCGGATACGGCCGGCGGTGGAATGTTGAGTGTCGCGCCGCCCGCCATGGCAGCGACCTGCGTCTCGCAGGCGAATTGCAGATTGAACAGGTTCGAGAACGCGAGCGGGATCGATGTGCCGACCGCCAGCAGTCCATGATTGCGCAGGATCATCACCGGATTGCCGCCCAGGTCGCGTTGCAGCCGCTTGCGTTCGTCGATGTCGATCGCGAGCCCCTCGTAGTCGTGATAGCTCACGCGGCCGTAGAACAATTGCGCGTGCTGGCTGATCGGGAGAAGACCCTCCTTCATGGCGGCGACCGCGACGCCGGCCTTGGAGTGCGTGTGGATCACGCAGTCCACGTCATCGCGTCCGCCGTGAATGGCGCTGTGAATGACGAAGCCCGCTTTGTGCATCGGCGCCTCGGGATCGTCGATGACATTGCCGTCGAGGTCGACCTTGATCAGGTTCGTCGCCGTCACCTCGTCGAACAGGAGGCCGAAGCGGTTGAGCAGGAAATGCCCAGGCTCGCCCGGCACGCGCGCCGAGATGTGGGTGTAAATCAGGTCGGTCCAGCCGAAATGCTCCACCAGCCGGTAGCATGCGGCGAGATTCACGCGTTGTGCCCATTCCAATGGGCTTACTTCGGGTTTCTGTACGATCGCGGCGGTGAATCCTGCGGGTGCCATTTCGGTCTCCGGGTAACGGCGACAGTGAGATCGCGCGAACATTAGCCGCGCGGCAGGGCCCATTTCTAGCCGGAGGATGTCGAGGACCCGGGTTAATTCGGTTGCCTCCGATTGAATCCGAGTTCATTTTTTCCAAAATGCTGTGATTCGCCCATGCCCTACCGCCAAACCGAAAACGTTGCGCGCAAGCTTGCCGCTCGCCATGCGGCGATCCTCACGGCCGCGCGCGATGCCGCGGCCGAGGGTGGCATGGCGGCCGTGCAGATCGCCCCGGTCGCCGCGCGGGCCGGGATCGCGACCGGCACCGTCTATCGTTACTTCCCGGCCAAGACCGAGCTTGTCGCCGAACTGGTCAGGGCACTGGCCGAGCGGGAGGTCGCTGCGCTTGCCGAAGCGGCCCGCGCGGCGCCGGGACCGCTCTCCGCGCTCGCGGCGGCGTTCGCAACCTTTGCGGCGCGTGCGCTGGCGCAGCGGCGGCTTGCCTTTGCGCTGCTGGCCGAACCGGTCGAGCCTGACGTGGAGGTCGCGCGCTCCGCCTATCGTGCCGCCATCGTGGGTGAACTCCAGCGATTGATCGGCGTGGCGCTCGCTGGCGGCCACTTGCCAGGTCAGGACGCGGCGCTCACCGCGGCGGCGATCCTGGGGGCCCTGACCGAGGGACTGATCGGGCCGCTTGCACCGCCGGCCGCGAACGATCCAGCGAACACCCGGGCGCAGGTGCAGGCGCTCACGCTATTCGCGTTGCGTGCCCTCGGGGTGGTCGATGCGCACGCTCGCGGGCTGGTGGTGCAGACGGCGGTGCCGCTGCCGGTTTCGTCCTGACGGCGACTACTGCAACGTCGCGACCGCGATCCAGTCGCTTACCGCACGTAGCGCTTCGTCATGGCCGTCGCGCTCGCGATGGGCCTCGAACACCGCAAGCTGGGCGTCGGCCGATGTCCCCGCGCCGACAATGGAGCGGCAGCGGTTGATCTCGGCCACGCAATCCAGCGCCTGCGCGTCGGCCGCCGTCTCGTCGATCACCCGGTCGAGCATCTCGGCGACCGGTACGGCCACGCCGTCGATCACGAAGGTGCCGTGTACGCCGTAGCGCTGCGCACGCCACTTGTTCTCGACCACGATGGCGCGTCCAACCGCGTCGAGATCGGCATTGCGCCAGCGGTTGAAGTAGAGATGGCGCATGAGCGTGCGGTAGAGCGCGGCGATCGCGATCGAATCCTCCACCAGCGTGCAGGAATCGGGCGCGCGCAACTCGAGCGTCGGATTATTGAGCGAGGGGCGGATCGCCCACCAGATGTAGCTGGAATTCTCCATGACGCCGGCGCGCACCAATGCGTCGACGTAGGCATCGAACTCCTCGCGCGTGCGAAAGAGCTCCGGTACGCCGGTGCGCGGCAACTCGTCATAAGCGGCAAGCCGGTAACCCTTCAATCCAGTCGCGCGCGACTGCCAGAACGGCGAGGAGGTCGAGAGCGCCACGAACAGTGGCAGGTAGGGCAGCATCCGATACATCACGTCGACCCGTTCGTCGGGGTCCGGCAACTCGACATGCACGTGCAGCCCGCACAACAGGTCGCGCTGGCCGATCATCTGCAGGTCGTGCATCACGTTGTCGTAGCGCGCCTTCGAGGTCTGCAGTGCTTTGCGCCAGAGCCCGGTCGGGTGCGTGCCGGCGGCGAGGATCGCAAGGCCATGCTCGGCCGCCACGGTCGCGACGGTCTGGCGAAGGTGGCGCAGTTCCGCGCGCGCGTCCGGCATGTTGCGATGCGGCGCGGTGATGACCTCGATCTGCGGCTGCAGGAATTCGGTGGAAATCCGGCTGTCAGTCGCCGCCTTGGCGGCCTCGAACAGTGCCTGCGGGACTTCGGCGGCGACGCGCTTGGTCTGCGCGTCGACCAAAAAGTACTCCTCCTCGATGCCGAAGGTGAAGTCGTGGGTCATGCGGTGCGATCCGTTGCGGCCGCACGAAAGTTGCGGCCGGGTCACTGCCTTAACACGCGGTTTAACCGTTAAATGACTGGAAACGTTACGGTATCCGGCCGTCAGCGGCCGGATGCCAGATACAAACTCGCATCGACGAATTTGGTTTCACCCCTTTTGGGGGTCGAAAGCATGGAACTGCGGTTGCCGCGATGCGTCAATGCGACATCAGGCAGGGTACCGTCATGGCGCTGAGCATATTGCGGGTGACGCCGCCCCAGATGAATTCGCGCAGGCGCGAATGGCCATAGCCGCCCATCACGATGAAATCGGTGCCGTTGTCGGCCGCATGCGAGAGCAGCGCGCTCTGCACGTCAATATCGCCGCGGCTGATGCTCTTCACATTGACCGGCACGCCGTGACGCACCAGGTGCTCGGCCATGTGGGTGCCGGTGGTCTCGCCGATCTTGCGCGGCTCGGTCACGATCACAAGCTCGACCGCCTTGGCGCGCGTGAGGAACGGCATCGCGTCGCCGATGGCGCGCGCCGCGTTGCGGCTGCCGTCCCAGCAGACCATCACGCGCTCGAGCGTGAGACCCTGCTTCTGGATGTACGGCACCACGATGATGGGGCGGCCGGATTCGAACAGTGCGCCCTCGATCATGAGCTCTTCGGCCGCGCCGTATTCGCGCTGCGACTGGCCAACCGCCGCAATGTCGAACCGCCGTGCAATGCGTCCGAATTCGTTAGTGGCGCCCGCAAGGCTGGCGTCGATAATGCGCGTCTCCGCCGAGACGCCGGCGCTTTTCGCCGCCGCCACGAAACGGCTGACGGCATCCTTTGCGGCGCGGGCGTTATCGTCGCGCTGCATCTCGATCAGGCTCGGCGACACCGCGCCAAGCCCGGCATCCGGGATCACCGGATCGAACACGAACGCGATGCCGGTGATCTGAGCGCCGAAGGCCTTGGCGACCGAGATCGCGTAGTCGGTCGCGAAGTCCTGCGGCCCACCGCCGGTGAGATTGACCACGATGTCCTTGAGCATGGCGCGAATTCCCTCGCTTCGAGCGGCAGCTCTTTGCGCGGCGCCGCTGCTATTTCTTCGAACCGTCGGCCTTGAATTGCGTCAGGTAGGCCCAGAGATCCTCGATCTCCTTGTCGTTGCGGATGCCGACGAAGGCCATTCGCGTGCCCGGCATCGCCTGCATCGGGTTCTTGATGTACTTGACGAATTCTTCGTGATTCCAGGTGATGCCCGAGTTCTTGTTGACCTCGGAATAATTGAACCCGTCGAAGGTGCCGGACTTGCGGCCGTCGATGCCGTTGAGCGGCGGTCCGAGCTTGATCTTCGCATCCGGCCCGATGTCGTGGCAGGGCATGCACTTGCGAAACGAAGTCTCGCCGGCGGCAACATCCTGCGCCGCACTCATTCCCGCGGATGCCACGACAAGCACCCCAGCCATGACCAACGTCCTCATCCGTCTCGCTCCTCGTTCCATTCGCCGGCGCCCATCGGCGCTTCACCTTCCGCCCCCGGCAGCCCGCGCTTTGGCGCAACCTGCCGCCCATTCCGAATGGCGCCCCGCGCCCGCACTGTCAACGGCCGGGCGCGAATATTCGCTCATGGCTCCTGTGCGACGTCGGCTTTTGCCGCGCGGCGGCGGTTTCGGGTGCCGGTGGCCGGCGATAAGATGAGGAGGCCTGCCCGAAGCCGGTTCGAGGACCACACCATGTCGTTGCGAATGCCGGAGCCCGACGCCGACGTGCTGGCCCGCCGCGAGCGCATCGTGGCGGCCTTGTCCGCCATCGTGCCGGGCGAGGGGGTGATCGCAGCCGAGCGCGAGATGCGGCCCTACGAATCGGACGGGCTCACCGCCTACCGGCAGCTTCCCATGGTGGTGGTGCTGCCCTCGACCACCGAGCAGGTCTCCCGCGTGCTGGCCTATTGCCACGCCGAGGGCATCAAGGTGGTGCCGCGCGGCGCGGGCACCTCGCTGTCGGGCGGCGCGCTGCCGCTCGCCGACGGCGTGCTCCTCGGCATGGCCAAGTTCAACCACATTCGCGAGATCGATTTCGCCAACCGCGTCGTAGTGGTCGAACCAGGGGTGACCAACCTGGCGGTGTCCCAGGCGGTCGAACACGAGGGCTTCTACTACGCGCCCGATCCGTCCTCGCAGATCGCCTGCACCATCGGCGGCAACGTCGCGGAAAACTCCGGTGGCGTGCACTGCCTGAAATACGGCATGACCACCAACAACCTGCTCGGCTGCGAAATGGTGCTGATGACCGGCGAGATCATCCGCATCGGCGGCAAGCATCTCGATGCCGGCGGCTATGATCTGCTCGGGGTGATCACCGGATCGGAGGGCCTGCTCGGCGTCGTCACCGAAATCACTGTTCGCATCCTCAAGAAGCCGGAATGCGCGCGCGCCGTGCTGGTCGGCTTTGCCTCATCGGAGGATGCCGGCGAATGCGTGAGCCGGATCATCGGCGCGGGCATCATTCCGGGTGGCATGGAGATGATGGACAAGCCGGCAATCCACGCGGTCGAGGAATTCGTCCATGCCGGCTACCCGCTCGACGTCGAGGCGCTACTGATCGTCGAGGTCGACGGCCCGCAGGCCGAGGTCGATCATCTCATTGAACGCATCGAGGCGGTCGCGAGGTCGTGCCGGGCGGTGAGCTGCAAGGTCTCCAACTCGGAGGAGCAGCGGCTCCTGTTCTGGGCGGGCCGCAAGGCCGCCTTCCCGGCGGTCGGCCGCATTTCGCCGGACTACTACTGCATGGACGGCACCATCCCGCGCGCACGGCTTCCGGAGGTGCTCAAGCGCACGCGCGAGCTGTCGGAGCATTACGGCTTGCGCGTCGCCAACGTGTTCCATGCCGGCGACGGCAACCTGCATCCGCTCATCCTGTATGACGCCAACACGCCGGGTGAGCTCGAAAAGACCGAGGAGTTCGGCGCCGAAATTCTGAAACTTTGCGTCGAAGTCGGCGGCGTGCTCACAGGCGAGCATGGCGTGGGCGTCGAGAAGCGCGACCTGATGCCGGTGATGTTCTCGGAAGCCGACCTCAACCAGCAGCAGCGGCTCAAATGCGCGTTCGACGCCAAGGGTCTGCTCAACCCCGGCAAGGTCTTTCCGCGCCTGCACCGCTGCGCCGAACTCGGCCGCCTGCACGTGCACGCGGGACGCTTGGCGTTCCCGGACATTCCGCGGTTTTAGGAGTGCGGCCGTGCCGAGGTCCAGTCCCTGCACATCGCCCTCTGATCTTGCGGATGGCGTTCTTTGCTGCGGTGTGTTGGATCGTTTCCGCTGCACCGGCGGCGCCGCAAACCGCCGCTCCCGGAAACATCGAGACGGTCGATACGCCGCTTGCGGCTTGGCTTGCCTCCCGCGATCACGCGCTGCCCGATACGTTGCCGGATTTTGCCGTCGGGGAGCCGCGCCTCGCAGCGTTCCGCGAATTTGCCGATGCGCTTGCCGCCGCCGATTGGGAGAAGGCCCGGCAACTCGCCGGCACGCTCGCCTACGAGCTCGTCGCCATCCGCGAGCGCAACGACTGGTTCGTCGTCGCGTCCGACGATAGCGGCAAGGGGCTAGGACCCACGCTGGTAATCAATGTCTCACCTCGCAGCGATCTTGTCGTAGAGGCTCCGCACGAGCCGTTCGAGCGGGGGACTGCCGAACAAGCTGCCGTGTTGCTGCGTGAACTGGGTGGCCGTGCCGCCATCGTGTCCGGCGCGCATCGTTGTGCGAGCAGAAGCTTTGCGGCCTGCGACGGACGAACCGCCGTCTGTGGAAGTCTTGAGGCCTATCGAGATTCCGATCCCGGCCATAATACCGGGACGCTGTTCCATGCCGCCCACTTGGCATTTTCCGAGCGTTGGCGCGGCGCGATCTTCATCTCGCTACACGGCATGAAGGAGGCCACCGAGGGCGTCCGCACGTCGCTGATCATCTCCAACGGAGCGCGCAACGCAGACCCAGAGGCGCGGACCGTCGCGACAAAGCTACGGCTTGCTCTGGAGCGCCCCATGGGCGAACCGGGCAAGGTGGTGAGTTGCAATCTGCCGGCCGATGACGTGTACAACTATCGCAAGCTCTGCGGTTACACCAACGTGCAGGGTCGCCAGGTCAATGGGGACGCCGATGCCTGCCGGGGCAGCGTCGACAACGGTACCGGGCGTTTCATTCACCTGGAACAGGACTGGAGCATCCTGCGGCCCTATGCGCGGGCGTGGACGCATATCGACCAGCAGCCATCGAGCAAGGCTTTCATCGACGCGTTGGCGTCTCTCGTCCCGCCGGTTCCCGGCCGCTAGCTGGAGTTCCGAGCGGATTGATTGAGCCGTCATTCGGCCGGCGCCGAAGCGGTCCGCCGGAGGCCGATGCTCCGGCGGCCCGTCGCTTAGGGAAACGCCTGGCCTTTGCTGTCGAGATTTGGCAGATCGTCGAGGGAGCGCGGTTCGATCACCTTCACGTCTCCGGCAAGCTCCAGCACCATCCGGTCAATTCCCATCAGCAGAGGCCCGTCGTATCCGGCCGCGCGCGTGCGGGCGATGATCTGTTCCTCGCCTTTCTTGCCCTGCAGCTCTTTCGTGACGATGTGCGAATAGACCGCCAACTTTGGTTTTGCGCGTTTGAACACCTCGGCTGCCTGCTCGGGCGTCGTCAATTTGGCGAGGACGCCTTTCATTTCGGGCATCTGGCTCAGGCGATCGCTGAACGCGATCACGTTGTGAATGATCACATCGGCGCCGGTGCCGGCTTTGATGACATTTTCGCTGAGCGTCGTGTCACCCGACAGCACGACGCGACGCCCATTCCAATCCACCTGATAGCCGAATGCCGGATTGCCATCCGCATGCTCGACGGAAAACGCCGTGACCTTGACGCCGTTGCGTTCGAACACCACGCCGTCTTTGACGATATGCGACTGGATTGCGAGTGTCGCGATCGGATTGAACTGATTGACCCGGGCCTGGAGGTCGTGGCCGAACATCGCCCGCATGCCCTGCACCATCTGTTCGGTCCCGTCCGGACCCCATAGATCGAAACCGTGATCGCGGCCGAGCAGGAACCAAGGGGTCATCCAGAGATCGGGCAGCCCTTCAAAATGGTCGTTGTGCAGATGGGTGAGAAAGATCTTCGAGATGTCCTTCGGGTTGACGCGGCTTTGATAGAGACGCTGGTTGGCCCCTCGCCCCACATCGAAGAGCAGCATTTCTCCGTTGGCCTCGACCAGGGTCGATATTCCGAGCCGATCCGGGAAGTACTCCGGCCCGCCCGTGCCCACGAGCGTCACCTTGATCTTCGGCTCATCCGCGTGCGCCGGCGCCGCCATGGCCGGCATCAGGAGGGATAATGCGATCGCAATCTCTCGAAGCATTGACGTCCTCGTGGTGTTGTAGTTTGGCCGGCAAGGTGGGACTTTAGCATGGACGAATACAGATACGTGCCTGAAGAGTAGCGCACGCGTGAGCAGGCCTTGTTCAGATACCCGAGGTTCTAGCGATGCAATTCGGCCTCTTCGGCTCCGCGCAAGCCAACAGCAATGATCTGCCGCCTGAAAGCGGGCAGGGCTTCCGCGACTATCTCGATCTGAACATCGAGGCCGAGGCGCTCGGCTTCCATTCGAGCTTCCTGGTCGAGCATCATTTCACCGGCTGGAACCAGGTCTCCGCCACCCTGATGCTGCTCGCGTGCCTGGCGATGCGCACCACCACGTTGCGCGTGGGGCCGGCCGTGATGGTGCTGCCGTGGCACAATCCGGTGCTGCTCGCCGAGCAGGCGGCAACGCTCGATCTCGTGTCTGGCGGCCGGCTGGATTTCGGCATCGGCAAGGGTTACCGGCACAGCGAGTTTCTGGGTTTCCAGATTTCGCCGGAGGAAGCGGACGCGCGCTTCGAGGAAGCAATCGAAGTGATCGCGCCGCTCGTGGCGCTCGCGTCAGCGGTTCTCCCATCATGGCCGCTTCTGGCACTTCGAGGATATCGTGGTCGAGCCGCCGCCTGCGCAGAAGCCGCATCCGCCGTTCTGGGTGGCGGCGGGCGGCGCAGCCTCAATCCGCCGCGCGGCCGCGCGCGGCTTCAATCTCATCCTCGACCAGTATGCTTCGACCGAGGCGATCGGCGAGCGCATCGCGCTCTACCGCGCCGAGCGCGCGGCGCAGGGGCTTGGTTTCGACCCGATGCAGGTCACGGTCGCTCGCCAACTCTACGTGGCGGACAGCCGCGCCGATGCCGAGGCCATGCTGGCGCGGCAGGCGATGTACACCAAGCGCACCGTGGACGTGTCGCGCGCGCCCGACCGCAAGGGCGGCTCGCACGTCCTGGCCTATGCGGATCAGGCCGGCGGAACGGAGGCGAACGCGCTCTTCGGGACGCCGGATGAGATCCGTACAAAGCTGGAAGCGCTGAACAAGGTCGGGGCTGAATACGTTCTGCTCACCATCCCGGGCGGGAAGGACCAATTGCGGCGTTTCGCGCGCGAGATCATGCCGGCATTTGCCGGTCCGCGACGGCCGCAAGGCGTCTGGTCGGACGAGCCGAGCCATGTCTGATCTGGCACGGCGTGGCGTATGACCGACAGCCTCAAGCCGCGCGATGCCCAAGACGTCGAGGCGGCGGTGCAATGGGCGCTGGCCGAAGGGAAGGCGCTGGAGATCGTCGGGCACGGGAGCAAGCGCGCGATCGGCCGCCCCGCCCAGACTGACCTCACGCTCGATCTTTCGGCGCTCTCCGGTGTCACGCTGTACGAGCCCGAGGAACTGGTGCTGTCGGCCAAGGCCGGCACACCGCTCGCCGAGATAGAGGCGCTGGTGGTGGCCAATGGCCAGCAGCTCGCGTTCGAGCCGATGGACTATGCGGCGGTCCTGGGCGGCAGCGCAGGTAGCGGTACGATCGCGGGCGTGCTCGCCGCCAATCTGTCGGGTCCCCGCCGGATCAAGGCCGGCGCGGCGCGGGATCACTTTCTCGGCGTCACGGCGATCTCGGGCCGCGGCGAGACCTTCAAGTCGGGCGGCCGCGTAGTGAAGAATGTCACCGGCTACGACCTCTGCAAGCTGTTAGCCGGTTCGTGGGGCACACTCGCGGTAATGACCGAGGTCACGATCAAGACGCTGCCGCGGCCGGAGACCGAGGAGACGGTGCTGGTGCGCGGGCTCGATCCGGCGAAAGCCGTCGCCGCGATGACCGCCGCGATGGGGTCGTCCTGTGATGTCTCGGGAGCCGCGCATCTGCCGGCGGAGACCGCTGCGTGGATCGCGGACGTTGCGGACATGGGCGGCGCGGTGACGGCGTTGCGGCTGGAAGGCTTTGCGCCGTCGGTTGCCCACCGCAGCCACAGCCTGCTCGCGTTGCTGCGGCCGTATGGCGAGACCGTTCGTTTGGCTGACGCCGCCTCGCAGCGCTTGTGGCGGGCGGTGCGCGACGTCACACCCTTCGCCGCGGCACAGGGCGGAGCGAACCGGCCGCTTTGGCGCATCTCGACAGCGCCTCATCGCGGGGCCGAGCTTGCGGCCATGATCGCGCCGGAAGCGGAGGCACAGATGCTCTTCGACTGGGCGGGCGGCCTGATCTGGCTTGCGCTTGCGCCATCGGACGACGCCGGAGCGGACGTCGTGCGGCGCGCCGTCGGCGCAACTGGTGGCCACGCGACATTGATCCGCGCGCCGGCCGCAACTCGGGCCGCGGTCGAGGCATTTGAGCCGCAGGACGCTGGGCTTGCCGCATTGACCCGGCGGGTCAAGGAGAGCTTCGATCCCAGGCGTGTGCTCAATCCGGGGCGGATGTGGGCAGGTGTGTGACGGACCGGAATTCGTTACGGTTGAACGATGCAAACGTCCTTCACCCTCGCGCAACTCGCCGATCCCGACCTCGCGGAGGCGGACAAAATCCTCCGCACCTGCGTGCATTGCGGCTTCTGCACCGCGACTTGCCCGACTTATGTGCTTCTGGGGGACGAACTCGATTCGCCGCGCGGGCGTATCTACCTCATCAAGGACATGCTGGAGAACGATCGCCCGGCCACCGCCGACGTGGTGAAGCACATCGATCGCTGCCTCTCGTGCCTCTCGTGCATGACGACCTGCCCGTCGGGCGTGCACTACATGCACCTCGTCGATCATGCCCGCATCCACATCGAGGAAACCTACCGCCGTCCGCTGAGTGACCGCGCGTTGCGGGCGCTGCTGGGGTTCGTCCTGCCGCACAATGGGCGCTTCCGCCTCGCCCTGAGGGGGGCGCAACTCGCCAGGCCGCTAGCGCCCGTCCTGACTGCGCTCGGCCTGACGCGGCTCGCCGCCATGCTGCGGCTCGCACCGGCCAGGCTCCCTGATCCGCCGGCGAGCGAGGGGCACGCGTTCTTCCCGGCGACCGCCCCGGTACACGGCCGGGTTGCTCTGCTCGACGGCTGTGTCACGCCGGTAATTGGCCCTTCGATCCAGCAGGCTGCCATCCGCGTGCTCAATCGGCACGGTATCGACGTGGTGATGCCGAAGGGGCAGGGCTGTTGCGGGGGGCTCGATCATCACGCCGGCCGCGAGCGTGTGGCCCTTGCCGCCGTTCGTGCCAATGTCGATGCCTGGACCGCCGAGATCGAAGGGCAGGGGCTCGATGCCATCCTGATCACCGCGTCGGGATGCGGAACCACCGTGAAGGATTACGGCTTCATGCTGCGCACCGATTCGGCTTATGCGGCGAAGGCCGCGCGGGTGTCGAAACTCGTGCTCGACATCAGCGAGTATCTCTCGCGGCTGAAATTGCGGCCGGCAACGCGGGCTGCGGGGCTCACCGTGGCCTATCACGCGGCCTGTTCGTTGCAGCACGGACAGAAAGTCGTGCGTCAACCGAAAGAATTGCTTTCCAATCTCGGCTTCGTGGTCAAAGATGTACCAGAATCACACTTGTGCTGCGGTTCGGCTGGGACGTACAACATTCTCCAGCCGGAACTTGCGAACAGATTGCGTGAACGCAAAGTCGCGAACATCGAGAAGATCAAACCCGACGTGATCGCTGCCGGCAACATTGGCTGTATTACGCAGATCGCGGCGGGGACGCTCATCCCGGTGGTTCACACAGTCGAGCTGATCGACTGGGCGACTGGAGGCCCCGAGCCCGATGGGCTCAAAGGGAAGTTGACATCCGCTTCGCCGAGTAAGGCGGTGGCGGCGGTAATGTGAGGCGGTACGGAGCGGGGCAGGCGCTGCCCACCTTACCCACAGCGTAACAATCCGTATCGAGCAAGGCCGAACGATCGGGAGGTCGATCATGGCGAAGAAGGCAAAGTCGAAGACAAAGAAATCCAAGAAGAAGGCGAAGAAAGCGCCGGCGAAGAAGAAGAAGAAAAAGGCGGTCGCGAAGAAGAGCGCGGCGAAGAAAAAGAAGTCCGCGGCGCGTAAGACCAAAGCGAAGCCGAAGGCCAAGCCACGCAAGAAAGCTGCCGCGCCGAAGCCAGCGCCGGCTGTGGCGCCGAAGCCGGCTCCAGTGGCCGCGCCGAAACCGGCTCCCAAGCCCGCTCCAATGGCGGCTCCCAAGCCCGCTCCGGCGCCCGCGCCGAAGCCTGCTCCGGTTGCGCCCAAGCCCGCGCCGATGGCGGCACCCGCTCCTAGGCCGGCTCCCATGGCTCCGCCCAGGCCGGCACCGGCACCGGCACCGCCGCCTGCTCCGCGCCCCGCACCGGCGCCCGGCATGGGATCGACCAGCAGCCCATCGTCGCCGCCGATGGGCGGTTCGCATACGCCGTCCGGCGGGGATGGCGGCCACGGGCAGGGCGGCGGTTCCTGACCGTCGCCGTGCGAGCAGTACAGGCCCGCGATTTCTCGCGGGCCTGGATTGTTCTGCGTGAAAAATGTACCGCCGCGCGCATTGTGAAGGTGCCGGCGAGTTCCGGCGCAGGCGGTTCAAGTTTGCGGCGCAGCGCGACAGGGCGCCGATCTGCTCTCACCTGCCGTTCATGGACGCGGATCCATGTCGCGCCTGAAGCCGCTAGGCTTGTCAGGTTTGGCGGGGCGATCCCGATTGCATAGGGCCTGCAAGCCCAATAGCATCGCCCAACCGAGGACGCGGGCTGCGGGCCGCGCGTCCCGACACCTTCCACTCACGAACCGAACAGGTGTGTCATGCCGGCTTACAACATCTTGATCATGGGCGCGGCCTACGGGTCGCTGCTTGCCTCCAAAATGCTGTTCGGTGGGCACAAGATTCATCACGTCTGCCTGCCCGCCGAGGCCGACCTGATCAATGCCGAGGGGTTCCGCGTGCGCCTGCCGGTCAAGGGGCGCAAGGACCCGGTGCTGCTCGATTCCACCAAGCTTCCCGGCAAGGTGACCGCGAGTGGCGCGGCGGGCGTCGATCCGAAGAACTACGACCTCATCTGCCTCGCCATGCAGGAGCCGCAGTACCGCTCGCCGGGCGTGCGCGAACTGCTCGACGCGGTCGCGAAGTCTAAGGTGCCGTGCATGTCGATCATGAACATGCCGCCGCTGCCTTACGTGAAGCGCATCCCGGGCCTGAACTACGACCTGCTCAAGCCCGCCTATACCGACCCCACCGTGTGGGACAGCTTCGATCCGAAACTCCTGACGTTGTGCAGCCCCGACCCGCAGGCGATCCGTCCGCCGGACGAGAAGGTCAACGTCCTGATGGTCACGCTGCCGACCAACTTCAAGTCGGCGAAGTTCGACGACGAGAAGGGCACCGCGATCCTGCGCCAGCTCGAGAAGGAAATCGACGCCATCCGCTTCGATCCGGGCGACGGTACGAAGATCGAGCTGCCGGTGAAGCTGCGCGTTTACGACTCGATCTTCGTGCCGCTCGCCAAGTGGTCGATGCTGCTCGCCGGGAACTATCGCTGCGTCACCAAGGACGGCATGCGTACCGCTCAGGAAGCCGTGCACTCGGACATCGAGACCTCGCGCTCGGTCTACAATTTCGTGTTCGATCTTTGCGTCAAGCTCGGCGCCAAGCCCGAGGACCTCGTGCCGTTCGAGAAGTATGCGGCGGCGGCGCAGAGCCTCGTGCGCCCGGCCTCGGCGGCGCGCGCGCTGCAGAATGGCGCGCCCAACATTGAGCGTGCCGACAAGCTCGTTCAGCTCATTGCCAGGCAGAAGGGCCTGAGCAATCCGGCGATCGACGCCCAGGTCGCGCTGGTCGATGCGCGGCTCGAGGCCAACCGCAAGAAGGCCGCGGCGGCGTAGCGTCTGCGCGCTCGCCGCCCGGGCAGGGATGCGGTCGCCATGGTGGCGACAGCGCGCGCTCCGGAATCCGATTGATTCGGACGGACGGTTGGTATCGAGCCGTCCCGGGCAGTGAGCCATGCCGTCTCCCGACGCCGTCGATTACCTTGATCGCGCATTGGACATCCTCGAGCGGTATTCGCTTCACCGCAGCGAGATCGATTGGCCGCGCTTCCGCGGCGCAGCGTTTGCCGACGCCGATGCGGCCACTACAATCGAAGACACCTATCCCGCGTTGCGCGATGCGGTCAGTCGCCTGGGCGATGGACACAGCTCGTTCGTGACCGCCGCGCAGATGGAGGAGCACGAGCGAAGTTTCGCGCTCAATCCGACGGTGTCGGCTGCGCAGCGTCTCCCCGGGCCGATCGGCTATCTTCGGGTTCCGTCCTTTCCCGGCGCCCAGCCGGAACTGGCCTCGCGCTTTGCCCAGCAAACTCAGGATCTGATCAGAGAGATCGACGGCAACGATTTGACCGGGTGGGTCGTCGACCTGCGCCAGAATGGCGGCGGCAACATGTGGCCGATGTTCGCGGGGCTCGGTCCGCTGCTGGGCGACGGCAGGCTTGGCGCCTTTGTCTTTCCCGACGGCAGGACGCAGGATTGGTTCTATCGCGATGGGGCGGCGGGGTTTGACGGCGAACACGTGCTCCCGCCGCCGCGCGGCAGGCTGGATCTTTATTCCACACGTGTGACCGCCCCCTATCTTCTGCGGAGGCCCAACCCGCCGGTCGCGGTGCTGAACGGAGCGAAAACGGCGAGCGCCGCCGAGTTGGTGGCGCTGGCGTTTCGCGGGCCGTCACGTTCACGCAGCTTTGGCTCGCCGACCGCGGGACTCACGACTGCGGTCGGCATGGTCGAACTGAGCGACGGAGCGCTGATCTTCTTGGCGGTGGCGCGCGATGCCGATCGGACCGGTCGGCAATTCCCGTCAGGCATCCCGCCCGATGAGGAGGTTGCGGACAACAAGGCCACTGCGCTGACGGACGATGACGTCGTCAGGGCGGCGAGCGAGTGGCTGCGGCAGTCGCGCGCCTAGTCTAGTCGATGACGCGACCTCGTAAGACCTGCGATTGGCCACCGCCGGCGGCAGTTCGTTCGCCCCGGATGCCGCTGCGTTTCATCTGGGCTACGACTTGGCTTCATTCAGAGTGCTCACAACCCCGCCGCTTTCTTGAGCGCCTTGTCCATGCGCGATTGCCAGCCGGGGCCGGCGGCTTTGAATCGCTCGACGATCTCGCGCGTCAGCCGCAGCGAGACGGCAACTTTGGTCGGCAGCTTTTGCGGCCCGCGTCCACGCCGGCTCTCTGCCAGAGCCGGAAAGGCTTTCGCGAACGGCTTTGCGCGCCGGAAATCCTGCGTGGTCCATTCCGGATTATCGGGGTCGGAGGCGATGCCGGCCTGAATGCGCGATTCATCTGCAACGGAGAACGGGCGCTCCTTGGGCCAGCCGCAATCGGGTTCCGTCGAATCGATCCCCCGGGAATGTCGGGCGGACGATTGCGCTACGAGCGCTTGAAGGAATTGTAGACCATCTTGGTGAAGTTCCGGGCCACGGTCTCGGTCTCCGCCCATTTCGCATCGAGATCGGCCAACGGCTTGGCGGCGATGACCTCGGCTTCGGTCTTACCTTCGTTGACCAGCTTCTCGATGCGGTCGCGCGCGGTGACCAGCATGGCGTGGAATTCGGCGACGTCAGACTTCTTGGCGAGACCGCCATGACCGGGAACGATCTTGGTGTTGTCGTTCGCGACCTTCAGGTACGCCTCATTGGCGGCGATCATGCCCCGGATGTCGCCGCCATTAGCAAAGTCGATGGTCTGGTAGCGCTTGCGGTTGTTGAAGGTGTCGCCGGTGCAGAGCACATTGGCATCGGCGAAATAGACCCAGGTGTCGCCGTCGGTATGGGCGTTGTTGACATGGGTGAGCTGCGCGGTCCGGCCGCCAGCCTCGACCGTGCGCGAGCCGCCCACATAGGTCTCCTTCGGAACCGCACCCGGCGCGACCGGCGGCGCCTTCGCGCCGGTGATGCCGTTGGTGGTTCCGGCGGTGAGCCGCACACGGATGTTGTCCTGCGCCACGACGGTGACGCCGTCCGCCTGGAAGGGACCGTTCCCGCCCACGTGGTCGCCGTGGAAGTGAGTGTTGATCAGATATCTGATGGGCAGGTTCGAGATCGCCCCGATGGCGGCCTTGATCTTGCCGTGCAGCGGGGCGTACTGGCCATCCACCATGATGATGGCGTCGCTGCCGACCGCGACCGTGATGTTGCCGCCCTGGCCGACCAGCATGTAGGTCTTGTTGCCCAGGTCGGTGGTCTTGATCTCGACCTTGTCCCAATCGATTGGCTGCTGCTGTGCGATTGCGCTTCCGGCCGAAATCAGGGCCGCGCCAAGTAACGCAGACGTCATCGTGTGACGCATTCCCATCCTCCTCGATTTTTCTATGCCGCGCGATATTTGGATTGTTCGATATGAAAGCCCGGTCAGCGGGCGGAGCGAAGCTTGCCACTTTTCGAGAGATGGGTGAATGCACCTGGGCGGAAGGCAGCTCAGCATTGTGGACGCTGCGAAACGGGCGCGGTTATGGGGCTTGCTACGGGCTGGTTCGCCGCCAGTCGTTGAGGCATAGTTGTCAGATGATGCTTACCCGCATCACGATTGATCCGGCCGTCTGCACCGGCAAGCCTTGTATCCGTGGACTGCGGTTCCCAGTCGCGCGTCTGCTTGGCCTTCTGGCGGTGGGGGAGACGCGAGAGCAGATTCTCGACGCCTATCCCTATCTCGAAGCCGGCGACATCGACGAGGCGCTGCGCTACGCGGCTTTCCTCGCCGAGGATGAGACGGTCGATCTTTCGCCGACGAGCTGAAGCGTGAAATTCCTGGTCGACATGCCGCTTTCGCCCTCGCTGGCGGCATGGCTTCGCGACCAGGGTCACGACGCTCTTCATGCCGCCGAATTGGGCCTCAATCGCGCTCCTGACGCCGACATCATCGCCCGCGCGAAGCGGGAGGGCCGGACGATTGTCACGGCCGATCTCGACTATCCGCGGCTGCTGGCGCTCGCGCAAGCCGCCGATCCAAGCCTGATTCTGTTCCGCGACGGGGATTGGAGCGAGGCAGATATCATCACGCGCCTGGGCGATATCCTGCGAGCCCTGACAACGGCTGATATCGCACAAAGCATTATCGTGGTGGACAGGGATCGCGTTCGCAGGCGGCGATTGCCGATCATCGAAACCTGAACCGCCAGTCTACCCCCACAGCCGCTTGCTGGCGATCTCCGCTCCTTCGCTGAGCGCGCGAAGCTTCGCCCAGACGATACTGTCTGCCACCATCGGCTCGCCAGCCCGTACCGACGTGCCGAAGCCGCAGTCGACCCCGGCGATGACGCGCTCACGGCCCACGATGGCGGCATAGTGGCCGATGCGCTGCGCGACCAGGCGCGGATGCTCGACGAAGTTCGTCGTTGAATTGATCACGCCGGGAATGAGGATCTTGTCGTCTGGAATGGCGATCTCCTTCAGGTCTTCCCATTCATGATCGTGGCGGGGATTGGCCGCTTCGATGCTGATCGCCTGCGGCCGCGCCTTGAAGGCGAGATCGATGATCTTCGTGAGCGGCAGATCGTGGGTGTGCGGCCCTTCGTAGTTGCCCCAGCAGATATGCAGCCGCATGCGGTCGGCCGGCAGGCCCTCCGTCGCCGCATTGAGCGCGGCGATGTTGCGCCCGGCGATCTTGCGGAACTCGTCGTCGGTGAGATGCCGGTACTGGTTGTTGCGCGCGGAGGCAAGATCGGGCGCGTCGATCTGCAGGACGAAGCCCGCCTCGACGATCGCCCGATACTCGGTCTTCATCGTATCGGCGAGCGCCCCGACGTAGGCATCTTCGGTCGGATAGTGCAGATTGATGATGAACCGCGTCAGGATGCCGGGCGACGGCGCAGTCATGAACACCTCGGTCGGCTTGGCCTTGCTGGCGGCCGCCTTGAGGTGGGCGAGGTCGCGGTCGAGTGGGCCGCGGTCGGCGTACCGCAGGTCGCCGACGCAACCGGGAAACGGAACGCTGGCGAAGTTCCTCTGGCGATTGGAAAAATCGGGGTGCGCGATGAGATCGCGGCCCTGCATGATGTCACGGCCCTTCTCGGCGGCGCGCGGGTCCGGCGCAATGCCGGTGACGCGATGCCTGATGTACTGGGTGTAGGAGGGCTTGCTCATCTCGCCGTCGCTGACGACGTCGACGCCGGCTGCGACCTGCTGCGCCACGATGTCGTCGACCGCCTTGGCGGTTTGCGCCTCGAATGCCGCGGCGTCGATCTGCTGGCCACCCTCACGGCCAAGCACGAGGTCGATCAGCGATTTCGGCCGCGGCAGGCTGCCGGTATGGGTGGTGAGAATGCGGTCGGTGCTGATCTGCATGCGGGCTCCCGGGAAGGCGTCGAGCGGTACTTATAGCCCGCGCCGCTGTCGCCCGGCACCCACGCGATTCGCCTGTGATCTTTGCGCCACGGTCGCACGCGCTTTCTTCTTCCTGATCTTGGAACCAAATGTCGCAGTGCGGAGCGTCTTTTGTCACATCGTTGCAACAGGTTTTTCGATTCGGCTCGGTTCCTTAACGATTGCTTAAAAAGGCAGCATTTGCGCAGGTTTTGACATTGTCCAACCTGACCTTGATGCCGTTAGCTGTGCCTCACAGACGGCGCGCGAGCGTCGTGGGGGTTCAAACGGGGGCATAGTTCGAATTCGCCGAGTGGGTGGCGGTTCGACTACGATAAAGGGGCACACGATGAAAAAGTTGGTTCTTTTGGCACTGGCCGCCGCCGCGCTTGCGACGCCGGCTCTGGCTGCCGATCTCAAGGCGATCACCAAGGCGCCGAAGGCGCCGGATCCGGGTCCGTGGGATGTCGCGTTCGGCGCGATCTTCACGTCGGACTATAACTTCCGCGGCATCACGCAGTCGAACCACAAGCCGTCGGTGATCGCGTACTTCGAGCCGCGCTTCAATGCCACCAAGGACCTGCAGTTCTACGCGGGCATCGGCGGCGCCAGCATCAGCTTCCCGAACCGGGCGGCGGGGGAAATCGACTTCTACGGCGGCGTGCGGCCGACCTTCGGTGCGCTCGCCCTCGATTTCGGCGTCTGGTACTACGGCTATCCGGGTGGGCAGTGCTTCAACAATCTGGCGATCGCGTCGCCGGAGTGCTGGGAGCAGGGGGCGCTGCCGGTCAACGGTAACGTCGTCAAGTCCAACCTGAGCTTCTACGAATTCTACGCTAAGGGCGCGGTGACGGTGAACGAGCAGTTCTCGTTCGGTGCTGCGGCCTACTATTCTCCATCCGTCTTGAATTCGGGCGCCAAAGGCACCTTCGTCGCGGGCAACGTGAAGTTCACCGCGCCAAGCGCCATGATGGCGCCGGGCTGGGGCGCCTACGTGTCGGCGGAAGTCGGTCACTGGTTCCTCGGGAACGTCGGATGCGTTCTACTGCACGCAGAACGGCGCGGCGGCTCCGAACGGGGCGTGCATCGCGCCGTATTCGACACGGCATTCCGTACAAGAGCTACAACACCTGGAACGTCGGCTTCGGCATCACCAAGAGCGTGTTCACGCTCGATGTCCGCTACTACGACACCGACCTGAGCCAGGGCGATTGCAATGCCTTCACCAGCGACCAGACCGCGCGGTTTAACAACTCGGTCACCCCGATCAATCCGGGTGGGTTCGGCTCGAACTGGTGCAGCAAGTCGTTCATCGTGTCGGGCAAGTTCGACCTGACCGCACTCGCCAACCTGAAGTAAGTTGACGGTCGGCACCATCAACGGGCGGCGGCTCCTGGCGAGCCGCCGCCCATTTGATTCGAAGTGCCGCAAGTCGTGTACCGGAAGCGTCGCAGATGGCCGTTCCTGATTTGCAAGAGCCGGAACCCAAGCGATCCCGTGAGCTGATCGGCCGTATCGTTGCCGGCGCGGCCGGCGGTGCGGTCGCCATCGCGGTCATGGAATGGATGTCGGCGCGCGCTGCCTTCCCGCTGATGTTCGTGCCGTTTGCCACGTCGATCGTCGTGGTGATGGGATCGCCGGACGCCGAACCGGCGCAGCCGCGCGCCCTGATCGGCGGCCACCTCATTTCGACGCTGGTTGGATTGATCGTGCTGCAAGTGACCGGCCCCGCGCCCTGGGCGGCCGCTTGCGCGGTCGGGCTCGCCATGCTGGCGATGCACCTCACGCGCACCTTTCATCCGCCGGCCGGCATCGACCCTCTGGTCGTCGTCGTCAACGATATGAGCTGGAGCTTCCTTCTCGCCCCCGTGGCGGTCGGCGCGTGCCTGCTCGGCGCCTTCGCCTTTCTCTGGCACAAGCTCGTGCACCGCATCGATTGGCCGCATCGCTGGTGGTGAATGAGCAAGCCACCGGGCCCGACGGGCTCACCTGCCTGCGGGCATCATCGCCGTTGCGGAACATGCGTTCATCACGGGCCGGTGTTCGACTTTAGCATAATGTCGCAGCCGTGCCGGCCATTCGAAATGGCCCATCACTGGTGCTTTTGCCGCTCCAGGCGTGGCAATTGGAGCCTTGTGCGGTAACGCCGCAACCCCTAAAACCTACAGCCTTACCGGAAGGGGGAACCCGTTCCGATCGTTCATCATCACAAGACGGCCACAGAATGCCGCGAGGAAACCAAGGAGGGTAACGCCATGAAGACTGAAGAATCCCGCACGTCCAAATCCACGACCCGCCGGAAGTTCTTGCGCGGGGCGGCGGTAGCGACCGCCGCGACCGTGACGGCGCCGTCCGTGGTGAGCGCCCAGGGGCCGATCAGCATGCGCTGGCAGAGCACCTGGCCGTCGAAAGACATCTTCCACGAATACGCGCTCGACTACGCCAAGAAGGTCAACGACATGACCGGCGGTGACCTCAAGATCGAGGTGCTGCCCGCCGGCGCCGTGGTTCCGGCCTTCCAGTTGCTCGACGCGGTTTCGAAGGGCGTGCTTGACGGCGGCCACGGCGTGCTCGTGTATCACTACGGCAAGCAGCCCGCGCTCGCGCTGTGGGGTTCCGGCCCCGCCTACGCCATGGACGCCAACATGATGCTCTCCTGGCACAAGTATGGCGGCGGCAAGCAACTGCTGGAGAAGATTTTCGCCGGCATTGGCGCCAACGTCGTCTCGTTCCCGTACGGACCGATGCCGACCCAGCCGCTCGGCTGGTACAAGAAGCCGATCGCCAAGGTCGACGACTTCAAGGGCCTCAAGTTCCGCACCGTCGGCATCTCGATTGATGTGTTCACCGGCATGGGCGCCGCGGTCAACGCGCTGCCGGGTGGCGAAATCGTCGCCGCGATGGACCGCGGCCTGCTCGACGCCGCCGAGTTCAACAATGCGACCTCCGACCGCATTCTGGGCTTTGCCGACGTCTCCAAGGTCCTGATGCTGCAGAGCTACCATCAGAACGCCGAGCAATTCGAAATTTCGTTCAACAAGACGAAGTTCGACGCGTTGCCGGCGAAGCTGAAGGCGATCATTGAGAACGCGGTCGAGGCAGCCTCGCAGGACATGTCGTGGAAGGCGATCGACCGGTACTCGCAGGACTACATCGAGTTGCAGACCAAAGACAACGTCAAGGTCTACAAGACCCCGGATGCAGTCCTCAAGCGCCAGCTCGAGATTTTCGACGACGTGGCGAAGAAGAAGGCGGCCGACAATCCGCTCTTCAAGGAAATCATCGAATCGCAACTGGCGTTTGCAAAGCGGGCGGTGCAGTGGGACCTGGACACGGTCGTCAGCCGCAAGATGGCGTACGACCACTACTTCGGGCCGAACGCGAAAAAGCCGATCTGACGTTGCGCTGAACTGGCAAAGCACCATTCCGTGGGGTACGGGGTGGTGCTTTGTTGTTTGCCAGACCATCCGCGGCGGGGAGTGGCAATAGATGACGGTCCAAAGCGTCCTTCACACAATTGACGGCATCAGCACCTGGGTCGGTAAAGCATTTGCTTGGCTGATCGTCTTGCTGATGTGCGTCGTCTGTCTCGAAGTATTCAAGCGGTATGCTCTGAACGCTCCGACGGCGTGGATCTTCGACGCCGAGAATATGATGTACGGTACGTGCTTCATGATGTGCGGCGCCTATACGCTGGCGCAGAACGCGCACGTGCGCGGCGATTTTCTTTACAGCTCGATGCGGCCGCGCACGCAGGCAGGGCTCGACGCGGTCCTGTACATCGTGTTTTTCATTCCCGGCATCGCCGCGCTGATTTATTCCGGTTGGATATTCGCCGTTGAATCCTGGACGATCAACGAGCATTCGAACGTGACCGCGAACGGCCCGTCAGTCTGGCAATTCAAGTTCATGATCCCCCTGGCGGGTGTCTTGGTCATGCTGCAGGGTGCCGCCGAAATCATACGTTGTGTCGTGTGCCTGCGGACCGGCGTGTGGCCGAGCCGGCTCAAGGACGTCTCTGAAACCGACGTCATTGAAGAACAGCTTGAGCACAGCGAATACGTCGACGAAGAGTCGCGCAAGATCGCGATCGAGCGCGCCAAGGCAATCGACGAGGCCGCGCGCCAACGCGGTATGGGGGGAGACCTTCAAACATGAGCGACCCTGCACTCGGGCTTTTGATGTTGAGCCTCATCGTGGTCGTGATCATGATGGGGTTCCCGACGGCCTTCACGCTCATGGGCCTCGGAATGTTTTTCGGCTACATCGCGTTTTACACTCCCCACCAGCTCTTCACCGAAAACCAGGTCTTCGACCTGATGGTCCAGCGCGCGTATGGCGCGATGACCAATGACGTTCTCATTTCAATCCCGTTGTTTGTGCTGATGGGTTATGTGATGGAGCGCGGCGCGCTCGTCGACAAGATGTTCTATTCGATCCAGCTCGCCTTCCGGAACATACCGGCGTCGCTGGCGGTCGCGACGCTGATCGTGTGCACATTCTGGGGGATTGCCAGCGGTCTGGTGGGCGCCGTCGTCGTGCTGATGGGCGTCATTGCGTTCAACCCCATGCTGCGCGCCGGCTATGACGTGAAGCTTGCCGCCGGCGTGATCACGGCCGGCGGTACGCTCGGCATTCTCATCCCGCCGTCGGTGATGATCATCGTGTACGCGGCGGTGGCCGGCCAGTCGGTGGTCAAGCTCTACGCGGCGGCGATGTTCCCGGGGTTCTTCCTGGCGTTCCTTTATCTCATTTACATCGTCGGTTGGGCGATGATCAATCCGAAGATCGCGCCGCCGTTGCCGGAAGAGCCAGAGACGCGTGCCGGTACCTGATTGGTTGCGAAAATTTCAGGCAGCCTACTCGCCCAATGTATTTGTCGGGCTCGCTTCGGCTCTGGTTTCGCCGGCCCGCGCACTCGCGATCAAAACCGACAAGGGTCGCGTTGATTACGAGACGTTGCTCAAGAACTTCGGCTACGCGCTGGTCCCGTTCGCGATCGTCGCCAGCACGCTCCTGCTGATCTGGTGGTACGTGGTCATCCACCAGCAGGTGGATGCGGAGGCCGTGGTTGAGGGTGTGCAGCAACTCGGAACGCCGGGGCTTGTGAAGGAGGCCGCTCCCGTTGACCGGGGGCCGCCGCAGGCTTTCTACTGGTGGTTTGCCGGCATCGCGCTGGTCTGCGCCGTGTGGCAAGTCCGCTACTATTCGCGGCTCGACGCCGACCGCCTTGAGGTCATCAAGCTGCTGTCAACGTCGATCATGCCGCTTGGCCTCCTGACCGCTGTGGTTCTGGGCGTCATCCTGTTCGGGATCACCACTGCGACCGAGTTTGCCGGTGTCGGCGCCGCTGGCGCCTTTTTGCTGGCGCTCCAGGCCAGAACGCTCGACTGGAAGCGCACCAAGGAAGCAGTGTTCCTGACCGCCAAGACCACCGCGATGGTGTGCTGGCTGTTCGTCGGTTCGGCGCTCTTTTCGGGCGTGTTCGCCATCCTTGGCGGCCAGGCGCTGGTCGAGCAATGGGTGCTCTCCCTGAATATGACGCCCATCCAATTCATGATCCTCTCGCAGGCCATCATCTTCATTCTCGGATGGCCGCTGGAATGGACCGAGATCATCGTGATCTTCGTCCCGATTTTCCTGCCGCTGCTCAAGCATTTCAACATCGATCCGGTGCTGTGGGGCGTGCTGGTCTTCGTCAATCTGCAGGCCGCGTTCCTCTCGCCGCCGGTCGCGATGTCGGCGTTCTACCTCAAGGGCGTTGCGCCGAAGCACGTCACGCTCAACCAGATCTTCAGTGGCATGATGCCGTACATGTTGATCGTGATCCTGTGCATGGTGATCATGTATCTCTGGCCCGGCATGACACTATGGCTGCCGAACTATCTTTATGGCAGCTGATCAACGCGCAAAGGGCAAGAAGGCCGGCGGCATGAGCCGCGCCGAGGGGCTTGCGGCTCTGACCGCGAGCGAAGCCGTTGCCGACTTGGCCCGGGGCGCGTTCTCGGCGGAGGACTATTGCCGCGCTTGTCTCGACCGCATCGATGCGGTCGATGGCGAAGTCCGTGCCTTCGTGCATCTCGACCGTGACCACGCGATCGAACAGGCGCGCGCGCTCGACGAGCGGCGCAGCGAGCGCCGCGCGCTCGGTCCGCTGCACGGCATCCCAGTCGCGATCAAGGACATCATCGACACCGCCGACTACCCGACTGAGTTCGGCTCGCCGCTCTGCGGCGGTCGCCGGCCGGCCGGGGATGCCGCCGTGGTTGCGCGGCTGCGCACCGCAGGCGCAATCATCATCGGCAAGACCGTCACCACCGAGTTCGCGTTCTATCATCCGGGGCCGACGCGCAACCCGCATGACCTCTCGCGTACCCCGGGCGGTTCATCCTCGGGTTCGGCCGCTGCCGTCGCCGCCGGCATGGTCCCGCTCGCGCTCGGCTCGCAGACCAATGGATCGGTCATCCGGCCGGCGGCGTTCTGCGGCGTGTTTGGCGTGAAGCCCGGCCACGGCCTGGTGTCGCGCGCGGGCGTCCTGCCGCTGTCGCGCAAGCTCGATCATGTCGGTGCGTTTGCGCGTTCGCTGCCCGATCTTGCTCTCGTCCTCGACGTGATTGCCGGTCACGATCCCGCCGACCCGGACACCCGGCCGTTCGCCGTTCACGATTTCCGCGAGGTCCAGGCCGAAGAGCCGCCGATCCCGCCGCGCTTCGCCTTCGTGCGCACACCGGTCTGGGATAAGGCCGCCGCGGACACCAAAGCAGCGTTCGAGGAACTGGTCGAGGCGCTTGGCGCTGCGGTCGTGAGGGTCGATCTTCCCGACCGCTACCGCGACGCCTGGGACACGCAGCGCACCATTATGTCGGCCGACATGGCGCACAATCTTGCCGCGCTCACCAACCGCGGTGAGACGAGCCAGGTGATGCACGACTTCCTGGCGCAAGGCCGCAAAGTCAGCGCGGTGGATTACCTCGATGCGCTGGCCAAGGCGCCGCGCTTCACCGAAGGCTTCGCAGACATCTTCAACGAGTGCGACGCGATCATCACGCCCGCCACCGTGGGCGTCGCGCCCAAGGGTCTCGGAGCGACCGGCGATCCGGCGTTCTGCACGTTGTGGACATTGACCGGCAACCCGGCGCTGTCGCTGCCGATCCTGGTGGGCGAAGGGGGGATGCCGCTCGGCGTGCAACTGATCGGCGCGCCGGGGAGGGATTCTCGGCTGTTGCGCACCGCGACCGCACTGATCGGGATGCTCGGCGGCGGCAAGCGCGGCCGGCGCTCGCGCAAGGGCTGACCGCCGCGGCGGGAGCGGTCGATCATCCACTCTCTTGCGAAAGCGGGGCCGGCCGCTTCCGCAGTCTCACGGGCGAGACCGGCGGTATTCTGCGCGTCACCATCCGGCGTCCCGGCGGCTAGCAATGTCGACCGCGTGCGAATGTGTTGTAGGAATGCAGCACCGCCGCCGATTGTGCTCCGTGATGGCGACGCAAAGGCATCACGGTGTTGCCCGACTCAGGCAACGCGGCTAAGCACGATTCGCTGTTGACGATAGCGCCGTTGCCGAAATTTCTCGCGGCCTCAACGGATTGTCGTTGTTGCGTCGGATGCGTTCCTGCTGGGGAGATGCGTCAGATGCGTCGGCACACACCACAATTTCCGGCGCCGAGTCGTGGCTTTGCCTCCTCGGATGTACGCCTCAAGCGCGACGTCAAACTGCTGCAAACGCTGGCCAACGGCATCAAGCTCTATCGCTATCAATATCGCTGGGGCGATACGGTCTATGTTGGGGTGATGGCGCACGAAGTTGCCTCCATCGTACCCGAGGCCGTGAGTACTGATTCGGACGGCTATTATCGTGTCGACTACCAGCGCCTGGGATTGCGGCTGCGCACCTATCAGGACTGGATGAGCAAGGGACACGCCGCGCCGCTACGCGCGCGATAGACGGCGCAAGTATTTCTCTTCTCTCCGCGCAAATACCGGCCCTCATGCTGAGGAGCGTCGCATAGCGACGCGTCTCGAAGCATGGCCGCAAGTTCGGCGCTTGTCGCCATCCTTCGAGACGCCGCTCCGCGGCTCCTCAGGATGACAGCCGCGTAATGCGGAAAAACGGCCACATCCAAATGAAAAAAGGGCGCGGTTTGCACCGCGCCCTCTGATCTTGGCAGCGAAGTTCGAACGAGCGGCCGATCAGAAATCCATCCCGCCCATGCCGCCGCCCCGCCCGGCATCGGGGGCGCGGGCTTCTTCGGCATTTCCGCCACCATCGCCTCGGTGGTGACGAGCAGCCCCGCGACCGAAGCCGCATCCTGCAACGCGGCGCGCACGACCTTGGCAGGGTCGATGATGCCCTTGTCGACCATGTCGACGTAGTCCTCGGTCTGCGCGTCGAAGCCGAAGGTCTCCGACTTGTTCTCCATGATCTTGCCGACCACGATCGAGCCTTCGACGCCGGAGTTTTCGGCGATCTGCCGCAGCGGGGCTTCCAGCGCCTTGAGCACGATGTTGATGCCGGCCTGCACGTCGGCATTCTCGTTGTGGATCTTGCCGACCGCCTTCTTGGCGCGCAGCAGTGCCACGCCGCCGCCCGGCACGATGCCCTCTTCGACCGCCGCGCGGGTGGCGTTGAGTGCGTCCTCGACGCGGTCCTTCTTCTCCTTGACTTCGATCTCGGTCGCGCCGCCGACGCGGATCACCGCGACGCCGCCCGCGAGCTTGGCGAGCCGCTCCTGCAGCTTCTCCTTGTCGTAGTCGGAGGTGGTCTCCTCGATCTGCGCCTTGATCTGGCCGACGCGCGCCTCGATGTCCTTGCGCTTGCCGGCACCGTCGACGATCGTGGTCTTCTCCTTCTCGATGATGACCTTCTTGGCGCGGCCGAGCATCGCGAGCGTCACGCTCTCGAGCTTCATGCCGAGGTCGTCGGAGATGAGCTGGCCGTTGGTCAGGATCGCGATGTCCTCGAGCATGGCCTTGCGGCGATCGCCGAAGCCCGGCGCCTTGACGGCCGCCACCTTGAGGCCGCCGCGCAGCTTATTGACCACCAGCGTGGCGAGCGCCTCGCCCTCGATGTCCTCGGCGATGATGACGAGCGGCTTGCCCGATTGCACCACGGCTTCGAGCACCGGCAGCATGGCCTGCAGCTGCGAGAGCTTCTTCTCGTGCAGCAGGATGTAGGCGTCCTCGAGCTCGGCCAGCATCTTCTCGGCGTTGGTGATGAAGTAGGGCGAGAGGTAGCCGCGGTCGAACTGCATGCCCTCGACGATCTCGACCTCGGTGTCGAGCGCCTTGGCCTCCTCGACCGTGATGACGCCTTCGTTGCCGACCTTCTGCATCGCTTCGGCGATCATCTTGCCGATCTTGCTGTCGCCGTTCGACGAGATGGTGCCGACCTGCGCGACTTCAGCCGAGGAGCCGACCTTCTTGGCGCGCTTCTTGATGTCGGCGACCACGGCCGTGACCGCGATATCGATGCCGCGCTTCAAATCCATCGGGTTCATGCCGGCGGCCACCGACTTGGCGCCTTCCCGGACGATGGCGTGGGCGAGCACGGTCGCCGTGGTGGTGCCGTCGCCGGCTTGGTCGTTGGTCTTCTGCGCGACCTCGCGCACCATCTGGGCGCCCATGTTCTCGAACTTGTCTTCGAGCTCGATCTCCTTGGCGACGGTGACGCCGTCCTTGGTGATGCGGGGAGCGCCGAAGCTCTTGTCGAGCACGACATTGCGGCCCTTGGGGCCGAGCGTGACCCGCACCGCGTTGGCGAGGATGTCGACGCCGCGCAACATGCGGTCACGCGCGTCACCGCCGAATTTTACGTCCTTGGCAGCCATTTCAGTTTGCTCCAACTGGTTGTTGTTGACCCTCATCCTGAGGAGGCGCACCGCAGATAAGTTTACGCAATCTGCGTACACTTGATTGCGTTGCGCCGTCTCGAAGGATGAGGCCCGGAATTTGGCGTCCCCGTCCTTCGAGACGCGGGCTTCGCCCGCTCCTCAGGACGAGGAAAGAGGGTTCAGGCGATCACGCCCATGATGTCGGACTCCTTCATGATCAGGAGTTCCTCGCCGTCGAGCTTGACCTCGGTGCCCGACCACTTGCCGAACAGCACGCGATTGCCCGGCTTCACCTCGATCGGAACGAGCTTGCCGGATTCATCACGTCCGCCGGGGCCGACGGCGACCACCTCGCCCTCCTGCGGCTTCTCCTTGACGGTGTCGGGAATGATGATGCCGCCCTTGGTCTTGGCTTCGGCATCGATACGCTTCACGACCACGCGGTCGTGCAGGGGACGGAATTTCGTTTTGGCCATCTTTTCCTCGTGGGCGCTGTCCACGCGGCTCAAGGCCCGGCGTGGGCCGTTAGCACTCCAGGTTAACGAGTGCCAGCCGCTTGCGCCGGGAAATAGGACCTGCAACCCCGAGAGTCAAGGCAAACGCGCGTTTGGCAACGGCCGAGGCCGCCAGGACGAACGCGCTCCGGCCACCCTAAGGCAAACGCTTCATCGCCCGCTCGTAATAGCCGAGGTCGATATAGCGGGACGGATCGGCAGGCGCGTCACCCGGGCGGCGCTGCACCTCGCCCCGCAGCGCCAGCATGTTCTTGAAGCCTTCCGGATCGAACCTGGCGTCCGGCGTGAAGCCGAAGCCCGGGTCCAGCAGCAGGTCGTAGGTCCGCTCGGCTTCCTTCTGAGAGAGCTTAAGCTTCTCGACCAGCAGCGCGACATTGCCCGCACGGTTCTTCGGGTCGCGCACGTAGCGCAGCGCCTCCACATAGGCCGCAATGTAGCGCTCGATCAGCGGGCCGTGGTCGCTTGCGAAGGAGCGCAGCAGGAAGGCGCCCTGCGCCTGATAGGGGCCGAGCATGTCGACGGTCCGCCCGAGGCTTTTCAGGCCGGCCGCCTCCGCCTGCACGGTGAACGGCAGGTTGAGGATGGCGGCGGTGTTGTCCTTGCTCTCCAGCATCGCCTTGAGCCGGTAGACGCCGGCACCGACCGGCTTGACGGTGTAGTCGGCGCCTTCCTTGAGACCATGCCGGAGCAGGATCTTCTTTGCCTGCAGCGCGTAGGCGGTGTCGGGTGCATCGACCACCAGCGTGCGGCCGCGCAGGTCGGCGAACGACTTGATTTCCGGCTGCACGAAAAATTCGTTCATGCCGCTGTCGCCGCCGGTGACGATCACCACGTCCTGCTTGGCGACCTCGATCATGGCGAGCGCGTTGTCGACCGCGGAATGCACGATGTCGAATTTGCCGGCGGCGAGTCCTTCGCGCTGGCTCTTCGAATTCTCGGTGAGATGCAGGTCGATCTTGAGCCCACGTTTTTCGAAGATGCCGTTAGCGATGCCTGCATGCAGCGGCAGCGCCTTGGCGTTGGGGAACGTGTTGACGCGGAGTTCGCTCGGTGCCTGGGCGTGCGCGGGGCTGATGAAGAGTCCAGCCGCAAGTGCGACCGCTAGTGTGAAAGTTGTTTTCATCGCTTCACTCTTGCTCTTTCGTCCCAACGCGACAACGCGACGGAAAATTGTAGTGAGGCCGCGCCGCGAGTCCCCTCACCCACAACCGGAGAGGGTTAAGGAGCGAGCTATATCAGCTCAATCCTTCGCCGTACGCATCTTGATCCATTCGTCGACTGCCGGAAGGACGGTCGCCTTCAGGTCCGCATTGATGAGGATCATGTCTTCGGAACGCTCCGCGATGATGCGTCCCCCCGACGTGGCATAGGCCGGCGCGAAACTCTTGAGTTCTTCCGCCCGCGTCCGCTCGGTGAAGCTCGTCATGAAGTAGGACACGAAGGTGCTGCGGAAGGCAGGCCCCTGCTTGGCCGAGAGCACTTCAAAATGCTTCCGCACGAACGCCCAGGCGAGAGCGCCCTGCTCGCCGTTCCAGGCGACCGTGCTGATGGTGCTGCTGACGAGCGAAATCGGTAGTTCGTCGGTCAGGGTGCGCTCCAGTGACTCCTTCGCGAGCGCCGGATCGCGCGCAGCCGCGGCGGCGGCGTAGTAGCGCACCCGTTCCGAGGCGTTCGTGGTGGCGCGAGCAAGCGCAATGAGCTTGTCGTAGGTCGTGCGATTGGCCGTCGCGCCGGCAAGATGGATCACCGGATCGCGCAGCGCCGGCCGCAGCGCGGCGGGATTTTGCAGGAAGGCATCAAACCGGTGCCGCGCCTCGGCCAGAACCTGCTGGTCTCCCATTTCACCCAGCATCCGAATCAAGCGCGCGCGCAGGAGCTCCTGGTCGTCGTTTTCGTGTCCCTGAACGTCCCACCCGAGTTGATTGAAGATGCTTCGCAGTTTGATCCGCGCATAAGCCTGAAACGCCGGGCGTTCGGCCCGCCCGCGCTGCAGAAAGTCGAGCCGGCCGATCGCGCCGGCGACTTGGTTCCAGATCGCGCGGGTATCGTCGGTGCCGATCTCCTCGATGAGATCGAGGTACGACGCTGGCGGTGCGCGGCCCGCCTCGACCAGCGCCCAGCTATCGGCGAGGAAATTCACCCGGTCGGCGACCGTCATCGCGGGGAGCGACTTCGTCAGCGTCGCATGCGTCGGCGCGTCGTATTGCACCCGGAAATAGCCGATGTCGCCGTGATTGACTTTGACCGGCTCGCCGCAAGCCCCGGCCGCCACCTCGGCCGACCCGGCCCGTACCACGACGGTTTCGGCCGGCTGCAGTGCGCGCAGCGGCCCGATCGCGACCGGCACCTGCCACTGCCGCGGCGGTGCGTCGGGATCGCGGAGGGTGAAGCGCTCTTGCCGCAGCGCGACGCGCTGGGTCCCGTCGGCGCAGGTCGTCTGCGCGATCACCAGCGGGACCCCGGCCTGCTCGGTGAAGCCCGCGGCGACCGCGGCGACCGGCTTGCCGGAGGCGGTTTCCAGTGCCCGCCAGAGATCGGCCGTGGTGGTGCTGCCGTAGGCGTGATTGGCCATGTACTTGCGGATGCCGGCGCGGAAGGCTTGCTCGCCGAGATAGTTTTCGAGCATGCGGATCAGCGCCTGGCCCTTGCTGTAGGTGATGCCGTCGAACACGGCCATCGCCTCGCTCTCGTTGGCGACCGGCTGCTGGATCGGATGCGAAGTGCGCCGCGCATCGAGGCTCATGGCGTATTGTTTCTGATCGTTGGCGGTCAGCCAGCTCTGCCATTGCGGATAGAAGTGCTCGGCCGCCTTCACCTGCATCCACGAGGCGAAGCCCTCGTTGAGCCAGAGGTTGTCCCACCAGCCCATGGTGACGAGATTGCCGAACCATTGGTGCGCGATCTCATGCGCGATGATGTGGAAGATGTTGCGCTGGGTGGATTCCGCGTCTTTGGCCGGATCGAACAACAGCCGGCCCTCGAAGAACGTGATGCCGCCCCAGTTCTCCATGGCGCCACCGAAGCCGCCCGGCACCGCGATCAGATCAAGCTTGGGGAGGGGATACTTCAGGCCGAAATAGTCGTTGAAGTAGCGCAGCAGATCGATCGCCGAGTCGAGCGCGTAGCGTCCCTGCGCGCGCTTGCCGGCGGTGGTGACCACGTTGACGGTGACGCCGTCGACATGGCCGGTGAGGCGTTCGAGGTCGCCGGCCGCGAGCACGAAAAGGTAGCTCGACATCTTCGGCGTTGTGGCGAACGAAATCTGCTTCAGCTCCGGCGTGACCGGCTCCTCGCGCGACACCGGCATGTTGCTGACGGCGAGGAACTTGCGCGGCAGCGTGACGGTCAGCGCGAACGTTGCCTTGAATGCGGGCTCGTCCCAGCAAGGGAAGATGCGGCGGGCGTCGGCAGGTTCGAGATGACTCGAGATCATCCGCTTGCTGCCCTGTTCGGTCGGATAATCGACGAAAAACAAGCCGCGGCCAAACTTGTTGATCTGCGCGGTGAAATCGATCCGCAGCTTATGAGTGCCGACCGCAAGCGGTGCCGGGAAGGTGAGTGCTGCGGTCTGCGTCTCCTGGTCGACCGCGATCGTCGCGCTTTGTGCTCCGTTATCGACAGTTGCCCGCGCGAGCGTCATGTTCATGGCGTTGAGCACAAGCTGCGCGGTCGCTTCGCGCACATCGATGTCGATGATCTCGGTGCCGGCGATCGCAAGGCTGTCGAGGTTCGGCTCAAGCTCGATGCTGTAATGGGTCGGGACGACGGTCTTCGGCAGCTTGCCGGGCGTCTTGGCGAACGAATAGATCGGCTCAGCCGCACAGGCGCCGGCGAGCGCCAGCATGCAAACAAAAAAGGCGGCCGCGAAGCATCCGGGGCCGCCACGGAGGTTACGCATACGATGCACAGTGTTCATATCAACCGTTCAGTTGGACCGGCGTTTGTTTCCGCGTATGACTGTAACCAAATTGGATACCGCGGGGGAGAGCATGAATGCGCGGCATTACGCTCGCTGAGGCCAATCGCATCATCAATGGAACCTTTGCGTCCGCCAAGCGCCGCAAGGCCTATGCGCTTGCGGCAATCGTACTCGACGCCGGCGGGCGGGTGAAGGCGTTCCAGAAGCAGGATGGTGCGTCCCTTATGCGATTTGAGATTGCCTACGGCAAAGCGTTCGGCGCCCTCGGTCTCAACCGCTCCTCGCGCCAGGTGTTGCAGAAAGCCAAGGAGAAACCGGCGTTCATGGCGTCGCTCGGCGAACTGTCGGATGGACCCTTGTTTCTCGAGGCCGGCGGTCAATTGATCCGTGACGCGTCGGGCGAGGTCGTGGGTGCCGTCGGCGTCACCGGCGACGTCAACGAGGTCGACGACCTCTGTGCCATTGACGGCATCCACGCCGGCGGATTCAAGGCCGATGCCGATTTCGACGCCCGTGCGGCGAAGCGCCTCAACATCAAGGTCGACCCACCGCTCAAGGACCCGCGCAAACGGTAGGATACGAGCGATTTCGCCCAACATCTGCCTTTTCCTGGCCATATCTTGGCTCTTGGTCCAAGGGGACGAGGCGGCCGAGCCGGGGGCTGGTCGGGAATTGCTGCCCCGTTAACCTTACGATTGGTAGAAGTGGATGGGTCTGTGCGCGGCTTGGTATTCGTTGTCCCCGACTGCGCGCGGGAGTGCAGGGGAGGGTTCGCCATGAGGATATTTGGTGGTCGTTCGCCGGCGCTGCTGGGCGCGGCCGCGCTCGCGGCAGCCAGCATCGCGGCGTGCTCGACCAATACATCGGGTCCGCCCGAGGCCACGACTCCGGTGGCATTGCCGCAGCCCGAACTGCCGTCGAAAATCAAGGCGTCCGAGGTTGTCGGCCGCTGGGGCTACGCGGCCTTTCACAAGCCGCAGGATCGCGCTCGCACCGAGGCAAATGCAAAGGGCCAGTGCAAGCAGCCTTACGTGATCGGGCAGGGCGCAAGCGGCGGCGTCATGATGTATCTTGCCGACTCCGCGCAGTTGCAGGAGCTACGTCTCAAGGGCAGTCAGAACGGCAAGGACTATATCGGTCCGGCCGGCAACACGCCCGGCAAGGACGACCGCGAGATCGTCTCGTTCGACGGCCGCGTGCTGCTGCTCAAGTTCGTCGATCCCGAAGTGGACGGTCGCTACGGCACCGGCATCTACGTTCGCTGCGCACCGCGCGCCTGATGGTCGCGGGCCACCGCGGCGATCGAACGCCTCTCCTGCAGGCCAGTCCGCTCGCCGTCTGGGAGCGCGACGGACTCAGGTCCGCGCTCCTCGGCGCAGGTCTGCCGGCGAGCGACATCGGCGATCCGCACCACCTGTTCTGGCGCTTCGAGACGTTCGAGGACATTCCGGTCGGGTTCGGCGGTCTTGAGATCCACGGACGCGATGCGCTGCTGCGCTCGATCGTGACGCTGCCGCAACTGCGTCAGCTCGGCATGGGCGGCGCGATCGTGGCCAAGCTCGAAACCGAGGCGCGCGCGCATGGCTGCGTCGCGATCTATCTGCTCACCACGGCGGAGGCCGATTTCTTCGCCGAGCTAAATTACGCGCGCTGCGAACGCGATCGGATACCAGACGCCATCCGGGCAAGCGAGCAGTTCGCGTCGCTCTGCGGGCCGGCCGCCGTCGCGATGGTCAAGCGGATCGGCTAAAGCGACTTGGCGATTGCCGCATGCCGCGCCACTCGCGGCCGTGATAGGGTCGCGGCCCCGATCATCGCGCGTCCTCCATGATGTCCGCTCTCCGTGATTTTGTCGCCGGCCCCTGGCGCGCCGTCCTGGTGCTCGGCGTCACGCAAATCCTGGCCTGGGGCGCGATCTTCTACACGCCGGTGCTGATCGTGCCGCTGATCGCGGCCGAGCGCGGCTGGTCGATCACGTTCGGCATGGCGGGCTTCTCGCTGGCGCTGCTGACGGCGGGGCTCGTCTCGCCGCGCACCGGCTTCCTGATCGATCGCTTCGGCGGCCATCGTGTGATGCCGTTCGGTTCGCTGCTCGGCGCACTTGGTCTCGTGGGCCTCGTCTACGCGGATCATCCGGTGGCGTACCTGGCGGTGTGGATGCTGCTCGGCGTAGCCATCTCGGGCTCGCTCTACGATCCGGCGTTTGCGACGCTCGGGCGCATCTTCGGCGCGGCCGCGCGGCAGCCGATCACCGCGCTCACGCTCGCGGGCGGCTTCGCATCGACGGTGAGTTGGCCGACCACGCACGTGTTGATCGAGGCGAGCGGCTGGCGCGGCACATATCTCGTCTACGCCGCATTGCTGGCGCTGGTGGCCGCGCCCCTGCATGCGTTCGTCCTGCCGCGCACGCGCGCCGAAGTACCGCCGCGGCCCGACGGCAAGACACTGGCGCCGGGCGGCGTCTTGCCGCCCACCGGCTGGCCGTTCGTGCTGGTGGCGGCGGCGTTCGCGACATACGCCTTCGTGCCGTCGGGGCTGTCCGCGCACCTCCTGGCGATCTTCGGCCGCGCCGGCATCGATGCGGCGACCGTCGTGACCATCGGGGCGCTGTTCGGTCCGGCGCAGGTGGCGGCGCGCATCTGCGAGTTCGTGTTCGCGCGGCGTGTCCATCCGCTCAACGTTGCGCGCTTCGCGGTGGCAATGTTGCTCGTGGCATTCGTGCTGTTGGCGGCTTTCGGCATCTCGGTGGCCGCCGCCGCGGCTTTCGCGGTGATGTTCGGCATGTGCAACGGGCTCATCACCATTGCGCGCGGTGCGGTCCCGCTCGCGCTGTTCGGAGCCGCCGGCTACGGCCACCTCATGGGACGCATCGCGCTGCCGTTCCTGATGATCCAGGCGATCGCGCCTCTGGTGCTCGCGTTCGTGGCCGAGCGGGCAAACGACCCTGCCGTGCTGGCCGTGGTTGCACTGTTCGCGCTGATGGCCTTCGCGGGCCTCGCGGCAATCCGTCGGCCCGACGCCTGACGACGCCGTCACATCGTGGCGAACATCGCGTCGATCTCGGCCTGCGAGGCGTGGCCCGGGTCGCCGTCCAACCTCGGACCATTGACCAGCCGCGCTTCATCGGCCCGCGCGCTCTGCGCCGCCGCGGCTTGCTCGCGGAAGGCGTCGATGCCGCCCCAGATGCCCATCATGCGCGCGACGCGATCGTCGACGAATTTCAGCGTCTTCATCACCTTGCCGATGCGTTGCCCGGCCAGGTCGTGGAAATTGCATGCTTCGAAGATGCGGACGACCTGGGCGCGAATGTCCCGGGCAGGCGCTTGGTCCTGGGCGCGCTCGATCAGTGCGGTGAGCTTGTTGGCCGCCTGATCGATTGCTTCGGCGGCGGCGAGGATCTGCTGAATGGCCTGTTCGGCTCCGCCGACCACCGCGTTGAGCTCTCGCCGCACGCCGTTGCTTTCGGCTGCGCTCAGTCCGCAGCCATGCAGGGCAGCGATTTCCTGCTTGGTCTCTTTGATGGCGTGGAAGATGCTGTCGGTCTCGTCCTTTAGCTGGCGCAATCCCTCGGTCGGCGGCGTACCGGTGAAAGGCGCGCTGGACACGCCAGTCGCCGCGTGCCCGCGCGCAGCAGCGCCGAGGCTCGCCTCGATGCGAAACACCTTGCGTCGTATTGGCATGAGAAACCCGCCGCCCGTTGCTTCTTGTTTATCGGGCCGGCGCTTAATGCGAGGTTCACACTTGCTAAGGTGCGGCGACCGATTTGCGGTGGCAAAGCAACCGATGATTAACCATGATCGCTCCGGATTTACCTCGCATAAACCATAACATGATGAACAAGACATTTCTCGGCGTATTCATATAAATCTCTGCTTTAGATTTACCGATATGTCTCGATTTTGGACTTTACTGTATTGCATCACGGGCCGATTCCCCCATGCGGCCCATCCCCAGTGATGACAGTACGAGTAGAGTCAATCATGCAGCGTATCGTTCTCACCGCGTTCCTCACCACGACACTCACGATCGGTTCGGCTCTTGCCGGTCCGTTATCTCTCGATCCCGACATCACCTACGGCACCAACCGCCCGGCGGCGCGCACCGCGGCCGGACAGAGGCCGGCAGCGGCCTATGCGGCACCGGAGGTGCAGGCACCCGTGCGGCAAGTGGCGCAAAGCGGCGGCGGTTTCCTCGAATTCCTGTTCGGCGGCGGCAATGCGCCGCGTTACGAGCAACCTTCCACGCCGGTCTACTACGGCAATCAGCAGGTGCCGGGCGATCTCGGTCCCGGCATGGTCGAATCGCCGTATGCGCCCGGACGGCCGGTGGCCGATCCGCGCTTCATGCGCCAGGAGGTCAGCTACCCCGGCAAGGAGACCGCCGGTACCATCATCGTCAACACCAACGAGCGCATGCTCTATCTGGTGCAAGGGAACGGCAGGGCGATCCGCTACGGCATCGGCGTCGGCCGGCCGGGCTTCACCTGGGCCGGCACTCACCACGTCACCAACAAGCGCGAATGGCCGGATTGGACGCCGCCGGACGAGATGCTCAAGCGCCGTCCCGACCTGCCGCGCCACATGGCCGGCGGTCCGGATAATCCGCTCGGTGCGCGCGCGATGTATCTCGGCTCGACGCTCTACCGCATCCACGGCTCGAACGAGCCCTGGACGATCGGCACGCAGGTCTCCTCGGGCTGCATCCGCATGCGCAACGAGGACGTCGTCGACCTCTACGGCCGCGTCAAGGTCGGTACCAAAGTCGTGGTGATGTGAGCCGGGCGAAGAGTTAGGCAAATTAAAAGGCCGCCGGTGACGGCGGCCTTTTTCGTTGCGGGATAATCGCAGTGGTCGGCTACTCGTCGCTGCCGCCATCGCCGCCGAAATCGGCTCCGTCGTCACTGAGATCGTTGTCGTCATCGGCGTAGTCGGGGGCCGCGTCGGAGCCAGCCTGATAATCCGCCGGCGCCGGATCGCCGCCGCTCTCGTCGCGGCCGTTGAACAGGCTCGATCGACTCGCATCGTCGCCGCGGGCGCCCGGTGTCTTCCCCATGTCGTCGAGGCCGATCTGCCGGGAGAGGTTGCCGCCGTCGTTGCCGCCGGCCCAGGGCGCCCCGCCGCGCGGCGCACCGGCCGATGGATCGAACGCGCTGTGGGCATGGCCGCCGCCCATCATCGAGCGTAGACCGCCCATGAGGAGCGAGCCGCCGACCACGCCAGCCGCGGCGGCCGCGGCGGTGCCGAGAAACGACGAGCCGCCTGACCCGTACGGGGGCGCCATGGCGGGCCCGCCCTGAGGCTGCATCTGTGCCTGCATCGGCGGCGCTTGCATGGGCTCGGGCTGTGTCGGCGTGCCGGTATTGTGCCAGGCCGAGGACATGCCGGGCTTGACCGAGGGGACCGAGCCGGCGCGGCGGGGTTCGCCCAGCCCAACCGCCTGACGCATGCTGCCAAGGAACGAGGTATCGCGCGGCGCCTCGGCCGGCGGGCCTTCCTCAAGCTCGTGGATGCGGGCTTCGGCGCGCTTGAGCGCCTCGTCCTGCACCAGCACGGTCTGTACCAGCGCATAGGCGGCATTGGGCGCCTGCTGGAAACCGTCGTAGATCGCCTGTTCGGCCGCCGGATCGCGCGGCGAATTCTCCAGCGTCACGAGCCGGTTGAACAGCTCGGTAATAAGATTACGTTCCTCTGGGGTCATGGACCGCGTCCTTCCTCCCGGTGGCGACAGGAGAGAATGTAGGCAGGCGGCGCGATGGCGGTATGGCGGCCGGGGTATTTATTTTCCGCTTGGTTGCCTCGCTTTTACCCTTAATTCCTGATGTTCGGGCTGCGCCGCCGTAACTGGGGGACGATCCTGATGACCGAGCGCGCGCGTGGCCCGGCCGACCGCCAGTTGCCATTGGCCGACGCGATTTTTCTCGATCACGTCGGCCATTTCGTGCGCGACCCGCAGGCCGCGAGCCGCGCACTCGCGACCGTGGGCTTCACGCCCGCGCCGCTCTCCGTGCAGGTCAATCCGGATCCCGCCGGCGGTCCGCCGCAACTCACCGGCACCGGCAATGTCACTGCGATGTTCTCGCGCGGCTACATCGAGGTGCTGTTCAAGACCGCCGACACGCCGCTCGGGCGTGAGCTCGATGCCGGGCTCGCGCGCTATCCCGGCATTCACCTGGCCGCTTTCGCGGTTGCCGATGCAGCCGATGCCCACGGCCGGCTCGCCGCGTCGGGCTTGCGCGTGCGGCCGCTGACCCGGATGCAGCGCCCGGTCGATACCGGCGGAGAGCCCGGGACGGCGGCCTTCACACTGGCGCGCGTCGAGGCTGGCGAAATGCCGGAGGGCCGGATTCAAATTCTCACCCACCACACCGAGGACCTGGTGTGGCAGCCGCGCTGGCTCGCGCACGCGAACGGCGCGCTAGGCCTCGCGAGCCTGACGATCGCGGTCGCGGACGTGGACGAGGCGGCCGCGCGCTTCGCGCGCTTTACCGGGCGCCCGGCAACGCCGTGCGACGGGGGGCAGACGATTGCGCTCGACCGCGGGCGGCTCGATCTCGTCACCGCTGCCACGTTCTCGCGGCTCTATCCCGAATGCCCGCTCCCGTCGCTGCCGTTTGCCGGCGCTTGCGGAATAACGGTCAAGTCACTGGCAGCATTGGAAGCCATTTTGACCGGCGCGGGTCTGCCGGTGCGCCGGGCGGATCACGCGCTAATCGCGCCCTTCCCGGACGAACTGGGGCAAGGGGTCTGGCGGTTCTCGGAATGAGCAACCGTCTCCCGATATTGTCCCTGCGCCGGGGGACAGCCAGCGTTATAATCGCTGCAAATTGATCCGCCGGTCCCCGCAATGATTGACGACCTTCTGCAGCGTCGGCCCTACAACGCCGTCAGCGATTTCGTCGATGCCAACGTGGCGCAGGGACGTGGCGACAAGATCGCGTTCACGGATTCCGAGCGATCGCTGACCTACGGCGAGTTGCAGGCGCGCACCTGCCGCCTGGCGGGCGCACTGCAGGCACTTGGCGTGCGGGCGGAAAATCGCGTCATCCTGCTGTTGCCGGACAGCGTCGACTATCCGGTCGCGTTCTGGGGTGCGATGCGCGCCGGCATCGTGCCGATTCCGATGAACACGCTGCTGACGGGCGAGCAATACGTCTATCTGTTCAACGACAGCCGCGCGGTCGCCGCCATCGCGATGCCGTCGCTGGCGCGCACATTGCTGGCGGTGCGCGATCGCCTGCCGCACCTGCGCACGCTCATCGTCGTGGGCGCGAACCCGCAGGAGCGGGCGGAACTGCGCGACGCGCTGTTTTTCGAGGACCTCATCGCGGCTGCCGAACCCGCGCTGCATGTCGCTCCGACCATGTCCGACGAAGTGGCGCTCTGGATGTATACTTCGGGTTCGACCGGCGATCCCAAGGCGGTGCGCCACGTTCACACCAGCATGATGGCGGTGGCGCGCCTGATGGGGCAGGGCGTGATCGGCGTCCGCGCCGACGATGTGGTGTTTTCCGCCGCGAAGCTGTCGTTCTCGTACGGTCTCGGCAACGCCATGGCGTTTCCAATGTCCGTCGGCGCGAGTGCTGCGCTGCTGCCGGACCGCCCGACGCCGCCGGGAGTGCTGGCAGCGATCCGCCGCCATCGCCCAACGATCTTCTATGCGGTGCCGTCCCTCTACAGCGCGCTGCTGGCGCATCCGGAGATCGGCCCGGGTGCCGGCTCCGACCGGTTGCGGCTCTGCATCTCGGCGGGCGAAGCCCTGCCGGAAAGCCTCGGCCGCCGCTGGCGCGAAGTGACCGGCGTCGACGTGCTTGACGGGCTCGGCTCGACCGAGATGCTGCAGACTTTCCTGAGCAATCATCCGGGCGACGTGCGCTACGGCTCGACCGGCAAGCCGGTGCCCGGCTACGAGCTCAAGATCGTCGACGAAAACGGCCACGAGCTACCGGACGGCGAGATTGGCGAACTGATCGTGCGTGGGCCTTCGGCCGGCGAGGGCTACTGGAACCAGCGCGCCAAGAGCCGCCGCACGTTCGCGGGTGAGTGGACCTACACCGGCGACAAGTTCATGCGCGACGCCGAAGGCTACTACTACTGCTGCGGCCGCACCGACGACATGTTCAAGGTCAACGGCATGTGGGTGTCGCCATTCGAGGTGGAGGCCGCGCTGACGTCACACGAAGCGGTGCTCGAAGCCGGCGTCATCGGCAAAGAGGATGCCGACGGCCTGATCAAGCCGAAGGCGTTCATCGTGCTCAAGAACGGTTTCGCCGCCGACGAGCGCCTGCTGGAGACGCTCAAGGGCCACGTCAAGGAGCGCGCCGGCCCGTGGAAATATCCGCGCTGGATCGAGATCACCGCCGATCTGCCGCGCACCGCGACCGGCAAGCTCCAGCGCTTCAAGCTGCGCGAGCTGGAGCGGTAGCGCGAATTCCGCCGCTGCTTCCGCAGTGGGAAGTATCGACTCCGCTCTTCCCGCTACTATTGAAGTAACCGGAAGTCGGCCGATCTTATTCGATCACTTCGTCAGCGCGCGCGAGCACGGTGGGCGGCACGTCGATGCCAAGCCCTTTGGCAGTCTTGAGATTGACCACAAGCTCGTACTTGGTCGGCGACTGAACCGGAAGGTCTGACGGGTTCTCTCCCTTGAGGATACGATCGACATACGCCGCAGCGCGCTGAAACTGCTCGGCACGATCGGGACCATACGAAATCAATCCCCCAGCCTTAACGAAAGCGCCGGCGTAGTACACGGTCGGAAGCTTGTGTTGAGCCGCCAGTGCGATGATAAGTTCTCGATGCTGGATGCTTAAGCCGCTCGATGTCACGATCAGGCCGCCATTGGCCTGACGCGCAAAGACCGCGACGGCGCGTTCAATTTCGTTCGAGTCCCGCAGATTGATCGGGGTTACCTCCAGGCCAAACGAAGGGGCTGCGGTTTGGATTGCTCCCCATTGGCCAATACCAGCGCTGATAGTGGCATCTCGGAAAACCGCGATACGCGTCAGCCGTGGTGCGATCTCCTTGAGCAACTGCAGCCACTTGCCGCCAATGCCATATTCGAAGCTCTCGAAGCCGGTCGCATTGCCGCCCGGCCGCGCCAGACTATCGACAAACCCGGCTCCGACCGGGTCGGGAACGATAACGAACACTACCGGGATCGTACGCGTTGCCTGCAGCAAGGGGCCGACCGCCGAGTTGCCCGAAGCTAGAATGATATCAGGCGCAAGCGCGGCCAGTTCGCTCGCGTTCTTTCGAAGACCGTCGGCGGACCCTCCGGCCACTCGATTGCGACTTGATGTCTGCGTTGAGCTGGACCAGCCTCGCCGTGTATCCGCTGGCTATTCAGTAATCGAACCACTTCGGAATTAGGTGCAGCTCAATTCAACTCATCCGCTGAACGGCGGCATCCAGAACGAGCGCCGCGAACAGGATGAAGCCGGCGTCGCGGTTCGACTTGAACACGGCGAGGCAGTTCACCGGGTCGTCGATGTCCAGACGCCGGATCTGCCACGTCAGATGGGCCGCGAAGGCCAGCAGTCCAAGCCAGAACACGACGCCCGCGCCGGCGCCTCCGCCAGCGAGCGCCATCAGCACGACCGCCACTACGTAGCAGACCGTGAGCATCGGTTTCGTCCGCTCGCGGAAGAGCAGCGCCGTCGACTTGATGCCGATGAGCGCGTCGTCCTCGCGGTCCTGGTGAGCGTAGATGGTGTCATAGCCGATCACCCAGGCGATCGAGCCGGCGTAGAGCAGGTAGGCCGGGAGATCGAGCCGGCCGAACACTGCCGCCCAGCCCATCAGCGCGCCCCACGAGAACGCGAGGCCGAGCCCGATCTGCGGCCAATAGGTGAACCGCTTCATGAAGGGATAGATCGCGACGATCACGAGCGAGGCGATGCCGCACGCCACCGTAAAGCTGTTGAACTGGATCAGCACCGCGAGGCCGACCAGCGCCTGCGCCACCAGAAAGAGCGCAGCCGCCTGCACTGTCACCTGCCCGGAGGGGATCGGTCGTGAGCGCGTGCGATCGACGCGGCCGTCGAGGTCGCGGTCGACGATATCGTTCCAGGTACAGCCAGCCCCGCGCATCGCGAAGGCCCCGATCAGGAACAGGATGACGTGGCGGATGTTGACCGGCTCACGCGCTGCGACGGCGGCGAGCCCCGCCGACCACCAGCACGGAATGAGCAGAAGCCAGGAGCCGATTGGACGGTCGAGGCGGGCGAGGCGCAGGTAGGGGCGGGTCCAGCGGGGCGCGAAGCCGTCAACCCAGTTGCCGGTTGAATCGGCGACGCGACCCGCGTCGCTCATCGCGCCAGTTGGCTACCCGACAGCGTATCGAAGGTGCCGTAGCCACGCTTGGTGGCATTGTCCGGCACAGGTGGGGTCGAGCCAAGCGCTTCGCTGAAGCTCGGGCCCGTCTGCCGCGGACCTTGCGCGGCGGCGTCGCACACCTGCTTCGCCATCTTGCTGACGTTGACGTGCTGCGCTTTCACCGACTTGATCGCATCCGGCGGAACGCCGCAGAGTTGCTGGCCGTCTTCCAGGCCTTTGATCATCTTGACCTCGGACGCCATGAAGGCCTTGAACAGTTTGCAGACCTCATCCGGCTGGGCCTTCTTTTCGCCCGCGACCTTGAGCGCGTTGCCGGCCTTCTGCGTCTCGTCTCTCAACACGAGCAAACTCTGGCAAGCGGCGGGCGGCTGCTGGGGCTGCGCGCCGAAGCCGCCAGGCGCACCCATGCCGGGCGACCCCGGCATTCCCATTCCGGGCATGCCGCCGAACTGCGCGTTCGCCGACCCGAACGACAACACCAACAACGCAAGCACGAGCGGAAGAGCCCGACCGATCGTCATGGCAAGTCCCCTGACCCCAAGTTCCCCGAAATCCCCAAATCCCCTGAGCCCACGACTTAAGCGGGGATCGCCCTGTTCCCACGTGCAATAAGCCGCGTAAATCCGGCGATAACACGGCAAACCGTTCATAACTCAAAGGTCCTGGCCCCGGAGGCCCGCCAAAATCTCCCAGCCGAGGGGTAACCCCATGCCGCGCTACGATTTTCGCACACCGCGCCTCTATGTCGATGCCCCCCTCGCGGACGCCGCGAGCGTGCCGCTCGACAGCGCGCAGGCGAATTATCTCGGCAACGTGCTCCGCCTCGGGCCTGGAGCCACCGTTCTGGTGTTCAACGGGCGCGACGGCGAATGGCGCGCGCGGCTGGAAAATAGTGGAAAACGCAGGCTTTTTCTGACCGTCACTGGTCTAGCCCGTGGGCAAACGGAGCCCGCCGACTTCCACTATCTGTTCGCGCCGCTCAAGCACGCCCGCCTCGACTACATGGTGCAGAAGGCGGTCGAAATGGGTGCCGCGCGGCTGGCCCCAGTGATGACCCGGCACGCCCAGGTCGGCCGGGTCAATCTCGACCGGATGCGGGCGAACGCAATCGAGGCGGCCGAACAGTGCGGCATCCTGACGCTTCCGGAGATCCTCGAGCCCGCCCCGTTCGACCGCGAGCTGGCGAGCCGGGACGGCTCGCGGCTGCTGGTGTTCTGCGACGAGGCTGCCGAGGTCCGCGACCCGGTGGCGGCGCTCACGGCGCGACGTAGTCCGGACGGTCCGACGCCGGTCGATGTCCTGGTCGGACCGGAGGGGGGCTTCGCGGATGACGAGCGCAAAGCGCTCGCCGCGCTTCCCAACGTGCTGCGCCTTTCGCTCGGCCCCCGCATCCTGCGGGCCGACACCGCGGCGGTGGCGGCGCTCGCCCTCGTGGCGGCCGTCCTCGGCGACTGGCGCTGAGCCGCGCGTCGTCGATTTGCGTTAAGTGCGTCGGCGGTTTGGCGTCGAAATCGCACCCGGAACCATGTTAGATCGCCCGCCGGTGCCGAATGCCCGGCTAAGTGCTTGTTCGATCACGAGATGACCAGCGCAATGACCAGCTCGACCGGCGCCGTTCCCGATGCCCGGGCGGACGCTCTGCTCGCCTCGTTCGAGCGCGCCGGCTATGCGCGGGTGGCGCCCGCGATTCTGCAGCCGGCCGAGCCGTTTCTCGATCTCTCCGGCGAGGACATCCGCAAGCGGATGTATCTCACCACCGATCCGCACGGGCGCGAGCTCTGCCTGCGCCCCGACCTGACCATCCCGGTCTCGCGCGATTACCTCGCCTCGCCGTCCGCCGGCAAGGCCGCGGGCTATTGCTATCTCGGGCCGGTCTTCCGTGACCGCGACGATGCGCCCGGCGAGTTCGTGCAGGCCGGCATCGAATCGTTCGGCCGCTCCGACACCGCGGCGGCGGATGCCGAGATGCTGGCGCTCGGACTTGAAGCGACCGGCCACTACGGGCTCGCTGCGCCCGATACCCAGACCGGCGATGTTGGGATGTTCTCCGCGCTGATCGCCGCGCTCGATCTCGCTCCGATCTGGAAACGGCGGCTGATGAAGGACTTCAACCGCAAAAGCAATCTGGCGCACGACCTCGAACGGCTGGCGCTGAGCGCCGCCAAGGACCACCCGGAATATCAGGGCGTGCTGGCGGCGCTTGCCGGCTCCGATCCGAAGGCGGCGCACGATCTTGTCACCGATCTGTTGTCGATCGCCGGCATCCGCGCGGTCGGCGGGCGCTCTGTGGGCGAGATCGCCGATCGCTTTCTGGATCAGGCCGCGATCGGCGCCGGCTCCGGCTTGCCGCACGAGATCGCCGCGCTGATCCAGCGCTTCCTCGCCGTGAAGGGCGATCCCGACACCGCGGCGGCGGAACTGCGCGGGCTTGCCGCCGACGCCCGGGTTCCGCTTGATGCTGCGCTTGATCTGTTCGAGAGCCGCACCGGCTTTCTCGCCGCGCGCGGCATCGACGTCACATGCATTCGTTTTGCCACCGCCTTCGGCCGCGGCTTCGACTACTACACCGGCTTCGTGTTCGAGCTGCACGATCCGGCTGCCCGTAGCAACGGTCCGCTGGTCGCGGGCGGGCGCTACGACGGCCTGCTCACGCGGCTCGGCAGCGCGATCCCCATTCCGGCCGTCGGTTTCGCGGCCTGGATCGAGCGTCTCGCGGCCGTTAGAGGCACACCATGAGCACACCGCTCATCATCGCGGTGCCGTCGAAGGGTCGGCTGCACGAGCACGCGGTCGCGTTCTTCGCGCGTGCCGGCCTCGAACTCACCAAGCCGCGCGGCGAGCGCGACTACCGCGGAACGATTGCCGACCTTCCCGGCATCGAAATCGCCTATCTGTCGTCGGCCGAGATCGCCGACCTTTTGGCCGAAGGCTCCGTGCATATCGGCGTCACCGGCGAGGACCTCATCCGCGAGGTGATCGCCGACGCCGACCGGCGCGTGGTGTTTATCGATGCGCTCGGTTTCGGCCACGCCAACGTGGTGGTGGCGGTGCCGCAGGCCTGGATCGACGTGCAGGGCATGGCCGATCTCGACGATGTTGCGACCGCGTTTCGTCTCAAGCATCACCGCAAGATGCGGCTCGCCACCAAATACATGAACCTGACGCGCGGCTTCTTTTCCAAGCATGGCGTCACCGACTACCGGATCGTGGAAAGCTCGGGCGCGACCGAAGCGGCGCCCGCGGCCGGCACCGCCGAACTCATCGTGGACATTACGACCACGGGAGCGACGCTCGCCGCCAACGGCCTCAAGGTGATCGACGACGGCGTGATCCTGCGCTCGCAGGCCAATCTGGTGGCGGCGCGTACCGCCAAATGGGGTCCGGCAGAGCGCGGCACCGCCCGCATCCTGCTCGACCGCATCGCCGCGCAGGCGCGGGCGCGCGCCTTCCGCGAAGTGCGCACGCGCTTTTCGGGCTGCGACGATACGCTCGTCGCCGAGGCGCGTGAGCGCTTCGGCGTGGTGGCGCCGTTCGGCGGTCCAACCTCGTCCGGCATGCTCACGCTGCACTGCCCGCCGGCCCGCGTGCACGCGCTCGCGACCTTCCTGCGCGACAAGGGCGCCGAGAACGTCGCGGTTGCCGACCTCGAGTACGTGTTCTCGCGCAGCAATCCGCTCTACGGCAAGCTCGAAGCCGCGCTGGGGTGATATTTGCGCGCGCGCTCTCGTGCAATTTTGTTTCAATGACCGTCGAAGACATCGAAAAGGCCATCGCCAAGCTCGCACCGACGAGTTCGCGAAGTTTCGTGCCTGGTTCGAGGAAGTCGATGCCGCGCGATTTGATGCCAGGATCGAGCGTGACGCCGCGGCGGGCAATTCGATCGCCTCGCCGAAGAATTGCTTCGCGAATTCCGCAGCGGCCGCGCCCGCGAGTTGTGAAGCATTTTGGGTTCTGGATCGGCACGCACGGGGACTATGATTGATCGGATAAGCGTGCTTGCCGTCACATCCCGTAGCCGCGCCCGGCGGTCGCGCCCTTCGCCAAGTCCGGCCAGCCCACCGGCGCCCGCACGCGCGCGGCGGCTTCGGCCGGCGGCAGCGACGTGTCCCAGTCGCGCGCGATGAAGCGGCAGCCGGTGATGCCGTCGGAGGCGGGCGAGGCGAGCCACGCGGCTGGCGGCCCCATGATGTCCGGATTGAGCAGGTACGGCGGGCGAGGGCGCCCGGGCGGAAAGAAGCCCGGCGTCTCGGTTGGTCCGCCCGGCACCAGCACGTTCGCCGACACGCCGGTGCCGGCGAGGTCCTTGGCCCAGATCGCCGTCGATGCTTCGAGCGCGGACTTCGAGGCGCCATAGGCCGAGAGCCCGCCCGCCATCATGGTGTCGAAGCTCGTGGTGACGTTGATGATGCGTCCCCATTTGCGCTCGATCATCGGCGGCGCCGCGAAGCGCGCCATCAGGAAGGCGCCCACGGCGTTGATCGCCAGGATGCGCTGCCAGCCTTCCGGATTGGATTCGTAGAACTTGACGCGGGAATCCGTCGGAGACCCCGCCGCGAACATGCTGATGCCGGCGCAATTGATCAGGATGTCGATCCGGCCGTGCGCGGCGAGGACCTTCTGCACGGCGTCGCGGCAGGCGGCGGCCTGCGAGATATCGGTCGGCACTTTGAGGAGATGGCCCGCAAACACCGCCTCGGCGGCGAGCTTGTCGAGGCCGGTAACGTCGATATCGACGCCGGCAATGCGGGCACCCGCGGCGGCCAGCGCACGCGCCATCACGCGGCCCATGCCGTTCGCCGCGCCGGTAACGATCGCCACGCGGCCTGTCAAAGCATCATGATCCGGCATGAAACGTCCTCCCGCGCCGACGATGGCAAATCATGCGCGCTGGCGCAAATGCGCGATGGTGCCGCACGGACCTTACGTTGCGTCGCGCGCGAGCGCGGTGTTAGCGTGCCGACAAAAGCAACAAAGGAAACGCAATCCGTGAGGGCCCGATGACGCGCGATTGGAAAGCCTTATGTTCACCGCTCGTGGCGGCGGTGCTTGCGGTCGCCGCCTCCGCCGTTGCGGCGCCGGAGGCCTTTGCGCAGGACCGGCTCAAGATCGCGGTCGGCGGGCGCGGCATCGGCGAAACCTTCGTCACCGAAGTCGGCTACACGGCCGGCCTGTTCAAAAAGCACAATCTGCTCCTCGATATCTTCTACACCGACGGCGGCGGCGAAACCCAGCAAGCCGTGATCTCGAACAGCGCGCAGATCGGCGTCGCCTCGGGCTTTCTCGGCGCCATTGGTGTGTTTGCCAAAGGGGCACCGGTCCGGATCATCGGCGCGTCCTATACCGGCGGCAGCCAGTTGTTTTGGTACGTGCCCACCGCGTCGCCGATCAGAACGCCGCAGGAACTCGGGGGCAAGACCGTCGCCTATTCGAATAACGGCTCCTCGACGCATGCCAGCGTGCTCGCGCTGCAGAAGCACTACAAGGTCAACTTCAAGCCGACCCCGACCGGCAGCGCACCGGTCACCATGACGGTGGCGATGAGCGGGCAGGTCGATGTGGGCTGGGCTGGGGCGCCGTTCGGCGTGGCCGAGCTCGAAGCCGGCAAGACCCGGCTGATCATGAAGGCGTCCGACGCACCCGAGTTCGACAAGCAGACCACTCGCGTCATCATCGCCAACGCCGGTGAACTCAAGGCGCGCGGCGACGTGGTGACGCGCTTCATGCGCGGCTATCGCGAATTGCTCGCCTGGATTTACTCGACGCCCGAGGGCCTTGCGGCGTATGCGACATTCGCCAAGCTGTCGGAGGCAACGGCCAAGCGTGCCCTGAGCGAATTCCTGCCGTTGCGGGCAGTCGATCCCGATCGCGTTTCCGGCATCGAGGAGGTGATGGCCGACGCGGTCAGCTTCAAGTTCATCCCCGCCCGGCTGAGCGATGCCGAACTGGCTGAGCTTATTCAGATTCCCGAGCGGCGCCGGTAACGGCTAAGCGACGGTGCTCAATTGCGCGCGATGATCTCTCGCTCGCCCTGATACACGACCGGCGAGGCGGGCATCACGCCCGGGCGCCGGCGCAGCAGGATCGAAGGCCGACGCCGACTGATCGTCGTGCGCCGCCGCCGCCGCGGACAGGGCGAGGCGGTGTTGATCGCGCCCACGCGTTGGAACGGCTCGCGCAGCCTGCCGTCGGCTTCCGCCACCAAGAGCGGCATGCCGAGCACGCGTCCCCACGATTGCCATTCGGCGACAATGTCGGAACCGTCGGCTGCGCGGTAAAGCTCGAGCGAAAGAGAAGGGTCGCGGTGTTCGAGCACGATGGTGATCGCACCGGCTTGATCGCCCGCGGGCTGCTCCATCCGGACTGCCACGCCGAGATAGGCGGACACCGGGAGTTCGACGGCCATCTTGATCCCGCGCACCGCGCGGTGAACGACGACGCGCTCGCGGGTCAATTCGACCGATCGCTTGCGCTCGTCCGCGGCCTTGTCGCTCACCTCGAACCGCAGTGGGAGGGAGAACGGGTCGAGCCGCTCGACACGGCTCGACCCGGCAGGCATGGCCCTGCCAATGGTTGCTTGACGCCTCAAGATCTGCACTCCCCGCCGGGTATCCCGGTCATTGTTGCCCCGTCGGAGTTCGCCCCCCGATCGTTGCCCCAAACATGCCGCAAACAGGTCGGAATCAGCTTAAGTTTCCTGGTTAAAACCAAGTAGCAAGGTCGTTAGCATTGCGCATGCTTGACGGGACCTTGCCGCGCATCCTCAATTTTTTCTATTCAACGCTGGATACGCCGCGCCAAGGCGTGTAATTCCCTCTCAATGTCCTCATCACTCCTCGATCAATCCGCTCTCACGCAACTTGCCGAACGCCTGGTCGCGGCGGCGAAAACCGCCGGTGCCGACGCCGCCGATGCAGTCGCGGTCCGCTCGATCTCGCTTTCCGTGCAGGTGCGCGAAGGCGCGACGGAAGAATCCGAGCGCGCCGAAGGTGACGATATCGGCCTGCGCGTCTTTGTCGGCGCACGGCAGGCGGTGGTCTCGACCAACGACATCAAGGCCGACGCCGCCGAGCTCGCGTCGCGCGCGGTCGCGATGGCACGCGTTGCGCCCGACGATCCGTACGCGGGCCTCGCCGATCCGGCCGCGCTCGCGAAGGCGATCCCCGATCTCGATCTGCTCGATCCCGAGCTGCCGTCGGTCGCGGTGCTGGAAGAGCGCGCGCGGACGGCCGAGGCGGCCGCGCTCGCCGTCAAGGGCGTCAGCAAGTCGGGCGGCGCGTCGGCGTCCGCCGGCATCGGCGGATTGGTGCTGGTGACCAGCCACGGCTTTCGTGGCGCCTATCTGAATTCCGGCCAGAGCCTGTCGATGGAGGCGATTGCCGGCGAAGGCATGACGATGGAGCGCGACTACGACTACTCCACCGCGCTGCATGCCGCCGATCTCGACGCGGCGGGCAAGGTCGGGCGCACGGCAGGCGAGCGCGCGGTCGAGCGGCTCAATCCGCGCAAGGTGGAAACCAAGCGCGTGCCGGTGGTGTTCGACCGGCGGGTCGCAGGTTCGCTCGTCGGCCATCTCGCGGGCGCGATCAACGGCAGTTCGGTTGCGCGCAAGACCAGCTTCCTGCGCGACAAGCTCGGCGAGCGGCTGTTCATGACCGGCGTTCAGGTGATCGACGATCCGCTGCGCAAGCGCGGCCTGCGCTCGCGCCCGTTCGATGCCGAAGGCGTCGCGGTCAAGCCGCTGGCGGTGATCGAGGACGGCGTGCTCAAGTCCTGGTTTCTCGACAGCGCGACGGCGCGCGAGCTCAATCTCAAGACCACCGGCCACGCCCAGCGCGGCGTCTCGTCGGCGCCTTCGCCCGGATCGACCAACCTGCATCTCGCGGCCGGAACGCAGACTCGTGCGGAACTGCTCGCCGGCATCGCCGATGGCTTCTACGTGACCGATCTGATCGGCATGGGCGTCAACCAGGTCACCGGCGACTACAGCCGCGGCGCGTCCGGCTTCTGGATCGAGAATGGCGCGCTCGGCTACCCGGTGAGCGAGGTGACCATCGCCGGCAACCTGATCGAGATGTTCGCCGCCCTGACGCCGGCGAGCGACCTCGAATTCCGCTACGGCACGAATGCTCCGACCGTGATGCTCGAAGGATTGACCGTTGCCGGACGCTGAGCGGAGCCCGTCTTCCGCCGACATCACGGACCTCTTGGCGAGCGCCGTGCGCGAGGCGGGCGCTGTGGCCATGCGCAAGTTCCGCACCCCGCTCAAGACCTGGACCAAGGGCGAAAGCTCGCCGGTCACCGAGGTCGACATCGAGGTCGACGAACTGCTTCGCCGCAGGCTTACGGCGCACAGTCCGCAATATGCCTGGCTGTCGGAGGAGACCACCGACGATCCTGCCCGGCTTGCGGCCAATCGCGTCTGGATTGTCGACCCGATCGACGGCACGCGCGGCTTCATCGCCGGCGTGCCGGAATGGACCGTGGTTGCAGCCCTGGTCGAGAATGGACGCCCGATCAATGCGGCGGTCTATGCCCCGGTGGACGATCAGTTGTTTCTCGCTGAAGCGGGGCGCGGCGCAACGCTCAACGGTGCGCCGATCCATTCCAGCGCGGGCGCCGCGATTGAAGGCGCGCGCGTCAATGGCGCCAAGCGTCGACTGGAGGCGCTCGCGGCGATCGTCCCGAGCGTCGAGATCATTCCACGGATCGCTTCCCTCGCATTGCGTGTGGCACGCGTCGCCCAGGGCCGCTTCGACATCGTGTTCAGCGCGGGCCAGAGCCGGGACTGGGACCTTGCGGCCTCCGACCTTCTGGTGCACGAAGCCGGAGGCGCACTGACCGACCTCGATGGGCGGCCGCTGGTCTACAACCGTCCCGAACCGGTCCACGGTCCGCTGATCGCAGCCGGGCGGGAACGGCACGCAGCCCTCCTTAGCCTTGTGCAGGGCAATAGGCTAAAGTTCGCCTGACTTGTGGTCCGATTCTAACATTCGCATCCCGTTTCGGCGGGCTCATTTTGCGAATGTTAGAATCAAAGGACCACCAGCAGATATAGGTTGCTAGCGGAGCTTTGGATTTGACATTCGCTTCGCGGACTCGTGGCGAGGTGGTAGCGAATGTCAAATCCACTCCACTAGCATTCGCGGTCGCAACCTCGCGTAGCCGGAGGCGCGCCTCGACATGAAGGATGGATTCGATGTCGGACATGCCCACACAGCAACTGCTCCACTTCGTCTTCGGGGGTGAGCTCAAGCAACTTGATACCGTCGAGTTCAAGGACCTCGACAAGCTCGATATCGTCGGCGTCTATCCGAACTACGCCACCGCCTACGCGGCCTGGAAGGCGAAGGCGCAGCAGACCGTCGACAACGCCCTGGTACGCTACTTCATCGTGCATATGCACCGGCTGCTCGATCCGGACACGGACCGGCGGGCGGGCGGCTGATACTGCCGCATGTCGTTCCTGAAACGCCTGGTGCGCTCGCCGCACTTCCAGAAGGCGGCTGGAGTGCTGGCGGCCGAATACCTGCGCCTGGTGTTCAAGACCAATCGGTTCGTCTACGAGCCGGAGCCGATGTACGCGCACGCTGAGACATTGGCGCCGGTGATCGTCGGCATGTGGCACGGCCAGCATTACCTGATGCCGTTTCTCAGGCGCAAAAACGCCGCGAAGGTGCTAGTCTCCCGGCATCGCGACGGTGAAATCAACGCCATCGCCGCTTGGCATCTCGGGGTTGGAACGGTCCGGGGCTCCGGCGGCGACGGCCGCGAATTTCAGCGCAAAGGCGGTGTCGGAGCGTTCCGCGAAATGCTGGATGCGCTGGAGCAAGGCTACGCCATGGCCCTCACCGCCGATGTGCCGAAGGTCTCGCGCGTCGCCGGCGTCGGCATTGCCAAGCTCGCGAGCCTGTCGGGGCGCCCGATCTTCCTGGTCGCCATCGCGACCAGCAACCGCATCACGCTGAAGAACTGGGACCGCTCAGCCGTCAATCTGCCGTTCGGGCGCGGTGCCATGGTCGGAGTCGGGCCGATCTACGTGCCTGCCGATGCCGACGACGTAGCGCTTGAAGAGGCGCGGCGCCGGATCGAGACCGAGCTCAATACCATCACCGAACGCGCCTACGAGATCGTCGATACGCCACGCCGTGGTGCCGGCCATGGTTGAGCGGCTGCCGCTCTCGCTGCGGGCCTACCGGCTCCTGTCGGGTGCGGCCGGTCTGTTGGCTCCAACCTTCGTCGCGCGCCGGCTCAAGCAAGGGAAGGAGCATGCGACGCGCTTTCGCGAGCGCTACGGCGAAAGCAAGATCTCCCGTCCGTCCGGGCCGCTGGTGTGGATCCATGGTGCGAGCGTTGGCGAGCTGTTGGCGGTGATCCCGCTGATCGGCTGCCTCCGCGAACGGGAGTTCAACGTGTTGTGCACCTCGGGCACCGTGACCTCGGCCACCTTGGCCGAGCAGCGGCTGCCACCGGGTGTCGTGCATCAGTTCGTAACGCTTGACGTGCCGCGCTTCGTCAAGCGCTTCTTCAATCATTGGCGACCTGATCTCGTGCTGTTCGTGGAATCGGAGTTGTGGCCCAATCTCATCTTGGCCGCGACCGCCCGCGACGTGCCGCTCATCCTGGTGAATGGCCGCGTGTCGGAGCGCGCCTTCAACCGTTGGCGCCGCGCTCCCGGCAGCATCGCGGCGCTGCTGCGCTGCTTCGACCTCTGCCTGGCGCAGTCGGCGACGTATGCGGGACGCTTGCGCGATCTTGGTGCTCCCCGCGTCATCACCGCCGGAAATCTCAAGCTCGACGTGCCGGAACCGCCCGCCAATCCCGAAAGTCTGCGCGCGCTTCGCGCCGCGATCGGCGACCGCAACGTCATTGCCGCAGCCTCCACCCATGCCGGCGAGGAGACCGCGCTGATCGACGCACACCGGCGGCTGCGCGGCACCTTTCCTCGTTTGCTCACGATCATCGCGCCGCGCCATCCGGAACGCGGCGCGGGCATTCTCGAAAGCGCCATTGCGGCGCGTTTGTCGGCGCGGCTGCGCTCGCGCGGCGAACTGCCCGGTCCCGACACCGACATCTACATTGCCGACACCATGGGAGAGCTCGGCCTCATCTACCGGGTCGCGCCGATCGTGTTCATGGGCGGTTCGATCGCGGCCCACGGTGGGCAGAATCCGATCGAGCCGGCCAAGCTCGGCGCCGCCATCCTGCACGGCCCGAACGTCTGGAACTTCGCGGAGATCTATTCGGCGCTCGATGCCGCGCATGGCGCCGAAGAAGTGACCGACGTGGGCAAGCTCGTGGTGCGTCTGGGCGCGCTGCTCAGGGATGCGGGCGCGCGTGCCGCGCTGGTGCGGGCAGGACGCGAGACCGTCAATCAACTGGCCGGCGGACTTGATCGCACATTGGGGGCGCTCGAACCCTACCTGATGCAGATTCGCCTGGAGCGGCGAGAGCCCGATGCGTGAGCCTGAGTTCTGGTGGCGAGAGGCGGGTGTCGCCGCCCGCCTACTTTCGCCGTTCGCCTGGGCCTACGGCATGGTGGTAGCACGCCGGCTTACCCGGCCCGGCGCGCGTGCCGGGGTGCCGGTCATCTGTATCGGCGATCCGACCGTGGGTGGTGCCGGCAAGACGCCGACCGCGCTCGCAGTGGCGCGGATGCTTCAGGACGCCGGCGAACGGCCGGTGTTCCTCAGCCGCGGGTATGGCGGGCGCGAGCCGGGACCGCTGCGGGTCGATCCGGCGCATCATCGTGCGGTGGATGTCGGCGACGAGCCGCTGCTCTTGGCGCGCGCGGCTCCCACCATCGTGGCGCGTTCCCGCGTCGAGGGGGCAGCAGCCGCGGTCGGAGCCGGGGCGAGCGTGATCGTATTGGATGACGGCTTTCAGAATCCGTCGCTCGCCAAGGATTTCTCGCTGCTGGTTGTCGCTTCCGAACGAGGCGTCGGCAACGGCATGGTCACGCCGGCCGGGCCGCTGCGCGCGCCGCTCACCGCGCAACTCGCACGCGCCGATGCGTTGATCGTTATCGGGACATCGCCCAACGGCGCGCCCGTTGCGTCTGAAGCGCAGGCACGGCGCATTCCTGTCTTCCGCGCGCGGTTGCGGCCGGATGAAAATTTCATCGCTTCGCTCGCCGGCCGCCGCGTGCTGGCGTTCGCCGGCATCGGCAGTCCGGAGAAATTCTTCGCGACACTCGCGGCTGCGGGCGCCGTGCTGGCCGCGACAAGGGCCTTTGCCGATCACCACCGCTACACGCGCGCCGAGGCGGACGCCTTATACTCGCATGCCGAACGGGAGGGTTTGGTTCTGGTCACGACCGAAAAGGACTTGGTGCGTATGCGCGGCGACGATGAGGCGACGGCGCTTGCCGCGCAGGCCTGCGCGCTACCGGTCACGCTGGCATTCGACGATGAAGAAGCGTTCCGATCGCTGTTGTTCGATCGCCTCGCCGCCGCGCGCGCGACGCGGCGGACCGCTTAGAGCTAGCGCCTGGCCGCGCCGGGGAAATGCCGCTGCAGGACAAGATCGGGCGAGGCATAGGCCTCCTGCAGGTCGACGCTCCAGTACTTGAGCTCTTCCAGCGGAATCGGCACGCCGGATACCGCGCAGCGGACGAAGGCGCCAGGTCGCACCACGCGAAAGTCGCCATCGAGGTATTTGACCTCGGCCTCGCCGGCCATCGGGGGAGATCGGTCGTATCGGTTCAGCACATCCAGTCTCCGGACAGCCCACACGCCGCCGCTGCCATCAATTACCAGCTATATTTGCCCGATCCATCCGCGCAATGGCAAGGACCGTGATCCAGCAAGATAATCGTACGTCGCGCCCGATGTAAGCCACCAAACCGCGCAGCCGAAGCGGCACGCGCGGATGCGACCAAGGCGCCGGCACGAAGGCCGTCGCGTTTCGATCAAGCGAACGAACTATCGCGGATCGATCGGCGTGAAAATACCGGCGTGCTGCTCGATCGCCTCAGCCGCATCGAGGCAGAGGTCTTCGCGGAAGCGTCCGCCGACGATCTGCACGCCGAGCGGAACGCGGTCGCGCACACCGGTCGGCACCGCGACGCATGGCAGTCCGAGCACGGCGGGCGCAAGGATCGGCGCCATGCCATCGAAGATGCGCGTCATGGCGGCATCGTCCCGCTGATCGAGGCCGAGTTCGTATGCCGGCTCACGGCAGACCGGCATGAGAATGAGCGGGTAGCGCTCGAGGAAGAGTTGCCATTCGCGCAGCAGCGTCGCCCGCCGGCCCAGCGCCTTCGCGAAACCCGCGAAGTCGGTTGCCGGTGCCTGGTTGATCATCAACTCGCCGGTCTTGCGGATCGCGGCGCCCCCGACTTTCCGGATCGTTTCGATCATCGAGAGCTTGGCTTCGTTCAGCACCAGCGTAGACCAAAGCTGCGCGGCCTCCTCGATCGAGGGAGCCGCCGCTTCCTCGACCATGTACCCGGCGTCGCGCAGCCATTGGGCTGCTTGCTCCAGGGCATCCGCGATGCCCGGATCGAGCCCCGGCCGGCGATCTGCATCGAGAAGAGCAACGCGAATGGGCCTCACGGGAGCCGCGCTTTGCAGCGGCGCCGGCACCCACCAGGGGTCGCGCGCGTCGCCGGCCGACATGGCGCCAAGCGCGAGCCGCAGATCGCCGACGCGGCGCGCGAGCGGCCCGTGCACCGCCATGAACTGCGCGGTGATCGGGCGGTCGCCGGTGCTTGCGTTGAAGGTGGGAACGCGGCCCAAGGTCGGACGCAGTCCGGCGATACCGCAGCACAAGGCCGGATGGCGGATCGAGCCGCCAAAGTCCGTGCCGTGCGCGAGGGGCCCCATGCCGGTCGCGACCGCCACCGCCGCGCCGCCGCTCGACCCGCCGCAGGTGCGATCGCGATTCCAAGGATTGAGGGTTTCGCCGTACAAGTCGTTGTCGGTGAACCAGCGCCAGGAGAACTCGGGACAGTTGGTCCGCCCGATGATGACGGCGCCGGCCTTTCGCAAGTTGGCGATCGAGGGGCTGTCGTGCTCGGCGATCAGGCTGGCGAATGCCCTGACGCCGTTGCTGGTCGCGCAACCCTTCTGGTCGGTGTTGATCTTGGTGGTGACCGGCACGCCGTGCAGCGGGCCGACCGGATTGCCCTGCGCCAACTCGTGATCGGCGCGCTCGGCTGCGCTCATCGCTTCGGCGGCGAGCGTCTCGACCACGGCATTGACGCGCGGGTTCACGGCTTCGAGCCTCCCGAGGCACGCCGACGTGACCTCTTTGCACGACACTGCGCGCGTGCGGATCGCCTGCGCGAGGCGCGTTGCGTCCCACCGCCACAGCTCGTCTGCCATGCACGCTCCTGAAAATTGTATGGACTGCCCGCAAGTGTCGTAGCAGCATGATTTTCAAAGTCAAAAACCGCCGGGATCACCACAGGTTGCAACGCGGAGAGCATTGATGCGCAGGCTTGCTGGTTGGATGATCATGATCGCGGCACTGACCGTGGCCGGCGCGAGCTTCGCGCAGAACTATCCGTCGCGCATCATCACGTTGATCGTGCCTTACGCTGCCGGCGGCGGCGTCGACGTGGTGGCGCGCGTGCTGGGCGAACAGCTTGGCGAGCGTCTCGGCCAGAGGGTCATCATCGAAAACGTCACAGGCGCGGGCGGCGTGATCGGAACGCAACGCGGGGCCCGAGCGGCGCCCGACGGTTACACATTGCTGTTCTCGGTCGAGAATACCATGGCGGTGGCCAAGCTCGTGCAGCCAACCGTGGTGCAATACGACAGCCAGAAGGACTTTGCGCCGATCAGCTTGATCGGGACCGCGCCGCTGGTGCTGGTCGGCAAGAAGGATTTGCCCGCCAACAATATCGCCGAGCTGATGACGCTGCTGCGAGCGAACCCTGGCAAATACAGCTATGCGAGCTCCGGCGTCGGCACGTCGCTGCAGGTGCTGGGCGAGATGATCAACGTCGAAGGCAAGGTGCAGATGGTGCACGTGCCTTATCGCGCCGCCCCGCAGATCGTCGCCGACTTGATCAGCAACCAGATCGATCTCGCGGTGCTGCCGCTGAACCTTGCGCTGCCGCCGTTCCGCAGCGGCAGCGTCAAGATCTTCGGCACCAGCGAGCCGGGACGCAGCGCGCTTGCGCCCGACCTGCCGAGCCTCGCAGATCATCCCGACCTGAAGAACGTGAAGATGACGGTCTGGTACGGCCTGTTCGCGCCCGCCAAGCTCGATCCGGCGATCGTCGAGAAGCTCCACAAGGCGGTCGTGGCGTCGCTGGACAACCCGGACATGCGCAAGAAATTCGCCGAGGTCTACCTGGTGAACGCGGTCGCGAGCTCGCCCCCTGAACTGGCGAAGTTCCTCGGTGAAGAAATCGAACGTTACGGCGCCGTCGTGAAGGCGGCGAACATCAAGGCGGAGTAGCGCAAGATTTGTCATGGCCGGGCTTGTCCCGGCCATCCACGTCTCGCTTCTTATGCCGGACAGGAAGTCGTGGATGCCCTGCACAGGGCCGGGGATGACGGTGAGAACAGACTTCAGAATCACGGATCGAACAGGCTGCCCTGTCCGGTCTCGCCGTCGTCGGGGCGGCGGCGCCTGCGGCGCAGGATGCCGCCCGAACGCGGTACCGGCGCCGTGCCGGATGAGACTTCCGCGAGCGCTCGCACGCGGCCGTCGGAAAATTCGATATCGATGCGTTCGCCCGCGGGCACGGCTGCGGCTTGCCGCAACGGACGGCCGGCGAGATCGCGCACGAGCGCGAAGCCGCGCTCCAGCACCCCGCGATAGGACACTGCTGCCAAGAGGCGCTCGGCGCGCTCGACGCGGGCGGCGCGATCGTCGAGCAGCCGGTCGAAGGCGCGCTCCACCCGCGTGCCGAACGCCTGGACCCGTTCGCGCAACCGCGCGATCTCGGTCCTGCGCGCGTTGACGTAGGCCATGCGTCCGGCATCGAGGCGCAACGCCAGCGCGTCGTAGCGTTCGCGCCGCCGCTCGACATGCACGCGCAGGCAGTGCCCCGCCCGGCGGGCAAGCATCGTGGTGCGCTCGCGCTCGCGCACGATATGCCGGCCGAGCGTCTGCGGCGTCAGGCGGCCGGCAAGCCGCGAATAGGCGGCATGGTGTAGCTGCGCGTTGGCGATCAGCGCGCGCGGCAGGCGTGCGCTCGCCTGATCGAGGCGCTGGCGCGGCAACGCCAGCAGCTCCTCGGCGTTCGGCAGCGCGCGGGTCGCGGCGCGCAACTCGGTGCGGCGGTTGTCCTGGCTGCGCTGCCAGCAGGCGAGCGCCCGCCGCGTGCAGCTGTCGACCCGCAGCAGTTGCTCGGCGCGCACCGGCACCGCCATCTCGGCGGCAGCGGTCGGCGTCGGCGCGCGCACGTCGGCGGCGAAGTCGATCAGCGTCACGTCAGTCTCGTGCCCGACCGCCGAGATGAGCGGGATCATGCTCGCGGCCGCCGCCCGCACTACGCTCTCCTCGTTGAACGACCACAGGTCTTCGAGCGAACCACCGCCGCGCGCCACGATGATGAGGTCGGGCCGCGGGATCGCGCCGCCTTCCGGCAGCGCGTTGAAGCCCTCGATCGCGGCGGTGACTTCGGCGGCCGAGCCTTCGCCCTGCACCCGCACCGGCCAAACGAGGACGTGGCGTGGAAACCGGTCGGACAGCCGGTGCAGGATGTCGCGGATGACCGCGCCGGTCGGCGAGGTGACGACGCCGATCACGTCGGGAAGAAATGGCAGGAGCTGCTTGCGCGCGGCATCGAACAAACCTTCGGCGGCGAGCTTCTTCTTGCGCTCCTCGACCAGCGCCATGAGCGCGCCGATGCCGGCAGGCTCCAAGGTCTCGACCACGATCTGGTATTTCGACTGGCCCGGAAAGGTGGTGAGTCGGCCGGTCGCGATGACTTCGAGCCCTTCCGCCGGCTTGAAGCGCATGCGGCCAAAGGCGCCCTTCCAGACCACCGCCTCGATCTTGGCGCTCTCATCCTTGAGGGCGAAATAGCAGTGGCCGGACGAGTGCGGTCCGCGATAGCCGGAGATTTCGCCGCGCACCCGCACATAGCCGTAGGTGTCCTCGACGGTCTTGCGCAAAGCCGCCGAGAGCTCGGAGACGGTCCATTCCGGAATGTTGAGGCGCGGTTCGTTCATGCGGTCCGGTGCTGCCGGCGCACGCCCACGCGGGCGGCAAATTCAGGCCGGTACCCGAGACTTAAGCGGATTCGCCCGCCGATGTTAGAGCATGATCCCGAAAAGTTGCAGACTTTTCGGAGTAGGTCATGCGATCGAACAAATGCTTAGAGCGAAATCGCAATTCAACCTAAAGTGATTTCGCTCTACTGGCCGACCGGCGCGTTGTATTGCTCATCGGTGACGTGCTCCATCCAGGTAACGTGGCTGCCGTCGAGCGCCTCCTGCAGCGCGATATGGACCATGGTGGTGTTCGGGCCGGCGCCATGCCAGTGCTTCTCGCCGGGCGCGATCCACACCGTGTCGCCGGCGCGGATTTCGCGGATCGGCTCGCCCCAGAGCTGGACGCGGCCGATGCCGGAAACGACATTTAGGGTCTGCCCGAGCGGATGGGTGTGCCAGGCGGTGCGCGCCTTCGGCTCGAACCGCACCCAGGCGCTCCTGATGCGTGCCGGGGCGGGCGCCTCGATGATCGGGTCCTGCCAGACCGTGCCGGTGAACGACTCAGCGGGCATGCGGCGTGAGGGCACCGTGCCGGATCGTTTGATGTCCATGGACGCGTATCCTCCTTGCGGGCTCAGGTGGCCCGTTTCAGCAAGCGGTCCTAACACCGAACGGCACAGGCGAGAAGGGCAGGCGACCGCGCTAAGACTTTGCCTCAAAAGGTTGTGCGTGGGCGGGCGCGAGGCGCGTCCGATCCATTGCGAGGTGAAGACGCCATGCTACACCAGCCGCCGCTAGGCACCCCCGGCGTTTGAGATGCGAGGCCGATGAACATCCTGCTGCTTGGTTCGGGCGGCCGCGAGCATGCGCTCGCCTGGAAGATCGCCGCGAGCCCGCTCACCGACAAGCTTTATTGCGCGCCCGGCAATGCCGGCATTGCGAAGGAATGCGAACTCGCGCCGCTCGACATCGCCGACCACGCAGCGGTGGTTGCGTTCTGCCGCGTGCGCAGCATCGACTTCGTCGTGGTCGGCCCGGAGGCGCCGCTCTGCGCCGGGATCGTGGACGACCTCGCTGCCGCCGGCATCAAAGCGTTCGGTCCGAGCAAGGCTGCCGCACAGCTTGAAGGCTCCAAGGGCTTCACCAAGGATATCTGCAAGGCGAACAATATTCCGACCGCCGCCTACGAGCGTCATGAAAGTGCCGAGTCTGCCATTGCGTACGTCAAGTCGATGGGAGGCCCGCTCGTGGTAAAGGCCGACGGGCTGGCCGCCGGGAAAGGCGTAGTCGTTCCAGACTCGATTGGAGCAACGATCACCGCAATCGGCGATATTTACAGAGACGACCCTCGAGCAAAGTCGGTACTTGAAGAGATTCTGATTGGTGAGGAAGCGTCCTTCTTCGCGCTGTGCGATGGCGAGACCGCCATCCCGCTTGTCGCCGCGCAGGACCACAAGCGCGTCTTCGACGGCGACCTCGGACCGAACACCGGCGGCATGGGCGCCTATTCGCCCGCGCCGGTGATGACGCGAGGAGATGACCCGCCGCACCATGGACGAGATCGTGCTGCCGACGGTGCGGGCGATGAAAGCGATGGGCGCGCCCTACAAGGGCGTCCTTTTTGCCGGGCTGATGATCACCGCCAGCGGGCCGAAGCTGATCGAATACAACGTGCGCTTCGGCGACCCGGAGTGCCAGGTGCTGATGCTGCGGCTGATGTCGGACCTGGTGCCCGGCGCTGTTGGCGTCGTGCGACGGCATGCTGAAGAATTTCGACCTGCGCTGGCACGCGGACGCCGCGCTCACCGTCGTGATGGCGGCCAACGGCTATCCGGGGGATTACGCCAAGGGCTCGCCCATCGAAGGGCTCGACGAGGCCGCGCAGATCGAAGGCGTCGAGATTTTTCATGCCGGCACCAGGGAAGACGGCGGCCGCATCCTCGCCAACGGCGGGCGCGTGCTCAACGTCTGCGCGCTCGGCAAGACGGTCGCGCAGGCACAGCAGCGCGCCTACGCGGCCGTCGATCGCATCCGCTGGCCCGGCGGCTTTTGCCGCCGCGACATCGGCTGGCAGGCGATCAAGCGGGAGACCGCGTCGCGGCAGTAGCCCGAATGAGCGCAGCGAAATCCGGGATCAGCGTTCCGGGTCGCCCCGGATTTCGCTTCGCTGCATCCGGGCTACAAACTATTGCGCCTACGCGCGGCACACCCTACAGGATTCCCATGTCCGATCTCGCCGATCTCTATCCCGGCTTCGCGTCGAAATGGATCGACACCTCGGCCGGCCGCATCTTCGCGCGCACCGGCGGGGAGGGGCCGCCGCTTCTCCTGCTGCACGGTTATCCGCAGACCAATGTGATGTGGCACCGCGTGGCGCCGGCATTGGCGAAGCGGTTCAGCCTCGTGATCCCCGACCTGCCGGGCTACGGCTGGTCCGACGCGCCGGAGGCTGATGCCGAGTACGCGCCTTACACCAAGCGCGCCATGGCGAAGGCCATGGTCGAGGTGATGGAGGCCGTCGGCCACGTACGCTTTCGGCTTGCCGGGCACGATCGCGGCGGGCGCGTCGCCTACCGGCTCGCGCTCGACCATCCGGGGCGTTTGGAAAAGCTCGCGACGCTCGACATCGTGCCGACCTGGGCGATGTGGCATCATATGGACGCGCGGCTTGCCATGCGTGCGTGGCACTGGATGTTCCTGGCGCTGCCCGCACCGTTTCCCGAGACGCTGATCGGCAAGGATCCGCTCTACTATTTCGACACCCGGGCGGCGGCCGGAACCAAGGTGAAGAGCCTGTCCGCGTTCGATCCGCGCGCGCTTGCGCACTATCATGCGTTCTTCAACGACCCCGTGCGCATCCATGCGACCTGCGAGGACTATCGCGCCGGACGCACCAGCGATCTCGCGCATGATGAAGTGGATCGCGCGGCCGGCAAGAAGATCACCTGCCCGATGCTGGCGATCTGGGGCGCCGCCGGCGGCATTCCGGCGGAGACCGCTGGGCCGCTCGCGACCTGGCGGGAATGGGCCACCGACCTGCGCGGCTTTCCCATCGACAGCGGGCACTATCTAGCCGAGGAAGCGCCCGACGCAACCGCCAAGGCGCTGCTCGAGTTTTTCTGAGGTCCGCGCGTCGTCACGGAGAAGCCTTGCTCCGCACCTAGCCTCTCGCCATGACTACTCCGATCGATCGACAGGCGACATTCTCCGGCGTCAAGCCGGTGGCGGCGAGCCTGGCGATCGACGATGTGCGGCTCGACGCTTATCTCGCGAAAGAGCTGCCGAATTACCGCGGCCCGGTCAGCGTGCGCCAGTTCAAGGGCGGCCAGTCGAACCCGACCTATCTCGTTGAAACGCCCGGCCGCCGCTACGTGCTTCGCCGCAAGCCGCCCGGCAAGCTTCTGCCCTCGGCGCACGCCGTCGACCGCGAGTTCCGCGTCATCAGCGCTCTCTACGCGCAAGGATTTCCGGTCGCAAAGCCGCTCCTCTATTGCGCGGACGAGAGCGTCGCCGGCACGCCGTTCTATCTGATGAGCTACGTGCTCGGCCGTGTGTTCTGGGAGCCTCACATGCCGCAGTGCGCGCCGGCCGAACGCGCCGCGGCCTACGATGCGATGAATGCGACGATCGCCAAGCTGCATTCGTTCGATCCGGCTGCGCTCGGGCTCGGCGATTTCGGACGCGGCGAGAATTACGTGGCGCGGCAGGTCGAGCGCTGGTCGAAGCAGTATCGTGCCTCCGAGACCGAGCCGATTGTCGAGATGGAGAAGCTGATCGTCTGGCTGCCGGCGCACGTGCCGCCGGGAGGGCCGGTGCGGCTGGTGCACGGCGATTATCGGCTCGACAACGTCATTCTCGCGCCGTCCCTGCCGACCATTCTAGCGGTGCTCGACTGGGAACTGGCGACGCTCGGCGATCCGCTCGCCGATCTCGCCTATCACCTCATGCAATGGGACATGCCGCCGTCGGACACCGGATTTGGCGTCGGCACGCTGCTGGGCCACGATCTCGCGACGCTCGGTATCCCATCGCGTCAGGCCTACGTGGCGGCCTATGTGGAACGCACCGGGCTTGATCCGCGGCCGCATCTTCCGGCCTATCTTGCGTATAATTTCTTCCGTCTCGCCGCCATCTTTCAGGGCATCGTCGGGCGGGTGCGCGACGGCACGGCGACGAGCGAGAACGCCGCCGGCATGGCGCTGATGGTGCGTCCACTCGCCGCGAAGGCCTGGGCGTTCGCGCAAGAGGCAGGCGCGGGATGAAGACGTTCGCGCTCGCGCTCGGCAGCGGCGGCGCGCGTGGTCTGGCGCACATTGCAGTGCTCGAAGCGCTCGACGAAATGGGCTTGCGGCCGACCGCCGTCGCGGGCACCTCGATCGGTGCGCTGATCGGCGCGGCTTATGCGGCCGGCATGTCGGGGCGCGACATCCGCCGTTTCGTCCTCGCGCTCGCGCACGATCGCACGGAAGTCTTTCGCCGCCTGATCCTGGCGCGCGCCGGAACGTTCGCAAATCTGCTGAGTATCGGCTTCGGCAGCGCCACCATCGTCGACGCGGAGAAATTCTGCGAGCAGTTCCTGCCGGACAAGGTGCCGGCGGAGTTCGACGCTCTCGCAATCCCGTTGACGGTCGTGGCGTCCGATCTCTACGGACGCCGGCAGACCTTGTTCTCGGCCGGAAAGCTGCGGCCTGCGCTCGCGGCTTCGATTGCGCTGCCGACGGTGATGCGGCCGGTGGTGGTCGGCGAGCGTGTGCTGATCGATGGCGGCGCCACCAACCCGCTGCCGTTCGATGTGCTGCGCGGGCGCGCCGACGTGGTGATCGCAGTCGATATTTCCGGCGAACCGTCGGACGAGCGGCGCGACATCCCGAACCCGTGGGAATGCCTCGCCACCACGGTGCTGGTGATGGGCAACTCGATCATCTCGGAGAAGCTCAAGCACGGCGCGCCCGATCTGATCGTGCGGCCGAAGGTAGGATCGTTCCGCACGCTCGATTTTCTCCAGGCGAGCGCGATCCTGCGCACGTCCGAGCCGGTCAAGGCGGAATTGAAGGAGCGCGTGAAAGCGCTGCTCGGTTAGCCTTCCGCCGCGTCACTTACCGCCGCGGGCCGCACGTTCCGCGAATGTATTCTGATAGGTCGCCGGGATGTCGACCTTGGCGGTGGCGAGCGCCGGGTCGAAGCGCGCGATCGCCTGCCACACCACGGCCGGCGCGCCCGCCGGCATCAGGCCATCGGGCGAGAAGCCCGCGCGGTTGTTGTCGAGCGAGCGGCGGTAGAGGTCGGGGTTCGATTGATAGAACTCGGCTGGCAGCGCTGCCATGATCTGCTCGGGCGTGGCGGCTTTCAGCCAGGCCAGCGTGCGCACCATGGCGGTGGCGATCGCCTGCGCGGTGCGCGGGTTCTTCTGCACGAACGCCGCGTTGGCATAGAGGCTGCCCGACGCGTAGTCACCGCCGTAGATCGTGCGCGTGCCACCAGCCGTACGGCTGTCGGCGACGACGATGATGTCGCCCGCCGTCGATAATTCGGTGATCGCGGGATCGAGGTTGGAAATCGCATAGAGCTCGTTCGACCGCCGCATCGCGGCGACCGCAACCGCCGCCGCGCCGACCGTCACCGGGGTGACATCGCTCGGCTTCAGGCCGCCCTGATGCAGAACGAGATTGAGAAACGTCTCGGTGGCGGAGCCCGGTCCGGTGATGCCGATCTTCTGGCCCTTCAGGTCGGCCGGCGTGCGATAGCTCGCCGCCTTGGCCTTGGCGATGCCGAGCACGTTGTTGGGATAGAGGCCGAAGATGACGACGCTCTGCAGGCTGATGCCCTTGAGCTGCATGCGCATGGTGTGCTCGTAGGCGCCGGCGACGATGTCGGCGCTGCCGCCAACCAGAGATTCGATTGCGCGCGAGCCGGCGTTGAAGTGCTGCAGCTCGACGTTGACGCCTTCCTGCGCGAAGTGATTGAGCTGTTTGGCGAGCACGACGGGCAGAAAATAAAGCTGCGACGGCGGCCCGGAGACCGCGATGGTAACGCGCTTCTGCTCGACCTCCTGGCCGAACGCCGACGTTGCCGCGAGGACGCCTGCTACGAGCGTGGCGATGAACGTCAGGTGCATCCGAAACCTCCACTATGCGCGTCGCAGCACGAAAAAGTGAGCCGCCGGTTGGGCGGTGGCGTCTGGCGGCTGCGCCCGCCCACGATGATTTCGCCATCGACGATGACATAGGCGATGCCGGGCAGGTCGCCGTGCGCGATGGCGTCGGCGACGCCGGTGCCGGTCGAGCCCTCGACCGGGCCACAGATCATGATGTCGGCCGGCCGGTCGACATCGAGCACGCCGACGTCGAGGCCGTGTGCAGCCGCGGTGTTGCCGGTCGCGATGGCGATCGCTTCGCCCGGCAGAAGCCCGCATACGGAACAGAGGAACAGCAGATTGCGCAGCATGCCGCGCGGGATCACGCCGGTGCCGCCGGGCGTATCGGTGCCGACGGTGAGGCGGGCGAGCTGCCCCTTGTCGGCGAGCCGGCGCACGAGCCGCAGGGTCGAGCCGTAATTGCCGGACGAGCAGATTTCCAGCGCGAACGACGTGTTGTCGACGACCGCGTCCATGTCGGCGTCGCTCATCGGAATCGGTCCGCCGCTCACATGCGCGGCGATGTCGGGTTGCAGCCAGGACAGCACGTCATAGCCGCAGATCTCGACTCACGCCCGAGCGCGAGACGCCGCCGGTGTGAATCTTGGTGCGGATTCCGCGCTCGCGGCACCAGCGCTGATAGCGCAGCGGCTCGTCGCGGCCGGCCGCGAGCGGATAGAAGATGAATTTCGCCAGGATCGATTTCACCGCGGCGAGCCGGTCGAAGTGCTGCTCGGTCATGCCCGGCACCAGGATCACGGTGCCGGCATGCACCTTGGCGCCGCTCCAGCGCACGCGGCCGGTGGTCGAGGCGGTGACCACCGCGAGCGAGGTCACGAGTTCGGGCGTGAGGTTCTCGTAGTCGAGGCCCGGCACGTGCAGTTCGCAGGCCGAGATCATCGTGGTGGTGCCGCCGTGCACGTAATTGCCGATCCAGCCGATGGTGTCCTGCGTCGGCGTCCATTCGCCGAACACCGGGTGGACGTGGCCGTCGACCAGGCCAGGCATGACGGCCGAGCCGCCGGCGTCGATCACGCTGTCGGCGGCCGTCGCGGCTGGCGGATCGAACGCCGCGATGCGGCCGTCCTCGACAAGCAGCGATCCCACGAGCTTCTGGGGCTGCGCGAGATCGCCGGTGAAGAACTCGCCGATGTTCTTGATCAGGAGAGAGGGCACATCTTCGATCGCTCATCCTGCGAGGAGCCCGCAAAGCGGACGTCTCGAAGGATGGCGGTTGGCATCGAATTTGTGGCCATGCTCTCGAGACGCGACCTTCGGTCGCTCCTCAGCATGAGGGTTGTTAGGGGGCGAGGCCTCACTTCATTTCGTCTCACGGTTAAAGCCCGCGCGCCCATTGCGCGATCGCCTCGACCACCGCCTTCGGCTGCTCAGGCAACAGTGCGTGGCTGGCGTTGCGGATCACCACCACGGTGACGCGGTTGCTGCCGAGCTCGTCCCTGAGTTCGTGGATCTTCTCGATCGGATGGAACGGGTCCTGGTCGGCCTGCAGGTCGAGGATCGGGGCCTTGCCGGTCGCCCACCATTCCGCCTGCTTGGTGCCGGCGGCCGCAACGCGCTGCGCCTCGCTGGCGGCCGGATGCCAGCCGTCGAGCCAGATCGAGGCATCGTGCCCCTTCAAGAAAAAGGTGCCTTGCAGGTATTTCAACCGTTCTTCCTTCGGCAGCGACAGGTCGCCGCTCTTGCTGACCGCGACGCTCAACTCCGGCGGATATTGCTTCGCGGCCGCGGCCGCGATCACCACGCCGCGCACGAGGTCCGGATGATCGGTCGCCGTCATGCGCGCGACCCAGTTTCCGTAAGCGTGCCCGACGATCACCGCGGACCCGCCGTAGTGCTTGATCACCTCGGCGATGTCGCGCGCGAAGTCGTGCAGCGTGATGCCGGTCATCGGCCCTTTCGACGCCCCGATGCCACGCGGCTGCGGGCGCAGCACACGGAAGCCGGATTTCGCCAGACCCTCGGCGACCTCGTCGTAGTCTTCCGAGTCGCGCCCGCGCGACGGCAGCAGGATGATGAGCGGGCCCGCGCCCTCGGTGATGACGTCGATCTGGACGTCGGCGTAGCGCACCAGCTCGCGTTGACGGGGAGAGTCGGCGGCCACGGAGTTGCCTACCATAAGGGCGATTGCGAGCAGGGTTGCCGGGAATCGATACATCGTACAGGTCTCACGCTCACCGGGGGCGGAATTTCATTAAAGTTTACATGGACTATACTGCGATTTCCCGTCATTTCCCCGTATCGTGGGTGCTACCGGAGCCATTTTGGGAGTCCTCATGGAAATCGTCATGCGCGCGGATAGGGTAGCCGCTGCCGTCGCCGTGCTCATGTTCGGAGTGCTCACCGCGTGGGCTGCCGACGAACTCGCGCCGCCGCGCTTTGGAACCTGGGGCTACGATCTCACCTCGCGCGACCCGAGCGTGAAACCGGGGACGGATTTCTTTTTGCACGCGGTCGGCAATTGGCTCAAGCGCACCGAAATCCCCGCTGACCGGGTCCGGTTTGGGGTCTCCGAGCAACTGGCCGACGTCACCGAAATGATCGTCCGTAAATTGATCGAAGATGCCGCGGCCGGCCGTTCGGACGATCCGGACGCCGCCAAGGTCGGGGCCGCCTATGCGGCCTTCATGGACGAAGCGCAGGTCGAGCGGCTCGACGCAGCGCCGCTCGCGCCCGATCTCGCAGCGATCCGCGCCCAGAAGACCAAGGCCGACGTTGCCGCGCTGATGGGCCGGCCGGGGGTCCAACCGTCCATCTTTGGTATTGCGATCGAGGCCGACGACCGGGCGCCGGACCGCTACGCGGTTTCGATCAGCATCGGCGGGATGGGATTGCCCGACCGCGACTATTATCTGACGGACCAACTCGCGGACCGGAAGGCGAAATACCTGGCTTACGTCGCGTCGATGCTGGGGATGATCGGCTGGGACGCGCCGGAACCCAATGCCAAGGCGATTGTCGACTTTGAGACCAAGCTCGCGGAGGCAAGCTGGACCCGAGTTCGATAAGCGCGACCCCGAGCGGATGTACCACCCGATGAGCGTCACGGAGTTCGTTTCCTTCGCGCCGGGCTTCGAATTCCGGGCCTTCCTGAGCGAGATGGGTCTCGCCGGGCTGGACCGTTTGATCGTCAACACCAACACGGCGTTCCCCACCGTCGGTGCCATCATCGATGCCACGCCGCTCGATACGCTGAAAGCCTGGCAGGCGTTCCATCTCGCAGACGGCGCAACTGCCTACCTGTCGAAGCGCTTTGTCGACGCCAGGTTCGATTTCTACGGCAAGACGCTGACCGGCCAGCCGGAAGATCAGCCGCGCTGGAAACGTGCGGTGGCCTTCGTCAATAGTACGCTCGGCGAGGCGATCGGGCGGATGTACGTCGCAAAATATTTTCCTCCGGACTCCAAGGCCAAGGTAGAGGCCATGGTGAAGGAGATGACCGCCGCCATGCACCGGCGGATCGACCGCCTCGACTGGATGAGCGCGGCGACCAAGGCGAAGGCGCACGAGAAGCTCGCGAAAATGAAGGCGAAGATCGGCTATCCGGTGAAGTGGCGCGACTACGGGCCGCTCACGATGGTGGCCGACGATCTTTACGGCAATGTCGGGCGCACGTCGGTCTACGACTGGAACTTCAAGCTCGCGCGGCTCAATAAGCCGGTCGACAAGGACGAATGGGAGATGACTCCGCAGACCGTCAACGCCTACTACAGCGCGTTGAACAACGAGATCGTGCTGCCGGCCGCCGAGTTGCAGCCGCCGTTCTTCGATCCCGCCGCCGATCTCGCGGTCAACTATGGCGCCATCGGCGCGACGACCATCGGCCACGAGATGACCCACGCCTTTGACGATACCGGACGGCAGTACGACGGCGACGGCGTACTGCGGGACTGGTGGACGCCGGAGGACGCCGCGAAATTCAAGGCTGCCGCCGACAGCCTTGCCGCTCAATACGACAAGTTCGAGCCGGTGCCCGGCTATTTCATCAACGGCCAGTTGACGGCGGGCGAGAACATTGCCGATTTCGGCGGGCTGCTGGTGGCGCTCGATGCCTATCACGCCGCGCTCGGCGGCAAGGAAGCGCCGGTCATCGACGGTCTCACCGGCGATCAGCGGCTCTTCCTCGCCTACGCGCAGGGTTGGCGGACCAAGGCGCGCGACGAGGGGACGATCCGGCTGCTCAAGAGCGATGAGCATGCGCCGGATCATTTTCGCGTCAACGGTCCGGTGCGCAACGTCGACCAGTGGTACGACGCCTTCAAGGTAACGCCTGCCGACCCGATGTACCTACCGCCGGACCGTCGCGTGCGGATTTGGTGAGGGTAGATCCGTAGCTCGGATGAAGCGCAGCGAAATCCGGGACCGGCGTCTCGGCGCATCCCCCGCATTCCGCTTCGCTCCATGCGGGCTACGGTCCTACTCAGAAAAAATCGAAATATTCGTTCTGCTCCCATTCGGTCGGCTCGTCGCTTTGCGCGCCGCCGTGGTCCTGGAGCCATTTCTCATAGCGGCCGGCCTCGTTGCGCTTGATCTTGAGATAGTAGTCGATGAACACCTCGCCGAAGTCCCGGCGAAACAGCGCGTCACGCTCGAGCGCATCGAGCGCGGCCGGCAGGCTCGTGGGTAGCCGCGGCCGGTCGGCGGCGTAAGGATCGTCGTCCGGCGCGCCGGGATCGAGCTTGCGCTCGATGCCGTCGAGTCCGGCGGCGATCTGTGAGGCGACGTAGAGATACGGATTGGCCGCGGGCTCCCCGACGCGGTTCTCCAGCCGCGTGGCGGCATCGCCCGGCGCGCCGAGCACCCGCACCATCACGCCGCGATGATCGTGGCACCAGGTCGCGCGGTCGGGCGCCAGCGAATTGGGGCGATAGCGCCGGTAGCCGTTGACGGTCGGCGTCGCGAACGCCGTGCAGGCCGCGGCGTGCTGCATCAAGCCGCCGAGATAATTCCGTCCGAGCAGCGACAAGACGTCGGACGCCTGCTCCGGCATGAAGAGATTTCGTCCGCTCGCCGCATCGACGACCGACTGATGCAGGTGCCAGCCGCTTGAATAATAGCTCTTGAGTGCCGGCCGGCACATGAAGGTCGCGAAGTAGCCCAGGTGGCGGCAGATCTGCCGCGTAGCGGTGCGAAACAGCATGGCGTGGTCGGCCGCTTCCAGCGCCGGACGCGCCGCGAAGGTGCATTCGAGCTGGCCCGGGCCCCATTCGTTCTCGATTGAGCGCAGCGGCAGCCTGATCTTCTCGAACGCGTCGGCGAGCGCGGAGATGACCGGCTGCATCAGGTCCATGTTGGATTCGGAGTGATAGGAGAACCCGGGCTCGGCCGGCGCGGTCTTGACCGGGCGCGGACGAACGCCCGGGATGCCGGTGTGCTCGTCGGTCAGATGCGGGTCGGCGACCTTGAGCAGGTACCACTCGATCTCGAGCCCGACCACGCAGCCCATGCCTTTGTCGGCGAGCCGTTTGATCTGCCTGCGCAGCAATTGCCGCGGCGAGAAATGAAACGGTACGCCGTTGCCGAAATATTCATCGCACAGCACCCAGGCGACCTTGGGCGCCCACGGCAGCAGGCGGAAGGTTCCGGGATCGGGCACGATCACCAGATTGGGCGAGCCGGTCATCTCGTCGAGGCCCATGCCGCCGCCGCGCGTGAACGACGAGAACGTGCGGGCGTTGGCGGAATCGAGCGTCGTGGTCGCGACGTTGATGTTGTAGCCGGTCGAAAGTGCCGCGGCGAAGGCCGGCACCGTGACGGTCTTCGCGCGCGACGCGCCGTGTGGATCGGCCCAGGCGACACGCACGAGCTGGATGTCGTCCTTCTCGATGCGGTACTTGAGCTCCTCGGCGTGGCGGCGCTGGTCGTCAGACCAGAGGCCGTGCTGTTCGATGAATCCGGGAGCCATCAGGACCTGCTGCGGGGGAGGGGACGCCGGCGAAATGTAGAGGATCGCGTGCGGGCGATCCAGATTGCCGGCGCGCTGATGGCCACGGCGTCGGCGCCCATTGACGAAGCACACACCAGCCGGTTTGATCGCGCGGTGGCGGCGTACGCGGGCGAGGGCGAGAATGCGGATACGCGCGCCTAAGGATTTCTGGTCGGGGTTGATGTTTTGCGGGTTCGCGGTCGCCGCGATCCTCGCGGCGCGGGGCTATTCGCTGGGCACGGCTGGCAAGATGGGGCCCGGCTATTTTCCGCTGCTGCTCGGCGGCGTTCTCGGCGTGCTGGGATTGATCCTGGTCGGCCGTTCGCTCGCGCTCGACGGCGAACCGTTGCCGCCGATCCACATCTTTCCGATCGCCGTCATCGCGGTGGCGGTTTGCCTGTTCGGCGCGCTGATCGAGCCGCTCGGCGTCGTCATCGCGCTCGCGGTCCTGACCGTGGTGACCGCGTGGGCGGGTCCGGAATTCCGTCTCATGCAGACCGTGGCGCTCGCAGCGGCGCTGATCGTGTTCTCGATCGGCGTGTTCGTCTATCTCCTGGGCCTGCCGCTGGCGATCTGGCCAAGCCTCTAAGATCGCACCCGATGGATGTCCTCGCCAATCTCGGGCTCGGCTTCGCGGTGGCGCTGACGATCCAGAACATCGCCTACTGCTTCATCGGCGTTCTGCTCGGCACGATCATCGGTGTGCTGCCCGGCATCGGGCCGGTGACCACGGTCGCCATGCTGCTGCCGATCTCGTTCACGCTAGCGCCGGAGTCGGCGTTGATCCTGCTCGCCGGCATCTATTACGGCGCGCAGTACGGCGGTTCGACCACCGCGATCCTGGTCAGTATTCCGGGCGAAGCGTCGTCCGTCGTGACGATCATCGACGGCCACCAGATGGCGCTGCAGGGCCGTGCCGGCCCGGCGCTCGGCATCGCCGCCATCGGCTCGTTCTTCGCCGGCTGCGTCTCCACCTTGATCATCGCGTTCGCGGCGCCGCCGCTTGCCGCCGTCGCGCTCGAATTCGGCCCGGCGGAATATTTCTCCTTGATGGTCTGCGGGCTGATCGCCGCGGTCGTACTGGCGCGCGGTTCGCTTGTGAAAGCGATCGCCATGGTCGTGCTCGGCCTCCTGCTCGGGATCGCCGGCACCGATGTGAACTCGGCAGTGCGGCGTTTCAATTTCGGTATGTCTGGGCTGGCGGACGGCATCGAGTTCGTCGCGCTCTCGATGGCGATCTACGGCATCGCGGAGGTCGCCAGCAACCTGGAGCAGGCGCACAAAGCGAGCGTGGTGTCGGCGGCGGTCGGCCGGGTGTGGCCGAGCGTGGCGGATTTGAAGCACTGCACCGGCTCGATCCTGCGCGGCACCGGCCTCGGTGCCATCCTCGGTGTGCTGCCGGGTGGCGGCGCGCTGCTCGCGGCGTTCGCAGCCTACACGCTGGAGAAGAACGTGGCGCGGCCGCCGCGTACCTTCGGCCAAGGCGACATCCGCGGCGTCGCGGCACCCGAATCCGCCAACAATGCGGGCGCGCAGACCTCGTTCATCCCGATGCTGACCCTTGGCATCCCCGGCAATCCGACCATGGCGATGATGATCGGCGCGCTCATGGTCCACGGCATCGCGCCCGGCCCGCGCGTGATGACCGACCGTCCCGGCCTGTTCTGGGGGTTGATCGCCTCGATGTGGCTCGGCAACCTGATGCTGGTGGTGCTGAACCTGCCGATGGTGGGCATCTGGGTGAAGCTGCTGCAGGTGCCTTACCGGCTGCTGTTTCCCTCGATCATCGTCTTCTGCTGCATCGGCGCCTACACGATCAACAGCAAGGCGTTCGACGTCTACGTCATGGCGTTCTTCGCGATCTTCGGCTATCTCGCGCTCAAGCTCGATTGCGAGCCGGCGCCGCTCGTCCTCGGCTTCGTGCTCGGGCCGATGATGGAGGAGAATCTGCGGCGCGCCTTGCTGATCTCGCGCGGCGATCCGATGGTGTTCGTGCAGGAGCCGATCAGCTTGGCTTTTCTGCTGGTGGCTGTGGGCCTGTTGGTGGTCGTGGCGATGCCGGTGATCCGCCGCACGCGTGAGGCGGCGCTGAAGGAGTGACCGTGGGATCGGTCACGACCGCCGAAACAGGCCCGCGATCGCGTTCCAGATCACGCGCGCCATCAGCGCGAAGCCGGAGATCGGTGCGGCTGGTGCGGCGGGCGGTGGGGGCTGGGCTTTAAGCGGCGGCAGCGTAGGTTGCGGCGGGACCGGCGTAACGCCGTCCGGCACCAAGGGCGGCGCGGCGACGCGCTGCTGACCGAACTTGTCCCGCAGGCACTTGGCGAACTGGTTCATGATCTGCGCGGCGGTCGCCTGGATGATGCCGACGCCGCGCCCGTACTGCGCGACCGAGCCCGATAGCGTCAGATTGGTGTGCACCAGCACCTTGCTGCCGTCGCCCGCGGGCTGCAGCGAGAATTCGGCTGTTGCGTTAGCGCCGCCGCGGCCCTTGGCGTCGCTGCCTTGCGCGGAGATTTTCGCCCGGTGGTGCGTGTCGTCGATCTCGTCGAATTTCACCGTCCCGGCGAAGGTCAGCGCCACCGGACCGAGCCGCACCGAGATGCGCCCCTTGTAGGTTGTCTTGTCCACCACCTCGGTCAGTTCCGCTCCCGGCATGCAGGGCGCGATGCGCTCGATGTCGAGCAGCACCTTCCACGCCTCGTCGGGCGGCAGCGGGATATCGAATGTATTGGCGAATTCCATGCGGCCTCGTCTAATCCTGATAACCGACCAACTCGGGCGCGCCGAGCTGCTGCCACACCCAGCGGGCGCAGGCGAACAGCCGGCGGTCGTCGTTGCGCCGCCCCACGAGCTGGATGCCGACCGGCAGGTTGCTCGGACCGCGGTGGGTCGGCAAGGTCAGCGCCGGCGTATGCAGAATGGTCCAGATCGCCTGGAAACCGGGATCGCCGGTGTCGCCGAGGCCCACGGGTGCTTCGCCGTTGGCACTCGGCGCGAGGAGCACGTCGCAGTCGCCAAAGACCTCGCCGAGCCGGGCCCGGCAGTTTTCTCCAAGCTCGATCGCCGCGATGTAGTCCGCGCGCGGCATCGCGCGTCCGTGCTCGATGCGCTTGCGCAACCGCTCGCTGATCAGATCGCGATGCGTGCTCCATTCGTGTGCCATCGCGGCGGCACGCTCGGTGTTGTTGATGGTCTCGCGCGCGGCATTGCGCAGCCCGGAAAATTCCGGCGGAAGCTCGATCTCTTCGACCTGCGCGCCGACCCTGCCGAGCCGTGCGGCCGCGTCCTCGACGGCGGCGACTGTCTCCGGCTGTGCTGCGCTCCAGAGCGGCGTGCGGCAAAGCCCGACGCGCGGCGCCCGGTCGAGCGACGCCGGTTTCGCCGGCACACGCAGTTCCAGCACGTCGCTCAAAAGCTCGATGTCGTCGAGCGAGCGCGCGAGGAGCCCCAGCGTGTCGAGGCTCTCGGCCGCCGGAAACACGCCGCGGCGGTTGAACGCACCGAACGTCGGCTTGAAGCCGAACACGCCGCAGTACGCGGCCGGGCGCAGCACCGAGCCGCCAGTCTGGGTGCCGAAGGCGGCCGGCACCATGCGGTCGGCCACCGCCGCGCCCGAGCCGCTCGACGAGCCGCCCGGCGTGCGCGCGGGATCGTGCGGGTTGGTCGTGATGCCGGGCGTCATGCCGGCGAACTCGCACGTGACGGTCTTGCCAAGGATGACGGCGCCCGCCGCGCGTACGAGGCCCACACAGGCGGCGTCGGCCGCCGGGCGGTGGCCGCGATAGATCGGCGAACCCATCTCGGTCGGCTGGTCGAAGGTGTCGATGATGTCCTTCACGCCGATCGGCACGCCATGCAGCGGCCCGCGCTCGCGCGCACGGTCGAGCGCGCGCGCCTGCGCGAGCGCCAGTTCGGGATCGATGCTCGCCCACGCGTGCACGACGCATTCGCGCGCGTTGACGCGCTCCAGGCAGGCGCGTGTCACCGCCTCGCAGGTGACCTCGCCGGCGGTCGTGGCGCGCACGATTTCGGACGCGGTAAGCGTGTCGAGGGACTTTGTGCTGGTGCGATTTACTGTTTGCGCAAAGGTCATCGGATGCTCGTCTAACTCCCCGTGTCGTCCCCGCGCAAGCGGGGACCCATGTTGCCAGGAGTTACAAGACCGGGTCCCCGCTTGCGCGGGGACGACACATCAACGTCGCCTCAATTCTTCAACGGAGCGCTCAATTCTTCGGAGTGCGCGCGGCCGAGGTGCCGGCGATCTTGCCGAATACCGAGCCCGAGGTGAGGCCGGAGCCGCCCGGATAGTTGAAGTAGAACAGCCCGCCGACCAGTTCGCCCGCCGCGTAAAGCCCGCGGATCGGCTGGTAGTCGGTGTTGAGCACCTCGCCGTCGTTGTTGATGCGCAAGCCGCCGAACGTGAACGAGATGCCGCACGTTACCGCGTAGCCCTCGTACGGCGGCGTATCGATGGTGTTCGCCCAGTTGCTCTTGTCGATCGCGAGCCCGGTGGTACGGCGGCCGTCCTTGACGTTGGGATTGAACGGCGCGTCCTTCTTCACCGCTGCGTTGTACTCGGCGATGGTCTTCAGGAACTGCTCCGCGTTCACGCCTTCGAGCTTCTGCGCGAATTCCTCGAGCGTATCCGCCGTCACCTTGGTGACCTGGCGGATCTTGTACTCGTCGCGCTGCATGTGCTTGACCTTGGCGTCGAACACCTGCCAGGCGAACTGTCCCGGCTGCTCCAGCACGACGCGGCCGTATTTCGCGTAGGTGTAGTTGCGGAAGTCGGCGCCCTCGTCGACGAAGCGCTTGCCGGTGGCGTTGATCAGCACGCAGAACGGATACGAGTGCTTCTGGAACTGGTCGCCGACCGCGAGGTCGCCGAATTCCGGTGCGTTCATTTCCCACTGCACGGCGTGACAGCCCGACCAGTTGCCGCGCGTCGAGGCGCCGATCTCGGTCGCCATGCGGATGCCGTCGCCGGTGTTGAAACGGCTGCCGCGCACCTTGGCGAGGTCCCAGCCGGGACCGAGATAGCGCGTGCGCCATTCCGAATTGGCCTCGAAGCCGCCGCAGGCGAGCACCACGGATTTGGCGTGCAGGTCGCTCTCCATGCTGTTGTGGCGGATGCGCACGCCGGAGACGCGCACGCCGTCGAACAGGAGGCTCAGCGCCCGCGTGGCGTAGCGGATCTCGATACCGCGCTTCGCCGCCGCCTCCGTCTCCATCTTGATGAGGCCCGGTCCGCCGCCGACCGCCTCGACCGTGAGCCCGCCCCAGAACTTGAACTTGCCGTCGATCTTGAACGCCTGCCGGCCGTAGATCGGGATGAAGCGGATGCCCTTGTCTCGTAACCAGCAAAATGTATCGAAGCTCTTGGTGACCAGAAGCTCGACCAGGTCGGGATCGGCGCGGTTCTGCGTCACGCGTGCCATGTCGTCGAAGAACTGGTCGGCCGTGTAGGTGCCGAAATCGGTCTCGGCGATTTCCTGCGCGGTGAGGTCGGGGACCAGCGTCTTGATGTCGTCGACGCCGTTGTAGACCACACGCACCGATCCGGCGGTGTAGCGGCTGTTGCCGCCCGACTCGTCCTCCGGCGCGGCCTCGAGCATCACCACCTTGGCGCCCTGCTCCTGCGCGGCAAGCGCCGCGCAGAACGCCGCGTTGCCGCCGCCGACCACGATCACATCCGCTACATCAGCCATTACTGCCCTCTGAATGCCCTCGACCCACCCGCGTCATGGCCGGGCATAGCCCGTTGAAGACGGGCGTCGACGCCCTGGTGCCCGGCCATCCACGTCTTTTCTGTCCTTTGCCGCAAGTAAGCAAGACGTGGATGCCCGGCACAAGGCCGGGCATGACGAAATCGCAGAGCTTGTCCGCTTGCGTCGCGCCACACAGGCTGCGAGCCTCACCCGAAAGCTCTCCATCAGAAGGGCAGTTGCCATGAAAGGAACGTCCATCGCCTTGCTGGCCGCCGTGTTCGCCACGCTCGGCGCCGCGCTGCCGGCCGCCGCGGACAGCGAATACCCGTACAAGCCGGTCCGGCTCATCATCCCGGAAGTGCCGGGCTCCGCGACTGACGCGGTCGTGACCTTCCTCGCCCAGAAGCTCGGTGAGGAGATGGGCCAGCCATTCAACATCGATCGCCTGTTCGACCGCGCGAGCGTCGAGGCTGCGCGGAAGGCCGAACCCGACGGCTACACGGTCCTGATCGGCGGCAACGCCACGATGATCGTGGCGCCGCAGATCGACAAGCCCGCCGCGTACGATCCTTTTCGCGATTTCGTCCCGGTGTCGTCTTACACGCGCATGCCGTATCTGTTCGTCGTGCACCCGTCGCTGCCGGTGTCCAGCGTCAAGGAATTCATCGCGCTCGCCAAGGCGAAGCCGGGCGAACTCAAGATGGCATCCGCCGGCGTAGGGCAGGGCAGTCATCTCGGCAGCGCCATGTTCGCGATGATGACCGGCATCGACACGCCGCACGCGCCGCGCGAGGGCGGCGGGCCGTCGATCAACTCCGTCGTCGACAACCAGTCGCAGTGGACGATCACGCCGATGGCCGGGCCGCTGCCGCATGTGCGCGCCGGGCGCCTCAAGGCACTGGCGATCGGCGGCACCACACGCGCACCGGCGCTACCCGATCTGCCGACGATCGCGGAGGCGGGCGTGCCGGGCTACAGCGTGGCGTTCTGGGGCGGCCTTTACCTGCCGAAGGGCACACCGCAGCAGATCGTCGATATACTCAACGCCGCAGTCGTGAAGGTGCTGGCGAAGCCGGAGGTCAAGGAGCAGTTCCTGGCGCGCGGCGCGGAGGCCGTGAGCAGTTCGCCCGCGCAACTGATGCGGTTCATGCGCGAGGAGCACGAGCGCATGGGCAAGGTGCTGCGGATGGTCGGGCTGGTGAAGGATTAATTCGCCGGCAGGTGTTTACTCCGCGGCGATGGCCGAGACGCCGCCATGCGCCTTCGACCAGCCCGCCGGGTCGTGCATGAACTTCTCGACCTCGGCGAGTTTTGCCGGATCGAACTTGCCGCTTGCTTTCGCCACCCTGAGCACGTCCCACCAGGTGGCGAGCGCATGCAGCGTCACGCCCAGGTCGCGGATGATCGCCGGCGCCTCCGGGAAGATGTCGTAGAAGAACACCACGAAGATGTGCTCGACCTTGCCGCCGGCCTCCCGCAACGCATTGCAGAAATTGATCTTGCTGCGGCCATCCGAGGTCAGGTCCTCGACCAACAGGATGCGCTGGCCCTCGACCATGTGGCCCTCGATCTGCGCGTTGCGGCCGAAGCCCTTGGCCTTCTTGCGCACGTAGAGCATGGGGAGGTCGAGCCGGTCGGCCATCCAGGCGGCGAACGGGATGCCCGCCGTCTCGCCGCCCGCCACCGCGTCGAACTGCTCGAAGCCAGCCTCGCGCATGAGTGCCGACGCGCCGAAATCGATCAGCGTGCGGCGCACGTGTGGAAACGAAATCAGCCGGCGGCAGTCGGTGTAGACCGGGCTCGCCCAGCCGGAGGTGAAGATGAATGGCTTGTCCTGCATGAAGCGGACCGCCTCGACCTCCAGCAGCATCTTGGCCGTCAGGTCGGCCATCAGCGTCTTGTCGGGAAATGCCGTCACGGCTGGCATGGTCTTGCCTCTTACTCCGCTGTCGTCGCCCGGCTTGACCGGGCGATCCAGCCGTTGCCCCGCCGCGCTTTGGTGGCTACTGGATGCCCGCTTTCGCGGGCATGACAAGAGGAAAGTGGACGCCGGTAACAGGATTCAGCTGACAACCTTCCACTCGATGGTTTCCCCACCCCGGTAGACCAGCGCCTTTTCGTCCGGGCCTTCGACCTTGACCTCATCGGGCGCGGTCCAGGCGACCTTTTCCAGCGTGATGCGTTCCTCGTTGGGTGGCAGGCGGTAGTGCCTGGGGCCGTTGAGCGAGGCGAAGGCTTCGAGCTTGTCGAGCGCGTCTTCCTCCTCGAACACCTTGGCGTAGGTCTCGATCGCAACCGGGGCGTTGAACAGCCCCGGGATACCGTTCACCGCGACCTTCTTGGCGTAGGGGTGCGGCGCCGAATCGGTGCCGAGGAAATAGCAGGCCTCGCCTGAGGTCGCGGCCTTGCGCAGCGCGGCGCGGTCCTTGGCGGTTTTGATCACCGGCATGCAGTACATGTAGGGCTTGAGACCCCAACCGAGCCAATCCGTCCGCGTCAGCACCATGTGGTAGGGCGTGATGGTGCCGCCGACCTGCGGCGCCGCGCTGCGCACGAAATCGACGCCGTCCTTCGACGACAGGTGCTCCAGGATGAAGCGCAGGCCGGGGAATTGCTTTACCCACTTCGACAGGTAGCGCTCGATGAACATCGCCTCGCGGTCGAAGATGTCGACCTCGGGATCGACATCCTCGCCGTGCATCAGGAACGGCATGCCGATCTTTTCCATGCGCTCGAGGACGCGCATGACTTTCTTGTAGTCGGTGACGCCGGCGGCCGAATTGGTGGTGGCGTTCGCCGGGTAAAGCTTCACGCCGGTGAACACGCCCTCCTTGAACCCGCGCTCCACGTCGTCCGGGTCAGTGTCGTCGGTGAGGTAGCAGGTCATCAACGGCTGGAAGGTCGAGCCCGTAGGCCGCGCTGCCAGCGCACGCTCCCGGTACGCGATGCCGTCCCGCGTGGTGGCGACCGGCGGAATGAGGTTTGGCATCAGGATGGCGCGGCCGAAGTGTCGTGCCGTGTACGGCATTACGGCCTTGAGCATGGCGCCGTCGCGCACATGCAGGTGCCAGTCGTCCGGCTTGCGGATGGTGATGCGCGTGGTCATGGGAAACCGATATACCTCCTTCTCCGATTTTCGCACAGCGGATTGATAGGGTCCGGCGCAGGAGCAATCGCTTGGCGAAGCAAACCTCGGCTGAATTTCGCGCGCACGTCGCCGACGCCATGACCCATTTCCAGGCGGGGCGGATGGCGGCGGCCGAGAGCGCTTATCGGTCGGCTTTGGCGCTTGTTCCGGGCGATCCCGCGGTGACCCACAACCTCGGCGTCACGATCGCCGCGCGCGGCGATCACCGATCCGCCGTCGGCTGTTTCGAGGAGGCGCTCAGGGCCGACCCCGGATTCGTCTCGGCGCACTACAACCGGGCCGTCGGGCTGATCGCGCTCGGGGCTACTCGGGATGCGATCAAGTCGTTTGGACGCGCCGCTGCGCTCGAGCCGCAGCATCACGAGGCGCATCGCGCACTGGGCTTCCTCTGGCTGGCGCAAGGCGAGCGCGGGCGGGCGCTCGATCATTTTGCGCACACCTACGAGCTGCGGCGCGGCGATGACCGAACCGCCATGGCGCTGAAGTCCCTGACCACGGCGACGCGGTACAAGCTCGAGCACGATGCCGAGCAGTTTCTTGATCTCTCGCAGCGAACGCGGCAGCGCCAGCGCTTCGAACTGCTTGCGCGCAGCTACCGCACGATCGCGGAGCAGATCTCCGATCATGTGGCGACGCTGTCCGATGCGCAGATCGAGGTGCTGGGTGACGACTACAACACGCCGATCCACCTGCGCGCGGCGCCCGAAGTCTCCGGCCGCGCGGTCAATGAACGCTCGGATCTGGCTGAGCTGACGGCGCAGTTCGAAGGGCGGGGGGCGATCGCGGTCGACGATCTGCTGACGCCGCAGGCGCTCGAACTCGCTGCGGCGGTTCCTGCTCGAGAGCACGATCTGGCACGACTTCTCCCACATCGACGGCTTCGTCGCGTCCTATCTCGAGGACGGTCTCGCCTGTCCGCTGCTCCTTCAGATCGCGGACGAACTTCGGCGCGCGTTTCCCGGCATTCTCGGCACGCATCCGCTGTCGCAGGCCTGGGCCTTCAAAGGCCTGCGAACGCACGCCGCCGTCGACGTTCACGCCGACGACGCAGCCGTGAGCGTCAATTTCTGGGTGACCCCGACCGAGGCCAGCCTCGATCCGGCGCGCGGCGGCTTGGTGGTATCGCTGACGCCGCCGCCCGACGATTGGGAAATCAAGGACTACGACGCCGACCGGGAGCGGATTGTAACATTTTTGGAAAGAAATGCCGGAAATAGCCTTGTCGTGCCCTATCGGCAGAACCGCGCGGTCCTGTTCCGCTCGCGCCTGTTTCACCATTCCGACCGCCCAGAATTCGCGTCAGGATATGAGAATCACAGGATAAATCTGACGTTGCTTTACGGCGGGGGAGGGCCTTGGATCGTTCCAGGATCCGGTTGATCCGCACTGTTCCAAAATTGACACAAATGCCCGCCCTCCCTATAGAAAAGTAGGTTTTCGCGTGCAGAAACGCGCGCCAAGGCGGAGTCGGCCATCGCTGCTTTGGCGGGCCCGCCGCCTGCGGGACTCTCGACCGATGCCTCTCGTTCCGAACGCCAACTACACCAATTCCGCGCTGCGCATCGGCGACGCCGATTCCTATCCGCAGCGGCTGGTCGGCGAGTTCATCGGCACGGTCGTCTCCAACGACTGGGTCAACGACGAATACAAGCACCTGATCCTGAAGGTGCATCCGCACGCGCTGACGGCCTATGCAGGACAGATGTTCCACCTGCTGTGCCCGTCGCCGGACGGCGCCGAGGTCTGGATGCGCCGGCCGATGAGTGTCTACCGCGTCGACAAGGCCGCGGGCCACGTCGAGTTCCTCTACAAGTGCGAAGGGCGCGGCACGCGCGGCATGGCGACGCTCGCGCCGGGCGACGACTTCAATCTCGCCGGCCCGCTCGGCGTCGGGTTCGCGTTGCAACCAAACTGGAAGAACATCGTCGTGCTCGGCCGCGGCGTCGGCCTGGCGACGCTCGCACCGCTGTCGCAACTCGCGGCCGAGCAGGGCGTCGGCGTGACCGCGATCCTCAGTGCACGCAATCCTGGCGTCGTGATGTCAAAGGAGCTGTTCGAGGGACTCGGCGCCAAGACCATCACGGTCCTCGACTCCGACGACAGCAGCGCGGTCGACAACGTCGAAGAAATTGTCGAGGGCTTGGTCGCGGCCGGCAAGGCCGACGCATTTTTCACTTGTGGTTCAAATCGTCTGCTGAAGCTGATGCAGCAGATCGGGAAGAAGCACAACATTCCGGGCCAGGTCGCGATGGAGCAGATCATGGTCTGCGGGTTCGGCGCCTGCTACGTTTGCGTGCGCACCTTCGAGGTCGACGGCAAGCGCGTGCTCAAGCGCGTCTGCCGGGAGGGTCCGGTGTTCAACATGCAGGAGGCCGTCGGATGGTAGATCTTACGGTCAAGATCGGCGACATCACGCTGCAGAACCCCGTGCAGCCGGCGTCCGGCGCGTTTTCGTGGGAATACAACGACGTCATCGACCTCAACCGGCTTGGCGCGCTGGTCGCCAAGACCATCTGCCGCGAGCCGCGGCTCGGTAACCCGACGCCACGCATGGCGGAGACCGAGGCCGGCATCATCCAGTCGATCGGTCTGCCGGGCAAAGGCATCGCATACTTCATCGAGCACATCGTTCCCGAATACGCCAAGTTCAAGCCACCGCTGGTGGTCAGCGTCTCGTCTGAAACCATCGAGGACTTCGCCGCGCTCGCCGAGGAGTTGAGCGTGCCCGACGTCGATGTGATCGAGGCCAACATCTCCTGCCCGACGCGCAATGCGACCGGTGGCAATTTCGCCATGCACGAGGACTACACCCGCGATTGCATCACCGCGATCCGCGCCAAGACCACGAAGCCGCTGTGGGTGAAGCTCTCGCCCAACGCCGGCGACATCGTCTCCATCGCGCGCGCCGCCGAGGATGCCGGCGCCGATGCCTTGGTGATCGCAAATACCTTCCTGTCGCTGAAGATCAGGACCGATAATTTCCGGCCGGCGCTTGGTAACAAGTTCGGCGGGCTGGTCTCGCCCGCCTTGAAGCCGATCGTGCTGCGCATGGTCTATCAGGTCGCCAAGCAGGTGAAGATTCCGATCATCGGCATTGGCGGCGTGACCAAGGCCGAGGACGTGGTCGAGTACATGCTGGCTGGTGCGAGCGCGGTCGGCATCGGCTATGCCGGATTCCGCAATCCGACCGCCCTGATCACGATTATCGACGACCTGGCAGCCTGGTGCGACGAGCGCGGCATCAAGAAGGTCACCGAATTGATCGGCGCGGTGCGCGATCAGGACATGGAGACCGACACGCTCGCTGCTGCGTCCGTGGGCGTATAGGACGGCCCTCTATTGTCGCTGATGCGTCCGCGCAAGCAGGTCGCGCATCAGCTTCACCGCCGCGGCGCCCTTCAGCGCCCGCTGCCAGAGGTCCTTCGCCATCTTTTCGTGCAGCGCCAGAGCCTCGGGCGCCGAAGTGATCATCGCCACGCCGACGCGAATGTTCGGCTGCTCGCCCAGCCGGAACGGGCTCAGCGCCAGCACCTGGCGGTCGGGCTGGCGGAAAATCTGGAAGCTGGCGTGCGGGAGCGTGTCGGGGACGATGCCGATCTGCACGCCGATCGGCTCGTCTGCCATGAGCTTGGTGAAATGCTCGGCTTCGGCGCGCGCCAGCGCGCGGCGTTCGCGGCGGATTTTCTCCGGCAGACCGAGCCGTCCGACCAGGCCGTTCTCGAGGAAGTGCTCCATCTCGGTGGCCGAGATCAGGTTGACGATGCCGGGCTGGCGGCGGCGATAGGTTTCGCGTCGCTGGCGCAGCACGGCGGTGACCTCGTCGACCTGTTCGAGCGCGCGCGAGCGGCCGGGGAGGGCGTCCGGGATGCTTTCGCGGAAAATATCACCGAGCGCATGGTCGAACGCGTCCGAGGACAGCAGATAGGAGATCGGGCCGGCCAGCACGATGATGTGCTCGGAGGTCTCCTCGATCTGGCGCATGCGCTCGAAATAGCTGACCGCCGTCGGGATGTATTCGACGCCGACTCCGAGCAGAGTCGGCACCGACACCGAGAGGAGCTCGGCGAGCTTTTCGAGCGTTTCGATCTTGGCAAGCTCGCCCTTCTCGAAGCGATAGAGCGCCGTGCGCGAAATGCCGAGACGGCTGGCGATCTCGTCGGCGGAGAGCCCCGAGCCGAGGCGAAACGCCTTCAAACGGTTGCCGATATCGTCAAACCGGATGGCCATTTTCGACGACACCTCACTGTCGTCCCCGCGATCGTCCGGGCATCCACGTCTTCGCTGTCACCGGCGAAGAAAGACGTGGTGGTCGGGACATCTGGGCGTTCACGCCCGTCTTTCGCGGGCTATGACGGACATGACGGAATCAATTTCAGGCCGGGTTTGCGCCTTCCCGCAATCGCTTGGCGGCATCGAGCGTCGCGGTCACGATGTTCTGGTAGCCGGTGCAGCGGCAGAGATTGCCCGAAATGGCGATCCGCACCTCCTGCTCGGTCGGGTCCGGATTGTCGCGCAGGAACTCGATCAGCGTGGTCAGCATGCCCGGCGTACAGTAGCCGCACTGCAGGCCATGGTGCTCGTGGAACGCTTGTTGCAGGGGGTGCAGCTTGTCGGGCGAGGGCGCGATCCCCTCGACGGTGAGCAGTTCGTGGCCGTTCGCCTGCACGGCCAGCATCAGGCAGGAGCGCGCCGAGCGGCCGTCGAGCAGGATGGTGCAGGCGCCGCAGACACCGTGCTCGCAGCCAAGATGCGTGCCGGTCAGCCCAAGCTGGTGGCGCAGGAAGTCGGCGAGCGTCCAGCGGACCTCGACCTCCTCCTCGTAGCGCTTGCCGTTCACGGTCAGCGCGATCTTGCGCGTCTCACCCATGTCAATTCCTAATGCGCCGCATGGCGTGGCTCGGTGCCGCGCAGGCGGGCGTAGGCCTTCTCCAGCGCGCGGCGCGACAGCACGGTGGCGAGATGCTGGCGATAAGAGGCCGGCGCGTGCACGTCGTCGATCGCTTCGAACTTGCGGCAGCTCTCGCAGGCGTTTCGAAACAGATCGCCGGCAGGTATCTGCCCGACGATAGCCTGTTCGACCTCGCGCGCGCGGACCGGCGCGGTCCCCATGCCGCCGAGCGTAATGGATGCACGCGTGATCTTGCCGGCGGCGTCGCCCTCCAGCAGCGCCGCCGCCGACGTGATGGCGAAGTCGCCGTGCCGGCGCGAGAACTCGACGAACGCGTAACCGTGGCCCGCCGCCCATTGCGGAAACGAGATCGCGGTCAGCATCTCGTTGAGCTCCAGCGCCGGCGTCATGTAGGCCACCGGAAACTCCGCGAAGGCGATCTGCCGCCGGCCGTTCGGTCCGGCGACCGTCACCGTGGCATCGTGCCCGCAGGCCAGCGTCACCAGCTCGGCCGCCGGGTCGAGGTGGCAGAGCGAGCCGCCGATGGTGCCGCGGTTGCGGGTCTGCCGGTGGCCGACCTGCAGCAACGCCTCGTGCAGGATCGGCCAGCGCGCGCGCACCACGTCGGAGTATTCGAGATCGCGCTGCCGCGTCATCGCGCCGATCTCGAGTGCGCCTGAGGCTTCACGGATGTAGGACAGGCCTTCGACCCGGTTGATGTCGATGATGTGATCGGGCTGCACGAACCGGAAGTTGAGCATCGGCATCAGCGACTGCCCGCCCGCCAGCAGCTTGGCGTTCTCCAGTCGGCCGAGCAACGCCACGGCCTCGTCGACCGTTTGCGGATCGTGGTAGCTGAAGGGCGGTGGCTTCATGTCGTGAGGGGCGGCTTCATGGGATGCCAGCTTTTGGCGACTTCTTTACTTATACCAATGACTGTGCATCAATCAAAAAAAGCGCAAATTCCCAAATATGGGACAAATCCGCGGTGACCGTTCGTCCTTCTTTCGGTGCTCACCGCGATTGCCGTGAGACACGATGAAGCCCGCGCCCTTCCGCTATCACGCGCCAAAGACCATCGACGAGGCGGTGAAGACACTCGCAGAGGTGGCGAGCGACGACGGCCGCGTACTGGCGGGCGGGCAGAGCCTCGTGCCGATCATGGCGTTCCGGCTGTCGCGCCCGAGCCACCTTGTCGACATCAACGGCGTCGAGGAGCTCAAGCGGCTCGCCGTCGAGGGCGGCCAGCTCGCGATCGGCGCCTGCGTTCGCCATGCGGCGTTTCATCGTCCGGTGGTCGAGGGACCGCTCGGGGAGCTGCTCGCCAAGGTCGTGCGCCACATCGCGCACTATCCGATCCGCACGCGCGGCACCTTCTGCGGCAGCGTCGCGCATGCCGATCCGGCGTCCGAATGGTGCCTGGTGGCGGCAACGCTCGACGCCGAGATGGTGGCGAAAAGTGTGCGCGGCGAGCGTCGCATTCCGGCGCGCGATTACTTTCAGGGCATCATGACGACGGCGCTGGCGGACGACGAATTGCTGGTCGAGGTGCGGCTGCCGATCCTGCAGTCTGACACGCGCTTCGGCTTCTACGAGTTCAATCGCCGCGCCGGCGATTTCGCGCTCGGCATGGCGCTGGTGACGTACCGCGTCGTCAACGGCGTGATCGCCGACCCGCGCGTCGGCGTCGGCGGCGCCGAGCCGCAACCGCGCCGCATGACGGAGGCCGAGAAGCTGCTCGTGGGCAAGGCGCCGGGCCGCGACGCATTCGTCGCGGCGGCCGAGGCGGCGTCCGCCGCCGTCGACCCGCTGGAAGACGCCACCACGAGCGCGGAATATCGCCGCGATCTGGTCGCCACCGTCGTCCGGCGCGCGCTCGAACAGGCGGCCGCGTGAGCGCGCCGCGGGCCGCAGCGGACGCACGGCGATGACCGCCGGCAGCAATGCGGGCAACAGCAAGTGGATCGGGCAGTCGGTCGAGCGGCTGGAGGATCCGCCGCTCGTTCGTGGCCGCGGCCGTTTCGCCGGCGACATCGTGTTTCCGCACCAGCTCTGCATGCGCCTCGTCCGCTCGAACCATGCGCACGGCAATATCCTGAGCATCGACACCACCGAAGCGCGCGCGCTGCCGGGCGTGGTCGCGGTGTGGACCGCGGACGACATCGCCGACGTGCCGCCGATCGATTTCCGCGAAGGCCGTATCGAGAAACTCGAACCTTATCGCCAGCCGGTGCTGGCGACCGGGCGCGTACGGTTCGTCGGCGATCCGGTCGCGGCGGTGTTCGCGCTCGACCCCTACGTGGCGGAGGACGCGGCCGACCTCGTCGCGGTGGAGGTCGAGGAACTGCCGCCGGTGCTCGACGCTTCGGCGCCGCCGAGCGAGTTTTTACCCGGCCGCACCACCGAAGCCGACATCATCCGGCAGGGCTACGGCGACGTCGATGCCGCGCTACGCGCTTCGCCCGTCGTCGTCGAACTCGAACTCGCCATCGGCCGTCACTCCGGCGTGCCGCTGGAGACCCGAGGCGCAATCGGCCGCTACGACGCCGCGCGCGATCTTCTCGAACTCTACGGCGCCGCCAAGGTCCCGCACCGAATTCGCGAGCTGCTCTCGCTCATGCTCAAGCGGCCCCCGTCGTCGATCCATGTGCACGAAGGGCACACCGGCGGTGGCTTCGGCATCCGCGGCGAGCTCTATCCCGAGGACGTGCTGGTGTGCGTTGCCGCCATGCGGCTCAACCGGCCGGTGAAGTGGATCGAGGACCGCCGCGAGCATCTGATCACGGCCAACCACTCGCGACAGCAGCTTCACCGCATCCGCGCCGGCGTCGATCACGACGGCCGTATCCTCGCGCTCGACGACCAATATTTTCACGACCAGGGCGGCTACATCCGCACCCACGCGGCGCGCGTGGTGCACATGACGGCCGGCATCCTGCCGGGCCCTTACCGCATTCCGGCCTACCGCTCGATCGGTCATTTCCGTCTCACCAACAAGACGCCGGCCGCGACCTACCGGGCGCCCGGCCGCTACGAGACCACGTTCGTGCGCGAGCGCCTGATCGACGCGATCGCGCCAGAAGCTCGGCATCGATCCGAACGACGTGCGCCGCCGCAACGCCATCACCAAGGAGGAGATGCCGTATCACCGTCCGCTTGAAGCGCTCGGAGAGGAGATCGAGCACGATTCCGGCGACTACTGTGGGCTGCTCGACCGGGTGCTGGCCGAGACCGGGTGGGAGAAGGTCAAGGCCGATGTCGCGCGCCGCCGCGCCGCCGGTGAGTTGGCCGGCGCCGGGCTCGCGATGTTCGTCGAGAAGAGCGGGCTCGGGCCCTCGGATGGCGTACGGATCGAGGTCGACACCTCCGGCATGGTCGAGCTGATCACCGGCGGGGCGTCGCTCGGGCAGGGCTTCGAGACCGTGATGGCGCAGGTTTGCGCCGAAGGGATCGGCATCGACTACAAGCAGATTCGTGTCACCCACGGCCAGACCGACCGCATCGAATTCGGCATCGGCGCGCACGCCTCGCGCGCCACCGTGATGACGGCCTCCGCGACCCACAATGGCGCGCTCAAGCTGCGCGCCAAGGCGCTCGACATCGCGGGCGAGCTCATGCAGCAGCCGCCCGGCGCGCTCGACATCGTCGACGGCCGGGTGATCCGCAAGGACCAGCCGTCCGGTCCGTCGATGACGCTGGGCGAGATCGCCGTGCATCTCGCGCCGACCTCGAAGACCCGCGGCGAGCGCGAGCCGGGACTGTCGGTCGACGGCTGGTTCCATACCAAGCATCAGGTCTACCCCTACGGCATCCACCTTGCGGTGGTGAAGGTCGACCGCGAGACCGGCGGCGTGACGGTCGAGCGCTTTGTCATCGCCTACGACATCGGCCGTGCCATCAACCCGGCGTTGGTCGAGGGGCAGATCGTCGGCGGCTTCGCACAGGGGCTGGGCGGCGCGCTCTACGAGGAGTTCACCTACAACGAGCGCGGCGATCCGCTTGCCACCACGTTTGCCGACTACCTGCTTCCGACCGCGCACGAGACGCCCGAAGTCGAGGTCATGTTGCGCGAGGACTACGTGAGCCCGCTCAATCCGCTCGGCATCAAGGGCGCCGGCGAAAGCGGCGTCACCGGCGTCGGCGCCGCGATTGCCTCGGCGATCGACGACGCCATCGGCATTCCCGGCGCGGTGACGCAGCTTCCCGTGACGCCGCAGCGGCTGAAGCAGATGTTGAACGGAATTCGTAGCCCGGCTTGAGCGCAGCGAAAGCCGGGGTTACCGGGAGGAACATCGACCCCGGATTTCGCTGCGCTCAATCCGGGCTACAGGCTAAGATGATGCGCCAAGCCAGGAGCGTTCGATGAGCGTTGCCGATATCCGAAGCGCGAAGCGTGCATCGAAGAAGGCGTCCAGCATCGCCAAGCCCAAGCAAGACCTGCGGGCGTGGATCGAGGCGCTGCGGGCGGCTGGAGAGGTACAAGAAATCGCCGGCGCCGAGCGCGAAGCGGAGATCGGCGGCATCGTCGATCTCTACATGCGCAAGATGGGCAACAAGGCGGTGCTGTTCGACGACGTGCCGGGCTTCCCGCGCGGCCACCGCATCCTGGCCAACATCCTGACCTCGGTGCGGCGCATCAACCTGACGCTCGGCCTGCCGGTCGACGGCTCGCCCGTCGAGCTCGTCTCCTACTGGCGCAAGTACATGAAGGAGGCGCGCAGCATCGCGCCTGCCTTCGTCAAGTCCGGCCCGCTGCTCGACAACGTGCACACCGGCAAGGACATCGACATCACCAAAATTCCCACGCCGCGCTGGCACGAGCACGACGGCGGCTACTACATCGGCACCGGCGTCATGGTGATCATGCGCGATCCCGACACCGGTTGGATCAACTACGGCGCCTACCGGGTGCAGTCGCAGGGGCCGAATGTCGCGACCGTGATGTGCTCGAAGGGCAAGCACGGCGACCTGATCAAGCGCCGCTACCACGAGCGCGGCGAGCCGTGTCCCGTCGCGGTGGTGTGCGGCATGCATCCCGCGCTGTTCATGGTGGCGGGGCTCGAAATTCCCTATGGCAAGAACGAATACGACGTGGCCGGCGGGCTGATCGGCGAGGCGGTCGAGGTGATCAAGGGGCCGCGCACCGGCTTGCCGATCCCCGCGCATGCGGAGATCGCATTCGAGGGCTTCGTGCATCCGAACGATCTGCTGGACGAAGGCCCGCTCGGCGAATGGACCGGCTATTACGCGGGCGGCCACAAGAAGGAGCCGGCGATCCGCATCGAGACCTTCATGCACCGCAACGATCCGGTGCTGCTCGGCGCCATCCCCGGCGTGCCGCCGGACGACGACTCGTTCTATCGCGGCACCTATCGTTCGGGCGCGGTCTGGAACCAACTCGAAGCGGCGGGCGTGCCGGAGGTGAAGGGCGTTTGGGCGCATGCGGCCGGCGGCAGCCGGCTCTGGCTCACGGTCGCGATCAAGCAGCAGTACGGCGGCCACGCCAAGCAGGCCGGGCTCATCGCCTCGCAATGCCATGCCGGTGCCTACGCCAATCGCTTCGTGGTGGTGGTCGACGACGACATCGATCCGGCCGATATGGATCAGGTGGTGTGGGCGATGTGCACACGTTTCGATCCTCGCGAGGGACTCGAGACGCTGCGCGGCTGCTGGAGCACGGTGCTTGATCCGATGGCCTACGGCACCGACGACCCGCGCAACGCGCGGGTGGTGATCGACGCCTGCAAGCCGTGGAAGCGGCGCGACACCTTCCCAATCGTGGCGCGCTCCAGCCAGGAGCTCGACGCCCGCATCCGCGCCAAATGGGCGCATGTGTTGCCGCGCAGTTGAATACGGAGAGACAAATGGGCCGCCTGGAAAGTGCCTCGAAATCGCGCATGCAGTACCGCGGGCTGCGCGGTTGGCTCGACAAGGTCGATGAGCTCGGCGAGCTCCAGAAGGTCGACGGCGCGAGCTGGGACGTCGAGATGGGTGCGCTCACCCACATGCTCACCGAAAAGAGCGGCGGCACCGCGCCGGCGATCCTGTTCGACAACGTGCCGGGCTATCCGCAAGGCTACCGCACGCTCTACGGCCAGCTTTCGTCGGTGCGGCGCATCGCGCTGACCCTCGGCCTGCCGCTCGAATACGAGCGCAAGGTTGACGTCGTACAGAAGTATCACGCGCGCATGCAGGAGATGAAACCGCTGCCGCCGCGCTTCGTCAACGACGGCCCGATCTTCGAGAACGTGATGGAGGGCGATGCCGTCGACGTGCTGAAGTTCCCGGTGCCGCGCCATCACGAGATGGACACCGCGCGCTTCATCGGTACCGCCGACTGCGTGATGACGCAGGACCCCGACTCCGGCTGGTTTAATCTCGGCGCCTACCGCTCGCAGGTCTATGACGGCAAGACGGTCGGCTGCCAGATCACCGAAGGCAAGCACGGCCGCATCCATCGCGACAAGAACTTCGAGCGCGGGCAACCGATGAAGGTCGTGATCCTGTGCGGACAGGACCCGCTGCTGTTCATGCTGTCGTCGAGCCCGCTGCCGGAAGTGAGCGAGATCGACATCGCCGGCGGCCTGCGCGGCGAGCCGATCGATGTGGTGCGCGGGCCTTACACCGGCTTCCCGATACCGGCCGACTGCGAAATCGCGATCGAGGGCGAGACCGTGCCCGGACAGACCAAGCCGGAAGGGCCGTTCGGCGAATGGATGGGCTACTACTCCGACGACACGCAGGCGCGGCCGTATGTCAACGTAAAGACGGTGCTCTACCGCAACGATCCAATCCTCTGCTGCGCGCCGCAGCACAAGCCGGTCGACGAAACGGGCCTGCTCAAGGGCATCGCCGGTGCCTCGCAGATCTGGCGCGCGCTCGATGCCTGCGGCGTGCCGGAAGTGCTCGGCGTGTGGAATCACGAAGCCGGGCCGGCGACGCGGTTCACGGCGATCCAGCTCAAGCAGCGCTATCCCGGCCACGCGCGACAGGCGCTGCACATCGCGGCCTCCTGCCAGGGCGGCGCCTACGCGGGCAAGTGGACCGTCGTGGTCGACGAGGACATCGACGCCGGCGATCTCGACCAGGTGCTGTGGGCGATGTGCACGCGCTTCGATCCGCTCACCGACATCGACATGATCCAGAAAGCGTGGGCCTCGAAGCGCGACCCGCTGTTCCTGCCGGGAAACTTCAACAACCGCATTCTGGTCGACGCCTGCATTCCGTACGACAAGAAGCTCAAAGGCACGTTCCCGGTTACGGTCGATGTCAGCAACGATCTGCGCCGGCAATTGCGCGCGAAGTTCCCGACACTGTTTCCGGCGAATTAGCTCCGCTGTCATCGTCCGCGCAAGCGGACGATCCAGTCGCGCAACGAGGTCGAATGTCCGTGTATTCGAAAAGCACCCGCTGGTACTGGATGCCCGCTTTCGCGGGCATGACATTCCTGCTTGTGATGGGCGGCCTACAGCCCGCTGCCGCGCAAGGCGTCGAGGACTTCTACAAAGGCAAGAACGTCAATCTGCTGATCGGGTTCTCCGCCGGCGGCGGCTACGACCTCTACGCGCGGCATCTGGCGCGCTACATGGGCAGGCACATCCCGGGGCATCCGACCATCATTCCGCAGAACATGGCAGGGGCGGGCAGCCTGCGGGCAGCGAGCTTCCTCTATTCGGCCGCCCCCAAGGACGGCAGCGTGTTCGGCACCTTCGCGCGCACCACCGGCATCAATCCGCTGCTTGAGAGCGGCGCGAACTTCGACGGCACGAAGTTTTCGTGGATCGGCAGCATGACCGACGATGTGAGCACGTGCGTCACCTGGCATACCTCGCCGGTGAAGACATGGGCGGATTTTCTCGTGAAACCCGTCACACTCGGCGGGCAGGGGCCGAGTTCGGAGCCCGATATCTTCGCACGGCTGTTCAAGAGCGTGTTCGGCGCACCGGTCAAGCTCGTTGCCGGCTATCCTGGCACCAACGAGATTACGCTGGCGATGGAGCGCGGCGAGGTCGACGGCCTGTGCGGCTTGTCCTGGAGCACGATCAAGACCCGCCACGCCGCCTGGCTGCGCGACAAGAAGATGAACATCCTGGTGCAGTCGGCGTTCCGCAAGGAACCGGAGCTCGGCGACGTGCCGCTGGCGATGGACATGACGAAGGATCCGGAGAAATTGCAGATCCTGCGGCTGATCCTGGCCGCGCAGGAGATGGCGCGGCCATTCGCGGCGCCGCCCGATATTCCGCCCGAGCGCAAGGCCGCGCTGATCGCGGCGTTCGATGCGACCATGAAGGACGCCGAGTTTCTTGCCGAGGCCAACCGCATGAAGATCGACATCAATCCGGTCAGCGGCCCGGCGCTGGACAAGCTTCTGGCCGAGCTTTACGCGACGCCGAAGGACGTGGTCGCCAAGGCCGCCAAGGCCATTGCGAATTAGGCAACTTCATTGACGGGAATTCTTACAGCGCCACAGGCACGCTCGGCTCCCTCCCCCCTTGAGGGGGAGGGGTGGGGAGGGGGGTGGCTGCGTAATTCAATGCGCCCGAAAACTGCGCCCCCCACCCCCGACCCCTCCCCACCATGTCGCTTCGCTCCATGGGGGGAGGGGAGGCCGCGCCGCCTTACCGCTTCGCGCAACGCCATCGGAATACGCCCGTGATCGGCGCCAGCCTGCCACGGCGCGAGGACCGGCCGCTGCTCACCGGCAAGGGCCGCTACCTCGATGACATATCGCTGCCGGGCGTGCTGCACGCCGCGTTCGTGCGCAGCCCGCATCCGCATGCGCTGATCCGCGAGATCGATGCGCGCGACGCGCTGGCGCTTCCCGGCGTGCACGCCGTCCTGACGCTCGACGATCTCGCCCCGGTACTCCTCCAGCGGCGCATGCTGCGCCATTCCAATTCCGGCACGTCGCTCGACCGGCTGTGGTCGTTCGCGCTCGCGGACGGCGAAGCCTCCTATGTCGGCGAGACCATCGCAATCGTCATCGCCGACGATCGCTACCTGGCCGAGGACGCCGCCGCGACGGTCGCGGTCGACTACGAGGTGCTGCCGGCGGTCGCCGACTGCCGCCTAGCCGGCGCGCCGAACGCGCCCGCGGTACGCCGCGAGCTCAACAGCAACATCATCGCCAATCTCAAGGTCGCGTTCGGCGATGCAGCCGCGGCCTTCGGCAAGGCCGCGCATGTGTTTCACGAAGACCTCTGGCAGCATCGCGGCGCCGCGCACCCGATCGAGGGCCGCGGCATTCTGGCCGAGTACCGCGCCAGCGACAACTCGATGATGGTGTGGGCCTCGACCCAGAAGGCGCACGACCTGTTCCAGTCGCTCACCGCATTGCTCGGCCTCGACGAAAGCCGGCTGCGCGTCGCGACGCCCGACGTCGGCGGTGGATTCGGGCCGAAGCTTTGCGTCTACCCGGAGGACATCGCCGTCGTGGCGGCGGCGAAGCTGCTCCGGCGCTCGATCAAATGGGTCGAGGACCGCCGCGAGCATTTCACCAACGCCGCACAGGAGCGCGACCAGTACTGGTCGCTCGACATTGCGGTCGATGCCGACGGCAAGGTGCTCGGCATCCGCGGCAGCCTCCTGCACGATCTCGGCGCCTACGCGCTGCAGGACGTGAACATCCCGTACAACTCGGCGTCGATGATGAGCGGCCCCTACATGGTACCGGCGCTGGCGATGGATGTGAGCGTCGCCGCCACCAACAAGTGTCCGGTGTCGTCGGTGCGCGGCGCCGGCTATCCGCAGGCGGCGTTCGCGATGGAGCGGCTGATGGACCGCGTCGCGCGCGAGCTCAAGCTCGATCGCGCGGAGCTGCGCCGCCGCAACCTCATCCCGCCCGAGAAGATGCCCTACACCAAGCCGCTCAAGGCGCGCTCGGGCGCCTCGATGCAATACGACAGCGGCGACTATCCGGCCTGCCAGGCCGATGTGCTGCGCGCCGCCGGCTGGGCCGACTTCCCGCAGCGCCAGACGGCGGCGCGCGCGCTGGGCCGCTACATCGGCATCGGGCTTGCCAACGGCATCAAAGGCACCGGTCGCGGGCCGTTCGAATCCGGGCTGGTGCGGGTGTCGAACACCGGCCGCGTCTCGGTGTTCACCGGCGCGGCCGCGATCGGGCAGGGGCTCGGCACCGTGCTGGCGCAGATCTGCGCCGGCGAACTGGGGCTCAAGCCCGAGGACATCACGGTGGTGCCGGGCGACACCGGCGGCATTTCGCTTGGGCTCGGCGCGTTCGCGAGCCGCCAGACCGTCACGGCGGGTTCCTCGGTGCTGCTGGCCGCGCGCGCGGTCGGCGCCAAGGCCAAGAAGCTCGCCAGTCATGTGCTGGAGGCCGCCGAGCACGATCTCGAACTCGTGGACGGTGAGGTGCGCGTGGTCGGCGCGCCCGGCCTGTCGGTGAAGCTTGCCGAACTCTCGCGCATTCTCAAGGGCGCGCCAGGCTACGGCTACCCCGCCGACGTCGAGCCGGGTCTCGAGGCCAACGTGAACTGGCGCACCGACGCGCTCGCCTATGCCAATGCCTGCCACGCCGCCGAGGTCGAGGTCGACATCGAGACCGGTGCCGTGCGTGTCGTCAACTACGTGGCGATGCAGGACTCCGGCGTGCTGATCAATCCGATGCTGGTCGAGGGCCAGGTGCAGGGCGGCATCGCGCACGGTCTCGGCAACGCGCTGCTGGAATGGATGGGCTACGACGAGAGCGGCCAGCCGGTGACGACCACGTTCGCGGATTATCTCCTGCCCGGCGCGACCGAAGTGCCGATGATGACGACGCTGTTCAAGCAGACGCCGTCGCCGCTCAATCCGCTCGGCGCCAAGGGCGCGGGCGAGGTGAGCACCATTCCTGCCGCCGCCGCCATCATCTCCGCCATCGAGGACGCCTTGCAGCCGTTCGGCGTGCGCATTGCGCAGACGCCAATAACGCCGCACAAGCTGTTGGAGCTGATACGCAATGGAGGCAGTGCAGATGAGGGCTGAAATCGATCCACGTACGCCGGTCATTCCCGCGTAAGCGGGAATCCAGTCGAATAAAAGAACTGGGTCCCCGCTTTCGCGGGGACGACCGGCGTGAGGCTTGGGCTCGGTTCAATCAAATCTCGGTCAGCCGCGCGAACGACAAGGGAAAGCTTATGCGCACAGGTCAGGACTACCTCCGCTCGCTCAATGACGGGCGGCAGGTTTTCGTCGACGGCGAGAAGGTCAAGGACGTCACCACGCATCCGGCGTTCCGCGAGGCGGCGCGCTCGATCGCGCGGCTGTTCGACATCGCGGCCGCGCCGGAAAACCGCGAGCGCATGACCTTCACGTCGCCCAAGACCGGCCAGCCGGTGTGGCGCGCCTGGCAGATCCCGCACAAGCACGCCGACCTGCGCGCGCGGCGGCTGTTTTCCGAGACCTGGGCGGAATCGACCTTCGGGCTGATGGGGCGCACGCCCGACCACGTCGCCGGCTTCTTCGCCGGTTACGCGGCGACGCCCTGCGTGCTCGGCAAAGGTGCGCAGAATGGCACACAGAGTGGCGGGCAGGACTTCGCCCGCAACGTGGTCGCCTACTACGAGCACATGCGCGACAACCACGTCTACGCCTGCTACGCGATCGTGCCGCCGCAGATCGACCGCAGCAAGCCCGCGCACAAGCAGAGCGACCCGGCGCTCTACGCCGGCGTCGTGAAGGAGCGCGACGATGGCATCGTAATCTCGGGCGCGCAGCAGCTCGCCACCGGCGGCGCGATCTCCGACGTGATCCATCTGAGCTGCATCCATCCGCTGCAGCCGGGCGACGAGAACTACGCCAACTGCCTCTGCGTGCCGGTCAACGCGCCGGGCGTGAAGCTCTATCCGCGCCGGCCGTTCGCGCTCAACGCCACCAGTTCGTTCGACTACCCGCTGTCGAGCCGCTTCGACGAGACCGACGCCTACGTGGTGTTCGACAACGTGTTCGTGCCGTGGGAACACGTCTTCATCTACCGCAACCTCGAAGCCTCGCGCGATCAGTGGTGGAAGACGCCCTCGCACCTCTACGGCAACCACCAGGCGCAGACCCGCTACGTCACCAAGCTGCGCTTCATGCTCGGGCTGGCGCAGCGGCTCAACGAGACGACCGGCAACATCGCCAACCCGGCGGTGCAGATCATGATGGGCGAACTGGCCTCGATCGCCTCGATCTACGAGGGCATGCTGCTCGCGCACGAGGTCAACGCCCCGATCGACGAGGATGGCGTGCTGTGGCCGTCGAAGACCATGCTCTATTCGGCGATGGCGCTGCAGTCCGAGCTCAACGGCCGCATGCTGGAGATGATCCGCGAACTCGCGGGCGGCGCGTTCTTCACGGTGCCCTCGTCATTGGCCGATTTCGAGAACCCGCAGACCGCGCCCGACATCGAGCGCTACATGCAGGGCGCCGGCACGCCCGCCAGGAGCCGCATCGCACTGTTGCGGCTGATCTGGGACTTCATCGGCTCGGAGTTCGGCAGCCGCCACCAGCAGTACGAAAAATTCTACGGCGGCGCCTCGTTCCTGGTGAAGCAGAACGTCTTCCGCAACTACGACTTCAAGCGCGCCACCGCGCTGGTGGACCAGGCGTTGAGTTTGCCGGGGGTGGAGTAGGTGTAGCCCGGATGGAGCGAAGCGTAATCCCGCCAAGTCGTTCCATTTATCAAATCAGCTCCTAATCGCCCGGACTCCAATTGGCGATGGTCGTATTATATTAAGCCTATCGTATTTATGGAAACCTCGGTCGAAGGCCGCGAATATTTAACATTTTGGTTGGCGATGAGGAACTCCCGCTGCGATGATCGCTCTTCTGGAACTGGAGAGGTGGATTGAGGATCCCGACGATCATGTCCATCCTTCCCAGGTGATAGACTCTACCCATTTCTGGCAGAGATCTCGGGGCTCAAGGTCAGCGGATCGCTTATGGGCGACCGAAGCGCTTGGCCTTTCTGTACGCCGCGATTCTCGAGTCGAGCGGGCTATCGGGAGACGGCCGCTTGTGTTCATTCAATTCGCGTAACAAGGCGAGGGTAAAGGGGCTGAGTTTTCTGTAGATGTCCTCTATGGAATCGATTCGTACGGAACGACTGAAAATCCGGCTCACATCGGCTTTGATAGGCACGCCGACAATCTCGACGTTCTTCTCCGCCTCGATGAGGGCGACGACATCGCGAAAATGACGTGCAGTGAAATAGCTGATGTCGTCGCCTTTCTTGCTCATATATGTTCCGCTGGGATCTCCATCCGTCACGACGAACATGACCCGGCGCTTGGCGCGGCTTTTCTTCAACCGTTCGTAACACCACATCGTGGCTTCGCCGTCGTAACCGAAATAATGCATCCCGGTATGCAGGATCGCGCACAGGCGGTGGACCGTCGTTAAATTGTGGGGTTCCTCGCGGGTCTTGAAGACGATGTAATGCATCGGGCGGTTGCGGCCGATCACGTTCGGGATGATCTCGCCTGTTGTTGTATGACCGATAATTTCCGTTGCAACGTCGCCCTTTGTCAAAAGGTCGCTCAAGCGGTCGGCGATCATGTAGGCCAGTTTATAGCGTTCATCGACTTGCATGGAGCAAGAGACGTCGAGCACCAAGGAGGCTATCGTTTCCTGCTCTTCCTGCGCCTCTTCGATCAGGTTCATTTCGGGTGGGTTGCTGACGGGATCGATGATTTTTTGAGTCAAATAGCCGAGCAGAAATCCGCCTTCGTCCGACGGAACCAAGCGCATGGTCGATTTCGTTGCCCAGGTGTCCTTGGCATATCGGAGCCATGACCTTTGCGCTTTCGTCAGTTCTCGCCCGTGTTGCTCATACAGTTCCTTGATCGACGCGGGGACGGTCCACACACGAAAGTCGTTGGCCCTTGTAACGTGATCTTTGACGGCCGCTGAAGCAGGACGGTAATAATTGAGTGTGGGTCGTGCCCTACGTTCTGCCTTACGCTTCAGGTCAGGCGCGAATTGCTTGGCGGATATGCGTGACTTTTTGCCTTCCTCTCCATTCGTTGCGTTCGGCTGCGCCTGCGGTGCGCTACCGCGCGTAGCGCGAATTTTTTCTTTCATCTCGGAATAGCTCAATACGGTTTCATCGGGCTCCTCGAGGAGAAGCGGAAAAAAGCCAGCGACGATTTCGTTCAAGTCGCTTAATCGGCCGAAAAACCTAGCGAACTGCTGTCTCTTGTTGTAAATGCGTCTGATGGTCTTGGCGTATTCAGGATTCTTTCCGGCCTTTCGAAAAATTCGTTCTTCTGTCAGCAGTGGCTCCAGCGCAACTGTTGCGGTAGCCAATTCAGGCATGACCTCGCGCGCCGCGCGCAATGTAATGAGGAAGGCCGGCAGATCATAATTGATGATTTCGGGTTCGGGGGTGTTGAGAAGATATTCGTGCAGTGCGTCGAGATTTTTGTGAATGCCGGCATATTCCCGGTACTTGCTCTGGACGAATGCGGCGTAACCGATGACATCGATGCCGGCATCGAGCGTATAGGCCGGACCTGAATGAGATGGCCTTATGGCCGCGAGAAAATCCATATCCAGAAAGCGCAGCGCGATCGCCCGTAGATCATATAAAGCGTGTTCAGCTTTCGGACTCGACAGAATAACTGGCAGAAAGCCGACAAAGCTGTCGCTCTTTAGCCCGGCCAGGTTTCTCAATATGCCTTGCTGATTTGCTGACGATCGTTTTTTGGCATCGCCAGGCATTGATCGACCTGAAAACCTTCGTTGCACTTAATGCTCGGCGCAGCGCCGGCCGAGATAAAAACAGCTGCAGGCTGTTTGGGCGTTCACTGCTGTCCGATTTGAGCCAAGTCTATTCGTCAAGTCTATTCTTGGTGTCCGTCCGGGCGCAACATCGGCGCTGCATTCAGCGAACAGCAATCGCCGTCGATGGCGGAGCGACTGCCGGCCATACGACCTTGCGTCCGCTCTTGAGCCGAAACGGTCATGCGTTCCCGGGTTGTGACGGCGGCGCCCCGCACGCGAGCAACACGCGCCTAGCGCCATGGCGGACGCGGGTTGAACTGCTGCTTGAGAAATTCGACGAAGCGCGCCACTCGCGCCGAGATGCCTTGGCGCGCCGGCACCAAGGCAAGCACATCGGCGCCGTCGAACTCGAAACCGGCCAGGATTCGCTTGAGCTCGCCGCGCTTGACGAACGGCGCCACGTCCCATTGCGAGCGCAGAATGATGCCGAGCCCGGCCAGCGCCCAGTTGCGCACCACCTCGCCATCATTGCTGGTTAACGCCGCGGCAACGCGGACCGACTCGGCGCGGCCTTTCGCCGTCCGGCGATAGCGCCACAATGTGACGTCCTCGTCGTTCTCGCGCAGGCAGATGCAATGATGCGCCAGCAGGTCGCGCGGCTCCTTCGGCACACCTTGCCGCTTCAGATATTCCGGGCTGGCGCAGGCCCAGCGTTCGTTGCGCGCGAGGCGGTGCACGATCCAAGTGGAATCGCGCAGCGCGCCGATGTGAATCGCGACATCGGCGGTCTTGCTCTCGGTCCATGGCCGCTCCGATAGATCGAGGGTGACATGGACCGACGGATGCATTTCCACAAAGCGTGCAATCAGCGGCGAGATATGCAGGCGGCCGAAGCCGAACGGCGAGACCACGTGAATGCGCCCCGCCAGACTCTTGCCCTCTCCGGCGAGCGCGCCAGGGAGCGAGTCGATGCGGTCGAGCAGCGCATGCGCCTCGCCGACGAGCCGCTCGCCTTCGCTGGTGAAGCGGAGGTGCCTTGAGGATCGCACCACGAGATTGATGTTGAGCAAGCGCTCCAGGCGCTTCAGCCGCATGGACAGCGCCGGTGGCGTGACATTGAGCGAGCGCGCTGCTGCGCTGAGCGATCCGGTGCGGCTCAGGGCGTCGATGAAGCGCAGATCGTCGAGCTCGATCATTCAATTATTCTGAAGGCTATATTCCGTTCCAGTTAAGCACAATTGATGTCTGGCGTGCTAGCTTTTGGCCATGAACGATGGATTTCCGCGCGCAGTGCTGTTCGATCTCCTGACCGCGCTGCTCGATTCCTGGACGCTGTGGGATGCCGTGTCGGGGAGCGAGGCGACGGGCAGGGCATGGCGGGCCGAATACTTGCGCCTGACCTACGGCAGCGCCGCCTACGTGCCTTACGAAAAGCTCGTGCGCGATGCCGCCCGCGCCGTCGGCCTGCCGGACCACGTTCCGCAGGCGCTGGAGGAGCGCTGGCCCGAACTGAAGCCCTGGAGCGACGTACCGGCCGCGCTCGCCATGCTGCGCGGCCGCACCAAGCTTGCCGTGGTCACGAACTGCTCGATCCGCCTCGGCCGCAGGGCCGCCAGCGTACTGGATCTGAACTGGGACTGCGTCATCACCGCGGAGGAGGCGGGTTACTACAAGCCCAATCCGCAGCCCTACCGCATGGCGCTTGCCTGTGTCGGCGTCGCGCCGGCCGACGCGGCGTTCGTCGCCGGCTCGGGCTACGACCTGATCGGCACCTCGGCAGTCGGGCTTCGCACCTATTGGCATAACCGCGTCGGCTTGCGGCGGCCCGATCGCGCGCCGCCGCCGGACTTCGAGTCTCCGACGCTCGATCGGCTGCTTCCCTGGCTTGAAGGACGCTCCGCATGACCCGTTGGCTTGCCCTTGTCACCGCACTTGCGCTCATGCCAGCGAGCGAGCCGGCTCTGGCCGAGACCTCGCGGCCGATTACGCTCATCGTGCCGTTCCCCGCGGGCGGACCGAGCGATGCGCTCGCGCGTGCGCTGGCCCAGGGCATGAGCACGCATCTCAAGCAGACGATCGCGGTCGAGAATGTCAGCGGCGCGAGCGGTACCGTCGGTCTTGTCCGGCTGACGAAGGCGGAGCCCGATGGCTCGACCTTCGGGTTCGGCACGGTCGGCACGCATGTGGCCAACGCCGCGCTGTTCAAGAACCTGCCGTACGATCCGCTCGCCGACTTCGTGCCGGTCGGTCTCGCCGGAACCGCGCCGACGATGCTGGTCGGCAAACCGTCGCTCGCCGCGGCGAACCTCAAGGAGTTCGTCGCCTTCGCCGAGGCGAACCCCGGCAAGGTCAACTACGGCAGCGCCGGCATAGGTTCGATCTCGCACTTCGCTTGCGTCGTCCTGTTCTCCGCGTTGAAAATCAGCGTGGCACACGTGCCCTACCGCGGCGTAGCTCCGGCAATGAACGACCTGATGGGCGGCCATATCGACGTGATGTGCGACCAGACCACCACGGCGCTTCCGCAGGTGGCGGGCGGCAAGATCAAAGCGCTGGCGGTATTGACCGAGCGCAGGCTGCCGCAGATTCCCGATGTCGGCACCGCCGCCGAGGCAGGCTATCGCGACGTCAACGTGCGATCGTGGAACGCGTTCTTTTTGCCGAAGGGCACGCCGGACGGGATCGTCCAGCGCTTCAACGCGGCGCTCCGAGCTGCCGTCGGCGACGCGGCCTTGCAGAAGCAGATGGAGGCGGTCGGTGTGGACCTGCCGCAGGCTGACGCGCTTGCGCCAGGTGCGGTAAAGGCGTTGATCGCGCAGGGGCTCGCCCGCGACGTGCCGGCCCTCAAGGCGCGCGGTGAATTTCTCGACTAGTGTGGCGGTTCAGAAGTCCGCATCATTCTTGCGGCGAGTCCGAAATGCGGACTTCTGAACCAAAGCCACACTAGATCAATAAGTTGCTAGTGTCCTTCGATTCCGAAGTTCGCAAACACGGGTGCCTCAGAATGATGCGAACTTCGGAATCGGGACACTAGGGCCTCCCTTGAACTTCGCTCAACTCCAAACGCCGGCGGCGCTCATCGACGAGCCGCGCATGATGCGCAACATCGCGCGCATGCAGCAGCGCGCGTCGGAGCTCGGCGTGATGCTGCGTCCCCACGTCAAGACCGCGAAGTGCATCGAGGTGGCCCGCCTGCAACAGGCCGCCGGTGCGAGCGGCATTACGGTCTCGACCTTGAAGGAGGCCGAGCAGTTTTTCGCCGCGGGCTTCCAAGACGTCCTCTACGCCGTCGGCATGGTGCCGTCGAAGCTCGACCGTGCGCTGGCGTTGCGGGCTCGCGGCTGCCTGCTGACCGTCATCGTGGATTCGCTGGCCGCCGCGCACGCGGTGACTGCGACCGGGCATCCTTTCGACGTGCTGATCGAGGTCGACTGCGACGGCCACCGTTCCGGCGTACAGGCCGACGGTCCATTGCTGATCGAGATCGGCCGCGCGCTGCATGAAGGTGGTGCGACGCTGAAGGGCGTCATGACCCATGCCGGATCGTCCTACGATCTCGACACCCCCGCGGCGCTCCGGCAACTTGCCGAGCAGGAGCGCAGCCGCAGCGTACATGCCGCGCAGCGCTTGCGCGCCGCGGGCCTGCCGTGCCCGGTCGTCAGCGTCGGCTCGACGCCGACGGCGCTGTCGGCGGAAAACCTCGCGGGCGTCACCGAATTGCGCGCGGGCGTCTATGTGTTCTTCGATCTCGTGATGGCCAATGTCGGCGTCTGCAGCCTCGGCGAGGTGGCGTTATCAATCCTGACCACGGTGATCGGACACCAGCAGGAGAAAGGCTGGGCGATCGTCGACGCCGGCTGGATGGCGATGAGCCGCGACCGTGGTACGCAGAAGCAGAAGGTCGACTACGGCTATGGGGCGGTCTGCGATCTGGCCGGCGTACCGATCGATGGCCTGATCATGACCGGCGCCAACCAGGAGCACGGCATCGTCTCGCGGCGTGGCGCTGCCGATCCCGACATCGCGCGGCGCTTGCCAGTCGGCACGCAGCTTCGCATTCTGCCCAACCACGCGTGCGCGACCGGCACGCAATTCTCGGAATACTACGCGGTGTCCGGCGCAGGGTCCGCACAGCAGTGGAGACGATTCGATGGCTGGTGACATCGTGAAAACCAATCCCGCGACCATGGCGCCGCCCGGCGGGCACTACAGCCATGCGGTGACGGCCAACGGCTTCGTCTTCGTCTCCGGCGAACTGCCGATCGCGCCCGACGGCAGCAAGCTCAACGACAAGCCGTTCGAACAGCAGGCGCAGCAGGTTCTCGACAACGTCGCGCTCGCCTTGACGGGGGCGGGCAGCTCGATCGACAAGCTCACCCAAGTGCGCGTTTACGTCACCGACATCAACAATTGGCCGGCGTTCAATACGCTCTATGCCAAATGGACCGGCAACGCCAAGCCGGCGCGTTGTGTCGTGCCGGTGCCGCAGTTGCACTATGGCTTTCTCATCGAAATCGAGGCTGTGGCGGTCGCGTAGCGCCGCCAGATGGCTGCGCAGCCGCAGTTGGTCCACAGAAACGTAATGGGACGCGCTATTGGCTACAGCCACGGGCGGAAATGGGCCAGACGGCCTCGAGGCGGCCATCGCGCATGACCATGTAGTCGGAAAACAGATTGACGGTCGTGTCGCAATGGCTCGGGATCAGTTCGATCCTCTCGCCGAGAGCCATTGTCAGCGGTTCGCCGTCCCGGCGTTTGACGATGCCATGCTCGTCGCCTGCAAACTCGAAAGCTAGCTCCGTTCGTTTTGGAACCGGCGGGCCGGAATCGCTGCTGGCAGACTTCCACCCGACGTCGACCACGGCGCGATCCGCAGTTGGGCGGCTGACGACGCTGGCGAGGATGCTCAGCGCCGGCCGGAATGGCGGCGGGGCACCTGCCTCGTCCCACAGAATCTGCCGATAGCTCGAGTCCATGAAAACATAGCTGCCCGGTTGAAGCTCGTTGAGGCCGCCGAGCGCGAGGTCGATTGCCGCGCTGCCGGAGCCGCCGCCGGTCAGGATCTCGGTCTCGTGTCCCGCCTTTCGGCAAAGTTCGGCGCTGTCTTGCAACAGCTCCAGCGCGCGCCGTACGGCGGCCTGCCGTTCGGCGAAGGTGTGCACCATCTGCAACTTGCCATGATAGCCGTGCAGGCCCTTGAAGTTCAGGCGATTGGAGCGGCCGACGGCATCCGCCAGGCGCGCGGCGGCCGGCCCCGGCGGAACGCCGCAGCGATGTTGTCCAACGTCGACTTCGATCAGCACGTCGATTCGACGATCTTCGGCCGTCGCAAGATCCGCAAGCGCGGCGATCGCTGTCTCGTCGTCCGCCAGCACCGCCAGCTTCACCACGCGCGACAGGTGAGCGAGCCGCCCGAGTTTGGCGCGCCCAACGAGAGGCGCCGCCACCATGATGTCGTTGACGCGGCCATCCTGCGCGATCGCCTCGGCTTCGCCGAGCTTCGCACAGCAAATGCCGGTAGCACCCGCATCCAATTGCATTGCCGCGATGAGCGGGGACTTGTGGGTCTTGGCGTGCGGGCGCAAGCGCGCGGGCTTGCCGGCGCACAGCGCTGCCATCGCGGCGATATTTGCTTCGAGTGCGACGGCGTCGATCAGAAGGGCAGGGGTGTCGAGTTCGTCGACCGTAGCGCCGATCGTCGTTTCAGCCATGCCAACCGGGCGATTCATGAACAATCTTGCCTCCGACCATGGTCATACGCGCGGATATCTCGCGAATGTTCGTTTCCTCAACCGTCATCGGGTCGTCGCTCAACACGACCAGGTCGGCGAGCTTCCCCGCCTCGAGCGATCCCTTTTTGCTTTCGTCGAACGTCAAGTAGGCGCCGTTGAAGGTCGCGCAGCGGATGGCTTGCTCGCGCGTCAGCGCCTGCTCGGGCACGACCGGCTGATTGGTATACCTGTTCATTCGGGATACCGTCTGCCAGACCGGCCAGAACAAAGACACCGGCACGTTGTCGGTCGCGAGCGCGACACTGACGCCCGCATCGACCAGGCTGCGAATTGGAGCAATCTCCGCGTGCCGCTCGGGTGGCAGCCGCTTCTGCAGCAAGTGCCCCTCTTTGAAGATGTAGCGGTTGGTATGGGTTGTGATGACGAGCCCCATGCGCGCAACACGCTCGATATCGCGCGGCGAAAGCGCGCTGATGTGTCCCAGCACCCAGCGTCGTCCGTTCAGCGGAACCTCGCGATCGACCTCCTCGAACAGGTCGATCATGGCGGGCCAGATGGCGACGGCGCGAATATCGTTGTACGCGCAGGCGAGCAGCAGCTCCTTCACCTTCTCGCGGGACAACCCGGTGTCGTAGTTGAAGCCGGCCCAGCCGGTGTACGGCGCGGACTGAGCACGCAGATCGTTGGCGGCGGTCTGGCCGATATCGACGAACATGCCGGTCATCTTGAGATAGTCGTCGCCGAGCGCCGGCTCTCCGAGCCAGCCGGCCCACGCCTGCACGAACCGCGATATCGATATGTCACCCGCGGCCTTCCAGTCGGGGCTGAGGACGAGCGAGGTCCGCATGCTCAATGTTCCGGCGCGGTACGCATCCTTATAGGCACGGAGCAACTCCGTCGCGGCGCCGTGCTCCTCGAAAATGCTCGTGGTGCCGAAGGCGTGATAGGCCTTTGCCGCCGCCGGCAAGGTGCGTGCGCGATCGGCGCGGGTGAAACCCGGCGCGTTCCGGAACCAGCACAGTTCGGCGATCGGCTGCAACTCGTTTTCGAAGAAAACGCCGGTCGGATCGCCGCGCGAATCACGGTCGATGATCAGGGTATCCACCGGTGAGACGGTATCGCGTGAAATGCCGGCGCGCTGCAGTGCAAGACTGTTGGCGCACGACACCAGCGGCAAGGTGTGGCGCCAGAACCCCCAGATCGAACGGATGAACACCGGATTGTTCGGCGCGGCGGCGTCGAGTTCCTGCCGGGTCGGCCAGCGCTTCTCCGCCAGCAGATCGGGCATGTCGAAGTAATAGGGCGGATCGCCGATCGGCATGGTGACGATCCACTCGCCGGGCCGGCTTGCGCGCGCCAGCTCCGCGATCCGATCCTGGATATCCTTGATCGAGCGGACCTTCCCGAGCGACGGGAACACGCCCTTCAGGCCTTCCCGGTCCATGTGCGAATGACCGTCGATCAGGCCGGGCATGACCGCCTGTCCGTTCAGATCGAAGACGCGCGTGCCGGGCGTGACGTGCGAATTGATTTCCGTCGCGCTGCCCACAGCGAGGATCCGGTCGCCGGCGATCGCGATCGCTTGCGCGATCGAGAATTTGGCGTCGACGGTGATGACCTTCGCGTTGGTGAGGACGATGTCGGCGGGTTTGTTCATGGTCAGACCGCGATCGCGTGGGCTTCGCGCCGATGATCGGCGACCGCAACGACGCCGCCGCCCGGCAGGCGCTCGACGCATTCGGCGGAGCCGAAGAACGGCGAGCCCCTGGCACCGCGCGCCGCCGCGACACCCAATTTATTCAATCCGTCGAAGATCGGCTGAGGCATGTCGGACTCGAGAATGATGTCACCCGCGAGGTCCATGCTCCATCGCGGCAAGGAAACGGCCTCTTGTAGCGACAGGCCGTGATCGGTCATGGCCTGCAGGACTTGGGTCAGGGTCAGTGTCTGCCCCGGTCCGCCCGGCGTCAGCAGGACGTGGCGCACGCCGGTCTTGTCGAACGTGATCACCGGATTGAGCGTGTGCGCCGGCCGCTTGCCGGGTGCGGCGACGTTCGGATGACCCTTTTCCAGCGTGAAGCCGAGCATGCGGTCATTCATCAGCACGCCCGACTCGGGGTCCGCAACGCCCGAGCCGAACACCAGGAATACGCTCTGCACGATCGCGGCGGCGTTGCCTTGGCTGTCGACCATCGCGATCACCGTCGTGCCGCCGCGATTTGGAACAGCCGTCCCCGCGCGCCGGCGGAAATCGGCACGAACCTCGTTCAGGCCCTCTGGGCACATCGGAGTTGGGATGCCGGTCCCGACCACCGACGGGTCTGCCACGCTGCGGTTGCCGGCCGCGAACGCCGATCGCGCCGCCGCGATCAAGGCCGCATATCGCTCGGGCGCATTGGCGTCGAGGTTCGAAAAATCCGCATCCGAAAGGGCGGCCAGTTGCAAGAGCATGAACAGCCCAAACGAGTTGGGCGGCATCACGCACACATCAAGGCCGCGATAGCCCAATCGCAGTGGCTCGACCCATTCGGCCGTGCAGGCCGCGAAGTCGCCTGCCGCCAGCACCCCGCCGCGGCCTTGGACATAGCGGCCGATGCTCTCCGCCGCCCGGCCGCGGTAGAACGCCTGCGCGCCCCCTTGGGCGATCTGTTCCAGCGTTGCCGCCAACGCGGGCTGGCGAAACATCGCGCCAGCCTTCGCCGCCCCGTTCTGCAAAAAGATCGCGGATGCGCCGGGGTCTTTCTCCAACAGCGCCCGGCTGGCTGCGGTCTGCGCGACGAGACCGGGCGATGCCGGAAAGCCTTGCCCGGCGTACTCGATCGCCCGCTTGAACAATTCGGCCCAAGGCAACTTGCCGAAGCGTTGGTGCAGCATTTCCCAGCCGGCGACGAGGCCGGGCGTTCCGCACGACAGCGGGCCGCGCTCGAGATCGGCCGCCGTCAGGCGGCTTGCGTCGAGTGCCGCGGGCGAACGGCCGGACGCATTTAGCCCGTACGTCCTTCCGGTCGCCGCGTCATGATAGAGAACGAATCCGTCGCCGCCGATCGTCACGGCCTGCGGCAGCACCACCGTCAGGACGGTCGCGGCGGCGAGCGCGGCATCCGCGATGCTGCCGCCGCGCGCCAGCGCCTCCCATCCGGCGGCCGCGGCCGCCGGATGTCCGCAGCAGATCGCGGCGTCGCGACCATAAACCGGGCGAACGGTACTCATGTGACTAGGCTTCCTTGCGCCAGCGGAACAGGTACGCCTCGATCGGTCGGATGATCAGGCCGTCGACGGCGGCGATCGTCCCGATCAGCAGGATGGACCATGCAAAGACGTTGCTCATTTGCAGAAGGTCGGCGGAACGCACGATCATGTATCCGACACCTGCCGATGAGCCGAGCGCCTCGGCTACCAGGCTGACGCGCGCTCCAAAGCCGAACGCCAGCCGTGCGCCGGAAAAGAAGAACGGCAGGATGGCGGGAAGATAGATCTTCCAGAACACCTTGTATGCGGGCATGCGCACCGAGCGGGCGAGCTCGAGCCACTCGGCGTTGACGTTGCGCGTGCCCTGCCAGACGTTGGTGACGATCAGCGGCAGGCCGGTCATCAGGCAGACGAAAATCGGCGTCATGTCGGAGAGCCCGAACCACACCACCGCGATCAGCGACCAGATCGCCGACGAGACGGAGTTCATCACCGGCAGGACCGGCGAGAAGAATTCGCCGATCGTCTTCGACGAGCCCAATAGGATTCCGAGTGGCACGCCCACGAGCGCGGCGATCGCAAATCCGACGGTGACCCGATACATCGTGACGCCGAGATTCAGGCCGATGCTGCCGTCCTTCAGGATGCGCAGGAATGCGGCCCAGGTGTCGAGCGGGCTCGGAAACAGGTAGCCCGGGACCGTGCTCGACGCGGCCTGCCAGAGTGCGAGGAAGAGCAGCACCAGTGCGATGCGCTGGAGGATCGTTCTGAGATGGGCGGAGCCGACCGCCGGAGCCGGCAGCGCCGCCTGGGCGACGTTCGCGCTCATCGCTGGGCGCCGACGATCTCTTTCGCTTTGGCGTAGAACTGCGGCATGAACACGTCGCGCGTGACGGTGCCCGGGAAGTTGTCCGCCGCCTTGAAGATTTCCGCCATGCGCAGCAGCGACGTGAGGTCGGCCTCGTCGAACGAGGCGATGTAGCTGTTGCTCCAGGTTTCGGCGAAGGCCTGCGCGTCGGCTTCGGACATCTGCAGCCGGCGCTTGAGGATGTCGGCGACCTTGGCGGGATTCTTCGCGCCCCATTGGGTCGCCTTGATGTTGGCGACGATGTGCTTCACGACCGCGTCGGGTTTGCTGTTGGCGAATGCGGCGTCGGCGACCCCCACGCCGAGGAGCGGCGGCGAATCCGCCTTGATCAGCTTCCTCCATTCGTCGGGCACGGTCCCGAGCGTCCTGAGCTTGGCCTGGCTGCCAAACGTCCGCAGCGTGATGGTACGCATCAAGGCCGCATCGATCTCGCCGCGCTGGAGGAAGGTCAGAAGCTGAGCTTCGCCCGAAGGGATCTGCTGGAAATCGCGTTCGGACAGACCGTAATTTCCCTGAAGAAGCGCCGAAACCAGCGCGTGCATCGTGCTCCCGGGCGGTGTCGAACCGATCTTCTTGCCCTTCAGGTCCGCAAGCGTCTTGATCGGCGATTGTTCCGCGACGACGAAGTTCGCATCCGCGATCAGATTGGCGAGGATGATCTTCGCCGGCACGTTCTCGGCGCCCAGCCGCAGGCTCGGCAGCGTACCGCCGACGACGGCGATATCGATCGAGCGCGAGATCAGCGCCCGGTTGACTTCGGCAAGCTTCGTCACCGTCGTCCAGGTGGGCTTGAGTCCCTCGGCCTCCAGGAACTTTCCTTCTTCGAGCACGAGTCCAATCGCCGCCGAGGCGCCGCTGGCCCAGTATCCCACTCTGACATCCTGGGCGTTGGCTGGCGCGGATGCCGCCACCCCCAGGAGAGCCAGACCGAACAGGGCGAGCTTGTGCATGTGAGCCTCCTAATTGATCAAACTTTTGAGTTCGCGAATATGCGCGGAGATATCCGGCGCGGTGCTGTCACGCGGGCGAGGCTGCGTCACCGGCAGCACCGTCTTGATCCGGCCCGGCCGCGGATTCATCACGATGATGCGATCCGCCAGAATCACCGCCTCTTCGACGTCGTGGGTCACGAAGATGATCGACATGTCGAGCATCTCCTTGAGCCTCAGCACCTCGGCGTGCATCTGCGCGCGCGTCTGCGCATCGAGCCGGCCGAACGGTTCGTCCATCAGCAGAATCGGTGGATCGAGGACCAGCGAGCGCGCCAGCGCAACGCGCGACCGCATGCCGCCGGAAAGCTGATGCGGATACGCTTTGGCGAACCCGGTCAGATCCATCAGATCCAGGACTTTCTTCGCCCGGGTGTCCCGCTCGTTGCGCGGCATGCTTCCAGCTTCGAGACTGAAGGTCACGTTGCGCAGCGCCGTTCGCCACGGGAACAGACGATCTTCCTGAAAGACGTAGCCGAGCGACGGCATGCTGCGCGGCGTAACCTCGCGGCCGTTCACCGTGACGGTCCCGGCATCCGCACGCTGAAGCCCGGCGATGATGTTCAGCAGGGTGCTCTTCCCGCACCCCGACGGCCCGAGCAGCGCGACGATTTCACCGGCTGCGAGCGCAAAGGATATGTCGTCCAGCGCATGAACGTGTCCGCCGGCGGAATCGCGGAAATAGCGTGAGACGTTCCGCACCGAAACCATCGGACCGCTGTCGTGAGATTGCAGCGCGACCGCGGTCACCTGGGCGGCTCCGGTGCAACCCAAAACATGCCCCGGACGGTCGCGGGAACGGGCATCGGTCCTCTGAAATGTTGGAAAATCGTGTTCTGAAAGATCAGGAGAGTCAAGCGCGGGACCGCTCTCTTAAGTGGTGGCCGATCATCGCAGCGGCCGGCACCAAGCCCCGCATTGGGACTTGCCGAATTCCGGATGGAAACCCCGACCGATTACTGCAGGGGAATGCCGATCGTCTTCACCTGCGCGGCCCAGCTCTCCATTTCGGCCTGGAGGAATTTCTGCAGATAAGCCGGAGACTGGCGGTCGGCGGCAATCGGCTCGATGCCGGCCTTGCGCAGCCGTTCGACCGTCGACGGATTGGCGAGCGTGCGGCTGCCTGCATCGGAAAACCGCTGCACGATGGCCTCGGGCGTGTGCTTCGGGAAAAAGAAACCGGACCAGAAATAGGAGTTGACCCCGGCCACCCCCTGTTCCTTGGACGTCGCCAGTTTCGGGAACAGCGCCGAGCGCTCGGCCGTCAGCAGGCTGATCGCTTTCGCCTGGCCGCTCTCGACCGGCCCCATCGCGGTGCCGCCGAGCGCGCAGATGAAATCGAGTTGCCCGCCCAGCAGATCCTGAGCCGCGAGACCCGAGCTGCGGTAGGGCACGTGGATCGGGTCGATGCCGAGCGCCAGGTTCAGCTTGGCACAGGAGAAGTGCGAGCCCGAACCGACGCCGGCGGAACCGAATTGCATCTTGCCGTGGTTGGCTTTCGCATAGGCGGCAAATTCCTGCAGCGTGGTCACCGGCAGGTCCTTGCGCACGATCAGGACGACCGGCTGTTCGACGACCATTCCTGCCGGGGTGAAATCCTTGACGCTGTCGTAAGCGGGCTTCTTCTGCAGCGCAGGAGCAATCGCGATCGTATCGACGGTGCCGAACAGGACCTGATAGCCGTCCGGCGCCGCTCGCGCGACGCGAATGGTCCCGATTGTTCCGGCGGCGCCGCCGACGTTCTCGACGATCACCTGCTGCCCGAGCGCCTCGGACATTCCAACCGAGAGAATACGCGCCGCCGTATCGGTCGAGCTCCCGGCCGCGAACGGCACCACAAGAGTGACGGGCCGGGATGGCCACGTTTGTGCCGAGCCAGGCGTTGCAACGCCGTTCATCGCCAGGGTTGTGAGAACACAGAGTCCGACGCGAATGAGTGTGCGCATGGAACCTCGCTGGCAAACCTTGTCACTGCTCAAGGATAGCCTGTCTTTGTCATCAGTTGTGCCGCATCTCGACGCAGTGGTCATTCTCCCCATGCAAATTCAGGACCGAAAGCGGGATGTCTTCAGGTCGATCCGCCGGCGTCATTGCGAGGAGCGAAGCGACGAAGCAATCCAGGATTGCGCCGTCCCCTGGATTGCTTCGCTTCGCTCGCAATGACGATGAAGCGGCTTCACCCAGATCATCACCGTCGAGCAAGTATTACGGAGCACGCTTGGGGGTCAAAGTTCGACCAGTCGCACAGTTTTGAGCCGGACCGTGGTTCCAAATTCACCTGTCGATCTTCGTGTCTCAGCTTGGCCGTCTATTCAGTAGATGGTCGCTGATGTGTTTTTGGCGATGTGACGAGCGCGTCTAGCACGTCCTTCCTGAATGCCTCCACGCGCTCAGCAAATTTCTTGATGTCATCCAGAGCGCCGTTCAATTCGTCCAGATCGACTTGGGTGATGCCAAATCGGGGGTCTTTGGATGGCATAGCCCGAAACTGACCTGTCTGATCGGCGCTGCCAGGATATTCGTACCAAGGATCATGAACTGAGCGATGTCGCCTTTCACCGGGTCCACTCGCTTTGTGTGAAAGCTCTGTCGCTTTTTTGATTAGAGGCTCAAGGTTCCTATTTGTGCGCTGCTGGTGAAACGTGAGTAATGCGATAACGGCTTTGAAGCGTCCGTACGTCCCGGCAATTTGGGCGGTGATGCAAGCGCCAGCCTGCGCCTCAACGTCAGCCAATTCCCAGATCATGATGTCCAGCATGTGATCAACATGTGCCCACCCGGAAGCGACTTGTCCGACTAATGAGTAGATCGGATGTTCAGGCGCGGGACGAGGCGGGAGGGTCGCAGTTCGCCAAAAACCGCTGCCAAAGTTCAGCGTCGCGGTAGCGACGCTTGCAGTGGATGGCTCTGTCAGGATTGTTACTATGCGAACGCCAGGGTATTTATCGTTTTCCGCCATAAGAGCGACCTCCTATGATTAACAAAACAGACCCAGATCAATTCCATAAGCAAGAGGCGGGTCGTCGCCTTGAAAAAACCTTGCAGGGTGCATTCGCGGGCTCTCCAACTCAACTTAAGGATATTCCGACGGCCGCGGCGTTCTTGCCGTCGTCCGTGTGGTCGCGTTCTCGATCTCGCCGGCGCCATCTTAGCGATCATGACGGCGCGGGCGTTCACGCCGGCGAGGCGCTTTTCGTCTTTTGGTCCCTTTGGCATCATAATACGCCAATGCCTAGCGGTAAACTTGGCAAGGGATAGCGAGCCACTTCAATGCAGCAAGACGTATCCGTTACGCGCGACCTCTTTGATCGATGGGAACTTGTTTGGCACGAAGACCGATACGATCTTGTCCCGAGCTGCGTAGGACCGACCTATCTCCGGCATGAAGCGGCGGGCGACCGGACGGTTACTGCGGACAGTTACGCGGCGGAGCTCACCAAGATGAAGGCGGAGCGGCCTGGCGTGCGCGTTGCCGTTTATGACCACTTGCTTTCAGGCAATCGCGCGTGGTTCCGCTTTACATTCAAGTGGCGCGATCGCGGGACCGGCGAACCGCAAACTCAGGCAGGCATGCAGTCTTATCGGATCGTAGATGGCAAACTCGCAGAGACGTGGATAACTCTACAACCGCCAGGCTCGGCCTGGTCCGATGCCATCGCGCAAGAGCGCTGGACCAGCCCGCCGCCGCAATCAAACTGAGGCGCTACCCGGTCTTGCCGATTGCAGCAACGCGAACAGCCGGGCCGGCGTCACCGGATATTCCGTGATCCGCACGCCAAACGGCTCGAGTGCGTTCTCGACGGCCGAAATGATCGCACCGGCCGCCGGCACGCAGCCCGATTCGCCGACGCCCTTGACGCCAAGCGGATTGAGCGGCGAGGGAAATTCGGTGAATCGCACTTCGATGTTCGGAACCTCGGTCGCGCCCGGAAGAAGATAGTCGGCAAACGTCGTGGTGATGGGCTGCGCCTGCCCGTCGTATCCCATCCACTCGTAGAGCGCGTTGCCGATGCCGTGCGCAGTGCCGCCGACGAGCTGCCCTTCCACGATCTGGGGATTGATGATCCGCCCGCTGTCGTTGACCACGATGTAGCGCAGAATGCGCACGCCGCAGGTCTCGATGTCCACCTCGACCTCGACCGCGTGACAGCCTCCGCCGTAGGTGAGGGCGTCGGGCAGAAAGCTTTGCATGCTTTCGAGACCCGGCTCGAACTTTCCGGGCATGGCATAGCCGGGTACGCCGGAGACCGCCTCGGCGATTTCACGCAGCGCCAGACCGCTTCCCGGAGCGCCGGCGATCTCCACCCGCCCGTCGCGGATTTCGAGATCGTCGGGACTGGTTTCCAGGAGATGCGCCGCCACCTGCAGCGCCTTGTGACGCACCGCTGCGGCCGCGAGGTGCACCGCCGAGCCTGCCGTTACGGTCTGCCGGCTCGCGAAGCCGCCCTGTCCATAGGGAATGACGGCAGTATCGCCGGCCACGACGCTGACACTGTCCGGCGCGACGTCGAACTCCTCGGCGCAGATTTGCGCCAGCGCGGTGCAGATGCCCTGTCCCATCGGCATGGCGCCGGTGTAGACCGAGATGCGGCCGGACCGGCCGATCCGCACGATGCCGGACTCGAACGGGCCGCGGCCGGTTCCCTTCACGCCGTTGCCGATGCCGATCCCAAGATAGCGGCCGTCCGCCCGCGCACGGCGCCGGCGTTCGGGGAAGTCCGTGTAGCCGATCATCTCCAACGCGATACGTTGCCCGCCGGGAAGATCGCCGCTGTCGAGTGTGATCGGCGATCCGGAGCGCGTCTTCAGCGGCGAGACGTAGGGCATCATTTCCGGCGGCACGAGGTTGCGCCGCCGTACTTCTGCGCGATCGAGCCCGAGCTTCTGCGCGATCGCATCGAGCAGGCGCTCCATCGCAAAGGCGCCTTCCGGATAACCTGCGCCGCGGACCGGCATGGTGGCGACCTTGTTGGTCTCCACCACCCGTACGTTGATTTCGTAGGCGGGCAGCAAGTAGGGGCCGGGAAGCGCAGTCGATGCGTTGTAGGGCAGGTTGATGCCCTGCGGCGTGTAGGCGCCTTCGTCGTGGATCAGTTGACCGCGCGCGCCGAGGAGGCAGCCGTCGCTGTCGAAGGCGACTTCGAGGTCCCAGTATTGTTCGCGCTCCTGCACCGCGGCGAGAAAATGCTCGCGCCGGTCCTCGATCCATTGCACCGGACGCTTGAGCAGCAAGGCGGCCACGCAGAGTACGACCTCCTCGGGATACATCACGAACTTGGCGCCGAAGCCGCCGCCGACGTCAGGCGCGACGACGCGGAGCTGGTTCTCGTCGCGGTCGAGCATCCGCATCAGAAACCCACGAACTTCGTGCGCAAGCTGCGTCGAAGACCAGAGCGTCAACCGGTCTTCGTTGACATCGTAGTGGGCCAGCGCGCCGCGGCCTTCGATCGAATGCGCGCCGCCGCGATGCTGCTTGAGATTGACGCTGGCGCGATGGGGTGCGCGGGCGAATGCGCCGGCGATGTCGCCGTAGGACTGCCGAAACTCGATCAGCAGGTTGCTGCTGCGTTCGCCGTGGGCGAGCGGTGACGATGCGTCGAGCGCCCGCCGGCAGTCCGAAATCGCCGGCAGCGGTTCGTAGTCGACGTCGACCAGCGCGGTTGCGTCCTCGGCGATATAGCGCGAATCCGCGATCACGACCGCGACGGCTTCGCCGACAAAGGCGACCTCGTCGTTGGCGAGCACGAACGGCGTGATGTCGGGCGGCAGTTGCGCGGTGCGGAACTGCAGCGGCAGCCGCACCTGCGTCAGGAGGGGCGCGAGGTCGGGCAAGGTGAAGACCGCATGGACGCCCGGCAGGCGGCGCGCGGCGGTCGTATCGATCGCGCGGATCTTGGCGTGCGCGTGCGGGCTGCGCACGAACGCCGCCTCCCACGTGCCCGGAAAGCGCAGGTCGGCGACAAATCGGGCGGTTCCCGTAAGGAGCGGCCGATCCTCGATCCGCTTGACCGGGGATCCGATGTACTTCGCGGCCTTCACGCCCCTGGTCCTTCGGTTCGGCGGACTGCCGCGTCAGGCGGTTCGTTGCCGGCCGTCCGGCCGGCCGCGCTCTTGCGGCTTGCGCAAGAACCTGTCCGCGATCTCGTCGTGAATGCGGTGCAGCCAATCCTCCGCATGATGCTGCTGCTGCTCCAGATGCTTCACCTGCTCCTGCAGTTTTTCGGCGCGATCCTCCGCCGCCCGCAGCTGCATCGCGAGCTGATGCGCTGTTTGAGCAGCGCGCTCAAAATCCGCCTGAGCGGTTTCGGCGGCTCGTTGCAGCAGCGCGATAATTGCCGAACCGGACTGATCGACCACGTCGTTGCTTGCCATACGCACGATACTTACCCCCACAACGCTACAAAAGATCAACGCGGCGATGAATGCCTCCGATTGCGGCGCGAAATCGTCATGTGACCGGAATAATCGAGATAGCCACCGCCTGTACCCTATATGCAACAGGGCGATCCGGCGCATTCCAGGTTCGCGGCTCCGCCACAACGCCCGCGGCGCGAATGCACGGCGCAATCGGCACTTACGGCCGCACGTAGCTCCAGCCCTGCTCCTGCAGCTCCATCAGCCGCACGACCCCGGAGGGCACCACCGTCGCCTCGGCGATCAGCTTGACCGGCTTGCCTTCCTTCTTCTCGACATTGGTCATGGTGTTGCGGCAGGCCGAGAACGTCGCGCCGGCAAGCCGCTCGCGTAGCGACTTTATCTTGTCCTTCACCGGCGACGTGTCCTCGCGCAGCATGTGCAGGCCCTGCGCATAGACGACGAATTCGATCGCGACTTTCTCGCCGCGCGATTCGTAATAGTCGATCACATTGCCGGCGTTGTTCAGCGCCATATTCATCAGGTCGGGATCGTTCTGGTCGACGTGAATCGCCAGCCGGTGCGGGCGCTCGGCTTCGGCCGATGCGCCGCGCGCAGTCGCCACCACGGCCGCGAAGCCTGCCGCCAACACGCCGAGAATGCCTCTGCGGTCCATGGGTCGCCTCCGTTGTGTGCGCAAACGATCAGGGATCGAGCTCGGTGTCCCAATAGAGATAGTCGAGCCAGCTGTCGTGCAGGTAGTTCGGCGGGAAGCGGCGGCCGTTGCGGTGCAGATGGTTCACGCTCGGCTGGAACGGCATCTGCGAGGGCCACATCCGCGCTTCTTCCATTGTCAGGTTGCCCTTGCGCAGGTTGCACGGCGAGCAGGCCGCCACGACGTTCCCCCAGGTCGTGTGGCCGCCCCGCGAGCGCGGCAGCAGATGGTCGAACGTCAGGTCGTCGTCCGAGCCGCAATACTGGCAGGCAAATTTGTCGCGCAGGAACACGTTGAACCGCGTGAAGGCGGGCTGCGTCGCGGGCTTCACGAAGGTCTTGAGCGAGACCACGCTCGGCAGCTTTATCTCCAGGCTGGGGCTGTGCACCGCGCGGTCGTAATTGGCGACGATGTTCACGCGCTCGAGGAATACCGCCTTGATGGCGTCCTGCCAGGACCAGAGCGACAGCGGATAGTAGCTGAGCGGGCGGAAGTCCGCGTTGAGAACGAGGGCCGGAAAGCCGGATGGCGATACATGCACGTTCAAGGCAGAGCTCCTCGTCTCCTTCCCCGACGAACCATGACGACAGACCCTAGTCTATAGGGCAGCATGACTGAATTGTGAAGCCTGCTCCGAGGCTTATGCAATAGGGGGCGGACACAGGCGCAGGTTCACGCGCCGCGCGCCTGATCGACAACGGCCGCCGGGTCCGGGACCGAATCGCCGTGCCAGGCGATGTGCTGATCGGGCCGTACCAGCACGAGCTTGCTGCGATAAAGCCCGGCGGGCGCTGCAAGCCGCAACGTCTTGAGCGGTACACCACGCATGCGCGCCGCCGTCTCGATGGCACCAGCGGCGTCCGGCGCGCCGAAATCGAGCAGCGTGAAGCCTCGCCCGAAGTCGTCATAGGCGGCATGGCCTTTCGCGAGCCAGAAATGCGGCGCGCGCGCGCCCGGCCGGTCGAGCGGCGTGTAGGCGTCCCAAGCGTCGGGCGGAGCGGGCGTTCCGTCCGGCCAGACGATCGGCGAATTTTCGTAGCGCTCGCCGAGTTGGATGCCGACGGTGAGATATTGCGGCCGGTCCTCCTCCATGATGCGCGCGCCGAACGTCCTGCGCGCTGTGTCCGCCGCCGCGCTGTCGTCCTCGAAGCCCGGCCACAGCGCCCAGCCGTCCATCACCTGTGTGCAGCGCACGCCGAGCTGTACGTTGCGCAGGCCGATCGGCCGCCGTTCGATCTCATAGCTGTCGAGAAGATGCGGACCCGCCCAGCCCTGATGCACGGCGGCAAGCTTCCAGCCGAGGTTCATCACGTCGCCGATGCCGGTGTTCATGCCGAGCCCGCCGAGCGGCGTGAACAGGTGCGCGGCGTCGCCGGCGAGGAAGACCGGGCCCGATTGATAATGTTCGGCAACAAGCGCGAGCCCGCCGGTCCACGGCCCGCCGGAGATGATCTCGAACGGAATGTCGGCGCCGATCATCGCGGCGATCACCGCCCGGCCGTCGACCTTCTGCCAATCCGCCTCCGCCGGCACCTGGTAGTGCACGACCCAGGTTTCGCGGCCGTCCTGCGAATACATCATGCCGCGCATGTCGGGGTTGATGATCCAGGTCATGTTGGTGGGCGGCCGCTGGCTTGCCGCTATCAGGGTCGGCGAGCGGATGTAGAACGACAGCATGGTGCCGCCCATGAAGGCGCGGCGCGTGGTGCCGTCCTCGCCCGTCATGCCGAAGCCGAGCGCGCGGCGCACGGTGCTGCCCGCGCCATCGATGCCGAGGAGATAACGCGCCTTGATGCTGCATCGCTCACCGGTGACGGTATCTTCGACATCGGCCAACACGTGGTCGTCGTGCATGGCGAATGATGTAACCCGCTGACCGAAAGTTACTTGCGCGCCCGGCTGGCTTTCCGCGCAACGCCGCAGCACGCGTTCGAGCACGATCTGCGAGACGTTGTTGGGAATTTCCGGCGTCGGCCAATCGGAATAAGGCCGCGGCAATCGCCCAAACTCATGCCCGCAGAACCGCGTCACATAGGCGGAAGCGCGCGCGACATCGCCCGGCAGACCTTCGGCGCGCAATTCGTCCGCGATGCCGAGCCGCCGGAAGTGCTCCATCGAGCGCGCGTTGGTGTTGTTGCACTTGGGATGCTGGGCGGTCTCGGTCTTCTCGGTGACCAGGATGTGCGGAACGCCGCGCCACGACAGCTCGATCGAAGCGGCGAGGCCGACCGGCCCGCCGCCGACAATCAGCGCAAATGTCTCCGCGTCCATCACGTCGATCTCTTCACCGGGAGATTGCGCTGTGACCCGTTGCGTCAGCGCGCGCCGGCCATGCGGCGCGCCAAGAACTCGCCGCCGTGGCGCAGGCCTTCCTGGTCGATGCCGTGGCCGATGCCGTGCGAGAGATGCCACTCGACCGGTACGCCGAGCGAGGCCAGCCCGCTCGAGGCGTGGAACAGTGCCTGCGGCGGGATGAGGTCGTCCTGGTCGCCGTGGATCAGCAGCACCGGCGGCCGCGATTTGATTTCGGCTGCAAATGCTTCCGGCTTGGCATCGGGCGGCACCACCAGCACGCCTGAATAGCCAACGATCGCGAGCGGCGCCGCCGCGCGCCGCAGTCCCACATGCAGCGCCATCATGGTGCCCTGGCTGAATCCAACCAGCGCGAGCGCCGAAGGCGGCAGATTGCGGCGCTTGAGTTCGGCGTCGAGAAACTCATTGAGGATAGGCGCCGCTTTGTTGGCGCCGATCCAGCGTTCGTTGGGATCGCGAAAGGTGAGCGGAAACCATTGCCGGCCGGTCGGCGCCTGGCCGCACGGCTCCGGTGCATGCGGGGAGACGAATGCCGCCTGCGGCAGAAGATCCTGCCACGCGCGGCCGATGTCGATCAGGTCTTTGCCGTCGGCGCCATAGCCGTGCAGGAAGACGACGAGCTGGCGGGCCGCTCCCGAACGCGGTTCGAGCCGTGGACCGTCGAGTTGCGCGGCCATCAGGCCCTCCGCTTGTTCTTCTGTGATGCCGGCTTCCGTCGTGCCGGCTTGTGAGACGTAGGTTTTCGTGGCGCCGGTTTCGGCGGCATTGGCTTTCGTGACTCCGGTTTCGCTTGCGGCTGCGCCGCTGCGATCAGCAGACCGTCGCGCTGCTTGCGTGCGCGATAGTAAGACCAGAGCAGGCGCGCCGCGACCGCGCGCCAGGGGCGCCAGCGCTCGGCAAGCGGTGCCATTTCCTTGGTGGTCGGCCGCGTTTCCAGCTCCAGCAGCAGCTTGGCGGCTTCCTGCAAGGCAAGGTCGCCCGGCCGGCCAGGCGTCCGCGTGTCCGAGACAGGCCAGCAGATAGATGTCGGCGGTCCACGGACCGATGCCGTGCACGGCCGTGAGCGTCGCATGCGCCTCGTCGGCCGGCATGCGGGCAAGCGAGGGGAGATCGAGCTCGCCTGTTTCGACCGCCTTCGCGATGGCCTTGAGCGTGCGGATCTTCGGTGCCGAGAGGCCGGCACGCTTGAGCTTGTCGGCGCGTGCACGCAACAGGCCGGCGGGTTCGAGCGGATCGATCGCAGCGGTCAGACGGCCGAGAATGGCGGCCGCGCTCGCGACCGAAAGCTGTTGCGACACGACGATCGAGACGAGACCGGCAAACCCGTCGGCGCGGCGGCGTAGCGGCGGCCGCTCCGTCAAGCGACAGCACGTGACCAAAACGCCCGTCGGCCTCGACCAGGCGCGCGATTGCAGCATCGAGATCGGCTTCGGTGTGGATGAAGAAGGACATGCCGGGCGCGGAGCATCTACAATTACGCCCGCAACGCAACCGTTTTCTGGCTTCCGATGACCGCTCCCGTCTTTCGCTTTGCGCCGAGCCCGAACGGCTATCTGCATCTCGGTCATGCGCTGTCGGCGCTCCTCAATTTCGAGATGGCGCGCGCGGCGGGCGGACGCTTCCTCCTGCGCGTCGAGGACATCGATACGGCGCGCTGCCGTCCGGAATTCGAGCAGGCAATCTACCAGGACCTCGCGTGGCTCGGGCTTGCCTGGGAGGAGCCGGTGCGGCGCCAGTGCGAGCATCTCGACGATTACCGCGCTGCGCTGGGCAAGCTCGACGCGCAAGGCCTGGTCTATCCGTCCTTCGAGAGCCGCGGCGAGATCGCCCGGCTCGTCGCCGAGCGCGAGGCGGAGGCGCCCTGGCCGCGCGATCCTGATGGCGCGCCGCTCTATCCCGGCACGGCGGCGAACTTGAGCCCGGCCGAACGCGCGCGGCGCATCGCGGCCGGCGAACCCTATGCGCTTCGGCTCGACATGGCGGCCGCGCTGCGGCGCGCCGGCGCGATGTCGTGGACCGAAACCGGCATGGGTCCGACAGGTGAGACCAGAGGCGTCGCAGCCAATCCCGCCGCCTGGGGCGACGTCATCCTGGCACGCAAGGAGACGCCGACGAGCTATCACCTCTCCGTGGTGGTCGATGACGCCCGGCAGGGCATCACCCACGTGGTGCGCGGTCGGGACCTGTTCTGGTCGACCAGCGTGCACCGCCTGTTGCAGACGCTGCTCGGCCTGCCGGCGCCGGTCTACCACCACCATCGCCTTGTCCTCGATGCCGACGGCCGCAAGCTCTCGAAATCCACCCACGCCACCGCGCTGTGTGCCCTGCGGGAGGAGGGCGTAACTCCGGCGGATATCCGGCGGTCGGTCAGTCTCGCTTGAGCCCACGCGTCTTTGGGCCTATCTGCAAAGGCGGCCCCAGGCCGGCCGGGGGTGACATGGCAAAGCCGAGAGCGACGAAAGGCGCCGTGCGCAAACGGCGAACCAAGGCTGGGCGTCCGCGGTCGGTGGCGCGAGCCAAACCTCAATCCAAGCGGCAGGCTAGGCTCGATACGCGCGCGATCGAATTGACGCTTGCCGACCTCGCCCACGACATCCGTACGCCGCTGACCGGCATTCTTTCACTCGGCGAGCTTCTCGCGACCTCCGGCTTGCCCGAGCGCGAGCGAGGCTGGGCGGCCGCGATCAAGTCCACGGCCGAGCACCTCGCGATGCTCACGTCGCTGATCGTCGACGGCGCGCGTGCGCCGTCGAAGACGCTCGTGCTGCGGCGCGAACTGGTCCGGCCTCGACGGCTGGCCGAGGCGGTGGCGGCATCGCTCGCTGGCCGCGCCGAGACCAAGGGGCTCAAATCGGAAACCGCCATCGCCGCCGATCTGCCTGACGCGGTGATCGGCGATCCGCTGCGGCTGCGTGGCGCGCTCGAAAATCTGATCGACAACGCGGTGAAGTTCAGCGAGCGGGGAAGCGTCCGATTTGAGGCGGGATGGGAACGGGCGGCGCGTGGCCGGGTGCGGCTGGTGTTCACGGTGGCGGACAATGGCATCGGCCTCACGGCGGCGGAGATCAAGCGGTTGTTTCGGCCGTTCATGCAGGCGAACGAGAAGATTGCGCGCCACTACGGCGGCGCCGGCCTTGGGCTGGCGTTCGTCAAACGCGTCGCCAAGGCGATGGGCGGCGGCTTGACGGTGACGAGCGAACTGGGCCGCGGAACCCGCTTTCGCCTGACCGCAGTGGTCGATGAGGTCAGGGCCTCGAAGGCAACCGGCGCCGGGACCGCTGCCGAAACGGTTCGTGCAGTCGCACTGCGCCCACTTCACGTCCTTTGCGTCGACGACAATCCCTATGGCCGCGTCGTGCTCAATACGATTCTCACCGAACTCGGCCACCGCGCCGATTTCGTCGTCACCGGCGAAGCGGCGGTCGAAACGATTGCGAGCACGCACTACGACGCGGTGCTGATGGATGTGACCTTGCCGGGAATCGGCGGTGTCGAAGCGACGCGGCGCATCCGGGCGCTCGCCGGCAGTGAGGGCTGCGTGCCGATTATCGGAATTTCCGGCCGTGCCACCGCGAGCGACGAGGCGGCCGGCCATGCCGCCGGAATGAACGGCTACCTCACCAAGCCGCTGTCGCCGAGCGCGCTGACGGCGGCGCTCGAAAGGCTGGCGGTGCCAGCGCCGTGACGGCTGTCAGCGGTCGTGGGTTGGCCGGTTCACGTAGTCGTGCCAGACGGCCTGCATGCTGGCGTCGAGCGCCGCCTCATCCTTGAACAGGGCGGCATGGGCCGAGCGGGCGCGATCGTCGGCCAGGACCACCTCGGCGTTGCTCTCGATGCCGGCGATCACCTTGGCGGCGATATCGTCGGGAGTTGATTTCGCGACCGACAGTCCGGCAGTCATCGCGGTGTCGATGTAGCCCGCGTGGACGGCGACCACCAGCGTACCTTGCGCGCGCAGCTCGAACCGCACCGCCTTGGTCAGCGACCACTCGGCCGCTTTCGAAGCGCAATACGTGCCCTGCACCGGCGCGTTGAACCAGCTCACGACCGACAGGATGTTGACCAGCGCACCGCCGCCATTGCGCTTGAGCACGGGCGCGAACGCGCGGCACATGGCGAGCGTGCCGAAATAGTTGGTCTCCATTTCGCGCCGCGCATTATCCATGGCCGGCGCGCCGAGCGCCGGCGTGAATGCGGCGATCCCGGCGTTGTTGATCAAGATGGAGACATCGCCGCAGCGCGCGGCGGCGGCTTCAACCTGGTCGCTCTTTGTAATGTCGAGCGGGACCGGCTCGATGCCGTCCTCGGGCGCGACGCTCTCCACATGTCTCGCCGCGGCATAGACCTTCGCGCAGCCGGCGTCGCGTAGCGTGCGCACCAGGGCCTGCCCCAATCCGCGATTGGCGCCGGTGACGAGCGCGACTGATTCTTTGATCTGCATGTGGGGTTCGGCTGAAGCGGTCCGCGCGTGAGCGGAACGATGGCACAACTACAGCGCCTTGTCGGCGCTCTTTTCGACGATGCCGACCACGTCCTTCATGATGCGGTTCAGCTCGAAATCCTTCGGCGTGTAGACGGCGGCGACGCCGGCCTGCTGCAAGGTTTCCGCGTCCTCCGGCGGGATGATGCCGCCGACCACGACCGGAACGTCGTCGAGCCCGGCCTCCTTCATGCGCGTCACCACGTCCTTGACCAGCGGCACGTGCGAGCCCGAGAGGATCGAGAGCCCGATCACGTGCGCCTTCTGCTCGCGCGCTGATTCCACGATCTCGGCCGGCGTGAGCCGGATGCCCTCGTAGACCACGTCCATGCCGGCATCGCGCGCCCGCACCGCGATCTGCTCGGCGCCGTTGGAGTGGCCGTCGAGGCCGGGTTTGCCGACCAGGAACTTCAGTCGGCGGCCGAGTTTCTTCGACACGCGGTCGATGTCGGCGCGCAGGTCGTCGGGCGCCGGACTGTCGTTGCGCGCGGCGCGGCCGACGCCGGTCGGCGCTCGGTACTGGCCGAAGTCGGCGCGCAGCACTTCGCCCCATTCGCCGGTGGTGACGCCGGCCTTCGCGCAGACGATCGAGGCCGGCATGATGTTGCGGCCGTCGCGCGCGGCGAGCCGCAATTCCTTGAGTGCGGCGTCGACCGCCTTCTGGTCGCGCGCTGCGCGCCACGCATTGAGCCGCGCGATCTGCTCGGCTTCGACCCCATGCGGCACCGTAAGGATGGCGTCCTCGCCGGCCGACAGCGGCGACGGCTCGGTCTCCTTGAACCGGTTGACGCCGACCACCGTCAGGTCGCCACGCTCGATCGCCTCCACACGCTGCGAATTCGACTCGACGAGCTGCCCCTTCATGTAGCCCATCTCGACCGCCGCGATGGCGCCGCCGAGATTTTCGATATGCTGGAGTTCTTCGAGCGCCTCGCGCTTGAGCTCCTCGACCTTCTTGGCGATCACAACCGAGCCGTCGAAGATGTCGCCGTATTCCAGCAGGTCGCTCTCATAGGCGAGGATCTGCTGCATGCGCAGCGACCACTGCTGGTCCCAGGGCCGCGGCAAGCCGAGCGCCTCGTTCCAGGCCGGAAGCTGCACGGCGCGCGCACGCGCCTTCTTCGACAGCGTGACGGCGAGCATCTCGATCAGGATGCGATAAACGTTGTTCTCCGGCTGCGGTTCGGTCAGGCCGAGCGAATTGACCTGCACGCCGTAGCGGAACAGCCGCTGCTTGGGATCGTTGACGCCGTAGCGCTGCGCGGTGATCTCGTCCCAAAGCTCGGAGAACGCGCGCATCTTGCAGAGTTCGGTGATGAAGCGCATGCCGGCATTGACGAAGAACGAGATGCGGCCGACGACTTCACCAAACGCCGAAGGCTCGACCTGACCCGAAGCCTTCACGGTGTCGAGCACCGCGATCGCGGTGGCGAGCGCGAAGGCGAGCTCCTGCACCGGCGTCGCGCCGGCCTCCTGCAGGTGGTAGGAGCAGACGTTCATCGGGTTCCACTTCGGCATCTCCTTGGTGGTGAACAGGATCGTGTCCTTGATCAGCCGCATGGAAGGCGCCGGCGGAAACACGTGTGTGCCGCGCGAGAGATATTCCTTGATGATGTCGTTCTGCGTCGTGCCCTGGAGCTTGGCGCGCGGCACGCCCTGCTCGTCGGCCACGGCGATATACAACGCAAGAAGCCAAGCGGCCGTCGCGTTGATCGTCATCGAGGTGTTCATCTCGTCGAGCGGAATGTCGGCGAACAAGGTGCGCATGTCGCCGAGATGCGAGATCGGAACGCCGACCTTTCCGACTTCGCCCCTGGCGAGCACGTGGTCGGAATCGTAGCCGGTTTGCGTCGGCAGATCGAAGGCGACCGAGAGGCCGGTCTGACCCTTGCTCAGATTCTTGCGGTAGAGCTCGTTGGAATCCTGCGCGTTCGAGTGGCCCGCATAGGTGCGGAAGATCCACGGCCTGTCGCGCTCGCGCGCGCCGCTATCCGATCGCTCACTCATGACGCCGCCTTTGCTGGCATCGCGATTGTGCAATGCAGCATACTTGCGAATGTGCCGCAAGCGCGATTATTGGGCGTCAACCGGCATGACGAGCGTCGCCGGGATCGTTGATCCCGGCGACATCGCGACAGTGGAATCGACAGCGTGTCGATCGAAGGAGATTCCCGTCAGGCGCGGCGGATGAAGCCGACAATCACCAGCAGGATAACCGCCCCGATGGTGGCGTTGACGATCGACCCGATGAAGCCGGCGAACGGCATGAAGCCGAGTTGCTGCAGGAGCCACACGCCGACCAGCGCGCCCACGATGCCGATGACGATGTTCCAGAGGAGGCCGAAGCCGAACCCTCTGACGATTTGACCGGCCAACCAGCCGGCAATCGCACCGACGACGACCATAATGATGATGCTGTCGATTCCGACCACGAGAACCTCCTGGCGCTTACTGGGCTACGAGCGCCGTCAGCGTTTGATCAGCCGGAGCACGAATAGCAGAATGCAGGCGCCGATGGTCGCGCTGATAATCGAGGTCAGCCATCCGGGCCCAATTCCTGGCAGATGAAGGACGCCCCATAGCCAGCCGCCGATGAAGGCGCCGATAACGCCGACAATCAGATCGCCGATAAGACCAAAGCCACCGCCCTTCATGATCTGGCCAGCGAGCCAGCCCGCGATCAGACCGATGATAAGAAAGATGATCAGACCTTCCATGGCGCGAACCCTCCCAGCGTGACGCCGCGACACTGGCGCGGCTTGTGTGCGCACTTCCCAACGCAAAAGGATAACGCGCATAGGCGGCGCTGTCAGCGCCATGCAAGCTGAAATCGCGAATATCGCCGGTATTCTTTCGGGCCTCCGGCTGAGACGATCCGCCCGTCGGCCGCCCGCGCCGCTCTGTTGCGCCGCAACATGAATTGCGGCACACTATTTGGAATAATCTTGATCGCACCAGCAGGGTGCGGGAGATCGCGCATGTCGACGGTTGCACGTACCGCGGCCGTGGTGCCGCTGCAGGGCCCCAAGGATCTCTACGAGGTCGGCGAAATCCCGCCCCTCGGCCATGTCCCGGCGAAAATGTACGCCTGGGCGATCCGCAAGGAACGCCACGGCCCGCCCGAGCAGTCGATGCAGATCGAGGTGCTGCCGACCTGGCCGATCGGCGAGGACGAGGTGCTGGTTTTCGTGATGGCGGGTGGCGTCAACTACAACGGCGTCTGGGCCGGCCTTGGGATTCCGATTTCGCCACTCGACGGCCACAAGAACCCCTATCACATCGCCGGTTCGGACGCCTCCGGCATCGTCTGGGCGATCGGCAAGAAAGTCCGGCGCTGGAAGGTCGGCGACGAAGTCATCGTGCATTGCAATCAGGACGACGGCGACGACGAGGACTGCAATGGCGGCGATCCGCTGCTCTCGCCCTCCCAGCGCATCTGGGGCTACGAGACGCCGGACGGCTCGTTCGCACAGTTCTGTCGCGTACAATCACGGCAATTGATGCAGAAGCCCGCGCATCTCACCTGGGAGGAGTCGGCCTGCTACACGCTCACCCTCGCCACTGCCTACCGCATGCTCTACGGCCACTCGCCGCACACGCTCAAGCCCGGTGACTACGTGCTGGTGTGGGGCGCGTCCGGCGGCCTCGGCGTGTTCGGTGTGCAACTTGCGGCGGCGTCGGGTGCCAACGCGATCGGCATCATCTCGGACGAGAGCAAGCGCCAGTACGTGCTCGACCTCGGCGCCAAAGGCGTCATCAACCGCAAGGACTTCAACTGCTGGGGCCAGATGCCGAAGGTCGGCACGCCCGAATACAACGAATGGGTGAAGGAGGCGCGCAAGTTCGGCAAGGCGATCTGGGACATCACAGGCAAGCGCGACGTCGACATCGTGTTCGAGCACCCGGGTGAAGCAACGTTCCCGGTCTCCTGTCTGGTGGTGAAGCGCGGCGGCATGGTGGTGTTCTGCGCCGGCACCTCCGGTTACAACATCACCTTCGATGCGCGCTACGTCTGGATGCGGCAGAAGCGCGTGCAGGGCTCGCACTTCGCCCACCTGAAGCAGGCTTCGTCCGCAAACCAGTTCGTGCTGGATCGTCGTATCGACCCGTGCATGAGCGAAGTCTTTCCGTGGGCGAAAATCCCCTACGCGCACGAACTGATGCGCACCAACCGTCATCCGCCCGGCAACATGTCGGTGCTGGTCAACGCGCCGCGCACTGGGTTGCGGACGCTCGAGGACGTGGTGGAGGCGGCTGGGGGCGGCGGCGAGGCACAGGTGTAGGGCCGCGCGAGCCTGGCTAAGCCTGCGCTATTTGCTGTGCGCTGCCGCCCGAATTATTCCGCTGTGATGCCGAGCTTCTTGATCTCCGGCCCCCAATAGGCGAACTCGCGGTCGAGCTGCGTGCGGAACGCCTTGCCGCCCAAGGTGCCGCGGACGCCGCCGGCGTTGAGACGCTCCGCGACCGCCGGGACTTTCACGATCTCCATCACGGCTTTTTCCAGCGTAGCCTGCATCTCCGGCGTAAGTCCCGCCGGGGCGAACAACCCGTACCAGTTCGCCATGAGCACATCCGGATAGCCTTGCTCGACGGTCGTCGGCAGGTTCGGCAACAGCGGCGTGCGCTCCGTGGCGGCGAGCGCCAGCGCTCGCGCCTTGCCGGACGTGACCTGCGGCAGCAGCACCGGCAGGTCCGCATTCATGATGTCGACATGGCCGCCGAGCAGGTCGTTGATGGCGGGCGCCGCGCCGCGATACGGGAACGTGCGTGAGCTTCATGCCAGTGGCGACATTGAGCTGCTCGCCCGCGATATGCATCGTCGTGCCGGCGCCGGCGGAGGCGTAGGTCATCTTCGTTCCTTGCTTGGCGCGCGCGACGAACTCGGCAAGGGTGGCGGCGGGATAATCCGCGCGGACGATGAACAGTGACGGCGCGGTTCCGACCAGCGCGATCGGCGTGAATGCCTTGAGCGGATCATAGGCCGTCGGCGGACGCAGCACCGCGTTGATCACGAACGAGCCGTGGCTCGCGACGTAGAGCGTCTTGCCGTCGGCGGGCGCGCGGACGACCATTTCGCTGGCGATCGCGCCACCGGCACCGCCGCGGTTCTCCACCACGACATCGGCATTCAGCCGTGGTCCCAATTCCTGGGCGAGCAATCGCGCGACCATGTCAACCGGTCCTCCCGCCGGGAACGGAACGACGATCTTGACGGTGTCGGCGGCGGCGGGCGTGGCGGATAGCGTCACGGCGAGGAGGCCGGCGCTCAGAAGGCCGGCACGCGGGAGGCAGGTCATGCGTTTCGCTCCTTGGGTCGCACACTCATTGATCGGGTGCTTGCGCCCATCCTGCCATCCTGCGCGGGCGCGCACCACTCGTCAGCTTGTCGCTGTTCTTGGCGGTAGGAAGGACGACTACCCGTGGTGTCGGTCCGGCGGTCAGCCGGTGTCGCCCCGGCGAACGGGTCGGGGGCTTTCGCATCTATCGAAAAGTAGCGGGAGATCGCCGAATTGAGCTCGCCGCCATAGATGAAGATCGACGACGTCCAGTACAGGAACACGAGCGCCATCATCGCGGACGCAAGACCCGCGTAGGTGCTCACATAGGTCCAGGAATATTCGGCGAGGTAGCGGCCGAACGCGATGCCGGTGGCAAGCCACAGAATCAGCGTTGCCAGAATACCCGGAACGATCTCGAGGAAGCTGCGGCGGCCGGACGGCAGCCATTTGTGCACGACCACAAGCGCGACGATGAGGACGACGCTCGCAATCCCGAAGCGCGCCAGATTGAACGTCCCCTGGAGATCCTTGAGCCAAGGCGCGAATTGCATCGCCGCTCGGAACAGCAGCGGGCCGAGCACGATCAGGAACCCCAGCGCCAGCATCGCGAGCGCCGCCACCAGCACGTAGCCGATCGATTCGAGCCGCAACACGAACCAATGTCGCAGTTCGGTCTCGCCATAGGCACGGTTGAGGCCGATCCGCAGGCTCTCCACCCCGCTCGAGGCAAAAAACAATGCGAACAGGAGTCCGAACGTAAGAGCGCTCGTGTGGGTGGTGGTCAAGACTTCGTGGATCGCCTTGATGATCGGGCCCGCGACCTCCTCGGGCCAGGTCGCGAGCAGGAACTTCGCCACCTCGTCGGCCAGATAACTCGAGTCGAACAGGCCCGCGATCGCGGTGAGCACGATGAAGAACGGGAACATCGCCATCAGCACGGACAACGCGATGTGGCTCGAAATCGCCCAGGCATCGTCGTTGTTGAAATGCCCGAAGGCGTCATAGGCGATTTGAAAGGCCCGCCGCATGGATGCTCCGAATCCTCGACCCAGCCTTAGACTCGGTGCAATCGGCCCATTGCGCAAGCTCGGCAATGGCGAGCGTCGGGGCCTAGTGGCCGCTGGCCGCGTTCCTAAAGCTTAGGCCGCCTGCACGTCGGCCAGGAACCGCCGGACCTCGCCATCGAGGCTCTCGGCCTCCCCGGCGAGCGTATCGGAGAGCGCCTTGACCTCAACCGCGGTGGCACGGGCGTCGTTGGTGGCGCCGGCGACGCGGCTCATCGCCTCGGCGCCCGAGCGCGCTTCGCCCGAGGCGCGGTGGACGCCTTCGGCGATGTTGGCGACCGCCTGGTTCTGCTCTTCGACCGTGATCGCAACGGTCGAAGCAATGGTCGAGATTTCCTCGATGATGGCGTTGACCTGCTCGATGGCCTGCGCGGCATCGGCGACCGCGGACTGGATCGCGCCGACCTGGCCGGCGATCTCCTCGGTCGCCTTCGAGGTCTGACCGGCGAGCGACTTCACCTCCGAGGCGACCACCGCGAAGCCGCGCCCGGCCGCACCCGCGCGCGCAGCTTCGATCGTCGCATTCAGCGCAAGCAGGTTGGTCTGGCCGGCGATCGCCTGGATGAGGCCGACCACCTCGCCGATGCGAGTGGCGGCGCCGCCCAGTTCGGTCATGGTGCGCACGGTGCGCCTCGCCTCGTCGACGGCGCGACGCGCCACCTCGGTCGAGCGCGTGGCCTGCTCGGCGATGCCCGCGATCGAGGCGGCAAGCTCTTCGACCGAACTGGCGGCCGTGGTCACGTTGTTGGACGCGAACTCGACGCGGTGCTCGGCGGTGCGGGTCTCGCTGGAGACCCGATCCGCCGCGCTGTTGAGATGGCTCGACGCCGCCTCGAGGCGCCGCGCGGCGTCACGCACCTTGGCGAGCGCCTGATCGACCGACATTTCGAAACCGGCGATCGTCACGGCGATTGCCTCGCCGCGCTGCTCGCGGGCGCGGGTGGTCTCGGCTTGGGTCGCGGCCAGCCGCTCGCGCTCGATCATGGTGTCGCGGAACACCACCACGGCGCGCGCCATGGTGCCGATCTCATCCCGCGCACGCGTCGCCGGGATGCGAGCCGAAGTATCTCCGTCGGCAAGCTGCTGCATCACGCCGGCGAGGCCAAGCAGCGGCCGGGTGATGGTGCGCCCGATCCACAGGCCGAAGGCGAGGCCCAGCACCACGGTGGCGAGGCCGACCCCGATGATGAAGTTGCGCGTGCGAGCCTGCGAGCGGTGAAGCGCAGCGCTGGCCTGGGCGTTCTGTTCGTTGGAACGCTTGACGTTGGCGTCGGCGCTGCGGATCAGGAACTCCGCATCGGAATCGATGCCGGCGACGCGGCTGGTGATCTCGCTGTCGGTCGCGATCCAGCTCTCGAACGCGTCGACGTAGTTGCGAACCGTCTGGCGCACCTGGGTCTTGAGAACTTCAGCCGCCACCACGCCATCGAGAACCTTGCGGAACTTGCCGAACTCTTCGTTGAAGGATGCCCGATCCGCGAAGCTGCGGTCGAGGGCGTAGGCCGCCTCGTAACGGCGCATCGCCAGGAGAGTCTCAATCAACTGATGAGCGGTCTCGGTCGGCAGCCATGACATGTCGAGGCCGATGACCCTCTCCATGTCGGCGGCGGCTTCGCGCACCTTGGCCCGGATGCCGGCATCGTTGTCGGCGCCGAGCCGCGTGTATTCCTTGGTCAATTCCTCGAAGTTTTGACGCATCCGCGCGAAGGTACGTTCGATCGCGCCGAGGTTGGTCTGGTCGTTGCCGTTGCCCAGCGACTGGATGACGGCGAAATGCGTCGTCGCCGCGCTCAACGCGTCGGACAAAGTCTGCAAGTAGCCGGGGCGCGGGTGATCGGCGAAGCTGCGGGCGGCGGCCTGGATGGTGACCACGGCGCGCTGGAACTCCCGGCTGGCGTCGGCGCCCTCGGTCTCCTGCTTCACGCTGGCGAGCGCCGTGCTGACCTCGCGTTCGCCGCCCGCGAAGGTGAGTCCGTTGGCCAGAAAGCCGATCACCGGAATAAGCGTAATCGCGACGATCCGGGCACGGACCGAGAATCGCGAGATGAACCGTGTGGGCGAGATCGCGCGCAGGGCTGGAAGCGTCATGGCTCGGGTCAAAGGGCCAAAAAATGTGTGATGACGATTACCGCCAGGAAACCGCGAAATGGTTAATATTGTAGCAATCCCTGCATAACCTATTGGCAAATCGAGATCCCTTCGCGCCGTTGCATTTGTGCACTGCACGCGTAGTCTGAAGGGGACGCTTGATTGTCCGTTGCCGGACCGCCGCGGAGGCTCCCGATGCTGCACAAAACCGACCGTCGCGAGGCGGGGGTGAAACTCATTGCCCTGTCGCGTGAGGCTGCCCGGGCCGCGGAAGCTTTGCTCATCGAAGCGAAGGCCGCAGTTCGCCAACGGGTGATGGTGGAGGGCCACGGCGTCGACCGGCTGTTCGATCGCGAGCAGCGCGCCACTCACGGCCTCGCCTGGGTGGCGACTTATGTCGAAGCGGTGCGCCAGCTTTCCGCCTACGCCGAGCGCATGCACGACGCCGGGACCTTGGGCGAGATCGAAGAACTCATCGTGCAGATCGGGATCGGCGAATACCTGGCGCAGATCCAGGGCGGCATTCCGATGAGTCAGGGCGAGATCGTGCGGCCGGTCGATGTTGGGCTTTCGAGCCTGGCCGTTGCCGAACGGCTGGCGGGACCGCTCGAAGGCCTCATGGCCGGCAACGTCGAGCGCCGCGCGCGCCTCGTCGAATTGATGCGCGAGCACAATGACGCGACCGTCGGCGACTGCGGACTGGAAGAGACGCTGGGCGCAATCCGCGAGGAGATGCGCAAGTTCGCCGACAGCGAAGTGAAGCCGCATGCCAACGGCTGGCACATGCGCAATGACTACATCCCGCTCGAAGTGGTCGGGCAGATGTCCGAACTCGGGGTCTTCGGCCTCACGATTCCGGAAGAGTACGGCGGTCTCGGCCTGGGCAAGGAATCGATGTGCGTCGTGTCCGAGGAATTGTCGCGCGGCTATATCGGCGTGGGCTCGCTCGGCACCCGCTCGGAGATCGCTGCCGAACTCATCCTGGGCGGCGGCACCGGGGAGCAGAAGCAGAAGTGGCTGCCGGGCCTTGCGTCGGGCGAGACCCTGCCGACCGCGGTGTTTACCGAGCCCAATACCGGCTCCGACCTAGCCTCGCTCAAAACGCGGGCTGTGCGTCACGGCGATGTCTACAAGGTCTACGGCAACAAGACCTGGATCACCCACCCGGTCCGCGCCGACGTGATGACGCTCCTGGTACGCACCAATCCGAAGGAGCCGGGGCATCGCGGGCTGTCCATGTTGCTCGCCGAGAAGCCGCGCGGCACCGACGAGAATCCGTTCCCGGCCCCCGGCATGTCGGGCGGCGAGATCGGCGTGCTCGGCTACCGCGGCATGAAGGAATACGAGATCGGCTTCGACGGGTTCGAGGTGAAGGCCGAGAACCTCCTTGGCGGCGTCGAAGGGCTCGGCTTCAAGCAACTCATGGCGACGTTCGAGTCGGCGCGCATCCAGACCGCGGCGCGTGCCATCGGCGTCGCGCAGGCGGCGATGGAACTGGCGCTCGAATACGCCCAGCAGCGCCAGCAGTTCGGCCGGCCGATCATCGAGTTCCCGCGCGTCGCCGACAAGATCGCCATGATGGCGGTCGAGATCATGATTGCGCGCCAGCTCACCTATTACGCGGCGCGGCAGAAGGATTCCGGCCGCCGCTGCGACCTCGAGGCGGGCATGGCGAAGCTCCTCGCCGCGCGCGTCGCCTGGGCGGCCGCCGACAATGGCGTGCAGATTCACGGCGGCAACGGCTTCGCGGTCGAGTTCCCGATCTCCCGCGTCCTGTGCGACGCGCGCATCCTCAACATTTTCGAGGGCGCGGCGGAAATCCAGGCGCAGGTCATTGCGCGCCGCCTGCTCGATGGCTCGAACTGAGCGGCCGCAAGCGATTGAGCATTAAGGACGGTGCAGGCGCGTGGGGCGCCCTGCGACAATTTTGACCGATATCAATTGTTTACAAAGGCGTTGTTGGGATACTGATTGTTCAGGAGAATCCCATGACCAAGTTGCAGATTCCGCAGGACGCGTACGTGTTCGTCGGCGATGGGCGCAAGGCGCTCTTCCTCCGCAATGCCGGCGATGCGAAGTTTCCCAATCTCAAGACCGAGCGCGTCTTTCTCGACGACAACCCGGCGACCCACGAGCAGGGCACTGACCGTCCGGGCCGTTCCATCAGCAGCGTCGGCCCTGGCCGCAGCAGCGTGCAGCAGACCGACTGGCACGACCTCGAAGAGCATCGCTTCGCCAAGCACGTCGCCGAGGCGATGGAGAAGCTGGTGCGCGAGCGCCACGTCAAGGCGCTGGTCATCGTTGCGCCGCCGCGCACGCTGGCCGACCTGCGCCACGCCTTCCACGCCGACGTGAAGAGCAAGATCATCGCCGAGATCGACAAGGACCTGACCGGGCACCCGGTCTACGATATCGAGAAGCACCTCGCCGGTTAGGTGCGGCGCCGCTTACGTCACGCCGCCTTAGCCGGCTCCTTCAGCAGCTTGCCGACGTTGCCCGACAGGATAGCCTCGCCGTCCTTGCCGAGCGCGCGCAGTTCCTTGACGAAATCGGCGACGGCTGAACGGTCGCGGATTTCCTGCGGGTAGTCGGTCGCGAACACGATGCGCGAGGCCGGGATCTCGATCAGCGCCGATTTCACCGCGCCCATCGCGCCGCAGAAGCCCGCGGTGTCGAACACGAAATTATTGCGGATGTAGTAGTCGAACTCCTGCTTGCCCTTGGCGCCGTGGCGCGCGTTGTCGGCCGTGCCCCAGAAATCCTTGTCCTGGTAGGAGCGGATGCGGCCGAGTAGCGCCGACAGCCCGCCGCCGAGATGCGACATGTGGATCATCAGCTTTGGGTGACGATCGAACACGCCGGAATTGATCAGCCGGATCATCGCCATCACCAGCGAGAATTCACGGCCGACCGAGCGCGCGGTGTCGTAGCCGTCGAACTGCATGGTCTGGTTGAGCTTGAGGGCAGGGTGCACGAACACGAAAAGCCCGAGCTTCTCGCATTCCGCCCAGAACGGTTCGAACTCCGGCGCGTCGAGATAGAGGTCGTTGGTCTCCGACGTGATCACCACGCCGGGAAACCCGAGCTCGTGCTTGCAGCGGGCCAGTTCGCGGAACGCGTCGGCGCCACCGAGCGGATTGGCATGCGCGGCGCCGATGAAGCGGCCGGGATAGTCGCGCTCGGCTTTCTTCGCGGCCTCGTTGCAGAGCTTCGACTTGTCGAGCGGCGCGCACATGCCGGCGGCACTGGTCAGGAAGGCGACATCGATGCCGGACTCGTCCATCATCGCGATGTGTTCGTCGAGGTCGAACAGCATCCAGTGCATGATGAAGCTCGGCGCGCCGTGCTCGTCGTAGGTGATGATCTTGCGCTTGCCCATGTCCTTCGGCATCAGCGCATGCGGCGTGAAGTGGTGCTGAAAATCGACGATCATGGACACGTCCTCTCCGGGATTCTGGTCGTTCGCGATGCGCGTCAGGCGTTGACCGCAAGGTCCTGTATGGCGCGGGTGACCGCGGCGTCAAGCGGGGTATGGGGCACGTCGCCGATCGCCGCCGTGAGTTTGTCGCCGTCGATGCGGTGCGGCTCCCGCCACAGGTAGGCGATCTCCGACAATTCCCGGCAGAGCGGGATGACGGGCCTGAGCGCGTGGACGAGCCACCAGCTCATGCGTTTGACCTGCAGCCTGTTCTTCACAACCTTGGCGATTGCCTGGGTGAACTCGCGACCGGTGACCGCGTGGCCCGGAAAGCCGAACGTCGCAAATGGCTCGAACCGGTCGCGGATCGCGGCGAGGCGCACCAGGGCGGCGGCGAGGTCGGGCACGTAGGCCCATTCGTGCATCACGTCGACCGGCCCCGGATAGGTGAGCCGCAGCTTCGTGATGTCCCGGGCGATCACCAGATCGAACCACGAGCCGCGGCCACCGCCGAAGTAGTCGCCGGCGCGCAGAATGATCACGCGCACGCCGCGCTCTTCCGCCGCCTCCTGCAGACGATCCTCGATCGCGACGCGCAGCCGCCCTTTGTGCGATGTCGGGCGCATCGGCGTTGTCTCGTCGATTACTGGCGGCACGACCGAACCGTAGTTGTAGAGATTGCCGGGGAAGATCAGCGTCGCGCCGGCGGTCTCCGCCGCCACCACGGCCGAGTAGGCGAGCGGCAGTGCGTGCTGCCGCCACTGTGTGACCGCCGGATTGAGCGCGTGCAGGATGACATCGGCGCCGCGCGCTTCTTTTGCGAGCGCCGCGTGGTCGAGCGCATCGACTTCGGCGACTTCGGTCCGCGGCGGCGCACGCTTCCTGGCGCCCGGCCGCACCTGGCTGACCACGGTCCAGCCGGCGGTGCGGAACGCTTCCGCCGCCGCATAGCCGAACCGGCCGGCCGCCCCGAGAACAAGAACGCGTGAACTCATGAGCGGCACCGGTTGAAATGCGACGTTGACGGATGCCGGTCGGCGGGGTCGTTGAACTCAGATGACATCGTCACTGCGCCAGCAGGCCGGCGGCGCGCACGATGATGGCGTTGGTCGCAAGTTCGTTCCTGATCAAGGCGTCGAACTGTGCCGGCGCCGTGCTGACAGGCTCTCCACCGAGCTTGAGAATACGCTCCCTCACGTCGGGCGTTTGCAGCGCCTTGACGATCTCCCGGTTCAGCCGTTCGACGATGTCGCGCGGCGTCTTCGCCGGCAGCAGCGCGCCGACCCAGAAGTTGTAGGCGCTTTCCGGAAAGCCGGCCTCGACCGTGGTCGGCACGTCCGGCAATTCGGCGGAGCGGCTCGACGAACTGACGGCGATCGGAAACAGCTTGCCGTCGCGGATCAATTGCATGGCGGGCAAGGTCGGCACGATGAAGAAATCGACCCGCCCGGCGACGATCTCGGTCAATGCCTCGGCTGGTCCCTTGAAAGGGATGTGCTGGGCTTCAAAGTCGGCGCGCAGCTTGAGCAGCTCCGCAATCACATGCGACGCGGAGCCGGGCCCTACGCTGGCGTAGTTGAGCGAGCCGGGCTTGGCCTTGGCGGCGGCGATCATCGCGGGCAGCGTCTTCCACGGCCGGTCGGGCGGCACGACCATGACATTCGGCAGGTTGGCGACCGGCGTGACGCCCACAAGATCTCGTGCGACATCGAAGGGCGCGTTGGCCTGCAGCAGCGGCGTGATGGTGTAGGCCGATGAGGTGAACAGCACGGTGTGTCCGTCGGGGTCGGCGCGTGCGACGGCGGCGGACGCCGTGATGCCGCCTGCGCCGGGGCGGCTCTCGATGATCGCGGGCTGGCCAATCTGCCGGCCGACTTGCTCGAAGACGGTGCGTGCGATGGTGTCGGTCGCGCTGCCGGCCGTGAAGGGAATCAGCACGCGCACGGGCTTCTCGGGCCAGCCCTGCGCGTGCGCGCTGCCAGCGATCGCCGCTACGCCGCCCAGAACGGCCAGAACCAGACCGATCGGGCCCAGCCCAGGCAAACCCTCGCGTCGCATCACGCCTCCCTGCTGCCGCTCTTCATGCGATTTCCCGCTATCGTAATGCCCGGCGGCTCGTATTCAAACCACGACATTTTTCGCCGGACGCGTTGAAAGCCGGGACATGGCCTCACCATCTAGGATAAGAGGTCGCCGATGTCCGAGTTCCTCGTATACCTGCTGGTTCCGGTCGCGGTCGGCGTGGTCGCGGTCGTGCTGATCCTCGGGCTTGCCAACATGCTGAAGGGTGGCTCGCCGCAGAAGTCGCAGAAGCTGATGCGCCTGCGTGTGCTGATGCAATTCGTCGCGCTGGTGATCATAATGATCACCATCTGGGTGATCGGGCGTTGAAGCCGCAGGGACCGTGATGGTCGTTCTCAACCGAATCTACACTCGCACCGGCGACGACGGCACGACCGCGCTCGGCACCGGCGAGCGGCGCAAGAAGTACGACTTGCGGATCGAAGCCTACGGCACGCTCGACGAGGTGAACGCGGTGATCGGCATCGCGCGCCTGCATGCCGCGGGCGACAGCGCGCTCGACGGCATGCTCGGGCGCATTCAGAACGACCTGTTCGATGTCGAGGCCGATCTCTGCATGCCCTCCGAGAAGGGCAAGGGTCCGGGCGGGGCGCGGCTTACTGTCACGGATACCCAAGTCGACTGGCTGGAGCAGCAGATCGACCGGCTCAACGACGATCTCAGTCCGCTGAAATCTTTCATCCTGCCGGGCGGCAGCGCCGCCGCCGCGTATCTGCATCTCGCGCGTACCGTATGCCGCCGCGGCGAGCGGCTGATGGCCGAGCTCAGGGACCAACCGGGCGAGGAGGTCACGCCGGCCGCACTGAAATACGTCAACCGGCTGTCGGATTTTCTGTTCGTCGCCGGCCGTCACGCCAACGACAAGGGCGCGACCGACGTGCTCTGGGTACCGGGCCAGAACCGGTAAGAGAAATCGCATGGTCGTTCCGATCTACGACGACAACCCGTTCAGCCAGCCGATCAAGCCGGTCGTCACCTGGCTACTGATCGCAATCAACCTCACGGTCTTCTTTTACGAAGCCGCCGCCAGTCAGGCTGCGCTGGAAAGCCTGCTCGAGACCTTCAGCCTCATTCCCGCGGCGCTATTCGGTCACATGCCGTCGCCCGGGCGGCTGCCGGCATTTCTGACGCCGATCACCTATCAGTTCTTTCACGCCGACATCATGCATGTTCTCGGCAACATGATCTTCCTCTGGGTGTTCGGCGACGACATCGAGCGCGAACTCGGCCGCTGGCACTATCTCGCGTTCTATCTCTTGTGCGGCGTGGTCGGCGGGCTGGTGTTCGCGGTGAGCGCGCCGCAGTCCCAGATCGAGCTGATCGGCGCGTCCGGCTCGATCGCCGGCGTCGTTGTCGCCTACGCGATGTTGCGCCCCTGTGCGCGCGTCACCGTACTGGTCTGGGTCATCCCCATGCGCATTGCGGCCTATTGGGTGATCGGCATGTTCGTATTGACCCAGTTGTGGAACCTCGGGGCTTCGTCGAAGAGCGAGGTGGCCTACTGGTGCCATTTCGGCGGCATGCTGGCGGGTGCCGTTCTGTTCCCGCTCATGAAGCAGAGTGAAACCAAGCTGTTCGACTGCGCGCCGCACATCCCGGACACGATCGTGCAGATCGGGCCCCGGCGCGGCACGGGACCATTGGGCCCCGACGGCTTCCGTTGACACTGCGCGGCGGCGGCCATTAGGTTGCCGCGTATTGCCGCGCCGCAGCATTCGCGCGCGGCCTGGTCTCTCGCAAGAGCGCATTACACATGAAAATTCTCGTGCCCGTAAAACGGGTTGTCGACTACAACGTGAAAATCCGCGTCAAGAGCGACGGCTCGGGCGTCGAGCTCGCCAACGTCAAGATGTCGATGAATCCCTTCGACGAAATCGCCGTCGAGGAGGCGCTGCGGCTGAAGGAAAAGGGCCAGGCCACCGAGGTCGTGGTGGTGTCGGTCGGGCCGCAGCAGGCGTCCGAGACCATCCGTACCGCGCTCGCGATGGGCGCCGACCGCGGCATCCTGGTCAAGACCGACAAGCCGACCGAGCCGCTCGCGGTCGCCAAAATTCTCAAGGCCATCATCGGCGAGGAGAAGCCCGGCCTCGTCATCCTCGGCAAGCAGGCGATCGACGACGACTGCAACCAGACCGGCCAGATGCTGGCCGCGCTCACCGGCTGGCCGCAGGGCACCTTCGCCTCAAAACTCGTGATCGACGGCGACCACCTCATGGTGACGCGCGAGGTCGACGGCGGGCTGCAGACCATCAAGCTGAAATCGCCCGCGATCGTCACCACCGACCTTCGGCTCAACGAGCCACGTTATGCGTCGCTCCCCAACATCATGAAGGCGAAGAAGAAGCCGATCGACGAGAAGTCGCCCGACGCCTACGGGGTCGATGTCTCGCCAAGGCTCGACGTGCTCAAGACCACCGAACCTCCGGGCCGCAAGGCCGGCGTGAAGGTCAAGACGGTCGCCGAGCTCATCGACAAGCTCAAGAACGAGGCGGGGCTGTTGTGATCGCCCGCGCCCCTACCGACGCTCGGCCCGTGCGGTCCGTTGGTTTGGGGCGCCGCGAGTTCATCACGTTGCTCGGTGGCGCGGCCGCGGTTGCGCCGCTCGCGGCCCGTGCGCAGCAGCCGGGCCGCGTTTATCGGCTTGGTATCTTGCACAACCAGGGTCCGCAGGCGCCGCAATTTCCGCCCTTCTACGACGAGTTGCGCAAGCTCGGCTTCGTCAAGGGCCAGAACCTCATCGTGGATAGCCGTGGTTATGCACAGCCGACGGACCAGTTTCCCGCCGTGGCGGCGGAATTAGCGAAAGCGCAGCTCGACGCCATCCTGTGCGGTGGAGCGGCCGCGACACGCGCCGCGCAGCAGGCCACGCGTACGATCCCGCTCCTGACCTTTTCCGATGATCTGGTCGGTGCTGGGCTGGTGGCGTCACTGGCACGTCCCGGCGGCAATACGACCGGGATCAGCATTCTCGCCACCGAGCTCGACGGCAAGCGCCAGGAAATCCTGATGGAGATGGTTCCGGGGGCGCGCCGAATGGCGGCGCTCGCCGACGCCAACACCGCGGCAAGCCAGAACATGCGCGCGCTGGAGGATGCCACACGCGCGCGTGGCGTCGAACTCTCCATCCATCTGGTCGATCGGCCCGAACGGATCGTACCGATGCTCGATGAGGCAAAGAGCCAGGGTGCCGAGGCGATCAACGTGCTGGCCTCCCCGGTCCTGCATGCTCGGCGCTTCGACATCTTCGAACGCATGGTTGCGTTACGTCTGCCCGCCATCTACCAGGCGCCGCGAATTTCCCGAGGAAGGCGGATTGATTGGCTACGGTCCGCGCCTCACCATCCTCTTTCGTCAGCTCGCTCGGCAAACCGCCAAGGTCTTGCGCGGCGATAAGCCGAGCGACGTGCCAGTCGAACAACCGACGACGTTCGAGCTTGTCGTCAACATGAAGGCGGCCAAAGCCATCGGCTTAGAGGTCCCGCCAGCGCTTGCGCTGCGCGCCGACAAGGTGATCGAATGAGGCGTCGCGACGTCATCAGGCTGCTCGGAGGCGCGACAGCGCTGGCGACCTTTGCTGCGCGCGCGCAGCAGTCGGGCAAGCCGGCACGCATCGGCGTCTTTGTCGGTGCCGGCAATCCTGTCATGGCTCCGGCCTACCGCGCGTTCCTGGACGAATTGCAGAAATCCGGTTTCAGCCAGGGTCAGAATTTGCTCGTTGAGCAAAGACCGACGGATCAGGATTTGCCCACACTCACCGCGCAGGCGGCTGAGATGGTCCGCACCAGCCCGGATGTGCTTGTCGCCTTGGGTGCGGAACCTATTCTGCAGGCGTTCTTGCGCGCGAGCCCGACGATTTCGATCGTGTTCGTCGCCAACAATTACGATCCGATTGCACGGGGCTATGTGCAGAGCCTGGCCAACCCAGGCGGCAATGCGACCGGTGTTTTCCTGCGTCAGACCGAGCTTGCCGAAAAGCAGGTGGAACTGTTGACCCAAGCGTTTCCCGGTCGGACCCGGCTGGCCGTGCTGTGGGACGACATATCAGCCGGCCAGTTCGAGACCGCGGAACGGCGGGCAAAGTTGCTGCGCCTTGAGGTTCAGTCGCTGAAGATGGATAAGCCGCCGTATGACATCGAGGGCGCCTTCCGGAGCATGGCGAATGCCGGAGCTGACATGCTCCTCGTCTTGTCCGGTCCATTCTTTGCGCCGCATCGGCAGGAGATCGCCGACCTTGCGCTTCGCCAGCGGCTGCCGTCGATGTTCATCTTCAAGGCCTACGCCGAGGCCGGGGGGCTGATGTCCTATGGCGCCGACCCGGTGGCGATGTATCGCCAGGGCGGTACGTTCGTCGCCAAAATTCTCAAGGGTGCGAAGCCCGTCGACTTGCCGGTCGAGCAGCCGACGAAGTACGAGATGGTACTCAATCTTAAGACCGCGAAGGCGATTGGCATCGAACTGCCGACCGCGGTGCTCATCCGCGCCGACGAGGTGATCGAATGACGGCGCCTCCTATGCTAGACGACGCCCGAACCTGAACGACAAACGGACCGGAAACCGCTGATGACTACTCTCCTGATCGCCGAGCACGACAACAAGGTGCTCAAGGATTCAACCAACAAGGCGCTCACCGCCGCCAAGGCGCTGGGCGAGCCGGTGCATGTGCTGGTCGCCGGCAAAGGCGCGCGCGCCGTGGCGGAAGCTGCCAGCAAACTCGACGGCGTCGCGAAGGTGCTGTTCGCCGAAGGCGACGCCTACGAGCACATGCTGGCCGAGCCGCTTGCCGCGCTCATCGTCGCGCTCGCGCCTTCGTATGCGGCGATCGTGTCGCCGGCGACCACGACCGGCAAGAACGTCATGCCCCGCGTTGCCGCGCTGCTCGACGTCATGCAGGTCTCCGACATCGTCAAGGTGATCTCGCCCGATACCTTCGAGCGGCTGATCTATGCGGGCAACGCCGTGCAGACGGTGCGCTCCAAGGACAAGATCAAGGTCATCACCGTGCGCACCTCGACCTTCCAGGCAACCGGGCCGGGCAGCGCCGCCGCGCCCATCGACGCGGCCACCGCCGCCGCCGATCCGGGCATCTCGGCCTTCGTGGGCGACGAATTGTCGAAGTCGGAGCGGCCCGAATTGACCTCCGCCAAGGTGATTGTTTCCGGTGGCCGGGCGATGCAAAGCCGCGACAACTTCACTAAGTATATCGAGCCGGTGGCCGACAAGCTTGGCGCGGCGGTCGGCGCCTCGCGCGCGGCAGTGGATGCCGGCTATGCGCCAAACGACTGGCAGGTCGGCCAGACCGGCAAGGTTGTGGCGCCCGATCTCTATATCGCGGTCGGCATTTCGGGTGCGATCCAGCACCTTGCCGGCATGAAGGATTCCAAGGTGATCGTGGCGATCAACAAGGACGAGGAGGCGCCGATCTTCCAGGTCGCCGACTATGGTCTGGTCGCCGATCTCTACACGGCTTTGCCGGAACTGGCGGCTGAACTCGGCAAGCTCGGCCGTTGACCATTACTGCGAAGTTAGGGTCAGACCTGTGGTGTCCGGCCTGGGTCCGGCGTAAAATAAGACTAAATATGGATAAGGCACGCACACGAACATGATCGACGTTAAAGAGCGACCCGCCGCTGCACGCGCGGAGAAAGTGAATTCCATCCGCACCATCGGCGTGATCGGCGCGGGACAGATGGGCTGCGGCATCGCGCATGTCTGCGCGCTCGCCGGCTTCGACATCAAGCTCAACGACATCAATGCCGATCGCCTCAAGGCCGGGATCGCGACCATCAACGGCAACATGGCTCGGCAGGTGACTCGCAAGCGTATCAGCGAAGAGGACCGCCAGGCGGCGCTCAAGCGCATCAGTCCGGCGGAGAAGTACGACGACTTCGGGGAGTGCGACCTCGTCATCGAGGCGGCGACCGAGAAAGAGGATGTCAAGCGGCAGATCTTCTCCGCGCTTTGCTCCTCGCTCAAGCCTGAGGCGATCGTCGGCACCAACACGTCGTCGATCTCGATCACGCGGCTCGCGTCATCGACCGACCGGCCGGAGAAATTCATCGGCATCCATTTCATGAATCCGGTGCCGCTGATGGAGTTGGTCGAACTGATCCGCGGCATCGCCACCGACGATCCGACATTCGTCGCCACCAAGGAATTCGTATCGAAGCTCGGCAAGACCATCGCGGTGGCCGAGGATTTTCCGGCCTTTATCGTCAACCGCATCCTGCTGCCGATGATCAACGAGGCGATCTATACGCTCTACGAGGGCGTCGGCAACGTGGAGGGGATCGACACCGCGATGCGGCTCGGCGCTCACCATCCGATGGGACCGCTCGAATTGGCTGACTTCATCGGGCTCGATACCTGCCTGTCGGTGATGCAGGTGCTGCACGAGGGGCTGGCGGATTCCAAGTACCGGCCGTGCCCGCTGCTGGTGAAGTACGTCGAGGCCGGCTGGCTCGGTCGCAAGACGCAGCGCGGCTTCTACGACTACCGCGGCGAGAAGCCGGTGCCGACGCGCTGAGCGGCGGTTTATCTCGGCCTCATGCTGA